>NZ_JANIIC010000119.1 GCF_024519315.1 Streptomyces malaysiensis subsp. samsunensis | reverse complement strand
GACGGGCAGGGTGCCGTCGGGATGGCCGTGGATCCAGGACAGACCGCCCAGGTCGAGGCGTTGGCGGGTGCGGGTGACGGCTACATAGGCCAGACGGGCCTCGGTGTCGTCGACGGGGTCGGGTGGCATCGCGGTGTCGGTGCGCTCGTCAGGAGCGTCGTTTTCGGGGCGGGTGAAGTCGTCTGCGATAAGCACACGGGGCCATTCGCGTCCCTTGCCTCACGCTTTCACGAGTGGGGCTGTCCAGGTCTTGATCAAATAAGCGGAAGAGTGCTGCTGCCTGCAACGATGGGACTTGTCCAGGGTCCTGTCTGCTGCAAGGAGAGAAGCACTCTCCCGGTGAAGAAGCGTATCGGGTCGTACCCGCGTGTCCGTGTCGAGGGCGGTGGCAGCGGGGCGGTCTCGCAGGCCGGGGCGGTGCTGCTGGTCGAGACAGTCCGCAAGTCCGGCTTGGACACTGCGATATCGGCGGCGTTCATGAGGCTGATCCTTTGGTGTGGACGCCCTGACAATGGATCTTGTGTCCGCCTGGCCGGTGCCGATGACATCGCGTTGACCGTGTCGGGCGCGCCCCGGTGCCGTCGGGCTCGTTGGCGGGTTCAGGCCGGTTCCTGCCGGACGGCGAGTGCGTCGGTCTGGAGCGCGGCGAGATCGACGCAGCCGACGGTGGCCAGGCCGAGGACGTCGTCAAGCTCCTTGCGGTCGAAGGGGGCGCCCTCGGCGGTGCCCTGGACCTCGACAAAGCGGCCGTCGCCGGTGCAGACGACGTTCATGTCGGTCTCGGCGCGGACGTCTTCCTCGTAGCAGAGGTCGAGGAGCGGGGTGCCGTCGACGATGCCGACGCTGATCGCGGCGACGGTGTCGGTGAGCGGGTCACATCCGGACTTGACGATCTTCTTGTCCTGGGCCCAGGCGACGGCGTCGGTGAGGGCGACGTAGGCGCCGGTGACGGCGGCGGTGCGGGTGCCGCCGTCGGCCTGGAGAACGTCGCAGTCCAGGACGATGGTGTTCTCGCCGAGCGCCTTGTAGTCGATGACGGCGCGCAAGGACCGGCCGATCAGGCGGCTGATCTCATGGGTGCGTCCGCCGATCTTGCCGCGTACGGCTTCGCGGTCGCTGCGGGTGTTGGTGGAGCGGGGCAACATGGAGTACTCGGCGGTGACCCAGCCCTTGCCGCTTCCCTTGCGCCAGTGCGGGACACCCTCGGTGACGGAGGCGGTGCAGAGGACTTTGGTGTCTCCGAAGGAGATGAGGACGGAGCCTTCGGCGTGCTTGCTCCAGCCGCGTTCGATGGTGACGGGACGCAACTGTGCGGGAGTTCGACCGTCGATGCGAGGCATGGCGGTGAGTCTAGCCGTGGGCGGGGTCCTGGGGTTCCTGCGTACGGGAGTTGGCCCGATTTGTGGGGTAGGACCGGCGGGGTGAGTCAGGCTGCGGACAGGTGGCGGATCTCCGGGACGCTCAGGTGCATCGGATCGTGACGTCGCGTGGGCCGCTGCGAGAAGTGTCCGAGGCCGGGGCGAGGTCATGCGGCCTCGCGACCGAGGGCAGGGGCGCGAGGCACAGTCGGTTGCCCCGCGCTGCGTTGTACGGCTCTGCACGCGCCGACGTCAGTCTGGGCCTAGACTTGCTCGGTGCCCAAGGACTTCTCCCCCGACCTCGTCGTGGTCGGCTTCGACCCCGCATGGACCGTTCGGGGCAAGACCCTCACCACCGATATGTACGACCTGCTCAAGCCGCTCGCGCTGCACGTCGAACACATCGGCAGTACGGCAGTGCCCGGCATGGCCGCGAAACCCGTCTTCGACCTCCAGGCCGGTGTCCGCGACCTCCAGGAGGCGCAACACGCGTTCGCCCCGCTGCTGGCCGACCGCGGTTTCGAACTCACGCCGTACCGCCAGGACCATGTCCCGGCCGGCAGCGACGACGATCCCGCGCGCTGGACGAAGCGGCTGTGGACCCGGCGTGGCCATCGGGAGCCGGACGTCAATTTCCACGTGCGGGTGGCCGGCTCACCCAATGAACGGCTTGCTCTTCTCTTCCGCGACTGGCTTCGGGCCCATCCGGCCGCGGTTCCGGCCTACGCACGCTTCAAGCAGGTGCTGGCCGGGGCCGTGCCCGACCTCGCGACCTACGCTGATGTCAAGGACCCTGTCGTCGACTTGGTCATCGCCGTTGCCGAGCCCTGGGCCCGGGCCACGGGTTGGCGGGTGGCTGACACACTGACGCCCCGGACCTCTGCACAGCACACCTGAGACCAGGGCCCCGACCGGCTCGGCGTTCCGGGCCGGGTGTGTGCGGTCCCGGGCCGTGAGCGGCGTAGTTGGGCTGCGGCAGCGTGGTCGGGTGCCCCTAGGCATTGGCGTTCCGGGGTGCGTCCGTACGAGCGATCCAGGCGACCCATTGCGAGACCGCGTTGGTGGCGTAGCAGCCGGGGGGCAGGAAGAGAGCGATCTCGCAGGCGTACCGTCCTGGTGTGTCGCTGTCCTCGCTCGTGCGGTCCACCCGGATACGGGTCTGTACGACCGTCCGGCGCAGTCCCTGGGTGCGCCGGATCGCCGCGTTCGACCAGCGGTAGCGCTCGTAGGGTAATGACGTCGCGTGCCGCAGCAGGGCCAGCGCGTCGTCCCTGTGGGTCGTGAAGGCGTAGGGAAGGCCCTCCCGGAGGGTCTCGTCCAGCGGGTGGTGGCTGACCTTCTTCACCAGTGCGGCGAGTTGGCCGTTCCATACCCACGAGGCTCGCGCACACAGGTAGAAGGCCCGGACCCGGGGGTCGATCCGATCGAAGAACTGTGCGGCAGGTCCGGTGAAGCGCCGGGCGTGGTCTGCTTCCGGGGACTGGGACTCCCGGACCAGGGCGAGAGCCGTTCCGTAGTCCTCTTCGAGCAGGGCGCCGCCGATCTGATGGGTGGTCCGGGGGCCGCCGGCCACGCCGAACCGCTGGACATCGTAATAGTTGACGAAGAACAGGTTCTCGGCTCGCTCGCCAAGTGCGCCGAGGGTGGTGGCGAACCCGCTGCTCAGGCCGCGCACGGTGATTCTGAAGGCGTTGCCCTCCAACTGTCCGGCGCGCAGGTTCAGATGGCCGTATCCGTGGGTGGTGAGGGTCATCGTGCGCTCACCGGAGGCGTGACGGGCGTTGAACTCGGTGATGGCATCACTTGACAGTCTCCCCCGACAGGCTATGTGCTGCTCGGTGACGGCGTCCTCGTCCTTCAGTCCCGCCGTTGACAGGTCGGAGGCGGAGACGCCGCAGAGGGCGGCTATGCGCTCGAGCGCCTCGAAGGTGGTGTATCCGCGCTTTCGTAGCCGCAGGTACTGGTAAGGGGCGTCTGGATCGTCCTGAGCGGGCAGGACCATGCTTTCCTGGACCACGAAGTCGGTGTCGTGGGCCTTGAGGACGGGGTACTCCACGTTCACTCCGTTCCTTCCGTTCGGGCGGATTTCCCCGGTCCGGGGCGGTCCGGGGGTGCGGTGCGGGTCGGCGGGGGTTCCGGTGGGAGTGCGGAGCCACGCAGAAGGGATGCAGCCGTGGCCGCCAGACACAGGCAGAAAAGGACGACCAGCGCCGTCTGGTAGCGGCCGACGAGAGCTTCCGGCGAGTTGTTCAGGTCGAGGGCCGGCGGGGTGGTGCCCCGGCCTTCTCCGGACCGTCCGTGTCCGGTCACCAGCGTCAGGGTCAGGACCGTACTGATCAGATAGCCGGTGTTCTGGAGCAGGGAGCGGACGCCGTTGGCGATGCCGCGGCGGTGCGCCGGTACCAGCGACAAGAGCGCGTCGGTGTTCGGCACCCCGAACAGACCGGCACCGGCGCCCGTCAGGAACAGGCCCAGGCCGGTAAGTCCGGCTGGTGCGGGCGGGCCGAGCGCCAGTGCCAGCACGGCGATGCCCAGTGCGGATGTCGCTGTGCCCGCGCTGGCCAGCATCCGTGCCGGGCAGCGGGTGGACAGGTGCCCCGCCAGCAGGGAGGTGAGCATGGAACCGACGGCCATGAGCATCACCTGGAAACCCGCGGACAGGGCGTCCAGATGCTCAAGCGTCTGCAGGTACAGGGACATCACCAGCACGACCGAGAAGTACGACGTCGCCGTCAGGAAGGCTGCCAGCAGCGCCATCGTGCGGCGCCGGTCGCGGAAGAGCCAGGAGTCCAACAGGGGGTACCGGCGGCGGCTCTGGACGAGGGGGAAGACGAGGAGGGCGGCCAGGGACACCGTCGCGCTCAGGACGACGGTGCCACTGGTCCAGCCTCGCGGGCCGCTCTCGGTCAGGGCCAGTGCTCCGCCTCCCAGGAACAGGACCGACAGCAGGGCGCCCGCTAGGTCGAACCTCTCCGAGAGGCCGGAGTTACGGTCCGGACGGAGAATGTGGGCCGCCAAGCCGAGGGCGACCAGCCCGGTCGCTCCGCTGACCCAGAAGATTCCTGACCAGCCCCAGAGGTTCGTCACGGCCCCGCCCAGCAGGGGTCCGGCCGCTTGGGTGGCTGAGATGAGCGTCGCGTTGACACCGAGGGCCCTGGGCAGTCGCTCGGGCGGGAAGGAGTCCGCGAGCAGTGCCGTGGTGTTGGCGACGATGGCTGACGACCCCACTCCCTGAAGTATCCGGCCGAGAATCAGGAACCGGGTATCCGGGGCGAGGGCGCAACAGACGCTGGCTGCGGCGAACACGGTGACACCTGTGAGATAGAGGCGCCGCCGTCCGAACAGGTCCGCGAGACGACCCCAGACCAGCAGCAGGACGGTGCCGGCCAGCAGGTAGCTGAGAACGATCCAGCTGGTCTGCGCGGCGGAAGCGTGGAAGTGCCGGATGATGCCGGGCAGCGCCACGTCGAGGCCGCTGGTGTTGAGGCCGGTGAGCAGGGCGGTGACCGAGGTCACCGAGATCACACGGCGGCCGTAGCGGCGGCTGTGCGCCGGTTCCTCGGCCGGGGCCGTGAGTACGGTGTCGTGGGTGCGGCTCAAGGAAAGAGGTCCTGCTTCGTCGTCATGGGGGTGTTCCACCATCTGGAGAGGTGACGGCGTGCCAGCCGCGCCCTGTGCGGGGTTCTTCCGGGGATGCCGCCCAGGGCTTTCCCGCATCCGCGCCGCGTTGTCGCGCTTGGCTGCCCGGCGCTCCTCACTTCTCCGCGCCCGGCGCCGGACCGCCCGCAGTGGTGTCGGCCGCGGGGTCGACGAAGTGCAGCAGGAGGGTGCGCCGGTCCTGTGAGGCGTCGGCGGAGACCGGGGTGACGCAGTGCCAGGAGTGGCCCGAGCGGACCAGCAGGACCGAGGAGCCCTGATGCGGCGTGATCTCGGCCCTTACATCGTCGGGCGCGGGCGACCCGAGGATACGCAGTGTCCCCTGCCAGTTCGCCGGCCACTGGGAGTTGAAGTACCAGAGCTGGGTGACCACCTTGTCGGGCCGGTCGGTGTGCGGCGAGATCCAGTAGCCGGGGCCATAACGAACGGCCCGAGCCTCGATGAAGCAGCCCTCCAGTCGGCAGCCGGTCGCCTCGGCCACCGCCGCGCGGTATTCGGATGAGGCCAGTTCGTCGACGAGACGCCGCCACAGGGGGGAGAGGGCGAAGCGGCTGCCGGCGACCGGACGTCCCTGGGCGATCAGCGGCAGGTTGCGCGTGCGGTAGGTCTTTCCCGTTTCGCGGTCGGTCCGTTCGGTCAGCCGGAAGCCGCGGGTCGGGAACTCCGTCTCCAGCCTGTGTGCGGTTCGCCCCTGGGCACCGCGCAGGGTGTCGGGCAGTTCCGCCCAACGATAGGGCCGCTCGGTGAGCTCCGCCCGTCGCAGGGCGGACAGGTCGAGCACCGGGTCGTAGCCGTCGGACCAGAGCGTGCCTGTGGGCCGCGGGCCGTCGGTCATCGTGGGTCGCCTCCTTACTCCTGGGAGCCCGGTGGGTCCGCGGGTGCGGCGGTGGTTCCGGGGGTGATGCGCCCGCCGAGGGAGCGGAGTTTGTCCGGGAGCCCGGCATAGCCTCGGGCCAGGTGCTCCACGCCGAACAGCCGGTGTGAGGTGCCGACGGCCAGGGCCGCGAGCAGTAGCGTGGCGGTGGCGCGCAGGTCCGTCCCCCGCAGAGGTCCTGGCGCCTGGTGCAAAGGGCCGGGATGGATGTGCAGTTCCTGCCCGTGCACAGCCAGCCTGGCGCCCATGGAGCGCAACCCGTGGACATAGCCGAACCGCCCCGACCAGACGGTCTCGACCAGTGTCGAGGGCCCGGAGGCTGCCAGCAGGAGTAGTGCGAAGAGCGGTTGGGCGTCGCTGTAGACGAGATGGGAGGCGGCGACGACCCGGTCGGGTGCGAGCGGCCCCGCGGCCGGCCGGATGCGCAGCAGATCGCCGTCCCAGGTGAGCGGGACCCCGATCCGCCGCAGGTGGCGCAGTTCCGGGGCGAGCCCGTCCCGTACCACGTCGGGGCGCGTCAGCCGCAGGGTCAGTTCCCGGTTGAGTAGTACGCTCGCCGTGACGAAGGTGATGACCTCCAGCAGATCGGAGGGCAGGACGACTGAGGCGGTGCCGATGGGGCCGTCCGCGCCCTGGATCTCGATGGTGTCCGGTGTCATGTCCACAGCTACTCCGGCCTGTGCCAGCACGCGAACGAGTTCCTGGACGTCGGGCTTGGGGTAGGGGTGCCTCAGGACGGTGGTGCCGCGAGCGGTGGCCGCGGCCAGCAGCGCGGTCTTGGTGGCCCCCGAGTAGTGGGGGCCGGTGGGCAGCCCGTGGTGGGGGTCGGGAGCTGAGAAGTCAGCGAGGTCGATCACGGCGCCGCGCAGGCCCCGTGGGGCTGTCGCGGTCAGCCCGGCGCCGTCCGTGTGGCAGATGGCCCCGAAGCGCTCCAGCACCTGGGCGATGTGCTCCACCGGCCGGCCGCCCCCGCGCCCTCCACCGATGCGGCAGCCGCCGTGAGCCCCCGAGTCCACCCGCCCGTTCCGGGCCAGCAGGACGGGCAGCAGATACGCGCCGCCGTGCACTTGGGCCGACAGGTCGGGCGGGACGCGATGGCCGGTCAGAGGAGCTGCGTCGATACGTATCCGCTCCGCGTCCTCGTCGACGTCCACGCGTGCGCCGAGGAACCGCAGCATGCGCGCCAGTGCCTGACGGTCGGCCAAGTCCGGGGCGCTGTGCAGATGCCAGGGTTCCTCCGACAGGCCGGCCGCCGCCATGCAGACCACCATGAGGTGCTTGAACCCGGACATCCGCAGCTCGCCGGAGATCGGTGGTCCGGCCTCGATGTCCCAGTAGAGGACGTGGCCGGCCGGGGCGCGGGTGGGTGGGACGGGTGTGGCGGTGTCGCGCGCGATGTGCTCATCGGGGGACACGGAGGGGGTCAGCCGAGGTTCCACATCTCCACCTGACACGTCAGTCGGAACTGCGGGGCGTGGGCGGCCACCGGGGCGACCGCGTGCCAGGAGCGCTCGGACCGGGCGAAGACCACTGAGCGCCCGCCGCCGGGTATGACAGTGGCGTAAGGGCTGATGGACAGGTCGGGGCCGGTCCGTACCTCGAAGTGGCCGCCGTGCTCGCGCCTCCAGTCATCGTTGAGGTAGATGACATGGGTGGCGCGCTTGCCGGGCTTGTCGGTGTGCGCGGAGATGCGGTCCCCGCCCCGGAAGACGAAGAGACCGATGTCCATCATGGTGTCGGTGACATCGATGCCGATGGTCCGGTTCACCCAGTCGCGGTAGGCGTCCGACTGGAGGTGTGAGACCAGTTCGTGCCACTTCTCGCCCACCTTCGCCATACCGGGTTCGTGTGCGCCGCGGTGGATCAGAGGGAGGACCGCCATCCGGTACGTCTTGTCGCCGTCGCCGGTGCGCTCGGCGGGGTGGAGGTCCTGAGGAGCGGGCAGCTGCTCGCGCAGGATCCGGGCGGTCGGCTCCGGGATGACGGAGCGGGCCACGGCCCACCGGTACGGTTCGTCGTGCCGTTCCACTGGCGCGTTCAGGTCCAGCAAGAGCATGTCCTTTCTGTCAGTGGCGGGCAGGTCTGTCAGTGGTGGGCAGGAGGGGATACCGGGGCGGGCTCCTCGGGGGGCTGTGGCGCGCGTGCCCCGTACGAGACTTCGGGGGTGCCCTCGGAACCGGGTGCGCGGCTGCGCAGGATCTGGACCTCGGTGAACGCCTGCCGCTGTCCGGTCGCGATGTCCCAGACGATCTCGGCCACCCGGACGGGGTCCATCATGGCGCCGAAGTCCAGGTCGAGTCCCGTGTGGAAGTCGGGTACCGCCAGGCCGCCGGGGTTGATCAGGGTGATCCGGTTCTCGGGGTGCGCGGCGCGCATCTCGGGTACCAGGTTGCGCACCAGGGTGGCTTGTGCCGCCTTCAGCCCGCAGTACAGCGACTCCCGCTCGCGCCGCTTCCAGGAGGACGAGGATGCGATCGTGATCAGATGGACGGGCCCCGCGGTCCCGGCCAGCAGCCGCCGCAGGAAGAGCACCGGGCCGGTGAACAGCAGCCGGGTCAGCTGCTCCACCTCGCACTCGGTGGTTTCCACCAGTGGCTTCTTCAAGAACGCTCCGGCCACCCAGAGCACGTAGCAGGGTTGCGGGACGTCTACGGAGACGGTCCGTACGCTCTGCGGATCGCAGAGGTCCAGGAACCGGGGCAGCAGGCCCTCGTCGTCGGGGAGGTGCGTGGCAGAGCGTCCGTAGACGACCGTCCGCAGTCCGCGCTCCCGCGCGGCGAGTGCGAGCGCGCGGCCCAGACCGTGGGTGCCACCGATCACCGCGGCGCCCCGGAAGGGGCCGGCGGCAGGCGGAGTGGCGGAGGACGGCGGGCTCATACAGGTCTCCTGTCGGTGGGTGTCGAGGCATGTGCGGGCGGACGCCGGCGGGATCGGAGCCAGGGGCTTCTGCCGCCCCGGAGGAAGAGGCAAGGAGCTGGCCGCAGCGGCAGGTGCCGTCTCGGGCGGACCGTCGCGGCTTTCTGGGTGTCCCACGGCTGACCTTCTCCTTGCCTCTACCGCCGGGCGGAGGAACTGTCCTGGCGGTACGCCGCTGAGCGGCGGGGAGGACGTACGGTGTGTCCTTGGTACTCAGGTCCGGGCCCTGGGCCCGGACCGGGATGGCCGCGGATCCGTGAGCGCGGACGCGATGGCTACCAGGTCGCCCGGGGCGGCCCCGGCGCTGATCAGCGCGGTCCGTACACTGCCGTGCCGCTGACGCAGCTCGGCGAGCCAGGTCCGCATGATCACAGCCGGTGTGTCGAGGTGTGTCAGGTAGTCCTGGCGCGTCCAGCCGTGCGCCCGCCACTTGTGCTCGAAGCGGTCGAGCAGCGGACGCAGAGCCGTACCACTGGCCGCGTAGTCCGCGACGATCATGTCGTCGGGTACTCCGGCCAGGGAGAGCAGGGCGGCGACCACCACCGCGGTGCGATCCTTGCCCAGATGGCAGCAGACCAGGAAGGGTTCGTGGGCCGTTTCGGCCAGGGTGCTGAACAGCCCGGGGATGTTGCCAGGGGCGCTGTTCATGAGAATGGCGTGGTAATAGCGTACGTATTGGCCGGGGGTCGGCCGGGGGGCATGCACGATGTCACGCGGATAGCCGGCGAGTGGAGTACGGGCCCAACGCACACCGTGCGCGAGGAGCGCGGCCGGGCCACCTGAACGCTTTGCCTCCCCCCGCGACCGGAGATCGATCACGTTGCTGAGGCCATGACGCGTGGCCAGTTCGGCGGCGGTACGCGCGTCCATCTCTCCCCCGGCCCCCGCGCGCCAGATGCGGCCGGGAACCACTCCCGGAGGTGTCACGGCGCGGAGGTTGACCCCCGTGGGCACGAGCCGTGGTACGTACGGGGAAGGCGGCGGGGACGCACTCATGGGGCGGGCGGCGCGCATAACCGGGGTCGGGGGGCCAAGGCGTGCGGGATGTCCATCAGTTGAGCCCTCCAGGAGGGATGCCGGTGCCGGGGCAGGATGCGGCCGGGTGGTACGTCGGCGCGATGGATGTGCACGGGAGTGACGTGGCTGTGCATCAGGGATAGAGAAAATCGCGGTTCGCGGAGCGGAAGGCGCCTCGGCGGGAGAAGGCCCGTCCGGAGGGCACTGCGACGGACGCGGAGGTGGGCCGTCGCAGGAGCCGCTCGGACGCCACGTGGGCCGCCAGCTTGTGCGCCCACGTCTCGTGCCCGTCCTCGGCAGGGTGCCGTCCTTTCCACCCGGTGCCGGATGCCCGCAGCACATCGGCCATGGAGCCGTCGGCGTCGCCGAACCGGTAGAAGCGTGACCGGTCCACCATCTTCGTGCTGCCGCTGTCGGCCAAGCCGGCCCGCCCGAGGGTGTCGAAGGAGCTCTCGATGGCGTCGAAGAACAGGTACGGAATCCGGTACAGACGCAGGAACGACTGGAGGGACAGCACCTGCGTGATCAGCCGGGCTCCGCACTCCTGGTCGTTCCAGGCCACCTCACGGTAGACATCGGTCAGCCTCTGGAGGTCCGGATGCTGATGTGGCTGGTACGGAATGACCTGCCGGAACTCGCCGTCCACGTAGAATTCGCGGCGCATCGCCCCCGACCAGCCGATGACGATCAGCAGATGCCCCTTCTCCGCATCCTCACGATGCTCGGCCAGCCAGTCGATTGTGGTGCGTACGATCCGGTCATTGGAACCGGAGATCACCGCGTCATTGACCACACGATCGGCGTCCAGGAATTCACCGAGCCGGGCCGGCCAGGAATGATCTTCTCTATAGCGCCGGCGTACGGGGTCGGGGTCGGCATCGTCTACCAGCTCGGCACCGTAGGTCATGGAGCAGCCGTTCGCGTACAAAAGCATGACTCACCTCCAGTGCGTCATATGTACGTTGCATATGGCCGACTCGGATTGAAGCACTCCGCTATCCGGGACGGCAACCACGGCCGAGTTCCGTCCAAGCCCGCCTCTCGATGCTTTGAGCCATATGCAGATATGGCCGGGCGGGGTCGTTCGTGTGCGCCGACCGTCTGACCTGGACTTTTTTCACGGCATTCTGGCCGACCGGTAAGAAATCAGTCCTTCGGTCAGGGCGGCCCGTTGTGGGCCTGGTTCAGGAGGGGTAGAACGCATCCTGTGGTTCCGGTGCCGCCACGGCAGATCATTTCCGCTCCGGCGGGTCGCACCTCCGCGACGGGAAACCTGATCTTGCGGACACTCGCCACCACACCGGCAATGCGGTCTCCTTCCCGGTCTTGCGGTGCTCGCCCTGGCCGGGGCGAGCACTGATGACCGGGAAGAAGACCGAAGGTCCGAGCCATCGACACCAGGGATTCCCTATGACTGACGTGCTGCTGATCTGGCCGCCCCACGTACCGAGCTACTTCAACGCAGGTCACCACAGCCCGCTGTACATGGTGGCCGGATATCTGCGCCGCCAGCCCGCCACAGGGCGGGTGGACACCTGCGAGGCCGGCACCTTGAGTATGAACTGGAAGGGTGTCGGAGACCTGCTCCATCAAGGCCGCTACGACGTCATCGCGGTGATGAACGATTTCGACGCGGTGGATGGCCTGGAGCGATTCATCGAGTACGCTCGGGAACTTTCCCCGGACAGCCGACTGATTACTTTCGGTCGGCTCTCCAGCCTCAACCACGGGTTTTTCCGACAGTTCGACCTGGACGCGGTCGTGCAGTCCGGGGACTACGAGTGCGGAGTCGCCGAATACGTGAACGCACTCTCGCGATCCGGTCCCCCGCACATCCCCCCGGCCGGATTACCCGGCGTCGCCGTACGGCAGGGCGAGGGTTGGCTCGAACCTGTCGGTCACGGTGGCCGGCTTGATCCCGAACAGTGGGTTCTCCCTGACATCGACGAGATTCCCTACCAAGACTACGATCGCTTCTACGCCAGGGACGAACACAAATTCTGCGGGATACCCTTCCGGCGTGAACTGGTTGTTCCAGCGGCCCGAGGGTGCCCGGTGGGCTGCGATTTCTGCGAAGTCCCGGAGATCTTCGGGCTGCGCGAGCGCCGGCTTCCGGTGGATGCCGTCATCGGCTACATCCGGGACAGTTACGACCGTCACCCATTCGAATACGTGGCCTTCTACGCGCCCACCTTCACCCTTGACCGGCGCTGGGTCCGGGAACTGTGCGAGCGGTTCATCGAGGGTCCGGTCTCACCGCGGTGGAAATGCGCGACCACCATCCACCACCTCGGCGAGGAACTGGTGGCGCTGATGGGCCGGGCCGGCTGTGTCCGTATCTCCGTGGGCCTGGAAACACTGGAGGCGGACGGCCAGGGCGGGCTGCCCCGGAGCAAACGCACCGAGGAGCGGAAGTTCTGTGCACTGGCCGAGTGGTGCGACGCGGCCGGAATCGAGCTGAACGCCTTCATCATCGTCGGGCTCCCGGGCACCTCCGCCGAGGGCACGGCACGCACCATCGAACTGGCCCGTTCGGTCGGCGCCCGCGTCCGCCCGACCATGTACACCCCGTTCCACCAGATGACGGCCGACATGACGGCACAGCAAGTGGCCAGGTTCAACCGCCAGTTGATCAGCGGTGAGGCGGCAGGCAACGCGACGGCCGACGGGAGCGCGCCACGCCCGGAGGCCGACGCCCGCTACGCCTTCCTCTTCGGCCGGGAAGACCGCCTCACCAGCGTCCACGAACGCATCCCCCAGCGAACCGCTCGGTGACCGCCCCGGAACAGGAGGCGTCCGGCCTCACCCGCGTCATGGACCTCCACGGCTTCCGCTTCCCGCTCGGCACCGAAACGCTCGGCGTGAGCCGGCAGCCCCGCGAGCGCCGCCCCGGCACTCTCAACCTCAAGAGCTGCGAACTCCAGCACCCTTGGAGTGACCGGCTGGTCAGGGACGAACTGGCCGCACTCACGCTGAGGGATACCATCGCCTACCCCTTCCAGGACCGTGTCCTGGACACGCTCTGCGCCTACCACGGCCTCGAAAGCACCAACATTCTGCTCACCGCCGGCTCCGACAACGGCATCGGCCTCGTCGTCGACGCTCTCGTCCGCCCGGTGGGACGGCTGCTCCTCCAGGAACCCGCCTTCGAGGCATGGCGCCATTACGCGGCGCTACGCCGAGTCCGTGTGACAGGAGTCCCCGGCGTCATCGGCACGCCCCCCGTGGCAGACCCGAACCCCCTGCTCGACGCGCTGCGCGACGCTCCGGGCCCGTCCGTGGCGGCTGTCACCAATCCGGGCAGTCCCAGCGGGCTGCTGTTTTCGCCGTCCACCATGCGCCGGTTCGCCGAGACCGCCAGAGCTCTGGGGCATCTACTGGTGATCGACGAGGCGTACGGCGACTTCGTCCATGTCTCCCACGCGCCACTGGTCGCGGAGTTTCCCAACGTTGTGGTGGTGCACTCCTACTCCAAGGCGTTCGCCCTGGCCGGACTGCGTATCGCCGCGCTGCTGGGCCACCCGGATCTGTGCGAACACATCGGCCGCTTCCGCTCCGAGAACGCGGTCGGCGCCCCCGGCGTCGCCCTGCTGGAACGCCTGGCGCCACAGCGCGAGCGCTGGCGGGAGATCTGGCGGGACGTCCGCGCCATACGGCGGGACTTCGTCGACCGGATCCTGGCCGCCCACCCGGAGTGGCGCGTGCTCCAGCCCGGCGCCAACTTCGCCACATTCTGGTCGCCCGATCCCGCCATCGCGGACGCGGCACGCGACCACTTGGCCGCCCATCACGTCCGTATCCGCTCGCTGTCCGGCGTCCCCGGGTTGTGTGGTTGTTTCCGGGTGTCCCTCGCGGACCGGCCGCAGATGCGGCGCGTCGCGCGGCTGCTCGACTCGGTGACCGACCGCCCGTCCGCCCGCCGCAACGGACTCACCGTGGAAGAGGGCCCCGCACGGTGAGGAACCGCAGGAAACCCGGCTCAGCACCACCTCGGTCTCCGCCCGGCATCCGCCCGACGAGCCCCACAGCCATCCCATACGGCCCCAGCGACCTCGGTGTCGCGCACCACTGGAGGTGCCGCCCCATGACGCACATCCTCGGCCTGTCCTGCCGTAGTCACGACGCGGCGGTCGCCGCGATACGCGACGACGAACTGGTCTTTGCGACACACTGTGAGCGCTACAGCAGACGCAAGAACGACGCCGCGCTGTCTCCTCAGGCGTTGTCAGCGGCCCTCACCCACCTGGACCGCGTCGACGAAGTCGTCTACTACGAACGTCCCCTCCTCAAACGCACCCGGCAGCTCCGCTCCGGTCAACTGGGTCTGGCGGCCGACCGGGTCGGACTGCGCGCCTATCTGCGCCGCTTCCCACAACTGCGCGGAACGCGGGTGCACAGCGTCGACCACCATCACTCGCACGCGGCCGGCGGCTACTACACCTCCGGCCTGCCCGAGGCCGCCGTGGTCGTCGTGGATGGCATCGGTGAGTGGAACACCATCTCGCTGTGGCGTGGACGCGGCGACCGTCTCGACCGGGTGGCCACGGTGAACTACCCCCACAGCATCGGCCTGTTGTACTCCGCCTTCACCCAGCGCGCGGGCTTCAAGCCCAACGAGGAGGAGTACATCATGATGGGCCTGGCGGCCTATGGAACACCGGACCTCGCCGACGTCATCTGGCAGGACTTCGTCCGTCGGGCGGACTGGCCGCACTTCCGCCTCTCCCGTTCGGTGCACCGCGGCATCGCCGACTGGCGACCGGAGCTGACAGACCCGGCCACGCTTGCCGCCAGCGCCCAGGAGGTGACCGAACGGCTGCTGGACGGGTTGTTCGCCTGGGCGGCCAAGGAGACCGGGTCCCGCAATCTGGTCTTCTCCGGCGGAGTCGCTCTCAACTGCGCCTACAACACCCGCCTGGCCCGCTCCGGCCTCTTCGACACCATCTGGATCATGCCGAGCCCCGGCGACGCGGGCAGTTCGGTCGGATCGGCCCTCGCCCATCTCGGCCGACACATCCGGTGGCCGGGCCCGTATCTCGGCCACGACATCGAGCGACAGCCCGATCCGGAGGACGCCCTGAAACGGCTCATCCGGGGCGAGGTTCTGGCCCTGGCCCACGGCCGGGCGGAATTCGGGCCCCGAGCCCTCGGCAACCGCAGCCTGCTCGCCGATCCCCGTCCGGCCACCGCCAAGCGCCGGGTGAACGAGATCAAACGGCGTGAGCCCTTCAGACCGTTTGCTCCCATCGTCCTGGAAGAGCACGCCCACGCCTATTTCGACCTGCCCGTACCGACCAGTCCGTACATGCAGTTCGTCGGGACAGCACACGACCCCGGGGCCCATCTGGCCGTCTGCCACGTTGACGGCACCAGCCGAGTGCAGACCGTCAACGAGCGGCAGAATCCATTCCTCCACACCCTCCTGCGGCGCTTTCACGAGGAGACGGGCTGTCCGATGCTGCTCAACACGAGTCTCAACATCAAGGGCGAGCCTCTGGTGAACACCGCCGAGGACGCCGCCCGGTTCGGGAAGCTCCATGGCATCCCCGTTCTCTGAGCCGCGGCCGGATCGACCGCCCCGGCGGGTCGTCGTACTCGGGAGTCCCGGCAGCGGCAAGACGTCCTTCTGCCACCTGCTCGCCTCCACAACCGGTCTACCCCTCTACCACCTTGACGATTTCTACTGGTCCCCGGGCTGGTCCCGGCCGACGGAGGAAGAGTGGAACCGCCGCGTCCACGCTCTGTGCGCCCTTCCGCGGTGGATCGCCGACGGCAACTACGCCGCCACCGCGGAACCACGCGTTCACGCCGCGGATCTCGTTGTGCTCTTCGACCGCCACCCTCTGCTGTGCGCGGCGGCGCTGGCACGGCGGTGCCTGCGCCTGCGGCGTGCGGCCCGCGCCCCGGCGGCGCCCCGGTGGGCACCGCGACCCGCCGGACGCGGACGACGACGGTCGACGGCGACCGGTCGGCCGGAGTACGTGCCACGCCTGCTCCGGGAGGCCGGCGACCCCCCGGTGCTCAGCTTGACGGCGCTGCTCCGCAAGGCCCTGCTCTTCCGACGCCGGGACATGGTCGTCATCCACGCAGCCTTGCGCCGTGCCAACACCCCGGTCCACCGCTGCCGCACCCGACGCCAGGCCGCTGCCCTGCTCACCGCGCTGGCCCGCCCCGGCCAACGGCCGCCATCACCACCCGGAGCCAACCGCGTCGCCCGGCCGCCCACCCCACGCGCGACAGACACTCCGTTACCGAAAGCCCGGTTTCCGAACCACCTCACGCTGGGCGGACCGACCCCACCTGTCCCCGTCCGGCCCTGCACGTGCCCCGACGCCGCCCCCGTGACGCCCCTATGGAGGAATACATGACCCTTGCGTCCATGTCGGCCCCGGACCGGCCCGACCGCCCGGCGAAGTCCCGTGGCCTCGCTGAGATCGCCGACATCGTGAC
>NZ_JANIIC010000118.1 GCF_024519315.1 Streptomyces malaysiensis subsp. samsunensis | reverse complement strand
TAGTCGTCGAAGCCGAGCACCCCGTCGGCCTCGGGCAGCGCCTCCGCGAGCTCCTTGCCGTATCGCTCGGCCATGCAGCCGACGGCCACCACGGCCTGGGTGCGGCCGTGGTCCTTCAGATCGTTCGCCTCCAGCAGGGCGTCGACCGAGTCCTTCTTGGCGGCCTCGACGAAGCCACAGGTGTTGACGACGGCGACGTCGGCGTCGGCGGCTTCCTCGACGAGCTCCCAGCCGTCCGCCGCCAAGCGGCCTGCGAGCTCCTCCGAGTCCACCTCGTTACGGGCGCAGCCAAGAGTGACAAGGGCGACGGTGCGGCGTTCGGGCATGCGCTCAGACTACTTTGTCCCCACGACAGCCCCCGCTGCCAGGGCTCCCGATCGTCCCGTGGCTCAGCCCGCTTCGGGGTCTCCCTTGGTGTAGCTCAGCCGCTGGACGGCCCCGCTGGTGCCGACATTCTTCACTTCCTTGCCGTTCACGAACAGCTTGATCGCCCCGGCGTTGCCCAGCACCAGATCGATGCGCCGGCTGTCGCTGAAGGTCTTGGAGTCGCCCTCGCGCAGCACGCCCTCCTCGAGGAGCCGGCCGTTGTGGTCCTGGGCGGAGATCCAGCTCTGGCCGCCCTCGGCCGTCAGCTTGACGGTGACCTTGTCCGCCGGGACGCCCGCGATGGCGCTGTCGGACGGGTCGGGCTTGTTCGGCGTGGCGGGCTTGGAGGGGGCGGCGCTGTTGGTGGGCGCGGAGGCGCTGGGCTTGGGCGAGGCGGGGTCGTCGGCGACGGTCGAGCCGTCACCGTCGCCGCCCCGGACGAGGGTGAAGCCCACGAATCCGACGACGGCGACGATCGCCGCGACCATCGCGGCCGTCCAGTTGGGGCGCCGGGGGTCGGGGCGGATCCGCTCGGCCTCGAACAGCGGCGCCGGCGCGGTCGGCGCGGGCCGGCCGCCGTGTTCGGCGTCGAACTGCGCGATCAGGGGCTCCGGATCGAGGCCCACGGCGCGGGCGAGCACACGGATGTGCCCCCGGGCGTAGACATCGCCGCCGCAGCGCGAGAAATCGTCCTGCTCGATGCCCCGCACGATGGGGGTGCGCACCCGGGTCGAGGAACTGACCTCGTCGACGGTCAGCCCCGCGGAAATACGGGCCTGCTGGAGGGCGCGACCGATGGAAAGCCGGTCGTCTTCGGGGGAGTTGCCGTCTTCGGGGAGGTTGCCGATGGACACGGGGGCGCCTTTCGAGCGTGAGCCACCTGCTGGGGGTTCAGTCTAGGGGTGGGGCGAAAGGGTCGGGCAAGCGGGAGGACGGAGTTTGTCCGCCATCGGGATTGCCGTTCGGTCACGATTCTGGGGTCTCACTCCGCCACCTCCCTCAACTTGACGTTTCGGTAGGGGAAACGGTTGCCCGCCAAACCCTTATGAGTGAGCCTTACCGCGGATCACGTCGAGCACGCCATCCAATTCATCCGGCTTGACGAGTACATCGCGTGCCTTGGATCCCTCGCTGGGGCCGACGATGCCGCGCGACTCCATGAGATCCATCAGCCGCCCCGCCTTGGCGAAACCCACCCGCAGCTTGCGCTGCAACATCGAGGTCGAGCCGAACTGGGTGGAAACCACCAGCTCAGCGGCCTGGCAGAGCAGATCGAGATCATCGCCGATCTCCTCGTCGATCTCCTTCTTCCTGGACGTCCCGACCGTCACGTCGTCGCGGAAGACCGGTGCCATCTGCGCCTTGCAGTGCTCGACGACGGCCTCGACCTCGGACTCGGTGACATAGGCGCCCTGCATCCGGATGGCTTTGTTCGCGCCCATCGGCAGAAAGAGGCCGTCGCCCTTGCCGATCAGCTTCTCGGCGCCGGGCTGGTCCAGGATGACGCGGCTGTCGGCCAGCGAGGAGGTGGCGAAGGCGAGTCGCGAGGGCACATTGGCCTTGATCAGGCCGGTGACGACGTCCACGGAGGGCCGCTGGGTGGCCAGCACCAAGTGGATACCGGCCGCACGCGCCAGCTGTGTGATCCGCACGATCGAATCCTCGACATCCCGCGGTGCGACCATCATCAAATCGGCCAGCTCGTCGACGATCACCAGCAGATACGGATAGGGCCTGAGCTCCCGCTCGCTCCCCTCGGGCGCCTTCACCTTCCCCTTGCGGACCGCCGCGTTGAAGTCGTCGATATGGCGGAAGCCGTATGCCGCGAGATCGTCATAGCGAAGATCCATCTCCCGTACGACCCACTGGAGCGCCTCGGCGGCGCGCTTGGGGTTGGTGATGATCGGTGTGATCAGATGAGGAATGCCCTCGTAGGCGGTCAGCTCCACACGCTTGGGGTCGACCAGCACCATCCGCACATCGTCCGGGGTGGCACGGGCCATGATCGATGTGATCAGGCAGTTGATGCAGGACGACTTGCCGGAACCGGTCGCGCCCGCCACCAGAACATGCGGCATGGTGGCCAGATTGGCCGCCACATAGCCGCCCTCGACGTCCTTGCCCAGCCCGACGATCATCGGATGGTCGTCACCCACGGAGTCCGCCGAGCGCAGCACATCGCCCAGGTTGACCATCTCGCGGTCGCTGTTGGGGATTTCGATGCCGACGGCCGACTTGCCGGGGATCGGGCTGATGATCCGAACATCGGGGCTGGCGACCGCGTAGGCGATGTTCTTGGTCAGCGCGGTGATCCGCTCGACCTTCACGGCCGGGCCCAGTTCCACCTCGTATCGGGTGACCGTCGGACCGCGGGTGAAGCCGGTGACGGCGGCGTCCACCTTGAACTCCGTGAACACCTTCGTCAGCGAGTCCACGACCGCGTCGTTGGCCGCGCTGCGCGTCTTACCGGGCCCACCGCGCTCCAGCAGCTCGAGCGAGGGCAGGGAGTAGGTGATGTCCCCGGAGAGCTGCAACTGCTCGGCGCGCGGCGGCAGCGGCTCGCCCACCTCGACCGCGGGCCGGGTGAGGTCGGGGACCTGGTGGGGATCCTCCTCGCCGGCTCCGTCCGGACGGTCCTTCCCGCCCGCCGCCTTGCCCCGGGCGCCGCTCTTCCCGGCGGCCTTCCCCGGCTCCTTGTCGGCGTCGCGCGCGACCGGCACCCCGCCACTGGCGGCCCCGTCCTCGCGCTCGCCCGAAATCCCGTTGCTGAGCCCGGCGACGAGCGGCGAGGGCTGCACACCGTGCAGCACGGCCCCGTCCAGCGAGGCGGCGGCAGCGGCCGCCACGTCCACCGCGTCCAGGGGCCGGTCGAGCGGCGGTTGGACGGACGACGAGCGGCGCGAACGCCGGCGCTTGCGCAGCGCCTCCTCCTCGGCCCGCTCCGGGCCGCCGGCCACGTCCGGGTCCTCTTTGGCGAGCGAGGTTCTGCGAGGCCGTCTGGCGGGCGTCTCGCGCCATTCATCGGCGTACTCCGCCGCGTCGTACCCGGCCTCCGGCGCGTACCCGTCCTCGTGGTCGCGCACCAGGCCGAGTCGGACGCCCAGCTGCCGCAGCCGCTGCGGGATGGCGGCGACCGGCGTCGCGGTGACCACCAGCAGCCCGAAGACGGTGAGCAGCACCAGCAGCGGTACCGCCAGCACCTCGCCCATCAGGTAGATCAGCGGCCGGGAGACGGCCCAGCCGATCAGGCCGCCCGCGTCCTGTATCGCCTCGGTGCCCTGGCCGCGCCCCGGGGCGCCACAGGCGATGTGGACCTGCCCCAGGATCCCGATGACGAGCGCCGAGAGCCCGATGACGATCCGCCCGTTGGCCTCCGGTCGCTCCGGGTGGAGGATCAGCCGGACCGCGATGATGCCCAGCAGTATCGGCACCACCAGGTCGAGCCGGCCGAAGGCGCCGGTGATCAGCATCTCGACCAGCCCGCCGACCGGCCCGTCCAGATTGGACCAGGTGCCCGCGGCGACGATCAGGGCGAGGGCGAACAGCAGCAGGGCGCTGCCGTCCTTGCGGTGGGCGGGGTCGAGCCCCTTGGCGCCGCGCCCTATGCCGCGGAACATCGCCGCGACGCCGCGCGCCATCCCCATCCACACGGCGCGCACGATGCGGAACACGCCGCTGGTGGGATTCGGCGCGGGAGGGGGTGCCGCCTTCGCCGCCGCCTTCTTCGCGGCGGCCTTCTTCGCGGGCGCGGCGGACTTCTTGGCAGGCGCCTTCTTCGCGGGCGCCTTTTTGGCGGCCGCCTTCTTCGCGGCGCCTCCGGACTGCCCGGCGCGCTTCTTCGAGGTGCCCGCCGTGCTCTGGGAACCCTTGCCGGACGTACGAGAGGCCATGGAGGCGAGATTACCCGCGTCCGCCGTACGGAGCACGCATGGCGGGGGTATCAGGCGTCACCGACGTCACACGCCGCCGCCGCGCCGACGAGGCGGTGAGACGGCCGTGACGGCGCGTCAAAGTGCGGATGACCGATCGGCGATGGCCGACCGACGGCGACGGGTCGGCTGACCGGCTCGGTGAGGTCGATCGGTTCAGTTCTGCGAGGGGACCTGACCGGCTCCGCTGCCCGCACCCGGCTCCAGCGCGTCCAGCGCCCGCCGCAGACCGGTCAGCTTGCGCTCCAGATGCGCCGCGGTGGCCACGGCGGCGGCGTCGGCCGACTCGTCCAGCTGCTTGGAGAGCGCCTCGGCCTGCTCCTCGACGGCGGCGAGCCGCGCGGACAGCTCGGCGAGCAGCCCCGCCGACTCCTTGGCCTCCCCGGCGGCGGGCTGACCGCCCTCCAACTGGAGCCGCAGCAGCGACGCCTGCTCCCGCAGCTGGCAGTTCTTCATGTACAGATCCACGAAGACCGAGACCTTGGCTCTGAGCACCCACGGGTCGAACGGTTTGGAGATGTAGTCCACCGCGCCGGCCGCATATCCCCGGAAGGTGTGGTGCGGGCCATGGTTGATCGCCGTGAGGAAAATGATCGGGATGTCGCGCGTCCGCTCCCGGCGCTTGATGTGCGCCGCGGTCTCGAACCCGTCCATGCCCGGCATCTGGACGTCCAGCAGAATCACCGCGAAGTCGTCCGTCAGCAGCGCCTTGAGCGCCTCTTCCCCTGACGATGCCCGCACCAGGGTCTGATCGAGCGCGGAGAGAATGGCCTCCAGCGCCAGCAGATTCTCCGGCCGGTCATCGACCAGGAGGATCTTGGCCTTCTGCACCATGCCCCGTCCTCCTCGTCCCGGCTTGGGGTCTCCCCAGCCCGAAAAGCTGGGGGAAGCACCGGGCGCCGCCCCAGGGGACGACTCCCTTGCGCCGTCCGTCCTTGTGCCGGTCATGGTAGCCGCACCCCGCTGTTCGCCACACCCTGTCACCGCGATGTCACTGTGCACGTAGCAGAAACGCGGTGGGAGACCAGAAGGTTCCCCGAATACCGCGTTCCCACACGTGTTCGGCGACACTCAGTCAACACCACTCCCGCCCCGGACGTACCTCGGGTCACTCCACCGACATCCAGTGCTCCATCACCGTAAGGAGATGATCGGTGTCGACCGGCTTGGTGACGTAGTCCGACGCGCCCGCGTCGATGCTCTTCTCCCGGTCGCCCTTCATCGCCTTCGCGGTGAGGGCGATGATCGGCAGCCCGGCGAACTGGGGCATCCTGCGGATCGCGGCCGTCGTGGCGTAGCCGTCCATCTCCGGCATCATGATGTCCATCAGGACGAGCACGACGTCGTCGTGCTGCTCCAGGACCTCGATGCCCTCCCGGCCGTTCTCCGCGTACAGGACCTGGAGCCCGTGCTGCTCCAGCACACTGGTCAGCGCGAAGACATTACGGATGTCGTCGTCGACGATCAGCACCTTCTCGCCGTGGAAGCCGCCCGTCGGCTCCGGGGCCACCAGGTCCTGACCGCCCAGCAGCCACGGCTCGGGGGCTTGCGCCTGCCGTGCCGGGCGGCGGCCCGCCGACCGGGGATCCGGCTCCGCCTGCGGCGGCGCCTCCCCATTGGCCCGCGAGGCCTCCTGCTCGGCCCGCTGACGCCGCCGGAAGAGCCCGGAGCCGCCACGGCCGCCCGACGCCGGGGAAGCGCCTGAGGCGTCGTGTGCGGCCTCCCGGTCCGCCGTCTCGTCCTCCTCCGCCTCCTCCGCGCCGCCGGGGAACGCCTCGAGCGCCAGCGGGCTCTGAGCCGCGCCGCTCGGGGCGAGCTGCGGATAGCCGTGCGGTGGCAGCTCGCTGGGGTGCAGCGGCAGGTAGAGCGTGAAGGTCGAGCCGCGGCCGGGCTCGCTGGCCGCGTGGATCTCGCCACCGAGCAGCCGGGCGATCTCCCGGCTGATGGACAGGCCGAGTCCGGTGCCGCCGTACTTCCGGCTGGTGGTGCCGTCGGCCTGCTTGAACGCCTCGAAGATCACCCGCATCTTGCTCGCCGCGATGCCGATACCGGTGTCGGTGACCGAGAAGGCGATCATGTCGGCGTCCGCGTCGCGCAGGGCACCGTGCTCCAGCAGCTGCTCCCGGATGGCGTGCGGCACATCCGCGCCCGCCGGCCGGATGACCAGCTCCACGGCGCCGCTGTCGGTGAACTTCACCGCGTTGGACAGCAGGTTCCGCAGCACCTGGAGCAGCCGCTGCTCGTCGGTGTGCAGCGTCGCCGGGAGCTCCGGCGAGACCCTTACGGAGAAGTCCAGGCCCTTCTCCGCGGTCAGCGGCCGGAAGGTGGCCTCCACGTAGTCGACGAGCTGGACCAGGGCGATACGGGTCGGGCTGACGTCCATCTTGCCCGCCTCGACCTTCGACAGGTCCAGGATGTCGTTGATCAGCTGGAGCAGGTCCGAGCCGGCGCCGTGGATGGTCTCGGCGAACTCCACCTGCTTCGGCGAGAGATTGCCGTCGGCGTTGTCGGCGAGCAGCTTGGCCAGGATCAGCAGGGAGTTGAGCGGGGTACGCAGCTCATGCGACATGTTGGCCAGGAACTCGCTCTTGTAGCGCATCGAGACGGCGAGCTGTTCCGCGCGCTCCTCGAGCACCTGCCGGGCTTCCTCGATCTCGGTGTTCTTGACCTCGATGTCGCGGTTCTGGCGGGCCAGCCGCTCGGACTTCTCCTCCAGCTCCGCGTTGGACGCCTGGAGGGCCTTCTGCCGGTTCTCCAGCTCGGCCGACCGCTCGCGCAGCTGCTCGGTCAGCTCCTGCGACTGCTTCAGCAGCACCTCGGTCTTGGTGTTGACGCTGATGGTGTTGACGCTGGTGCCGATCATCTCGGCGATCTGGTTGAGGAAGTCCTTCTGGATCTGGGCGAAGGGCTGGAACGAGGCCAGCTCGACCACACCCAGCAGCTGCCCCTCGAAGAGCACCGGCAACACGATCACATGGGCCGGAGCCGCCTCGCCGAGCCCCGAGGCGATCTTGAGATAGCCCGGTGGCACGTTCTCCACCAGGATCGGGCGCTTCTCCTCGGCGACCGTGCCGATCAGCGTCTCACCGCGCTTGAAGCGCGTGGGCATCGAGCCGTGGGAGTAGCCGTAGGAGCCGACCAGAAGCAGTTCGTAGCCGTCGTCGGAGGTGCTGTCCGCGACCACGTCGGTGCCCTCGCCCGGCGGTACGGCCAGGAAGAACGCACCGTGCTGGGCGGAGACCACCGGGGTCAGCTCGCTCATGATCAGCCGGGCGACGTCCTCCAGGTCGCGCCGCCCCTGCATCAGACCGGAGATCCGGGCGAGGTTGCCCTTGAGCCAGTCCTGCTCCTTGTTGGCGAGCGTGGTCTCGCGCAGGTTGGCGATCATGGTGTTGATGTGGTCCTGGAGGACCTGGATCTCGCCCGAGGCGTCCACGTCGATCTTGAGGTTGAGATCGCCGCGGGTCACCGCGGTGGCGACCTCGGCGATGGCGCGCACCTGACGGGTCAGGTTGCCGGCCATCTCGTTCACCGATTCGGTCAGGTCCTTCCAGGTGCCGGCCACGTCCCGCACCCGCGCCTGGCCGCCCAACTGGCCCTCGGTACCCACTTCACGGGCCACCCGGGTCACCTGGTCGGCGAAGGACGAGAGCTGGTCCACCATCGTGTTGATGGTCGTCTTCAGCTCGAGGATCTCGCCCCGCGCCTCGATGTCGATCTTCTTGGTCAGATCGCCCTGGGCGATGGCCGTGGTGACCATCGCGATGTTGCGGACCTGCCCGGTCAGGTTGGACGCCATCGAGTTCACGGACTCGGTGAGGTCCTTCCACGTCCCCGAGACACCGGGCACCCGGGCCTGGCCGCCCAGGATGCCGTCCGTGCCCACCTCGCGCGCCACCCGCGTGACCTCGTCGGCGAACGAGGACAGCGTCGTCACCATCGTGTTCACGGTGTCGGCCAGCGCCGCGACCTCGCCGCGCGCCTCGACCGTCACCTTCTTCGTCAGATCGCCATTGGCGACCGCGGCCGACACCTGCGAGATGTTCCGCACCTGGATCGTCAGGTTATTGGCCATCAGGTTGACGTTGTTGCTCAGGTCCTTCCAGATACCGGTCACGCCCGGAACCCGCGCCTGACCGCCCAACTGCCCCTCGGTGCCCACCTCACGGGCCACCCGGGTCACCTGCTCGGCGAACGACGACAGCTGATCCACCATCGTGTTCACGGTGGTGACGAGCTCCAGGATCTCGCCCTTGGCATCAACGGTGATCTTCTTCGACAGATCGCCCATGGCGACCGCCGTCGTGACCTCCGCGATGGAACGCACCTGGGACGTCAGGTTGTTGGCCATGCTGTTGACGGACTGGGTGAGGTCCTTCCATGTCCCGGAGACGCCCTGCACCTCGGCCTGGCCGCCCAACTGGCCCTCGGTGCCCACTTCGCGGGCGACCCTGGTGACCTCCTCCGCGAAGGACGACAGCTGGTCGACCATCGTGTTCAGAGTGTTCTTCAGCTCCAGGATCTCGCCGCGGGCGTCCACGTCGATCTTCTGGGAGAGGTCACCGCGCGCGACCGCCGTGGCGACCTGCGCGATATTGCGCACCTGGGCGGTCAGATTGCCCGCCATGCCGTTCACCGAATCGGTCAGATCGCGCCACACGCCCGCCACACCGGGCACCTGCGCCTGACCGCCCAGCCTGCCGTCCGTACCCACCTCGCGGGCGACGCGGGTCACCTGCTCGGCGAAGTCGGACAGCTGGTCGACCATCGTGTTGATGGTGTTCTTCAGCTCGAGGATCTCGCCGCGGGCGTCCACCTCGATCTTCTGCGACAGATCGCCGCGCGCGACCGCGGTCGTCACCTGGGCGATACCCCGCACCTGCGCCGTCAGGTTCCCGGCCATGGAGTTGACGGAGTCGGTCAGGTCCTTCCAGACGCCGCTGACCCCGTCCACCCGGGCCTGACCGCCCAGTCGGCCCTCGGTGCCCACGTCCCGCGCCATCCTGGTGACCTGGTCGGCGAACGAGGACAGCTGGTCCACCATGGTGTTCACGGTGTTCTTCAGCTTGAGCATCTCACCGGAGACGTCCACGGTGACCTTCTGCGACAGATCGCCGTTCGCCACCGCCGTCGTCACCTGGGCGATGTTGCGCACCTGTCCGGTGAGGTTCCGGAACGCGGTGTTCACCGAATCGGTGAGGTCCTTCCACGTGCCCGCCGCACCCGGCACCTGCGCCTGACCGCCCAGTTCGCCCTCGACGCCGATCTCCCGGGCCACCCGGGTCACCTCGGCGCCGAACGACTGAAGCTGGTCCACCATCGTGTTGACGGTGTTCTTCAGCTCCAGCATCTCTCCGGCCACATCGACGGTGACCTTCTGCGACAGATCGCCGTTCGCCACCGCCGTCGTCACCTGTGCAATGTCCCGGACCTGCGCGGTGAGATTGCGGAAGGCGGTGTTCACCGAATCGGTGAGATCCTTCCACGTGCCCGCCGCACCCGGCACCTGCGCCTGACCGCCCAGCAGCCCCTCGGCGCCGACCTCGCTGGCCACCCGTGTGACCTCGTCCGCGAAGGTGCGCAGCGTCTCGGTCATGGTGTTGATCGTCTCGGCCAGCTGCGCGACCTCGCCGCGTGCGCTCACCGTCACCTTCTGCGACAGATCACCATTGGCGACCGCCGTGGTGACCTGGGCGATCCCGCGCACCTGCGCGGTCAGGTTCCCGGCCATGAGGTTGACGGAGTCGGTGAGGTCCTTCCAGACACCCGCGACGCCCGGCACCTTCGCCTGGCCGCCGAGCTCGCCCTCGGTGCCCACCTCGCGGGCGACCCTGGTCACCTCGGAGGCGAAGGAGGAGAGCTGGTCCACCATCGTGTTGACGGTGTTCTTCAGCTCGAGCATCTCCCCGGACACATGGACCGTGACCTTCCGGGACAGATCACCCTTGGCCACCGCCGTGGTCACGAGAGCGATGTCACGTACCTGGGCGGTGAGCCGGGAGGCCATCGTGTTGACGGACTCCGTGAGGTCCTTCCACGAGCCCGACATCCCCCGCACCCGGGCCTGGCCACCCAGCTTGCCCTCGGTGCCGACCTCGCTCGCGACCCGCGTCACCTCGTCGGTGAACGCCGAGAGCTGATCCACCAGGCCATTGACCGTGCGCCCCACCTTCAGGAACTCGCCCCGCAGGGGATGCGCCGAACCGTCGGCGCCCTGCGCCCGCAGGTCCATGCGCTGCTCCAGGTCGCCCTCGGCGACCGCCGACAGCACCCGGCCCACCTCGGACACCGGCCGCACAAGATCGTCCACCAGGGCGTTGGACGCGTCAATGGCGGCGGCCCACTGGCCCTCGCAGGCGCCGGTCTCCAGGCGCTCGGTGAGCTTGCCCTCGCGGCCGACCACCCGTCGCACCCGGGTCAGCTCGCCGGTGAGCTGGAGATTGCGGTCCGCGACCTCGTTGAAGACCGCGGCGATCTCCGACATCACGCCCTCGCCCGAGACCGTGAGCCGCTTGCGGAAGTTCCCGTCCCGCATGGCCGTCATCGCGATCAGCAGCCGGTTGAGGGCCGCCGTGTCCACTTCAGTCGTCCCATTGCTCCGGGACCGTCCGCCTTTCGCGCGCGTATTCGTGCCCCGCGCCGCTGCGCCAGACTCCACCGTGTCCCTCCCGCAGGGTTGACCGTCCTCGTCGGGTTCTTCTTCCAGCTTCCCCAGTGTTTCACCATGCCCCAACCAGGCCATAACAGTTCGGCAGCATCCCACACCCCCGAAGGCACACTCCGGGTGGAATCAAGGGCGACCGGCATTCGCGCGGGCATCGATGGTAAGTAACCTGGCAACCGGCCAGGGCATCGGAGGGGCGCTGCGACATGGGTGAGCAGTTCGCCGAGACATTTATGAGGAGACCTGTGATCACCGCGCGGGCAGCCGCCACCTTCGAGCCGGTGGGACGCTCGGTCGCCGCCGCCCGCACCTTTGTCCGGGACACCCTCCAGGGGTGGGGCCTCACCGACATCGTGGACGACGCCGTCGTCCTGACCAGCGAGCTCGTCACGAACGCGGTGGTGCACGCCGGTACCACCGCCGATGTGGTCTGCATCCGCGCCGACACCGGCGTCCGCGTCGAGGTCGCCGACCGCTACCCCGAGCGCGAGGTCCCGCTCCAGAGCAACGGCGGCCACCACTTCGGACACCCCGACCGCGAGGGCGGCCGCGGTCTGCTGCTGTGCGCCGCGCTCGCCGCCCGCTGGGGCGTGGAGTACACCGCGACCCATAAGCACATCTGGTTCCAGCTCGACTTCCCCGACCGCCCGGCGGGCACCCGCGCCGCCGGACCCGCCCTGCCCTCCAGCGCCCTGCCCATCGCCGACGCCCGGGTCCGGGTCGGGGTCGTCCAGGTCGACAGCGGCGGTCTGATCAGCGCCTGGAACGACGACGCTCAGGAGCTGTTCGGTTACCAATCGGAGCAGGTCGTCGGCAAGCCGCTGACCGACCTCGCCGCCTGGCCGCACACCCCCGGCACCAGCACCGGCGTCGCCGAGGCGCTCCGGCTCTCCCGCTGGGAGGGCTCCTACGGCATCCGCGGCGCCGACGGCCGGGTCTCCCCCGTCTACGCCTCCCATCTGCGCATCCGCGACGCCGAGGGCGAGCCCTCCACCGTGTGCCTGCTGGTCCGCGACCGCGAGCGCGCCGTACTCCAGAGCCCGATGCGCGCTGCGAGCGCCGACACCACCGACGCCGCCGAGCGGGGCCCGGCCACCGACGCCTTCGAGGTCTTCATCGGCTCACCGGCCCCCGACGACCTCGACGGCCTGCTCCAGCGCACCGTCGAGCGGGCCCGCGACATGCTCGACGGCGACGCCGCCTATCTGCTCCTCGCCACCGACGACGAGACCGAGTTGGAGGTCCGCGCCTCCACCGGGCTGCCCTCCGCCCGCCAGCGTTTCGCCCGCGTCCCCGTCGAAGCCGGCACCGGGCGCTACGGCTCGGCCCGGATGCCCGCCGTCCACGAGGACCTGTCCGCGGTGCCCGGCGCCGTACCACTGCTGGTGAACACCGGAATGCGCTCCGTCGTCACCGTCCCGCTGAAGGTCGAGGGCCGGCTCACCGGCTCGCTCGGCGTCGCCGCCGAGTCCCCCGCCCGCTACAGCAACGAAGAGGCCCTGCGGCTGCAATTCGCCGCCGACCGCATCGCCCTCGCCGTCGAGCGCGCCCGCCTCACCGAGCTGGAGCGGCTGCGCCGCGGCTCGCTGTCCTTCCTCGTCGAGGCGTCCGACCTCCTCGCGGGCACCCTGGACCGCGATCAGACGCTGGCGCTCATGGCCCAGATGACGGTGCCCACACTGGCCAGTTGGTGCGCCGTCTATACGGTCGCCGACCAGGCGTCCGACCCCGAGCTGTCGTACGTGCTGCATGAGGACGAGGACCGCATCGACGGGCTCAAGGCCCTGCTGATGAAGATCGACCCACCGGAGCAGGTCCCCACCGGCGGGGCCCGCAGCTGGTCCGGTCCCTATGACGCGGCCCACGCCGCCGCCCTGCGCACCTCGCTGCGCAGCCTCAGCCTCGGCGACTCCGCCCGCCCCTCCTCCGGCCCCGGCGCCTCGCTCGCGACCGCCTCCGCGGTCGGCGGCGAGACGGTCGTACTGCCCCTGGTGGCCCGCAACCGCGTCATCGGCATGCTCATCCTCGGCAAGCCCACCGACGAGCACTTCCGCCAGGAGAACCTGGAGCTCGCCGAGGACCTCTCCCGCCGGGCCGCACTCGCGCTGGACAACGCGCGGCTCTACTCGGAGCGCACCGCCATCAGCCAGTCCCTCCAGCGCAGTCTGCTGCCGCCCGAGCAGCCCGAGGTCCCCGGCGTCGAGGTCGAGGTCATCTACCGCGCGGCGGGCGAGGGCAACGAGGTCGGCGGCGACTTCTACGACCTCTTCCCGATCCGCGACGGGGCGTACGGCTTCGCCATCGGCGATGTCTGCGGCACCGGACCGGAGGCGGCCGCGGTCACCGGACTCGCCCGGCACGCCCTGCGATTGCTCGCCCGCGAGGGCTTCGGCGGCCCCGCCGTCCTGGAGCGGCTCAACGCGGCCATCCTCGACGAAGGCGCACGCAGCCGCTTCCTGACCCTTCTCTACGGGGAGTTGTGGCCGCAGCACGACGGCAGCGCGGTCCTCAAGGTCGTCTGCGCCGGACACCCTCTGCCGCTCCGGCTGCGCCAGGACGGCAGCATCGAGGCGGCTGCCGAACCGCAGCCGCTGCTCGGCGTCATGGAGGACCTCGAGCTGTACGAGCAGACGGTGACGCTCGACCCCGGCGATGTGCTGCTGTGCGTCACCGACGGTGTGACGGAGCGGCGCGAGGGCACCAGGATGCTCGGCGACGACGGCCTCATCGACGTCCTTACGACCTGCACCGGCCTTACGGCGGGCGCGGTGGCCGCGCGGGTGCTGCGCGCGGTCGAGCGCTTCGCTGCGGAGCCGCCCTCTGACGACATGGCGATCCTGGCGATGCGCGTCCCCGAGCCCGCCGACTCCTGAGGACGGCCGGGCGCCGTGGCGTCCCCGGCCATACTCGAAGGCAATACCCGAACATGATGAAGGCCCCCGCCAATTGGACGCTGACTCTGTCGGGGATCTTGAGGATCCCCGGCGAGGCAGCATGATCAACGGGCATGCTCGACTCTGTTCAAGGACCGATGCAGTTGTCGAGGTGCCCGTTGTCGCTCCGCCCGCGTTCTGGTGAGCAAGTTCCTTCTCTGACCGTGCAGATGGCTCGGGCGAGCAACCCGGGCGGTACGACGGCGATGTGGGTGAGAGATCACCTGGGCGGGCTGTGGCGGGACGAGGACTTCGCCGACTGGTACCCGCGCGACGGCCGCCCGGGTCTCTCGCCCGCCCAGCTGGCCACCGTCTGTGTGCTCCAGTTCCTTCTCGGTCTGTCGGACCGGCAGGCGGCCGAGGCGGTTCGCTGCCGCATCGATTTCAAATACGCGCTGGCCATGGAACTGGACGATCCCGGCTTCCACCACAGCGTGCTGGCCGACTTCCGCGACCGTCTCACCGAGGACGGCCGAGCAGACCGTCTCCTCGACCTCGCGCTCGCGCGCCTGGAGGAGGCCGGTCTCGTCCGCGAGCGCACCACCCAGCGCACGGACTCCACCCACGTCCTGGCCGCGGTGCGCGACCTGACCCGGCTGGAACTGGTCACCGAGGCCGTCCGCGCCGCGCTGGAAGAGCTGGCCGGCGCAGCTCCGCACCTGCTGGCCGGCCTGGTCAACGAGGAGTGGGGGCGCCGCTACGGCCGCCCGGTCCGTCTGGGCAAGAACCCCACCCGCCCCAAGACCAGGATCCTCGCCACCGGAGGCGACGCCGTCCGGCTGATCGAGCACCTCCGGCAGCACGGGCCGGAACGCCTGTCCGGTCCCCGCGTCCAGGCTCTGCGGCAGATCATGGTGCAGAACTACTACCGCGACGGGGCGGGCCGCTTGCGCTGGCGCACCGCCGAGGACGGCGGGCTGCCGCCCTCGGCCGTCGCGGTCGTCTCGCCCTACGATCCGACGGCCCGCTACGCGCGCCGCGGACACGTCACCCGTTGGAAGGGGTTCGTCGCGCATCTCACCGAGACCTGTGATCCTGATGGCGTCAACGTGATCACGGATGTGGCCACCACCGACGCCACCGGCTACGACGCGAAGGCGCTGCCCGGCATCCACACCCGTCTGTCGCGCCGCGGGCTGCTGCCCGCCGAGCACCTGGTCGACGGCGGCTACACCTCCCTGATCCATCTGGAACAGGCAGCCCGCGAACACCAGGTCACGGTCACCGGACCACTGCCGGTCAACACCACCCGCCAGAACCGCAGGAACAACGGCTTCGGCCGCGACGACTTCCACATCGACTTCGACCGCCGTCAGGTCACCTGCCCACAGGGCGAGACCAGCGCGGGATGGCACGGCCCCTATCCGGCCTCCTCGCCCACCGCGGCGCCTCTGATCGTGGCACGGTTCACCAAGAGCCAGTGCCGCCCCTGCCCGGTCCGCACCCGCTGCACGACCACCGCCGACAGCGCCCGGAGCGTGGGCTTTCCCCCGCGAGAATTCCGTGACCTGCAACTCCGCGTCCGTGCCGAGCAGCAGACATCCGAATGGCAGGCCCGCTACGCGGTCCGCTCCGGAGTGGAAGGCACCATCAACGAGCTCGCCCACGGACACGGCATGCGCCGCTGCCGCTACCGGGGACAGCACAAAGCCCACTTACAGCACGTGTTCACAGCCATCGCCGCAAACATCGAGCGCCTCAGCCGACGGCCGCCAACCGGAGAAGCACCTCCGTCCCGGCCGCCGACCGCCTTCCAGAACTACCTGGACCAGCACGGGATCCCCCGGCCGAGGTCTTGGCGGTCTGCCAGAGACTGAGCAGACCGCCAAGATCCCCGACAGAGTCAGCGTCCAATTGGCGGGGGCCTTCGCAGGAGAGCCCCAATACGGAATCGAACCGTAGACCTTCTCCTTACCATGGAGACGCTCTGCCGACTGAGCTATTGGGGCGCGTCGACGGAATAGATCATACCCGAACTCGGGTACGCGCCCGACCACCCGCCCAATGGCTCAGGCGGCTGACTCCAGCAGCCCGCCCAGCGCGTTGCAGGCAGAGACCACCCGCTGCAACTCCCGCCGCGACATGGTCGGATCGACGGGAAGCGCCAGGCACTCATCGGCCGCCCTCTCGGTCTCCGCGAGCCACAGATCGCGCCGGAAGCGCGCGGTGCGGTGCGCGGGCGTCTGTACGGGCACATGGCATACGACGCCGCGAGAACGCAGCGTACGGGCGAAGGCGTCCCGGTCCGGCCGACCGTTGCCGGGAACCCGAACGACGTACTGCTGATAGGTGTGTTCCACTCCGGGCGAGACAGGCGGGGTAAGGACCCCGCGCAGCTTTCCGTCCAGATAGGCCGCGTTGGCCTGCCGCCGCAGAATCTCCCCGGCGGGCTCATGGGCCGCCCCGTATCCGATCACCAGCACGCCGTTCCGCCGGCCCAGCTCGGTCAGGGCCGCCATATCGGCGGGGTGTCCGAAGGTGTGAATGGCCACGATGGCCGCGGTCCGGGGCGTCAGCGCCCCGGCCACCGCGGCCGGGTCTATGCAGTAGGTATGGGCGTCGATGTCCACGAAGACCGGCCTGGCGCCGGCAAGCAGCACCGCTTCCGCGGCTTCGGGAGTGCCGTAGGACGGCACGATGACCTCGTCGCCCGGCCGCACACGCGCCCGGGTCAACTCATGCAGCAGCTCATCCGTAGGAGTCCCCATGAGCGGCATCGTGCCCAGACAACATGAACACCGAGTGGCCCACAACACAACAAAAGAAGAGCCCTGCCGGTGACCTAAGTCCCGACAGGGCTCTCCGCAAAG
>NZ_JANIIC010000117.1 GCF_024519315.1 Streptomyces malaysiensis subsp. samsunensis | reverse complement strand
TACCCACGACGGTGTGGTGAGCGTGAGGCATTTCGTGTCCTACTTGCCACCCGTCAGAGCGCCGTCCTGGCCTGCATGGCTGCGGTCAACCTGCTCAAGGCCCTGATCATCTCGGCGCCCGACGAGCTCCGCGTCGAACTCCGAGGCATGAAGAGCAAGGACCGGGTTGCTCAGTGCGCGAAGCTGCGGGACCGGCCGACCCAGGACATCGAGCACCGCATGACCGTTCGCGCCCTGCGAAGCGCCGCTCAGCGGATCGAAGGCCTGCGTTTTGAGGCGAAGGAGTTCGAAGCGGAGGTTCTCGCGCTCGTCCGTACGATCGCCCCCGAACTGCTGGCGTTGCAAGGCGTCGGGCCGATCAGTGCTGCCCAGGTCCTGATCAGCTGGTCGCACACCGGCCGCTTCCGGTCCGAGGCAGCGTTTGCGGCCTTCGCGGGCGTCGCTGCGATCCCCGCCTCGTCAGGGTTGACCAGCCGGCACAGGATCAACCGCAGTGGAGACCGGCAGCTCAACCGGGCACTTCACACGATCACCCTGATCCGGGTCCGCCTCGACCCGATCACCCGGGCCTACGTCGCCCGGCGGATCAGCGAGGGGAAGATCGCGAGAGACGCACAACGCTGCCTCAAGCGTGCAATCTGTCGGCAGCTCTTCAAGCTCCTCGAACGAGGGGATCAGCCCGCACGGCAGTTCACCGCTGAAGATCTCCCTCAAGCGGCTTGACTTGATATAGCAGCCTCGGGGGGATTGTGTTTCTGCTGCGGGGTTGCGTGTTTTGTCTGGTCTTGCGTCGTGTCCGTGGGGAATTGCGGGTTGCCGGCTGCCGGCGTGGTGCGGCCGGTGGTGGTGTGTACTGTCGGCAGCCTGTGGTTCTGGAGGCTGTGGGCCGGTGTTTGTGGTGGTAGGGGAGGGCGTGGTGGTGTGGTTATGGCCGTGTGTGTCCTGGGTGCCCGGGGCCACTGGAGTGGGTGGTCCCGGGCAGAGGCGGTCGGTGCCGTGCCGCGTGCTCGCGCGGCGTTCGGCACGGGTCCTGTGTCAGGGTAGGCGGCGTTCGGCGTGGGTCCTGTGTCAGGGTAGGCGGAGGGTTACGCTGTCGCCGGGGCAGACTGGCCACTTGTCGAGGAAGTTGTCCTGGTTGCGTCCCAGTGCCAGCTTGCCGCGGCTGCTGAGGTACAGCAGCGGCTCGCCTTTCTCGACCTGGCCGAACGTCTTGCAGTATGGCAGTTCGAGGGTTGTGCCGCTGACGTCGCGGAGCTCGATGGTGACGCGCTCGCCTTGCTGTGGGAGACCGGTCAGCAACTCGCTCGGTATGTTCGTCCAGACGTTGCCGAAGTTCTCGTCGATGCGGACGATCTCTCCGCGGATGACACTCTCTTCACGGGTCGGCCTGGTGTGGGGGAGGGATACGATGCGGTCGAGCTCGATCCGGGGGCCGACGGCGTTGATCTTCGTGCCCGCCGCGAGGTGCGCCGCGCACGCGGCGACGATGTCTTTGCCGTACCAGGTGGGGGTGACCGGCGTGTTCATCACGTCGGCCGACGCGACCTCGTAGGCCTCCACGGCCGGAGACGCTTCCAGCGCGTAGCTGAGCAGCCCGTTGTTGGGGCCGACGAGGTATTGTCCCTTCTTGTTGCGGACCACGATGGTCGCGGTGTCCGTCCCGGTCTCCGGATAGACGTAGGCGCAGATGATCGTCGATTTCGGGAACGAGTCGGGCACGTCGGCGAGGAAGAGTGCGCCCTCACGGACGTCGAAGGGGGTGACGGCGTGGGTGATGTCGACGACGTTGGTCGTGGGGGCGATGCTGTACATCAGCCCCTTGCACAGGGCGTGTGCCTCGTCGTGGGAGCCGATGTCGGAAAGGAAAGCGATGAGACGGTGCTGCATGGACTGACCTCCGCTTCGCCGGTCGGGGACCGACCTCGGTTGGGATACCTCTCGTGCGGGCGCGCTGAGGCGCACGCGTGACAGGGCAGGGAAAGTTGTCGGGCGGCGGCCGGCCGCCCGGTGTTCAGCTGTAGACGATGACCGCCTCGGCCACGCAGGCAGGACGCTGTGACCCGTGCAGCTCGGTGGTGATCTTGAAGGTTGCTTCGACACCCGTGGTCCGCTGCCGGGCACCGATCAGGTCGACTCGGCCCCGAAGGGCGCTGCCGACGGGTACGGGGGCGGGGAAGCGTACTTTGTTCAGGCCGTAGTTGACCATGGTGGTGGATTTCTCGACGATGACCGTCTCATTGAGAAACGTCGGGATCAGTGAAACGGTGAGAAATCCGTGGGCGATCGTGGCCCCGAACGGCCCGGCTTCTGCACGCTCGCGGTCGATGTGAATCCATTGGCGGTCCCCGGTGGCGTCCGCGAATGCGTCCACCTGCCGCTGGTCGACTTCTTGCCAGCGGGTCGTCCCCATCGGTTTCCCGGCCAGGGCGAGCAGATCCTCCGGAGAATGCACATGAATGGCCATGCATCAGCCCTTCTTGTCGGTCACTGCGCGAGATAGCCGCCGTCGACGGGCAGCACTGCGCCGGTGATGAACGACGCCTCGTCCGAGGCGAGAAAACCGATGGCGGCGGCGACTTCGGCCGGTTCGCCGAGCCGGGCGAGTGGATGCAACTTCTTGATGCCGCGCAGGTATTCGGGCCCTCCCGGCTCCGTTTCCAGCCTTCGCACGCGATCGGTTCGAATCGTTCCCGGGGCCACGGCGTTGACCCGGATGCCGTGGCCGGCGTGTTCGACCGCGAGATGCTTCGCAAGTCCCGACGCCACGAACTTGGCCGGCCCGTACGTACTCTGCCCCCGCTGACCGGCAATGCCGGATATGGAGGACAGACACACGATGGAGCCACCGGTTTCCAGCATCGCCTGGACCGCGTACTTGCAGGTCAGGAACATGCCTTTGCCGTCGACGGCCATGACGTGTTCCCAGTCCTCCTCGGTCGCCTCGGTGATTTCCAGCAGCGGGATCACTCCGGCGTTGGCGACCACCACGTCGAGCCTGCCGTACCGCTCGACCGCTGTACGGATCAGTCTCTCCACGTCGCCGGAGACGGAGACGTCACCGGCGACCGAGGTCACCTCGGCGCCGGCGGCCGACAGTTCCGCGTGGAGCTTGTCCAGCGCTTCCGCGTCCACGTCGCCGATCACCAGGCGTGCGTGCTCACGGGCGAACCACTCGGCCGTGGCACGGCCGATTCCGTGTGCCGCACCCGTGATGACACTCGATTTCCCCAGCAGACGTCCGCCGGCGTGTGCAGAAGCCATGCGCCATCTCCTTCGTCGATTCGGTGGCCTCTGCGGTCGCCGTTTCCGGCTGAATTGGTGCCGCCTCCGGCCGTCGATCTGTCGATCATGTTAGGGCGACGCTCCTCGCGTTCCGACCCACCAAGGTCGTAAGGAAAGTACAACCTTCGACAGATCCTGCTGCCGTCCGATGCTGCGAGGATCGGAGTTCCTTTCAGAAGCCCGATGGCCGTCTCGCCCTGACATACGCAGGCGTGAAATATCCGGTTGAAGGAATAACGGAGATCTCAAGACCGAAGGGTCGCTACGCATGATTCTGCTGTTCATCGGTGACATCGTCGGAGACGCGGCAACGAAATACGTTGCCGGCCGCCTGCCCGGTCTTCGCGCACAGCACAACGTGGACCTTGTGGTGGTCAATGCCGAGAATTGTGCCGCCAACGGCCTGGGAATGGGAGCTGTGCAGGTCGAGCTTCTGCTGAGGAGCGGGGCGGACGTCATCACGGGAGGAAACCACTCATGGGACAGCGAGGAGTCCGTCGACCTCCTCCGGCTTCGTCAGGTGATCCGGCCCGCCAACGTGGACGACGACGTGCCCGGAAAGGGAATCATCCATGTGACGGTCGGCGGTGAGACGGTGACGGTGATCAACCTGGCCGACGACTGCGCCATGCATTCGGTCAAGGCGACCGCCGGGAAGGTCTTCCCCGCTTACCAGGCGTGGGACACGGCCGACCGCCGCGGCAGCACGATCGTCGACTACCACGGCGATCACGTACTGGAGAAGCAGATATTCGCGCACGCGGTCGACGGTGAGGCGACCGCGGTGCTGGGCACGCACACCCACGAGGCGACCGAGCGGCTGCGGCTCTTGACCAAGGGCACCGCATTCGTCACGGAGGTGGGCATGACCGGGCCGGACGGCGGAGTGCAGGGATTCACCCCGACGAATCTGGTGAACGGTCTGCGCACCGCCGGAAACCCCTTCGCCGGGGACATGCCCGATGTGTTCGACGGACCGATGGTGCTCGGCGCGGTTCTGCTGGAGATCAGCAACGGTGCCGCCACTGGCATCAAGAGGATTCGGTGAGACACATGCTCCACGAGGACCAGCGACTTGAGCGAACCGCCCCCGTCGTGCCGTTCGCGGCCCAGGGCCACGTAGTGGTCGACCTGTCCGTGACCGTGGCCGAGGACCTTCCCTGCTACTGGGAAGGCCATCAGCCCTTCCAGCACAAGACGTCGAACTGGTTCGTCGACCGCATCGACCCGGTGGCTCCGCTCCACAGCCGGGGCGGTCCGTACACGACACGCTGGATGGCCATCGACGAGCACACCGGCACGCACTTCGACGCCCCGACGCACTTCGTCCCGCCGCCCGGATCCGGCCTGCCCGGTGCGGGGCCGACGGGTGCGATCTCCGCGGAGAAGGTGGAGCTCAGCACCCTCATGGGTGGCGCCGCGGTCCTGGACGTGGAGCACCTCAACGCCCCGGACGGACAGAGTGAGAAAGGGGTGAGCCCACTCATCGGAGCCGACACGATCACCGCGTGGGAGACACGTCACGGCCGGCTGAACGCGGGAGACATCGTCCTGTTCCGCACGGGCTGGGACACACGCTACCGGCGGGGCAGGGAAGGCGACGGCTACCTGCGCGACGTCCTCGCGCACAAGAGCCCGGCATGGCCGGCACCCTCAGTGGACGTGGTGGAGCTGCTGCTCGGGCGCGGGGTGCGCTGCGTCGGGATCGACGCCCCGTCCATCGGCGCCGCGCACGACCCCATACCGGCGCACGTCACCGGTCTGCGCGAGGCCATGGTGTTCATCGAGTGCCTCACGGCGCTCGACCGACTCCCGTCCCGCGGGGCGTGGTTCTGCTTCCTCCCCGTCAAGGTGGAGGGTGGCACCGGAGCTCCGGGCCGGGCCGTCGCACTGGTTCCCCCGGGCACGACCCTGTCCGCGTACGGGGACGGCGGTGACACGCCGCGGGCCTGACAGGGGCCGCCCCGTCAGGCCACGTTGCCCAGCAGGAGGCCCATGACCGCGGCCTTGTTGACGGCGGCCGTTCTGGACCGGACATCGAGTTTCAGGTACGTGTTCGACAGGTGGCGCTTGACCGTGCCCTCCGAGATGTAGAGCCGACTGGCGATCTGCGCATTGCTCAGGCCGGCGGCGACGAGTTCGATCACTTCGAGTTCCCGGCTGGAGAGCGGGCTCGCGACAGGTCTGGCCAACTGCTCCAGCACGCCCCTCGGCACAGACAGGACCGCACGGTCCGAACCGCGGCCGACGGTACGGACGACCGTGAGCAGTTCCTCGCGGGTCGAGTTCTTCGAGATGTACGCCCATGCCCCCATCGAGAGGAAGGTGCGTGCCGTCTGTACGGTCTCGTGCGTCGCCAGGATCACCAGTCGCGGTTCACCCGGTCCGGCCGTGAGCTGTGCCACGACCTCTTCCGTGTCGTGGCACGGTGTCCTGCTGCTGAGCAGCACCACGTCGGGCCGGCTCCGGCGCACCTGGGCGACCGCGTCGAGCCCGCTCGCTGCCCGCCCGACCACAGACAGGTCCGGTTCCCGGTCGCAGATTTCCGCCATTCCCTCCCGGAAGAGGACGTTGTCGTCGATGATGAAAAGCCGAGTCGTCCTGTGTTCGGGGGCGCTCATCAGAAACCTCGTCCAAAAGTGAGTCCGGCCCGCTCCGACACAGCTGTCAATTTCTCGGAGGTATTCCGAGTAATAGAAAACATGCCCACCGATTGATTGCCTCTCACTTGCAGTATTTCCGGGCACTGGAGGGGCCCGGCACGGACTGAAGCGGTGTCCGCACTGTAGCACCCGGTCAATGTTCCCTGCCGGACTTCTCTATAAGACTATTCGATCCACAGCATCGGAACTATACGGTTGAACGATGCCGGAGCTTCGGGCAGGATCGACCGGAAAAGGATCCGATCAGGTATTGATTCGCAGCCATGTCACGTGGTTCTTTTCGCGACGCTCGTTTACCTCTCCTCGGCAGAGGAATTCTGCCGCTGTTCGGGGGTGGCAGCAAAACGAAGGAGTGTCATTGTCCACGCATGAGCAGCCGGGCGCATTCACGTTGGACCATCGCTATCTCCGCCAGGACGGCACCGTCTATCTCACCGGCGTCCAGGCCCTGGTACGCGTCTTGCTCGACCGCGTCAGGCACGATCGTCGAAACGGCCATGACACGGCAGTTCTCGTCTCCGGATACGAAGGGTCGCCGCTGGCCGGGTACGACCTCGAACTCGCGCGCCGCGAGCGGCTGCTGGCGGAACACCACGTGGTCCACCGGCCGGCGGTGAACGAGGAACTGGGGGCGACGGCGGTGTTCGGCAGCCAGCTCGCCGCCGCGACCGGAGCACAGCGCCCGAACGGGGTCCTCGGCGTCTGGTACGGCAAGGCACCCGGACTCGACCGCGCGGGTGACGCTCTGCGCCACGCGAACTTCGCGGGCGCGCACCCGCGGGGAGGCGCCCTGGCCCTCGTGGGAGACGATCCCGGCGCCAAGTCCTCGACGGTGCCCAGCGCGTCGGAATTCGCGCTGGCCGATCTCGCCATGCCCGTGTTCTTCCCCGCAGACTCCCAGGAAATACTGCATCACGGCCTGCACGCGGTGGAGATGTCACGGGCCAGCGGGTTGTGGACCGCCATGAAGGTGGTCACCAACGTCGCAGACGCGGCCGGCACAGCCGTCGCGCGCGAGGACTGGAAACCCCCGACACTGAACGGCGCCTACCGGCACGAGCCCACGTCCCGACTGCTCGGCGCCGACCTCGCCCGGCTGGAACAGAATCTGCACCAGGTCCGCCTGCCCCTGGCCGTGGAGTACATACGGGCCGCCCGGCTCAACAGCGTGTACGGACACCCTGGGGACCGGATCGGCATCGTCGCCGCGGGGAAGTCCTACCTGGACCTCCGCGAAGCCCTACGCCGGCTGGGCATGGACGACGACGCACTGGAGCGCTACGGGGTACGGCTGCTGAGACTCGGCGTCATCCATCCCCTCGAGCCGGAGATCGTAAGGCAGTTCGCTTCCGGACTGCACGAGATCGTCGTGGTGGAGGAGAAGCGGGCCTTCCTGGAGCCCGCGATCAAGGAGATCCTGTACGGCGAGGGCTCGGCACCGGCGGTGTACGGCAAGACCGATCCGGCCGGCCGCACCCTCTTCAGCGCACTGGGCGAGCTGACGCCGGAGACGATCGCCTCGGGACTCGCCCGCAGACTCGCCGCACGCGGCCCGTGCGACCCCGTGGACGCGTGGCGCGCACGCCCGCGCCGGGAACGCATCGACCTGCCGCTGGTCACCCGCACCCCGTATTTCTGCTCCGGCTGCCCCCACAACTCGTCGACGAAGGCGCCGGCCGGGACACTGGCTGCGGGCGGCACCGGATGCTCCACCATGACGTTCTTCATGGATCCCGAGCGGGTCGGTGACATCATCGGCGTCACGCAGATGGGGGGCGAGGGCGCCCAGTGGATCGGCATGGCTCCCTTCGTCGATGTCGACCACTTCGTCCAGAACGTCGGTGACGGCACCTTCCACCACTCCGCCAGCCTCGCCGTACGGGCGGCGGTGGCAGCGGGCGTCAACATCACCTACAAGATCCTGTACAACTCCGCGGTGGCGATGACCGGGGGCCAGGACGCGGCCGGGGCCCTGCCCGTGGAGAAGGTCGCCGCCCTCCTGCTCACCGAGGGCGTGGCGAAGGTGATCGTCACGACGGACGACCCGCGTCGGCTGAGGCGCGCCAGGATGCCCAAGCAGGTCGACGTGCGCCACCGCGACGAGCTGCTGCGCAGCCAGGCGGAACTGACCGCGATCCCCGGGGTCACGGTGCTCATACACGACCAGGAGTGCGCGGCATCACAGCGCCGCAAACGCCGCCGTGGCGCACAGGACACTCCCGCCACCAAAGTGTTCGTCAATGAGCGGCTGTGCGAGGGCTGCGGCGACTGCGGCGCACGGTCCAACTGTCTCTCCGTCCAACCGGTGAGCACCGAGTTCGGCCGCAAGACACGCATCCACCAGTCCTCGTGCAACGTCGACTACTCATGCCTGGCGGGGCGGTGCCCTTCGTTCCTGACCGTCGTGCCGGGCGGCCGGGGAAGCCGGCGCGAGGTCGTGCCCCTGGCCGAGACGGACCTGCCGACGCCTCCACGGCCGATGTCGTCCGACTTCACCGTGCGGATAACGGGTATCGGCGGCACCGGTGTGGTGACGGTCGCGCAGATCCTCGCCACCGCTGCCGTGATCGAGGGCAGGCATGTACGCGCGCTCGATCAGACCGGGCTCGCGCAGAAGGGGGGCGCGGTCGTCTCGGACGTACGGGTCACGGCCGAGCCGGTGGAGCGACCGGCCAAACTCTCCAGCGGAGAGTGCGATCTGTACCTGGCGACCGACCTGCTCGTCGCGGCGGACCCGACCCATCTGGGCACGGCAGACACCGCACGGACCGTGGCCGTCGTATCGACCTCCGAGGTACCGACCGGCCAGATGGTCAGCGACGTGTCGGCGCGGTACCCGGATGCGCAGGCCCTGTGCCCGGTGATCGAAAGGGCTGTCGCCGAGGCGCGCTTTTTCGACGCACGCGCCCTCGCGCTGGAGATCTTCGGCGACGACCAGTTCGCCAACATCCTCCAGCTCGGCGCCGCCTGGCAGGCCGGTGCGATCCCCATCGAGGCAAGCAGTATCGAGCAGGCCATCCGCCTCAACGGCGTCGCCCTGGACGACAACATCCAGGCGTTCCGTCGCGGCCGGCAGTCCCTCGCCGATCCCGAGGCGCTGCGGGTGGCGACACGTCCGGCGAGGGCGCCGCTGTCCCGGCCGACCGGAGCCGCCATGTCGGTGCGGGCGCTCGCCAAGGTCGATGAGGACTCGGACCTGGCCGGTCTGCTGGATGTCCTGGTCACTGATCTCGTGGACTACCAGGACATCGACTACGCGCGGGCGTTCATCGAGTTCGTCGAGCTGGTCAGGGAGTTCGAGGGTCAGGGGGGACCGCTCACCACGGCTGTCGCGCGCAACCTGCACAAGCTCATGGCCTACAAGGACGAATACGAGGTCGCGCGGTTGTCGCTCGACGAACGGCTGAAGGCGGACATCGAGGCTCAGTTCGGCCCCGGAGCCGGTTTCCGTTATCAGTTGCAGCCGCCCGTGCTGAAGGCGCTGGGCATCCAGCGCGAGCGCAAGATCGCCCTGGGTCCGTGGTTCCGGGTGGTGTTCCGGGTTCTGCGGGCGATGCGGAGACTGCGGGGCACGCCGCTGGACCCGTTTGGTCACACGCAGGTACGCGGGGTGGAACGCGAACTCATCGAGGAGTACCGGGAATCGGTGCGCACAGCTATGAGGTGCGGCTCGGCGGAAGATCCCGTCCTGCTGGAACTGGTGTCCCTGCCCGAGACCGTCCGCGGCTTCGAGGAGGTCAAGCTGGCGAATGTGGCCGCGTACCGGGCGAGGCGCGAAGAGCTGATCAAGTCGCTGACCGGTCCTTATCCAACGGGTCCCGTAGCTGCGGGAACCCCGACGTATGCACGGCGCCCGCACGAAGCCGGTGCCGTCGCCGACGGTGACCGGCAGGACGGCGGTGGTCCTCACCGCGACCTGCGGCATTGAGGCCGGGAACGAGGAAAGAGGATGAGGCTCCAGCAACTGCTTGATCTTCGCGTGCGGAGCTCTTCGCCGTTCGCGGACGGCCCAGAGCGAGTGGGCCAGGGGCGGGCTGGTGCCCTGCGCGCGTCCCCGACAGCGCCTCCCGGGCCCGGCGACGCCACCTCCCAGGTCATGCCTTCGACACGGGAGAACAGTCATACCGGGTCCGGAGGCAGCGGCCCTCTTGCAGAACCGCGAAAAACTTCACGAGGGCGTTGCGCACAGGGTCCTGCCTCACTTCTCGGGGCTTCTCCCGCCCCGCCGTTTGCCAGCCATCGCACCATTCAGGAGAGAACTGCATGACTATCAGCGTCACCGAGCTGCCCCCCATCGCCGCCCATCAGATGCTCGTATTTCTTTTGCAGCTCGCTGTCCTGCTCGTGACCGCGTTCCTCCTGGGGCGCCTCGCGACGCGGCTCAACCTGGCCGCGGTCGTCGGCGAACTCGCAGCCGGTGTCATACTCGGGCCGTCTTTGCTCGCGCACCTCCTTCCATCGCTCTCCAGCTGGCTGTTCCCACCGGATCCGGGCCAGATACACCTGCTCGACGCCGTGGGCCAGCTGGGCGTGCTGCTGCTCGTCGGTTTCACCGGCATGCACATCGATCTGGACGTCGTGCGCCGCAGAGGCCGCACTGCGGCATTGGTCAGCGCCGGTGGCCTGATCATCCCGCTGGGGCTGGGAGTGGCCGTCGGCACCGCGCTTCCCGCTTCGCTGATGGGCGAGGGCCATGAACGCCCGGTCTTCGCGCTGTTCATCGGCGTGGCCATGTGTGTCAGCGCGATTCCCGTCATCGCCAAGACCCTCGTGGAGCTCAGGCTCCTGCACCGCGACATCGGGCAGCTCACCATCACCGCCGCCGCTGTGGACGACATCGTCGGTTGGGCGTTACTGTCCATCATCTCGGCGATGGCCACCACGGGGCTGCGAGCGGGCCACCTGGCGCTGACTCTCGGCAGCCTCGCGCTGGTACTGGCGGTCGCCTACCTGGTCGGCCGACCAGCGGTACGCGTAGGCCTCACCCGCTCGAACAAGACCGAGGACCCCGCCGTCACCGTCGCCGTGGTCACCGTGCTGACGCTGGCCTCGGCGGCAGGTACGACGGCGCTCGGCCTGGAGCCGATCCTGGGCGCCTTCCTGTGCGGCATCCTGCTCAGCACGTCCGGTCTCCTGGACCGGCGAAAACTCGCACCGCTGTCCACCTTCGTCATGGCGGTGCTGGCCCCCGTCTTCTTCGCCACCGCCGGGCTGCGGATGGATCTCACCCTGCTGGGCCGGCCGCACGTACTGCTGTCAGGGCTGGTGGTGCTGCTCATCGCCATCGGCGGCAAGTTCGTCGGTGCGTATCTCGGCGCACGGCTCAGCAAGCTCAGCCGCTGGGAGGGACTGGCGCTCGGCGCCGGTCTCAACGCACGTGGGGTCATCGAGGTGATCGTGGCGACGGTCGGCCTGCGCCTGGGTGTCCTCACCACGGCCGGGTACACCATCATCGTGCTCGTGGCCGTGGTCACCTCACTCATGGCCCCACCGGCCCTCCGCTACGCGGTCAAGCACATCGCGGCCACGGAGGAGGAACGGGAACGCGAGAAGGTGTTCAGCGCATGAGTTCGCTGTTCACCATCCGCGCGTCCACGGCTCGAAGAGCCGGCTGGTCGTGAACGCCACGATCCGCAGGACTCGGACCTGCCCCCGCCATGTTCGGCTCGGTCCGTCCGGAGGGCCGCCGGGCACGGTACGGCACGGTGCCCGGCTCGGCCGCTCGCGGACGGCGCTGCGTGGCGTTGCCGCCCTGTCGGCCTCCGCCTCGGCCGCGTCGCGTCTTCACCGACTTCGACAGCCCTCCTCCGGCTCGGCGTTGATCCGCCGTGCCGTGCCGTGCCGTGCCGTGCCGTGCAGGGGCATGGGCCGAGAACCGATCGCCGCTGCGGTACACGCTTCTCGCGAGTGTCCGGCAGCCGAGCCGGGAAGAAGAGCCCCTGGGCCGGAAATTCACTCACGTCTCTTTCGGGAAGCCGCACCGGGGTGCGACCTCGCGGCGCGCCGTCGATCGGTCCACGCGCCCGACGCCGGACTCGATCCGGCGACTCGAAATCAAAGAATCACGATGGAAAGGCTCAATAGGCGTGCGCGAGTAGATTTCACGCGCAGTCTCACGGAGAGCGGCGACAAAGCACGCCATTCTCTGATTCGACACAGTGCCGGCAAGCGTCTTCACACCCAGGGAAAGGTGAGGACGGTCGTCGGTGACTTCTAACAGCGCGACCTGGCTTCCGTCCAGCGTCTCCATCGAAAAGGGACGATGATGAGTGAGCATGAACCCCACATTGGCCCCGGCCAGCCCTCTCATCGCTTCCAGCCCTGTCACATGAATCACCTTGGGCATAGGGACGTTGGCCTGGTGGAAGATGGTTCTCGTGTACTCGGAGTATGAACTTCCAATGGGCAGGTCCAGCATCAGCAGCGGTTGGTCCACGAGTTCCGCCAGAGAGACCCTCTCGGCATTCGCCAGTGGATGATCTCGAGAGATCAAGGCGTAGAGCGATGGGGTGGCCAGTTCAATGAACCTTTCCCCTTCAAGCCGGGTCAGATCGTAGGTCACCAGTAGCTCGCAAACACCGTTGAGGAGTGACTCGCAGGGCCTCATCGTGTCATGGACGTTCACGGTGATCCCTGGATGACTCTTCGCCAGCCTGACCAGTGTCCGCGGAATCAGGAACGGAGTGATCGTCTGGCAGCAGCCGACGTCCAACTGCCCCACGGCGTCCTGTTGGAGCCTACTGCTGTAGTCCTTGAGGCTGCGAGCCTGCCTCAGGATCGCCCTCGCTTCGTTGAGTAACAGCCGGCCACTCGGAGACAGCGTGACTCCTTTGGCGTGTTGACGCAGCAGCAGCTGACTACCGAGTTGGCGCTCCAGCCTCTGTATGGCCGAGGACACCGCGGATTGAGAGGCATGCAGACGGGTTGCGGCTTCGGATATGTTTCCAGTCTCTGCTATGGTCACGAAATAGAGGAGCTGCGTGAGGCTGAAATCCGGACGATTACCCATTTGTACTCCCTCTCTGATTCATCTAAACGACCGCGGTTCGCAATATGTGTCGCTACGGTGAGAGACTCCGTGAGGTGGGCGCGACGGCATCGGTCGGCTCCGCAGCCGCTCCCCAAGGGCCGCTGCTGCGGAACCCTGGGCGCTCTCTCGTGGTTACTCGGAAACCGTAAGAGAGTGGCCGCTGACATGGAAGAACGCACTTTTCGGTGACTGAGTCACCTTTGGTGACCGACGATCCGGGCCTCCGGCCGCCGTGCTCGGGACTTCCTCGGGTTCATGCCCCAGCTCGTCCCGTCCACCGTCGGTGCTCAGCCGCGCACGTGCAGCCCGAAACCCGTGCGGCCCGCGGGCTCCAGTCCCTCCTTCAGGTGCAGCGAGGGCATCTCGTAATCGCCGAAGTTCTGCGGCCGGAACGGGATCGGCTCGGTCGACTCCAGGGTGAGCAAGCGCTGCTCCCAGGCTTTGGCGATGTCCGGATAGTCCTCGCTGGTCATCCGCGCGGTACCGAACACCACGAACGGCGGCAGCACCTCGATGCCCGGATACCAGAGGATGCCGTGCTGGATCGGGAACAGCAGATCATCGATGGGGCCCTGGATCCCGCGAGGGGCGTAATGCGGCTCCGGGGCGCCGATGGTCACCGACAGCAGAGCCTTCCTGCCCACGAGGGTGCCTTCTCCGAAGCGGTCGCCGAACCTGGCGTCGCTGTGTTCGCCGACGCCGTACGCGAAGTTGAAGGTGAACACCCTTTCCACCCAGCCTTTGAGAATCGCGGGCATCGTGTACCACCACATCGGGAACTGCATGATGATCGTGTCGGCCCACAGCACTTTCTCCTGCTCGGCGAGGATGTCCGGGGCGAGCGTCCCGGCCTTGAAGGCCCGGCCGGAGTCGTGGGCGACGTTCAGCGGATTTGATGCGTTGGGGCCGAAGTCCGCGGCGTCCACGACCGCCTTCCAGTTCATCGCGTACAGATCGCTCACCCGTACCTCGTGCCCGGCGGTCTCCAGTGTGGATACCGCGTGGTCTTTCAGTGACCTGTTGAGCGACCTCGGCTCCGGGTGGGCGTAGACGATCAGCGTTTTCATTGAAACTCCTTCGGATCGGCCGTGTTCGATCCTGGGCATTGCGGCGCCCGGCATCCAGGGACACTTCTTCCATCGGACGGGACTTCCTGGTAATGGCAGGACCACCCTCCCGGACAGCAACGCGCCATACTGGGATCATGGACGATCTCGCGGGCTTCCTGCGGACCCGGCGTTCCCGGGTCGACCCGGCTGTCGTCGGCATCCCAACGGACAGCCGCCGCCGGGTCGAAGGGCTGCGCCGTGAAGAGGTCGCGCATCTGTCCGGAGTCAGCGTCGACTACTACGTACGGCTGGAGCAGGGCCGCGCGACCCAGCCCTCCGAGCAGGTTCTCGACGCGCTCGCCCGCGTCCTCGGCCTCGACGAGACCGAACGCGGGCACCTCTACCGGCTCTCCCGGCAGCGCCGCCGCCGCGCGAAGGTACCGGGCGGGCGGGTCCGGCCGGAGCTGCTGCGCATCCTCGCCCTGGTCGCCGACGCACCCGCGATGATCATGAACCACCGCCTGGACGTGCTCGCCGAGAACCGCCTCGCCGGGCTCCTCTACGGCCGGTCGACGCCGGGTCTGAACATCGCCCGGCACATCTTCCTCGAGGAGACCGAGCGCGGCCCTTACGTGGACTGGGAGAAATGCACCCGCCACGGGTTCCTTGTCCGGTTCCGGAGGTCGCTATCCGATTCCGCCCGCCCTGGTCACGTTCCTGACCACGTCCCCGTCCGGAATGGCCTGTCGGGCACTGCTCGGGGACAGCTGCCGCAACGCCATGGCCGAGGCCCTCAACGGCTCATCCAGGGCCCGCGCTGACCCGGCAGTCAGCGTTCCCACATGCCGCCGCCCGTGAACAGCGCCATGACCAGCCCCATCCCCAGCGGTGACTCCCCTGCCGGGAGGTGTCTGCGCACCAGGATGAAGGAGAGGGGACGGACGAGACAGGTCGCGCATGATTCTCCTCAGACCGGAGGCCGATAGGCTTGGTTCGTTCACGCCGACCAGCGCCCGGCCGCCGTCTCCCAGGTACTCCACCTGCACGCCGTACCGCGCGTTGATCGCCGGGCCGAGCGCCTCGGCGTAACGCCGGTAGCTCTCTCGGCCGCCGTCCGGACGGAACCGCGGCAGGTTGGGCATCACCACAGGACCACCCGGATCTTCGGCCGGCAGGTCGTCCAGGGCGCGCTCGTCAATCCCGATCATCGGAAGCCTCCACTCCGTCGGAGGCATCACCCTACTAATTTGTTGGCCAGCCGACAAATATATTGTAGATTTATCGCATGCCCACCAAGCGCCGCACCCAGAAACAGCGCCGTGACCAGGCCGAAGCCGCGTTGCTCAACGCCGCCGCCGAACTGATCGTCGAACAGGGGGTGCGCTCGTTGACCTTGGCGCGCATGGGCGACCGAGCCGGATACAGCCGTGGCCTGGTCACCCACTACTTCGGGTCCAAACAGACGCTGCTGGAACGCCTGGCACTCGCAACGCAGACCGGATTCGTGCCCGGGCTCGACGGGCTGCCGCCCGGTCTGAACCGTCTGCTGCGGCTGATCGACGGATACATCGGAATGGTCGGCCAGGCGAGCGTGGCGCACCAGGCGTTTTTGCTGCTGTGGGCCGAGGCGGCCACGGCGTCGGAGCTGGCCCCGATCCTTCGTGAGCGAGACGAAGCGTTTCGCGCCGACCTGTGTGAGGACATCGCCGCCGGAATCGCCGACGGCACCATCGACCCCGGCGTCCTACCCAACGACGTCGCCATCGCGATCGTCGGGCAACTCCGCGGAATCGGCCTACAACGGCTACTCGCCCCCGACGCCGTTGACACGGAACCGCTAAGGCGATCAGTTACAGAGCACTGGCGTCGGGCACTGGCCCTGTCACAGACCTAACCACGTCAGCGGGCGGCACCATCCATTTGGCCGACAAGTGAGAAACGTGCCTGATGAGATCTCTCATAACGCGGACGATCCCGCCTCGGCAGCGCCCCTGGGCAGCGCACCCACCATGACGCCCCGCAGTACCTGACCGAGCAACAACACCGGCAGGTCCGGCGCCAGGCCGGCCAGCAGACCACCGGCCGCGACCACGGCCATCAGCCGGACCAGCACCCGCTTTCCGCCGCAGCGGTCGCCGAGTTCGCCCGCGACGGGCGCGACCGCGGCGCCGGTGATGAGCACCGCGTTGGAGACCAGCGCTCCTTCGCCGGAGCTGACTCCCCGCTCACGCTGGAGCAGCGGGAGCGCGGGATCCACCACTGTCCGCAGGGTGCCGAGGGCGAGCGCCAAGATGCCGAGGGCACCGGTCCGGAAGAAGATCGGTGCGCCGGACCGGTGCGGTGTCCAGATGGCCTCGGCGCGCAGGCACGCCGGTCGGCCCGGCTTCCGGGCCGAGACTCCGGAGGGCTCCATCGACGCGCGCTTCGTCGTGGCCGCGACCGGTCCTCTCCAGCGCCCCGTATACCCGCCCATCGTCCCGGACGGTGCCGTCCCGTGCAGATCCACCCCAGCGGGTACCGCAATCCGGGGCAGTTCCCCGAGGCCGCGGTCCTGGTGCTCGGGGCCGGGTCCCCGGGGGTGCGGATCGCCGACGAGCTGCGCCGGTCCGGTCGCCGGGTCTTCCTCTCCGCCGGCCCGCACGACCGCCCCGCCCGCGCCCCGGACGTACACGGTATTCCCGGCGACAACGGCGCTCGACATGCTCCTCGGCCGTCCGGGGAAGCTCGAGGTACTTGGCGTCGCCGAGCGCGATGTTCGTGGCGAGATCCGGCGCGAAACGCAGCACACCGTCGTCGTGGGACGCGGTCAGACCGACGAGCTCGATGCCGTCGGCGGCCAGGTCGCGCACCCGGGCGCGCGGGACGTGCCGTGGCAGCACACCGATCCGCGACTCATCGTGAACGGGAGCGTAGTTCCTCTTGAGATGAAAGGTGGTCGTAGCCATGAGGCCTCCTGACGTCCCAGTATCGACATGTCAAAACCAGAATGCCCCTGATTGAACTGTCAACAATGGAAGGTAGGTTTTATGCATGAGCCTTCGACATGCCGTGCTCGGCCTGCTGTCCGAGGAGCCCGGCAGCGGCTGGGACCTGATGCAGAAGTTCGACATCTCGCTTCGCCATGCGTGGACGGCGACCCAGAGCCAGGTCTACGGCGAGTTGGCCAAACTCACCGACGCGGGGCTGATCACGA
>NZ_JANIIC010000116.1 GCF_024519315.1 Streptomyces malaysiensis subsp. samsunensis | reverse complement strand
ACCCCCCCCGCCTCTCAACCGCCAGGGGGGGCGCCCCCCCCCCCCGCCACACCGAGGCGTCGCGCCAACTCCCCCGCGATCTCGGCTCGTTTGATGGAGTCGATGCTGAGATCGGCCTCGAGGTCGAGGTCGGGTTCGATCATGTCGACCGGATAGCCGGTGCGTTCGCTGATGATCTCGGAGACCGCGCGCAGCACATCAGGCCCGGTGGCAGGGGCAGTCGCGGGGGCAGACCCGGCAGGGTCGGGGGCCTCGGCGGCCGCCGGGGCGGCGGCCACCGGGGCGAGCTCGGCAGGCAAGGCCGCGGCGGCGACCGGGGCCGGTGGCGCCGCGGGCCGCTCTCCCGGCGCCCCGCCGAGGTACGTGAGGAGCACATCGCGCTGGGCGGCGATCATCTCCCGGCTGGTCCTCAGGAACTCCGAGATCAGGGCGTCCTTGTCCCCGCCGCCGTACTCGCCGCCACCCGTCCGATCCGTCTGGCTCACCGTCGCCTCCATGACACGTCGGGCCGGTGCCAGCGCACCGGGAAGGAGCTCACCGTTCGCGGTGCGGACGAGGTGTCCGTCGACCGTCCAGCCGGGCCGCTTCGGTGGCGGGGCGGATCCCGCCACCACCGCGTCCCGGCCGTGGAACAGCCACGCCGTACGCACCGGAACGCCGGCTACGGCCAGCCGGGCAAGGGTGTCGAGGAATCCCCGCGGTCCATCGGAGCCGGACCGCCGTCCCTCGCAGGCGAGGGCGAGGTGCGGACGGCCATCGAGGATCTCGCCCACCAGCCGGGTGAGCACCGTCCCCGGGCCGGCCTCCACGAAGATCCGTGCGCCCGCCTCGTACATGGCCTCGATCTGCGCCACGAAGCGGACGGGCGCGCCGATCTGGGCGGTGAGTTCGGCGCGGATGGCATCCGGCTCCGCTTTGTACGGGGCGGCGGTGCGGTTCGCCCAGACGGGGAACTCGGCCACCCGCACCGGATGACGGCCCAGCGCCTCGGCGAACCGCCCACCGGCCGCGGCCACCAGCGGGCTGTGGAAGGCACAGGCCACCGGGATCCGTTTGGCCGAGTGCCCGGCCTCGCGCAGCAGCCGGACCGCCTCCTCGATGTCCCGCTCTGGCCCGGAGATCACAGTCTGCCGTGGTGCGTTGTGGTTGGCGGCCACCACGCGCTCGGCGAGTCCGGCGGTGCGCAGCACCGGTTCGACCTCGCCGGGGGCAGCGGTCACGGCCGCCATGGTGCCGGGCTCCTCCGCGTCGGCCTGGGCCGCGCCGAGGATGGCGGCCGCCCGCTCGGCACTCAGCGGCGGCAGCGTACGGGGGTCGAGGGCGCCCGCGGCGCACAGTGCGACGAGTTCGCCGTAGCTGTGTCCGGCCGCCATGTCGGGCCGTACCCCGGCCGAGGTGAGCAGGGTGTACGCGGCGAGCCCGACGATGCCCAGCGCGGGCTGGGCCACCCGGGTGTCGGTGATCGCGGTGCGCTGTGCCGCCGCCCCGCCCTCGTCGAAGGCGGCCGGGGGATACAGCGCGTCGGCGTAGGAGCGTCCGTGGCGCAGATGGCGCTGGAGTGCGGGGAAGGTGACGAACGCGTCGGCGAACATCCCGGGGCGCTGGCTGCCCTGCCCGGGGAAGAGAAAGGCCACCTTGCCGCGCTCCGGCCCGCCCTCGGGCCCCTCGGCGGTCCCGGGACCCTCGGCGGCGTCCGGGGCCAGGTGCGACCCGTCCGCTCCGCGCGGCCCCGGGCCCGGCGGATCGCCCGCGACCTGTCGTAATCGTGCGGCCAGGTCGTCCAGGTCCGTGGCCACCACGGCCGCCTGGACCGGCTCCTGGCCCGCGTCGGCCCGCCGGGAGGCGGTCAGCGCGAGGTCGCGCAGCCGCCATGGACGCCCCGCCGTGTCATTGGCCATGAGCTGGTCGAGTGTCTCCTGGACCACCCGCAGCGCGGCCGCCCGGTCGGCGCCGCGGAAGAGGAACAACTCGGCCGGCCAGGCGTCCATGCCCTGCGCGGGTGGCGCTCCCCGGCCGTGTGCCGCGAGCACCACATGGAAGTTGGTCCCGCCGAAGCCGAACGCGCTGACCCCGGCCACGCGTTCGGCGGGCGCGGCGGCCCATGGCCGGGCCCGGGTGTGGAAGGCGAAGGGGCTGCGGTCCGCGTCCCATGCCTCGTTGGGCCGGGCCAGATGCAGGGTCGGCGGTGTGATGCCCGTGTGCAGTGCCATCGTGGCCTTCACCAGCCCGGCGAGCCCGGCGGCGCATTTGGTGTGCCCGATCTGGGACTTCACCGAGCCCAGCGCACACGCCCCCGGTGCGGCCCCGGCCTCGGTGAACACCTCGCCCAGGACGGTGAGTTCGGTGCGGTCGCCGACGACCGTACCGGTGCCGTGCGCCTCGATCAGGCCGACGTCGGCGGGCGAGATACGGGCGTTGGCGTACGCGCGCTCCAAGGCCGCCCGCTGCCCTTCGGGGCGCGGGGCGGTCAGCCCGAGCGAGCGGCCGTCGCTGGAGGAGCCGACGCCCTTGACGACGGCGTAGATCCGGTCGCCGTCGCGTTCCGCGTCGGCCAGCCGTTTGAGGACGACGCAGGCGACGCCCTCGCCCAGCGCGATTCCGTCGGCCGAGCTGTCGAAGGTGCGGGAGCGGCCCGTCGGGGAGAGGGCGTGCACCGAGGAGAAGAGCACATAGTCGTTGATGCCGTTGTGCAGATCGGCGCCACCGCACAGCACGAGGTCGCTGGTGCCCGCGGTCAGCTCCTTGCAGGCCACGTCCACGGCGGCCAGCGATGACGCGCAGGCCGCGTCCACGGTGTAGTTGGCGCCGCCGAGGTCGAGCCGGTTGGCGATCCGGCCGGAGATGACATTGGCGAGCATGCCGGGGAAGGAGTCCTCGGTGAGCCGTGGCAACTGGTCCGTCAGGGCGCGTGGCACCTCGTGGACATAACGCGGCAGGACGGCGCGCAGCGTCTGGGCGTTGGACAGATCGCTGCCCGCCTCGGCGCCGAACACCACGGAGGTGCGGGCGCGGTCGAAGGCCCGGCCGCCGTCGCCGGGATCGCCGTATCCGGCGTCGTCCAGGGCCCGGCGGGCGGCCTCCAGGGCCAGCAGCTGGACGGGTTCGACGCTGCCGAGCGAGGCCGGGGGGATGCCGTAGCGCAGCGGGTCGAAGGGGATGGGTGGCAGAAAGCCGCCCCATTTGGAGGCTGATTTCGCAGCGGAGGCGCCGTCTTTACCACCCGTGTAGTGGACGGCGGGGTCCCAGCGTTCGGCGGGCACCTCGGTGACGGCGTCCACCCCGCCCACCACATTGGCCCAGAACGAGGCCAGGTCCGGCGCCTGCGGAAACATGCACGCCATGCCGACCACGGCCACGTCCAGCGGCGCGGGCGCCTCGGCCGCCGCGGGGGCCGGGGCCACGCCCAGCCGCTCACACACCGCCTCCGCGCGTGCGGTGAGGAAGTCGGCGGCGCCGGCGCCCACCGCGTGGTGCAGCGCATCGATCGTGGTGGTGGCCGAGCGCATCACGGCGACCTGTCCGGCCATGAACATACCGCCGCCGAGCTGGCCTTCCTCGTCCACCGGAGCCAGTGCGCCATCGGGCCCACGGTCCACGCCCTTGCTGGCGATCCGCAGCCGTCCCACGTTCAGCCGCTCCAGCCGCTCCCAGACCTCCCGGTCCGGCAGGCTCTCCTTCCGCAGCCGCTCCCGCACGGTGTCGAAGCTCTCGGTGAAGGGGCTGGGCACACATCGTGTGGCGTGACCGGGGGCGGTCTCCAGCAGCACGGTGTGCTCGGCGGCCACCACCTGGCGCTGGAAGAGCGGCTGTACGGCGCCGTGTGCCACCGCCTCCTCGGTGAACAGATACGCGGTGCCCATCAGCGACCCGACGGCGACACCGCGCCGGATGAGCGGGGCGGCGAGCGCGGCCACCATCGCGGCGGAGCGTTCGTCGTGCACTCCCCCGGCGAAGAAGATCTCGACACCCGCGCCGTCGCATCCCCCGTCGCTGCCGTCGAGGCCGTCGGCGTCCTCCGCGCCCGCTGTGCGCTGGGGATCGTGCGCCGCTCCGTCGAGAAAGTCCTCGATGACGGCCATCTGGGCCTCCCACAGCGGGAAGCTGTTGCGCGGCCCCACGTGGCCGCCGCATTCGGAGCCCTCGAAGACGAACCGCCGGGCCCCTGCCTGGAGGAACTGGCCCAGCAGCCCCGGCGAGGGCACATGCAGAAAGGTGGCGATGCCGTCCCGCTCCAGCGCCTTCGCCTGGGACGGCCGGCCGCCCGCGATGATGGCGTGGCTGGGACGGATCTCCCGTACGGCCTCGAGCTGGGCGTTCCTGATCTCCTCGGATGCGAAGCCGAGGACGCCGACGCCCCAGGGGCGTCCGTCCAGCGCGGCCGCGGCCTCCTCCAGCATGGTGCGGGCCTGCTCGCGTCCGGCCAGCGCGAGCGCGATGAACGGCAGCGCTCCCCCGGCGGCGACGGCGGAGGCGAACGCGCCCTGGTCGCTGACCCGGGTCATCGGGCCCTGCGCGATGGGCAGCCGGGTGCCGAGGCGGGTGCTCAGCGGGGCGCCGGGGCACAGCGCGGAGACGGCCGAGCCGTTCCGTACGGCCTCGTGTGCCGCCTCCCGGACGGCCTCGGTGATACCTCGGACGGTGCGGCCCACATCCCGCCACCGCTCGGCGAACCGCCCTGCCAGAAAGCCGTCCTGACCCACCGTCAGAGGTGGTTCGGCCTGCGAAGCGCGCCCCCTGCGCCGCAGTACGCGGTGTCCGTCGAGGACGGTGGTCTCGGAGCCGTCCATGGAGCGGATGGCGGCGGCCCGGTCCTCGGGCAGTCCCGACTCGGCGAGCAGGGCCAGCTGGGCGTCGAGGACGACCCCGGCCGCACCGCCGAGCACGGAGGCCGCGGCGGTGCGCGGGCCGATGCCACCGCAGGCCCACACCGGTAAGGACACCCGGGGGTCGGCGAGAAGCCGCTGGAGCAGGACGAAGGTGCCCAGCGCACCGATCCGGCCGCCGCTCTCGCTCCCCCGGGCGATCACCCCGTGCGCTCCGGCGCGGATGGCATCGAGGGCCTCGGCCAGGTCGGTGACCTCGGCCAGCACCCGGCAGCGGTCGGCAACGGCCTCCACCGGCCAGGGCGAGTCCACCCCGAGCACCACCGTATGCGGACCCCGCGCACCGCCGGATGAGCCGCTCGCGGGGGTGCCGCTGGGCGGGGCGTCCGACAGGTCCGAAGGGGTGAGGGGACAGCCCGCCGCGACCCGTACGCCGTACCGGCCATCGGCCACCCACTCGCCGATGTCTTCCCATGCCTGGAGGGCTTGGCGGCCCGATGTTCCCAGGTCGAGGACGCCGAGACCACCCGCGCGGCTGACCGCGGCGGCGAGTCGGGCGTCCGGTTCCCCGAACGGAGTGATGCCGATGACAAGATCGCCGGCGTCCACGGCGGATGACATGTTTTCTCCGAAAATCGCTAGCGCGGCAGGAAAGGGAGATAATTCGGGCAACGCATGCCGAACGTATGGCACGGCAATCTCGCGAAACGGCGCCGAATGAAATTAGCCACGTCGTTACTGAAGAGTCAACAAGCAGTCGTGCACACTCGCGCCGCGACGGGCTGAATCTCGCCAGACGCGAAGACATCGGCGCCGCCGCCACCTTCTCCCCTCTGTTGCACGTTCATATATCTCAGGTGAAAGAGATCGCAGCCGAAGGTAGGCCGGGACGCATGAGCCAACCTTGAATGCGCCTTAACCTGCGCGCATACCAGATGCTGATTTCACTGTCGCGAATTTACGTATACGGACCGGAGAAGCGGGGCGGACCGGCGGGCGGCCACGCGGCCGCCCGCCCCAGCGCGTTTCAGTCACTCACCTCGACCACGGGCGACTCCTCGAGCAGATCCCGGACCTCGTCGGCCGCGACCTCCCGCAACTCCTCGCCGACCAGCAGCCACCGGGTGATGCCGATCGACTCCAGGAACGGCAGATCGTGGCTGGCGACCACGAGCGCGCCCTGGTAGGAGTCCAGCGCGCTCGTCAGCTGCCGCACACTGGCCAGGTCGAGGTTGTTGGTCGGCTCGTCGAGCATCAGCAGCTGCGGGGCCGGTGCGGCGAGCATGGTCGCCGCGAGGGCGGCCCGGAAGCGTTCGCCACCCGAGAGGGTGCCCGCCGACTGCTCCGCACGCGCCCCCTTGAACAGGAAGCGCGCGAGCTGGGAGCGGATCTGGTTGTCGCTGACCCCGGGCGCCCGGCGCGCGACGTTCGCCGCCACGCTCAGCTCGTCGTCCAGCACATCCAGCCGCTGGGGCAGGAACCGCAGCGGCACATACGTCCTGGCCTCCCCGGACACCGGGCTGAGCTGACCGGTGAGGGTACGCAGCAGGGTGGTCTTGCCCGCTCCGTTGCGCCCGACCAGCGCGATGCGTTCGGGCCCGTGCACATGGATGGTGGCGTCGCGCAGCGCGCCGTACCGGGGGCGCAGTTCACTCAGGCTGAGCACGGTGCGGCCCGCGGGCACGGCGGTGTGCGGCAGGCTCACCCGGATCTCGGCGTCGTCGCGGACCGCCTCCGCGGCCTCCTCACGCCGCTCACGCGCCTCGTGGAGGCGGTCCTCGTGCAGATCCTTGAGCTTGCCGGCCGACTCCTGCGCCGACCGCTTGCGGGCACCGGCGACGATCCTCGGCGCCCGCCGCTCGATGTCCATCTTCTTGCTGTGCCGCTGACGGCGGGCCAGTTTGATCTGGGTTTCCTCCAATTCGCGCTTTTGCCGCCGCACATCCGCCTCGGCGGCCCGCAGCATCCGCGCGGCCGCCTCCTGCTGGGTGGCCAGCGCCTCCTGGTAGGCGGACCAGCCGCCGCCGTACCAGGTCACCGACCCGGACCGCAGATCGGCGATGCGGTCCACCCGCTCCAGCAGCTCACGGTCGTGGCTGACCACGACCAGCACACCGGAGCGCCAGGAGTCGACGGCGTCGTAGAGCCGGCGCCGCGCGAACACGTCGAGGTTGTTGGTGGGTTCGTCGAGCAGCAGGACGTCGGGCCGCTCCAGGAGCAGGGCGGCCAGGCGCAGCAGTACGGTCTCGCCGCCCGACAGATGGCCGACGGTGCGGTCCAGTTCGACACCGCCGAGCCCGAGCGAGCTCAGCGTCGCCACGGCCCGCTCCTCGACGTCCCAGTCGTCGCCGACCGTCTCGAAGTGGGCCTCGTCGACGTCTCCGGCCTCGATGGCGCGCAGCGCGGCGCACCGCTCGGCGATGCCCAGTGCCTGGTCGACGCGGAGGGTGGTGTCGAGCGTGATGTTCTGCGGAAGGTAGGCGAGGCTGCCGCCGACGGTCACCGACCCCTCGGCGGGGCGCAGCCGACCGGCGATCAGCCGCAGCAGGGTGGACTTGCCACTGCCATTGGTGCCGACGAGGCCGGTGCGGCCCCGCCCGATGGCCAGCGACAGGCCGTCGAAGACCGGCGTGCCGTCGGCCCACTGGAAGGACACGGCCGAGCAGGTCACGGAGGCGCCGGGGGTGGGGGATGCTGCCATGGTGATCTCGCATTCGTAAGCGCTGTGAACAAGGGGCTACGTATGCGAGCACCACGCGGCGACCAAGCCGGGGAATCGGGTGCGGTCCTCCGAAGGGCGAGGGACGGCTTATGCACCGAGGTCGCATCCACGCGGGTCACGGGCGGCAGAAGGGCCGACTACGGCGTGACGGGCTACGGCTTGTGCCGTACCGCGCGATGATCGCGGACCTCAGATACGCAACGTCCACCTCTATCGGAGACAACAGGACCCCGGCAGTCTACCCCAGCAGTGGAGCCTGATGTCGTACGCACGGCCGGGCGGGGGCTCACCCCGCCACCTTCCTGCCAACCTTTTCCACGCCCCCGCTCCCGCGCACGACCGCCATTACGATCACCGCGTGACCTGGCGGCGCATCCGCACCGAGGCGCGCCGCACCTTTCGGACCGCATCGGATCAAAGGACGTGGAGAAGTGAACAGCCGGTTGAGCATCGCGGCCGTGTCGGCCGTCTCCCTGGTGGCACTCATGGGTGGTACGACGGTGGCGACGGCGCAGGAGTCCGACCCGGCGCCGAAGTCCTGTGACGGTGTCCGGCTGACCGGCGAGCTCCCCGCCCCTGCGCCCGGCCAGGCCGTTTCGGGGCAGATCACCATAGGCCCCGACTGCGAGCCGGAACTGGGCTCCGTACGGCGCGGCCCGGCTTCGGACCGCCCGGCGCGCACCGCCGCCACTGCCGCCGCCACCGCCGCCGCGGGCCATCAGCTGCGTGGCTGGAACGAGATGTACGACTGCTGCAACATCCGGATGACGGGCCTGTACACCGCCTCCTCGTGGGACACGGCGGACGGCCGCGTCACCACGGCCGGCACCACGGCCACCCAGGAGTGGAACCGCGAGCCGTGGGACGCCGGTTGGTCGCTCACCTCGCGGACCGCGAAGGACGACTGCGCCACGGACTGCGCAGAGGTCAACTCCGAGGCACACGCCGACTTCGCGTATCAGGGCGTCTTCGATCCGATCGGCGACTTGTACGACAACACCCACCACTCCTACGTCCAGTTGAAGGCCGACGGGACGGCGAGCTGCCGCTTCGATGTGGAGCTGCGGCACACCTTCGTGGGCTGGAACTGGCGGTACGGCTGCGAGTGACGGCACCGGCGGCACGGTGGCACACGGCATGGCCTCCGCCGGGTGCCACCACCCGCGTCAGACGGGGTGCGGTATCACGATGCCCCGGCGCACTGGAGCAGTATCCGGGCCAGCTCACCCGGCTGGGAGAACATCGGCCAGTGGCCCGTGTCCATCTCGACCAGCCGCCAGCGCTCGCTCTTCAGCAGCTCGGCCACATCGTCCGTCGGCTCGGCACCGTCGAGCAAACACTTGATGTAGGTGGCCGGAAGCTCGCCGAGCGGGCGCGCCAGGACGGCCGGCTCGGACAGCGTGGCGCCCGGATGCGGCGTGGAACCGGCCACGATCCGCGCGATCTGCTCGTCGGTGAGCCCCTGGCCCTCGTAGTCGGCCGCGGTCAGGGGTGCCCAGCAGCCATCGTTGGCAGCCATCGACGCCTCCACCATGGCCCGGCCGCTGGGCCAGGCCGACAGGAACGACCCACCGTCCGCCGGAACGTTGGAGTCCACGAACACCACATGGGCCAGCCGGTCACCGATGTGCTCGGCGGCCTGGCCGACCGGGATGCCCGAATAGCTGTGCCCCACCAGGACCACATCGCGCAGATCGAGGCGCTCGATCTCGCCGACGATGTCCTGGACGTGGGTCTGCTGCCCGGCCGGCACACCCTGCTTCTCGGCGAGCCCGGACAGCGTGAGGGCATGCGCGCCGTGTCCGGACACCCGCAGCTCCGGCACCACCTCGTCCCATGCCCACGCCCCCAGCCAGGCACCCGCCACCAGTACGAATTGCGTCATGTCGGCAAGGTAGCGCAGGGGTCCGACAACGGACCGCCGGGAACCGCCGAGGACCTCGCTCAAAGGATCTCGATGACCTCGGGTCCAAAGGGCATCGAGACCTCGGGGTCACAGGACATCGAGGAGCACGGGCTCACAGGATGTCGAGGGGCACGGGTCCCGTGGGCGGCGGGAAGGCGCGGTCCAGCGCGTCCAGGTCCTCCGGGGCCAGCTCGAGATCCAGCGCGGCGCGGTTCTGCTCGACATGTCCGACCCGCCCGGCCTTGGGGATCGCCTGCACCCCCTGCCTGAGCACCCACGCCAGCGCCACCTGCTCGGGCGTCGCGCCATGCGCCCGAGCGACCTCCCGCAGCGCCGCGGTGCGCGGCAGCCGTCCCTGCTCGATGGGTGAATAGGCCATGAGGGGGATGTCGCGCCGTTGGCACCAGGGCATGAGGTCGTGCTCGACACCGCGCCTGGTGAGGTTGTAGAGCACCTGGTTGACGGCGACCCCGCCGCCACCGGGGATGGAGACGAGATCCGTCATATCGGAGGCGTCGAAGTTGCTCACACCCCAGTGGCGGATCTTGCCGCTGTCGGCCAGTTCGGCGAAGGCTTCGAGGGTCTCCTCCAGCGAGATCCGCCCGCGCCAGTGCAGCAGATACAGATCGATCCGGTCGGTGCCGAGCCGCCGCAGGCTGCCCTCGCAGGCCGCGATGGCGCCACTGCGGTCGGCGTGGCTCGGGAGCACCTTACTGACCAGAAAGACGTCGTCACGGCGGTCGGCGATCGCCTCCGCGACGAGTTCCTCGGAGGCGCCGCTGCCGTACATCTCGGCGGTGTCCACGAGGGTCATCCCGAGGTCGAGTCCACGCCGCAGCGCCGCGATCTCGTCGGCGCGGCGCCGGGGGTCGTCACCGATGTGCCAGGTGCCCTGGCCGAGCAGCGGGATCCGCTCGCCCGAGGGCAGCGGGACGGTGTCCGGTGCGGTGGTCATCGTGCCCGCCTCCCTGGTTCTCCGGCTGCCTCCAACGGTAGGCGACGCCACGCCGTGCAACGTGCGCACCACGTGCTGCGGGTGAGCGAGGCCGGGGCTGGAGGCGCTCAGTGCGCCGAGGGGCGGGCCCTAATACCGGCCCGTAATACCGGCCCGCCCCTCGGGGAACTCCTGAAGCGAGCCGGGAAATACCGATTCGCAGGGAGAAATTACGCGGTCTCGGGCCGCCGCGCGGTGGCGATCAGATAACCCAGCTCGGGCATTTCCATGTTCTCGCCCTCGGCGGGCTTCAGCTTCTTGAAGACCTCCGGATCGACCTTCGACGCCAGCTGCTCCATGTTCTGAGCCATGGCCTCGCCGAGCCGCCTGACCGACTGCTTGGTGGTGCTTTCGCTGACGTCGAGCAGCTCCGTACAGCGCAGCCCGGCCTCGCGCAGCATCGCCGGGTATGTCTCGAAAGACGCGGGCGGCTGAGTGAGATACCGCTGGAGAATGTTCTCGATGACCGGCCGCCGCTCCTCGGATATCGCCTCGCGCTCATAGTTGTCGGTGAGCGCCAGCCGGCCGCCCGGCCGCAGCACGCGGGCGGCCTCCGCGAGCGCCGCCGTCCGGTCGGGCATCTGCATCACGGATTCCAGCATCCAGACGGCGTCGAAGGAGGCGTCGTCGAAGGACAGGTCCATCGCGTCGCCGTACTGGAAGGTGACCTTGCCGCTCACCCCGGCGGCATCGGCCAGCTCATTGGCCTTCTCGACCTGCTTACGGCTGACGCTGACGCCCACCACCTCGGCACCCGTCGTCCGCGCGAGCCTGATCGCGGGGCCGCCGAAGCCGCAGCCGATGTCCAGGACCCGGGAGCCGGCGCCGATGCGCAGCCGCTCGACCATCATGTCGGTGAGCCGGTCGGCGGCTTCCTCCAGATTGGTGGTGTCCTCCTGGCTGTTCCAGTAGCCCACATGGATGTTCGGGCCGTAGAGCGAGGCGTCGAACATGCCCACCAGCTGGTCGTAGAACTCGCCGACCCGCTCGCCGACCGCGCTGACATTGGATGACGTCATGATGTTTCCTCCCGCAGTAATGGAAAGGTCTTCGGCGACATCAGAAATCCGCGAGCGCCTTCCCCGTTTTTTCTTCCGCGCTTCGAATGAACGCGAGCCTATCAGGATGTCAGGCCATGCGAATCACACATTCTCCGCAAGCCAGTTGAGGACCGTTTCGGCCGCCACGCCGGCGAAATCCTCCATCATGGTGAAGTGGTCGCCGGGAACGTCGATACGGGTCAGTGCGGCGCCCCATGCCGATTCCTCGTCGGCCCCCTCTCCGGACCCCGGAAAGGATTCCTCCGCTTTCACCGTGAGAATGGGCGCGTCGACCGGTGTGGGCGCCCAGTCGGAGAAAAGGCGCAGATAGCCGCCCATGGCGGTCAGCCTGCCCTCGTCCACCACACCGAACATCTTTTCCCGGTCGAACATCTTGCCGGACAGATTGGTCTGGATCCACGGCAACGCCTCGCTGCGCGGCAGATAGGTGTCCAGCAGGACGACCGCGGAGGGCGCGCTGCCACGTGCCTCCAGCCACCCGGCGACCGCCTGGGCGATCCAGCCGCCCGACGAGCGCCCGACGAGCACGAACGGCTTCTCCCCGGCACAGCGCAGCGCCGCCTCCGCCTGCATTTCCACGACCGCGTCGACGCTCGCCGGAAGCAGCTCCCCCTTGCCGAAGCCGGGCTCGGGCAGCACGGAGACATCGCGTCGGCCCCGGAACCCGGCCGCGAACCTGGCGTACTCACGGGGCCCCGAGATGGCGACCAGCGAGGGGAAACACACCAGGCCCGGTGCCGTGGCGCCCTTGGAGAGCCGCACCAGCTTGGGCGCGGTGGTCACCTCCGCGGCCGTCTGGAACGACGGGCGCAGCCGGGCCGCGGCCATGAGCAACTGGGTGCCCGCCACGTACTGTTCATCGGCGCACGCCTGCCGGTACAGCTCCTCGATCGTCGAGCCCGTCCCGGCCGCCCTGGCGGCACCGGCGGCCGGTGCGGAGACCGGTTGCGCCGCGCCGATGGCCGGAGCCCCGTCCCGGGGCGCGGACTCGGGCGCGCCGGGGACCAGTTGGGCCCGCAGATAGGTGGCGAGCGCCGCGGGTGTGCCATGGTCGAAGAGCAGCGTGGCGGGCAGGCTGAGACCGGTGGCGAGGTTGAGCCGGTTACGGATCTCCACCGCGGTGAGCGAGGTGATGCCGAGCTCCAGGAAGGCGTGTCCGTCCTCCACCAGGTCCGGTGAGTCATGGCCGAGCACGGTGGCGGCATGGGTGCGCACCAGCTCGGTCAGAACCTGGGTCTGCTCCCGGCCGGACAGCCCGTTCAGCCGCTGCCCGATCGGCTCCACTCCCCCGTCGCCGGTGGCGGAGCCGGAGGCGGCGTTGTGGGCCGTCCGGCGGGCCGGGACCCGCACCAGGCCACGCAGCAGATGCGGGACGCCGAGAGAGGCGGCCTGCACCCGCAGGGCCGCGATGTCGAGCCGCATCGGCACCAGCAGGGGATCCGTGTCGGTGGCGGTCTGGGAGGGCCCGCTGCCACTCACATCGGTGCTCCCACCCGCGCCGGGGCCTCCGGCCCAGGCGTGCCACGCCCGCGCCGTCGCCGCGTCGAAGAGCGCGAGGCCCTCCTCGGACGACAGCGCCGCCACTCCCGCCCGGTTGAGCCGCTCGACATCGCTGTCGTCCATGTGTCCCGTCATGGCGCTGCGTTCCGCCCACAGCCCCCAGGCCAGCGAGACCGCCGACAGCCCCCGCGCCCTGCGCCGCCGCGCCAGCGCGTCCAGGAACGCGTTGGCCGCCGCGTAGTTGGCCTGGCCGCTGCCACCGAACACGCCCGCCGCCGAGGAGAACAGCACGAACGCGGACAGCGGCAGGTGCTCCGTCAGCTCGTGGAGGTTGACGGCGGCGTCGGCCTTGGGCCGCAGCACCGTGTCGACGCGCTCCGGGGTCAGCGACCCGATCACCCCGTCGTCGAGCACACCGGCCGCGTGCACCACGCCGGTCAGCGGATGTTCGGCCGGTACGGTGGCCAGCAGCCGTGCCAGCGCGGCGCGGTCGGCCGTGTCGCAGGCGGCCAGGGACACCGAGGCCCCCGACGCGGTCAGCTCGTCCACCAGCTCGGCGGCGCCGGTGGCCTCGCGGCCCCGGCGGCTGGTCAGCAGCAGATGGCGTACGCCGTGCTCGGCCACCAGGTGACGGGCCACCAGTGAGCCCAGCACACCCGTGGCGCCGGTGATGAGGACCGTTCCCTCCGGGTCCCACAGCGGCGTGGCGGTGGCCCCGCCGTCCCGTTCCCCGGCCGACGTGGGCCCGGTCGCGCGGGCCGCGGGGACGCGGGCGAGCCGTGGCACCAGCGCCCCACCGCCGCGCACCGCCATCTGCGGTTCGTCACCCGACAGGGCCTGCGGCAGGGCGGCGAACGACGCCTCCTGGTCGTCCAGGTCGAGCAGCAGGAAGCGGTCGGGGTTCTCCGACTGCGCCGACCTCACCAGTCCCCACACCGAGGCGCAGGCCGGATCGGCGAGCGATTCCCCTGGCCGGACACCAACCGCCCCACGGGTGACCAGCACCAGCCGGGACCGTCCGGACCGCCCATCGGCCAGCCACGACTGCACCAGCGCGAGCGCCCGGTGGGCCGCGACACGGACGGTCTCGGCGGACGGTGCGAGCACCACCGGGGAGGAAAGGGAGGCGAACACGAGATCCGGCGCCGTTCGCCCAGCCTCGATGGCCTCTCCCAGCGCGGACAGATCCGCATACGTCTCGGCCAGGGCGCCCGCCGTGCCCGCCGACTTCAGCGCCGCCGACAGCCCCGTGTCGCCCTCGGCCAGAACGGCCCAGCGGCCGGGGGCCCCGGGCGACGGCGACGCCGTCGCGGGCGCCGTCCACTCCACGCGGAACAGCGACTCATGGAAGGCGCCGTGTGCCGCACCGAGCTGGTCCCGGGCGACCGCGCGGGTGACGAGCGAATCCACCGAGGCCACGGGCCGTCCCGACTCATCGAGCGCGGTCAGCGACACCGCGTCCGGCCCGGCCGGGGACAGCCGCACCCGCAGCGCGGACGCGCCCGTGGCATGCAGCGCGACTCCACTCCAGACGAAGGGAAGCCGGACCCGTCCGGTGCCGGACCGCCCCATGCCGACCCCCTCATCCGGACGGACGTTGCCATCGGGCGCGGGGAGGCGGACGAAACCGCCGAACGCCATCGAGTGCAACGCGGCGTCCAGCAGGGCCGGGTGGAGGCCGAACCGCCCGGCGTCCTGCCCTGCCTCCTCCGCCAGGCGGACCTCCGCGAAAACCTCGTCGCCCTTGCGCCAGACGGCGCGCAGCCCCTGGAAGGACGGCCCGTAGCCCAGTCCGGTGCGTGCGAACCGTTCGTAGAGCCCGGCGACATCCACCGCCTCCGCACCGGCCGGTGGCCATGCCTCCGACTCCGGCTCCGACTCCGTGGCGCGGTCGGCCGAGGTGCCGCCGCTGCCGAGCACACCGGTGGCGTGCTGTGTCCAGGGGCCGTCCTCCGTCTGCGCGTACACACCGACCGAGCGCCGCCCCGTCTCATCGGGACCACCGACCGCGACCTGTAGCCGGACCGTGCCCTGCTCGGGCAGCACCAGCGGGGCCCCGAGGGTCAGCTCTTCCACATGGTCGCAGCCGACCGCGTCACCGGCCCGCATCAGCAGCTCCACGAAGGCCGTCCCCGGCAGCAGCGTGACATCCGCCACCGCGTGGTCGGCGAGCCAGGGATGGGTACGGAGCGACAACCGCCCGGTGAGCAGGAACCCATCGGAGTCGGGCAGCGGCACGGCGGCCCCCAGCAGCGGATGCCCGGCCGAATCCAGCCCCACCGATGACACGTCGCCGGGGACCTCGACGGCCTCGGACTCCAGCCAGAAATGCGTGCGCTGGAAGGCATACGTCGGCAGATCCACCCGCTCCGCACCCGTTCCGGCGAACATCCCCGCCCAGTCGACGGACGCGCCGCCGACGTACGCCTCGGCCAGAGACGTCAGGAACCGCTCCAGCCCGCCTTCGTCACGGCGCAGCGAACCGACAGCGGTGACGCGGGTGCCGTGGTCCTCGGCCGTTTGCTCCACGCCCATCGTCAGCACCGGATGGGCGCTGGCCTCGATGAACACCTGGAAACCGTCAGTCAGCAGGGCGCGGACCGTCTCATCGAAGCGCACCGCCTGACGCAGATTGCGGTACCAGTACCCGGCGTCCAGTTCCTGGGTGTCCAGCACACCCGCCGTGACCGTGGAGTAGAACGGCACCGATGAGGCCCGAGGCGCGATATCCGCCAGCTCCCGCAGCAACTCCTCCTCGATCTCCTCCACATGGGCGCAGTGCGAGGCGTAGTCCACGGGGACGCGACGCGCCCGGATCCCATCGCCCTCGCATACGGCCAGCAGCTCATCCAAGGCGTCCGCGTCACCGGAGACCACGACCGCCGAGGGCCCGTTCACCGCCGCCACGGACAGCCGCTCGCCCCATCGAGCCAGCCGCTCCCGTACCGCCTCCACGTGCAGCGACACCGACACCATGCCACCACGACCCGAAAGCGCCCGCAGCGCCTTGCTCCGCAACGCCACCACCTTCGCGGCGTCCTCCAGTGACAAGGCACCCGCCACACACGCCGCCGCGATCTCACCCTGCGAATGGCCAATAACAGCGGCAGGCTCGACGCCGTACGAACGCCACAGCTCCGCCAACGACACCATCACCGCGAACAGAGCGGGCTGCACCACATCCACCCGCTCCAACGCCTCCGCAGCACACTCACCACCCCGCAACACATCCCCGAGCGACCACTCCACAAACGGCACCAACGCCGCCGCACACTCACCCACCCGCTCCGCGAACACCGGCGAAGACTCCAGCAACCCCGCCGCCATCCCCACCCACTGCGACCCCTGACCGGGGAAGACAAAGGCGGCACGGGCGTCGGCGCCGACCACTGCCCCCCGTACCACGCCCGTCGCCTCGCGGCCCTCGGCCAGCGCGGTCAGGCCCTTGACGAGCGCGGTACGGTCGGCGCCCAGCACCACCGCCCGCCGTTCGAACGCCGCGCGCGTGGTGACCAGCGACAGACCGATGTCCGCCGTCGCCGGGCCGGTGTCCCCGGCCACCAGTGCGAGCAGTCGCGCCGCCTGCCCCCGCACCCCGGCGTCGGACTTCGCCGAGAGCACCCATGGCACCACGGCGAGGGCCAACCGCGCGTCCCCCTCGGGGGTTTCATCTTCGGCCCCGGCCACGGGCGCCTGTTCGAGGATGATGTGCGCGTTGGTGCCGCTGAGGCCGAAGGACGAGACACCCGCCCGGCGTGGGCGGCCGGTCTCGGGCCATGGCCTGGCCTCGGTGAGCAGCTCGACGGCTCCCGCCGTCCAGTCGATGTGTGACGACGGTTCGTCGACGCCCAGCGTCTGTGGCAGCAGACCGTGTCGCATGGCGAGCACCATCTTCATGATGCCCGCGACACCGGCCGCGGCCTGGGTGTGCCCGATGTTGGACTTGATCGAGCCGAGCCACAGGGGCTGGTCGTCGGTGTGTTCACGGCCGTACGTGGCCAACAGCGCCTGCGCCTCGATGGGGTCGCCGAGCGTCGTCCCCGTACCGTGTGCCTCGACCGCGTCCACCTCGGCCGCCGACAGCCGCGCGTTCGCCAGCGCGGCGCGGATCACCCGCTGCTGGGACGGCCCGTTGGGCGCGGTGAGACCGTTGCTGGCACCGTCCTGGTTGACGGCGGAGCCACGTACCACGGCAAGGATCCGGTGGCCGTTGCGGCGTGCGTCCGACAGCCGCTCCAGCAGCAGCATGCCCACGCCCTCTCCCCAGCCGGTGCCGTCCGCGG
>NZ_JANIIC010000115.1 GCF_024519315.1 Streptomyces malaysiensis subsp. samsunensis | reverse complement strand
CTGCCCGTCCCCGTCCCGGAGGCTGTCAGGAACCGACCCGTCCGGCCGGGGAGTCGGCAGTCACTCTAGTTCTCCGGGCTCCGAACCACTGGGCGGCGATCTGTTCGAACGCGTCGCGATCGGGGGTGTGTTCACTCGCCCAGGCCACCACGCCGTCAGGTCGGATCAGCGCGGCACCCAGCCCGAGGTCATCGCGCACCGAACCGGACGCGTACCGGATCCGGCCCTCCCACCCCTGGGCCGCGCGCCGCAGCGCGCGGTCGCCGCTGAAGTCGAGCGCGACGCCGTGGCCCTGGTGCATCAGGTCACCGAGGCGGGTGCCGTCAGCGAAGCGGAAGTCCGGGGCGGTACGACCCACGAGCGGCTGCTGGTTCCCCAGGTCGTAGCGGTTGAACAGCCCCGATGTCCTGCGGTAGACGTGGGTCGTTCCGTCGGGGGTGCTCATCAGGTCGCGGACCAGCTGCCGCAGTGCGGGGGCATTGGGGCCGGGCTTCATGGTCGCCACCTGGGCCCGTGACCAGTCGAGCACCGACGCGCCGACGGGGTGGCGCTCGCCGGTGTAGCTGTCGAGCAGGCCGCCGGGCGCGTAGCCGTGCACGGTGGCGGCGAGCTTCCACCCGAGGTTCACGGCGTCGCCGATGCCGAGGTTGAGCCCCTGGCCGCCCAGCGGGGAGTGGATGTGCGCGGCGTCGCCGGCGAGCAGAACGCGGCCCTGCCGGTAGGTGGTCACCTGCATCGCGCGGTCGGTGAAGCTGGAGGCGAGAAGGACCTCGTTCAGCGTCACGTCGGTACCGGAGACGCGGCGCAGAACCGTCTGGAGGTGGTCGCGGGTCAGCGGCCGCGAGCGGTCGAAGGTGCCGCCGTCGAAGTCCATCATGCCCAGGTGCCCCTCGAAGGGCGTGCGCAGGTACATGCCGGTCGGTGTCAGGTTGAACCCGAGGGGCAGCCGCTGCGGGTCGGCGAAGGTGACGTGTGCGACGTAGCCGGTGAACAGCGGCTCGGTGCCGACGAAGTCGAAGCCCGTGAGCTCGCGTACCGCGCTGCGGCCGCCGTCGCATCCGGCGAGCCAGCGCGCCCGGTGCTCCGTCCCGCCCGCTGTGACGACCACGGCCTCGTCGTCCTGCGCCACGGCGGTGACGGGAGCGCCCCGGACGATCTCCACACCGAGCGCGGCGGCCCGCTCGGACAGCATCGCCCCGACCGCTTCCAGGCTCGTCATGAAGCCCTCCATCGCCGGACTGGGCAGCCGGAACGGAAGAGCGGCCGCGTCGATGTCGGCCGCGTCGAGCGTCATGCCCGCGAAATGGCTCACCTCACGAGGAGCCGGTGCCTCGACCGCTTCGGGGTCCGCGCCGACCTTCTCCGCGGTGACGCCCGAAGCCTTCACCATCGCTTCCAGCAGGCCGCGGCGGTAGAACGTCTCGGCCGAAGCGGCGGTCAGGCCCCGCATCCCGAGCGGGAGCGCCTTCAACGGGGAACTCGGTTCCCGGTCCCGTTCGAGTACCAGGACAGAACAGCCGGACAGGGCAAGTTCGTTGGCCAGAAACAAGCCGACCGGGCCGGCGCCCGCGATTATCACGTCGTGCATAAGAGGCTTCCCCTGTGAACGGTCATCGATGGACCCGATCGGGTGCGGTGGGTCAGCGGAGGTTGGTGATGCCGTCGAGGACGAGGGCGATGCCGGTGAGGAACTGCTCCCGGTCGTTGTGCTCTCGCATCTGGTCGACGATGGCGTGCATGAACGGGTAGTCGTCGGGGTCGAGTTCCTGCCACGCCCTCGACGCCGCGCCGAGGAACTCCTCGCGGTCCACGCCGACTTCGACGCCCGAGGTGTCCCCGTCGACGCGGGCGTTCTGGCTGACGGCTCCGAGGATGTAGTGCACGAGCGTGGCGGTCGCGTCGAACCAGGCGGCTTGCGGCACGCCCAAGGCGCCCACCTGCCGGCCGATCCTCTCGAAGATCCCCACCGTCACCGGACCGACCGGGTTGCGGATGATCTGGAGGGTCAGCCGCGTGGCGAGCCACTGGTGCTCGGCGATCGCGTCGAACAAGGCCAGCGCGACGGCGCGGATCTCCTCCTCGGGCGTGACCGAGGCCCCATCGGGCTTGGTCGCCAAAGCGGCGGTGACGACGGTTTCCGTCGCCGTGTCCAGGAGCTCGTCCCGGGTGCCCACGTGGTAGTAGATCGCCCCGGACCCGGTGGCCAGGCGCTCGGTCATCGCCCGGACGGTCAGCGCGCCCTCGCCGCCCGTATCGAGCAACTCGACGGCGGTATCGATGATCTGCCCACGGGAGAGCACCTGGTTGCGCCGCTGTGTCCGGCGCGCTCGCGTTGCCATGCCTCGATCGTGCCACGTTTGGAGCGTTGAACCAAATTAGAGTGCTGTACTAATTTGGCGTACCGCTCTATTTTAGAGCGATGCACCAAAGGTATCGGTGACGGCATCGGTTCCGGGACTGGCGCCATCCGGTATCCACCAGGGGTTCCGACAACGCCCGCAGCCAAGAGTGAATCGCTCGGCGGTGAGGGCGTAGTTTGAGATGTCCACGACCTGGGAGGGGGCCCGATGAGGCGTACGGAAGCGGCCAAGCGGTTGGGCAGGTTTGTGCGGGAGCACCGTACCGATGGCGCGCGACGCCTGCGGCAGGCTGGTATCTGGCTGGTGGTCGGGGCTGTGGGCACGGCCTTCGGGGTGCCGGTGGCGGTCGCATCGGTGGGCACCACCGAAGGGGCCCCAGCGCTGGCGGGGTTGCTGCTCGGGGTCGGCCTGGTGGGGTGGGGCCTGGGGATCTGGCGTCTGGTGCAGGCGTTCCGTACCCGGGAGCAGAGCTTCGACATTCATGAGCGGGGGTTCACCCATCGGGTGGCGGACACCGCCACCGTGATCCCCTGGGAGGATGTCGCGCAGGTGAGTACCAGCGGCGGTGACGGCCGGCCGCTCGCCGACGCCCGGGGCATGGGCTCGATGTGCGAGATCCGGCTGCACAGCGGACGCCGGATCCGCGTCGATGCCTTCACCGAGGACATCCGGGGCCTGGCCACCGTCGTCCATCGTGCGGTTCACCTCGGGCAGTTCCCCCAGGGCCGGGGACGCTGACCGGCCCTGGCGCAGTGCGCTCGCGCCCGGCGGCAGCATGCGGTGACCTTGCTCATGGCGTTCCGAGGTCGTGAGCGGTGCCGTCGGCGACGGCCCGGAGTTTGTCCGGGTTGGCCACGTTGTGGATGGCGGTGATACGGCCGTCGGCGTCGAAGTCGAAGGTGACGGTGGCGATCACCCGTCCCGGCCCGCTGAACACGATGCCCGGCCCGCCGTTGATCTCGGCGAGTTCGGCTTTCATGTCGGCGGGCCCGACGCCCTGGTAAGTGACACTGCCGATGGCGGCGAACCAGGCGGCCACCGTGGTCGCGCCCACCACCGGGCGCGGGGCCTGGCGGACTTTGCCGCCGCCGTCGGTCCACAGGGTGACGTCCGGGGCGAGCAGTTCCATCAGGGCGTTGACGTCTCCGCCGGTCGCGGCGGCGAAGAACCGCTCGGTGGCCTCGCGCTGCCGCGACCGGTCGGCGGCGAAACGCGGCCGTCGGGCCCGCACATGCTCACGGGCCCGGTGCGCGGCCTGCCGCACCGCGGCTTCGGAACGCTCCACCGCCTCGGCGATCTCGGCGTGGCCGAAGTCGAAGACCTCCTTCAGCACGAACACCGCGCGCTCCAGCGGGCTGAGCGTCTCCAGCACCACCAGCATGGCCATCGACACCGACTCGGCGTCCGCGACGACCTCGGAGGCATCCCCGCCGGTGAGGATGGGCTCCGGCAGCCACGGCCCTACGTAGGTCTCCCGTTTGTGCCGGGTGGAGCGCAGCCGTTCCAGCGCCAGGTTCGAGACGATTCGCGTCAGGTACGCCTTGGGGTCGGTCACCTGCGAGCGGTCCCCGGCAGACCATTTGATCCAGGCGTCCTGGACCGTGTCCTCGGCATCGGCCGCACTGCCGAGGAGGCGGTAGGCCGCGGAGAACGGCAGCCGCCGGTGCTCGTGGAAGACCTGCTGGTCGGGGTGGGGGAACGGGCCGGTCACTCGTCCCCCCGGACCCGGGTGAAGCGGCCCCCGCGGGGCCAGAACGCGCCCGAGGCGGGCACCTTCTTCATACGGCCGTACGTCGGCCAGGGCGAGGCGGTCACCGTCTCCTTGTACCGGACGGCTGTACGGCCGGTCGGGCAGATCCGGCGCGGGCTGTCATCAGGCCGGGTGAACTGCACTACGGCGTCACCGCGTCCCAGGCTCACCGGCGTGTGGTAGTAGCCGAAGCGGAACGGCTTGGGCTGCTTGCCCCTGAGCACTCGGTCGATCGACAGCGCGGCGTGCACCCCGGTCGGCATGCCGCCCTGGCAGGTGCCGTGCATGATGCCGTACCCCTGGCGAATCGCGGCCGCGTCGCCGATCGCGTACACCTCGGGGTGCGACACCGATCGCAGCGCGGCGTCGGTGACGATGCGTCCGCGTTCATCGACGGCCAGCCCGGCGGCGGCCGCCGGCGGCGACACCCGTGTGCCGCTCGTCCACAGGATCGCGTCGGCGACGATGTTCTCCCCGCCCGCCAACTCGACCGCGTCGGGCAGCACCTTCACCACCTCGACACCGGCGCGCACCTGGACTCCCAGCCGGTCGAGCGCGGCGCGCAGATACGACGTGGCCTGGGGATTCATGGCCGCACCGGGTTCCGCCCGGCCCAGCAGCACCACACTCGGCCGCGGGTGCCGCTCGGCGATCTCCGCCGCCGACTCGATGCCGGTCAGCCCGCTGCCCGCGACCACCACCGTGCCGCCGCCGAGCCGCGCCAGCCGGTCGGCCAGCGCCTCGGCGTCCTGGGCGCCGCGAGCCGCTGCCCGGTCGCCGTCATGTGCAGCCGCATGCGCTCGGTGAACCGCTCCTGCGCGTTCACCACCGTCACCCGCACCCCTTCGCGCCGCTTCACCCGGGCCGCGAGCTGAACCGCCGCGGCCATGCCCGCGTATCCCGCCCCCAGGATCACCACGCGGTGCCCGGTCGCCGTGCCGGCCTCCTGCCGTGCGCTCATCGTTCCGTCCTCCTCGGCTCGCTTGCTGACGCCCACCAGATGGGAGCGGGCGGCCTGGATGTGACATGGGCCTGATGTGATGCACGTCATAGGCCGAATCGGGGGACCGGAAGGTGGGCGAATGGTCCGCGAAACGACCGCCAATTCCCTTCGGGGCAGGGGGCGGCAGGCCGTTTCCATGCGTCATCGGCGGCGTCCTGGTCACGCAGCTGGAACCTCCGCGACGTAGGTTTCCTACACTCACGGTATGAACAACTGCACGTGCACCCAATGCGGCACCGTCGGTCTCTCGGAAGGTTTCATCGAGGACGCCGGCGAGCACTCGCGCGGGTACGCGCGCTGGATCGAGGGCGCGATGGATCGGGGATTTTTCGGGGGCGCCAAGCGGTTGGGCCGGCCCCGGCGGCAGATAGTGGCATTCCGCTGCCCCAAGTGCGGGCATCTCGAGCTGTTCGTCACCGACGAGGCGTAGATCGGGAGCGGGTCGGACGTTCCGTGCCGTCCAGCACTCGTCTGGCCCGCTGACCAGCTTGGAGGGCTGAGTAATCCGCTGGAGTCACCCTCTAATCGGCGCGCCGGAAGCGGAAGGGCTTCCCGTCCTGCTGGCCCGTGGGAGTGGCCTCCAAGGTGTCTCCGTCGACCACGACCTCCAGGCTCACCGGAACGTTGACCGTGATGCACGCGGGACTGAACGCAATGCGGTACTCGGCGCCGTCCCCCTCGTCCTTGGCCGTCACCTTCGCGTCCCCGCACAGCCTCATCGGCGAGGTTCCGAGTACGGCGTCGCCGTCCTTGTCGACGCGGATCATCGCCCGGTCCGCGAAGTCGGCGAACCCCGGTGGCTGCGGCCCGTCCGCGACCCACTCCCCGGTGATCGGCTCCGACTTCTCGGAACACCCGACGAGCAGCAGTCCGACGGCGAGAGCGTTCACAGCGAGCGTTCGACGCATATGGGTCTCCCGGTGACGGACGGCAGGCTGAGCCGCATTCAAGCAGATGCGGCGCGAGGCGCGTCAGCCCGCCGGCAAAGCAGCGGGCTTGAGGGGGCGCATGGTCACGATTCGTGCGAGCGGAGGCCGCTGTCGTACGACACGGCGTGCGGCGCGGTGCGGAGCCTCAGCAGCACCACGCCGTTTCGGCTGAAGGGCCGCGGCCGCTCGGCGGTTTCTAGGGGGCGGCGGCCCTTCAGTCGAAACTCGGTGCCGGGTGCTACCCCAGGTCGAAGGTGTTGGGCAGCCCCAGCCGATAGCGCACCTCGTCGATCCGTTTCAGGGGCTCCATCTCCGGCGGCCGGAACAACTCCCAGATGTGACACCGCTCGGCGCCCGAATCATCGGCGTCCAGGAGCGCGTTGACGGCGCGTCGCGCGGACTCGTTGGCGCCCTCCATGGTCGCCAGGTCCACATCCGTACGGACGTAGTCGCCCGCGAGGAAGAAGTTCGGCACCGCCGTTTTCGCCGACGGGCGGTTGTAGAGCGTGCCGGTGGGGTGGATGAGGAGCTGTTCGCGGTTCCGCGGGTCGGGGCCGCCGAGGCCCGTCACCGCGGGGTCCATGAACCAGCCGAGCCGGTCCTCGTCCCTGAGCGTCGTCTTGCCCGAGTCGTTCAGCCCGTCCTTCATCTGCGCCCACAGTTCGGCGACGATCTCCTCCTTGGTGCACTCACGGGCCGTCTTGCCGTACAGGATCCCGGGCTTGTCCCACTCGGAGATGATCGTGGACAGGCACTCATGGGCCTGCCCGTCCCCGTAGTCGCGCGAAAAGTCCCGTACGTCCCAGAACTGGGACTGTCCGATGCCGGTCACCGCCCACGGCGAGTCGAGGCAGTTGATGTGGCCGTGCACGACGGGGGTGGGCGTGCGCAGGTAGAACATCACGCCGGTCATCCAGTCCGTCTTCAGCGCGTCGCACCGCCCGAACTGCGGGTCGGCGGCGCGCAGGGCCGGGCCCCAGGTCACGCGCGCGTGCTCGACCGGAAGAGCGGAGACGTAGTGGTCGGCGGTGATGGTGCGCTGCCGGCCGCCGTCGCGCGCCGCCACCCGTACGCCGGTCACCCGGCCGCCGTCGTACACCACCTCCCGGACCTCGGTGCCGAGCACGAACTTGACGCCCCGGGAGCGCAGATGCGCCTCCCAGGGGTCGATCCACGCCTCGCTGGTCGGGGCGTTCAGCACCCGGTCGATGTCCGCGTCGCCGTCCATGCCGCGGCCGAGCAGGCCCCACAGGAGCAGGGCCTCGATGATGACGCGGCCGACGGTACGGGTGGAGGCGATCTCGGCGCGGGTGGCGACGAGGTTGCGGGTCTGGCCGATGCCGAGGAGCACCTGGTACTCACGGCTCATCTCACCGGCCCGGATGAAGTCCCACCATGTGACCTTCTCCCATTGGCCCTCGCGGCGGGCGTCGCAACTGGTGAGGTGGACCAGGAGGCGGCCGGCGAAGTAGGCGGCCTCGTCGGCGGGCAGATGGGTGGCGAGGTCCAGCACCGACAGGATCTGGTCGCGGATCCAGGACGGGGTGAGGTCGCCGGGGGCGGGCGGAGTGGTGGCCCGGCGGAGTGGGAAGTGCAGGTCCGGGCGGCCGGAGGCATGCGCGAACAACGCCTCCGTACCGCTGCGGAGGTTGCCGTGGACACCGTTCGCGTTGCCGGGGAAGGGGATGCGGCGCATGGTGTCCGGCAGATTCCGGTAGAAGCCGGGGAAGAAGCGGAAGCCGTGCTCGCCGGGAAGCGGCTCGCGGCCGCCCGTTCCGGTCCCGGGGACGTCCATGGAGCGGGCCTTGCCGCCAAGAGCGTCGTAGTACTCGTAGACCGTGACCTCGTAGCCGCGTTCGGCGAGTTCGTGGGCGGCGCTGAGGCCGGAGACTCCGCCGCCGAGGACGGCGACGCGCTTGCCGGAGGAGGCCGCGGCCGCGCTGCCGGCCGCCCCCAGGGCGCCCATCGTTCCCCCGCCGACGACTCCGGCGGCCGCTCCTCCGGTCGCCGCCAGGAAGCGTCTGCGGCTGTGTCCGTTGTGCCCCTGAGACTGCTGCGCGTGTTCTGTCGCCATGAGCACCGGAGAGTAGGGAGGGGTTCGGGAAGCCGGAAGCCCTATTTCCCGTCACCCACAGTATCCTCACAAACACTCGGCGAGCCTGTTGGTACAAGGCCGACCCGTCGACTCGTATCCGCGGGCTCGCGACGGAGGCGCGGCGCGGCCCGGCGGGCTGTACGCGTTCGAGTTCCGTTCCGAATCCGACCTGCGACGCACACCTGCCCCTGCCCGGCCGGCCTCACGGCCATCGTCACCCCATGCGTCTCGACCGGTCCGTCAGTCCCATCCATGAGCTCGGGGGCACCCCCGCGATCACCGCGGACGGCCTCCGGGCCGGTGATGAAGCGGGCCACGCGACATCGTCGATCGCGAGCCACGGCGCCGCGGCCACGGCCGTGGGCGTGAGACCGGTGAACGCCTTGACCTCGCGGTGGAGGTGGGACTGGTCGACATAGCCGCTCACGGTGGCAACGTCGGCTGCGGCGTGACCTGCCGCGAGAAGGTGAGCCGCGTGGTCGAACCGCACCAGTCGAGCGGCGTGTTTGGGCGTGATGCCAAGCTGGGACCGGAAGCGCGCCGACAGGCGCTTGCGGCTCCAGCCGACCTCCTCCGCCAGGCGCTCGACCCGCACCCGCCCCCGGCCGGTGAGCGTCCGCCGCCAGGCGTGGGCGATCTCCGGGGCCACAGGTGGGCGAGCCCCCGGCCATCGGCCGAGGATGTCCACCGCGATCGCGAACGCACGGGTACGTCATATGACGCCGCGGGCGGGGACTGGCCGCAGCCCGGGAGGTCGACCCGAATGACGTGATGGTGGCGAGCGAGTGCCGGGACCACCGGGCCCCAGTAGCTGCCCGAGGCCCCCGATCCGTGGATGAGCAGGAGAGGCGGTGCCTGCCGAGGGCCGTCGTGGACCACATGCATCCCGTGTGAGAGCTCAACGCTGTGTTCACTCATACAGGGATGGTGCGGGGGCCGCCAACTGCCGGTCTTGTACATATGTCGCCGTGGCCGTGACGACGCCGGGTTGCTGGCGCGGCGAAGGCTTGCACCAGGCCGCCGGGCTCGGTGGGAAGGTCGTGGCCGGCACCCCGCGCGACTCCCTGTACGTACTCGACGTCCTCTACGGCCGCGATGGCGGCAAACGCCCGGAGATGATCGTCACCGACACCGCCTCGTACAGCGACATTGTCTTCGGCCTGCCGACCCTGGCCGGGTTCGCGTACGCCCCGCAGCTGGCGGACCTGCCTGATCAGAGGATGTGGCGCGTCGACCGCACGGCCGACTACGGAGCCCGCTCGCCCCGATGCCGCACGAGGGCGTGGCGGAGGCGTTCCCGTTCGGCAGGCGTCACCGTGTGACGCCTGCCTGCGACGCTATCGGGCACTTCTCGGACCGGAAGCCGCGAGGCGGAGGCGAGTGACCAGCCTCCGCCTCGCAGCGGGTTGAGCGTTATCACCGAAGGTTGGTGACCGATTGGCGGCCGGCCAGGTTAGCTGTCGGTGCACGAGGGCCATTTGTCTGCTGCCCACTCCGGCCAGCTCGGCCAGCCCGCCGGTGGGGTGGGAATCTCGCCGCCGTCGAGTTCGGCGGCGTCAGGCACCTGGAACTGCTCCCGCCAGGCATCCAGGTCGGCCTCGCTCATCGGGAACGTCTGATGCGGTGTTGTTTCCTGGCGGTGCGCGACGCGGGCGAGCTGCACGTCCTTGTCCACGGGCAGGTAGACCACCTGGCATGATGCCCCGACCGACCGGGCCAGCCAGCGCAGTGCCGACCGTTCATCGCGGCTCCAGAGCCCGAAGTCGAGCACGACGCTGGTCCCCAGCCTCAGCGCCTGTAGGGCGACCGAGATGAGCCGCCCTTCGAGCACCCAGCGCTTGCCGTCGGCCATCGAATCGCCGAACAGCGGGATCATCCAGTGATCTGGGGTCAGCCGCAGCGCCCGGTGGGTTGCGGCGAGCTCTTTGGCGCGGGTGGTTTTCCCGGCCCCGGGGAGCCCGACCATCAGGAGCAGGATGGCAGCACGTGGGTGCTGCGTAGCGCTGGGTCCCGCTGCATGCGGATGCTGTGAATCGAAATGCTGCGACTGAGACATGACTTCCCTGATCAGGCAGGACGACCCGGCGTCACAGGAATATGAGTGACTGCCGGCAGGACACTGATCCGGCGGTACGTCCTGGCACTGCCCCATGCGGGGGCAGGCAATGGCCGCGGTTACAGGAACCGCGGTACCGCCGCTAAGCGGCGGTTGTCGTGGCTGGGCTGGTGCGAGTCATACGGCTAGCCGTCGTCCAGTACACCTTCGGTGTCAGCTCGATCATCGTCAGCGCGGCCATCGTGATGCGGTTCGCCTGGATGTGGTCGGGGTGGCCGTAGAAGCCGTTCTCGTCGTAGGTCACGACCACATCGGGCTGGTAGCGCCGCATGAGTTCCGCGAGCCGGGCGGCGCCCTCATCCACGGGTGTCTGCCAGAAGGATCCCGGGGCGTCGTTGGTCGGCCAGCCCATCATCCCGGAGTCGGTGTAATCCAGCGTCTCCAGATGACTGATCTTCAGGAGTTCACAACTCGCCTCGAGTTCTTGACGCCGCATCACGGCGACGGCCGCCGGATCGTGCCCGGCATCGCCCGGCTTGACACCCCCCGGTCCGTCACCGCAACTACCGTCGGTACACGTCACGAGGACCGTGCGAATGCCCTCCGATGCGTACCGCGCGAGGACACCTCCTGTATTGGTGGCCTCATCGTCGGGGTGGGCGTGTACCGCCATGAGTGTCAAGGGCCAGTCATTCATGAAACAGTCCTCCGGTGTGAAAGGCCTCGGCCCGAGTCCGCGGCGGGGTCGCCCTCAATATCAAATAGCGGATGACCGGGCGTACCGCGGACCCGAGGGTCCCGATCACGTCGGGGTGGACGACCTGCTGGTCGATCTGTTCCTCGCGCGCGGCGCCGGTCTTCCGGCAGGTGCAACAGTGACGGCCGGACCGGATGTTCCCGCCGCGCACGGGAGCATTCCCGGGCCGGGGCGTCGGCGGGGACGGGGAAGGCGGTGAGCGCGGAGCTGGCCGGTTCCTTGTGGCGGAAGGAACTGGTCCGCGGTGGCTGAATGTCCATCCCTCCAAGGAGCCGTCTTCCGTACGTCAGGAGGGACGGCGACATTCGTGGAACGGGGGACGAACGGTGACTGACACCGGAGAGCGGTTTGCGGAACTCTCGTACTCGGGAGGCGGGGGACCCGGCGACGCCGCGGAGACCATGGCGGGGGAGGGGGCGCCCGACGTCGGGCCCGCCACGCTGACGCCATTCGTCGATGCCCTGCCCATTCCCCCTCTGCTGAGGCGGAGTGCCCAGCGGGACCGGGAGAGGATGACCATCGATCTGCGTGCGACATGGGTGCGGTTGCACTCACAGCTGCCGCCGACACGGGCATGGGGTTACGAGGGACATGTCCCTGGCCCGACGATCGAGGTGTGGCGAAATCAGCGGCTGACCGTGGCCTGGCGCAACCGGCTCGCCGGTGAGTACCCCGTCGCCGCCTGGGAGGTGCCGATGGAATTGCCGCCGGCGTCCAACCGGCCGGGGCGCGCGGAGGTGGGCGCGAAGGAGGTCAAGGGGGTGGCCGACCTCCCGCCGTGGACGGTGACCCATCTGCACGGCGCGCCCACCAGTGGCAGTAACGACGGCTGGCCGGAGAACGCGGTATCGCCCGCCGAGATCCAGTATGCGACGTACCCGAACAGCCACCGGGCGTGTGCGCTGTGGTACCACGACCACGCGATGCACATCACGCGCTGGAACGTCTACACGGGTCTGGCGGGGATGTACCTCGTGCGGGACGAGGAGGAGACGGCGCTGGGGCTGCCGCGTGGCAAGCATGAGATCCCGCTGATCCTCGCCGACCGCAACCTCGACACCGATCACCGGGGCCGTCTCACCGGCCGGCTGCTGCACAAGACCGAAATCATCCAGCAGAACGAGGCGGGCGACAATGTCACCCTGCCGTTCAGCGGGCCGTACACCCTGGTCAACGGGGTCGTTTGGCCGCATCTCACGGTGTCCGCGCGCTGGTACCGCTTCCGGCTGCTGAACGCCTCCAACGCGAGGGTCTACCGGTTGGCGCTGATTGACGAGGCGACCGGCGAGCCCGTCAGCGGCGCCGTCCAACAGATCGGCACGGACGGCGGGTTGCTGGGGCGGCCGGTGCCCGTCGACGCCCCGCTGCCGGTCGCGCCCGCGGAACGAGTGGATCTGCTGATCGACTTCTCCCGCCTGCGCGGTCGCTCACTACGGCTGGTCAACACCACCGCCGCGGCGGCTCCCGGAGAGCCGGACCCGGCGAATGGGGTTCCGTATCCGCAGGTCATGCAGTTCCGGGTGGCGTGCGAACGCGTCCATGACTCCTTCACGCTGCCCGAGGTGCTCTCGCCGTCGTTCCGCCGGATCACCCACGACGACTCGCGGCACGAGCACGAGCACCGGCTGGTGGTCCTGACGCCGCCGGGGACTGTCGGGGGCATGGGTCACCCGGAGATCTGGGAGATGCGAGAGGTCGATGCGGACCATGTGTCGATCCCCGGCGACGGAGTGATCCAGATCCAGGACGAGACGGGGCGCACGAGGACGTACGAGCGGACCGCGCGCTCCTTCCAGGACCCGCCGGGATTCACCGTCGAGCAGGGCGCATGGGAACAGTGGACCTTCTTCAACCTGGCGTCCGACCAGATCAATCTGCCCGCGGCGGCCGCCACCCCGATGCATCCGATGCACATCCATCTGATCGCTTTCCAGGCGGTGGGCCGGCACGCCTATGACGTCAGCGGTTTCGATCCCGCGCTGGGCGGGACCCGGGCACCGCTCACCCACCGGAGGGCGGTGCCGGTCGCCCCCCACGAGGCGGGGTGGAAGGACACCATCCAGGTGCCCGGCGAGCAGTTGGTCACCGTGCTCGGGCGGTTCAGGGGCGGTGCGGGCCGCTTCGTGTACCACTGCCACGTCCTGGAACACGAGGACACGCACATGATGCGTCAGTTCCTCGTCCAGCCCGCCGAGGTCATGCGGTTGGGCACGCACCTCGGAGATCACGGCCACGGGGCCTCCGAGGGCGCTCACTGAGCGTCCGCTACACGGAGTAATCGACCGGAGTTCCACTCGGCGTCCAGATGCGCGCCGGACTCGGCCTTTCCCGGAACCACGCGTTCGGCGTTTCCGGGGGAGGCCGAGTCGTATGTCTGCGTCGATATTCGCCCCAACAACCTCGATCGTCTCACCCGCAACAAAAGAAACAGCGAAACTGGGCGACACGCCGAGAAAAAATCGGGAGCGCGATGTCCATTGCGCTAGCCTGAATGAGGTGCTGATGATTCGGCACCTGCGAGACGAACAACGGGGGAAAGCATGAATGGATCAAGTCTCTTATACGTGCCCTCGGCCGCGCCGGTTCTCCATGATGGAGATCCGTCGGGCGTCGCACACTTTCAGCCTCAACAGATCTGATGTCCGGCGCTGCGGACTCCGTCGACGTGGTGATCGTCGGCGGAGGGATAGCAGGCTGCGCCCTGGCGGTAAAGCTCGCGGAAGCCGGGTTCAGCGTCGTCCTGCTGGAGAAGAGCACCCGCTTCCGGGATCAGGTACGCGGCGAAGCCCTGCTGCCGTGGGGTGTCGCCGAAGCTCGTGAATTGGGCCTGGAACAAGCGCTGCTGGCAGCCGGTGGCGGCTATGCCGGTGCACTGGTCGCCTGTGGCGACGGCGTCTCCTACCACGAGGCCGCACAGTCCGCCGTCGACCTCTCCAAAGCGGTGCCCGGTGTGCCCGGGGCCTTGAACGTCGGGCATCCCGACGCCTGCGAGGCGCTCTTGCGCAGCGCCGAGACCGCCGGTGCGCAGATCCTGCGCGGCGTTGTCGACATCGAGATACCCGCAGGTGAAGAGGGTGTGATCCGGTTCGCGGTGGCGAGGAGGAAGCGTCGGCTGCGGTGCCGGATCGTGGTGGGCGCGGACGGCAGGCGCTCCGCGGTCCGGCGGCAGACCGGGCTGCGGCTGATGTCCTCCACCCCACGCACCTACGGCGCCGGCCTGTTGCTGGGAGGGCTGCCCTGGCCGACCGGGGAGAACGCCGGAGGCACCGAGGGCGACCTGCACTATCTGGCGTTCCCCAGGGAAACGGGCGTGGTGCGAACCTATCTTTTCTGGGACGCCGGGCGCGGAAATCTGGTCAGCGGATCCAGTTCCGCCCAAGACTACCTCCACCTGCTCTCGAGTCAGTTTCTGCCCGATGGTTGTGATCTCGGCGGGGCCGCTCCCAAGGGCCCGTGCGCTGCCTTTCCCATGAATGACTCCCGGTGTGATCACATCAATCCCCCCGGAGCCGTTCTGCTCGGAGACGCGGCCGGATGGAGTGATCCCCTCATCGGACAAGGGCTCTCGATCGCTTTGCGGGACGCCCGCATGGTCGCGGAAACGCTGATATGGAACCGGAATTGGCACCCCGATATATTCCGGGGTTACTGCGCGGAGCGCGCGGAGCGCATGCGACGACTGCACATAAGCGCGAGTCTTGCCACCGAATTGCGCTGCGGCTTCACCGCTGAAGCCCGGAACAGGCGTCGCAAGTGGAACGAAGAGGTTCAACGGGACGTACGGCTGTCCGGCCCTCTCCTCGGCAATCTCGCCGGTCCGGAGACCGTGGCGGCGGAGGCGTACGACCCGAGCGTCATCAGGAGGATCCTTGCACTCGGAGAATACTGACGGTGACCGTTCCATCGCGATCGTCGGCATCGGATGCCGGCTGCCGGGGGGCATACACGGTCCGGAGGCACTGTGGCGGCTGCTCGCCGAGGGGCGGGAAGCGCCGCCCGACGAATCCGTGACCCGGCCGTGGCCGGGTCGGCTCGACCCACACGACAGGCTCATCGAGGACGTCGACGCGTTCGACGCGGGCTTCTTCGGCATCGCGCCACGAGAAGCCGAGTGCATGGATCCGCAGCACCGGCTGCTTCTGGAGGTGGCCTATGAGGCCCTCCAGGACGGTGGTCTGCCGCTGGTGCTGGGACCGCACGTCTCGACGGGCGTCTTCGTCGGTACGAGCACGGAGGACTACGCACGCGTGGTGGCCTCGGCGAACCGGACCGATCTGCTCGGGTGGGTCGGCGCCGCCCGTGCCTCGGCCGCCGCGCGGCTCAGCCACCACCTGCGCTCGGCCGGTCCCTCTCTCGTGCTCGACACGGACCGCTCCTCTTCCCTGGCCGCCGTCCATCTGGCGGTGCGGAGCCTGCGTGAGGGGGAATGCGACCTCGCGCTGGCCGGGGCGAGCAACCTCATCCTCGCCGCGCACACGGGGACCGCGTTCGGGGCGGCCGGGCTGCTGGCCCCGGACGGCCGCTGCCGGTTCGGATCGGCCGCCGCGTCCGGGTTCGCCCGTGCGGAGGCCGTGGTCGTCGTCGCCTTGAAGCGGCTGCGGGACGCCAGGGCGGCGAACGACAGGATCTACGCCATCATCGCGGGCAGCGCGGTCAACCACGACGCGGGCCGCAGCGACGACTTCCTCACTCCCAGCGCCCAGGCACAGTGCGCCGTGATCCGGCGTGCCTGCGCCGACGCGGGCATCGGCGTCCATGAACTGCGCTATATCGAGGCCCACGGCACCGGGACCCCGGTCGGCGACCGGGTCGAGCTGTCCGCGCTCGCCGCACTGCCGCGCTATCCCGCCGCGCTCCGGCTCACCGGTTCGGTGAAGACCAACCTCGGCCATACCGAGGCGGCGGCCGGCCTGGTCGGACTCGTCAAGACGGCCCTGATGCTCGACCACCGCCGGCTCGTACCAACGCTGCACACGCGCCCGATCTCGTCGGCGGTCGACCCCGAAGCCATCGAGCTCGTGGAGGACATCCGACCGTGGCCCGACTCGGACGGGCCGCCGTACGCGGGAGTGAGCTCCTTCGGGCTGATGGGCACCAACGGCCATGTCGTGCTCACGGCGCTGTCGACGGGGTGGCTCGCCGGCCCCGAGAACCACGGTCGGTCGGCGGACGGCCGAGCGGGCCGGCAGGGGGTCGGCCACGAGGACGGGCCCGCCCATCTGATCCCGCTGTCCGCGCGGACCCCCGAGGCCCTCCGGACCCTGCGGAGCGCCTACGTTCATATGCTCAAGGCCGCCGACGATCCCCCGGAGCTGCGCGACATCGCCTGGACCGCGGCCTGCCGCCGGGATCACCACACCTTCCGCACCGCCCTGACCGCCCGGAGCCATGACGAGCTCCTGGCGGCCCTGACCCGCGACGACCGCGGCGGGGAGGACAACGGCGATGCGGAAGCCCTCGTCGAGCTGACCCGTCGTTACGAGGCGGGAGAGAACATCGACTGGGCCGCCGCTCAGCGCCCCGGCCGCACCGTGCGCCTGCCCGCTCACCCCTGGCTTCACGGTCGCCACTGGGTGACCGATGAGCACGGCTCGCCCCGTGCCGGCGCCTGCCCGCCGACCGCCTCGTCCGCCGACGACCAGGACCCCGAAGCGTGGACACGGGCCCAGGTCACGGCCGCCGTGGCGCAGGTGCTCGGCCATGTTCCCGACGCCTCCCTGCCCCTGTCGGACGGCGGGATCACCTCACTGATGGGCTTGGAACTGCGTCAGATCCTCATGGAGAGCACCGGTGTCGAACTGGACACCACCTTCGTCTATGAACACCCGACCATCGATGCCGTCTGCCGCCACATTCTCAGTCGGCGGGCCCGCCAGCGGGGGACACCGCAACTCGACGACGACCTCGACACGGCCCTGGCAATGCTCCAGCAACACCTCGGTCCGGATGAGTGCGAACGGCTGTTGCACGCCGAACTGCGCGAGCTGACCGAAGAGCGCACCCATGAGGAGAACGTCTGATGCCGACCACCGCGGAGCAGCTTCATCACCTCAGCGCCGAACAGCGAGCGCGGCTCGCCGCACGGCTTCGCTCCAAGTACGACCGGAAGGACACCAGCGAGCCGATCGCCATCGTGGGGATGGCCGCGCGGCTTCCCGGCGCGGCGAACGTCACCGAGTTCTGGGACCTGTTACGCACGGGCGATTCCGCCGTCGGTCCGCCGCCGCCGGGCCGCCAGGGCGACCGCCCCGGTGGCTATCTCTCCGACATCGCCCACTTCGACGCGGAGTACTTCCAGATCTCCCCCCGCGAAGCGGCGAGCCTGGACCCGCAGCAGCGTCTGCTGCTGGAGACGGCCTCGGACGCGCTGCACGACGCGGGCATCGAGGCCGGATCGGTCGCCGGCTCACGCGTCGGGACGTTCATGGGGCTCATGCACGACGACTACGGCCGGATCGGCGCGGAGCAGGGGCATATCGACGGACACTTCGTCACGGGTACGAACCCCAGCCTCGCGGCGGGCCGGCTGGCCTATGTGTTCGACTTCCACGGGCCCGCCATCACCATCAACACGGCGTGCTCCTCATCGCTCGTCGCCATGCATCTCGCCCGGCAGAGTCTGCTGCTCGGAGAGTGCGACCTCGCCCTGTCGGGCGGCGGAAACCTGCTGCTGCACCCGGACAGCACGCTCATGTACGAGCAGGCCGGCGCTCTCTCGCGCACCGGAGCCTGTCACACCTTCGATGCTTCCGCTGATGGCTACGTGCGTGGTGAGGGTGTGGGGGTGGTGGTGTTGCGGCGGTTGTCGGATGCGTTGGTGGCGGGGGATGTGGTGCATGGGGTGGTGCGTGGTTCGGGGGTGAATCAGGATGGTCGGAGTGCGGGGTTGACGGCGCCGAGTGGTGAGGCGCAGTGGCGGTTGGTGTCGGGGGTGGTGGAGGGTGCGGGGTTGCGGGCGGGTGATGTGGGTTATGTGCAGGCGCATGGTACGGGTACGCCGTTGGGTGATCCGTTGGAGTTGCGGGCGTTGGCGCGGGCGTTGTCGGTGGGGCGTGGTGAGGGTGGTCGTCTTGCGGTGTCGTCGGTGAAGACGTGTGTGGGTCATTTGGAGGCGGCGGCGGGGGTTGCGGGGTTGATTGCGGCGGTGTTGGCGGTGCGGGAGGGGGTGATTCCGCCGCATCGTCATTTGGCGCGTCCTAATCCGTTGGTTGCGTGGGATGGTTTGGGTGTGGTGGTGCCGTCGGTGGCCATGCCGTGGGTTGTCACGGATGGGCCTCGGCGGGCGGCGGTGAGTTCGTTCGGTATCAGTGGGACCAACGCACACGCCATCATCGAACAA
>NZ_JANIIC010000114.1 GCF_024519315.1 Streptomyces malaysiensis subsp. samsunensis | reverse complement strand
GGGGGGGGGGGGGGGGGGGGGGGGGGGGGGGGGGGGGGGGGGGGGGGGGTGCGGGGGGGGGGGGGGGGGGCGGGGGGGGCGGGGGGGGTACCGGGCGGTTCGGCGTTTCTCCCCCCCCCCCGCCCCTCCCCGCGCCATCGAAATGCGGCTCCGCCGCGTAACAGGGGCACCGCCACATGGCAGGAGGCACCGCCGCGTGACAGGAGGCACCCCCGCATGGCAGGAGGCACCGCCGCGTGACAGGAGGCAGCGCCGCATGGCAGCGGACTCCGCTGCACGGCAGGGGGTACCCCCGCGTAGCAGGGGCTCCGCCCCTGAATCCCGGGGTCCGGGGGCGGAGCCCCTGGTATCGGGAAGGGGCGGGGAGGGGAGCAGCCCGCCGCAGGCGTCACGATCCGTCGGGCACCTCCCAGTGCCTGAGGGGCGGCGGACTCAGGCGACGCCGCCCGAGGCAGACGGGCTCGCTCAGGCCGCCGCTTCGCTCAGGCCCCCTGACGTGGCGGCGCCCCGAGCGAGGCCGAGCCCCCTCGCGTGGCGATGGGCTGAGGGGCGAGCCCTCTGACGTGGCGGTGCCCCGAGCGAGGCCGAGGCGCTCGCATCGCGGTGGACTGAGGGGTAGCCCCCCGACCGTGTTGGCGGCCCGAGCGAGACAGAACCCTCCGCATCGCGGTGGGCTGAGGGGCAGGCCCCCGACCGTGGCGGCGGCCCGCAGGCGCCAGGCCCTCATATCGCGGCGGCGGGGAGACGGACCTCGAAGCGGCAGCCGCCGTCGACGTTGCGGACCGCCGCCTGGCCGTCGTGGGCCTCGACGATGCCGCGGACGATGGCGAGGCCCAGACCGGCGCCCGCCGGGGGCGTGCGGGCGTCGCTGCCGCGCCAGCCGGTGTCGAAGACGCGCGGGAGGTCCTCCTCCGGGATGCCGCCACAGCCGTCGGTGACCGACAGCACGACCGTGTCCGCGTCCCGCTCGGCCGCCACCGCGACCGTCCCGTCCGCCGGGGTGCGGCGGAGGGCGTTGACGAGGAGGTTCCCGAGCACACGGGTCATCTCCTTGCCGTCGACCTCCACCGGGACGGGGTCCACGCGGTCCCCTATCAGCTGGACGCCAAGCTCGCGGGCGAGCGGATCGACCCCGGCGAGGGCGTCGCCGACCAGGTCGTAGACGGAGATCCGGGTGGGGGTGAGGGAGAGCGCCCCGGCATGGATGCGGGAGAGCTCGAAGAGGTCGCCGACCATCGTGTTCAGCCGGTCCACCTCGGTACGGATCCGGCGGAGGTAGCGCTCCGGTTCCGGGGCCACCCCGTCCTCCAGCGCCTCGGACATCGCGCGCAGCCCGGCCAGCGGGGTGCGCAGATCGTGGGAGATCCAGGCGACCAGCTCCCGGCGGGAGGACTCCAGGGCTCGCTCACGCTCGCGGGAGGCGGCCAGCTTGGCGCTGGTGGCGGCCAGTTCGCGGCCGAGCGCGGCGAGCTCGGCCGTGGCCTGGCCATCGGGGGCGGCGAAGCTCCCGCCGTCCCCGAAGGAGCGGGCGGCGAGGGCCAGCGCGTTGCTGCGCGCCACCACCCAGCGGCCCAGCAGCAGCGCGGTGGCCAGGGACACCACGGCGGCCATGGCGCAGACGGTGGTGACCACCGTCAGGTCGTGCGGGGACAGGAACATCGCCCAGGCGACGGCCAGCGTCCCGGTGAGCATCGCCATGACCGCGACGACGGCGACCACGGCGAGGGACACCGCGACCGAACGGCCGCGCACCAGCCGTAGCGCCAGCGCGCCCAGCAGACCGGCCGCGGCCGCGCCGAGGAAGGCGAAGGCCGCCATGAGGGAGACATCACGCATCGGAGCCCGGCCCCCGTCCGCCGTCCCGTCCAGCGTCGTCTCCCACGTCCTGTCGTCCCTCGTCCCGCCGCCTCTCGTCCGGCCGCCTCTCGTCCGGCCGCCTCTCATTCCGTCGTCCCTCGTCGGCGGCGTCGGGTGGGGCGTCGAAGCGGTAGCCGATGCCCCAGACGGTCTGGATGAGCCGGGGCGCGCCGGGGTCGTCCTCGACCTTTCCGCGCAGCCGCCGCACATGGACGGTGACGGTGGACAGATCCCCGAAGTCCCAGCCCCACACCTCGCGCATCAGCTCCTCACGGGTGAAGGCCACCCCGGGGTGGCGCAGCAGAAAGGCCAGCAGATCGAACTCGCGTACGGTCAGGGCGAGTTCCCTGCCGTCCCTGGTGGCGCGCCGGGCCAGGGGGTCGAGGGCGATCCCGGCGCGGTGCGTCACATCGCCCGGGCCCTGGCCGGGGCCGGAGGAGCCGGGGGCCCGCGGCCCTGTCCGGCCGCGGCGCAGCACCGACTCCACGCGCAGCACCAGCTCCCGCGGGCTGAACGGCTTGGTGACGTAGTCGTCCGCGCCGATCTCCAGGCCGAGGATGCGGTCCTCCTCGTCGCCGCGCGCGGTGAGCATGATGACCGGCACCGGGCCCTTGTCCCGGAGCGCGCGGCACACCTCCAGCCCGTCCATGCCGGGCAGCATCAGATCGAGGACGACCAGGTCGGGCCGCCGGGCGGCGGCGCTGGCGAGCGCCCCGGGACCATCGGCGGCCCGGTCCACGGCGAATCCGGCCCGGCCGAGGTACCCGGCGACGACCTCGGCCACGGTCGGGTCGTCGTCCACGACGAGCACACGGGTGGGAGAAGGGTTCTGCTGCATGCCCCACAGCGTGACACCGGGTGCGGCGCCGAGGCGCGCCGGGGAGCCCGCCGCCCGGCCGACGTCCGTGTTTCGTAAGAAGCCGAAGCCCGAAATGTCGCTTTCTCCTTCGTAGTGTGGTGCGGGTGACAAACTCGACCACCCCCTGTGCGGACGTCGTCCTGCCGTGTCTGGACGAGGCCGCCGCCCTGCCCTGGGTGCTGGCCCGCATCCCCGCCGGCTGGCGCGCCATCGTCGTGGACAACGGCTCCACGGACGGCTCGGCCACGATCGCCCGCGCCCACGGCGCCACCGTCGTGTACGAACCCCGCCGTGGCTTCGGCGCCGCCTGCCACACCGGGCTCCTCGCCGCCGAGGCCGACTTCGTCTGCTTCTGCGACTGCGACGCCTCGCTCGACCCCGGGCTGCTGCCCGCCTTCGTGCGGACCGTCGCGGCGGGCGACGCCGACCTCGTACTGGGCCGGCGGCAGCCCCAGGAGCGGGGAGCCTGGCCGGTGCACGCCCGGCTCGGCAATATCGCGCTGACCCGTATGCTGCGGCGGCGCACCGGTCTCAGGCTGGGTGACCTCGGTCCGCTGCGGGCCATGCGGCGCGAACCGCTGCTCGCCCTCGGCCTCACCGACCGCCGTAGCGGCTACCCGCTACAGATGGTCGTGCGCGCCGCGGACGCGGGATGGCGGATCTCGGAGCGCGAGGTGCCGTACCGGCCGCGCACCGGGAAGTCGAAGGTCACCGGCACCTGGCGGGGCACCTGGCACACGGTGCGCGATATGCGCGCCGTGCTGCGCCAGCCGTCGGTGGCCCACGGCCCGGCCGCCGCCACGAGGGCCGCGCGGTGAGCGCCGCGCCACGCGAGGGTGCGGACTTCCCTGCGGACGGCGGCTCCCGGGCGGCACACCGGGACGGGACGACGCTGCTCATCATCGCCAAGGAGCCGGTGCCCGGACGCGTGAAGACCAGGCTCACGCCCCCGTACACCCCCGCCGAGGCCGCCTCGCTCGCCGAGGCGTCCCTCGCCGACACGCTGCACGCCGCGCTCGCCATGCCCGCCCGCCGCAGGGTGCTGGTGCTCGACGGACGCCCCGGGCCGTGGCTGCCGCCGGGATTCGAGGTGGTGGGGCAGTGCGACGGCGGGCTGGACGAACGGCTCGCCGCGGCCTTCGCCGCCTGCCGGGGCGCCGCCCTGCTCATCGGCATGGACACCCCACAGGTCACCCCGGCTCTGCTCGCCCCCGCGCTGGGCCCCGACGGCTGGCACGACTGCGACGCCTGGTTCGGCCCGGCCGCCGACGGCGGCTTCTGGGCCTTGGGCCTGGCGGAGCCGGACCCCGGGCTGCTGCGGGGCGTGCCGATGTCCACCAGCACGACCGGTGCCGCACAACGGCGCCGGCTGACGGAGGCGGGGCTGCGGGTCCGCGACCTGCCGATGCTGCGCGACGTGGACACCGCCGAGGACGCCCGGCGAGTGGCTGCCGACGCCCCGGGCGGGCGGTTCGCCCGGACCCTCGCCCAGCTGTCCCGGACCACCGCCCGATGAGCACGGCCGAGACGGTGCGAAACGGATCGGTGCAAGGCGGATCGGTGCAAGGCGGATCGGTGCGAGAGGGGTTGATACGAGAAGGATCGGCGCGAGAAGGGTCCGTACTCGACGGATCCGTGTTCGACGGATCGGTACGCGAGCGGATGCCCGCCCACCGCGCGGCCGCCCCGTGGCACGCCGAGCCCTGGCACGCCGACCCCTATGTCCGCGCGCTCCACGCGGGCCATGGGCCGCTGTTCCTGCGCCGGGCCGACGGCTGGATGCTGCCCCTGGACGTCGAACGCTGGTGCGCGGACGCCGACGCGGCCGACAGGACCGTGCTGCGGCGCTGTCAGGGGCCGATACTCGACATCGGCTGCGGACCCGGTCGGCTGGTGGCCGCGCTGGCCATACACGGCCACCCCTGCCTGGGCATCGACGTCAGCCAGGCGGCGGTCGACCGAACCATCCGCGAGGGCGGGCCCGCCCTGTGCCGGTCGGTCTTCGACCCGCTGCCCGGCGAGGGGCGCTGGGGCACGGCACTGCTGATCGACGGCAACATCGGCATCGGCGGCGATCCGCGAGCCCTGCTGACGCGCGTCGCACAACTCATGGCGCCCGACGGGCTGCTGGTGGTGGAGGCCGCGGGGGCCGATGTGGACGAGCGGGTGCGGGTGCGCGTGGACGACGGCCGAGGCGGGGTGGGAACGGCCTTCCCCTGGGCCCGGGTCGGCGTCCGGGCGCTGCTGCACCACGCACACGCGGTGGGCTGGGAGCCGGTCGAGCAGTGGACCGCACGGGACCGGGGCTTCGTATCGCTGCGCCACGCACCGCCCCTGCCCCGGTCCGCCGCGGAGCACTGACTCGTGCCCCCACCGCCGCACGGCCCATCGCCGCACGGCCCACCGCAGCCCGGCCGACCCGCCCGACGGCCCGGCCGGGTGCCTGATCAGCGCTCCGGTCCGGGTCCCCGACCACCGGCCCGCGACCGCCTCGCACCACCGCCTGACAGTGCCGACGAGCACCCCGCAGAGCCCCCCGACCCACCCTCGCGGGCGCGGACCACCCACCCCTGGATCGCCCCGGTCACTCTCGCCACGCTGCTCGGCTCGCTGGTCGCCGTCCTCGCTCTGACCTTCCGCGGGGACGACTTCCACACCGCGCCCGGCGCGCTGTCCCTCCACTACGCCATCGCCTGGACGCTGTTCGCCGCTGCCGCGTGGACGGTCCGTCGCCTGGGCGCCCGTCAGGCCGCGGTCTTCGTGCTCGTGGGCGGCGCGGCGGTCGCCGCCACGGGCCTGCTCGCACCGCCGCGCACCAGCACGGACGCCTACCGCTACGCCTGGGACGGGCGCGTGCAGGCCGCGGGCATATCCCCCTATGACTACGCGCCCGAGGACCCCGCGCTCGCTTCGCTGCGCGACCGCTGGCTCTTTCCCAAGGGTCCCGCCTGCCACGGCCCCGACCGCGCCCCGGTCCGCCCGGCGCCGGAACGCCCCAAAGCCGAGCGCCCCGAAGCCAGACACCCCACTCCCGAACGCCCCGCACCCGGAAGCGCCAAACCCGGACGCCCCATACCCGGCGGCCCCGCGCTCGGTGGTACCCACCCCCACGCCGACCCCGCACCCGATCATGCACACAGCGCCCCCGGCTCCGCCGAGCCGCAGTGCACGCGCCTGAACCGCCCCTCGGTCCATACGATTTATCCTCCCGCCGCAGAGGGCTATTTCTTGCTTGTACACCGCTCGGCCCCGTCAGGTTCCACCCTCCTCCCCCTCCAGACCGGCGGGGCTCTGCTGTCCCTCGCCACCACCGCCGTACTCCTCGCCGCGGCGCGGCGCCGCCGCGATCCGCGCCTCGCGACCGCCCGCGCCGCGCTGTGGGCCTGGTGCCCGGCCGTGCCGGTGGAAGCGGTGAACAACGCGCATGTCGACGCGCTCGGGGTGCTGTTGACCGTCGCCGGCCTCATCGCCGTCCCCCGCCGCCGCGCTCTGGGCGGCGCGCTGCTGGGCGCGGCGACCGCGGCCAAGCTGCTGCCCGCCGTGGCCCTGCCGGGGGCGCTCTCCGGCGTCCTCGCCAGGGCCACCGGGCCCGGCGCACCCCGCACCACCGCCCGCCGCACCGTGCTCGAGAAGTTCAGGCCCACTGGGCCCGGACGCCCCGCCCCCGCAGAGTCCCCCCCCCCCCCCCCGCCCCGCGACGGTGCCGGAAGCCCCGCCCCCACAGCCTCACGGATCCGCCGCGCGGCGGCGGTCGTCCTGCCCCGCGCGGCGGTCCTCCGGCCCGCTACCTCGTTCAACCGGCCCACCGCCTCGGCCATCCGGCCCGCCGCTTCGTGCATCTGGCCCGCCGCCTCGTGCATCCGGCCCGCCGCCTCGGCCGTCCTGCCCGTCGCCGCCGCGGCCGCCGTGGTCGCGCTCGGCTATCTCCCGTACGTCCTGCTCTCGCGCTCCTCCGTGCTCGGCTATCTCACCGGCTACGTGGCCGAGGAGGGGTACGAGACGGGCTCGGCGGCAGCCGACGACAAGAATCGCTACGCCCTGCTGCGTCTGCTCCACCCCGGCCCCGAGACCTGGGCCCTGCCGGTGGTCGCCGCCGTCCTGCTCGCGGTCGTGGCGTGGGTGCTGCTGCGCGGCGACCCCCAACGGCCCTGGCGCGGCGCGCTGGTGGTCACCGGGACCGCGTTTCTGCTGATGACGCCCGGCTACCCCTGGTACGCGCTGCTGGTGGTGGCGCTGGTGGCCCTCGACGGGCGGTGGGAGTGGCTCGGCGTGCCGCTCGCGGGGGTGGCCCAGTATGTGACGGCCCGTGCGGTCGACGACGGCGCGTGGGTCGGGACGCTGGGGTACGCGGTCGCCTGCGCGGCGGTCATGGCCGGCTGGGCCGTGCGGGCCCCGCGGGCGGCTTCCGCTTCCCGCCCGCCGCAGCCCCCTGCCGAGACGGCCGGGACAGCCGAGACAGTCGAGACAGCCGGGACGGCCGAGGCGGCCGAGGCGGCCGACGCCGCCACACCCGGATCACCACCCGGATCACCAACCACAAGGCCGAGGCGCCGAAGAGCACGGCGGTGATCAGCAGCCAGCGCGGCCAGAAGACGCCGGCGCTCAGCCCGGTGACGTTCTCGTAGCGGCGCGCCTGCCGGCCGAGGATCAGCGGGAACCACACCAGCATCAGCACCCCGGAGAGGAAGGCGGGCACCCGCACATGGTTGATCCACCGGGCCGGGGCCGGGAGCGCGGCCCCCACCGCACGGTCGGCGAGCGCGTACAGCGGAAGCAGCACCAGGTCGTGGAGGACGGCGGCGCCGACGATCCACACCAGGATCCCGAACCAGTCGCCGCTCAGCAGCCTGACCCCGGCGTACCCGGTCAGCGCGAAGGAGCACAGCAGCAGCACCAGCCGCAGCGGCGACTCCCCGTCCAGCCGCCGCAGCCCGAAGCGGTGCCGGCCCAGGGCCCGCACACGGTCCCACCGAAGCCGTGGCACCCTCATGCGGTCCCACCGAAGCCGTGGCACCCGCACACGGTCCCACCGAAGCCGTGGCGCCCTCATGCCATCTCCCCGAAGGTCAGCCGGCCCACCCACTTGGTGTTGTGCACACCCGGGGCCCCGGGCACGATCACGCGCGCCGGATAGCCGTGGTCCGGTGACAGATCCGCGCCGTTGACCTTCAGGGCCAGCAGCGAGCGCGGGTCGCGGACCTGGCTGTCGCTCAGCACGACGCTGCGGAAGGAGCCGTGCCGCTGCACCGACTCCACCAGGACCTTCGGCGGCCGTTCGGCATGCCCCACCAGCGCGGCGAGGTCGGCCAGCCGTACCCCCTCCCACCCCTGGTCGGATGTGGACCACCCCTCCACACAGGCGATGGGCAGCGCCGCGCCGTGCTGCTCCAGCCGCAGCAGCCGCTCCCGGGTGAGAACGGTCTCGCGGCCCGCGCCGCGCACCACCAGCCGCCATTCGGGTCCGATGTCGCGGGCGCGGATGCCGACGGTCATGGCGGTCTTGTTGATCTGGAAGCCGTTCGGCCCCCGGCCCGGGTTGCGGCCGCGCGGGGCGAGCAGCGCGCTGGTGCGCAGCGCGCCGCCGATGCTCTGACCCGCCGTCACCACCAGCAGCGCGAGGGAGCCGGCGCCGACCAGGGCGAGCGCGCCCCGCCGTGACATGGTCGGCGCGGCCGGTGCGGGGCTGACCAGGCCGGTCTCGTCCGGCGGCTCCGGCCGGGTGTCCGATGCGCGGGTGCGCAGCTCGGCCCGCAGATCGCGGCTCCGCAGCGCCCGCACCATGCGCGGGAACCGCAGGGCCACATGGACCACCAGGGCGGCCATGAAGATCCACGCTCCGTAGAAGTGCAGCGGGTAGAAGGAGCCGGGGAAGATGTAGTCCAGCTGGACGTTGAGCACACCGGTCGCGAACTCGAACAGCGCCCCGCCCACCAGCGCGAGCAGCGAGAGCCGCTCCAGCCCGTGCCCCACCGACCGCACCGGCGGCCAGGCGAACAGCTTGGGGATGACCGACCACAACTTGGCCAGCAGCACCGGTACGAGCACGATCCCGAGCGTGACGTGCACGCCCTGGGTGACGCGGTAGAGCCAATAGGGCTCGGTCGGCCAGGAGAAGAGGTAGAAACCCAGCAGCCCCTTGTCCGGGGTCTCGTCGTTGACCGGGGAGAGGTCGGGGTTGTAGGCGGCGTACGACAGCAGTCCGGTCACGAAGAGCACGGGAATGCCGAAGAGCAGGACCAGGCCGAAGACGGATGTCAGCCAGGGACCGCGCAGCGGGCTCCGCCACAGGGCTCGGCGGTCACGGTCGGTACGGGGAGGGTGGCTCATGGCATGACCGTAGGGCCGCCGCACCGCTTCCCCGGGCCTTGAGCCCATGACGAAACGGTGACGTCACCCGGCCTTCCCGGCAGAATCTGACGGTCCGATGACGGCTCGCGGCGCAAGGGGCCCCGGTACGGGCTCGGCGACGTAGCGTGACGGACGTGAAGCTCCCTCTCCGCAGCCGCGTCGATATCCGGGCCCTCGAGGACGAGACGCGGACCGGCCGCCGCCGGGATGTGCTCGCCGCCGCTGCCGCCGCCGTGCTCTTCGCCGTCGCCGCCGTCGTCGGCACCCTGATCCAGCGGGCCGATCACTCCCTCTACGTCGACTGGGCGCCGCTGTACGCCGATTGGCTGCCCCATGTGGGCCCCGGCACGCCCGCCGCCCTGGCCGTCGCCGCTGCCGTCGTCGTCCACGGCCCGCGGCTCGCGGCGCGGCTGCCGTGGCGCGGGCTGCTGGGAGCCGTCTGGGCGGCGGCCATGGCCTGGATCTGGTCGCTGGCGCTGGTCGACGGCTGGCAGCGGGGGGTGGCGGAACGGCTGACGGCCCGCCATGAATATCTGCGCGGCGTCGACCGGTTCCACGACATCGGCGCGGCCCTGCGCGGCTTCACCGGCCATATCCTGCTCACTCAGCCCGACCACTGGCCCGCCCATATCGCGGGCCATCCGCCGGGCGCCGTACTCACCTTCGTGGGCCTGGAGCGGCTGGGCCTGGGCGGCGGCGGTTGGGCCGGGGCGTTCTGCGTCACCGTGGGCGGTTCGGCGGCGGCCGCGGTGCTGGTCACGCTGCGCGCCCTGGGGCGGGAGCGGGCCGCGCGCGCGGCGGCCCCGTTCCTGGTCCTGGCGCCGGGGGCGGTGTGGGTGGGCGCCTCGGCGGACGGCTATTTCACGGCCGTCGCGGCGTGGGGGCTCGCGCTGCTGGCGCTCGCGGCGACGCGTACGGTCCGGGCGCCCGGGGCGGTCGCGTTCGGCGCCGGACTGCTGCTGGGGCTGACGGTGTATCTCTCCTACGGGCTGGCGCTGCTGGCCCTGCCCGCCGCCGTCGTGCTGCTGCTCGCCCGCACCGCGCGGCCGCTGCCCTTCGCGCTGACCGGGGTGGCGGTGGTGGCCGGTGCGTTCACCCTGGCCGGCTTCCAGTGGTGGGAGGGGTACTCCCTGCTGGTCGAGCGCTACTACCAGGGCGTGGCCGCCGACCGCCCGTACGGGTACTGGGTCTGGGCCAATCTGGCCGTCGCGACGGTGGCCGCCGGTCCGGCCTGTGTCGCGGGTGTGCGGCGCATGCTGTCGGCGGTGCCGGACGCCGTCCGGCGGCTGCGGCCGGGCGGACCGGGCGCCCCGGGCGGCGTCCCGGACGGGCTCGTCGTGCTGGCCTTCGCCGCGCTGCTCGCGCTCGTCGTGGCCGACCTGTCCGGGATGAGCAAGGCCGAGACGGAGCGGATCTGGCTTCCCTTCATCCTTTGGCTGCTGCCCACCACCGCGCTGCTGCCCGCCGTTGACCGCCGCCGATGGCTTCTGGCGCAGGCGTGTCTCGCACTGCTCGTCAACCACCTGTTGTTGACCGGTTGGTGAGGAGACCGATGTGAAGAGCACGTGATACTTCTGTGATACTGAGGGAGACGTACATCTGTACTGTTGCCAGGGGGCGGGACCCGTGAAGGCGCTGAAGATCGTGAAAGCGTTGCAGGCTTTAAGCGCGAGGAACGCCTATGGCGTGGCCGCGCCCATAGGCGCCCTGACGGCCGTGGCCGTCGTGGTGGGGCTGCTGATAGCCCTGACCTCGCCGGGGGACGCGGGCGGCGCGTCGGACGGGAACCTCCCCGCCGGTGCCGCGTCCCCCAAGTCCGACCGGGTCCCCAGAGAGCCCAAGAAGGAAGACAAGTACGCCGATTGGGACGGCGAGGTGAAGGTGCTCGGGGACGGCTCCACGTCCTACACCGGACCGCAGCCGCACCAGCCCAAGCCCGAGAAGCTCAAACCCGGTGAGAAACCGCCGCAGTTCGTGGTCTTCTCCTGGGACGGTGCGCTGGAGAACGACGACCACCTCTTCTCCCGCTTCCGCCAGGTCGCCAAGGAGAGCGACGCCACGATGACGTTCTTCCTCAGCGGTATGTATCTGCTGCCCAAGACGAAGAGCGACCTCTATCAGCCGCCCCAGCACAAGCGAGGCTCGGCCGCCATCTCCTTCCCCACCGACGAGCACATCAGGGAGACCCTGGAGCAGCTGCGCGGTGCCTGGCTGGACGGCAACGAGATCGGCTCCCACTTCAACGGACACTTCTGCGGCGCCAAGGGCGGGCAGGACTGGTCCACCCAGGAGTGGAAGAGCGAAACGGAGCAGGCGTACTCCTTTGTGAAGCGGTGGAAGACCAACACCGGCTTCACCGACATCGAACCGCTGCCGTTCGACTACGACGTGGAGCTGGTGGGCGGGCGCGCACCGTGCCTGGAGGGCCAGAAGACGCTGATCCCGGCGATCAAGTCCCTCGGCTGGCGCTATGACGCAAGCTCCCCGGGCGACTTCCAGCTCTGGCCGTCCAAGATCGACGGCATCTGGAACTTCCCGCTCCAGCTGGTGCCGTACCCCGAGAGCGAGAAGCAGGTCCTCTCGATGGACTTCAACTTCCTCTTCAACCAGTCCGGTGACAGCACCGAGGGCGATCCTGCGAAGTACGCCGAGTGGGAGCGGCTGACCCGTCAGGGCTATCTGAACGGCTTCGAGCGCGCCTACAACGGCAGCCGGGCGCCGCTGTTCATCGGCAATCACTTCGAGACCTGGAACGGCGGCATCTATATGCAGGCCATCGAGGACGTGATGAGGAGCGTCTGCCGCCGCGACGGAGTGCGATGCGTGTCGTTCAAGCAGCTCGCCGACTGGCTGGACGCCCAGGACCCGAAGGTCCTGGAGAAGCTGCGGATGCTGGACCCGGCGGAGTCGCCCGACTGGTCGACGTACACCAAGACCAGGTAAGCGGTCCCGTTGCCGGGCTTCCGCCGTCGCTCATTCCCCCGTACGGCCCGCCATATAGCTCTTCCAGATGTCCAGGGGGTAGGTGTCACCCGAAGTGTCGGCGCCTCCTCCGCCCATCCCCTCGAGCGGCATCAGCTCCTGCGACTTGGGGTCCAGCCGGGACAGCGAGACCGCCGTCGAGAGCTCCTTGGTGTAGCCGACGAACCAGGCGGAGGTGCCGTCCTGCGCCGTGCCGCCCTTACCCGCCACCTCGGCATCGGCCATGGCCGCCCCGCGCGCCGAGCCGTCCGGGCTCTGGACCGCGCCGCGCAGCGCGTCGTCCACCTGTGCCGCGACCTCCGCGCTGAAGGCCCGTCTGGCGCGGTCCTTACGGAGCTCGACCTGCTGCCCGCCGTGGGTGAGTCCGCTCACCGAGTACGGCGCGTGGTGCGTGCCCTCGGCGGCGAACGTCCCGTAGGCGCTGGCCATACGGATCGAGCTGGGCGTCGCGGTGCCGAGCGAGAACGCGGGCACCCGCGCGCCGAAGCTGCTGGGCAGCAGCCCCGCGTCGATGGACACCCGCCGGACCCGGTCCAGGCCGACGTCCATGCCCAGCTGGATCATCGGGGTGTTGATGGACTGCACGATCGCCTGGCGCAGCGAGACCTGCCCATAGGAGGCGTCGCCGTCGTTGGTGGCCCGCACGATCTTGCCGCCGCGGTCCCAGTACGGCCCCTCGGGCGTATGCACCGCGATCTTGTTGTTGCCGTCGTAGAGCGTCGAGGGCGTCACGGGCGTCCGTGCCCCGTTGCGCTGGAGCAGTACGCCATCGCGCAGGGCGGCGGCGTAGACGAAGGGGGTGAAGGAGGTGCCGGCCGGGACGTTGGAGGCGTTCGCGTCGTTGAATCCCTGCTCGAGATAGCCGGGGCCGCCGTACAGCGCGCGTATCGCGCCACCCGGGGCCACCGAGGCGGCGCCCACCCGCACATGCCGGTCCTCGGGGCGCCGCTCGGGATCGAGCTTGTCCCGGGTCTGCTCCACCGCCTTGGCGAGCGCCTGGACCTTCGGCTTCTCGAAGGTCGTGTGGATCTGATAGCCGCCCAGGTCGAAATCGGCGTCGGATATCTCGGTATGGGAGCTCACATACGCCTTGGCCGTCTCCACCAGATAGCCGACCTGACCGGTGAGCCCGGCCGGCTTGGGGGGCGCCTTGGGCTCGGGGAACTTCGTATAGCGCGCCCGCTCGGACTTCGACAGCCTTCCGATGTCGACCATCCGGTCCAGCACCCACCTCCAGCGGTCGACGGCCCGCTTGTGGTTCTTGGCGCCGAGCGTCGGATCGAATGTCCCGGCGCCCTTGAGCAGCGAGGCGAGCAACGCGCCCTCGCTCGCGTTGAGTTCCGAGACGTCCTTGCCGTAGTACGCGTACGAGGCCCGCTGAATGCCGTAGCTGCCGCGCCCGAACCAGCTGGTGTTCAGATAGCGCTCGAGGATGTCCCGCTTGCTCATCCGGTCGTCCAGCTTGATGGCCATGAACATCTCGGTGAGCTTGCGGGAGAAGGTCTGACGCTGGTTCAGATAGGCGTTCTTCACATACTGCTGGGTGATGGTGGAGCCGCCCTGGGTCTCACCGCCCGTCACCATCCGTGTCACCGCGCGCATCAGTCCGCTCGGGGACACCCCGCTGTCGGAGTAGAAGCTGGCGTTCTCGGCGGCGAGGATCGCCCACTGGACCTGCTCCGGCACCTTCTTCAGGGGCACCTCCTGCCGGTTGACCGGACCGGTGCGGGCCATCTCGGTGCCGTCCGCCCAGTAGTAGACGTTGTCCTGCTGGGTGGCGAAGTCGTTGAGGTTCTTGGGGATGTCGGTCTGGAGATACAGAAAGCTCAGCAGACCGGTCAGACTGCCGACGCAGAACAGGAAGAACAGGGCGATCTGACGCCACGACGGCAGCCACCGCCTCACACCACGGCGCCCCGTCCGGGGGTAGTCCAGCCGGATCCGCGCCGCGGCCCAGCGGCGCAGTCGCGTCCTCCGGCTCTTCGAGGACGGCTTGCGGCGGTGCTTACGGTGCTTCCCCATGGCGTTGTCGCTGCCCGGCACGTGTTTCCCCCACGCTCGCTCCGCGCGTGGGCGCGGCACAAAGGTGTGATCTTCCATCCCCCCAGACCGGACCGATCCTATTTTCCCCTCTGAACATCTGTCGCCACAGGGCCCCAAATTTTTGTAACAGTGACCATATTCAGCGACACGAGCCACCCGGTGACCATTCGCACCGCCTGTGCGGTGAGCGTGCGCACGGCCGCCTATGCGGTGAGCGTGCGCACGGCCGCCTATGCGGTGAGCGTGCGCACGGCCGACGGCGACCGGCCGCCCGGCGGCCTCCGCTCCCTCCGTGACACCCCGAAGCTCAAATGAACCTCTGAACCGCGAGGCCCGGGGATTCGTCCTCCCTCTACGGGGTCATCACCCCGGCACGCGAGAACACACCGCGGGGGACGCGGTACGGAACGAGGAGGGGGAGCCATGGTGCGCCTCGGTACCGGAATCGGCTGGCGACCGGAGATCGCCGATGACATCGCGCGACTGCCCGGCATCGACTGGGTGGAGGTGGTGGCGGAGAACATCTGCCCCGACCATGTGCCGGACGCGCTCCGGCTGCTGCGCGAGCGCGGGACCACGGTGGTCCCGCATGGGGTGTCGCTCGGCCTCGGGGGAGCCGAGCGGCCCGAACCCGGCCGTCTGCGCGCGCTGGCCGAGCGGGCCGAGGCGCTGGGCTCGCCGCTGGTCACCGAGCACATCGCGTTCGTCAGGGCCGGGGGGCCGCTGACCGCGTCACCGTCCATCGAGGCCGGGCACCTGCTGCCGGTGCCGCGCACGCGTGACGCGCTGGACGTGCTGTGCGAGAACGTGCGCATCGCGCAGGACGCGCTGCCGGTGCCGCTCGCGGTGGAGAACATCGCGGCGCTGATCTCCTGGCCCGGCGAGGAGATGACCGAGGGTCAGTTCCTGGCCGAGCTCGTGGAGCGCACGGGGGTGCGGCTGCTCATCGACGTCGCCAATCTGCACACCAACCACGTCAACCGGGGCGAGGACCCGGCCAAGGCGCTGGACGAGCTGCCCACGTCGGCGATCGCCTATGTCCATGTGGCGGGCGGGGTGGAGAAGGACGGCGTGTGGCACGACAGCCACGCCCATCCGGTGACCCAGCCGGTACTCGACGTCCTCGCCGAATTGTGCGCCCGTACGGCACCGCCCGGCGTACTGCTGGAGCGCGACGAGGACTTCCCGGCGGCCGGGGAGCTGGCGGGCGAGCTGGACGCGATCCGCGCGGTGACGGCGGCGGGGACCGCGGAGCCGGTCACGGCGGCGGGGGCAGCGGAAGCGGCCACGGCGGCGCGGACCGGGGATGAGGCCGCCGCCCCGGTGCGGACGCCCGGCGAGGCCGACGAGGCCGACGAGGCCGACGAGGCCGCGCCCGAGGCACCGCTGCCCGAGGCACCGGTGCCGGACGCCGTCCGTGAGCGGCTGGCGCTCGCCCAGACCGCGCTGCTGTCCGCGCTGGTCGGGGGCACCCCGCCGCCCGAGGGCTTCGACCGCCGGCGGCTGCGGGTGCAGAGCGCGGCGCTGACGGCCAAGCGGGCGTCCGTGATCGCGAAGGTGGCCCCGGAGCTGCCGGAGATCCTGGGCACCGGCTACCGCCCGGCGTTCGCGCGATACGCCGAGGGCCGCCCGATGACCGGCGGCTACCGCCGCGACGCGCTGTCGTTCGCCGAGCATCTGCTGGCGGACGGCCGGCCCGACGACTCAGCCGCCCGGCGCCGGCTGACGCTGTGGTGGCAGGAGCGGTCCGGGCCCGCGCCCCTGCCGTCCCATCCGGCGGCGCGGTTCGCCCGCCGGGTCCGGCTCGCGCTGAGCGGGGGGCGGTGAACGGCATGGGCACGATCGCGAGCCTGGTCTACGCGGTGGTCGCCGTGTCGTCGGCGATGCTCATCACCGGTACGGTCCGGGCCCGGCGCAGGGAGGTCTCGGGGCCGGCGTACGCGCGGGCGTACGACCTGCTGGAGGCCGCGTTTCTGGCGGGTGGGCCGGGCCGGGTGGCGGACACCGTGATCAGCACGATGTACGCGGACGGGCGGCTGGCGATCGGCGGCCCCGGCGTGGTCTCGGTGCGGCAGCCGGTCGCGCGCGGCCCGGTCGAGGAGGAGCTGCTGCGGCTGTCCGCCGGCTCCCCGCACGGCGCCCTGACCTGGCTGCGCCGGGAACTGATGCGCAGCGCGGCGGTACAGGAGATCGGCGACCGGCTGGCGGGGCGCGGGCTGATGGTACGGCCGGACGCCCTGAGGTTCTGGCGGCGCATGGCGCGGGCACAAATCACGCTCTGCGCGGTGGGAGCCTTCCTGGCCATCATGATCAGCATTGGACCCATCACCTACGACGGGCCTCCGCTGATCTTCATGATCGCCCCAGCGCTCTTCATCGGCTTCCTCATCGGCAGAATCTGCGCCGGTGCGGGCAAGCGCCGGCTCACCGCCGCCGGGAAGCGGGCGCTGGTGGCGTACCAGAGGGAGTCGGGGGTCAGCGGACGCCATGCCCGCGCCCGGTCCATCGGCCATCCGGCGACGGTCTCCGTGGCGGTCGTCGTCGCGCTGACCGGGGCGGCCACCCTGACGGACGATCCGCTGCTGCGGGCCCAGCTGCTGGAGGCGCAGAAGGTGCCGAGCGGCTCGGGATCGCCCGGCTACTCGGGGTCTTCGGGCGATTCGGGGTTCTCGGATTCGGACGGCGGCGGATCGTGGTGCGGCGGGGACGGCGGAGGCGGGGGCTCCTCGTGCGGCGGCTCGTCCTGCGGAGGGAGCGGCGGCGGAGGCTGCGGAGGCGGTTCGGGCTGCGGAGGGGGCGGAGGCTGCGGAGGCGGTGGGGGCGGAGGCTGCGGAGGCGGCTGAGCCGCCACACAAGTGGCCGCGCTGCGGCCAGAAGACCCGGCGGAGCCCGCCGGGCACCGGCGGGATGCCGGGTGGGGGCGGGATGCCGGGTGGGGGCGGGACGCCGGGGGCAGGCGGGACGCCGGGGGCAGGCGCGAAGCCGGGGGCGGGCGAGGTGCCGGACGCGGGCGGCGGACCGAGCAGCGGGGTCTGGGGCGGAGCCCCAGGTTCGGGAAGGGGCGGGGAGGGGAGCAGTCCGCCGTAGGCGGCACAATCCGTCGGACACCCCGTCGCGGGTCTGCGCGGCGCACGCGCCGCATGCGCGCGAGTCGTTCATATCGTGAAAACCATGGCGCGGTGGTGGCCGGGTCGAGTAGAACTCGGCCATGTTGTGGGTCCTCTTCCTGCTTGTCGCGTGGGGCGCGGCGATCGTCAGTTGCACGCGTCTGTGCCTGGCGGCGGTCGCCGCCGCTCAGCCGATGGACCCTGATCCGGCGGCGGACGGGAAGGGCCTGAGCCTGTACGAGGCGGCGTTTTTGTCCGGCGGCCCGCGGCGGGTGGGGGATCTGGCCCTTGTGACGATGTGCCGCGAGCGCCGGCTGCTGCTCGCCCACACCGGCTGGGTCACCGTGGTGGACCCGGAGGGGCGGGACGAGCTGGAGCGGTCCGTGATCACCGCGATAGGGCCGGAGGGCCAGGCCCTCGTGCGGCCGGTGCGGGCCGCGTTCGCCACCGCAGCCCCGGTGCGGGCGCTGGGCGACCGGCTGGTGGCGGCGGGGCTCGCGGTGCCTGCCTCGGCCCGTACGAATGTGGCGGTCGCGGTGCGGCAGGTACGGGCGGCGTGCGCGCTGGTCCTGGCGATGGCGGTCGCCGCGCTGCTGCTGGTGCCGCCCGCGGCGGGGCGCGGTCCGGTGGCCTCGTGGTTCATGCTGCCGCTGCTGCTGACGGTGAGCTGTCTGCTGATCGCCCGGGTCGAGGCGCATCCGTACTCACGGTGGGCCTCCCCCGCCGGTCAGCAGCTGCTGAGCCGGATCGACGTGCCTCCGCGGCGGACGGTCGCCCAGCGTTCCGGCGGCGGCCCGGACGGCGGTGCCGACGACGCCGATGTGCTCACCGCGCTCGCGGTGCACGGCACCGTCGCGCTCTCCGACCCGGCGCTGCGCGCGGCGCTGAAGACGCATTGGGGTCATTGACCCCGACACCGCGGCCCGGTGCTTTACATGGTCATCCGCCGCGCCAAATATCCCTTTCATCGCGCGACGCACGAAGGGATGGCCAGTGAGAGCAGCAGCGCTGTACGGCATCCTCGGACCGCTGTCCCTGTCGCTGACCATGAGCGCGCTGCTCGCGACGCCCGCCACCGGCCGCCCGCTCACCGCGCCCACCGCCCCCGCCGCCACCCCGTCCACCAGGGCCGCCACAGCCCCGGCCGGTGCGGCGGGCCCGCCCCCCCCCCCCGCCCCCCCCCCCCCCCCGGGGGCCCCCCCCCCCCCC
>NZ_JANIIC010000113.1 GCF_024519315.1 Streptomyces malaysiensis subsp. samsunensis | reverse complement strand
AGCCCTCATGCCCCTGAACACAGGCAACACGCAGACCTAACGGAGTCCTACTAGTTGAGAGGGGGACTCGATGATGCCGGAAGCGATCACAGCCCTAGAGGCTACGGGGGGCCGGGACACTCGTATCAGCCATGGCCTCGGATGCCTGGCAGACGGGCCGCAACGGGGTCGTCCGCCTGTTCCAGCGAAGGGGAGACGCACAGCGGGTTTCTCACGAAGGGCAGTTGGACCACCACGCGACGCTGGTCGAGTGGACGGGCGATCCGGATCAGGCCAGACAACTGATCGTAGGGCAGCGGCAGTTGGAGCTTGCCCAGCTGCTGACCGAGCATCCTGATGCCGAATCGGAGCTCCGTCGCCTCGTTGAGGAGATACAGAGCGAGTTCCCCAAGGGCGGGAAGAACTGGGTGATGACCAACTTTTCCCGTGATCACGGAACGGCGTACGGGGCGATGGGGGGAAACGTCATTCACCGCCACCGGGGAATGCCATCGGACCCTCCCACCGGTGAGGACCAGCGGCAGTGAGGCCGGGTGCGGATGGCGCGGGGTGGGATGCTCTGCAGGAGATCAGGGTCGAGTCCGGATACGCCTACGGCACGATCGGCGCCGACATCCATGTCTTCGGTAACGGTACGCCTGTGTACCGCCTCTTCGAGCATCAGCCGGTCACCGCCCTGGACACCGAGTGGCTGCGGGCCCAGCCCTCCCGGAGGCTCGACTCACGCTCCGCGGTGGTCGACTTCGCGGGACGCGACGAAGAGTTACGGGCGCTGGTCGCGTGGCGTGACACCGGGCAGCGGCTCGCCGTCCGCTGGCTGCACGGCGAAGGCGGACAGGGCAAGACCCGACTCGCCCTCCAACTGGCCTCCGATGCCAGCGCCAGGGGCTGGAAGGTCGTGGACGCGGTCCACGGCACCGACACCCACCCCCCTGCGGAGCTCAAGCAGGACCTGCGTCTGGACGGACATGCGGGGGTGCTCGTTCTCGTCGACTACGCGGACCGCTGGCCCGTCTCCCACCTGAGCTGGCTGTTCCACAACCGGCTGCTGCAGAAGGACGTTCCTGCCCGGATCCTGCTCCTGGCCCGGTCGGTCGACCAGTGGCCGGCGGTCCGCGGGAGGCTGAACCGGCTGAGGGTGAATGCCGACCCCTCCGACCAGTACCTGGCCCCGATTCCCGAGGCCGGAGAACAGCGAGAGCATCTGTTCAGCGCCGCGCGTGACAGCTTCGCCCGGCACTACCGGCAGATCACACGGCCGGAAAGGATCAGTCCCCCGGATGCACTGAACGATACGGAATTCGGGCTGACCCTGGCAGTGCTGATGGCCGCCCTCGTAGCCGTGGACGCAGCGGCCCACGACCGGCGAGCCCCGGCCGGAATGACTGGACTCACCGCCTACCTGCTCGACCGCGAGCACGAGAACTGGGAGCAGCTCTACGAGACTTCCGGGGCGGGGTCCGGCTACCGCACGCCTCCGGCGGTGATGGCACGCATGGTGTTTCTGGCCAGCCTCATCGGCCTCAGCCATCGAAGCTATGCGGAGCCGCTGATCGGGGTGGTGAGCGACGAGATCCCGCCCGAGGTACTACTCGCCGACCACTCCGTCTGTTACCCGTCCACAGAGCTGTTCCCGGAGGGGGTGCTCCAGCCTCTGCTTCCGGACCGCCTCGCCGAGGACTTCCTGGCACTCACCCTGCCGGGCAGCCCCGTCACCGCCTACCCCACGGACCGCCTGTCCGGCGCTGTCTGCAGGACCTTCCTGGAGCCCCTCTCTGACGCTCTTCCGCGGAACTGGATCATGCGTGCAGTCACCTTCCTCGCCGCTGCGGCCGCCCGATGGCCGCACGTCGGCGCCGGGTACCTATATCCGATGCTCAGAGCGCACCCTGAAGTCGCCGCTCATGCGGGCAGCACCGCTCTTCTGCAGCTGGCCTCTGTGGAAGACGTGGACCTGGACATGCTGACCATGGTCGACGACACGATCGAGGATCTCAGCGGAGAGCTGGCGCGGTTCGACTTGGCCACCGGAGCCGTGGCCACGTGTGACCGGGTCACCCCACGGCGGCTGGAGGCCACATCCGCCCCGGACGAGCGGATGCGGCTGCTGAACAGGCTGGGGCTGCGGATGCTGCACGCCGGGCGCCCGTCCGACGCGATTCGGCCCCTGGAAGACGCGGTGGACCTCGGGAGGCGGAGCATGGCGGAGGCTGACCCTTCCGTGCTTCCCCTCCAGAGCAAAGCCCTGATCCGACTGAGCCGAGCGCTGATGGACACCGGGCAACTGCGCTTCGAGGCATTTGCCCTGTCCGCCGAGGCCGCCCAGGTCTCCCGGGCACTTGTCGACGCCGGCTCGGACAGCCAACTGCTCATCCTCGCGGAATGCCTCTCGACCGCCAGCGACAACGCCGATGCCCTGGGGCGGGGTGAGACGGCACTGGAATTCATCGATGAGGCCGTCTCCATCTATCAGTTTCTCCGGGAGACTTCGCATGACTCCGTGCTGCCGCAGCTCGCTTCGGCGCTGAACGCGCTGGGAAGGCGACTGCGTTCACTCGGCCGGATCCAGGAGTCGGCGCGTCCGACCTTCGATGCGATGGAGATTCGCGGGGAACTCGCCAAATCCGACTTTCCAACCCACTTCGCCGACAATGTGCGCTCAATGATTGACTTCGGTATCTGTACGGCTGAGATGGGCCTGTCGGATCAAGCTCTCAATTCGTTTAACATGGCAACTGGTTTCCTGCGTAAGTTGATTGAGGTCCGACCGGGTCTTCTTCCCGATCTGGCCGACGGACTGGAATGGACTGGACGGCAACTCGCCGAGGCAGGGCGGACGGACGAAGCGCTCGTCGTCACCGAGGAGGCGGTGGCGATCCGCCGGAAGGAGTGGGACACCGACTCGACCAACGCGGAAGCGCTGGCGAACTCGCTGCATATGCTCGCGCTCCGGCTTGACGAGTGCGGGCGCACGGACGAAGCCGCCGATGCCGCGGGGCATGCCTTCTCGATCCGTTGGGCCTTGGCGAACGTCGTACCGGAGATGTACTCCTTCGGCGCCATCGCCCTGGACCTGGGCCTGAGAGGACGCCTCCTGCGACGGCTGGGGCGGCTGGACGAGGCGGAGACCGAGCTCATGAACGCCCGTGCTGGGCTACGCGACTTGCCGGACCAGCAGCTGACTCCGCGATTGCCGGAACGCCTTGCCGGCATCCTTGACGAGTTAGCCGGTGTACTTCACGAACTCGGCAAGCCACACGAAGCACGAGACATCGCTGCAGAGGCTGCGACAATGCGACGGCGAACCCCACCGCCGCCCTCGCAGCGCCGTCGACGTGTGTACTCACCCTCGAGGGAATTCCAACGGCCGGACGAAGCAGAGACCGGGGAATTGGCGACCCGTCTCACCCTGAAAACCGCGATCCTCGTACACCGCCCATTGGCTGAGAAGGAGCCGGACCGGTACCTGCCCGCACTCGCCGTAGCCCTGCACAACCTCGGACGACATCAGCTCCGCAACGACGAGAGACCGGACGATGCCATCACATCGCTCCGGGAGTCATGTGGCGTCTTCCGAGAGCTCTCCCAGAACAACATATTCCATGTGCCACAACTGGCCCTCATCTTGAACAATCTCGGGTCCGCCCTGTACCAAATCGACCGCCACGAGGAAGCCCTGGCCCCCAGTCTGGAATGCGTCGAGCTGTACCGCAGGCTGGAGAAGGGAAATCCCTCCGAATTCCGCCCAGATCTCGGGGCAGCCTTGAGTAACCTCGGCCGACGGCTGGAGAAACTCTCCCGGCGCGGCGAGGCACTCGCCGCCTTCGAGGAGGCGCTCGAGGTGTTCCGTCGACTCGCGGCCGACGACCCCGACCGGCATCTCTCGCCGCTGGCCGACACTCTCACCCGCGTTTCCGACCTGCTGTCGGCGGCAGGCCGCCTGGAGGATGCGATATCGCCGCAGGAGGAGGCCGTCGGAATCCTCCGGCAGCTCGCGCGGGATGAGCCGACACACGTACCTGGCTTGGCGGCCGGCCTGAACAACCTGGGCGTCCGGTTCTCCGAGGCACTCCGGCCCGCCGACGCCATCGCTCCCACACAAGAGTCGCTGGAGATCCATCGCCGACTCGTCCAGGAGAATCCCCGTGAGTACATGCCCCTCCTGGCAGCCTCTCTCCTCAATATGGGCATACGGCAGTCCGCCGTCGATCGACCTGACGCTGCTGTGGAGATACTCGGGGAGGCTGTTGGCCGGTACCGGCAGCTGGTCGTTGTGGATGGTCCGGCCGCGCATGGGTCACAGCTGGCGGTATCCCTGGGCACTCTCGGCCGGCAGCTTGCGGCGCTGGGCCGGTACGAGGAGATGCTCGCCGTCAGCCAGGAGGGGCTCGATCTCTTGCGGCCGTTCGCCGAGTCCGACCCCGAAACTCATCTGCCCGAGTTCACACGTTGGCAGCTCCTCTACGCGGAGATGCGGCTGCACGCGCGGCTTGATCTGCCGTCGGCGCTTGAGGCAGCTCTCGGCGCCATAGACACGTATTGGTCGGTGGCCGAGCAATACCCCGTCTACATCCCGCTGCTGAAGCGATCCTTGACCGTACTCGCCGACATTCTCGACGCGCTCGGCAATCACACCGACGCCGCCGAATTCCGCCGCAAGCGCGAAACCATCCCAGATCCGGGCTTCTCCCGGGCTTGAGCCACGTTGCCGCGCGACCTGTACAGATGAGGTATGCGGCAAGCGCACGATCAAGAGTGCCAGCAGTAGGACCCGGGCCGGAGTCCGCTGGCGCGGCAGCCGGTCGTGGACAGCCAACTCACCAACTCAGGTGGGAGAGCGGCCACCGGTTGGCGTAGTCGACCAGAAGCAGTACCCCCACATATCTGTTGAGGCTCAGATCCTGGCTGCCTTCGGCTGGCGGGCGGGTCTCCGTGTCGTAGACAGCGTCGATCACCTTCCGCCCCGCTCTCTCGGCATCACCGGCGAGTTGCGCTCGCAGCTCCTCGTCACGGCCGGTGAAGTCGACGACCTCGGCGCGCGAGTTGAGCATCCGGCTGGGTTGCGCCCGCAGCCACTCGGTGTCCAGACCAGTGACCCGCCGATGCTCGAACAGCGAGTACAGGGGTGTCCCATCACCGACGACGTGGATGTCGGCGCCCACTGCACCGTACGCGAAGCCAGCCTCGGCCCGTACCTCCTGGTTGTGGTCCAGGGCCTGCTCGTCACCCGGCATCGGGTGTCAGTGCTGCTGACCGTCCCCACCGGCGGTGCCGGGCGCGGCGGGCATGCCTTGGTGGTAGTGGATGACGTTCCCGCCCTGCACCCCGTACACCGTCCCCTGATCACGCGCGATATTGGTCTGCACCCATCCCTGCCGACCGCTCGACGGCTGAGGGCCGATCCGGTCGACCAGCTCGCGCAGATCCCCCGCCGCCTCCGGTTGCTCGGTGAGCAGAGCGAACAGCCTGCGCCGCCATACCGGAACCAGTTCCCGGCGCGCCTCACCGGCGTCGCCGCCGTCCACGGAGCCCACCGTGCGGGCGTCCTCGTCCAGCAGCACTACCACGCCGCTCTCGCGGTCCTGGGCATGGCGCCGGAACAGCCTCGCCACGGCATCCCGGGCGCCCTGCCAGAGATCAGTACCCATCGCCGACACGAGCGTGGTTGCCCCCGTCTCAGCCAACGCCGTCAACGATTCCGCGATCACCGCTCCCTCATGACTGTTCCGACACCGGCTGTTCTCACGCCCAGCCCCTGCGGCAGGTCCTGATTTCGGGGGGTCCGCCATCGTCATGCGGCTGATCAATTCAAAGGCGAAGGCGGCCGCGTGCCGGGAGGCCACCGGCTGCCAGCGCTCGTCATGTGCCTCGCCCTTGTCCCCGAGTAGATCCGAGATGCCGCGGATCACCAGCGCGTCCAGGTGCTGATTGACATACGCGCCGGCGAGGAAGCCGAAGCCCTCCATGTCCACCGCGAGCGCGTCACCCGCACTGGCCGCGAGCCTGAGCCCGACGTCCGAGCGGTGGTGCGCCACCACCCGGCCACCCGCCGCGAGGGGTTTGACATGAGCGCGAGGGCGCGGCGCGTCGTCCCCCGGGCGGATCCGCCGCTGCCACTCGTCGCCCGCCGCCACCAGCCGGGCCAGCTGCACCAACCCGTACGCCGACTGATAGGTCTTCTGCCGGGGCAGGAACCCGGTCTCGGTGTCCTTACCGGTCTCGTAGTCGTACACCGCGTCGGCGGCCACCACATCGCCCAGCGCGACATCCTTGACGCCGCCCGCCACCCCCACGAACAACACCGCCCGGGGCGCGAAGAGCGCCGCCGCCCGCTCGACCGAGGCCGCGGCACCCGGATTCCCGGGGCCCGTCATATGGATGGCGACCGTCCGCGCCCCGGACCCCTCGCGGAACGCACCCAGCTCGAACAGCGCGCCCCGCTCCGCCTGGACCGGACGCGGATCCTCCAGTTGGGCCCGGACCGCCCGGTACTCGACCTCCAGCGCGGTCAGGACCACCACATCGGCCCGCACCGCACCCCCATTGCCGCTTGCACCCATGGATCCCCCTTGCACTGCCTTTGCCCACACCTTACGGACACCGACTAAATCCACGTGGTTCTGTGCACGAGAACGGCTCTGGCTCACCCGTCGGAATGCTGCCCGGCCGGGAAACGTCGACCTCACGCTCATGCACAGGTCCCTGGCGATGACCGCGTTCTTCTCATTCCGCACGACCCGGTCAGTCCGCAGTGCCTTCGTTTGTTTCGCCCCTAAAGAGCACAGTGCCATGACGTCAACGGATCACAGTCAATGTACAGCCTGGTGTGGAATCAATGAGCGTGCCGCAGTTCGTCGGGTTCCTCGGGCATCCCGGTCGTGTTGTATGCCGCGAGCCAACCGGCGGCGAAGCGGTCGCCGCGGGTGAAGACCGCAGCCCCCCGTCGGCCCGACGACGGGTCGTCGGAGGCCGCGAGTGGGTAGCCGAGCCGGGTCGGGGTACCGTCCGACACGTACCGGGCTGTCGTCGCACCGTCCCAGAGACAGATAGTCGCACCGTACGGCGCGTCGACTCGCACAGAGCGGGAGTGTGGGACGAACACGGAGCCGGTGGCCCGCTGCTTCAGCAACGCCCGGTAGCGTTCCGGCGAGAGCGCGCTGTCGCGCGGCGGGGTGGTGCCCGTCCAGTCCGGGGCGCCGATCCCCCGGTCCAGAGCTGCACGCCACATCCGCGGTACGAGGCGTTGGGCGAGCTGCGGCGTGGCCATCCGCCCACACATCCACAGCAGCCGTCCAGCCCCGCGGCCAGGGCCGAGCGTGCGCCAGCGGATGCGCTCAGCGAGATCCGCAGCCACCACAGCCGCCCACGGGTGGACAGTGCCGAGTTCTCCCTGGGCTCCCAGCCAGGCCAGATAGCGCTGGGCCTCGTCCAGGATGCCGGTCAAGCTATCGGCCGGAATGCCGAGGACGTAGCCGCCGCGCGTGACGAACACCTGCGGACTGTTGGCGACCAGCAGCAGCACCGCGCGGGCCAGGTCCCCCGGCCTCAGCCCTTCATCCCGGTCCGGTGGCTCCCCGTCATGCTCCAGCCGCTCCGCCCGACCATCGTGGCTCAGCACCCGCCGCAGGGTGGCGCGCGTCCGGTCGCTGAAGACGGCTTCCGCCAGTACGGGCAGTCGATTGGTCAGCAGCGCTGTCAATAACTGCTCGGCATGGACCGGATCCTCCGGTACGGGCAGTTCGCGCATCCCTTCGGCCAGTTCGTACGCCAGAACGGAATCAACCATGAAGCGGCTGGTCAGCGTGCCCAGTTCGGTCGCTTCCAGGAACTCCGTGGCCTGCGGTCCGGGAGCGGTGCGCAGGAAGCCGGACTCCGCCAGGTAGCGCACGGCGTCATGGAGCGGTTCCACGCTGTCGTGGCCCTGGTGGAAGGCGAACGTCCCGGTCCACCAATCCTCGGCCTCCTCCAGCGAGCTCACCCGCCCCTGTACCACCTCGGCAAGGACGTGGTCGGGCAACCGGTCGCCGATCCGCGAGCGCACGGTGTAGCCAGCGGTTAGCCGGGCCTGCCACTGCGGGCGCTCCGTTTCGTCCGCCAGCAAGAAGGCCCAACCCTCCCGCTCACCCGCGCCCACCCGCCCGGCGCGGCCGAACATCTGCTGCACCATAGACACTTCGATCCGGGCCTGGCCGAGCCGGACGTCGCGCACGATGACAGCGCGGGCGGGGAGGTTCACCCCGGCCGCCACGGTGGAGGTCGTCACCAGGACATTGGTCTCGCGGGCCCGGAACGCCCGCTCGGCCTCGCGTTTGAACGGCCAGTCCCGGTAGTGCAGGCCCACTCCGGCGCTGCCGCACAGCCGCTGGACGAGCTCCGTGTCGTCCGCGTCGACGCCACGGGTCGGTACGCCTCTGTCCGCGGCGAGGGCGAGCGCCGTGGCGCGCACCCCGCGCTTGCTGCTGCAGAAGACGAGCACGCTGCCTCCCTCGTCGGTGACGGCCCGCGCCAGCCGCACGGCTGCGGCTGTGCGCGCGGTGGCCGCCCGCGTGGACCATTCGCCGTCACGCGATGCGGGGAGCATGGGGATCTGCCAGGTCAGCCGGGTGGGCCGCCATGAGGTACGGATCAGCCGGGCCCCCAGCCAGTCGGCGACCTCGTCGGCGTTGGCCACGGTCGCCGACAGTCCGACGATGCGCGTCTGGGCACTGTCCTCGCGCACCCGCGTGAGGACCGCTTCGAGTACCGCGCCGCGCGCCGGATCACCGAGCAGATGGATCTCGTCAACGATCAGGCAGCCGACCTCGGCGAGGGCGCCGCCCAGCGATCCGTTCCGGCAGATCGCCTCGAACTTCTCGGTGGTGGCGACCCAGACGTGAGCCTCGCGGATGAGTTGGGTGTCGACGGCGTATTCGCCCGTCAGCCGGACGACTTCGAGTCCGTGCCGCCGCCAGTTCTCCAGTTCCCGGTCGAGTTCATCGGTCAGCGACCGTTGGGGGACCAACCAGGCCGCCTTGCGCCCGCGGGCATGGGCGCGCAGCGCGGCGACCATGCCGATCGGTGTCTTGCCTGCACCGGTCGGGGCGACGACGACCAGATGGTCGTCGCTCTCCATCACCGCCGGGACGGCGTCAACCTGGGCCGGATTGAAGGTGGGGTGCGGCAGCAGGCGGATCCAGTCCTCGGGGACGAGGTCGGTCACCGGTACATACGGGGTGTCGTCGGCGGCCGGAATGTCCTCCAAGGCGTCCCATTGGGCCTCAAACGCGTCCCGGGCCGCATGCGCGCCAGGACCAGCGACAGGCGCGGGCGGCATCGGGGAGCCCATATCCGGAAACGTCCGGTCCGGATGGGCCAAGAGCTCCGTAAAGGTGCCGAAGTCGGCTATGGTGCCGACCTGTTCACTCTCTGTCCAATGCCGGACGCAGCGGAACGGCAAGTCCCGGTCGGCCAGGTGGGTGCGCAGGTCGTCGAAGGCGGGACCCTCGGGGAGGATGACCCGGACGTCGTCCGCCTCCGATACCGCCCCCTCGGGCGGTCGCCAGGCCGGGTCGGTCACCTTGCACCACAGCAGGCGGCGCTCTTCGGGCTCCGTCGCCATCGGCAGATCCGCGGGCCAGGCGGGGCCGGGAGAGGCGTAGATTGGGGTGATAGTGACCCCGGGCTCCGTGGGGCACGGGCCGAGGCGCAGGGACGAGGCCCTTGCCACCGGCGTAGGTGTGGTCACCCTGCGCCACAGGGCCGCCGACTCCCTCCCTCGTCCCGTGTCCTTCGCCTCCGCGGAGCCGTGTGTCCCCGAACTCTGTGTCCCCGTCGAAGGCCCCGCATCCGCCGCCTCGGGCCGCGCACACAGCTTGTCGTAGGTCTTCACGCCCAGATCGGCGAGGGTGTATGCCGCTGGACAGACTGGGCAGACAACGGCCACGTAGCGATAGACCCGCCCGGCTGACTCATAAGGCCTGCGGAGCGAGTGCATCCGTCCGTCGCACTCCGGGCAGGCGCGCTGCACCTCCTCCTCGTAGCTCCATCCCCGTTCGGTGAAACGCGCTATGAGCGGGCCGTCGTCCAGGACGACGCCCCAGCGCTCCCGCACGACCTCCACAACGCTCTGGCCGAACTCGGCCGCGTCCCCCACTAGTCCCCCTCTGTCCACGGTGTTCAGTCGACGATGATGCCGCGATAGCAGTGATCATGCTGCCAGCCAGGTTGGATCCCGTATCCGCAGTAGCAGAGCCCGGACCGGGCGGGCTTGCCCTCCGAGCGGCGGCGCAGCGCGACCGTGAGCGGCTGCCGTGCGAGCCAGGTCTGGGCGTCCTCGCCCTCCCACCGGCCGAGCGACTCGGGGGAGGCACCGAGCCCGTCCGCCAGCTTCTCGAAGAGGACGTCAGCCTGCCGCAGCAGGAAACGGAGCACGTTCCCGCAGTATCGGGAGTCCATGTCGTCAAGGCGGTGACGGCGGTCCTGGGCGTCCTGCCAGACCTCGTCCTGGTTGAGGAGAGTCACATAGTGCTCCTCCAGCGTCCAGGTCCTGCCGTCCTCCTCGGGCACACCACTCAGCCGGTCCCGTACAACCTGGTGCGCCTCGCACGCTTCGCGCAGCGGTTCCTCGAACTCGGAGGGACGTCCCGCCGCGAGCCGCCGGTAGATCTCCACGACCTCTCCGGTGACGGCCAGGGCCTCCTTCCCCTGCCCGCTCTGTGCAAGGCAGGTGCCGAGGGAGGCAAGGATCTCGGCCAACAGGGGCTCGTGGGCGGCGGGGTTGACCGCCACCAGCCGTTGGCCGATCTCGACCGCCTCCCGCAGGGCGCTCAGCGCGCCATCGCGGTGGCGCGCGCCCCATCGGAAGGTCGCGAGATTGCTCAGTGCCGTCGCCAACCCCGCCTCGTCCATCGCTATGGATCGTGTGAGGTCGGGACCGTCCATCGCGGGCCCGGCGGCAGCCACGAGCCGCCGGATGATCTCGACCGCCCGCTCCGCGGCGGTGACGGCCTCCGGCCAACGGCGCAGCTTCCAGGAGTAGACGGCCGCGTTGGTCAGCGCCATCGCCAGACCCGGCTCGTAGAGCGCGGGGGCGGTCGCGGCGAGCCGCTGGAAGATCCCCATGGCCCTCTGGGTGGCAGCCAGGGCCTCCTCCGGCTTCCGCGCCTCCGACATGCCTTGGCCGAGGTGAGACAGGGAGAGCGCGAGGCCGGGTTCGTACGCCGTAGGATCGGCGGCGGCCAGGCCCTCGAAGATGCCGACTGCCTCCTCGGCGGCTCGGCGGCTCGCTTCCTTGCGGTCCGTCTGGAAGGCGCACTCGCTCAGATCGGCCAGTGCGGCAGCGAGGGCGGGCTCGTACGTCGCCGGGGCGGCGGCCGCCAGCCGACGGAAAATGCCTACTGCCTTCTCGGTGGCGGCCACTGCCTCCTCGCGATGCCCCGCCCGCAACATCCTGAACCCGAGGTCCTGGTACAGACGGGCGTGTTCGGCAGGGTCGTCGGTGGCGGCGAGCCGATGGCCGGTGAGGCGCTGGGTGAAGGCAGCAACCCCGGCGTCGAGGTCCACCTGACCGTGGCGGGGAATGTGCGCGTCCACAGCCTCCAGAACCGCGGCGTCGAGGTCGAGGGAGGCGAGTGCGGTCAGGGCCGCACCGCCGGCGGCGACGGCCAAGGCGGGATCCGCGCGCAGCAGGGATTCCAGGTGCCGGATGGCGTGCGGCCAGCGGTGCGGCGCCGCCGCAGAGGCCAGGAAGGTCAGGGCACGGGCGAGGTGTGCGGGCGGTGAGCCCTGCGCGTCGCGGGCGACGAGTCTGCCAGTGGTGTCGACCGCCCAGGGGGCAGTGGGGTAGCCAGTCGCCTCGTGCCCGGGGAGGCTCAGGGCCAGGAAGTCCTCGGCGAGCCGGTCGGGGTAGAGCGGTTCCAGGACGGCGCCGGGCTCCTGCGGCGGGTAACAGGTGGTGTGATCGACCAGCAGCCGACCGGGGCGCTCCAGACCCAGACGGCTCAGCAACGCCATGCCCTCTGGGTGTGCGACGGCCCCGGTGAGCGTGGCGGTGAAGACCACTTGGCTCATTGCGCTGGGCGGAGTCTCGTAGTCCAGGCCCTCCAGCCGGTTCTCGTAGAGCTGGGTCCAGTGCCTACGTTCGCGGCCTAGAAGATAGGCGGACAGGCCCGCCATGTCGCTAGGGGCGCTGCTTCCCCGAATGTGGGCGTCGACGGCCACCAGTGCGGCCATGTGCAGGGCGAGGATCAGCCCGAAGTCCGGTCGGTCCAGGTAGTCGGGCGGATCGATGACGGATGGGTCGACGAGTCCGTAGCGGGCGGCGAAGCAGTTCCGGGCCACAGTGAACATGGCCTGACGCTCGCCGAGTTCACCGGTCCGGTTCGCCAGCGGTCGCAGCGCGTGGTCGCCGGCCCCCACCGCAGCGTCCTCCAGCGCGGCGCGTACGGCGGGCCAGGGGGCGACCGAGCGGGCCAGCAACAGCAGCCGGGTCGGCAGTGGCCGGTCGAGCAGCTTATTGCTGAACAGCCAGGTCAGATGGGACAGGGGCCAGCGGTCGGCGTAGTCGATGACCAGCAGCAGCCCAGCGGCACCGTCGAGTCGCAGGTCCTGACTTCCCAGGTGTGGCTGGATCACACCGGAACCATGGGTGGCCATGACGACCTTCCAGCCCGCCGCGGCGCTCTCGGCGGCGAACTGGGCCGCCAGCCGGGTCTTACCCTGCCCGCCGGGACCGTGCAGCCAGGTGGCCGCGGCGCGCGGACCGCCACCGTCCCGCCACGCGGCCAGCTCAGCCCGCTCCTGGTCGCGGCCGGTGAAGTCCACGATCTGGAAGCGGGCGTTGAGCAGGCGACTGGGCTGGGCGGCGAACCATGCGGTGTCCTGGTCTGTGAGAACGGAAGCCGGGCGGTGCTCGGAGAGCAGATAGACCGGGCCCCGGTCGGGGAAGACATGCAGATCGGCACCGATGACGCCGTACCCGAACCCGTTGTCGACGCGGACGACCTGTCGGGTTCCTGGGCCCGCATGGCTCACTTGGCGTCTCCGTTGCCGCCTCCCGGGCCGGGAGGGGCCTGGTGCACGATGACGTTGCCGCCTTGGACCGCGAAGACCTGCCCGCCGTCTTTGGCAATGTTGTTCTGCACCCACGCGCGCTGCGTCTCTGGCAGCCGCTTCCGGAGCTCGCTGATCAGTTCACGCAGTTCATCGACGGCGTCCGGGTGCTGGCCCAACAACGATTCCAGCTCCAGCAACCACACCGGGAGGAGGCTTTGGCGCACCCGTTCGGCGTCGTCCGCCCGTGCGACCAAGGCCGCGTGGCTGTCCAGCTGGGCCTCGATGGCTGTCTGCTGGTCTTCTCCCCGACGACGGAACAACCTCGCGACTCCACCGCGCGCGGCTATCCAGGAATCGGTGGCCATTGCCCCGACCACCATGGTTCCCCCGGCCAGAATCAGTTCCTCCAGCATCCTGCCCCCGCCCTACGCTCCCATGAACGCTGCCGTATACGGATATTGTCCATGGCGAGATCGAGTCTCGCCCTCGGACCCTCCTTCTTGGGCCGTGGGAAGATCACGGGGCCAAAGACTCCGTGATCCCGCTTGGCCGCGGCCACCGCCGGAGTCGAAGCGCAGGGTGACAGTCCCTTCGGGGGGACGCTGCTTCGCTGACCAACTTCCGTCCTGGGGGACGGGGACCAAGCGAACGGGCGAGGTCCTGGGCTGAACGGTCGTCCCTGCGGACCGACTATCGCGCATCGGTCGACATCCGAGTCGGGCTACGCGGGGTACCCGGTGCCGCGGAGCAGAGGTGGACTGAGCAGCCATGCGGCCCCCCGGCGGTAGAGGCTGGCCGGACGCCCAGTGGGGGGCAGCCGCCGCTCCCCCGTGGGCTGCACAAAGCCCTCGGTGTTGAGCACTTTGCGGCGGAAGTTGCTCGGGTCCAGATAATGCCCCCAGATCACTTCGTAGACGGTGCGCAGCTCGCTCAGGGTGAACGTCTCTCCGCAGAAGGCCGTGGCGACCGCGGTGTACTCAAGCTTTCCGCGGATCTCCTCCAAGGCGTCCGCGAGGATGGCTGAATGGTCGAACGCCAGCTCCTGCGTCCCGTTGATCAGCTGTGACACGGGAGCCCAGTAGGCGCGCTTGGCATCGGTACCGCCCACAGGGGTGGGAAGTTCCCGCCCCAGTGCGAGATAGGCGATCGTGACCACCCTCCCTCTCGGGTCACGTCCAGGATCCCCGTAGGCGCCGAGCTGCTCCAGGTGCAGCCGGCTGCCGTCGATCCCGGCCTCCTCCCAGAGTTCACGCAACGCTCCCTCGCGCAAGGTCTCGGCCTTCTGGACGTAGCCGCCGGGCAGCGCGGGCCGACCGAGGAAAGGCTCCACCCCACGCTCGATCAGGAGCACCATCAACTGATCGCCTCTGACGGTGAAGATCGCCAGGTCCACGGTCACCCACGATGCCTCCACCTCAGTGGAGTCTTTCAGCCAGTCATCCACCAGAACCCCTAAAGGTCACATTGACTTAAACGTCTTTGACACTTATGGTCTCATGCACCATAACTCTCCGAGGCAGAGGCCCAGCGTGATCACCTCCCATGCGCCACCCGCCGAGGCAGCGGCCGGTGAACCCACCGCTGCCACCCGCCACTTATGCACTGGCGTGTACGTGGACGAACGATTTCGCGACCTCGTGATCGACAAGGTGTGCACCGCGCCGCACCGAAGGGTCGCCCCCTCCTACGGATTCGACGTTGTACCCGTCATGCGCCACGCGTGGCGGGCCGCCACACTGAGCGCGCTCCTTCGGGTGACAGTGGTGGGGGCAGTGGTCGTCCCGGCCTTTTCGGGCGCCCTGCCCGCCACCGTCCTCGTCACCTGCGGCCTCGGCCTCTTATGGCTGCTCCGTCTCGCCACGCTGCTGCGGGACGCCGAACGGAAGCCGGGGCCCGGACGGAAGTCCAAACGCCACGGCCTGGGGTCGGCACGAGAGCATCGCCACCTCCTCAGGCTGCTCTTCCCCCGGAGGCATTCGGAGAAGGCGCGCGCGCTCAGGCGCATTGGTAGCGCCGCCCTCTCCCTGACGCTGGCCAGCCTGGTCATCGCGCTTGCCTATCCTGACGACGCCACGACGGCCCTCCGCGTGGCCGCGGGAATCACGCTCATGTGCCTCGTCGTCGGAGCCGCACGTCAGCTAATGCTCAATCACATCATGCGTGCGTCAACTCTTCGACCCACACGCCTGTCGGCCCGGCAACGGACCGCGGACGTACAGCAGCGAGATGTCTGTGCCGTATACCGCCGTCCCCGTCACAGCGAGGACGAGGACGACGACCTCACCATGTTCACGCTCTTCGGGGACGAGTCACCGTTCATCGGAGCCGGTGAACTCGTTTACCAGTGGAACCCGCCGATGAGCATCCAGTTGCTGCGACCCAGTGACGACGACAAAGCGCCGCTCCATGAACGCGAGCACCTCGTACCGCCCTTTCAGGCGCACGAACTGGTGGAATACCTACGCGAGTCGGTTCAACTGCTGGACACAGACGGGCAGGACGTCCGGCTTCACGCACAGGTCCGCGACCGCGTCTACGTGGCTGAAACCGATGTGGCGGTGGATCGTTCTCTCCTTCCGCAGGAGTTCCACGACGCCGACCTGCGCATCATCATCAACACACCCGGATCCAAGCAGCACCACTTCCTTGAAGTCACCATGCCCGCCGAGGGATCGGAGTTCGTCGCAACCGTCCTGTTACATATCAGCCTTCAGGGACGCACCTTGAGCATCTCCACGGCAGCGTGCGTCCTCGCCCATACGCCGAGGTCCTTCCAGCGCACCGAAGAATTCGGCCACCACGGCGCCACAGCCGTCATCTGGGCGGCATTCCGCGAACTGGCCACATTGCCGTCGGAGATACAGCGCTCATGGCGGATCATTCGGTACCTCTACACCTTGGGCAAGGCAGCCATACTCCCCCGCGACCTCACCTCCACACCCATCCGCAACGTCCTGATCGGCAGTCAGGTAAGCATACGGGAAAGGTCAGCCCAGGCATGGTCCAAGATCCAGCTGGAGAAGACCGACATCCTGGGCCGAATGAAGACGATTGAGCAGCGCCTGCTTCGGGCCGCCAGCGATTTTCTGCACACCCGGGGAGTGGACATATCCGAGTTCAACGATCGCGCACTCAAAATCATCAATAGCGGCATCTTCAATTTCGGCGACAACAACAACTTCAACAACAACGCCGTCGGAAGCGCAGCTCAGGTCGGCGCTCCCGCAAACCAGTCAGCAGGCCCCAACAACCCCAGCGGTGGAGGAAGTCAGTGATCACCAATCGAGGCATCGCCAGCCACGGCGACAACAACAACTTCAACAACAACGCCGTCGGAGAGCACGCCCATGTCTCCGTTGCCGCCCCCTCCCACAACACGGGGGCTCCCGCCGCCGGGGCGCCCGACGAACGAACCGTTGGATGGGACGTCGGGGTGGTTACGATCCTCAGTGAGGAACTGCGAGCCGTGGCGGATGAGTTGAGGCTGGAGCGCCACAAGGAACCTGGCGGGCTGTACTTCTACCGGGGAAAACACACCTCTCCTGAAGCGACCGTCCGCATCGTGGCCACCCAGAGCCAGAGCCAGGGGCAACGGTCGGCGATGGCTGCCCTGGAAAACCTGCGTCGCCATTACGAACCGCGACTGTGGGCCCTGGTCGGTGTGGGCGGCGGCATCCATGACAAGCACGCCCGCATCGGCAACGTCATCGTCTCCACCGACATCGTCTACTACGAGAATCGCAAGATCAATCCGCGTGGGGACATCCGACGTCGTGGAGAGCACCGGCAGGCGCCGGCACCGGTTGTCCACGCGGTGAACGCCTTTTTTGCCGATCACGGAACCCCAGCACGCCTACACGGTCAGCTCTCTACGCACGCCTCGGAGGAGTTCGATGTCTACCCGGGAGTGATCGGGTCCGGCGAAGCCGTCATCGCGGACCGTGAGAGCGACATCCGGAGCTACCTTACGAGCTATCACGAGAAGGTTCTGGCAGTGGATATGGAGGCCGGCGGGCTGAGCCAGTACTGGCAGGAGAACTCCGTCTACGGCGGAATCAACCCCGGCTGGATCGTCATCCGCGGCGTGTCCGACAACGCCGATGAAGAGAAGGGCTACGGGTATCACGAACTGGCGGCACGGAATGCCGCGCATATCCTGCGGCGGCTCCTACCCTATCTCTGCTGAGCGCGAAACCAGGCAATCGAGAATCACCCAGACACGGGGAGATGGCTCGCATGACTGCTTTTCTGTTCGGAGTACTCAGCTCGCTGGCAGCCAGCGCGATCGTGCTCGTTCTCGGCCTCCTACACGGCTCACGCCCACTACGGTGGCTGGTCGCCGCCTGTTCCTGGATGCACTGGCACAGGGATCGGCCGTGTGTATCGTCATCAGTCGTCCGCCGAGCAGGACATCGCAAGCGACCTCAGCCGGGCTCGCTGGATCAAGGTCCTGGCAGGACGTGGCAACGTGCTCACCCGCGAGATCTTCTCTCCTCTGTGGTCTGGCGAGCTGTCCCCAGATTCCGTACAGATCCTGCTTCCCGACCTTAGCGCCCGAGAGGACTCCTGGCTTGACCGGCGCTCGTACGACGTGTGCCGGTTCGATCCCGGCTTCACCCCGGAGCTACTCAGAAGCCAGGTCCGGACGAACATGAACTACTTGGCCCATGCGGCCCGCGCACAACACAACTTCGCACTCCACAGCTTCAACCTCCCGAACACCTGCCGCGTGATCGCAACGGACCGGGTCGCCTACGTCACCTTCTACAGCAACTCCGCTCATGGAAGGAACTCCCCATGCCTGTACGCCCGGGCGCCCGGACTCCTGTACTCCATCGCCTTGCAGCAGTTCGACGCAGCCTGGACGGATAGCGCACCCGCACTTCCGGCGCCCCAGCCTTGACGTTACCCAGCAAGCACCCAACCTCCACAGCCCCAGGTCCCCAAGCAGACGTCTGGTGACATCAGGCCCCGCACGCCAACCACCTCGCAGCGACGCTGAGGTATGGATTCGAATTCTCCACCGTCCAGGGGCACTACGAACGCGGAGGCCTGACTGCTTACGGCGGCAAATCAGATGCTTCATGGGCGTGCGGCTAACCCGGCTGTCGCGTCGGGTGGGCACCGGGTTCCACGGCTTCGGTCGGAGTGGTGCTGCTCATAAGGACGGGGCGCTGCTGGTCACTGGGGCTCGGGAGGGTATCGAGCCGTGTCAGGGCATGGAGAACACGTCGGTCCAGCGCCAGTGCTGCGCGAAGCGGAGGATGCACCGCCGTCTGGTGATGTCCAGAAGGAAGCAACCCGTCTGGTACGGGGAAGACGGCAGAAGCAGGAACCCTTCGGGAGATCGCCAGCTGCACGAGCCGCACGGGCCATTCCGCATAC
>NZ_JANIIC010000112.1 GCF_024519315.1 Streptomyces malaysiensis subsp. samsunensis | reverse complement strand
TGCGAAGGTGGTGGCCCTGCGGAGTAAGGCGTTGCGACGGTTGGCCGGGGGCGGGGCGATGGCTTCCCTCGGGGTGGGCCAGGATCGGGCGGGCCAACTCCTTTCCGGTCTAAGGGGTCAGGCTGCTGGCGTGGGCGTGGCGGCCGTCAACGGGCCTTCCTCCACGGTGATTTCGGGCCCGCCGGAGCAGGTGACCGCTGTCGTGGCCGCATGCCAGGAGGTGGGGGAGCGGGCGCGGCTGATCGAGGTCGATTACGCCTCGCACGGTCCCCAAGTGGAGGAGATCCGCGAGGAGTTGAATGAGGTTCTGGCCGGGGTCCGTCCGCTTTCGGGTGGTGCGGATGAGGTGGCGTTCTACTCGACGGTCACCGGTGGCCGGACCGATGCCTCTGCCCTGGATACGGGCTATTGGGTGCGGAATCTGCGGGAGCGGGTGCGGTTCGCCGATGCCGTCGAGGCGTTGCTGGCGGACGGCCACCGGGTGTTCATCGAGGCCAGCCCCCATCCCGTGCTGACCCTCGGAATGGAGGAGACGTTCGAGCAGGTGGGTGTGGAGGCGGTCGCCGTGCCCACACTGCGCCGCGATCACGGTGGCCAGGCTCAGCTCCTCCACTCGCTGGGCCAGGCGTTCATCGCCGGAACCGACGTCGACTGGAGGTCCGCGTTCCCGGCCGACCCCACCCCTCGTACGGTCGATCTGCCCACGTACGCCTTCCAGCACCAGCGCTACTGGCTGGACGGCCTCAGCGGCCGGGGTGCCGACCCCACCGACCTCGGCTTGGTCGCCGCGGGGCATCCGCTGCTGAGCGCCGCCGTGGAGCTTGCCGATGGCCAGGGCCATCTGCTGACGGGACGGCTCTCGGCGCGGTCCCATGGCTGGCTCGCCGACCATGTGGTGGCGGGCGCGGTGCTGGTACCCGGGACGGCCCTGGTGGAGTGGGCGCTGCGGGCCGCCGATGAGGTGGGCTGCGGCGGTGTCGAGGAGCTGGCGCTCCAGGTACCGCTCGTACTGCCGTCCAACGGCGGGGTTCGACTGCAAGTGGCCGTGGGCGGGCCGGGCGCCGATGGCCGACGCGATGTGCGGATGTACTCGCGTCCCGACGACGATGGTGGCGACGCGGCGGCCGGGTGGGTATGCCATGCGGAGGGCGTGCTGAGCCCGCCTCCTGACGGCTCCGGGCCGGTGGAGGAGCTGGGCGGGGCGTGGCCACCGGCGGGTGCGAAGCCGGTGGAGCCCGGGGACTTCTACGAGCACCTCGCGGCGTCGGGGTATGCGTACGGCCCGGCCTTCCAGGGCCTGCGCGCCATCTGGCGGGACGGGACGGACCTGCTGGCCGAGGTGGCGCTGCCGGAGGCCGCGGGGGAGCGGACGGGATTCGGTATCCACCCGGCGCTGCTGGACGCCGTGCTGCATCCCGTTCTGCTGACCGATGGGTCACCGAGGGGCGCCGAGTCGGCCGGTGGCCGGGTGTGGTTGCCGTTCACCTGGAGCGGCGTGTCGCTATGGGCGACCGGGGCGACCACGGTACGGGTGCGGATCTCTCCGTACGAGCCGAGTGCCGAGGGGGAACGGACGCTGCGGGTGACCGTGGCGGATGCCCTGGGCACCCCGGTGCTGAGCGCCGACGCGGTGGTGCTGCGGTCGGCCGACCCCGATCAGCTGCGCACGGCCCAACAGCCGGGCGCGGATGGGTTGTTGGTCATGGATTGGGTTCCCCTGCCGGTTCCCGCGCCACCCAACGGCGCCGGGCAGTCCGCGGACCATACGGCCGATGACGCCGACTGGGCGATCCTGGGGCCCGAGGACAGGGCTCCGGCCGGATCCGCAGCCGTACGCCACCCGGATTCGCAGTCGTTGATCAGCGCACTCGACGCGGGTGCCCCCACCCCCGCGGTCGTCCTGGCACTCGAGCCCGCCAAGGCGGTCGACGCGCGGGATCGCGGGATGGCGGCCGACGGTCTGGCCTCGGCGGAGCGGGTCCTGGCGCTGTTGCAGGGCTGGCTGGCCGAACCGCGCCTGGCCGACACCCGGTTGGTGGTGGTGACGCGGGGCGCCATCGCGACCGATGACCCCGGTGGCTTCGATCCCGTGGCGGAGGGCGTGGATACGGCGGGTGCTGCCGTATGGGGCCTGGTGCGCAGCGCGCAGGCCGAGAACCCCGGCCGTTTCCTGCTGCTCGATCTCGACCCGCACGCCGAGGTGTCGTCCGCCCGCCTCGTGGCCGACGCCGTGGCGCGCGCCGTGGAGATGGACGAGCCGCAGCTGGCGCTGCGCGCGGGGCGGGCGCTGATGCCCCGGCTGGTGCGTGCCGCGCGAAGCGGCGGCCTGGTGGCCCCGGCGGGGGAGCCCGCGTGGCGGCTCGGGCTCGAGGGCGCCGGGACGGTGGACAGCGTGCGGCCGGTGGCCTGCCCGGAGGTGCTGGAACCGCTGAGGGAGGGCCACATCCGGATCGATGTCCACGCGGCGGGCGTCAACTTCCGCGATGCGCTGATCGTGTTGGGGATGTACCCCGGGGACGCGGCCTTCGAGGGCAGCGAGGGCGCCGGTGTGGTGCGGGAGGTCGGCCCCGGTGTGACCGGCCTCGCCGTGGGCGACCGGGTGATGGGCCTGTTCGAGGGCGCGTTCGGCCCGCAGGCCGTGGCGGACGCCCGTACGGTCGTACCCATCCCCGACGGCTGGACCTTCCGGCAGGCGGCCGCGGCCCCCGTCGTGTTCCTCACCGCCTGGTACGGGCTCGTGGAGCTGGGCGGGCTCCAAGCGGGGGAACGGGTGCTGATCCATGCGGCGACCGGTGGTGTGGGGACGGCCGCGGTGCGGATCGCGCGTCACCTGGGTGCGGAGGTCTATGCGACGGCGAGCCCCGGTAAGCATGGGGTGCTGGAGGCGATGGGTGTCGATGCGGCACACCGGGCTTCCTCGCGTGATCTGGCCTTTGAGGAGGCGATCCGTGAGGCGACCGGTGGCCGTGGTGTGGATGTGGTGCTCAACAGCTTGGCCGGGCCCTTCGTGGACGCTTCGCTGCGTCTCCTGCGCGAGGGTGGTCGGCTGCTGGAGATGGGCAAGACGGATATCCGTGACCCGGAGGTGATCGCGGCCGAGCACCCCGGTGTCCGCTACTGCGCGTACGACCTGATCGCCGACGCCGGTCCGGACCGCATTGGCGAAATGTTGTGCGAGCTGGGTGAGTTGTTCGCCTCCGGTGTACTGGAGCCGCCTTCGGTGCGGGCGTGGCCGTTGAGCCGGGCGCGTGAGGCGTTGCGGTATCTGAGCCAGGCCAAGCACACCGGGAAGCTGGTGCTGGACGTCCCCGCTCCGGTGGACCCCGAGGGCACCGTGCTCATCACCGGTGGCACCGGGACCCTCGGCGGACATGTCGCCGAGCACCTCGTCCGCCACTGGAACATCCGCCATCTGCTGCTGGTGAGCCGCGGCGGTACGGACGCGCCCGGCGCGCCGGAGCTGCTGACCCGCCTCGCCGACCTGGGGGCCGACGTGCGTATCGCCGCCTGCGACATCGGTGACAGCGCCCAGCTGGCCGAGGTCCTCGCGGGTATCGACCCGGCACATCCGCTGACCGGTGTCGTGCACGCGGCCGGAGCGCTGGACGACGCGATGCTCCCTTCGCAGGATCCGAAACGGCTTGCGCGGGCGTGGGCGGCGAAGGCCGCGGCCGCGGCCCATCTGCACACCGCCACCGAGCGTCAGCGGCTGGGCATGTTCATCATGTTCTCCTCCTTCGCCTCCGATCTCGGCACCCCGGGCCAGGCCAACTATGCGGCCGCCAACGCCTTTTGCGATGCCCTGGCCGCCCGCCGCCAGGCGGCCGGGCTTCCCGGGCTGTCGGTGGCATGGGGACTCTGGGCGGCCACCAGCGGCCTCACTGCACGGCTGGCCGACGCCGATCTGGCCAGGATCGGCCGGCTGGGCATCAAGGCCAACAGCGCCGAGGAGGGGCTGGCGCTGCTGGACGCGGCCCGCCACCACGGCCATCCGCATCTGCTGGCCCTCCGCCTGGACACCGGCTCCCTCGCCGCACAGCCCCCCGGCACCCTCCCCGCCCCCTTGCGGGCCCTCGCCACCACCGCCGCCGGCGGCGGGCGGGCCCGGCCCACGGCGGCCGCCGGTGGGCAGACCACCGACTGGGCGGGTCGGCTCAGGGGACTGCCGGCCACCGAACAGCACCGGCTGCTGCTCAACCTGGTGCGAACGCAGGCGGCCACGGTGCTCGGCCACGCCGATCCGGGTGTGGTGCGGCCGGACGCGTCGTTCAAGGACCTCGGCTTCGACTCGCTGACCGCCGTGGAACTGCGCAACCGGCTGGCCGCGGCCACCGGACTGCGGCTGCCCGCGGCCCTCGTCTTCGACCACCCGGAGGCGGCCGTGCTGGCCGAGCGGCTGCGCCGGGAGCTCTCGCCGGACGGTGAGCCGGGCGCCCCGGACGCCGATGTACCGCGGCCTCATCCCGTGCTCAACGAGCTGGTCAGGCTGGAGAACAGCCTGTCGGCCGTCGCGGTCGAGGACGTGGACTCCGGCGCGGTCACCGCCCGGCTGGAGACCTTGCTGTCCAAGTGGAAGGCGCTGTGCTCGTCGGCGCGGGCGGACGACGGCAATGCCGTGGGGCGGTTGCGGGTGGCGACCGCCGATCAGGTTCTGGAATTCATCGACAACGAACTTGGCCTGTCATGAACTACGTGGCGCGCCCTTCGCTGAAGGCCGGGTGACCCTCTGTGACGCACGCTAATGAAGAGAAGCTGGTCGACTATCTGCGGCGAGTGGCAGGCGATCTGCACGAAACGCGTCAGCGGCTGCGCGAGTTGGAGGACCGCTCCCAGGAGCCGGTGGCCGTGGTCGGCATGGCCTGCCGCTACCCCGGCCAAGCCGACTCGCCCGAGGAGCTGTGGCGGCTCCTGGCCTCCGGCGACCACGCCATGGGGGAGTTCCCCGCCGACCGCGGCTGGGACCTGGACGGGCTGTTCCACCCCGACCCGGACCACCCCGGCACCAGCCATGCCCGCGAGGGCGGATTCCTCTACGACGCCGACCAGTTCGACCCCGAGTTCTTCGGTATCAGCCCGCGCGAGGCGCTGGCCATCGACCCGCAGCAGCGGCTGCTGCTCGAAGTGTCCTGGGAGCTCCTCGAACGCGCCGGAATCGACCCGGCCGAGCTGAAGGGCTCCTCGACGGGGGTGTACGCCGGGACCGCGCTGCCCGGCTTCGGCACCCCGCACATCGAGAAGAGCGCCGAGGGCTATCTGGTGACGGGCAACGCGCCCAGTGTGCTCTCCGGCCGGGTGGCGTACACCCTCGGCCTGGAGGGGCCGGCGGTCACCGTGGACACGGCGTGTTCGTCCTCGCTGGTGTCGATGCACCTGGCGTGTCAGGCGCTGCGGCAGGGCGAGTGCACCCTGGCCCTGGCCGGCGGGGTGACGGTGATGGCCATCCCGAACGTGTTCACCGAGTTCTCCCGCCAGCGCGGGCTGGCTCCGGACGGCCGGTGCAAGGCGTTCTCGGCCGACGCCGACGGCACCGCCTTCTCCGAGGGCGTCGGCCTCGTGCTGCTGGAGCGGCTGTCCGACGCACGGCGCCACGGCCGTCGCGTACTCGGGGTGATCCGGGGCTCGGCCATCAACCAGGACGGCGCCTCAAACGGCCTGACCGCGCCCAACGGACCCTCCCAGCAGCGCGTCATCCTCCAGGCGCTGGCGAACGCACGGCTGTCCCCGGCCGAGGTGGACGTGGTGGAGGCGCACGGCACCGGAACCCGCCTCGGCGATCCCATCGAAGCCCATGCGCTGCTCGCCACCTACGGCCGGGACCGGCCCGATGACCGGCCACTGTGGCTGGGATCGGTCAAGTCCAACATCGGGCACACGCAAGGTGCCGCGGGTGTGGCCGGGGTCATCAAGATGATCATGGCGATGCGGTACGAGACGCTGCCCGCCACCCTGAATGTCAACGAGCCCACACCCCATGTCGCATGGGACACCGGCGCCGTACGCCTGCTCACCGAAGCCGTCGACTGGCCGGGTGGCGAGCGGCCCCGCCGGGCGGCGGTGTCCTCCTTCGGCATCTCCGGGACCAACGCCCATCTGCTGCTCGAACAGCCCCCGGCCGACGAGTCCTCCGCCGACGAGCCCCCCGCCGGTGTGTCCCCTGCCGACGAGCCCCCCGCCGGTGTGTCCTCCACACCGGACCGGATCCCCGGGGCGATCGCCGCGGACACCGAGCCGCCGGGCCAACGCCCGGTGCCCTGGGTGGTGTCCGCCCGCACCGGCCAGGCGTTACGCGACCAGGCCGGCGCACTTGCCACGTATCTCACCGACCACCCCGACCTGCCCGTGGCCGATGTGGGCTGGTCGCTGGCCCGGACCCGCTCGGCCTTCGAGTACCGGGCCGTGGCGATCGGCGAGGACCGCGACGAACTGCTGACGGCCGTACGGGCCCTGGCCGAGGGCCGCGGCCACCCCGGGCTGACCCTGGCCACGGCGCCGACCCGCTCCGGCGGCACCGCCTTCATGTTCACCGGGCAGGGCAGCCAACGGCCCAGGATGGGCCGGAAGTTGTACCGCGCCTTTGATGTGTTCGCCACCGCACTCGACGACGCCTGCGCCCAACTGGACCCGCTGCTCGGCCACCCGCTGCGCGACATCCTCTTCGCGGCCGAGGACACCGACGAGGCGCGGGCCCTGCACGGCACCGGCGTGACCCAGGCGGCCCTCTTCGCCCTGGAGACCGCGCTCTTCCGGCTCGTCGAGTCGTTCGGCCTCACCCCCTCCTTCCTGACCGGCCACTCCGTCGGCGAGCTGGTGGCCGCGCACGTGGCGGGTGTGCTGTCCCTTCCGGACGCCTGCGCGCTGGTGGCCGCCCGTGGCCGGCTGATGCAGGCGCTGCCGTCCGGCGGCGCCATGGCCGCCGTCGAAGCCACCGAGGAGCAGGTCCTCCCCCTGCTCGCGGGCCGCGCGGACCGTGTGGCGCTCGCCGCGGTCAACGGCCCCACCTCGGTGGTCGTGTCCGGGGCCGCCGAAACCGTCGACGAGATCGCCCGAACCCTCAAGGAGCGCGGCCACCGCACCAAGCGGCTCCGCGTCAGCCACGCCTTCCACTCGCCCCTTCTCGACCCCATGCTGGACGACTTCCGCGAAGTGGCGCGGCGGCTCACCTACCACGCACCGCGCATCCCGGTGATCTCCAACGTCACCGGCCGGCCTTCCGACCCGGAGCAGCTGCGCGACCCCGAGTACTGGGTGCGGCACATCAGCGAGCCCGTACGGTTCCACGACGGTCTGCGCACCCTGCACGGCGAAGGTGTGACGCGCTACCTCGAACTCGGCCCCGACGCCGTCCTCACCACCATGGCCCAGGACGCCCTCGCCGCCGAGACGACGGCCCCCGATACCTCCGACGGCGAGCCCGTGTTCGCCACCGTCCTGCGTCCCGGCCGCGACGAGCCCCGTACGCTGCTGACCGCGCTCGCCCTGATGCACATCGACGGCGGCGCGGTCGACTTCGCCGCCGCACTCCCCGAGGACGCGGTCCATGTCGACCTGCCCACCTACCGGTTCCAGCGGCAGCGGTACTGGCGGCCCGTCCCGAACACCACCGCCGACGTACGCGCCGTCGGCCTCGGCGCCACCGGCCATCCCCTGCTCCAAGCCGCCGTGGAGACACCCGACGGCGGACTGCTGCTCACCGGGCGGCTGTCCCCGCACACCCACGCATGGCTCGCCGACCACACCATCGCGGACAGCGTCCCCCTGCCCGGTACGGCCCTGCTCGAGCTGGCCCTCCTCGCCGCCGCACGCACCGGCAGCGCGCTGATCGACGACCTCACCCTGGAGACACCGCTGATCCTGCCCGCCTCCGGCGCGGTACGGATCCAGCTCGCCGTCACCCCGCCCGACGAGACCGGACGGCGGACCGTCACCATCGCCTCGCGCCCGGCCGACGAGGGCGGCGGCGCCCTGGACACCCCGGCCGCCTGGCGCCACCACGCCACCGGCGTACTGTCCGACGCGATCACACCACCGCCCGACGACGGGCCGCAGACCACGGCCTGGCCACCCGCCGGGGCCGTCCCGGTCGACGTGGCCGACCTGTACGAGCGCCTGGCCGCACAGGGATACGCCTACGGGCCCGCCTTCCGCGGGCTGCACACCGCATGGCGGCTCGGCGAGGAGATGCTCGCCGAGGTGCGTCTGGCCCCGGAACAGCGCGCCGAGGCCGACGGCTACGGGCTGCACCCCGCCCTGCTCGACAGCGCCCTGCACCCGGTGGAAGAGCTCATGGGCGGCGTCCACGCGCCGGACGGCGCCGAGGCCACCGTCAGACTGCCGTTCACCTTCGGCGGGGTGCGGCTCTTCGCCACCGGCGCCACCCGGCTGCGAGTGCGCATCACCCCCACCGCCGCGGACACCCTCACGCTGCGGCTGACCGACGACCACGGCGCGCCCGTGGCCACCATCGACGCCCTCGGGCTGCGGGAGGTCCCCGCCGACCGCTGGCGCTCCGCCCGCGCCGCCACGGCCGACGCCCCGCTGTACCGCCTGGACTGGCAGCCCTACCCGATCTCCGCCGACTCGCCCCCGTCCACCGTGAGTTGGGCGCTCATCGGACCCCGCGATCAGGCCCCGGCCGTCCCGGATCTCCCCGCGCACCCGGACCTGGACGCCCTGCGGGCCGCCCTCGACGGCGGACAGCCCGCCCCCGACATCGTCGTCCTCGAATGCCCCGGCGCACCTGACACTTCCGCGCCCGACACCTCGGCACACCCGGACGAGACGCCCGCCCGGGTACGCGCCGTGGTGCATCACATTCTCGGCGCGCTGCGCACCTGGCTGACGGACGAGCGGTTCAGCGGGACCCGGCTGGTCATCGCCACCCGCGGCGCGGTCGCCACCGGCCCCGGGGACGGGCCCGCCGACCTGGCCACCGCGCCCGTATGGGGTCTGGTCCGCGCCGCCCAGGCCGAACACCCGGAGCGCGTCCTGCTGCTCGACCTGGACGACGACCCCGCCTCGCGCGATGCCCTGCGCACCGCCCTTCCGGCCGCCGTCGCCGGTGCCGAATCCGAGGTGGCGGTACGGGCGGGTACGGCCTTCGTGCCCCGTCTGGTCAAGGTCCGCCCCGAGCGGGACACCCCGCCCCGCGCCCTCGACCCGGACGGCACGGCACTGATCACCGGCGGCACCGGAGCGCTGGGCCGGCTGGTCGCCCGGCATCTGGTCGCCGCGCACGGCGCCCGCCATCTGCTGCTGGCCAGCCGGAGCGGTGGCATCACGGAGGACATCGACGCGTTCGCGGACGAACTGACCGCGCTGGGCGCGGCGGACGTACGCATCGCGGCGTGTGACGCCGCCGACCCCGAGGCGCTGGCCGCGCTGCTCGCCACGCTCCCCGAAGCGCATCCGCTGACGGCCGTCATCCACACCGCCGGGGTGCTCGACGACGGTGTGGTCACCGCCATGACCCCCGAGCAACTCGACACCGTACTCGCCCCGAAGCTGGACGCCGCGTGGCATCTGCACCGGCTGACCCGGGACATGGATCCGGCCGCGTTCGTGATGTTCTCCTCCGCCGCGTCCATCATGGGCAACGGCGGCCAGGCCAACTACGCCGCGGCCAACATGTTCCTCAACGCACTCGCCGAACGCCGCCGCGCCGAGGGGCGCACGGCCCACGCGCTGGCCTGGGGGCTGCTGGCGGCCGCCGGTGGTATGGCCGGCCACCTGGACGACGCGGACCTCGCCCGGATGGCCCGCTCCGGAGTCGCCCCCGTCTCCAACGAGCAGGCGCTGACGCTGCTCGACACGGCGCTCACCACCGATCACCCCACGCTCGTCCCCGCGCGCTTCGACCTCGCGGCGCTGCGCACCCGGGCGTCCGCCGGGCCACTTCCGCCCGTACTGCGGCGGCTGGTGCACATGCCCACACTGGCCGCCCGGAACACCGTGACGAGTTCCCTGGCCGGGCGGCTCGCCGACCTGCCGCCCGAGGAGCAGGACCGGCTCATCGGAGAACTGGTACGCGACCAGGTCGCCACCGTGCTCGCCCACCCCGCGCCGGAGGCCATCGAACTGGGCAGAGCCTTCCAGGACCTCGGCTTCGACTCGCTGACCGCGCTCGACCTGCGCAACCGGCTCAACGCGGCCACCGGCACCCGGATCCCGGCCACCGTCATCTTCGACTATCCGACCCCCGACGCCCTGGTGCGCTTCCTGCGCGAGCGGCTGGTCGGCGCACCGGCCGAAACACCGCTCCCACCGACGGCCAAGCCCGTGGCCACCGACGACGACCCGATCGCCATCGTCGGCATGGCCTGCCACTATCCGGGCGGTGTCGGCTCCCCCGACGAGCTGTGGCGGATGGTGGCCGACGGGGTGGACGCGATCGGGGAGTTCCCCGCGGACCGCGGCTGGGACCTCGGCGGCCTTTTCGACCCCGACCCGGACCACACCGGCACCAGCTACGCCCGCGAGGGCGGATTCCTCCACGAGGCCCCGCGGTTCGACGCCGAGTTCTTCGGGATCTCACCCCGCGAGGCGCTGGCCACCGACCCGCAGCAGCGGCTGCTGCTGGAGACCGCGTGGCAGGCGTTCGAGAGCGCGGGCATCGACCCGGTGAGCCTGCGGGGCAGCCGTGGCGCGGTGTTCACCGGGGTCATGTACGACGACTACGGCAGCCGCTTCCTGGGCCGTACCCCCGAGGGCATCGAGGGCCGTCTGATGACCGGCAGCACACCGAGCATCGCCTCCGGCCGCGTGGCGTTCACCTTCGGCCTGGAGGGGCCCGCGGTGACGGTGGACACGGCGTGCTCCTCGTCGCTGGTGGCCATGCATCTCGCGGCGCAGGCGCTGCGGCAGGGGGAGTGCACCCTGGCGCTTGCCGGTGGGGTGACGGTGATGGCCACACCCAACACCTTCGTGGAGTTCTCGCGCCAGCGCGGACTGGCCCCGGACGGCCGCTGCAAGCCGTTCGCCGCGGCGGCCGACGGCACCGGCTGGGGCGAGGGCATCGGCCTCCTCGTCCTGGAGCGGCTGTCGGACGCGCGCCGCAACGGCCGTGATGTGCTGGCGGTGATCCGCGGGTCGGCGATCAACCAGGACGGCGCGTCCAACGGACTGACCGCGCCGAACGGACCGTCCCAGCAGCGGGTGATCCGCCAGGCCCTGGCCACCGCACGCCTCTCCCCGGCGGACGTCGACGCGGTGGAGGCCCACGGCACCGGCACCACGCTCGGCGACCCCATCGAGGCCCAGGCGCTGCTCGCCACCTACGGCGAGGACCGGCCGGAGGGCAGTCCGCTGTGGCTCGGCTCCATCAAGTCCAACATCGGTCACACCCAGGCCGCCGCGGGCGTGGCGGGCGTGATCAAGATGGTGATGGCCATGCGCCACGGGCTGCTGCCCGTCTCGCTCCACATCGACGAGCCCAGCCCGCATGTGGGATGGAACGACGGCGGAGTGCGGCTGCTGACCGAGGCGGTCGAGTGGCCACGGGCCGAACGGCCCCGGCGCGCGGGCGTCTCCTCCTTCGGCATCAGCGGCACCAACGCCCATGTGATCCTCGAACAGGCCCTGGACCAGGCACACTCCACGGAGCCCGATCCCGAACCCGATCCCGAGCCCGGACCCCACGGCCCTCGGGTCGTGCCCTGGGTGCTGTCCGCACGGGGAGCCGAGGCGCTACGGGACCAGGCGCGGGCACTGGCCGCGCGGCTGACCACCGGCCCCACGGCCTCGCCCGCCGAAGTGGGCTGGTCCCTCATCCGCTCCCGCACGCTGTTCGACCACCGCGCCGTCGTGGTCGGTGAGAGCCGCGCCGAACTGATGGCGGCCGTCGAGGCCCTTGCGGCCGACGAGACACACCCGGGTGTGGTGCACACGGGCGCGGCCGCCTCCACAGGTGGCGCGGGCCCGGTGCTGGTCTTCCCCGGCCAGGGCTCGCAGTGGATCGGGATGGGTGCCGGACTGCTGGACGCCTCACTGGTGTTCGCCGCTCGGGTGGCGGAGTGCGAACGAGCGCTGGCGCCGTACGTCGACTGGTCGCTCACCGGGGTGCTGCGCGGCGTGGCCGGCGCGGGCGATCTGAGTCGGGTGGATGTGGTGCAGCCCGTCCTGTGGGCGGTGATGGTGTCCCTGACCGCCGTATGGGCGGGCCACGGGGTGCGGCCCGCCGCAGTGGTGGGCCACAGTCAGGGCGAGATCGCCGCCGCCTGCGTGGCCGGGGCGCTCACCTTGGAGGACGGCGCCCGGGTCGTGGCCCTGCGCAGCCGGGCGCTGCGCCAACTGGCCGGAGGCGGGGCGATGGCCTCCCTCGGAGTGGGTCAGGAACGGGCCATGGATCTGCTGTCGGGGCTGGGCGACCGTGCGGCCGCCGTGGTCGTGGCCGCCGTGAACGGCCCCGCCTCCACCGTGGTGTCCGGTCCGCCGGAGCAGGTGGCCACGGCCGTGGCCGCCTGCCGTGACACCGGGGAACGCGCCCGGACCATCGAGGTTGACTACGCCTCGCACAGCCCCCAGGTCGATGAGATCGCGGACGAACTCACCGATCTTCTCAGGGGAGTTGAGCCGGTCGAACCGCCCGGCTCCGGGGTGGCGTTCTACTCCACCGTGACCGGTGGCCGGGCCGATGCCTCGGTTCTGGATACGGGTTACTGGGTGCGGAATCTGCGGGAGCGGGTGCGGTTCGCCGAGGCGATTCAGGCGCTGCTGGCCGATGGCCACCGGGTGTTCATCGAGGCAAGCACCCACCCCGTCCTCACGGTGGGCATGCAGGAGAGCTTCGAGGAGGCGGGCGTTCCCGCCGCCACCGTCCCCACCCTGCGCCGTGACCACGGCGACCTCGCCCAGCTGGTGCGCTCGCTGGCCCAGGCGTTCACCGTGGGGGCCGAGGTCGACTGGACCACGCTGTTCCCCACCGACCCCGCGCCCCGCACCGTGCCGCTGCCCACCTACGCATTCCAGCGCGAGCGCTACTGGCTCGAAGGTACCGCGGGCCGGGGCGGCGACCCCGCTGACCTCGGCCTTGTCTCCGCCGAACACCCGCTGCTCGGCGCGGCCGTGGAACTCGCCGACGGCAGTACCCATCTGCTCACCGGACGGCTGACGGCCGGTGGCGGCGATGGCTGGCTCGGCGAACACGTGGTGGCGGGCGCCCGGCTGGTGCCGGGGGCGGCCCAGGTCGAATGGGCGCTGCGGGCCGCCGACGAGGCGGGCTGCGGCACGGTGGAGGAACTCGCCCTCCAGCTCCCGCTCGTCCTCCCCGACACCGGCGGGCTGCGTGTCCAGGTGATGGTGGGCGAGGCCGCCGAGGACGGGCGCCGCGACGTACGGGTGTACTCCCGGCCCGACCGCGACGCCGAAACCACCGCGGACCCGGTCTGGGTGTGCCACGCGGTCGGCGTGCTCGGCCCCCACGGCGAACCGGCACCCCAGCCCTCCGGGGTCTGGCCTCCGGCGGGCGCGGAGCCGGTGGACACGGACGGCTTCTACGAGCGTGCCGCGGCCGCCGGATACGGATACGGCCCCGCGTTCCAGGGCGTACGGAGGCTGTGGCGCGACGGCGCGGACGTGCTCGCCGAGGTGGCGCTGCCCGAACCGGCGGGCGGCCAGGCCGGATTCGGCATCCACCCGGCGCTGCTGGACGCCGCGCTGCACCCGGCGTCCCTCCTCGACCGGCCCGCGGAGGAGCACGGAGAGGAGCCCGGAGAGGAGCACGGAGAGAAACACGGGGAGGCACAGAGGGAGGAGCACGACGACGGCCGGGTGTGGCTGCCATTCGCCTGGCAGGGGGTGTCGCTGTGGGCCGCGGGAGCGACCACCGTACGCGTCCGGTTGACCCCGCATGAGCAGGCTGCGGAAGGCGAGCGGGCGCTGCGGCTGACCGTGGCCGACGCCGTGGGCGACCCGGTACTGACCGTCGACTCCCTGGTGCTGCGCCCCGCCCGTACGGATCAGCTGCGGACCGCCGGCCGGGGAGCCGTGGACGGACTCTTCACCCTGGACTGGACTCCGCTCCCCGAGATGGCGCCCGGTGCCGACACGGGGCTGCCCGAGCCGGTGGCCGGGGACGGCGGCTGGGTGGCGCTGGGCGCCGAGGGCGTCGAGTGGGCCCCGCCGGACGTGGTCCGCCACCCGCACCTGGAGTCGCTGGTCGCGGCCATCGACGCCGGGACACCCGTGCCCTCGGTGGCGCTGACCGCCGTACCCGCCTCGAAGACGGCCATGGACATCGAGGCCGCCGGGACCGATGCCCTGGCGGCCGTGCGGCGGACACTTGACCTGCTGCGGGGCTGGCTGGCCGAACCCCGGCTGGCCGAGAGCCGCTTGGTCGTGGTGACACACGGCGCGGTCGCGCCCGGCGGCCCGGTGGCGGAGGACCATGGCTCCGGGGCCGTGGACACGGCGGGTGCCGCGGTATGGGGGCTGCTGCGCAGCGCACAGGCGGAGAACCCGGAGCGGTTCCTCCTGCTCGACCGCGATCCGCACGGCGCGCCCGACCCCGATGAGATCGGGGCGGCCGTGCTGGACGGTGTGCTGAGGGCCGTAGCCCTGGACGAACCGCAGGTGGCGGTGGGCTCCGGCCGGGTATGGGCGCCTCGTCTGACGCGTGCGGGCGGCCCCGGCAACGGCGGTCTGGTGGGTCCGGTGGGAGAGCCCGCGTGGCGACTCGCCGTGCGGGGCGCGTCCACCGTGGACAATGTGACGCCCGTGCCGTGCCCCGAAGTGCTGGAGCCGCTGGGGCCGGGAGAGGTCCGGATCGCGGTGCACGCGGCGGGCATGAACTTCCGCGACGCGCTGATCGTCGTCGGGATGTACCCCGGTGGCGGGGTGTTCCGCGGCAGCGAGGGCGCGGGCGTGGTCGTGGACATCGGCCCCGAGGTGGCCGGGCTCGCGGTGGGCGACCGGGTCATGGGCCTGTTCGAGGGCGCGTTCGGGCCGTGGGCGGCGGCGGACGCGCGCATGGTCGTGCCGATCCCCGACGGCTGGAGCTTCCGGCAGGCGGCCGCCGTACCGGTGGTGTTCCTCACGGCCTGGTACGGGCTGGTGGACCTGGCCGGGCTGCGGGACGGCGAATCGGTGCTGATCCACGCCGCCACCGGCGGCGTCGGCATGGCGGCCGTGCAGATCGCCCGCCACTTGGGCGCGGAGGTCTACGCGACGGCGAGCCCCGGCAAACACGGGGTGCTGGAGGAGATGGGCATCGACCAGGCACATCGCGCCTCGTCGCGCGATCTGGACTTCGAGGAGGTGTTCCGGGAGGCCACCGGCGGACGTGGCGTGGATGTGGTGCTCAACAGTTTGGCCGGGCCCTTCGTCGACGCGTCCCTGAGGCTGCTGGCCGACGGCGGACGGCTCTCCGAGATGGGCAAGACCGATATCCGCGATCCGGAGCGTCTCGCGGCCGCACATCCGGGCATCCGCTATCGCGCCTTCGACCTGGTGCCGGACGCCGGGCCGGACCGCATCGGAGAGATGCTGCGTGAACTGGGCGAGCTGTTCGGAGCCGGAGAGCTGCGGCCCGCGCCCGTACGGCCCTGGCCGCTCGACCGGGCGCGCGCCGCGCTACGCCGGCTGAGCCAGGCCAAGCACACCGGCAAGCTGGTGCTCGACGTACCCGCCGCGGTCGATCCGGACGGCACGGTGCTGATCACCGGTGGCACCGGCACCCTGGGCGCCTACATCGCCGAACACCTCGCCCGCACCTGGGGGATGGGCCATCTGCTGCTGGTGAGCAGGCGGGGCCCGGACGCTCCGGGCGCCCGCGACCTGGCCGCCCGGCTGGAGGAACTGGGCGCACGGGTGCGCGTCGCGGCCACGGATGTCACCGACGCCTCGGCGGTGGCGGATCTGGTGGCGGGCATCGACCCCGAACATCCGCTGACCGGAGTCATCCACGCCACGGGTGTGCTGGACGACGCGGTGGTCACCGCACAGACCCCCGAACGGTTGGCGCGGGTATGGACCGCCAAGGCCACGGCCGCGGCCCATCTGCACACGGCGACGGCCCATCTCCGGCTCGGCATGTTCGTCCTCTTCTCCTCAGCCGCGGGCACACTCGGCAGTCCGGGGCAGGCCAACTACGCGGCCGCCAACGCCTTTTGCGACGCACTCGCCGCCCACCGGCGGGCCGCCGGGCTGCCGGGCGTATCGATCGCCTGGGGCCTGTGGGCCGACGCCAGCGGGATGACCGGACACCTGGCCGAGGCCGATCTGGCCCGGATGTCCCGTACCGGCGTCGCCGCCCTGAGCACCCGGCACGGTCTGGCCCTGCTCGACGCCGCCGTCCAGCACGGCGGTGACCATCTGGTCGCCGCCCATGTGGACCCCCGCACCCTCGCCGGACTGCGCGCCGACAGCCTGCCCGCCACGCTGCGCGCCCTGGCCGCCACCGGCGGCGCGGGCACCGGCGGCGCAGGCACCGGGCGACGCACCGCGGCGGCGGCCGGGGAAGGCCGCCAGGTCGACTGGGGCGCCCGGCTTGCGGGCCTGCCCACGGCCGAACAGCACCGGCTCGTGCTCAACCTGGTCCGTGGCCACGCCGCCACGGTACTCGGACACGCCGATGTGGATGCCGTACAGGCCGAGGCCAGCTTCAAGGAGCTGGGCTTCGACTCCCTGACCGCCGTCGAACTGCGCAATCGGCTCGCCGCCGCCACCGGCCTGCGCCTGCCCGCCGGACTGGTCTTCGACTACCCGGAGGCCACCGCCCTCGCCGACCACTTGCTGGAACGGCTGGCACCCGGCGACGGACCCGCGCCGGGACGGGACGCCGTCGACCCGGTCCTGGGCGAGCTGGCCAGGCTGGACACCACCCTGGCCACCCTCGCCACGGACGACGAAGGCCGGGAGCGGATCGCCAAACGGCTGGGCGCCCTGCTGGCGAAATGGAACACCGGCGGGTCCGGCGACCCGGCCGGCGCGACCGACTTCGACGCCCTCGAAGCGGCCTCGGACGACGAGATGTTCGAGCTCATTGACCGTGAACTGCCCTGATGGAGGCGCGGAACTGATGTCGGGTACCGAAGAGAAGCTCCGCCAGTACCTCAAGAAGGTCACGGCCGATCTGGGGCAGACACGTCGGCGGCTCCGTGAGATGGAGGAGCGGTCCCAGGAGCCGGTGGCCATCGTGAGCATGGCCTGCCGGTACCCCGGGGGGATCACCTCGCCCGAGGAGCTGTGGGAGCTCGTCGCCTCGCGCGGCGACGCGATCGGGGAGTTCCCGACCGACCGCGGCTGGCAGCTGGACGGGCTGTTCCACCCGGACCCCGACCACTCCGGCACCAGCTATGTCCGGCACGGTGGATTCCTGGACCGGGCCGACGGCTTCGACGCGGCCTTCTTCGGCATCAGCCCGCGCGAGGCCCTGGCCGCCGACCCCCAGCAGCGCCAACTGCTGGAAGTCGCCTGGGAGTTGATCGAACGCGCGGGAATCGACCCCACCTCACTGAAGGGCACCCCCACCGGGGTCTACGCGGGCGCCGGGATCCTCGGCTTCGGCACCCCGCAGATCGAAAAGAGCACGGAAGGGTTTCTGCTCACCGGAAACACCTTGAGCGTGGTCTCCGGCCGGGTGGCCTTCACCCTCGGCCTGGAGGGGCCCGCGGTGACGGTGGACACGGCGTGTTCATCGTCGCTGGTCGCGATGCATCTCGCCTGCCAGGCGCTGCGGCAGGGGGAGTGCACGTTGGCCCTGGCCGGTGGCGTCACCGTGATGACCACCCCGAACACCTTCGTGGAGTTCTCCCGCCAGCGCGGTCTGGCCCCCGACGGCCGCTGCAAGCCCTTCGCGGCCGCCGCGGACGGCACGGGCTTCTCGGAGGGAGTGGGGCTCCTGCTGCTGGAGCGGCTCTCCGACGCACAGCGCAACGGTCACCAGGTACTCGCGGTGATCCGGGGCTCGGCCATCAACCAGGACGGCGCGAGCAACGGTCTCACCGCGCCCAACGGTCCCTCCCAGCAGCGAGTGATCCGCCAGGCGCTGATCAACGCCCAGCTCTCCTCCGTCGAGGTGGACGCGGTGGAAGCGCATGGCACCGGCACCACGCTCGGCGACCCGATCGAGGCAGTGGCGCTGCTCGCCGCGTACGGCCAGGACCGCACCCCCGAACAGCCGCTCTGGCTGGGCTCGCTGAAGTCCAACATCGGCCATGCGCAGGGTGCGGCGGGTGTGGCCGGTGTGATCAAGATGGTGATGGCTCTGCGCCATGAACTGCTCCCCGCCACGTTGTACGTCGATGAGCCGACTCCGCACGCGGACTGGTCCAGCGGTGCGGTGCGGCTGCTCACGGATCCGGTGGAGTGGCCGAGGAACGAACGGCCGCGCCGGGCCGGGGTGTCCGCGTTCGGGATCAGTGGCACCAACGCGCATGTGATCGTGGAGCAGGCTCCTGAGGAGGGTGAGCCGACAGAGCCGGTCTCCTCCGATCTGGGCACGGTTTCGTGGGTGCTGTCGGCGCGGAGCGCGGAGGCGTTGCGGGGGCAGGCGGACGCTCTGGCTGGGCGCATGCGTGGTGTGTCG
>NZ_JANIIC010000111.1 GCF_024519315.1 Streptomyces malaysiensis subsp. samsunensis | reverse complement strand
CTACAGCTCCCGGTCCACCAAAGCCCGTCCGGTGCTGGTGGCGTAGGCGGCGAAGACACCGATCTGGCAGTTCTCGGTGCGGCCGGGGGCTTGTAAATGAATAACCGTCAGAGTTGATCTGTGCGGGTGTCGTCGTGTGACGGTAGGCGGGTTTGTAGTTGGGTGAGGGTGCGGGCCGGGGCTCCGGGTAGCGGAGTGACCGCGATGCGGTGCAGGTCCAGGAGCCGGTGGCCGTCCTGGAACTGGTTGGACAGGTTGGTACGGGTGACGTTCAGGAGCTGTGCCAGAAGTGTGCTGGTGGCGGCTCTGCGGCGCCGTAACAGGGCGGTCAGCAGGCGGTGGTAGTGGTCGAGGCTGCTGGTCTGCGGGTGGAGGTAGCTGCGTGGGCGGTGGAAGCGTCTTTGGAATGCCGCCTCGGCCAGGGCGTCCCAGTACGGTTCCGAGATGGCGACCAAATGGTCGAAGGCGGAGCGTGACATGCCGGTCAGGGCCGGGTCGGTGAGCATCGCGGTCAGGGCGGGATCGATGTGCTGTCGACTCGGTGTCGGCTCGGGATGCCGGGGTGCGACCGGTGCCAGGGTGTAGTTCCAGTCGCCGTGGAAGGCGTGGGGTGTGATGGGCAGGGCATGGAACTCGGGGGGTGGGACTGTGGTGCCCAGGTCATATCGGCCGGTGTCGAGTACGGCTCCGACTCTGAGCCCGGTGCGGGTGGTCGTGGCGGCGATGGTCTCGATGACGAGCTGGTAGCTGGTCAGGGGTCTGCCTCGCCAGTTCGCGGTGATGTGGCAGAACATCCTGTGTTCGATCTTGTTCCACTTCGATGTTCCGGGTGGGAAGTGGCGGACGGTGATCTCCAGTCCGCTTTGCAGGGCGAAGGCGGCGAGGTGCTTCTTCCACGTCCAGCGGCGAGGGTCATTGGAACCACCGCAGTCGGCGGTGATCAGCAGTCGGCCGGCGTCCGGGTGGTCCTTCCGCCCGCGCTGCTGCCACCATCGGCGGATGGACTCCACTGCGAACTCGCCTGTGTCGTGGTCGGTCCCGACATTGACCCAGCCGGTGTTGCGGGCGATGTCGTAGATCCCGTACGGGACGACCACGGGCTGGTCGCTGGTGGTGAACGTGTGGCAGTCCACGCGGATGGGGTTCTTGCCCGGCCGCCAGATGCGGCCGGGTCGGTCGCGGTTGCCGAGCCACTCTTTGGCCTTGGTGTCGACGCTGATCACCAGCTGGTTGTCTTCGAGGAAGGCCGCGGCAGTGGCGTTGATGTGCGTGAAATGGGCGTCGCGGTCCGGATGACTGGTGCCTTCCGTGGTCTTGGCGGTGCCCTGCAGGCTGTATCCCAAGGCGTGCAGCAAGCGTCCGACGGTCGTCGCGCTGACGGGGTGGGGCCCTGAGTGGTCAGCGTCGAGGCCAGGGACCGCAGCGAGAGCGTGGTCCAGCGCAACGGCGAGACCGGATCGCCCCGGGTGTGTGGCTCGATCAGCGCCTCGAGCGCGGGCAGCAGGCCGGGGTCGGTGACCGTCACCGGCTTACGGCCGGCTCCTGGAGCCCGGATCCGCCCAGCAGGCAAAGGGAGCCCGGACAGCTCGGCGATCCCGCGAGCGATGGTGGCCGCACTGGCGCTCCAGAAGCGGCCGCCACCATTGTGATCCCGCCGTGGCCAAGCGCGGCGGCCTCGCTGGCCAGGTAGAACCGCCGGAGCCGCTCATCGAGATGGGGAAGGAACTGATCGAACTTCGCCCTCAAAGCCACAACCGAAGCCCGAGCGGCCGTACGTGCACTCACACCTCATTGTCCCGTCAACACCCATACACCGAGCAGTAATTGAAATACAGGCCCCCGGCGGTGCCGGAGTACTGCCGCTCTGCGGGGTCGGGGTGGAGAAGCCGGTCCGGTGGCCGTGGTGGCTCGGCCCGTACGGCTCAGCGTGGCGGGGGCGTCTCCGGCGCGCCGGTGTCGGCGCAGGTGGCGGCGGGGCTCCTGTCCTTGGCGAGGAAGATGGTCTGCGCCATCATCCGGTATCCCGACATCCCCTCCCGCAGGGTCTCGATGGACTCCTCCGGGTGCACCGAGTCGATGACCGCGTTCGGACCGACCGCGTTGAACTGGTGTGAGACTCCACGCGGTATCTGCATGTCCACCCAGGAGTTGGGCGGCACGATCACGTTGTGCCGCTCGCGGCGCACCCCGTCGGGGGTGCCGGGCAGGTCGTCGGCGAAGCAGGACAGCGGTGCGAAGCGTCCCGTCGAGGGGCGGACGGTGATCGGCGACAGGCTGGACACGCGGATCGTGGTGTCCGGGCCGGTCATCATCCGCACGAACCGCAGCCCGGTGTGCAGGTGCATGCGCGAACAGATGTCGCGTGCGGCGGTGTCGTAGAAGTCCATGAGGTAGCGGTCGGCGAAGAAGCCCGGGAAGGGCGGCTCCAGCATGAAGACGTCGCCCTCCTCGAACACCTGCGCGCGCTTCGGCTCACCCGCCGGTGTGGGTCGCTCCCCCTCCTCCCGATGGGCCGCCCGGACCAGGCCGGACAGAGCGTCGACAACGGTCAGGGCCGTCTGCGGAGGCAGCTGCACCACCGGGGTGAGCCGGTTGCGGTCGGGGTCCCGGTGGCCTCGGACGTCGAGGATCTCGTCCTCGTGGTCGGGCGACCGCTTCATCCGGCCGGTGGTCTCGGTGGGCTGGGTCATCCTGTCGCTCCCATGTGCTCGTTCGGACCGGTACCGGGGTGGCGCGCCCAGAGCACGCCGCCCGCGTCGTGTCGCCCGGCGCGGAGCACCGAGCAGCCGGTCAGGGATGTTCCGCCGTCCCGCTGCCGGGACAGCCACTCCCAGCGGTCCGTTCCCCCGCTGCCGGGGACGTCGAAAAAGGACAGCAACGGGACCAGCGGCCGGGCGGGGCCGCCCGGCGCGGGCCCGTGCGGGAGGAGGACCAGTGCGCCGCCGTCGAGGCGGGTCTCGACGCCCCACGGCACCGGCCCCTCCTCGACGCCATGCCGGGCGGCCAGCTCCGCGGCCAGTTCCCCGTGCACCGACAGCGGCCAAGCGGCGAGCAGCTTCGCGCGCCACCGCGCCTTGGCGCGGGCGAGTTCCGCGTCGTCGGGGGCGTGCCAGTGCTCGCGCAGGAAGTCGTAGGCGGCCAGGACGGTGTCGTCCCCGATCCCGGTGTGCCGGACGGCGGTGTGTTCGGCGAGGGACCGCAGGGCCGGGTCGTCCACCCCGGAGTCCAGGAGGTGGCGTGCGGTGGCCGCGGCGTGGCGCAGCAGTCGGTCGTACCGTGCGGGCGCCAGACGGCGGGCGGCCAGCTGCCGGCTCATCGACCGGCGTTGCGGCTTTCCTGTGGCGGTCGCCCGGTACCCGCCGAACTGGACGACCGCGGGCAGCAGCGGCGATCGCTCGTACAGGGTGCGGACCTCGGGCACCGGCTGTTCCGTCACGACGAGGGCGACGTCGTCGCCGAGCGTGGGCTCGCCGACCGCGACCGCCGCGAACCGGCCGGTGAGGCCCGCCCGGCGCCAGCCGTGCTCGATGTCGAGGGGGTGGTACTTCTCCCCGCCTCGGTTGATGCGCTCGCCCGCGCGGCCCCGCAGGACGAGGAGTCCGTCCCTGAGCTCGCCCAGGTCGCCGGTGCGCAGCCAGCCATCGTCGGTGACGGCGGCGGCGGTGTTGCGCGGGTCCTGCCAGTAACCGGTCATCAGGTCAGGTGTCCTGATCCAGACCTCGCCGGATTCCAGGTGGAGTTCGGTGCCGGGCAGTGGTACGCCCACCGGGGGCGTCCGCTCCAGGTAGTGGGTGCGGAAGTCGGTGCCGTCGAGAAGCGGCATGGTGAAGCTGAAGTTGACCGCCTCCGTCAGGCCGTAGCCCTGACGCAGCCTCGGGCCGTAACGGGAGTGGAAGCGGCGGGCCAGGTCGGCGGTGAGCGGGGCCGCGGCGGTGATCAGGTAATCCAGCCCGTCGGGCCACGCGGGAGCGGCCTCGACCAGGTCCGCGAGGAGGGCCGGGACGATGGAGGCCGTCCTGGCGCCGGAGGCGTCCAGCGCGGCGAAGTAGCCGGCGGGGTCGAAGGCGGGGTGCAGGGTGAGCGGTGTGCCGGTGAGGTGGGTACCGAGCAGTGACATGACCAGTGCGTTGCAGTGGTACAGCGGCAGGCAGGTGCCGTGCGGGCGGTCCGGTGTGATGCCGTGCAGGACCGCCGTGCGGTGTGCGTTGCCGATGACCGCCCGGCGGCTGAGCACGACCCCTTTCTGAGGACCGGTGGAGCCGGAGGTGAACATGATGAGCGCCGGGGCTTCGGAGATCGGGGGCGCGTCGGGCAGTCGGGTGCGCCGGACTCCGTGGACGTCCACGACGGCCGCGGCGGCGACCCGGGCGGCGCCGGCGGCGAGGTCCGCGTCCCCGGCCCGAGGGTGCAGCGGGACGGCGACGAGTCCCCGGTCGAAGCAGCCGAGCAGGATGTCGGCGAGGCGGTGGCCGCCTGGAAGCCTGATCACCAACCGTGCCCCTGCGGGCAGTTCGTCGAGTGCGGCGCTGTCCGCCTCGTACGTCGCGTCCTCGGTGGCGGTCAACGGGCCCTCCCGAGGGCTACGGAGAGCTGGACGCCGACGGCGTCCACGTGCTGGGGCTGCATCACTTGGTGGTGCCGTGCGTCGACGTGTCCGACGGTCAGCTCGCCGCCGGCGTACGGCCGCCACAGTTCGTACGTGGGCGCCGCGCCACCAGGCTCGCCGGCGGCCTCGATGTAGGTCGTGTCGCCCGCGTAGCGTGGGGGGCGGTAGGCGCGCAGCAGAGCGTCGTTGTGCCGGGAGACGGCGATGACGCGGGCGATGTCGTCCTCGGTGAGGCGGGCGAAGAGGCTGCCCTCGCGGCGCAGCAGTGCCGACACGGTGGTGAAGTCGAGGGTCTGCGGGGCGAGACGGTCGTCATCGAACCCGGCGGCCATCAGCAGCACCCGGTACACGCGGTGCTCGTCGATGGGCTCGGCAGGCCCGGCCCCGGTGGCGGCGATGGTGTCGACCAGGAACAGCGTCCCTTCGGGCTCGCCGAGTTCCCGCAGCCGGACAGCCATGGCGTGCGCCACCAGTCCGCCGAAGGACCAGCCGACCAGGTGGTACGGGCCGGACGGGCGGACCGTGCGCAGCAGTCGCAGGTAGCGCTCGGCCATCTCCTCGACCGTGCCGGGCAGGTCCGCCACTCCCCCGGGGCCCTCGGCCTGGATGCCGTGGACCGGGTGGTGCCGGCCGATGTGCCGCAGCAGGCCGGTGTACAGCCAGCTCAAACCGCTCAGCGGGTGGACACAGAACACCGGAGCGGCCGCTCCGGTGGCCCGGAAGGGCACGAGGTGTGCGGGGGCGGACGCGGTCGGCGGCCCGTCGAGCAATCGGCTCAGGGCGGCCGGGGTGGGGGCCTCGAAGACGTTCCGGAGGGCGGGTGCGAGGCCGAGGACGGCGCGTACCCGCTCGGTCAGCCGGGCGGCGAGCAGCGAATGGCCGCCCAGTTCGAAGAAGTTGTCCTCGGGGCCGACCCTCGGTACGTCGAGCACCTCGGCGAACTGGCGGCACATCAGGTCCTCACGGAGGTCGCGCGGCGGCTCGGCGCCGGTGGCGGCCGCCCAGTCGGGCTCGGGCAGCCGGTCGCGCAGCAGCTTTCCGTTGACGCCGAGGGGCAGCCGGTCCAGGGCGAGCAGCCGGGCGGGCACCATGTAGTCCGGCAGGTGCCGGGTCAGGTGCGCCCCGACCGCGCCCAGATCCGCGCCTTTGGGGGTGACGTAGCCGACGAGCCGACGGTCGTCGGCGCCGCGGTCGTGCACGGCGACTGCGGCGGCCGTGACCTGCGGGTGCCCGCCCAGCACGGCTTCGACCTCGCCGAGTTCGACGCGGTGACCGCGGATCTTCACCTGGTCGTCGGTCCGGCCGTGGAAGCGGAGCACCCCGTCGCGGCTCCACGACGCGAGGTCGCCGGTGCGGTACATCCGCCGGCCGGCCGGTCCGAAGGGGTCCGGCACGAAGCGGGCGGCCGTCAGTTCGGGGCGGCCGAGGTAGCCGGTCGCCAGGCCCGCGCCGGCCAGGTACAGCTCGCCTCTCGTGCCCGGGGGGACGGGGCGCAGCCGGTCGTCGAGGACGTAAGCGCGGGTGTTGCGCAGCGGCCGGCCGAGCGGCACGGTGCCGTCGGTCCGCGCGCCGACCGGGTGGGTGGCGGACCAGACGGTGGTCTCGGTCGGGCCGTAGCAGGCGAGCAGCGACGCGGTGGCGGCGGCCAGTTCCCCGGCGAGTTCCGCGGGAACCGCCTCGCCGCCGACGACGGCGCGTACGTGGCGCAGTTGCCGCGGTCGTCGTGCCACGAGCGTCCGCCAGAGCGACGGGGTCGCCTGCATCACGGTGACGCGGTGCCGGTCGAGCAGCGCGCACAGCTGGTCGGGGTCGCGCAGCGCGTCCTGGTCGGCGAGGACCATGGCACCGCCGGTGATCAGCGGCAGGTACAGCTCGGGCTTGCACATGTCGAAGCCGATGGGTGCGGAGGCCAGCATCCGGTCGTCGGGGCCGACCGCGAGTTGCTCACGCAGGGCGAGCAGCAGGTTCACCAGGGCGGCCTGTGGCACGATGACGCCCTTGGGCCGCCCGGTGGAGCCCGAGGTGTACGTGACGTACGCGGTGTCCGGTGGCACCGGCAGCGGCTCGGCCGCCCCGGTCGTGACAACGGGTTCGGTGGCGGGTCCGGTGGCGTCGCGTACCACGAGGAGGGGCCGGGCGTCGGCCAGGAGCGCCGTGAGGCGCTCGGCCGGCAGGGTGGGGTCGACGGGCAGGTAGGCGGCGCCGGTCGCCTGGACGGCGAGGAGGGTGGCGGGCAGGTCGGGGCCTCGGCGCAGCATCACGGCGACCAGGGCGCCGGGGCCCGCGCCGTGGGCGCGGAGTTCCCCGGCGAGGTGTTCCGCCCGCTCGGACAGGTCCCGGTAGCTGAGCGTGGTGTCGCCGTGCAGGACGGCGGAAGCCTCCGGGGTGCGGTGTGCCTGGGCCGCGATGAGCGCCGCCACGGTGGTGTCGGGCGTCTCGCGGTCGGTGCCGCTCCCCTGTCCGGTCAGCCGCTCAAGCTCGCCGTCGACGAGCACCGGCAAGTCGGCGACGGGTAGCTGAGGATCGGCCACGGCCGCGCGGAGCAGCCTCTCCAGGCGGGCGAGCATCAGGCGCGCGGACGCGGGGGTGAACAGTTCGGTGTCGTACTCCAGAAGACCCTCGATCCCGGCCTCACCGCCGTGGACCGTGTAGTGCTGCCGCATGCTCCACAGCAGGTCCATCCGGGAGGCGCCGCCGTGCACGGCGACCGGTTCCGTCCGCAGGCCAGGCAGGTCGAACTCGGCCGCCGGGGTGTCCTGGAACGCCAGCATCACCTGGAAGAGGGGGTGGGCGGCGAGGGAGCGCGGCGGGTTGACCGCCTCGACCACCCGCTCGAAGGGGACCTCCTGGTGCGCGAAGGCGTCGAGGTCGGTGGCGCGTACCCGCTGGAGGAGTTCGGCGAACGTCGGCGCGCCGCTCAGGTCGGTGCGCAGCACCACGGTATTGACGAAGCAGCCCACGGCGTCGTGCAGCGCGGCGTCGTGCCGTCCTGCGACGGGTGCGCCGACGGGGATGTCATCGCCCGCCCCGAGCCGGTGCAGCAGTGCGGCGACCGCGGTGTGCACCACCATGAACAGGCTGGTCCGGGTGGTCGCGGCGAGCCGGTTCAGGCGGCCGTGCAGCGCGGCGTCGAGTGTGAAGGGGACAGTCTCCCCGCGGTGTGCGGAGACCGGCGGCCGGGGACGGTCCAGCGGCAGCCGCAGCACCTCCGGGGCATCGTGCAGGATCCGCGTCCAGTAGTCGACGCCGGTGTCCGGGTCGCGGTCGAGCAGGCGGAGCGTGTAGTCCGCGTAACTCACGGGTGTGCTCGTCCACTGCGGGGCGTCGCCCGCGGCACGGGCCCGGTAGGCGGTGGACAGGTCACGGGCCAGCGGACCGAGCGACCAGCCGTCGGCGGCGATGTGATGCAGCAGGAGCAGGAGTACGTGGTGCTCGGGTGCGGTCTCGTGGAGCACGGCGCGAACCGGGAGTTCCGTCTCCAGGTCGAAGACGTGCGCGGACGCGGCGGCGAGCAGTCCGGGCAGTTCCGCCTCCGAGGTGACCACCGTCTCGAACGCCAGGCCGCCGGCGTCGCGGATCCGCTGGTACGGCTCGCCGTGATGTTCCACCACGGTGGTGCGCAGGCTCTCGTGCCTGTCCAACAGGTCGCCGAGGGCCGCCCGCAGGGGTTCCACACGCAGCGGCCCGGTGAACCGGACGGCGAAGGACATGTTGTACACGGAATTGGGGCCGGCGAACCGGTCGAAGAACCACAGCCGCCGCTGCGCGGGCGAGAGCGGTACGCGCTCCGGTCGCGAGGCGGCGGCCGCCCGGACGGGAGCCCCGGCAGTGCCCTGCCGGACGTGGCGTGCCAGGTCGGCGACGACCGGGGCGTCGAACAGAGTGCGGACGCTCAACTCGCGGCCGGTCTCCGCGCGCAGCCGGTTGATCAGACGGGTGGCGAGCAGCGAGTGCCCGCCCAGGTCGAAGAAGTTGTCCTCGGCGCCGACCTCGGCCAGCCCCAGGGTCTCGGCGAACAGGTCGCACAGCAGTCGTTCTTGCGGGTTCTCCGGCTTGCGACTCACCAGCAGCGCGGTCTTCGGAGGCGGCAGGGCGGCGCGGTCCAGCTTGCCGTTCCCGGTCAGCGGGATCTCGTCGACCAGGACGACGAAGGCGGGCACCATGTGCGCGGGCAGCACCGTGCGGGCGTGGGCGCGCAGTTCTGCGGCCGACGGCGTCTCGGCCGGGCCGGTCCCGGCCGGTCGCGTGGCCGGGACTGCGTAGCAGAGCAGGCGGCCGCCGTCGGCGCCGGTGTCGGCGAGCACCACGGCCCGGTCCACGGCCGGGTGCTGTTCGAAGACGCGCTCGATCTCGCCGGGCTCGATCCGGTAACCGCGGATCTTCACCTGCTGGTCGATCCGTCCGAGGTACTCCAGCGTGCCGTCCGGCCGCTGCCGCGCGAGATCCCCGGACCGGTACATCCGGGTGCCGGGCGCGCCGAACGGGTCGGGGACGAACCGGCTCGCGGTGAGCGCCGGCCGGTCCAGATAGCCGCGGGTCACGCCGGGGCCGGACACGTGGATCTCGCCGGGACAGCCCGGCGGCACCGGTCGTAGCGCGTGGTCCAGCAGCCGCAGGCGGAGGTCGGGCAGCGCGGTTCCGATGACGCTCGCGGTCTCTTCGGGGTCGGTCACCTCACTGTGCGTCGCGTGGACGGTAGTCTCGGTGATCCCGTACATGTTGACCAGGGCGGGCCGGCCCGGGCCGTGCCAGGAGCGGACGCGGGACGGTTCCAGCGCCTCCCCGGCGCATACGATCACCCGCAGGTCGGGCAGCGCGTCCGCGCCGGCCTCCTCCTCGGCCCGGAGGAGCTGGTAGAAGGCCGAGGGAGTCTGGTTCAAAGCGGTGACTCGCTCCCGGCGCAGCAGCGCCAGGAGGTCCCTGGGCGAGCGGGCCACGTCGTCCGGCACCACCACCAGCCGCCCGCCGCGGCCGAGCGCCGTCCACATCTCCCAGACGGAGACGTCGAAGGCGTAGGAGTGGAACAGGGCGTGTACATCGGCGTCGAACCGGAACCACTCGTCGGTCGTGGCCAGCAGCCGTACGACATTGCGGTGGGTGACCAGGACGCCCTTGGGCCGGCCGGTGGAACCGGAGGTGTAGATGACGTAGGCGACCGCCTCGGGGTCCACGGTCACGGCCGGCGGGTGCGCCGGGTGGGTGGCGGCCGTGTCGGGGCCGTCGAGGAGGATCTGCGGGTGCGGGACCGGCAGCGGGGCGCCCGTCACGACGAGCACGGGGCCGGCCTCCGCGAGCACCCCCCGGACACGCTCCTCCGGGTACGCCGGGTCCAGGGGCAGATAGCCCGCGCCCGACTTGAGCACCGCCAGGATCGCGACGACGAGGTCCGCCGAACGCTCCAGCACCAGGCCGACCAGGCGCTCCGGTCCCGCGCCGCGCTCGACGAGGAGGTGGGCGAGACGGTTGGCGCGTGCGTCGATTTCCGCGTAGGACAGGGTAGTGCCGCCGTGGGTGAGGGCCGGGGCGGCCGGCCGGCGGCGCACCTGCGCGGCGAACAGGGCGGTCAGCGTGGCCGGCCCGGTGTCCCGGTCCGGGGCGGGCGCGGGGGCTTCGAGGTCGGCGCGCTCGTCGGGCAGCAGCAGGTCGACGCGTCCCAGTGGTGCCGCCGGGTCGTCGGCCATCCGGTCGAGGACGGCGCGCAGGCGGTCGAGCAGACGGCTGGCCGCCTCGCCGTCGAACAGCTCGGTGTCGTGGTCGAGTTGGAGCCGCAGCCGGTCGCCGGGCACGGCGATCAGGGTCAGCGGGTAGTGAGTGCCGTCGCGGCCCTGGACCACCCGCAGCTCCAGGCCGGGTACCAGGGTGGCCAATTCCTCGTCGTCGACCGGATAGTTCTCGAAGACGACGACGGTGTCGAAGAGTTCGGCGTGCCCGGTGACCGTCTGCAGGGTCGTCAGATCTGCGTGCTGGTGGTCGAGCATGGACAGTTGCTGGGCCCGCAGGTCCGCCAGGCAGTCGGCGACCGGCCGGCGTGGGTCGAGGCGGACCCGGACCGGCACGGTGTTGATCAGCAGCCCCACGATCCGCGCCGCACCGGGCAGTTCAGCCGGCCGGCCCGAGACCGTGGCGCCGAACACCACGTCGTCCCGACCGGTCAGGGCGCCGAGCAGGACCGCCCAGGCCAGCCGCACGACGACGCTGGTCGTCAGGCCGCCTTCCCGCGCCAGGGCCTCGACGCGGGCGGTGAGTTCGGGGTCCAGTTCGGCGGTCGTGCGGCGACGTGCCCCGGTCGCGCCGCGTCGGCCGGGGCCGCCGACCAGAGTCGGGCCGTCCACGGACGCCAGCAGCGCGCGCCATGCCGACTCGTCCGCGCGGGCGTCCCTTGTGGCCAGCCAGTCGAGGAAGTCGCGATATGGCGTGGCGGGCGGCAGCGGATGACCGGCGTAGAGCGAGAACAGTTCCCGGATGAGGATGGGCATGGACCAGCCGTCGACCAGGAGATGGTGCGTGGTCAGGACGAAGGTGTGCCGGTCGACGGACCTGCGCAGCAGCGCGGCGCGCATCAGTGGGGGGTCGGCGAGGTCGAAGCGGCGCCGGCGGTCGGCGGCGAGGAAGTCCTCCAGGTCCTCCGGTGCGGGCATCTCGCGCCACCGGACGGCGGAGCCCGGTACCACCACCTGGACGGGCCGACCCGACGCACCCGGCCGGACGCCGGCGGAGAGCTGCGGGTGGCGGCGCAGCAGGCGGTGCAGCGCGTCCCGCAACGCGTCGGCGTCGAGTGTCCCGTCGAGGTCGAAGATGAACTGGACGAGGTAGGGGTCCACTCCGTCGTGGTCGTAGAGCGAGTGGAAGAGCAGGCCCTGGGCCAGCGGCGGCAGCGGCAGTTCACCGGTGGCGCGGGACCGGGCCCGGTCGACCAGCGCGCCCAGGACGTCGAACCACCGCTCGGCCAGGTCGGCGACGCGCGTCCCGTCGAGCAGGCCGCCGGGCCAGGACCAGTGGGCGACCAGTTCAGGGCCATCCGGGCGGTCGGTGATCACCGTGTCCAGCTCGACGGCGTGGCTCATGGCCGGCCCGGCCGCGGTGGTCAGGCCCTCATCCGACGGGGTCCCGGCGGCGGTCACGTCGGCCAGCACCGACCAGGGGCCTTCGCCGCCGACGCCGAAGCGGCCCAGGTAGTTGAAGGCGAACTGCGGCGCGGGGCGGGCGGCCAGGGCGGGAGCGCTCTGCGGGTTAAGGTAGCGCAGCAGACCGTGGGTCAGTCCCGCGCGGCCGGAGTCACGGGTGCGGGAGCGCACCTGGGCGACCGCGCCGTCCAGCGCGATCGGGTCGGTCCGCGCCTCGGCCCAGGAGCAGCCGGGGTCGAGCACCACGGGATACAGGGTGGTGAACCAGCCGACCGTACGGGACAGGTCGAGGTTGTCCGCGAACTCCTCACGTCCGTGGCCCTCCAGGTCCACCAGAAGCGCGTCCGGGCCGTCCCGCCAGTCGGCGGCGGCCAGGACGAACGCGGTGAGCAGCAGGTCCTGCACCGAGCAGTCGAAGGCCGCGGTCGCGTCGCTCAGCAGGCGCGCGGTGAGCGCGCCGGGCAGGGTGGCGGTGTGGCGGCGCCGGGTGTCCTCGGTGTCCGTCGCGGGATCCAGGGGGCGCGCGGCGACCGGGGGTTCCACGGGCTCCGGCCGCTCGTGGGAGAACGTGTGGAGCACGGCCGGGTGATGGGCGTACCCCACCAGCGCCTTCGCCCACTGTGTGAAGGAAGTCCCGGTCGGTTGCAGCGTCGGGGTCCGGCCCCGGCGTATCGCGTCCCAGGCGGTTTCGAGGTCGTCCCGGAGGATGCGCCAGGAGACGCCGTCGACCCCGAGGTGGTGCACTGTGAGGGTCAGCGCGCCCGCCGTCCCGGGTCCGGGCTCCCACCAGCGCGCGTGCACCATCCGGCCGCGCTCCGGGTCGGTCGGCGGGCCCGGCCGGTTCAGCTCGACCGGCACGGTGGGCAGCGCCTCCAGCGACCAGATCGGGCCCGTGGTGGTCAGGGAGAGCCTCAGCATGGGGTGGTGGTCGACGAGGGCCTGCACCACCGCGCGGACCTGCTCCTCGGCGATGCCCACCGGGGTGCGTACGGTCAGGGACTGGACGAACCCGTGGAGTGCGCCGCCGCGTTCGCGCAGCCAGTGCATGACCGGCGTCAGCGGCAACGCGGAGTCGTCCGCGTCGTCCAGCGCGATCCGGTGCGCGGGGAGCCTGTCGTCCGCCGCGAGTGCGGCGGCGAGTCCGGCGACGGTGGGGGTGCGGAAGACGTCCGGGGTGGTGATCGCCAGACCGGTGCGCTGCGCCGCCGCCGCGAGTTGGATCGCCTGGATGCTGTCTCCGCCGAGCCGGAAGAAGTCCTGGTCGAGGGGGACGTCCTCCACGCCGAGCAGCTCGCCCACCAGCTCGGCGAGCAGCCTCTCGGTGGGCGTGCGCGGGGCCGGGCCCCTTCCGGCGCTACGAGTAGCGACCGTGGACTCCGGCGCGGGCAGCGCGGCCCGGTCCAGCTTGCCGTTGCGGGTCAGTGGCAGCCGGTCCACGGCCACCACTGCGGTCGGCAGCATGTAAGCGGGAAGCCGGTCTCGTACCCGATCGAGCAGCGCCGCCGTGTCGAGGCCGTCCGCCGCACCGCCGGACGCGGTCACGTAGGAGACGAGCCACCGCCCTCCCGGGCGCTCCTGTGCGACGGTCGCGGCCTGCCGGACCCGCGGGTCGGCGCGTAGCACGGCGTCGATCTCGCCCGTCTCGATCCGGTGGCCGCGCAGCTTGACCTGTCCGTCGGCACGACCGGCGAACTCCAGCCGACCGTCCGCGCTCCACCGGGCCAGATCGCCCGTGCGGTAGACACGCGCCCCCGGCGGCCCCGACGGGTCGGGGACGAAGCGCTCCGCGGTCGCGCCCGCGCGCCCGACGTAACCGCGCGCCACCCCCGCTCCCCCGAGATACAGCTCCCCCACCGACCCCGGCGGCACGGGCCGCAAGGCGTCGTCGAGAAGCAGCACCCGCTTGCCGTCCAGCGGGCTGCCGATGGGGACTGACGCGGCGTCCGCAGGCAGTTCCGGGACCGCGTACCGGGTCGCGAAGACCGTGGTCTCGGTGGGCCCGTAGCCGTTGACGACGGTGAGTCCCGGCAGCGCCTGACGTACCGAGCGGACGGCGTCCGGGGACACCACGTCCCCTCCGGTCCACACCTGGCGAACACCGGCCAGGCAGGTCGGGTCCTCGGCGGCGATGGCGTGGAAGAGTCCCGCGGTCAGCCACAGCCCGGTCACCCCGGTCTCCGCCACGGTCCGGGTCAGTTCGGCCGGGCCGAGATGTCCCGGCGCGGCGACGACCACCTCGCCGCCGGTCAGGAGCGGCACCCATAGCTCCAGGTTGAACGCGTCGAAGGCGTGCGGCGAGTGCAGCAGGACCCTGTCCGTGCCGCCCTCGGCCCACCAGCGGTCGGCGGCGAGCCCGGCCAGGGCGCCGTGGGTGATGCCGACCCCTTTGGGCCGGCCCGTGGAACCGGATGTGAACATCACGCAGGCAAGAGCGTCCGGTGACGTCCCGGCCCCGGCGGGCGCATCAGCGGCGGCCGCGTCGGAGTCGCCTCGCACGTCCAGCACCCGCAGACCGCGGGCGCGGGCGTACGTCACGATGGCGTCGTCCCCGGTGTGCCGGTCGGTGACCAGCAGCCGCGCGTCCGCGTCGGACAGGACGGTCTCCTGCCGGGGCGACGCGTCGTCCCGGTGCAGGGGTACGTACGCCGCGCCCGCCCGCACCACAGCGAGAGCGGCGACGACCAGATCCACCGAGCGTTCCAGAAGCAGGGCGACAGTGCGCTCCGGCCCCGCGCCGGCGGCGACCAGCACACCCGCCAACGCGGCGACGCGCCCGTCCAGTTCGCGGTAGGTCAGCCGCTCACCCGTTCCGGCGCAGCGCACCGCGAAGGCGTCCGGGGTACGGCATACCCGGTCCGCGAATCGGACGACGGCGGTGTCGGCGGATGCGGCCGAGGTGGGCGTGCCCGTGCCCAAGGCGACGAGACGGCGGCGCTCCCCCATGGTGGTGGTCGCCACCCGCGCCAGGGGCGTGTCGCGTTCGGCCCGCGCCACCTGCCTCAGCACGTGCGGGAAGCGGTCGGCGACGCCTCGCAGGAGGTCCTCGCCGTGGTTGGCGGGGTTGGCGTCGAAGTCGAGGCGCAGTTCGCCGTCACCGCGGTCGTGCGCGAAGAATGAGAGGTCCTCGGACGGCGGCGCCTGGAGGTTGCGGACGGTCGCGGTGACCGAACCGAAGCGCAGCGGCCGGTCGAACCGCTGGATGTTGAGGACCGGCCCGAAGAACCTGCGTCCGTCGTCGGGACAGTCCACCTCCCGGCGCAGGCGCTCGCCCCGGTAGCGCTGGTGCCGGCGTACCGCCCGCAGTTCTTCGGCCACTTGGTCGAGCAGGCGGCCGACGGACGCGGCCGGGTCGACACGGAGCCGCAGCGGCAGGACGTTGGCCGTCATCGCCGGGACGCGACGGACGAGTTCGGCGGACCGGCCGGCGACCGGCAGGCTCAGGACGACGTCCCGGTCACCGGTCATCGCGTGCAACTGGATCGCGGTGGCCGCGGTGAACAGCCGGGTCCAGTGGTGCCCGAGCCGCCGTGCGCCATCCCTCAGCTCGGCGAACTCCGCCGCCGACACGCCCCTGCTTGTGCGCAGCGACCGGTCCGACGCCGCCGCCGGACCCGCTCCGAGCGTCGGGAAGTGCGACCGGCCCGCCAACCGCTCCCTCCACCGGTCGCCGTCCGCGTCGTACTCGGCGGAACCGCGGTATGCGGTCTCGGCGTCGATCAGCGCCCGAAGCCCGCTCCAGCCGCTCTGCGGCACCGGGCTGCCCTCGCACAGATGGCTGTAGACCTCAGCGGCCCGTTCGGCGAACAGGGCCATGCCCGCCCCGTCGAGTGCGATGTGATGGACCCGGTGGAACAGCAGGGTGCGGTCGTCGCTCACGCGCAGCACCGCGCCGAAGAACAACGGCCCCGCGTCGCAGCCTCCCGACTCGGCCATGGCCGCCCGCATCCATTTCAGCGCCGCGGCATCCGGGTCGGGCGTCTCCCGCAGGTCGACCGTCTCGACGACATGCTCGACATCGGCGACGAGCCACTGCGCAGGGGCCGCCGAACCGGCCGCTCCGATACGGACGTTCACCGCCTCGCAGTCGGCGCCCGTCCTGGCGACCGCGGTCGCCAGCAGGTCGACGGCGACCGGGCCGTCCAGCTCAAGGTACTCCGCCCACTGGTACGCGCCGGGCTCGCCGAACCCCCCGCGTTCGGCGAGCCATATCCCCAGCTGCGCGTCGGTGAGCGGCAGTTCAGCACGGTTGTCAGGCATATGAGCGAGCGTTCCCATCCGTCCCGTCGGTGGTATGCCGACGACTGCTGTCCGATGTGTCCGTGTCGATCAAGAAGCCATGCACACCATCGAAACACGGGGGGCAATGAATAAGTAAAGCGATGGCAATGTGAGAGATCTCACGATTAATCAGGTAACGGCAAAAATGCAGGTGGACAGGGCCTCGCGAGACAGGAAGGGGAATTTCGGCCACACCCGAGGCTGCTTTACCTTCCTCTATGAGAACTCGGCCAAAAAGTCACTCCGGTGGCCGATTAATCTCCATCGCCGACAAGGAAACCGACAGTGCCGGGAATAGGCCGGAGCGTCCGCGGTGGCGATGTCGGCACGGTCCCCGTCCTCGCTGCCCAAGTGGCCCTCGTATGACTTGTCAGGGACACGCGGCGCCTGTCCGCTTCGCGATGGAGGGCTTGGTGCGCCTCCTGGCCCTCGATGGTCTCTTGTTGTGTGATCAACAGGAGGTCGGCGAGATCGCGGTGCCGGTTCGAGCCGTGCCGGCCGATGAAGCGGGCGAAGACTGTCACGCGCTGGGACTGGGCGAGGCCGTTCGCGAACGCACGGTGACCCTCCGTGCTCCACTCCGAAGCGCCGGACCGCCACGCGTCCTTGAGCGGCACGACATCGTCGATGTCCAGCTGGGCGGCAGCGTCGACCGTCACGCCGTCATACGGCCCTTCGCCCGCTGCATCCGGGGACATCATCCTCGGGCGCGACGGTCACACGTCACCATCGCGGCACCGCACACGAGACCGAGCCCCCGACCACCTCGCTCTCACGCGCAGACGGCTCTCTTTCGGGGTGCAGATGCCCCATGGCTGAAGGTTTCCCCCTCACCAACACCGCGAAGGAATCTTCGCAGAGACCATCCCAGCCCCCCGCGTCCCATGTCATGGAATAAGGGAATGGCCATCGAGCGGTCTTCGACCGGGCGCGGTTGGTGCGACGCGCTGGGCCTGAGCACCGCAACGGGCACGAGGTGAAGGCAGGAGGCGGAGCAGGAGAGGGCCGACCGGGCGATCTTGGAAGCGCTGTTCAGCCAGTCCTCGGTTTCCATGACCGTCATGGACGATGAGCTGCCATACCGGAGCGTGAACGCCGCGGCGGTGCGCGACAGCGGCGTCCCCGCGGAGCAGCTGATCAGCCGACACATCGGTGACAACACACCGGACCTCAAGGCAATCGAGGAACTCCTGCGTCAGGTGCGGGACACCGGCGGGCCAGCGGCCGACTTCCACGTGCGCGGCCGCCTTCCGACGGACCCGGATCATGAGCGTGCGTGGTCCGGGTGCTCCTTCCGGCTGACCGACCCGGCCGACGCCCTTCTGGGAATGTGTCAGACGTATGCCGATATCGCCGACGGCCTCATCGGGGCCCCGGGGCAGAACATCGACATCGGGCTCGACCGGCTGGCTCGCACCGTAGCCGCCCCAGACCGGCCGCTGGAGCAGCTTGGTGATGCCGTGGTGGCCTTGCTGTCGTCGGGCCGCCGCCAGGACGACGCGGCTGTGCTCCTTGCCCGCCCCCGGGCTCCGCAAGCAGACCGGGTTGCCCTTGGGAACTGCCGACCGACCCGGCACTGGTCTCCCGGGCCCGCTCCCTCACCGAGCGCCAGCTCGCCGGATGGGGCTTGGAACGCCTCGCCTGCACCTCGGAACTCATCGTCAGTGGGTCACCAACGCTCTCCGGCATGCCCACGGTCCCACCGCTGTACGCCTCATCCACGCCGAACCCCTCATCTGCGAAGTAGCCAGCGGCAGCATCAGCGCCGCCCCCGCCTACGTCGCGCCCCCCACCAGCTATGAGGCGGCCGCGGCTTGTTCCTCGTCGCCCAACTCGCATCCCGCTGGGGCACCCGCTACGGTCACGAGGGTAAGACGATCTGGGCCGAGCAACCGCTTTTGCCTAAGCGCCACATGAGCATCTCGGACCTTCCGGTGTGGTAGGACAGGGATCGGCCCGCTGATGTACCGGTACGAGTCACACCGCATACGACTGGCGCCGGTCGGGCCGCCCACTTGGAGGAGAGGCCAGTCGGCCCCACGTCGTGCGGGCGCGATGCGGGCTTCGCCCGGCGCGTGTCAGGCAGAGGCGACGACCGTGTTCAGCAGCGCCGTCCCCACTGCGCTGCCGAACTGCTGCGAGGCGTCGACGGTTGCTGGAAGCCACCCCCGTGTCGGTGGGCTCGATACCGTGGGTTCCGAGAGCCCCAATCTCAGGGCCACGAAAAAGGCAACTGTGATAGTCGACCTGCGGCCCGGGTTGGGTTGCTGCCAGGCTGGCGTTGGCGTTCCGGCATGACCCGAAACGGTAACTGGCGGCTCGTCAGAGCTTGCCGTGCCCCCGAGATGTCTGCCGGACGTCGCGTCGGCCTGGCCCACCCCGTTGGCTTGATCAGCAGCTTGTCCGCCATCTCGACGTGACTCATCACAGTTCTGCCACGCGGTGACTCCACCCAGGCCGACGCCGACCACGGTCGTCCAGCCCTTGAAGGAGAACAACCGCGTGACCATGCTCGCAGAACAGGTCGATGGCGTCATCGGCGTCGACACGCACCGGGACACCCTTGCCGCAGCGGCC
>NZ_JANIIC010000110.1 GCF_024519315.1 Streptomyces malaysiensis subsp. samsunensis | reverse complement strand
AAGCCGCAGCGGTGACGGTGGCTCTGATCCGGTTTCGTAGATCGGCAGCCTCGGCTGCGTCAGAGAACTCGGCGGCTTCGTCGTGAAGTTCGGTGAGGCGGTCTGCCACTCGTTTGGAGCTGATCGTTCCGAACAGAGTCAGCGCCATGTCGGTTTCATGGTGCGCGCCGCCAATCTCGCTGACGACCAGGTGAGTGCGGGCGAGAGCGAGATGGTCGAATGCCTTAGATCGTGTGCGGTGTATGGGGCGCAGGCTGAGGGCGTGTTCCAAGAGGTCGAGGGATTTGTCCGCTCGCCGGGTGCGGTGAGGGCCTTGGCTTTTCCTCGCGGCGATCTGGTGAGCGACGCCAAGAGTGGCGGAGAGTTCGGCGGTGTCGAAGAAGGCCATGTGGGGTGGTTCTTCGTCGGGGTTGATCAGGGTAAATAGCTCTTCGGCTCGGCCAGCCGCGCGTTCACTTTCGTCCAGATGTCCCAGGATGGCGTTGAACCGGGCTTCGAGAGAGGCGAGCATGGACTTGGTGGCTGGGGAGGTCTGCCTGCGTCCGCCGTACTGGGCGAGAGCAACGAGGTCGAGAGCGTCGTTGTAGTGCGCAAGATGGGACATCTGGCGAGCCATGCACTGAAGGATGTGGGCGCCGACCGCCTTGTCTGCGCCCTCGGATGCCGCGTGCAGGGCGGTGATAAACAGTTTCTGCGCGCTCTTGTGCATACCGGCGTCGAAACTCATCCAGCCAGCCACGCTGCCAAGGTCGGCGACGGCGGAGAACAGTTCGCGACCGGTGGCTTGGGTGTAGGAGCAGGAGTCGAGCATGGCGATTGCGTCGGCCATCTGAGCGATGACAGCTCGGCGGGAGAGTACGCCGCCGTGGCGGTTGTCGGCGTCGCGGAACATCTCGGTGACGGCCCGGATACCGGCGATCTCCCTCGCTCCGACGCGTCCGGTCGGCGTATGTCCAGCGGGGCGCTCGATCAGTTCGGAAGGGAGCGCGGTGGCCCATTGGTGCAGGGGGTCGAGGAGGCTCTTCCCGCTGTGAATGTGCGCGGCGTCGGGGCTGTGGCGGGTGTGAGGCAGCATGATCTCGCTCCGGGTGAGGTGGACGATGGCTTCGATGGTGCTGCCGGAGCGCCACGGTAACTCCGAAGGGTCCAGTGACACGGTGCGCTGGTGTGCGGGGAAACCGAGATCCTCCCGTGTGAGCGGTAGTCCGGTGCGTTCGCTGAGGATCTTGGTTATGAGATCGGGCACGGGTTCTCGGGGTTTCTCCCCGGAGAGCCAGCGCCGTGCGCGGCTCTCGTCCGGGTGTACGCCCTTAACCCCGTGTCGGGCGGCCAGATCCTTTACCGCCGTGGCGAGTTTGGCATTTGACAGGCCCGACCGGATGAGCCAGTGCGCCAGCCGTTCATTGGGCCGTCGATCGATCGGGGGTCTGCCCATGTGCGCCTCCGGATGTTGGTCAAATTTTCAGCGTAGAAGTCCTCTGCCGGATGAGGAACCTGCTTCTGGTTCTTCGCCGTAGTTCGCCGGGGCCGTGCCGATGGTGCGCCGGGCAAGAGCCGGTGAGTGCCGCGACTCGCCGGGTTCCGGCCGCTCGCGGACTCTGGTGATCTGGAGATGCCCCGCCAGGGGCCCCGCAGGGGCTCCGTCGGGTGCATCCCCGCATTTCAGGAGGTTGGTAATGCCGAAGAAGGCCGTGACCGCAACCGCTGCGGCTGAGACGGCGGAGGGCCCCGCCCCTGTCACTGAGACCAACCCGGTCCGGTACGTCGTACCGGCCGTCAGCGACCTGGGCACCGTCACCGGGGCCACCCTGGGAACCGCGGGTTTCGACAGGATCGACGACACCCAGTACTACGACAGCTGAGCGTCCTCGCCTGTCGGCACTGCACTACGCCCCACAGACCGTACCCATACGTTCGCTATGGAAGGAATCGCCATGAAGCGAATCAAGACCGTAGTCCGGCGTACCGCGCCGGCGGTCAGTGACCCGAGCACCGTCACCGCGGGCACCTCCCTCCCGCACGTCACCACCGCGATCGACCCCCTCCGGTACGTCGTACCGGCTGTCAGCGACCTGGGCACCGTCACCGCGGCCACCCTCGGGCACGCCGGCTCCGACAAGAAGGACGACACCCAGTACTACAGCAGCTGGTGACCTGAGTGAGGGCCGCCTCGTGGCCACGGGCTGAAGTCCGTGGCCACGAGGCGGCCGCATGAGAACTGCGAGATGGACAACACTGGCAGGGAGAGCTGTGAGGTTTGTCGTCGGAACGTTCAGAGCGGCGCCAGACGCTGTGCGTCCGCGCCAAGGGGTACCGGTGCCGTTCGGCGCGGCGTCCGTGTGGACCGTGGGGTACGACGGGGCCGGGCTTCGCCGCGTGCCGGCTCAAGGGGGGAGCGCCGAGATCGTGACCGTCGGCTGCTGCCTGGCGACCAGGGCGGAACTCCGTGAGGCCAGGGACGCGGTGGAGCGCGGTGCGTGGGTCAACGCCACCCGCCTGCCCGGCTCCTACTGTGCGCTGATCCGTTCGCACCGTACGGTGCGGGTGACCGGGGACCGAGCGGGCGTGCATACCGTGTACTGGGTGCACGAAGGTGAGGACGTGGTGTTCTCCACCTCGGCGCTGGTCCTGGCGGCTTATGCGGGAGCGCGCCCGGACACGGCCCGGCTCCTGGCAAGCCTGGCCCTCTTCGGTATCGACTCCTTTCAGGGCGCCAGCCATTTCACCGGCGTCCGCAGAGTGCCACCCGGGCACGCCCTGGTACTCGAGCGCGGCCGTGCGCCCCGGACCGAACCCGTGGCTCGCGTGCCGGCCGTCTCCTTCGAGGAGGGGGCGCACGCTCTGGCGCAGCGCCTGCCGATCGCTGTGGAGCGCCGGGCTGCGCTCGGTGGCGGCCGCGTCTCGGCGGACCTGTCCGGGGGCGTGGACAGCAGTACTGTCACCAGCCTGGCAGCGGGGTGCGGGCCGCTCCTGGCCGTCACCTACACCGACCGGCATCTGGCCGACCAGGACGATGTGCGCTACGCCCGCCGCGTGGCCACCGTCTTCGACTCCCTCACCCATGTCGAAGTGGACGGATCCGCTGCGGGGGTGGGCCACTTCGACATGCTGGAGGACCGGGCCGCGCTGCCGGTCACCGACAGTCCCTCGCTCAGCCTCGGCCTACTGGCTCTGAAGCAGGCCCAGCTCGCCCCGGCCCTCGCGTACGGCTCGCGTCTTCATCTGACCGGACGGGGCGGCGACAACGTCCTCGACACCGTCCCCACCGTCCTCATCGACCTGGCCCACACCGGCCGTCGCCGGGAGGCCGTCAGGAGAATCACCGCCTTCGCCCGCGCCCGCAGGGCCCCCGTCCACGCGACCCTGCGCCAGGCGGCCCGTACGGTGAGCACCACCCGCCCCCGGGCTCTTTCCAGCCTCGCTACCACGATCAGCGGGCGTCAGCACCCGTCCGGCGCGGCCGACGCGCGCGCCCGCGCCGTGGAACTGCTGTCGTGGTGCGGCGCCTTACCGTCAGCGGCGTGGCTGACCGACAGCGGCCGCCGTGCCGTCGCCGAGCTCCTGACCGGCCAGGCCGATCAGGCGGACCCTGCCGCGCTGCCCGGAGCGGACCATGAACGGATCGCCCTGGAACAGATGGGGGAGGAGCACGCCACCTACGACCAGATCTCGCACCAGCTGTGGGGCCTGCCCATCCACGCCCCTTACCTCGACACCCCGGTCGTGGACGCCTGCCTCGCCGTCTCCGGCTGGGAGCGACGGCCTGCGGGTGACTTCAAACCCCTCGCCCGCGCCGCACTCACCTCCACGGTGCCCAGGTTCCTCCTCAACCGGCGTACCAAAACCCCCATGGACGCCAGTTTCCACACCGGCCTCCGCTCCAATATCCGCACCTTGCGCGCCGTCCTGCGTGACTCCCAGCTGGCCGCCGCCGGGCTCATCGACCCCGCTACGGCGCAGGCCGCGCTGGAAAGCGCCGCGCGCGGTGAACACGCTCCTGTCAGCGCCCTGCACTATCTCATCGCCGCCGAACTGTGGCTCGCTACCGCGCCCACCCGACGCGAACGCTGGTGGGAAACCGCACCAGCACCCGCGCAGGAGGCTGCGTGAGCGGCGTCCACTTCACCGAAACCGTCGATGGCATCGCCATCCTGGACACCCGGACCGGGCGGGGGCGGTGGCGATTCCTCGACCCCGTCAGCACCCAGCTGTGGAACCTGATCAACGACAGCGCTGACGCGCACACCGCCGTCGACACGGTGGCCGCTCACTGGACGGCCTGCGGCAGCGACACAGCCGAGGTGCACGCCGCCCTCACCCGCGTCGCCGCCGAACTCTCCCGAGCCCGGCTCCCAGGACCCGCTACACGCACCCCGCCCCCCAGATGCAGCCCCCAGGTCCGCACCGCCACCACGGACACCGGCCGCACCCGGGACCGGATCGCCGCCCACACGGGCCTCGCACTCGCCCTCATCCTGCGGCGATGCGTACCCATACGCTGGACCATCGCCGTAGCGCGGGGCGCTGCCCGCCTGCCCGGACGCCCCGCCACCATCGCCCAGGCCCAGACCGCGCACGCGGCTGTGCGCCACGCCGCCCGGCTCTGGCCAGGACGGGCCGCCTGCCTGGAGGAATCCCTCGGGGCCTACTTCGCATCGGCACTGACCGGACATCACACCCGCTGGGTCCTGGGCGCGGCATTCATCCCCCACAGCGCGCACGCCTGGATCGAAACCGACGACGCCACCGTGATCGGACAGGACGAAGAAGACCGAGTATGGCCCTACGTACCCGTCCTCCGGGTGGGCATCTCGAACTGAAATTCGCCAGCCCCCGCCACCCCTGGGCCCCGCAACCACCCGTACGGGTGCACTCGTTGAACTGTTCGTGACAGACATCCTGCGCAGGAAGACCACGCCAGCAACTCCGAGTGCCCCCGCTCCCCGGTTACGCTCCCGCCTCACCGCCCGGCTCACCCGCCGCCCCAAACAGACGGCCGCGGACCTCTTTCCGCAATACACGGTCAGCGAGGAGCGACACGATGACGCCCTCGCCGACTCCGCACTCACCATGGCCAGGCGCATACCGCAACTCGCCGCCGACGCCCTACGCCTGGCCTGGGCCACCGACCGAGCCGCCGTCCTGTGGCTGGCCGCCCTCCAACTGATCTGGGGCGCCCTCACAGCCGTCGGCCTCTACGCCACCCGCGGTGCCTTCACCCAGCTCTTCGCCGCCGGCCCTCCCACCGACCGGCTCCACCACGCCCTGCCCTCCCTGGCACTGGTAACCGCCACCGCCATCGCCCGCTCCTTGACCACCGCCAAAACCTTGTCCGTCACCTCGACCCTTGGACCAAAAGTCGACGGACGGGCAGAAGTCCAGTACCTGGAAGCCGCCACCCGCGTCCCGCTCGCCGCATACGACGACCCCGCATGGTGCGACCACAGCGAGGCAGCCAACCGCGCCTCCAAAGACGCCCACCTCATGATCGACGCCCTCGCCGCCCTCGTCGCCGCCCTGGTCGGCATCATCGCCGCCGCAGGTGCCCTCGCCGCACTCCACTGGATCCTGGTGCCCCTGCTCATCCTCGCCGTCGTCCCCCGCGGCGCGGCAGCCATCCACGCAGCACGGGCCGCACACCGCGCCGAACGCCACACCCTCGCCGACCGCCGCCTACGCCACACCCTGATGTACTACGCCTCCGGCCGACCCACCGCCCTGGACATCCGGGCCACCACCATGCGCCCCTGGCTCCTGGGACAGTTCACCGACGTCGTCAAACGTCTCGAAGTCCACGCCGCAGCCATCGGCCGCAGCACCGCCCGCTACCAGCTCCTTGGTGATGCCCTGGCCGGGGCCGCCATGCTCTTGGTCTACGCTGCCCTGCTCGCCCTCGTCACCACCGGCAGCGTGCCCCTGGCCTCCGCCGGAACCGCCCTGATCGCCGTCACCACCAGCCGCGCCCTGCTGACCGGCCTCATCACCGGAATGCACACCACCTACAAGGTCGGCCTCTACCTCGGCGACTGGTCCACCTTCCTCGCTGACGCCCACGCCCGGACCCAGCAGGGCGAAACCGAGCCCGTCGCCGTGCCCTCACACCCGGAAGTCATCCGGGCGAACAATGTCACGTTCGCCTACTCCGGAAGCAGCAAGCCCGTCCTCAAGGACATCTCCATCACCGTACGCCGCGGCGAAGTCCTGGCCATCGTCGGCGCCAACGGAGCAGGCAAATCGACCCTGGCCAAGCTCCTGGCCGGTCTCTACAACCCCACAAGCGGCTCGGTCACCTGGGACGACGTCGACCTTGCCACCGCCGATCCCGATCAGATCTGGTCCCACCTGGCGATGCTGCCCCAGGACATCGCCCGCTGGCAGACCTCCGTGCGAGAGAACATCACCCTCGGACAAGGCCCCGGCGACGACGCATCCGTACGCGCGGCCGCCGCCGCGGCCGGCGTCGACACCCTCATCGACACCCTCCCCGACGGGTTCAACACCTACCTCTCCCCCTCACAATGGGGCGGCAGCGATCTGTCTCCCGGCCAATGGCAACGGCTCGCCGCCGCGCGGGCCTTCTACCGAAAAGACGCTCCACTGCTCATCTGCGACGAACCGACCTCCGCCCTGGACCCCCGCGCCGAGGAAGCAATGTATGACCGCATCCGAGAACTCAGCGACGGCCGCACCGTCATCCTGATCACCCACCGACTCGGCTCCACCCGCAGCGCCGACCACATCATCGTCCTTGACGACGGCCGCATCCTCGAAGAAGGCACTCACCGCTCTCTCCTGGCCACACCTGGATCCGAGTACACGGCCATGTGGACGAAACAGGCAGCGAATTACAGCGACAGAGCAATCCCTAGCTAATACCCGGGTCGGCGATCTTCTTGCGCCCCTCCTCCGCGCAGCTCCCACACACGGCCTCGCGAGGCGAGCGCAGCCACAGCCGCGTGGAGGGCCGTAATGGCCAGCACGCATCCCTCGGAATTTCGAGCGGCCTCCACTGAGCGCGGGGAACACCGCGGTCGCCGGCTACCTGCAGAACCTGCTGGAACAGGTATCCCCGGAGCAGCTGCGGGAGCTGGGGATCGCGCTGTCGGTGAGCGGCGAGATGGTGGCGATGGCGCTGGAACTGGTGGAGGAGGCGGCAGCTGGACGCCGTGAGTTCCAGGCGCGGACGATGGCGGAGTACGAGGCCGAGAGGCGGCGCCCTGACACTGACCCTGGTCTGGGACGTTGCTGACCTGATCGCGTACGCGGCAGAGCTGTCGACGGCGGACGCGCTGCCCGCCCCTCTGCTGTGGCAAGCCCCCGGAGCCGACCACATCTGTGCCAGCTCGCGAGTCCCCGTGCCAGGAACCGACCTCCTGGTGTGGACCAAGATTGACCCGGCGCCGTTCGACGCACGCCCGCTATGGAGCCAGGCCTCGCGGCAGTGGCGGCGAGCTGCACAGCGGGCAGCACAGATGAAGCGTGCACGGCAGAAGCCTCCGAACGGGAGGGTGATAGAGGAGGGTGCGCCCGCGCACGGGGCGCCGGGGTCAGCGCTCGGGCTTGGGGGGCCGCTGCATCAGCGCGGCGGCGGCCTCGTCGAGGCTGACCTTTTCGTGCAGCACCTCGAAGATCACTTCCGTGATCGGCATGTCGACCCCGTTGGCGCGGGCGAGGTCGAGGACCGCCTCGGCCGACTTCACGCCCTCGGTGGTCTGCCGGGTCGCGGCCGTCGCCTCGTCCACGGTCAGGCCGCGGCCAAGGTGGGTGCCGAAAGTGCGGTTGCGTGAGAGCGGGGATGCGCAGGTGGCCACCAGGTCACCCAGGCCCGCCAGCCCTGCGAGGGTGGCCGGGTGGGCGCCCAGGGCCGTGGCCAGCCGGGTGGTCTCCGCCAGTCCCCGGGTGATGAGCATGGCCGCCGCGTTGTAGCCCAGGCCCATGCCCGTGGCGATGCCGACCGCGAGCGCGATGACGTTCTTCACGGCGCCGCCCAGTTCGCAGCCGATCACGTCGGTGCTGGTGTAGGGCCGGAAGTACGGGGTGTGGCAGGCCGCTTGGAAGCGGCGTGCGGTGGTCTCGTCCGGGCATGCGACGGTGGCGGCGGCGGGCTGGCCGGACATGATCTCTGCTGCGAGGTTCGGACCCGACAGCACCGCGATCCGGTCCGCGGGCAGGCCGGTCTCCTCGGCAATGACTTCGCTGGCCCGCTTCGCGGTGCCCGTCTCGATGCCCTTCATCAGCGACACGAGTACGGTGTCGGGCCCGATATGCGGCGCCCATACCGCGAGGTTGTCCCGCAGGGACTGTGCGGGGATGGAGAGCACGAGGTAGTCCGCGTCGTCCAGCGCGGCGGCTGGGATGGTCGTGGCCGTCAGGGAGGCGGGCAGCTCGACGTCCGGCCAGTAACCGGGGTTGCGGTGGCGGGTGTTGATCGCGTCGGCGATCTCGGCGCGGCGGGCGTGCAGGGTGACGGTGTTTCCGGCGTCGGCGAGGATCTTGGCGACAGCGGTGCCCCAGGACCCGGCCGAGAGGACCGCCGCGCGGGCGGGGCGGTGCTGGCTCAACTCGGGGTCCTCTCGCTGGTCGCGGGGCCGTCGTCGTCGGGGCGGCCGGGCCCGGTCATCCTATCGGCCACGACCAGCGGCGCCGGTACTGTCGGGGGGCGTCGCAGGGTCAGCAGGACCGCGCGGCGGCCGGGGAGGGCGGGCAGCATCCGGTGTGCCTCGGCCAGCATGCGCTCCGCCTGGACGTCGCCGAGCTCGCGCCGGATCTGGTCGGCGTGGTCGATCCACAGCCGGTAGAGCCGTTCCCACATCGCGGGTTCGTGGGGCCGCTCGTCCACGTGTTCCAGGGTGAGCCCGGCGGCGCGGGCCTGGTCCTCCCAGACGGGTTCGGCACTGCGGCGCAGGGCCCGGGTGAGGACCAGGCGGGCGCCGGGCGCCAGGAGGCGGCCGAGTTCACATACCGCGCCGCCCCGGTCGGCGGCCAGAGAGAGCGCGTCCACGCAGACCACGCCGTGGGCGCAGCCGTCGGGCAGGCCGGTGGCGTCCAGTTCGGCGACGCGGAAGGCGGCGCGGCCGGCGGGGACGAGGAAGCGGTCACGGCGGGCGGTGGCCTGGGCGACGGCGACCGGGGAGAGGTCGAATCCGATGAGGCGGGCCGCCAGGGCGCGGGCCAGCCACAGCCCGATGCCGCCGGTTCCGCATCCTGCGTCCAGGGCGCGGGCCAGCCACAGCCCGATGCCGCCGGTTCCGCATCCTGCGTCGACCAGGAGGCGGCCGGGCCGCATTCGCAGCCGCATGGTGATCAGTCCCAGCAGGGGCCAGTCACATGAGCTTGAGGCCGCGACCTCTTCCGGGTAGTCCTCCCCCAGCGCCGCGGCGTACAGGCGGGCCACCAGCGGGGTGCGCGCCCGTGCGGTGTGGAACGCGTCGTACTGGGCCGCGAGCCGCGCCGGATCGCGTACCGGTGGCGCGACGGCCGTGGTGGTGGGGTGTGTCATCGGGGCATTGCCCCCCTCCGTGAGCGGGTGCCGGGACAGACGACGTGAACGGCGTGGACGGGCTCGGCCGGGTCGGACAGGTACAGGGCCATCGGCTCGTGGCCGGTGACGCGGTCGACTAGCCGCGCCACCTGGTCGACCTGGTCAGCCAGACCGCCCCGGGCCGCAGGGAAACAGGCCGTCGCCTGGGGCCACGGAACAAGCCCCTCGCCGCGTGCCGGGTGGACGGGCGGGGCGCCGACCGAGCCGGGATCGGCGGCAAGGTCGTCCCGGGTTCCGGCGATGGCCGCCAGCCGCGATTGCGCGGCCTCGGTCAGCGCCCGCGTGGCCGCAATGACGGGGCTGGTGTGGCAGCCGCCTCCGGCGAACACGGCCGGGTAGTCCTCCGACCACAGGTAGGCCAGGCACACCGGCAGCCCGTACGGGCCGTCCACGAGCGCCAACTCGACCGTCATCCCCGCGGCCGTCAGCCGGTCGATCACCTCCCTGCCGTAGGGGTCATCGACCGTCCCCGGGTCGATCAGCGTCCGTAGGCGGCCGTCGAACTGGCCGTCCTGGTACAGCACGTCACGCTCCACGACCTCGAACAGGGCATGTAACAGAGCCTCGTGGCGGCTGATCCCACAGGCCAGGCCGGTACTGGTCGCGCGCAGCACATCCGGGCTCCACTCCGGCCGCTGCGCCCGGCGGCGCACCAGATCGGCCGGCAACAGAACCGTCTTCCCGCTCACCAGGCCGGTGCCGGGGGTCCAGTCCCACACCATCCGGGACAGAGCACGCTCCGTGAACGGGCTGGTCACCGGGAGCGTGGAGATGGGATAGCCCGGGTGGACGTCCTCGGCCGGGCCGCGGGCCGCGACGTGGAGCGGCTGCTCCACGTGCCACAGCTCGATCGCCTCCATCACGGCCGAGAGCTTCGCGAGCAGATCGGTCGCGCCCTTGCCCTGGGATGCGGTCAAGGTCAGGGAGGCGGGCCGGATCGCCGTCCACACCGGCAGGCCGATGCAGTCCAGCCCGGTCAGCCGGGCCACGCGGGTGATGCCGTACCTCGGCAGACGCTCGGCCAGCACCTCCCACGTCTCCTCGGGAGGCCGGGCGCGCACCGTGCCCGGCAGCTCCACCAGATGATCACCGCGCACCACTGGCCGCCTCCGTCCGCTCGCTCTTCTCGGCCAGGACTCCGGGGATCAGCCGCTTGGCCGCCTCCACGGCCCGCGCCCCGGAGACCAGCCCGCGGGCGGACGTCTCGGCGTCGAACCGCTCCGGGAGGCACTGCCACAGCTCCAGCAGGACGCGGCGGGTGAGGTCATCGCGCACCGCCTCGACCGAGAACCCGGGCCGGGTGCGGCGGGCCAGCGCCAGGGCCTCGGCGTACCGCGCGACCGTATGCCGGTCCCGGGGAGTTTCGTTGGCCAGCAGCAGCGTCACGGTGGCCTCGTCCCGCAGGTCCACCGCCGGGTGAAACACCCGATGGGCGGGCAGGTCCCCGCCGGTGACCTGGGCCAGCCGCGCCGTCAGCGGCAGGCCCGGCCCGTGCGCGGGATGGCGGGAGCGGTGCTCGAGGTAGGCCGCCCACGTCTGGCCGAATGCCGGGTTGAACACCTGCTGATAGACGACGCGGTCCTCGGTGGACAGCTCCAGCCCGTCAACGCGGGCACGGACGGCGGCGTTGGACCACCGCCGAAAGTGCGTCGTCTCCCACACCGCCGACGCCGACGGCTGATCAGCGGACTGCGGCGCGAGGCCCTCCAATGCGGCGCGTACAGCAGCGAGGGCATCGGCCCGTTTGAGGTCACCGAAATGCCGGTCACTCGCGCGCCGCTCGGCCAGCCATCCGGCGAACTCCGTCTCACCCTGGCGGCGGCAGACGGCCCGCACCGCGGCCGTGGTGCGCTGCGGGTAGTAGACCGCGCGCAGCGCCACGAGCAGCCCGGCGGCCCGCTCCGCGTCGAGCACCCCCGCCACCTGGGCCAGCTCCAGGACGTACCGGACGTTGACCACCGGCCAGGTCAGCGCGTCCCATGCGCCGTCCGGGGCCTGCCCGACCGCCACCTCGTCGTCTCCGTCGATCTCCCCCCGGGCGTAGGCGTCGAAGATGCTGCCGATCCCGGTCATCCCGAACGGCGCGAGCTCGGCCGCCCGCAGCGCGCCGATACTCGCCGCCCCGACCACCCGCACGCCCCGGCCCATCGCGTCACCCCGCGCGTGAAGTGGGGCCCGAGTCGTCACCCGTACGGGGTGGCCGGGCCGGGGCCGGGGCGGTGGACTGGTGGGGCGCGGCCGATCCGGCCGCGGACCCCCCTTTTCCGCAGGAGGAACCGCATGCTGTCCATTTCCGTGATCCGCGCCGCAGTGACCGGCGCCGCCAAGTCGGCGGAGGGTGCCAGTACAGCCATGGTGGCCGACTGCGGGGGGCCTGGCGCAGGAATTCGTGCAGGTCCCGGATCTTCAGCTGAGCCACGGCTTCGTCCTCTCCCTGAAGTCGACGTCGATCTGACGGAAGTCAGCACCTCGATCGCCGGACTTACTCATGAGGGGCCCAGCCCGAAACGCCAGTGCTTCGTGAAGCGCTCCAGTGTCAGCTCGGCGTCGATCTCTTCGTTCCACACCGCTTCGAGCCACATCGGGACGGTGTCCAGCCGCTCGCAGACCACGACGCTCGCGGGCTGATGGGTCAGGTAGCAGTGGCTCTCGTCCGCGAACTTCCCGCCCGGCCCGTACTTCCCGTACAGCTGCCCGAGGCGTTCACCGCTGGCTTCCGCGAAGGCCTCCAACTGCCGTACGTAGCCCTCCTGCTGCTCGGCGCTGACGGACTTGAGGACGACTGTGAGGATCTCCTCCGACAGGTCGAGGTCGAAGCCCGTGTAGCCGGTCAGGGACACGAAGATCCGCTCGGCTGCCTCGAGCACTTGTTGAACCTGCTCCTCCCCCACCCTGTCGACCGGGGTGGGCAGGGAGTTCGGTTCCGACTTTGATGCGACCGGCCGTGTCTCCGGCACGGCGGCCGCCGTTCGTGCCTGATGGACGGTGCGGTCGGCGATGTGAGCGAGTCTGCCGGCGATCGCTTCGACGGCGCGAAGCCAGCCCTCCTGGACCTGGTCGCTGGTGCCGGCGGGGGCCTGCGTGTCCAGCTCGATGACTTCGCCCTGAGCGCCTTCTACGGCGCCGGCCTGGATGGCCGCGATGAGGGTGTGTACCTCGGCCGGGCTCACGCCCGCGGCGCCGAGCAGCTCGGTCACACGCTGCTCGGCGTTCGCGGCCGTCTGTCCGTACACGGCGATCAGCGGTAACTTCCGCCGTTCTGGATGGTGGCTCATGATGTGGATTCCCTTGCTGCGGCGGGCGGTTCAGCTGTGCGGGCTACTACCGGACTTCGACGGAGTACGAGGCGCCGGGGAACTCCCATCCGTCGGTGCCTTCGCCGATGTCCTCGACGATGACGTCGTCGATGAAGTGGTCCTCGAGTTTGTCGTCGGTGAGTTCACCGGCGAGCCAGAGTTCCTCGATCTCGTCCCAGTTGCCCCGGCGGCCGTCGATCCGCAGGGGCGCGGCGTCCGGGGTGCCGCGCGTGCGCCTGTCGTCCCCGGTTTTGACGACGCCGCTGATCTCGTACTGGCCCTGCTTGATGTGGTCGGGGAGAGGCTCGGCGGGGACGGTGGCGACGTTCTCGTATGCGGTGTGGATGATGTCCAGGTAGCTGCGGCGGACGTTGTACTCGGGGTCGGACAGCCAGTTGATGAGGGTTTTGGTCGTGACGTTGAGACCGGCGTCTGCCAGGGCCTGCTGCCCGCGGTGGGTCGCGGTGAGCTGACTGAGCTGGGCGTGCCAGTGCTTGGCGTTGTACGACGACAGGCGGTGGCGGGGGGTGGCCTGGGAGCGCAGGAGGTCGTTGAGGGCGGCGCCCAGGGACCTTCCGCGGCCGGTGGGGCCGGCCATCAGTCGTCACCTTCGAGGATGGTCTCGCCGGACTGGACGAACTTGTGCTTCACTTCGCCGAAGCCGGTCCCGATCCGGTAGGTGGACGGCGGTGTGTCGGGCGGCGTCCAGAAGATGGCCTGGTCGACGTTGCGCAGCGCGACAAGGGTGTGGCCTTCCTGGACGGCCTTGAACGCGACGGTCCAGTGCCGGACGGAGGCCTCGGCGACCATGCTCATGCGCCAGTCCGGCCGCCAGAACGGGGACCGCTGAGCGGGGCGCTTGGGCCACAGCAGGCGCAGCGCGATGGACAGCCGGGTCTTGTACGCCTTGTAGGGGTCGCCGCCGACCTGGACGAGCTCGGTGCGTGCCTTGCGGGTGGCCTCGTAGAAGGGCTTGAAGAGGGACTCGTTGGCCTTGCCCGTCCAGGAGTCGTAGATGGTCGGCATGGCGCCGAGGTGGTTGTCCCGGACGAGCCTCACCAGCTGCTTGATGTGGGGAGTGGTGACCCATACCCGGCCGTCCTCATCGGGCCGGTCGATGATCCGCCCCAGGGGGTGCGGCATGTCGGTGCGGGTCCACTCCGGGATGCCGATGAGGTAGATACCGGCCCCGGCCTTGTCGTACGCGTCGAGCGGACCGGTGTGCAGGAGCTTGTTCGGAGCGAGCGGGACGGCCGAACAGGCGGAGGGGAACGAGCCGTTGCGGTCGATCAGGCACAGCACGCCCTCGCCAAACGAGCCGGGCACGTCGATCTTGTCGCGCCGGACGCGCTTTCCGTTCGCCCGGATGTGGGGAACGCGGGTGACGGTGACGTCGGGGTGGGCCCAGCGAGGCTCACCGTCCATGTGCTCGCTGATCAGCGGCCACGGGCCGCTGTCGCGCTCCTCTTTGCGGATGACCTTGATCGGGTGCATCTTCGAGCGGCCGACCGCGTCCTTGAGGACCTTCAGGGCAGGGAAGACGTGGCCCTCGGGCTCGTCCTCTTCATCCCCCGGCTTCAGACCGTCCTCGCCGTCTTCCTCGTCCTCCGTCACGTCGGCCTGGGCCTGTCCGTTGTCCGCCGGGGCGTGATCAGCGGCACCGGCAGCAGCGTACTGCCCGACGCCTCCGGTGGTGTCGGCGGAATCGGGCTTGCCGTAGGGCAGAAGCGCGGCGGCGAGGCGGTGGCCCTCATGGGTGTCCGGCCACTGGGCTACCGTTGCGGCGGCCTGGAGCAGCGACGGGAGGATCTCTTTGAGGGTTTCCTGGTCGCCGTCTGCGACAGCGGTCCGCCATGCCGCCAGTTCGTGGGTGAGGGCGGCGGGGATCCCCCGGTGTCCGCCGGACGTGTAGGGAAGGGCGGCTTGGGCCAGTTCCAGCGCGGCCGTTTCGCTGGCGGCCGCCGAGGGCCCCGGGCCCGCCGGGCTGTCGGCGCGCTCGAGGGGGGCGGCTCCGGCGTCGAGGAAGCGGGCGTGGATCAGGTCGGGTTGCAGGTACGCCGAGCCGATCGTGCCGAAGTCGCGTTCGGTGACCGTCGCTTGGACCTTTCCCGGGTCCGCGGTCGCGGTGAGCGTCACCACGACGTCGGCGTCCAGGAGTCCCAGGAGCGTGGGGTCGTCGCTGTCCACGACGGCCAGCACCGGTACATGCAGGTCGCGGGCAAGGCCGGCCAGGACCTGGGAGGCATGCGGGAGACGGTCCCCGGACAGCGGCAGCCGGGCGCTGTGCGCGGCTTGGAGGCGGTCCACGACCACAAGGGCCAGGCCCTCCATGTACGGCGCGGTTTCCGCGATGTCCTCGGCCCTCAGGTTGGTGCCGTCATCGATGAGCAGCACGTCGCCTGCCTGGACCACCTGCCGGGCGACGTGCTGCTCGTGCTCGGTGAGGCGGCCCTGCTTCAGGCGCGGGTAGTCACCCCCGGTCTCGGCGGAGATGATCCGGCGGAAGATATCGTCCCTGTTCGGTCCCGACGCGGCGTACAGGACCGTTCGGCGGTCGGCGAGCGCGGTCTTCCGCGCGGCGGCAAGACCCAGCAGGCTTCCACCGACGCTCGGCGGGGCCGCCACGAGCGTCAGCCGGCCCGACTGCAGACCGCCTGTCTCGGCGTCCAGACCGGGCAGCCCGAACGTGGGACCGCCGACCGGGCCGGCGGTGAGTACGGACATGGCGTCGCTGAGCGTGGCGAGCCTGCGCGGTGTACTGCCGCGGTCCTGGTTGCCTTGGCTGTTCACCGCACCTCCTGCGGTCGCCGCGCCGGGGTGCGCGGCCGTGTCGGTCGGGGGGGCACTTGAGACGAGGTCGGCGGGGAGCAGTACCGCGACCGGCGTGGTGTTGCGAAGGAGGACCTGCGGTTCGCCCTGCGCTGCCCGCGTGACGAGGTCACCGAAGTCCTTCTGTGCCGCGCTCAGCACGTGGGCCGGGAAGGCATCGGCCTTCCGGGCTGTCGGGAACCGGTCCAGCGGCGCGAGCAGAGCGCGCATCTTGTGCTTGGTGATCACCGTGGTGCGCCCCTCCTCTTCGACGAGCTTCACCAGCGAGTACAGGTTCTTCCGCACCGTGGTCACGCTGACCGGGCTCTCTTCCTGCGGCGACTGACTCACTCACCCTCCTGGAACACTTAACTCCCCATCATAATAGCAGAACCCACCCACTTAATCGACAAACTCACTATGTTTTTTGAAGATCTCACTCACTATCGGTTGTTCTTGGTGAGGTGAGTTGACGGGCCGGGTTACCCCGGGGCCGATCAGAAGCCGACAGCACGAAGGCCGGGACCCCGGCCCCGGCCTCCGCTCCACACCACCCGCAGACGATCACACCCGCCGAACCGCCGGACTCAGCTCCCCGTCGCCGACTCCTGCCCCTCGGGCTCCTCCCTGTACGCGACGTGCCCGACGGCGGAGTGGGCCGTGCTCAGCCTGCCGTGGAGCGCACCCGCGAGATCCTTTCCCGCGGCGGAGGACTCGGTGAAGCGCTGCAGGACCTCGTCGAGCGGCTCGCCCCGGTAGTCGCTCCTCAGCAGACCCTTGTCCTGCAGGCCCTGCACGGCGGCCTCGACCAGTTCGATGGCGGTCCTCATCTCACCAGCGCAGCGGGTGAGATAGCTGTAGACGCGGTACGCCTCCAGCGGGTACTCAATTCCGCGGTCCTGGAGGGCACGGACGAGTTCGACGAAGGAGCGGGCCGCGCCCTCCGCGTGCTGTTCGATGTTCTCGGTCATTGATCCGGTTCTCCTTGCAGAGTGCTGATCACATGCGGTCGGTGAACTGGCAGTGGGCGTGCACGGACACCAGCCGCTCCCAGTCGGCAGGTGCGGCCGCGCCCGCGTCGAGCGGGCCGTACAACAGGGCCGTGTCCCGGCGGCGTGCGGCCTCCAGCCACTCGGCCGACGCGGAAGTCGACGCCGGCACCGGGGCGCGCCACAGGATGCGGTCGTACACGTCCTGGCGCCACTCCCACGGCTGCCGCTCGGGCAACAAGGTGGCGTCCAGCAGCCGGACGATGCCCAGCAGCGCGCCGCTCGTGTGGTCGATCTTCAACACCCAGGCCGGATCCGCGCTGGGCAGCCCCTGGAAGATGTAGGGCTCCCAGCCGCAGCGCCAGCGCAGGTCCTCGTAACCGGCCTCGGCAGACTCCGGGACCAGGGCCACCGAGGCAACCCGGGCGGACCCCGTCAGCGTCATGTCCGTGCGCACGCTGTAGGCGGCCGGGTGCCCGAGGGCGGAGATGTCGACCACCACGCCCGGGCCCGCCTTCGCCGGATCGCTGCCCTCCACGGTCACGGTGACTGTCGACAGGCCCGCCGGGCTGGGGTACCGCTCGCGCAGCAGACCGGCGTCGACGTGCCCGTAGTACGTCCACAGGTCCAGCGCGTCCTCCAGGATCGCCGCGCGGGAGTCCCGGGGCAGCATCTCGACCGCGGCCGGAAGCATCCCGGGATCCCGGTAATCGCGGGCTTGCTGGACAAGCCCGAAGAAGACCTGGGTGGCCCGGGACGCGAGACCGCCCGCGTCCGGCTCGCTCTCGGCGTGCAGGGTGTAGACGGACCCGGCCAGCACGGCGAGAACGACCGCTTCCTCGTCGAGGAGCTTGTCCGCCAGGGACTGCTGGCACGGCGCGCACCGGTCGATACACGCGCTGACCAGCGCCGAGGCGGTCCGCATGTCCGGCGCCGTGTCCACGCCCCACCGTGTGGGGTCGGCCGGCTGAAGGTCCGCGGCCGACGGGCCGCTGCTGTGCTGATGGAGGGTGCCGGCGTTGGCGGAGGCGAACGCCGCTCCTCTGGCCCGGCCCTTGTTCCTCGCCCGGCTCTTGCGGCCGTGGCTCTTGGTCATACGGCTCTCGCTTCCCGCGCCCCGGCCCCATGACCCGATGCGCGCGATGAAGAGCAGCATGCGGAAGGCTTCAACAGACTCTACGGCCGTTGGGAGTTGATGTTCGCCTCGCACTGATGCTCACAGTCCGGACCCCGTCGTACGGGACCCGCGGGCACCTCTGCCGTCATGCGCCCCGGTCATGGGCCGGGCCGCTGGCTTGGGCCGATGCGACGGCCACTGCCCGGCACTCTACCGGTCCGCAAGCCGGCCCCGGAACCGATGACCGAAAGTGCCCGCACTCAGCTGACCCGGCGGCATGTCCACGCACCTTCCCGGTCTTCGGATTCGCCGAGCGCGACGTGGGACTGCGAAAATCCGTGCATCGCTCTCGGCGCGCGGGCCTACGCTCCAGTCATGTACAGCAGCGTCTACGACCGCCCGATCAGTGGCTGCTTCCGGATCGGGGTGTTCGACACCTCCGGGCTCACCCAGGACATCACCGCCACCTGAAGCATCGCCGGCCGTGCTCAATCCTGCACGGGATGCGCTACGAGACGCTGCGCGGCTTCATCCCCCACTACGTGTGGGCGGAAGTCCCACGCGTACTGGCCGACCTCAAGAACGAGGGACGTTACCTTCGACCTCCCGGCAGCCGAGCGGCTGTGGTGGCGCGAATACATCCCGCTCCTGCACGTCGTCTGCGTCAACGGACTGCCCATGACCCCGGCTGCCGACAAACTCACCCAGGAAGACCTCAGCGACGTCGGCATCCTGCAGTTGGCCGGCGTGCTCGCTCCCGTGGTGCTGTTCGCCGCCGACCCCGACCTGATCCGCCACGACGTCGCCGCACGGGACTGGGGCGCCCTGCGGGCCCTGCTCGGGAAGATCGGCGCAGCCGAACAGGCCGTACGGAGCAGCACTACCACGGTGGAGCTGTCCGGCCGCTCCCTGCTCGCGACGGCCCGCCTGGCACGCGCCCACTCGCTGGCCACCGGTGCCCTGGCGGCCGCCGCCGGAATCTACGCCTACCGCAACCGCACCCGGCTACCGCAGGCCCGCACCACGCTCTCCCGCCTCGGCATCGAGGCC
>NZ_JANIIC010000011.1 GCF_024519315.1 Streptomyces malaysiensis subsp. samsunensis | reverse complement strand
TCGAACGCTGTGGAACCGGCCATCGCCGATCCTCCCTCCGCACTCGTGCCGCTGCTACGCCCCCTCCCACCCACGCTCGCCCCCCCCACCCCCGCCCGCCACGTCCACCCAGGTCGAACCGCCCCACCCACGCTTGACCTCCCCGCACAAGCGCGGCCGCACAACCGGGCCCCACAACCGGCCCCCACAACCGGCCCCCACAACCAGGCCACCCGCGACGGCATTACCCGGGACGGCCGGCATTACCCGGGACGTAATCGCCCCGGACCGCCGCCCCCGGCAGCATGGTGATCGCTCCCCGCAAGGTTTCCGATCGAAGGGATCACCATGTCCTTGGCCGCACCCCTGACCACCCGCGCGCTGGTGGAAGAACTGCTGCGCCGCATCGGCGAGGGCGACCCCGAGCGCATCGCCGAGCTGTACGCCGAGCGCAGCGACTGGAAACTGGACTGGCCGGAGGCCGAGCACGGCCGCCAGGCCACCCCTTGGATTCGCCACCGGGCCACCCGCGAGGACGTAGCCGCCCACTTCCGCGACCTGGCGCACCACCATGTGCCCGAGCAGGCGGCCACCGAGATCGAGCGCATCCTCGTCGACGGCGACGACGCGGTCGTCCTGGGCGAGATCCGCCAGACCGCCCGGGCCACAGGACGCGCCTATCGCGCACGGTTCGCCCTGCACCTCACGCTCGAAGGCGGCCTGGTCACCCGGCACCACGTCTACGAGGACAGCCTCGCCGTGGCCCAGGCGTTCAGTAAGGACTGATCAGCGCACGAGCAGGGGCTCAACCCGGGACAGAGTGTCCAGGACGTTCGCCTCGGTAATGGCCATCCGCGCCTCGTCCGGTGTCAGCCAGCGCAGCGGCGCGTCCGGATTCTCCGGCCGCACGGCCTCGGGGACATTGGTGGCCAGCACAAAGCGCACATCCGCATGCTCATGCGCCGGCTCCCGGCTGTTCTCGGGAACCGGAACGATCACCAGATGCCGCACCTCCGCATCCGGCCACGGAGCCAGATCCGGCAACCCCGTCTCCTCCCGCCCCTCCCGCAAGGCGATGGCAAGCGGGTCATACTCCCCCGGATCGGCATGCCCGCCCACGAGCAACCACGACTGAAGACGCTGGTGCCATCGAAGCAGCACCCGCCCACTGTCGGGGTGCACAATCAGGGCAGATCCGGTGATATGAAGCGAACTCTCCCGCTCCCAAGGAGCCCCCGCCTCAACGGCACCACGGACCCGCTCAAGGTCGGAGTGTTCCATGGTGGTCTTCGGCCGGTAGCCCGTAAGGACATGAAGGACTGCGTGCTCGGCTGTGGCCATGCGCGGATCCTAACGACGCGAGGTGCCGAGGGCGCGAGATTTTCGGGGGCCGGGGGCGGTCACACACGGACAAGCCCCCGGGCCGGTGGTGCGGCCTGGGGCTTGGCATCCGCTTACTGTGCAGAGCTGCCTTGCCTATCGCTTACTTTCGTGGGCATGCACACGGCCTCATCGCTTGCCTTCGTGGGCATGGACACGGCAGATGCCGACGCTGCTCCCAGAAACGTTACTCCTACAGTGATAGCCGCCACAGCGGTTGCGGCCAGAAAAGCGCCCTGGATGCGTGACAACGCCAACCTCATTCGCCGTTCGATCTTGCTGTTCCGGCGGTCAGGTTATGCGATTAATGCGTGACGTGTCGAAACTAGGTGTGCCAGGCAGGGGTTCGATTAGGAGGTCATGAAAACGAACTATCCTTCGGTAGTCAAGTTCGCCGTCCCGCCGCCGACCCCAGCCAAGCGACTGCTAATTCGCTCCGCTTCAGGTGCGTCCAACGGGCGCAGTACAGAGAGCGCTCTCTGTAGCAGCTCTCGTGCTTGCGCCACATTGCCCGTCGCCAGCCGGACCTCGGCGAGGAGCGCCTGGGCCCGGGCCTCGTCATCGCGCGCGTTGGCCTTGTGCGCGGTGGCTATGGATGCCTCCAAGTGCCGCGTCGCGGAGTCCAGTCGGCCACCGTTGAGTTCGATCCGTCCCAGGCCACGTAGTGCGCGCGTGATCTCCGGAGTTGCTCCGATATCGAGGGCGATGTCCAGGGCCTTCTGATGGTGGTCGGCGGACGCGTCGGCGGAGCCCTCCTCGAGGTGCGCTTCCCCCAGTCCGTTGTGCGCTGTCGCCTGACTCTTCCTATCGCCCAATAGGCGAAATTCTGTCAATGCCTGCTGATGCAGGGCGAGTGCGCGGCCGGCTTCTCCGGTTTTGGCAAGGCTCGCGGCCAGGTTGGTACGCACCGTTGCCTGTGTGTAGGGATTTCCCGCGGACTCCGTCAGGGGGAGTAATTCCTCGAAAGCCTTCCGGGCTTGTATGTGGTCGCCTCTGCGCGAGTACAGGTCGCCTAAGTTATTCAATGTTCTAATGACACCCGACTGGTCACCTGCGGACCGAAAGCCGAATAGCGCCGTGCGGAAGTGATCGAGCGCGCGTTCTGGTTCGCCGAGATCGAGCAGGGAGATCGCAATGTTGTTGCGAGATCGGGCTTCATTCCAGACATTTCCTGTCATCACCCCGATCGCGAGTGCCTTCTGGTGCAGCGTGACCGATGCCTCGTACCCACCCCGATGCCAATGAATAATCCCAAGGCTCCGGTACGCCTCCCATTCCGCCTCCCGGTCCCCCGTCGCCCGTGCGATCTCCAGTGCCCGCTCGCCCGCCTCCACGGCCTGCGCGTAGCGGCCCGTGTTGGCGTGGTTGGAGCTGAGGCAGAGCAGGGCGTGGCACAGGGCCGGTTGGTCGGCGGTGCGGGACCAGTGGTCGGCGGCGTGCCGGAGGATGCCGGCGGCCTCCGGCCAATGGCATTCGGCCTCCAGGAAACCGGCCAGGGCATGGGCGAGCCGGGCCGCGGACTCCGGTGAGCCGTGGGTGCGGGCGTGGCGCTCGGCGGCCAGGAGGTTGCCGCGTTCGGCGGTGAACCAGGCGCGTGCCTCATCGGCGTTCCGTATGCGGGGGAGGGCCGGAAGCTGATCCGTACCGTCCGTGGCGAGCCGGATCCGCCGTGGGTACGCCACACGGTCGGCGTGTTCCGCGGCCCGCAGAGAGAAGGTGATCAGCCGGGCCAGAGCCTCTTCGCGCTCCCGCTCCTCGTCTTCCGAAAAGGCGAGCATGCGGGCGTAATCGCCCAGGAGGTCGTGATATCGATACCGGTCCGGGACCGGTTCCCGGAGGAGATGACACTCCAGCAGGGATTCAATCAGCCGTTCCGCTTCCTCGGCCGGAAGATCGAGTAGTACGGCGGCCGATTCGGTCGTGAAGTCAGGCCCCGGATGCAGTCCCAAGCGCCGGAACGTGGTGCGCTGTGCCGTGTCGAGGGCCCGGTAGGAAAGGGAGAAAGCGCGCAAAATCTCCTGGTCGGCGTTGCGGATCTCGCCGAGGGGCCCGGGGCTGCGGGCCAGGCGTTCGCCCAGGGTGGTCAGGGTCCAGGAGGGCCGGGAACGGAATCGGTTGGCCACCAATTCGATGGCGAGCGGCAGATGGCCGCATAGGCGCACAATGCGGGTGGTCTCCGTGATGTCCTGGGTCCTTGCCGCACCCGCGAAACTCCGGAAAAGCGTGATCGCGTCATCGGTCGGCAGCACGTCCAGGGCAAGCGGCACCGCATGCGGAAGCCCGGTCAGATGCCGACGGCTGGTGACGATGGTCAGGGTCGGCGAATTGCCGGGCAGGAGGGGCGCCACCTGGTCGGGGCCCGCCGCGTCGTCCAGCACGATGACGGCTCGGCGGTCGGCGATGGTGGTCCGCCACAGGGCGATCAACTCGTCCAGCCGGACGGGGATCGTATCGGCGGGCGCTCCGAACAGCCGCAGCAACGTGGCGAGGGCCGCGTCCGCGCTCAGCGGTTCCTGGGAGGGCGAGTGGCCGTGCAGGTCCAGGAAGACCTGGCCGGCAGGGAAGCGAGGAGCCAGTGTCCGAGCCGTGTCCACCGCGACCGCGGTCTTCCCGACCCCGGCCATCCCACTCACCGTTTCCACCGTCAGCACCGCCCCTCCCCCCGGCTCCGCGCCGATGGAGGCCATCAGGGCGTCGAGTTCGGAGCGCCTGCCGATGAGCGGAGGCTGGTACGGGAGGTTCCGGGGCGGAGGCCGGTCAGTGGAACTCCCTCCGGGGGAAGGTTCGGAGGACGCCCCGGCCGCGGCGGTCCGGACGAGCCCGTCCACTGGTTTCCGGTCGAGAACACCCCGGTGGATGCGGTCCAGTTCGGCCCCCGGGCGCGAGCCGAATTCCGACATCAGCAGCTGACGGGCCTGCTGATGCACCCGTAAGGCGTCCGTGTACCGGCCGCTGCCGTAGTACGCCAGCATCAACTGGCCTGCCACCGTCTCGTCCTCCGGGCGCTGGCGCACCATGGCCGACAGCTCCCCGATCGAGTCCGCGAAACGGCCGAGCCGGTGGAGAGCCGCGATACGGGAAATGGTCGCGTGGAGACGGCGTTCGGCGAGCGTCGCGCGTACGGTTTCGGCCCAGGTACCGGGGAGCCCGGCGAGGGCCTCGCCCTGCCAGAGGTCTTCGGCGCGGGCGAGGAGGTCCACGACGCGTTCGTCGTCCCCGCTGGTCGCCGCCGCTCCGGCCAGATCGGTGAGGCGCTGGAAGCGATTCAGGTCGACCGAGTCGGGGTCGGTCTCCAGCACATAGGTGTGGGCCCGGCTGGTGATGCGCGGGGCGCTCGGCCCCGTACCCGCGAGGCGTAGATGCTTACGTACCCGAGAGATGTATGTGTGCGCGTTCTCGCGGGCGCGCGGTAGAGCCTTGCCGTCCCAGAGCCGGTCCATGAGCGCGTTCATGGAGACGGGGCGGCCCACTTCCAGTGCCAGAGCGGCCAGCAGGGTTCGTTCCTTGTCCGAACCGAGCTTCAGTCGCCGACCCTCCAGCCGAAGCTCCACCGGCCCGAGTAAGTGGATGTCCACCAGCGTCCTCCCGCTGGTCTGTCCGTTTTTCAGCGAGCATGGCACGGGGTGGGTGAGGCCGCCATACGTCGTTCGCCGGGCACTGGCCGATTCACGTCATCGGGCGTTCCCGCACGCATCGCCGAAGCCCCGTTGGGGGTAGGACCGGACTGATCAACACAAACGGTGACCGACTGACCGGGGGGCGGACGGATGGGCCAGGCACCCGGGGACGCCCATGAGAACCTGATCGGTGGCCGGGCCCGGATTCACGGTCCCGCGGTACAGGCGCGCGATGTGCACGGCGGCATCCATGTGCACACCGGGGCGCCCACCGCGGTGCCGCCACCCCGGCAGCTCCTGCCGGTCCCCGCCCACTTCACCGGCCGTGGCGCAGATCTGGCGGCGCTGGACGGCCTGTTGACCGGCGGTGGGCGGGACACCACGTCACGCTCGCTGATCGTGGTCAGCGGTCCGGCCGGAATCGGCAAGACGACATTGGTGTGCAGCTGGCTTCAGCCGCTCGCCCCCGAGTTCCCCGACGGACAGCTTTACGCCGACCTGCGGGGGCACTCGGCCGAGGGCCCCGCGAGCCCCGGCGAGATTCTGAGCCAGTTCCTGCGGGCGCTGGGCGCCGGCTCGGTGCCCGCCGATATGGCCGAAAAGGCGTCGCTGTGGCGGTCTTGGACCGCTGATGCCCGGATCGCGGTGGTGCTGGACAACGCGTTCACCGCCGCCCAGGTGCGCCCGCTGCTGCACGCGGGTCCCGGCGGCCTCACCGTGGTCACCAGCCGCCGCAGGCTGACCGGTCTCCGCATGGACGGAGCGGCGATGCACCAGTTGGAGGCGCTGGAACCGGCCGCCGGAGCCGAGCTGCTCAGCCGTGCGATCGGCGACGACCGCGTTGCGAACGAGCCGCAGGCGGCTCGCCAGGTCGTCGCGCTGTGCGCCGGATTGCCCCTTGCCGTCTGCCTCGCCTCCGCGCGCCTGGCATCGAGACCACGACAGTCCCTGAAGACTCTGGCCGACGCCCTGACCCGGGACACGGAGCGTCTGGCCGCGCTGCATGTGGAAGGGGAAACCACGGTGAGCAACGCGCTGGACGCCTCCTATGCCGTACTGACCGAGGAGGCCGCCCTCCTGTACCGCAGGCTCGGCCCACTGCCCATGCGGACCTTCGACGCGCGAAGCGCCGCCGCGGCCTGCGCCGCCTCCCTGGAGTGGGCGGAATCCCGGCTGGACGAGCTCGTCGAGGCCAATCTGATGGAGGACATCGGTCCGGGCACCTGCCGCTTCCACGACCTGGTGCGGGTCCACGCCCACGGCCGAGCGACCGAGGAGGAGAGCGCCACGGCCCGTGCGGAGGCACTGCGGCGGGTCTGCGACTGGTATCTGGAGACGGCCACCGAGGCGGAGAAGCTGATCACACCCGCGCAGTTCACCCTCGACAGGGACGTGGTCCACCCCGCCGGGCCACCCACCCCCTTCACCGACGACCCGGGCGCGCTCGCCTGGCTCGACGCCCACCGGATGAACCTCATGGCGGTGATCCGGGCCGCCGCGGCATCCGAATGGCATGCCATGACCTGGCAGCTCGTGGACGCCATGTGGCCGCTCTTCCTTCGGCTGCGCTACTACGACCTGTGGATCGAGGCCCACGAGATCGGCCTGGCGGCGGCCCGAAGAGACGGCAACGCCGAGGCCGAGCGCCAGATGCTCAACTCCGGTGCCATCGGCCTGAGCGCCGCCGGCCGCGTCGATGACGCGGCCGAGTGGTACGAACAGTCCCGCCGGGCGGCGCGCGAGGCGGGCGATGTACGGGACGAGGGGCAGGCGCTGCTGGGCCTCGGCGGCTGCCACCGCGAGGCCGGGCGGACGGCGCGTGCCGTGGACTACCTCCACCAGGCCATCGCCTTATGGGAAGCCTGCGGCTACCCACGCGGTGTGGCCCTGGCCAGGATCGTCCTCGGTGAGATCGCACTCGCCGAGGACGACACCGGCCGGGCCGTCGAGTACTTCACGCGGGCGCGCGCCGGTCTGCTGGCCGTCAACGACCCCCATGACGCGGCGCGGGCCCTGGTCTTCCTGGGGCGTGCCCGTGCGCGTGCCGGTGAGCACCAGGTGGGGGTGGCGGCGATGGACGAGGCGCTCTCGGTGTTCACCTCGTCCGGGGCCGCCCACTGGCAGGCCCGTGCCCTCGAAATGCTCGGAGACAGTGCCCGGGAACGCGGCGAAGAAGAGGCGGCACGGACCTTCCGCGCCCGGGCGCTCGCGCTGTTCGAGGTCACCAGCCCCTCCGACGCGCGTCGGCTCAGGGAAGCGCCGGGCGGTACGTGATCCGCGGGTGTGCCTCCAGCATTCCGCTCAGCGGGAGCCCGGCCACCAGCCATGCGTGCAAGCAGGACACGAAGAGCCATTGCTCCGGTGGCACCCGGCACGGCAGGGCCACCACGCCCGGGTCCGTACCGTCGCGCGCCACCCAGCCGCCACCGATCAGCGGTACGGCGGCCAAGCGGCACCCCGGCCCGGCGGGGCCGATCTCCGCCAGCCACCGCACCGCCTCGGCGGCCGGCCGCGGGCGGCTTCCGCGCAGGACGTCGGCGCAGTCCAGCCCGCGCGCGTCGGCGCAGACGTCGGCGTCCACCGTCAGGTGCTCATCGAGGACGACGGGCGCCCGGCGGGTGCCCGCGAGACCGGTACGGGCCAGCAGCACGCCTCCACCTGCCACGCGGCCCGTCCAGAGGCACAGGGACGGGGACGGCACCGGCTCCGGCGGAGCCCCCTCCCACCACTCCACGGTGACGAAGCATCCGGCCGGGGCCCTCATGCCGATGCCTCCCCACGATCGGACAACCACGTGCGCAGCGTCGGCGGTTCGGGCAGTGGTAGCGCCCGCGGCTCGTGGGCGGGCTGGCCCAACCCCATCAGCCGGTACATCAGCCGCCGCATATTGCGGTGGAAGCGGCCGGGCTCGGAGGTGATGCGCGCGGCGATCGCGGCGTACTCCTCCGGGCGGTATTCGGCGGCGGCGTAGTCGAGTTGCTCGGGGAGGGGATGGGCCGGGGACAGCGCCGGCGCGGTGACGGCGAGCGTGGCGGCCGGAGAGCTCGGATTGATTTCCGGCTCCGGGGACCCGGTCAAGAGGATCGGCACTCCGGTGAGCGTGCCGTAGAGGGTGACCGAGCCATGGTCGCCGACGATGTAGTCGGCGGCGACCAGGACGCTGCGCCAGTCCGCCTCCGGCGGCACCACACTGACCCCCAGCCGGCCGCACCACGCCAGCCACGCCTTGACCTGCCACGGGCCATGGCCCGACCAAACGTTGGGGTGGACGAGGACGGCCGTACGGTACCGCCCGGAGGGCAGCTCCCCGACCATACGCGGCAGCAACATCTCGAAACGGCCGAAGAACGAGTGAGGACCCCACGTGGAGACGGCGAGAACCAGACGCTCCCCCTCCGCGAGCCCCAGGGCACGGCGGTACGCGGCGCGCCGCGGCAGGCTCGCGGTGATCCGGTCGTGCGCGGGGTCCCCGACCACATGCGCCAGCTGAAGCGCCTCAGGGCAATGACGGGCCAGCTCCTGCAGATCGGCGTGGTGCGGTACGACCACGGCGGCCGGCGGCTTGCCGCCGGGTAAGAGGTCCCGCCTGCGCAGCCCGGCCACACCCGGGTCCGACGCTCCGGGCAGCCGTTTGAGGTAGTTGGCGCCGTGCGGCAACGTGATCAGGGGCGCTTGCACCTGCTCCACCCCACGCGGCCCCGCCGCCACGGCGAGGTCGAACGTCATACGGGTGGCCTCTGCCCAGGACAGTATGGGGCTTCCCAACTGCTGGAGGAATCGCGGTACTTCGTCCCCGAAGACGTGGGGCGGCGTGGTGAACACCACCTGGAGCCGGAAGTCCGCCTCCAGGAGCGACAGGACATCGAGCAGTCGTTTGGCGTAGGCGGTGGTGTGGACAATGGCCAGTACCTTCTTGCGTTCCACCAGTGTGAGCCACTGGCGGTGCTCGTCCGACGAAGACTCTGCGGTCGTGCTCAACGCCGACATGGCGTCCCCCCGTTGATCTCTCATGCGGATTTCGGACGTGGACCCTCGTGGGTCTCGCGTCGGTCCTCTGCCCGGCCCGGCGGACAGAAGGCTTGCCGACCCCTTGCGGAAAACATGCGGGGCGCGCGCGGCGACGGGCGCGGGAGGCGTGGGGGTCGGGCAAGAGAGAAGCCCCAGGCGGTCGGCCTGGGGCTCTGTGGTGGTGATAGGGGTGGGACGCGACGGACGGGGTGAGCGAATGGCTCATCCGCTCACGGTGAGATTCGAGTTCCCGCTGCTCTGATATCCCTCGGTCGCGAGGATCATGTAGTACTTGAAGGTGCCCAGGCCCATTCCCGAACGGCCCCATGCGTCGAAGTGATTGCCCGTGGTGATGGTTCCGCCCGTTTTCTTCGACTGCCGGACGCTCCAGTACTGGTTGAACGTCCGGGTGCCTTCGACCGAGGGGGCGTTGTACCGCGTGGTCTGGTAGATGTCGTACGTGCCGCCGTCGCTGGTGACCGTGCCCTTGTACGTGCCCGTGGGGCGGTATGTACCCCAGTTGTCGACGACGTAGTACTCGACGAGCGGGTTCGAGGTCCACCCGTAGAGACAGAGATATCCGTTGCCGGACGGATTGAAGCTGCCGGAGTATTGCACGTTCCTGCGGCCGCCGTTGCTCCAGCCCTTACCGCAGACGAAATTCCCGCAGTTGGTCCACGACGTCCGGTAACTGCCGCCTGAGGCCAGGGTCATGGAGACCGACCCACCGCCGTCGGTCCAGAACGAATAGTAGAAGCCGTTATCGGTGCCGGTTTGATTCGTGGTGATGGTCGGGGGTGCATAGTTGCAGTTCATGGGCTCTTCTTGTTGATCGAATGCGAAATTGATCGATGGGTTCCCGGGGTTGGAGATCCTTTTCGGGGCGCCGCCTTCGGAAGTTTTCGGATCTCTTCCGGATCAGTGCGAGCCGCGACCGGCCATCGACGGCTCCGGCTCCGCCGGGATCGCGCATTCGATTCCTGGCGTACCGGCGTGCGCCCCCGCCGGTGACGGCCGACCCTGGATGGTGGGGGAGGTGAACGTGGCCCGGACTGGAAGGTGAACGTCACGATGAAGACACCTCCGATCGTTTCGCCGCAGGAGTGGGAGGCCGCGCGCCAGCAGCTGCTCGAGGAGGAGAAGCGGCTGACCCGCGCCCGTGACGCACTGGCCGCCAAGCGCAGGCGGATGCCGTGGCTCGCGGTGGAGAAGGAGTACGGGTTCGAGGGGCCCGAGGGGAGGGTGAGTCTGCTCGACCTCTTCGAAGGGCGTCGTCAGCTGATCGTCTACCGCGCCTTCTTCGAGCCCGTCGTCTACGGCTGGCCCGACCACGCCTGCCGCGGCTGCTCCATGGTCGCCGACCACGTGGGCGACCTCGCGCATCTCAACGTCCGCGACACCACCCTCGTCTTCGCCTCCCGCGCGCCGCAGCCGGAGATCGAGCGGGTGAAGGCGCGGATGGGTTGGGCGATGCCCTGGTACACGATCACCGACGACTTCGACGCCGACTTCGGTGTGGACGAGTGGCACGGCACAAACGCGTTCATCCGCGAAGGCGACCGCGTGTTCCGCACCTACTTCATCAACGCTCGCGGCGACGAGGCGCTGGGCAGCACTTGGAGCTACCTCGACATGACCGCGCTCGGCCGGCAGGAGACATGGGAGGACTCGCCCGAGGGCTACCCGCAGACCCCGCCGTACGAATGGTGGAACTGGCACGACGCGTACGGCGCCACCGAGCCGGCCCCGGAGTGGCTGGCCCAAACCCGCCGCGGCCCCCGGGGCCAGCCCGCCTGACGACTGCGGCCGACCCGCTGGTCGCGCCGCTGACCAGCGCAAACAAGCGCTGCCAGGCGACCGGCGCCATATCTGGCTGATCGCCGTCGACACCCGTATGCGCCAAACTGTGGAGCCATGGACCACCCCATCCGCCCCGCGACCGCAGCCGACATCGACGCCATAGAGGCCGTCACCGACGCGGCATACCGCCCCTACGTCGCCCGGATCGGTATCCGCCCGGCACCCATGGACGCGGACCACACGACCGACATCGCGGCGGGCCGCGTCTTCGTCACCGGCGACCCGGTCATGGGCGTGCTGGTCCTGGTGCCCGAACCCGACCACCTCGTCCTGGAGAGCATCGCCGTACACCCGGACGCCCACCGCCAGGGCATGGGCAAACGCCTGCTCGCCTTCGCCGACACCCACGCACGCGCCCTCGGCCTGCCGGAGATCCGGCTCTACACCAACGCCCTGATGTGGGAGAACCAGGAGATCTACCCGCGGTACGGCTACGAGGTGACCGAGCGCCGCCGGGACGGCCAGTACGACCGCGTCCACTACCGGAAGCGCATTCCCGAGGCGACGCACGACGAGCGGTGAGGGGGCCCGCGCCCGTGCCTCGATCTGCGGCGCCGAGCCTGCGGCGCCGAGCCTGCGGCGCCGAGCCTGCGGCGCCGAGCATCGCCTTGACCTTACCCTCAAGGGCAAGGTTTAGCGTTCTCCGAGGTGAGAGACATGCGGATCGGTGAGCTGGCCCGCCGGGCGGGCGTGACGACCAAAGCGGTGCGCTACTACGAATCGCTGGGGCTGCTGACGCCCGAGCGGCTGGCCAACAGCTACCGGGACTACGACGAGCACGACGTACGGCTCGTACGGGAGATCCGGGCGCTGGCCAGGCTCGGGCTCCCCGTGGAGCGCACCCGGCCGTTCCTCGACTGCCTCGCGGTCGGTCATGAGCACGCCGATGACTGCCCGGCCTCACTGGCCGAGTACCGGGCGGCGATCGACGAGCTCTCCCAGCGCATCGCGGGACTCACCGCGCGCCGGGCGGCACTGATCACGCATCTGCGGCACGCCGCCCACCGCAACAGCCGTGTCCCAGAGACCGACGAAGGAGAGGCCCCGATGACCGATTTCGTGAACCTTCCGGCCGATCTGCCCGTGCCCGAGGACGACGGTGCGGCCGCCCATCTGCCCGGGACCCCGGCGCCGCCCCTGGAACTGCACAGCACCGGCGATACGACGGTCCGCCTCGACGCACTTGACGCCCCAGACGCACTCGGCGCACCCGACGCCCCCGCCGCACTCAGGTCTGGCCGGACGGTGATCTACATCTACCCGCTCACCGGCCGCCCTGGCACCGACCTGCCTGAAGGCTGGGACGCGATCCCCGGGGCGCGCGGCTGTACCCCCGAGGCGTGCGGCTTCCGTGACCACTATCAGGAGCTGCTCGCGGCCGGCGCGGTCCGGGTGTTCGGCCTGTCCAGCCAGGAAACCGACTATCAGCGCGAAGTCGTCGAGCGGCTCCGCCTGCCGTTCGAGATGCTCTCCGACCCCACGCGGAGCCTGGCGCGGGCGCTCGGTCTGCCCACGTTCGAGGCGGGCGGGGCGACGCTTTACAAACGGCTGACGTTGATCATCCGCGATGGCGCGATCGAGCACGTCTTCTATCCGATCTTCCCGCCGAGCGAACACGCGGAACAGGTTCTGACCTGGCTGCGGGAGAACCCTCTCTAGAGGCCCTGTACCGCCTGTACCGCCATCCGGCGGGCCTACGGAGCCGAGGTGCACACCGTGACCGCGCCGCATCCGGTGGGCGGCTGGCAGCAGGCCCGGCGCGAGCGCGTGGCGGAGCTGCTGGCCGCGCATCCGGACGCCTGGTGCCCGGACCAGTACCACAACCCCGACAACGTGGCCGCCTACCGGCCGCTGGCCTACGAGTTGGTCGCCCAGTTGGGCCGCGTCGACACCCTGGTCGTCTCGGTGGGCACCGGCGGGCACTCCGCGGGCATCGGCCGGGTGCTGCGCTCCTTCTTCCCGGCCCTGCGGGTGGTGGGGGTGGACACCTGCGCATCGATCATCTTCGGACAGCCGGCCGGCACCCGCCTGATGCGGGGGCTGGGGTCGAGCATCTACCCGGGCAACGTCGCCTACGAACTGTTCGACGAGGTCCACTGGGTTGCCGCCCCCGAGGCGGTGTGGGCCGCGCGCGCCCTGGCGCGCACCCGCTACGCCACCGGCGGGTGGAGCGTGGGCGCGGTCGCCCTCGTCGCCCGGTGGGTCGCGCGGACGTCCCCGGCCGAGCAGCGGATCGTGGCCGTCTTCCCCGACGGCCCCCACCGCTATGTCGGGACCGTGTTCGACGACGACTGGTGCCGAAGGCACCGGCTGCTGGGACATGTACCGGCGGAGGACCCGCAGGAGATCACCCGTTGCACCGAAACGGTTGTCACGCGCTGGACGCGCTGTGAAAAGGTGGAGCGTCCCGCGCCGGGGGTGGGGGACGGTGGCGGTGGCGGCGGTGGCATGGCGGCGGAGGACGATGGCCGCGGCTCGGCGGCGGGGGACGGCAGTTGTGGCTCGGCGGCGGCAGACGGCAGCCGTGGCACAGCGTCAGGAGACGGCAACCGCCGCACAGGGCCGGGAGACGGCAACCGTGGCATGGCGGGGGTGGCCCGGTGAAGACCCTGCTCGCGCAGACCCGGTCGTTTCCCGCACCCGTACGGCTGCTGATGGTCAACCAGTTCGCCATCAACCTGGCCTTCTACATGCTCATGCCCTACCTGGCCGCCCACCTTTCGGGAGAGCTGGGCCTGGCCGCATGGACGGTCGGGTTGGTGCTGGGCGTGCGCAACCTCTCCCAGCAGGGCATGTTCCTCATCGGTGGCACGATCGCCGACCGGCTGGGCTACAAGGCCCCGATCATGGCCGGGTGCGTACTGCGCACCCTGGGGTTCGCCCTGCTGGGCTGGGTCGACTCGCTGCCCGCGCTGCTCGTGGCGTCCGCGGCGACCGGGTTCGCCGGTGCCCTGTTCAACCCGGCCGTACGCGCCTATCTCGCCGTCGAGGCCGGTGAGCGCCGGGTGGACGCGTTCGCGACGTTCAACGTGTACTACCAGGCCGGGATGCTGCTCGGCCCGCTGGTGGGGCTGGCGCTGCTGGCGGCCGACTTCCGGCTGGTGTGCACGGTGTCGGCGGCGATCTTCGCCGCCCTGAGCGTGATGCAGGCCCGCGCCCTGCCCCGGCGGTACGGCGCGGACGCCGAAGACCGTGCGGAAACCACCGAAGACGATGCGGGCGCCGACGAAGGCCATAAGGAGGGGCGCGCCGCGGCCGGGGTGTGGGCGCAGTGGCGCCAGGTGGCGGCGAACCGGCCGTTCCTGCTGTTCTCGGCCGCGATGATCGGCTCGTACGTGCTGACCTTCCAGGTCTACCTCGCCCTGCCCCTCGCCGCCGACGCGGCGCTGGGCGCGGACGGTACGAAGGCCACCAGCGGCCTGTTCGTCATCTCCGCCGGTGTCGCGGTGGCCGGGCAACTGCGGCTGACCGGCTGGGCCAAGCGCCGCTTCACCTCCCAGCAGGCTCTCGTCGTCGGGCTCTGCGCGATGGGCGCCGCCTTCCTCCCCCTCGCTCTGTCCCCCTCGTCGTCCGCCCCGGCGGTGCTGGGAGCGCTGGTCGCCGCGGTCGCGCTGCTGGCCGCCGCAGGCGCGGTGGTCTACCCCTTCGAGATGGACACCGTCGTCGCCCTGTCCGGGCAGAAGCTGATCGCGACCCACTACGGCCTCTACAACACCGTCTCCGGTCTGGGCATCACGCTGGGGAACCTGGCGTGCGGGGCGCTGTGGGACTACGCCCACGCCCACGGCGCGGCCTGGCTGGTCTGGCTCACCCTGGCGGCGACCGGCGTCGGCTGCGCCGCGGCCGTCGCCGTACTCGCCCGCGCCGGACGGCTCACCGCACCCGGGCAGACGCCCCAGCCGTCTACGGCCTGAGCCTGCGGTGCCTGCTGTTGCTCTCGGGCCGGGATCCCGGCCCGAGAGCAACGTCCACAACAATTCAGGGCTTCCTGAATTCAGGAATCCATGTACTCTCAGAGCGTGCTGACTGTTGCATCCGACATCGAGGTGCTGGCCCGATTCGGCCGCGCGCTCGCCGACCCGATCCGCTGCCGCATCCTGCTCGCCCTTCGCGACACCCCCGCCTACCCCGCCGACCTCGCCGACGCGCTCGGCATCTCCCGCACCCGGCTGTCGAACCACCTGGCGTGTCTGCGCGACTGCGGCCTCGTCGTCGCGATCCCCGACGGCCGTCGCACCCGCTACGAACTGGCCGACGAACGCCTCGGCCACGCGCTGGACGACCTGCGTACCGCCGTGGTGGCCGTCGAGACCGACCGCGCCTGCCCGGACGCCGAGGAAAAGGGCTGCTGCTGATGGCCGCCGAGACACCGATGGCCGACGCACCCCGCGGAGGCCACGCACCCCATGGCGGCCACGCAACCCGCGGAGACCACACGACCCATGGAGGCCACACGACCCGCGGAAGCCACGCAGCCCACGGAGGTCACGGAGGTCACGCAGCTCACAGAGCCTTCGGGCTCTCCCCGGCCCGGCGGGACGCGCTCACCCGCCGGGTACGGCTCCTGGTCGCCGCGACCATCACGTACAACGTCATCGAGGCGGTCGTCGCCCTCACCGCCGGCACCCTCGCCTCCTCCACCGCCCTGATCGGCTTCGGCCTGGACTCGGTCATCGAGGTCTCCTCGGCCGCCGCGGTCGCCTGGCAGTTCTCGGCGGCCGACCACGCCGTACGCGAGGCCCGGGAGAAGACCACCCTGCGGATCATCGCGGTGTCCTTCTTCGCCCTCGCCGCGTACGTCACCATCGACGCCATCCGCGCGCTGACCAGCACCGGCGAGCCCGAACGTTCCATCCCGGGCATCGTCCTCGCCGCCCTCTCCCTCGCGGTGATGCCGTTCCTGTCCGCCGCCCAGCGCCGTGCCGGACGCGAACTCGGCTCCGCCTCCGCGGTCGCCGACTCCAAGCAGACGCTCCTGTGCACCTACCTGTCCGCCGTGCTCCTGGCCGGGCTGGTCCTCAACGCCACCCTCGGCTGGTCCTGGGCCGACCCCGTGGCCGCCCTGGTCATCGCCACGATCGCCATGAAAGAGGGCCGCGACGCCTGGCAGGGCAAGGGCTGCTGCGCGGCCCCGGCCACCGCGATTCCCGCCGACCGGCAGGAAAGGGACGCTTGCGGCTGCCACCCCGGCCACCCCGGCCACCCCGGCCGCGACTGACGCCGTCGAACGGTGCCGCGCCGAGGTCAGGTGTTTCAGTCCCGTGGAAAAAGGGACACGAGGAATGCCGTATACGGGTGAGATGCCCCATAAAGGCGCACGCACAAGCCCGAAAGGAATCGCATCATGCCTTTCGTCATCGCCAAGGACGGTACCCAGATCTTCTACAAGGACTGGGGCTCGGGCCGGCCGGTCGTCTTCAGTCACGGCTGGCCGCTCACGGCCGACGCCTGGGACCCGCAACTCCAGCTCGTCGCGGACAACGGATACCGCGCGATCGCCCACGACCGTCGCGGCGGCGGCCGCTCGAGCCAGCCGTGGGAGGGCAACGACCTGGACACCTACGCGGACGATCTGGCGCAGCTCATCGAAACGCTCGACCTGCGCGACGTCATCCTGGTCGGGCACTCCACCGGCGGTGGCGAGGTGGCGCGCTACATCGGGCGGTACGGCACCGATCGGGTCGCCAAGGCCGTTCTCCTCAGCGCCATCGCCCCGCTGATGGTGAAGGCGGACGCGAATCCGGAAGGACTGCCGATCGAGGTTTTCGACGACATCCGCAAAGGCATCCTGACGGACCGCTCCCAGTTCTACGAGGACCTCAGCGCCAGCTTCTACGGCGCCAACCGCCCCGCATCGCAGGTCTCCAAGGGCATTCGCGACGCATTCTGGATGTGGTCGATGCAGGTGGGAATCAAGGGCGCGTACGACTGCGTCAAGGCATTCTCGGAAACCGACCTCACGGAAGACCTGCGAGGTTTCGACGTACCCACTCTGATCGTGCACGGCGACGACGACCAGATCGTCCCGATCGTGGCCGCGGGCAACAAGTCATCGGCCATCGTCAAGGACGTCGACTACAAGGTCTACCCGGGCGCCCCCCACGGCCTCGCGATGGTCGCCCCATTCGCCGACAAGTTCAACGCCGACCTGCTGGCATTCGTCCGAGCGTGACCACACGGCGCCCACCCCACGGACGTCCCGCCCCGCGTCCTACGACCGCCCCACCCGAACCTCCCCGTGAGAGGCGGCTGCTGCGTCAGGCTGGTGCGTCCGTGCGCTACACTCGATCTTGTCGAAAGCGCCCGAACTCCGGGCAGTCGGCCGCGCGTTGGTGGTCCAAGGAAAGACGCCCCGCTTCCTGCGGGGAGATGCAGGTGCAAGGCTTGCCCAGCGCTCAAGAGACGAGCCCACTCCGCATGCGGGGTGGGCTCGCTGAGTTTCCAGGGCCTTGGCATCTGGGCCATCACAAGGCGTTCCGCGTCCTGCCGGACGATCTACCCCTCTGAAGTCCCACCGCTTACGGCCCGGCCTCAGTTCGCACGCGGTTCGCTCGCAGGACGTTAGCGCGGCGTTTTCGGAACGTCAGTGGCCCCGGGAAAAGTGGTGTCCACACCGCGGGAACGACCAAAGAAAACTCCCGCACTAAACGCAGGGGGAACCCGAGCATGCGTACTTCCCGGATTCGTACCGTCGCCCTGGCCGCCGTCACCGCCGCGCTGGCGCTGGGCCTGACCGCCTGCGGCGGCGCCGACGGCGGCTCGAAGGCGGCGGGCGGCGACAATGCCGCCGGTTCCGCGCAGAGCCGGTCCGCTTCCGACGGGAACGGCAAGGGCGGCGCGCAGCAGGCCAACAGCGGCGGTGACACCAAGGAGGGCGCGCGCTCGGCGACCGCCTCGGGCGGGGCGGACGAGGTCGCGAACAACGCCACAACGGCCGGTGCCCAGCAGTGCCGCGGCGACGAGATGCTGGTCACCGCGGTGCACCGGTTCGCCGGACAGCAGGGCGACCACCTGCTGGTCACCGCCTCGAACGAGGGCACCAAGCCATGCTGGGTCACCTCCTACCCGGCCGTGAAGCTCGGTGACGTCGACGGCGCCGCACTGCCGCACTCGAAGAAGGACAACCCGGGCGGCGACAAGCACATCACCCTCCAGCCGGGCGGCAAGGTATACAGCGCGGTGAACCTCTTCGACTACGGGTCGGATAACCAGAAGGCGGAGGGGCTCGCCCTCGCGCTGCGCGGCGCGGACGGTCACGAGGGCCCCTACTACTCGGTCGTCATGAAGGGCGAGAAGCCGCAGTTCAGCTGGAACGAGGCCGACGTGCTGAACTGGAGCACCACGAAGCCGTACGACTTCTGACGGGTACGGGCACACCGTAAGGCGGCCCGGAACCCATCGGGCACGGGAGCATGGGGAGAGCCGGACAACAAACCAGGCCCAGGTCGCTGACCTGGGCCTTGAGCGTGGAGCGGGTGACGGGGCTGGAACCCGCGCGCCGGCAGTACGGCCTGCCATGCCACCGCGTCCATCGGCCCCCGCAGACCCCGCCGTAACAGAGCGGGCCTGTCAAACCCCCGGTGGGAACTGTTGGACCGGGACGAGGTGCGGAGCGTGGAATGGTCACCGTCCTCGGCGGTCGACGAACCGCCCCGAGAGGGCTCCCCCTCCCGCACCCTGGAGAGTTCTGCCATGAAGATCACCGTCAACACCGATGTCTGCATCGGTGCGGCCATGTGCACCGGGTTGTCGCCACAGGTCTTCACGCTCGACGAGGAAGGGATCGTCTCCCTCCGGGAGACCAACCCCCCGGAGGAACTGCGTGCCCGGATCGAGCAGGCGGTCGGCTTCTGCCCGGTGGCAGCGATCAAGATCCAGGACTGAGCCATGGTGCACCGAACTCCGCGGCGCATCACCATCGTCGGGGCTTCGATCGCCGGCCTCCGCGCCGCCGAGTCCCTGCGCCGACGCGGCTATGACGGCGCGCTCACGCTGGTCGGAGAGGAGGCCATCACGGCTTACCAGCGCCCCGCGTTGTCCAAGAGCTACCTCACCGGCGACCGGCAGGCGTCCGACCTGGTGTTGCCGCGGCAGGACCTCGACGCGGACCTCCGCCTGTCCACCCGCGCCGTCCAACTCGACACCGCCGCACGGCAGGTGTGGCTGCGGGAGGACGACGGCCCCCCGTACCCGCAGCCGTACGACGGCCTGCTGATCGCCTGCGGTACCAGGGCCCGCCGGCTGCCGGGAGGCGACCTGGCCGGGGTGCACACCCTGCGCACCGTCGCCGACGCCGACGCGCTCCGCGCCGACCTCCGTACGGGCGGTCCGCGGGTCGCGATCATCGGCGGTGGCTTCATCGGGCAGGAGGTGGCGGCCACGGCCCGCGGTCTCGGCCTGGACACCACCCTTATCGACCCCCTGCCGGTGCCCGGAGCGCGGGCGCTGGGGCTGAGGACCGGGCAGGTCCTGGCCGGCCTGCACACCGACCACGGCACCCGGTTGCGCATGGGGTGCGGCGTCACGGGTGTGGAGGGAGGCGACCGTGTCACCGGGGTGCGGCTGTCGGATGGCGGCCTGGTCCCGGCCGACGTCGTGGTGGTGGGCATCGGCGTCGAGCCCGCGGCCGACTGGCTCGCCGGCTCCGGGGTGCTTCTCGACAACGGCGTCCGCTGCCGGGGCAATCTCGCCGCGTACGGCGCTCCCGGGATCGCCGCGGCCGGCGACATCGCCTGCTGGGACCATCCGCGTCTCGGCCGCCCGGTCCGCATCGAGCACTGGGAGAACGCCGTGCGCCAGGCGGACACCGCCGCCGGCACGCTGCTCGACGGCGTATCGGCTCCCGCGTACGACACGACGACGATGTTCTGGTCCAACCTCTACGACTCACGCGTCCAGGTGGTCGGTCACCCCGGCCCGGACGACACCCTGGAGATCGTCGAAGGCGATCCAAAGACCCGGCGGTTCGTCGGGATCTACCGGAACGACACCGGCGGCCCGACCGGAGTGCTGCTGTTCAACATGGCGCACCGGCTGGCCGACTACCGCGGCACGGGCCTCGACGAGGGCCTTCCGTCCTCCCTCGCGTCCTGACCTCGCCCCACCCCCCCACACCCCGCACACACCCCCGATCCGACACCACCCGGAGGCTTCGCCATGCCCGGCATCACCCAACGCTCCACCCGCGAGCCCCTGATCAAGTCCCGTTTCCTGTCCCACGGCACCCTCGAAGTGGACAACATCCAGGAATCACGCCGCTTCTACGAGGAAGTCCTCGGCCTCGAGGTCGTCCAGCAGACGCTGATCGGGCTCTTCATCAGGCTCGGCGGGAACCATGTCTACGTCTGCCTCGAGAGCAACCCCGACCGCCCGTCGATGCCGCTGCTGCACCACAACGGCATCGACGTGGCCAGCAAGCAGGAAGTGGACGAGGCGCACCGCGAGATCCTCGAGATCCGGGAGGAGTACAACATCCTGGATGTGACCGAGCCGGTGGACCAGCACGGCGTCTACTCCTTCTACATCCAGGACCGGGACCGGAACTGGTGGGAGATCTGCTACCTGCCGGAGGACGGCTACGCCTACCGGTTCAAGGACGAGCGCCTCGACCTGACCGGGCGGACCGACCTGAGCCGGGCGGAGATCCTGAAGATCGCCCAGCGCCCGATGGAAATCCTCCAGGGCTGACCCGGCCGACCTGAACGACTCACGAGGAGGCTTTCGGTGACCACCTTCGGTTTCGCCACCGTCCTGGACGAGGACGGCGGCGATGGCCCTGTCCTCTCCGTCATGGCCGACGACCGCGTACTGCCGCTGCATGATCTGGTGTCCGAAGAGGAGCGGCCCGCCCCCGTCCCGGACACCTTCGACGCCCTGCTGGACCGGTGGGACGCATGGGTCGACACCGTGCTCCGGGCGCTGCGGACGTCCCCTCCGGACGATGCGGGCCGCCCATGGCGGGCCGCATCGGAGGTGACGTTCCTTCCCCCGACCGCACACCGGCCCACCGTCTACTGCGCGGGCGCCAACTACCGCGACCATGTGGCGGAGATGGGGGCGGTCCCGCCCGACCCGGCAACCGCTCGCCCCTTCCACTTCCTGGTGCCGGGGGCGGCGCTGAGCGGGCACCGTGGCGAGAGCCCCCGCCCGCCGGGCATGCGGCGCCTGGACTGGGAGGCGGAGCTGACCGCTGTGATCGGCAGGCGGGCCGATTCGGTCAGCGTGGAGGAGGCCCTGGATTACGTCGCGGGGTACACCGTCGCCAACGACCTGTCCTGCCGCGACGACGAGGCGTTGAGCGCGCCGCCGTTCGGGATCAACTGGCTCTTGCAGAAAGGCTGGCGAGGACTGAAGCCCTTGGGCCCGGCGGTGGTCCCGGCGTCGTTGGTGCCGACGCCCCACGACCTCCCCATCCGCCTCTCGGTCAACGGGGAGGTGAGGCAGAACAGCAACACCAACCAGATGATCTTCTCCCTCGCGGAGCAGATCTCGGCGCTGAGCAAGCTCGCCCCGCTCCACCCGGGAGACTTGCTACTGAGCGGTACTCCCGCCGGAACCGCCGCCGCCCACCAGGGCCGCTATCTCGAACCCGGCGACGAGGTCGTCGTCGAGGTCGTCGGAGTCGGCCGCCTGGAGACCCGCGTCACCGGCGGCTGAGGAGGTCTCCGAGCTCGGCACGGTCCGTCTCGGGAAGCCACCAGGGCTGGCTCGGGAGGTCGCGCCAGCCCTGGTCCCGTGCGAGACGGTCGACCTCCTCGATGACCGCGTCGATGTCAGCGGCACGCTTCGGCGCCCTGACCGAACGGTCCGTGTCCCGCCACACCAGCCACATGGGACACAGCGGTATCGGATCGTGCAGCTCGCGTACGAGGAGACCCTCGGGCAGCGGGGCACGCACGGGCGCGAGCGTCGGCATGCCATAAGCGAGCGCCGCCGCATTCGCCGCCGCGCGCCCATGGCCGTGCAGGCGCCGCCCCACGGTGAGACCGAAGTGCTCGACCAGAGCGGTGTTCCAGCCCTCCCAGTCCCTGGCCTCGACGGCGGTGTGCAGAAGGACCGGGAAGTCCCGCAACTGGCCGAGCCGCACGGCATCCCCCGCGGCGAGGACATGGTGCTCGGGGAGGACGACCCCCATCGGTTCGAGCCTGACCAGCAGACAGCGGAAGGTCCCCTTCCAGATGGGAGGCACCCCGGTCACCCGGCCGAAGGCAAGATCGATCTCCCCCCGGCTCACATGCTCCAACGAGCCGACCAGCCCCTGCCGCTGGACGACCTCCAGAGTGATCTCCGGGAGACGGGTGCGCACATGCTGCGCGATCAGGCCGGTCGTCAGCCCCTCGGTGATGACGTCCAGCCGGATGGGACGGCCCGACGCACACACCTCCATGAGCAATGTCGCGGAGGAGTCCAACAACCTACGCCCTCCGGCCACGAACACCGCACCGGCGTCGGTCAGCGCCACATGCCGGCGATCACGCACGAAGAGCGCCGTGCCCAGCCGCTGTTCCAGCCGGCTGATCTGCGCGGACAGGGTCTGCTGGGCGATGTGCAGACGGTCCGCGGCATGCCCGAAGTGCAGCTCTTCCGCGAGCACGGTCACATAGCGGACCAGACGGAGATCGATATCCTCGGGTTTGAGGCCGGGGCTCACAAGGGGCCTCCTCGATTGCCATGGGTTGATCGGTCGGGGGAGGCACCTTCGGACCTGCTCTCAAGGGATGCCGGTGCGATATCCCGACATCTCCATCCGCCCAACATACGTTGGCCTCGATCCGATCCTCCAGCCGCCGTCGGGCGAGCGATCGGAACAGTTCGATGTCATGCCGATCGACGTTGAGCATCCGTCGCGCCAAGTTGCCGGCCGGAATTCCTGACGCGACCGGCCCTATGTGGTACGTGATGGGCGAGTTGACCTGCTCTCGTCACGTCGTCGTCCCCAGCCGGACCCCTTCCACCAGGACCGTCGCGTGCGGCTCATGTGATGCGGATACGGGGCGGCGCGCCTGGTGGCGGGGGCGCACTGTCCTCGAACCGGGTTTCCCAGGCCGTCTTCACCGGGAGGGGAGGAACAGGTCGCGCCCCATCTTCCGCAGGGGCATCGCGTTCAGATATGCGTCGAGGTCCTCGCGCGTCTGGGCCTCGCGGACGACTCGCTCGTACATCAGCCGGAAGCTGGCCTCATCGGTCAGGTCGTAGACGTGGCGCGGTCCCCAGTCGACGTGGCGCGGCAGCGCGATGCCACCGGCCGTCGGCCCGCCCAGATGGTCGAGCGACTCCGGCAGTACGTACGGCTTCACCGCTGCGTACCTGCTCATGGATCCACCATGCCTGACGGGGACGGCCGAGCGCATCGACGGTGCGGATCGGCGCACGGGAGCGTGAACATGACCGCCGGACACACGCGACAGCTATCGGGCACGGAACGGGCACGGTGACCTTGAGTGGTCTGGGCAACAAACGAGCCCCGGGCCGCCGGCCCGGGGCTCTGTGCTGGAGCGGGTGACGGGAATCGAACCCGCGCTCTGAGCTTGGGAACCACCGGCGCCCTCCGGGGATGTGGTGCGCCTGACCTGGGAAAACGTAGCCAATGGGGCTTGTGTGCGGGGGCTTGATCGCCCCGTTCGTGACCGTCGCCGACTGCTGTGAAGGGCATGGACAGGGCACGAGGCCAGGGGGCACGCAGGCGAACGCCGGGAGCCGAAGCAGCGCGGGGTTGGGTGCGGTGACATGGGGCAACGCCGCCGACGGGTCCGGTGGGGGCGCTGTCGTCGGTATGCCATGCCCCAGGAGCCCGGGGGAATCCGCTGGGGCTGCTCAGCGCGTGACGAGACGGTCGGCGGTGCCCCCGCACCACTCGATCAGGAAGAGCGTCGCGTCGTCGGTGGTGACCCCGCCGCGTTCTCGCATCAGGGTGTGGGACAGGCCGCGCACCATTTCCTGTACGCCTTCTCCCGCGCATCCCGCTCGGTCCACGAAGTCGAGCAGTCGCTCCTCGCCGAACTGCTCTTCGCCGGTGCGGTGCTCCTCGATGAGACCGTCGGTGAAGAAGAGGATCCGGTCGCCGGGGGACAGCGCCTGGTCGCTGATCTGAGGGATGGCGCCGCCGAAGCCGACGGGCAGGGTGCCAGGGCTCTCCAGTGCTTGGACGACACGGTGGTCGTGGATCAGCAGGGGCGCCGGGTGACCGGCGTTGACCCATTGCAGGTGGCCGGTTCCGATATCCAGGCGCATCATCTGCGCGGTGACGAAGTGGTCGGGTCCGAACTGCTTGTCGATGGCCGTGTCCATGAACATGTACAGCTCGGCGAGGCCGACGTCGGCGCGTCTGGCGTGCCGGTAGGCGCCGATGGCGACGGTGGCCAGCACGGCGGCGTCCAGCCCGTGACCCATGGCATCGATGATGGCCACGTGCAGGATGTTGTCATTCAGGGCGTAGTCGAAGCTGTCACCCGCGACGTCGTAGGCGGGCTCGAGGATCCCGGCCACCGCCACCTGCGGTGTGACCATGGTCAGCGGGGGCAGCAGTGACCATTGGATCTCCGCGGCCAGGGTCATCGGCTCACGGCGCCGGGCCCGGAAGAACTGGTCGGTATAGCTGTTCTTGGTGACCAGCATGTCGGCGATCAGGCCGGAGAGGCGCCGCAGCAACCGCCGGTCGTCGTCATCGACGGTGCTCAGGGTGACGGCCAGCACCCCCACCACGTCGCTGCCGTCCAGCAGCGGCAGGAACATCCGTACGCCGTCGGTCTGCGGCTGTTCCACCGTCGCCGCGCTCAGAAAGGCCCTGCCGGCCTGAGAATCGTCGATCCGCTCAGGCTTCCCGACCACGAGTCTCATGCCCGGCAGGGGGGCCAGCACCAGTTGGTCGTAGTCCTGAAGGAGGATCGAGACGTCACGCCCGCCGATCCTGCCCACTTCCTCGGCGACCAGCGGGGCGATCAGCTGGGGCGGCATCTCGTGAGCCCGGTCGAGCAGCGCGCCCAGCAGCCGCTCACCGAATCCCTCTGACCGATCCACTGCGACTTTACGAAAGCCCTTTTCACCGTCTGTCATGGCGACCTCGTCTCGCGGCAGCGCCCTCGCACAGGCGAGCCTTTGTGCGGTTCGCCGCACTGCGGCCCCGCTCCCTCCACCTCAGCATCGCGCACATGGGCGCTTGCGACATCTGCCGCCAGGTGGTCGGTGGGCGGTGCGAATCTCCACCGGATCGAGCGCCCCGGCGGAGTGCGTGATCATTGCATCAGTGCTCGGCCTCGTATCTGTGCACGCGCTCGACCAGCGGGAGAGGCGGCTCGTCGGTACTGTGGACGGCCCCGCCGGCCATCCGCGCGCACACACCCTCGCAAGCGAGCAGTTGCCTGCCGCTGTGGTGCGCGACCACCAGCGTGACCGCGTCCGGTGCGCGCCGGTAGTCGGTGCGGCAGACGATGCAGACCAGTCCGGCCACCATCTCCTCGGTCGGTTCGGAGCGGCTGCGACGACGGTTTGAGATGGCGTCATGTGAATACATGGGAACCATTTCCTCTTACTCATGGTGCGACAACGGGCCGGAGAGACCCGTGGAAAGGGCCAGAAGTGGTGCGGTTGGTTCCGTGGTGCTCAGGGAGCGTTGCTGATGCTCCGGCCGTTGTCGGCCTGGAGGCCGGCCCGCGGTCGGGCCTGACGATTCGCTGTGCGCTGTGTGGCGACCGGTGGGCAGGTGCTCTTCCCGGCGGCCGTTGCCGGGCCTGGCGTTCCCCGAGGCCGACGCCGCGACGATGACGCCACCCAGGATGGTCTGGCGTATCGCCACCCTACTCCCGTCCGGACGCTGGAGTGCGTCTGCCACTTCCGCGCCGTGGGGAAACATGCCTCCCCGCGGCGCGGGGAGTACGGTGAAGAGGACCGAGGGCGATCCGGAATGGCGGTTGCCCTCCACGGCTGTCCTCTGCGGTTCACGACACGGCCCTGATCACGGGCTCGGGAAGGGCGTATACACAGCTCAAGGCGTCCGCGTCAGGGCCGCCACGGCCCGATGGGCCGCGCGAGCGGAGGACGACGTGGTCCGAGCACCGGCCAAGCGGACCGGCTGACCCGCACGATGGTTGTCCTCTCCCTGGTGGCCCTGGTGGCCCTGGTGGCCTGTCCCTGGTGGCCTGCGAGGGCTGCCCCTCCGACGTCGCCGCACGAACTGCCCGCATCCGCGTGCCACTGACAGCTGACGGCTGACGGCTGACACCGATCAGGATCGAGATCCATGGCGTCTTCAGACTTCATTCAACGCTCCCCGCGGTCGGCTGGAACCTCCTCGACTTCTCCAAACCCGTCGGCTCGGGGGGCGGAGCCCTCCGAAGACTCCCCGGGTGGCTCTACGACGATCCGTGATCGATCCCCAGGCAGTGCCTACGCGCTGCTCTCCCGCCAGGTCAGAAGCGCGGGACTGCTGCGGCACCGGCCACTGAGCTCCGTCACGGCGCTGGCTGTCACGCTGCTCCTCCTGGCCGGAGGCTGGGCGGCCTTCCTCCTGATCGGCGACTCCTGGTGGCAGCTGACCGTCGCCGCGGTGTTGGCCTTCGCCTTCACACAGTGCGGGTTCCGCGGACATGAAGCGGGCCACCGACAGCTGTTCCACGGCAAGCGGGCAAACGACGCAACAGGGCTGGTCTTCGGCAATCTCTTCATCGGCCTCGGATTCGGATGGTGGGTGGCCAAGCACAACCGTCACCACGCCCATCCCAACCAGGTCGGCCGCGACCCCGACATCGAGACCGGCGCCGTGGTCTTCATCGATCACGAGGCTCGTGGGCGCACGGGGGTGACCGGCTTCATCACCCGTCACCAGGCTTCCCTCTTCTTCCCCATGCTGCTGCTGGAGGGCTGGGCACTGCATGTGGCCACATTCCGGGCGCTGCGCAGGGGCCGGACAAGTGCTCCCGCTCCTCTCGCGGTCGAGGCACTGGCCCTGCTCGTGCACGTGGCGGCGTATCTCACCGTTGTGCTCGTGGTCCTCTCGCCGCTGAAGGCGCTGGTGTTCGTCGTGGTCCAGCAGGCCCTTTTCGGCCTGTACATGGGAGTCTCATTCGCCCCCAATCACAAGGGGATGGCGATGCCGGGGGAGCATGACCGACCGGACTTCCTGCGCGGCCAGGTCCTCACCTCGCGCAACGTACGGGGCGGGCGTGTCATCGACTTCGTGCTCGGCGGCCTGAACTACCAGATCGAACACCACCTGTTCCCCAGCATGCCCCGAACCGCTCTGCCGGCGGCCCAGCCCCTGATCCGTGCCTACTGCGCCGAGCTCGACCTGCCCTACGCACAGACGGGCTTGGTGGACTCGTACCGACAGGCACTACGCCATCTCCATGCGGTGGGAGCACCGCTGCGGGCCGAACGTCGGGCATGACCCCGGCACGGTCCCTGAAGGGCATCCCTTCAGACTTCGTCGGTCTGTGTGCGGTCCTGCCCGGAGGACCGGCTCGCCAGCAGCCAGGACCGCGCCGGTTCTGCGGTGTGCGTGGTGTCCACGGTGAGATGGAGCCGGGTTCCGCCGTCCGCGCCGGCGGGGTAGCTCCGCTGTTCGGTGCCGGCGAAGCAACGACGGAGCACCTCCGCGACCTGACGGGCGGCCTCGGGGGACGCGGCGACAATACGTACCTCGGCGCGCCCTGCCGAGGATGTTTCCCGTGGCTGCATGGTGACCTCGTTCATCGGGAGGACATGGCGGTGGGTGTGGGGCCTTGCTTCGCACCCACCGGCCCGGGTCAGGAGAAGGTCATGCGTCATTCGCGGAGGCGGTCTCGCTCGCCATGAGGCTGCTGGCGGTGAGGAGGGCGCCGGTGGTCGCCGCGGCGGACATCAGCCGGGCGGCGGCCGCCGCACTCGCCTCCGGCGGGATCACCAGAAGGTCCCAGCGGCCGACGTTGTAGGAGAGCAGGATCACCTTGTGCGGGTCCTGCTCGTCAGTGAACCAGCCCACGTGCACCGTGTGCCCGGTCACAGGCACCTTGCGCGGGATCACGGGCCAGTCGGTCGGGTTCACGGAGACGCGCGTGATCCGGCCCCAGCGTGCGTCCAGCACGTCCGTAAGGGTGGGCAGCTCACGGAGGAGATCGCGGGAGCGAGGCCACCACGCACCGTCCAGGAGACCCGGAACCAGGCTCGTCGGGGTCAGTGACAGGCGGGCCGGTGGGGAGGGCACGCCCTCATCAGAGGGCGTACGGTCGACGGTCACGGTCATGGCGCGGACCTGTCCCCGGGGGCGCCTTACAGCGTCCCGGTGTTGTCGCTCGCCGAGAACGACACCCGCGTGGAAGCCGGTGTGCGAGGGGCTCCCGGTGTTTTCACTGTACTCCGGGCGTGGCCCTGCTGAGCCCCCCCTGTGATCAGCCACTTCCTCGGGAATCCCGGGTGTCCGGGGCCGCAGGGCGCGGACGGGCCTGGGCGCGGGCTCTCGGAGTACGGTGAAGTTGGTGGCCCACCGCCCGCCACCGAACCCCGCGGAGGGTGAGCAGACCATGTCCGATGCCGACACCCCGCGTGAAGTGAATCTTCTGCCGGACGCGATCCATCATGCGGTGAAACCCGGAACAGCCCTGCTGCGACTGGTGACGACACAAAGCCGTGAGGGCAATCTCGACGGTGCGTGGTGGCCGCGTTCCCGCGACATAGGCGCCGAGCTTCCCGCCCTGGTCACCGCGCTGACCGACTACCTCGGGCCCGTCGTGCGCGTCGGCCTGGACTCCGATGCCTGGGAAGAACTGCCGACACGACTGATCATCGACGATCGCGTCGTGCACATCGACTCGTTCCCGGTGGGTGACGACACCATCCTCATCACTCGAGGCGATCAGGACCTCTTCTCCCTGTTGGTGGTCCCGCCGCACGCGACGCCCGACGCGGCACGCGCCGCGATGGCGCGGGCCGTCCGTGCCGACAACATCGCGCCGGCCGAGCAGATCCTCATCGACACCGGAACCGGCACCGGCCGAGCCCGCCTGATCGGCGCGGAAGGCCGGCGGGAAGGCCAGGGACGCCGCGGCACGTCCTGATGCCTCATGCGTCTGCGCTTGGACCTCGCTTTCGGACGCCGGCCACACCGCCCGTCGGGCGGAGGAACGGCCTGCCCCGTATGCCGCCACGTGGACACCTGAGCGAGGGGGCGGAGCCGGACGTGACGTCATTCGGCACGGTGCGGGCCATGGCGGGCGACGCCCAGGCGGACATCCGTGGGGAGGCGGTCCCAACCAGCCGATTGGCGGGCTCGATCGGTGGCGTCGCGCAGGTCCTCGAGTACGTGCCGCGGAGTGCTGCCGGGGTTGAGGACGAGGCCGATACGGGCCCGCGGGTGAGTGGGAGGCCCGAGGAAGCGTGCCCGGGCCCGCCGGACGCCGGGCAGCGTGTCGAGGTCGGTGGTGAGGGCGTCGCGCAGCGCATGGTCGTTGACCGTCACGGTTCCCCGGGGGGCGTGTCCTACGGACAGTCGGCGGGAGTGCCGTCGCCGGGGCTGGGACAGCAGCCACCACAGGGCGAGCAGCATGAGCAGGGTCAGTGCCGCGATGGCGGACAGCCACCACCAGTCCTGGACGGTCCACCGGATCTGGTCGGCACGCGGGATCAGGACGTTGTGCGGAGTGGTGAGCGGCCAGCCGCCGGGCGGCGTGAGGCGCAGGCGACGGTAGATGTCGGCGCCGCCGGCGAGCACCAGGAGGCCGCCGCCCAGCAGTACGAGTCCGAGCAGGGCCAGAAGCACACGGTTGGTCGTGGTGTGTTCCCTCATCGTCTTCTCCGGTGAGCATCGGGGCCCTGGCGCCACGACCATCAGGTCGGGCTCCGGTGTACGCGGACCGCCAGGCGCGGGGTCCGGGCCAGGGCGAGTTGGCCGCGTTCCTCGCGCCGGACGGCGTCGGTGAGTTCGTCCTTGACGTCGGCTGTGTCGCGGAAGCTCACGTCGGCACGGACCGTGACCCGGCGGCGGCGCACCCTGACTCGCGCCGCGCTGACCCCGGGGACACGCAGGGCGGCGTCGCGCAGGATCAGCGCCGCGCCCTTGCGGTCGAGCACGGCACGCATCCGCCCGCGCCCGTCGGTGGGGACCCGCAACGGCAATTGGGGACGCAGACCGGGGGTGAGGGCCAGGACGATCAGCCACAGGCCGAGGGCAGCGGCGATGGCGGCGCCGGTGAGGACCCAGACGTCGTCCACCGGGCGGGAGGCGAGTTCGTGGGTCAACCGTGTCCACCAGGCAGTGGCCGGGTGTCCGGTGCCTATCCAGACCGCTTCGAAGACCAGCATGCCCGTTCCGACCGCGATCAGTGCGGCGGCCAGGACGGCGGGGGCCCGGCGCGTCCCCCAGGGGCGGGGGGACCGTTCTTCCCGCGCTGTCTGTCGAGGCGGCGGTTCAACGGGCGGCGGATCGTGGTGCGGCGTGTTCCCGGCCGGAGCCGCCGTGGTGTCCGGCCGCGGTCGAGGGGGATCGCCGCCGGGGTCCGGCGGGGTGTTCGGGGTGCGGGAAGTCATGATCCTCCTGTCGCGGGCGCGTGCCGCCGGGTCATTCGACTCGTCCTCGTCGCAGGCTCCGACCGGCGACGAGTCGCTGGACGGACACGGTGATGCCGTCGATCCGCAGGCCGGTCAGATGGGACACCCGTTCGGCGATGTAGTGCCGAATCTCACCGCCGGCGCGGGCGATGTCGACGGGATAGGGCAGCTCCAAGGAGACACCGAGGCGGACCGAGCCGTCGTGCAGGGTGGCCGTGGTGCGGGGTGTTCCCAGGCCGAGCCGTTGGGGAGGCTCGTCTCCTTGCCGAGTAAGGGCTTCGTGTGCCGCGCGGACCGCGATGCGGGCCACCACTTTGTCGGGGATCAGTGTCGCGCCGCGCCGGGCGGGCGACGGGAGGGGGGATGTGCCCGTGCTCTCGCCGCTTCCCGGACCGCCCCGGCGGGGACGCGACGGGGGCTGGGTGTTCACCGCACACGCCCCCTGTGCTCGGTGCCGGGTCCGTGGCTGCTCCGACGGCGCTGGAAGGTCTCCGCCCGGTGTCCATCGCCTTCGCGGGTGCGTACGTAGTCGGTGACATGGACATCGCCGCGTGCGAGGTGGCCGACGATCAGACCCACCAAGCCCAGGGCCGTGACCACGATGAAAGCCCCGAAGCCACCGAAATAACCGGCGAAACCCAGTGCCAGGCCGGTCAGGAGTCCGACCACAGTTGTGTTCATCGTTCATTCACCAGTCTCATGCGGCCCCCTCCTTCCCGTGCGCGGTGTAGCCGCACGGCAGGGGGCAGAGGCGGGGGAGATCACTCCACCCGGTGTTCGTCGCCTTCGCCTTCGTCCTCGTCCTCCGGCAGGTGGATGTCGTCGACGGCCACGTTCACCTCGACGACCTCCAGACCGGTCATGCGTTCCACGGCCGCGATGACATTGGTGCGGACATCCGCGGCGACGTCGACGATGGGGAATCCGTAGTCGACGACCACGTCCAGGTCCACAGCCGTCTGGTGCTCGCCCACCTCGACGTGCACACCGCGGGTGATGCTGGGCTGCCCGCCGGGCATCCGCTCACGGACGCCCCCGATGGTCCGCGCCATGCCGGAGCCGAGGTTGTGGATGCCCGGAACCTCACGGGTCGCCATTCCGGCGATCTTCTCCGCGACGGTGTCCGCGATCGTGGTCCGCCCACGGCTGTCCGGTGCGTCGAGGCTGTGCTTCGGGGTGTGCTGTGCCGTTGCCTCATCGGCAGACCAGTGCCTTTCAGAGCCCGGGCGGGGCGTCGTGTCCGTCATGACGTTCTCCTTGCGGGGGAGACGGACACCGGATCAGCGCCCGTCATAAGAATGGACACAAAAAGTAGGAAATCATCACACTTTTCTGTGGTGTGCGTCACGTAGCCTGGTTGAGGGGGCCTGGTCGGACCGCTTGGTTGGACCGCCGTCATCAGGCGAACAGGGGTGGGAGGCGCCGTGACGTCGTCCAGGACGCGAATCGTGTGAGAAGCGAACAGTGGATGCGAAGCAGGGAGGACTCTCACCACTCCGGTGCGCGGCTCCGTACCAGCCCACTGGGTCGGATCCGCCCCCGGCCGAGCGGATGGGCGAGACCGGAGACGACCTCCGTGATCTGGACAACGGACTGCTGGTGGCCCGGGCCGCTGAAGGTGACGACGACGCCTTCGCCGTACTGGTCCAGCGTCACAGCGGACCGCTGCTGGCACTGGCGTACCACATGCTGGGCAACCTCTCGGACGCCGAGGAGGCGGTCCAGGACGCCCTCATCAGCGCGTGGCGGCGGCTTCCCGAGTTCCGCGGGGACGCCTCGTTCCGCACCTGGATGTACCGCATCGTGACCAACCGATGCCTCAATGTCCGGCGCGGACGGGCCCCTTCCGTGTCCTTGGACGCCGTCTCCGAGCCGGCGGCCCACGATGCCGGTGGCGAACCCGCCCGAGCAGTCGAAAGCGCGGCCGCCGCGGCGGCGCTGACACAAGCGCTCCGGGACCTGCACCCCGCTCAGCGTGCCTGCTGGGTCCTCAGGGAGCTGCACGGGCTGTCGTACGAGGAGATCGCGCACGTGGTGGGCGAGAGCGAACAGACCGTACGCGGCAGGCTGTTCCGGGCACGGCGCACCCTGATGAAGGAGATGGCCTCATGGCGCTAGACGACCCGCGTGCCACGCCCCCGCCCGACGATCCGGCCGCCCGGGAAGCCGACGCGGCACGGCTCATCGGGGACGAAAGGCTGCCCTGCGGGCGCCTGGTGAGCCACGCCTGGGAGCAGGCCCGCGCTGCCGGCGATCAGCCCGACCCTCACATGGACGGCTGCGCGTTCTGTCGGCAGGCGGTCGAGGGGCTGACAGCCCTGGACAGCACCACCCGCACCCTCTGGGCGGAACGCCCCAGCGCCCGCACTGTCGCCGACCGGGTCATGCGCGCGGTACGCGCCGAGGTACGGCTCGGCCGAATGCTGCCCCTGGACGATCCCACACGAGAACTGCGGATCGCGGAGACGGCGGCGGCGAAGGTCCTGCGCCGGGCCGCCGACCGGGTCCCCGGAGTGCGCGCCGCGAGCTGCCGCCTGACCCCTGCCGAGGGGAGCACCAGGGTGACCATCGCCATGACCCTCGCCGTCACTCTCGACCGACCCCTGCCCGGCAGGGCCGCCGAGGTGCGCCGGGCCGTCGCTCATGCCGCTGAGCAAGAGCTCGGCCTGGCCGTCAGCACCATCGACCTGAGAATCGCGTCCGTACTGGAGCCCCTGAAGCCCACGGCCTCCGACGAACCCACGCTGAGAGACGGGAGCGGACGGTGACCGCCGTCCGCACGGCCAGCGTCGAGCGGACCGCCGCCCGAGCGGCGCTGGCCGTCCCCGGGGTGTCCGAACTTCAGCCCAGCCTCCGCCAGTCCCTGGCCGAAGCCGCTACTCGGGTCCGCCGGACCCTCGGCTCCGCCGCGCCGTCCCCCGAGACCGGCATCCACGCCGAACGCGCTCCCCGAACGGGCGCCTGGCACGTCGAAGTCCGCTGTGTGCTCGATGAAGACCGCCGCGCTCTGGACACCGCACGCGACGTTCGCGAAAGCGTCGGATCGGCGGTCGACGCGTATGCGACCCGCCACGGCATACCGGGACCCGTCACCGTCGTCGTCACCGTCACCCGCACCACCGGACACCGCCCGTCACACCATCCCGGGACCACCGCCCCGTGATGCCGCCCCCCCCCGCAGCCCGAAACAGTGACCGAGCCTCGGCCGCCTGCTCGGTCCCAGGCGGCCATCGCGTACGAAGACCGGCATGTCAGAGCTTGCGAAGCCCGCTGAGTACCCTTTCCAGGAGCGTCGTGTCCGGCCGCGCACCGGGCTGACTGGCACTCGGCTCGTGGACGATGACCATTCCTGCCTCTGCCAGGTCGGCCACCAGGATTCGGGCCACGCCGAGCGGCATCTGCAACAGTGCGGAGACTTCGGCCACTGACTTGATCTCACGGCACAGAGCGCAGATGCGCTGATGCTCCGGGAGCAACTCCTGGAGGGCGCTTGGGGCCGCGCTAGTGCTGACCAGCGCCTCGATAGCGAGTTGGTAGCGCGGTTGAGTGCTGCTCCCGGTCATGGCGTAGGGCCGGACCAGCGGCTGTGCGCTTTCCGGTGCTGCGGCTGAGCGGGCGAGGTTCCCCCGGGCGTGCTGCGTGTCCGGCGTTGGGAAGGGTGCGTGCCTCGCCCTTGGCCGTTTCGACCACATGGCGGACGGCCGCTTTGCGCAGCCAGCCCGCCCAGTTGCCCACCGGTGGTTTTGACGGATCGGTGAGGCGGAGCCATGCCTGGGAGAACGCGTGCTGCGCGCCGTCCCAGCCGTCATGCGCCGACCCGCCGGCGGCGAGGGTCGCGGCGTGGAGCACCTTCCGTCCGTACTTGCGGTACAGCGTTTCCCATTCGTCACCGGCCGGACTCACCATGGCCCTCCCCCTGCCAGTCCCACCGCGTGAGGGAGCGGCCTCAGGGCGGGGAACGGTCAACTCCCACTCTGCTATCGCCTTCATGCGCTGGTCCACCGATCGGTAGCGCACCGTTCCGCCCCGCGCCAGCGCGCGTGCCGACTCCGTCATCATCCGAAGACGAGCCCGCTCGCGGACCTTGTACGCCAGCGCCGCCGTCATGGTCCCCGTTGCGCTGGCCAATGCGATGGCCGGCGACAGCCACATCCCGCTCAACTCCGTGCCCCTCCGCCTGTGTCCTTGCTGTTGAACTGTTAGAGCGACGAGGCGGCGAAAACGTCCAGGAGGGTGGGAACCGGGGGACAGCAGTCGGCATCCGCCACTCGGCGGACGTGCTTACGTCAGCTTCGGCGGGCTCCGCGTGGAGCCGATCCACTGCGTGCTCCCATGTCGGCTTCCGGCCTATGGCCGGAGGGCGAGCCATGGGCGTCCGCCAGGTCAGTTGTACGCCGCTCTGCGGATGGTCTTATACCCCGACAGAGGCGGCTCACAGGCTCGTGAGGGCCTGCCCGGTGAGGGCTTGGGCGGTCTGCCGAGTACGGCGATTCTTCGGCCGCTTGCGGCCTCGGTCGTCTCGCCGCTTGCCTCGGTCATCGAGAGTCTCCGTTGTGATTCAGGGGCGTGAAGGTGATCGCGCGGCCGGTGTACGAAGGGGAGAAGCGGCTGAGAGGGATGCGATCGTGCGTCTGGCCCCAGGCCGACGGGTCTCGGAAGAGGATCGTCGGGTCGGGGCCGTCCTCGTAGCCGCGGAGGATGACGAGATGACTGCCTGAACGGCCGTCGTCGGGGAACTGCTCGGTCACCGAAACGACGAGCGGGGCGTCGTCCAGGCGGCCGAGCAGTTCTTCGACGGGCACGGGCTCCGCGAGAGCGGGCACTCCCAGGTCGGTCGCCAGGCTCGCGATCCCCGCATGCAGTGCTCCGTGCGGGGTCAGAACCTCGTGCTTGACCGCGAGCTTCAGGAGTTCCGTCACCGTGGGCGCCTCGTGCCCGTAGGCGAGCAGGATCATCCTCAGCGATGCCAGGCCGCACGCCCGGTTGGACCATTCGGTCCTGTCTCCCAGCGCCCAGCCCCCGTGGAGATCCCACTCGGCGGGGGCGATGAGCTGTCGGCACATGGGAACATCGTGGACGCGCGGCACAGCGGCAGGCTCCTACGGGGAGACGGCAGCCTCCCGCCTCAATGTGGCGCTGGAGAACGCGGGAGCGGGCAGGGGCACATCGTATGGCGGGCGGGCCAGGGCCTTGTGCAGCATCGCCAAGACGACACTCGTGTGCGTGAGCCCGACCATCGCCGCCCCCACCGCGAAGTTGCTGTCACGGGACATGCCCGGCGTGCTGTTGACCTCCAGCACGTACGGCTCGCCGTCCTCGGTGAGGATCGACTCGGTGAGGATCAAGTCGATACGGGCTGAACCGCGCAGCCCGATCCCATCCCACAGGGTCCGGACGTCCCTGGTGATCCTGTCCAGCACATCGGGCGCCGGCTCGGCGGTGCACGGTTACGGTGTCCCTGGAGTCCACGTCGATCTTCGTGTCCGCGTCGTAGAACTCGGCTTCGTTGGCTTCGGTGGCCAGCGGCGGGAAGACGATGACGGAGCCGCCCGGAAGCTCCAGCAGCCCCACGGTCAGCGGCGTGCCGCTCACGTAGTCTTCTACGAGCACGGCCGCGCCCTCGCCGACGGCAGCGTCTGCCAGGGCGCCGGGCAGCTCAGCGGGGTCGTGTACGAGGCTCATGCCCACGCTGGACCCACCGAAGGGCGGCTTGACCATCACGGGGCGGCCCTTCCAGGTCGCCGGGCCACCGGTCCAGACATGCGGCTGCTGAAAGCCATCCTGGAAACGGCCGTTGAGGACGAGCTGATCCGCCGGAATCCCTGCCGTATTCGCGGGTCGGGCAAGGAGTCGGCGGGTGAGCGCCCGATTGCCACCGTGGACCAGGTGGACGCCCTGCCGACGCGATCGGGCCCCGCTGGCGCCTCATGGTCTACATCGCGGCGTACGGACCCGCCCGCCCCGAAGAGCAGGCAGAGATGTGACGGCCTGACGTGGACCTCGAAACGGTCGGTGTGTGGGTGCGCCGGGCCGCTCCCGAGCTGACGACCGGGCGGCGGGTGGTCGGTGACACCAAGTCCGAGGCGGGAAGCGGTTCATCGTGCTGCCCGGCTTCATGCGGAAGGACCGGGAGCGGCATGTGAAGTGGTTCGCGGAGAAGGAACCGAACGACGCATCGGGCACGAGGCAAACGCTTACGAAGGCGCCCGTGTCTTCCCTCATTTTGTAGTGTGGCGTCAGCACAGTGTGGATACGAATGTGCACGGGGGAAGGCATGGTTGGCATCACAGGTAGCCAACTCGGCGGTGTGATCGGGAAGCCGAGGGGCGCGGGTGAATCCGGCGGAGTGAAGTCGGCCCAGAGGACGCGGCGCACCGAGAGCGGACTGCTCGCCTTGCTGAGCAACGTGGAGAATGTAACAACCACCAGGGCCAGCGGCCAGGACAAGGGCCGGTGACCTGAACGGTGGACTACGCGACGCTGAAGGGCCTCAAGCCCAGCGAGTTCGAGGGCGCGGCTGACGGCTACCAAACGATCAGCGACATGGCTGGCCGGGCAAGGCAGGCGCTGGAGCGCCGGATCGCCGCACAGATGCGAGAGTCCCTGGAGGGTGAGGCCGCGACGGCGGCGTGCAACCAGTTACGGAACCTCTCGGAGAACTTCCACTACGTGGAGGTCGAGTGCGGCCTGGTCAGCACCGCTCTGAACGCGCTGGCTTTCGATCTGCGAGCGGCGAAGAAGAAGCTGGACGCGGCAATCGAGGACGCCCAGGCGGAAAAGCTGACGGTGAACGCGGACGGCTCGGTGAGCTATCCGCCTGGTGGCGACAAGGTCGACGGCAAGACGCCCAAGGGCGGCAAGGTCACCGGCAGCGCCAGGGCACACGAGTCCGGTGCCCCCATAGACCCGGGCAACGACGCCAATGACATCGCTGACGCCCTGGACCGGCAAGCCGGGAACCAGCACCCGAACCCGTACTTCAGCCGGGCGATCGAATACGCCGACCGGATCGCCCAGGCTGTCCAGGAAGCGACCGAGGCCGACGAGCGGTGGGCGCCGAAGCTGCGTAAGTTGAAGGCCGACGATGATCTGAACGTCTCTGACAAGGACTGGATCGACACGGACAAGGACACCGTCGGGGTCAGGTCGGGCGCCAAGGACTACCTGGATCACATCAAGCGCCCGCCGGGGGATGGCAGCCCGAAGGAAAACGCCGAATGGTGGAAAAGCCTGTCCCAGGACGAGAAGGACGCCTATATCGCACTTCACTCGAAGGCTGTGGGCGGCATGAACGGGTTGCCCGCCGCCGCCCGCGACGAGGCCAACCGCACTCACCTGGACGTGATGCATGCCAAATACCAGGAGGAGCTGAAGGCTATCCCCGAGGAACCTCTGGTCAAATACAAGACGATTCCCGGCAGCGGAGGTTATCCGGTCCAGGTCTTCACCGACGAATACGCGAAATGGTACTACAAGTACAACGACCGCAGGGACCATCTGAACGCTGCTCTGGATGGCATGGAGGCCATCCAGAAACGTTTTGATGAGACTGGCGGAAAGAAGCACATACCGGAGGCGTATCTACTCGGATTCGACCCGGAGAAGAACGACGGCCGCGTCATCATGGCCACCGGAAACCCGGACACCGCCGATCACACGGCGGTGTATGTGCCGGGCACCAAGACGCACATCGGCAGTATCGGTGGCGATCTCGACCGTGGGGAAAGACTCTGGATGGAGAGCAATAAACTGGATCCCAACTCCAAGGTCTCCACAATCACCTGGTTGGGGTATGATGCGCCGGACGCCATTCCGGACGCACGGCACGACAAATACGCGGCTGCTGCGGCGCCCCATCTCCGTCAGTTCCTCGACGGCAACCGGGCGGCGCATGAGGCGGCGACCGGCGACCATGGCCATACGACCCTCATCGGTCACAGTTACGGCAGCACAGTCATCGGTGATGCCACCAAGTCCCATACCTCCTACGACCCTCATGGCGGTGCCTTGCCCGTTGGCGACATCTTCGCGGCGGGCAGCCCGGGCATGCAGGTGGGGCACGCGTCCGACCTCGGCATCGGGAGCGAACACGTCTGGGCCATGAAGGCCGGCGGTGTTGGGGGAGACGACTGGTGGGTCCGGGAAGGGGGGCGGAAGGTCGGGCTCGGTGGTGACGGGAACATTCCCACCGACCCCGAGTTCGGCGCCCATCTAGTGAAATCAGGTGTCGAGGGTCACGGTGACTACTGGGACGATGAAACCATTGCGCTGCGGAATCAGGCTGCGGTGATCACTGGCAGCTACGACAGGGTTCAATATGATTAAATTGACTTCTGGGAAAGTTTGGTCGGCGCTCTTCGTGATTCCGATCCTCACGTTTATTGCGGGGTGTTCCCAGGTGGGCGATAAAAAGGCTGCGGATAAAGTGGATGTCCGTGATGTCGGCAGTATGGAGAAGAAGACGGAGAAAATGTCCAGCACTATTCTGGACATCATTGGCTTGAGGAAGGCGAAGGTCACCGAGCCGGGTCCGGGGACGCTACCGTGCTCTAAATACGCTGATGATGCGGGAGTGCAGCGCATGCACCATCCCTGGAGCGTCTATGATGTACCTTTCGATGATTTGTCCCGTGGTTTTGAGCGACTTCGTACGGAGCTTCCCAAACACGACTGGAAGATCATCAAGGACGGGCCTGATGGAAGTCCCGCGAAGACGCCGCAGATCGTCGCGAACTTCTCTCGGGACCACTTCTCCGCAGACATCCGACTACTCGATCAGCGCAAGCATCCTGACAAAACGTCATTGATCGAGGTGACGGTCGTCTCCGACTGCTTCCGCGACACAGCGCATGAGTCCCGGGAGTCCAGCTGAGGGTGGGCCCCCGGCCTCCGAAGATGTCCTGTGTCCGCAGACCTCCGCCCTGCGCGTTTCCGCGCCCGACGTCGACCGCGTCGCGGCCCAGGACCCTCAGTTGTTCGGCCAAGCGCTCTACCTCGGCCACGACTTCGTGAGGCAGGCTGCCTACGACGTGCTCGGTATCGGGGTCGTAGTCCCAGGTCTAGTTGTCGCTCACGCGGGGATCTCGTGGTGTGCCAGCTCTGTGATCTGTCGCATCTCGGCGAGTGCGGAGCGCACGGCCTCGCGGTCGGTGGCCTGTTCCGCTTCGGCTTCCAGTTCGCGCAGGCGTGCGGCGCGGGCCGGGTAGCGCTGGATGGCGACGAACTCGCCCCACCACTGCAAGAAGGTACGCAGTGGAGCGATGGTGCTCTGGGTAGCGGCTTGTTCGACCGCGCGGTCGAGGTGCTCGACGAAAGACGGCAGCTGGGCGGGGGTAATCTGGGCGACCGCCGCGCGGAGCGCTGCCGGAGTGAGCGCCGGCATGGGGATCAGGGGTCCGTCGGGGGCAGAAGGCTGTTCGGTCATCGAAGCCTCTCCTGGACGGCGGTTTACGCGATCATCATGAGCCTGGCCGTTGTTGTGGTCGCTGGGTTGAGGCTACGCCCGCGCCTCGTCCCTCACACAACACCCGACCCGTCTCGATCGCTTTGGCCCGAGTGTGATCGCGTTGCGTCGGATCTCGGCGCGTCGTCGCAGGCTGACGGAGACGCCAGCGGTCCCAGGCAACGAAGAAGCCCCGGGCCGCTGGCCTGGGGCTTTGTGTTGGAGCGGGTGACGGGAATCGAACCCGCGCTCTGAGCTTGGGAATCACCGGGTCTGGAGGGCTTGAAACCGTCTCTGACCTGCCGAAACGCACGTTCTGCCGTGCCGAGTGTGGACGCGCCTTGGACCCTGGTTGACCGTGATTCACCGCCCGATCGGGCACGCATCGGGCACGACCTTACTTCCGGATCTAGCTGATCGGTGAACGGTTCGCCCTACGATCGATTTGCCTGCGTTGGCTGGCAGCTGTAGACCAGCAGCACCAGCCCATTGCCGTGGGGTACGCGTTGCGCCGCCCCTGTCGTCGATGTCAATCGAGGATGTCAAGACTCACGATCCAGGCTCGACCGATCCAAGGTGTGCAGGTACGGCTCTCCCTCCAGCGGAATGGGCTGCCCTTCGAGGTGGGCTCGACCGTTGGAAAGGAAGATGCCTCGGGCCCTGGAGACGGCGTTCCAGGCTTCCTCGGCTCTTCGCCGGGCTTCTTCGGCCCCTGGTCGAAGGGCCACCGCATATTCCGCCAGTCGGCGCTCCGCGCGTTGACATTGCGCGTAGATGTCCCAGGCGAGGTCGACGATCTCCATCGGCCCATGCAGTTGAACGATCATCGCTGCGTGGGCCACGTCATCCTGCCTGGAGTCCAGCGTGCTGTAGAGGGCAGGGTCGACCTGTTGCCATTCGGGGCTGATGCCGAAATGGCGACCGTTGATCACGGTTTGTGCGTTTACGAACGTCCGGGAGAACTGGAAAGCCGCTGTCCCCAAATCCGCGTAGGCGGCACACCGCGCCTCCGCCCGGGATAGCTCGTGGCTCTCAGCACCGGCCACCGCTGCCGCCTCGACGGCCGATCGTCCTCCGATGCGGGCTCCGACAAGCGCCGCCAGAGCCCCCACTGCTGCCGCGACTACCGCCGCTATCGCCGCGTCCACGCTCTGCCAGACGCGCGGTGCCCGTCGGACGGTTCCAGGCCCGTGGACGAGCCCTCGGCCTGCGACGGGGAGGCATGCGGGGTCAAAGCAATTTGTGCTGCCAGTCGGCAAAGGTGGCGCGGATCGTGGCGGCTTGGTCGGCGTCGAGATCGTAGGCGGCGAACTGCTTGTCGGTGTACCGCTGGATGCGGGCGAGTGAGTCGGCGAACATGCGGCGGTCGAAGCCTGCGTCGTTCTGGGCGGCGAGATCCATGAGCTGTTCGCGGGTGTAGCCGACCTTCAACAGCCCTGCGACGTCGATGGCGTCGCGGACCTCGGCTCGGGTGAACAGGGCGCTGGTCTTGCCTGCGGCGACGTCGTCGCGGTGGAGTACTGGGCCGAGGTCGGAGTCGACCGGCGTGTGGTGCAGGAATTCAGCGACGAGTTCCACCTTGCTCTGTGTGCCTGAAGCTGGGTCGGTGACGTTCAACCTGGTGTAGGTGGGAGTCAGGTGGACCTGCTCGACGGTGTATCCGGCGGCTTCGTAGGCGGTACTGATCCGCTCTGCGGCCTGCTCCATCTCGCGGCTAGCCCTCTCGAAGGGCGCGAAGAGGTCCACATCGTCACTGACTCGATTGACGATGTGGTGGGCCTGGATGGCGTAGCCGCCCGCGAGTGCGTATCCGTAGTCCTTGGCGAGGGCGTCCAGCCCGATGCGGATCAGTTGTCGGTGCAGCTCGTCCACTAGGCAGCGGCTGTCGTCGTGCTGGACTCGCGGAGTTCTGGGAAGCGGGCTTCCCATGCAGCCCTGACCGGGAGGGGTAGGAACAGGTCGTGCCATACCTGCCGCAGAGATGTCGCGTGCAGGTACGCGTTGAGGTCGTCGCGCGTCTGGGCCTCCCGGATGACGCGCTCGTACAGCAGCCGGAAGTCTGCCTCGTCGGCCAGGTCGTAGATGTAGTGCGGTCCCCAGTCGATGTGGCGCGGCAGCGTGACGCCACCCGTCGTGGGCCCGCCCAGCTCGGCGAGCGACTCCGGCAGTACGTACGGCTTCGCCGCTGCATACCTGCTCATGGATCCAGCATGCCCGATGGGGACTGCCGAGCGCATCGACAGCGCGGATCGGCGCACAGGGAAGTGAACGTGGCCGCCGGACACGCGCGACAGCCATCTGGCACGGAACGGGCACAGAACGCCTAGAGAGGTCTAGACAACAAACAAGGCCCAGGTCGCTGACCTGGGCCTTAAGCGTGGAGCGGGTGACGGGAATCGAACCCGCGCTCTGAGCTTGGGAAGCTCATGTTCTACCATTAAACTACACCCGCGAGAGGGGCCTGATCTTCGGCCGCCGCGTCGTCGGACGACACTTTACCCCATGGCTGACCCCCGGCGCATTCGCCGTGGGGTCTTCGTGCTGTTCGGGGCGGGATCCAGGTCAAGGCGGGGCCAAGACGGCGTCGGATCGGGGTGGTTTCGCGGGGGATTTGGGGTGGATTTTTGGGGTGTGGGTGGGGTGGAAGCGGCTGTTGGGGTGCGGGAGTTGGGCGTACGGTGGGGGTGCGGAGTGCCGCGTGGAGTGGTGTGTGGTTGATCCCCTAATGTGGCTTTTGTCGTCCACGCCGTCCACGTTCTTTGGGGAAGGACTCAATGGAGCGCACCGTCGTCCGTTGTGCTGAAGGGCACGTGTTCAGCACCGCCTCGTTCCCGATGCAGCACCTCACCGTCGACCGCATCGGCCCCGGCCGATTGTTGCGGTGTCCGCGTTGCGCCCGGCTCCGGCACGCGGTGCCGGTGGGCGCCGAGAAGCGGTGAGCGGTAGCCGATGAAGTCGCAGGGTGCGGGCCCGGTCCGGTGGGACCGGGCCTGTGCCGTGGGGGTGGGTCCGATGTGCGTATCCTCTTCGAGTGCTTCTCTCAGACAAGGACATCCGGGCCGAGATCGACGCCGGGCGGGTGCGGATTGATCCGTACGATCCGGCGATGGTGCAGCCGTCGAGTATCGATGTACGGCTGGACCGGTTCTTCCGGGTGTTCGAGAACCACCGCTATCCGCATATCGACCCGGCGGTGGAGCAGCCCGATCTGACGCGGCTCGTGGAGCCCGAGGGTGAGGACGCGTTCATCCTGCACCCCGGGGAGTTCGTGCTGGCCTCGACGTACGAGGTCGTATCGCTGCCGGACGACATCGCCTCGCGGCTCGAGGGGAAGTCGAGTCTGGGGCGGCTGGGGCTGCTGACGCACTCCACGGCGGGGTTCATCGACCCGGGGTTCTCCGGGCATGTCACGCTTGAGTTGTCGAACGTCGCGACGTTGCCGATCAAGCTGTGGCCTGGGATGAAGATCGGGCAGCTGTGCATGTTCCGGCTGACCTCGCCCGCCGAGCATCCTTACGGTTCCGCCCGTTACGGCTCCCGCTATCAGGGGCAGCGCGGGCCGACGCCCTCGCGGTCGTTCCAGAGCTTCCACCGGACGAAGGTGTGAGCGGTATGGGTGAGCAGCGGGAGAACCTCACGTACGAGCGGTTCGGGGTCGCGGTCCGCGAACTGGCGCAGCAGGTCGCCGACGATGGCTACGAGCCCGACATCGTGCTCTCCATAGCCCGCGGCGGGGTCTTCGTGGCCGGCGGGCTGGCGTACGCGCTCGACTGCAAGAACATCCACCTGGTGAACGTGGAGTTCTACACGGGCGTGGGAACCACCCTGGTTGTCCCTCGCAAGAACCGGTGTAGCCATCACCGGGATTCCCTCGGGATGACGTTCGTGGTGTCGAGTAAATCACAGTGTGCTACGCCGTGCCGCCGGTCTCGCGCGATCCCTCGCACGGGGACGCAGTGCCGCACGAAGACCTACGCCCGTGGTGACGCTCGTCGGCGCCCCTGCGGCCGTATCTGACTCACCGAGACCTGCGAGGGACGCCTGATGAGCGACGTACGCGAAAGCCTGACATACGAGAAGTTCGGCGTCGCGGTGCGCGAGCTCGCCCAGACGATCGCCGACGATGGCTTCGAGCCGGACATAATCCTGAGCATCGCGCGCGGCGGCGTATTCGTCGCTGGCGGTCTGGCCTATGCCCTCGACTGTAAAAACATTCACCTTGTGAATGTTGAATTTTACACAGGCGTGGGTCAGACGCTTGAAATGCCTGTTATGTTGGCTCCGGTACCAAATGTGATCGACTTTTCAAATAAGAAGGTATTGATCGCGGACGACGTCGCCGACACGGGCAAGACGCTCAAGCTCGTGCGCGACTTCTGCCTCGACACGGTCGCCGAGGTGCGGTCTGCCGTGATCTATGAGAAGCCGGACAGCCTTGTGAAGTGCGAGTACGTGTGGAAGCGCACGGATAAGTGGATTAACTTCCCGTGGTCAGTCGACGAGCCTGTCGTACGTCGCGAGGGGCAAGTTCTGGACGCCTGAGATGTGAATGCGCCCGCCAGCCCTCAAGACGGAGGGCGGCGGGCGCAGGTATCAGGGCGGCCTTACCGCTTCTGTAAGACCTCGGCGAGCTCGGGAATCTGCTGCTTCGGGAAGTGCAGCAGGGCGGAGTCGGAGAACCCGTCTGGTTCGAGCGGGACATTCATCCGCCAAGAACCAGGGCGCCAGGGATGGCGGACGCGGTCGCCGAACGTCGAGGTCTCGGCGAGCATCGCCACGAAGCGCATGGCGTCCGGGATCGGGAGTTTCAGCAGGGCCCATCCGCGGTGGTACTCGATGAACGGGTCGCCGCCGTATCCGAGCGGGGTGTCGCGCTTCGCGCGTACGCCGGCGGTCGCTTCGCCTACGTCCTGGCAGCATCCGCTCGTCGCATATCCGAGGCGCCAGAGATCGCGGACGGTGGGGATCATCGCCTCGTCGATCTGGACGCGCTCGCCGGCGGGTGTTGTGAGTGTCTCGCACGGGTGAATGGTCGGATCGATCGGCATCGGTGCCCTCGTCAGTCTCGGCGGTATGTGGCCCACTGCTGCGCGGCGTCAGCGAGCGATCGTTTCCATGCCACATCGGGGGAGTCTGCGGCGATGCCGTTCCAGAGGCGTTGCTGCGCGGTGGCGAACACGTCGAGTGCGCGGGCCGGTGCGGTGGACCATGCGGGGGTCTTGGCGGCCCACAGCTCGGCGTCTGCGGGTGTATGGCCGGCGGAGACGAGCCATACCACCCAACAGGCCGCGTCGATCCATGCGGCGCCGCGGGTGGGCCATGCCCAGTCGACGATGCGGGCGACATTGTCGACGATCAAGACGTTATCCGGAGTCCAGTCGGTGTGCAGCACCGTGTTGCCGCGCAGCAGCTCGGCGTCGTCGGGGCTGTCGACATAGTCGGCGAGCCGCTGTTCGATCTGTTTCAGCTCGACGTCGGCGGGGGCGCTCACTCCGGAAAGCGTGATGATCGCCTCGGCGACGAGAGACAGGTCGTCACTGCCTGGGCTGTAGGCGGCGGGGCGGCCGTCGAGGTGCTCGAATCCGAGCAGGTGCCACTCGCCATCGTTGATCACCCACAGCAGGCGGGGGGCGAGGGGAGCGACGTGTAGGTTAATAGCGGTCTCGCGCTGCTGTGTCCACGCGCGGGGGTGATCGCAGCGCAAGCCCTTGACGAAGACGCGGCCGGTGCGGGTGTCGAGGGTGGCGGCGATTTCGCTATTCAGGCCCTTGTCAGCGGTCGCCGCTGCGTGGATAGGGCCGGTACGGGCGGCGACGGCGTCGCGGGTGTGGGCGGGTAGGTCGTCCCAATGCATTCTCATGGTCACCACGGCGGGAGTGTAGGGGCTCGGGCATGACCGAGGCCGCCCGCGCGGTGCGGGCGGCCTCGGCGGGGTGCGGCTTAGTACGGGTTGTCGTTACCGCAGCCGCGCATCACCTCGTTGCCGGCGACTTCGTCGAGGTCGTCGACGAGCTCGATCTCGTCGTCGACCACGTGCCGAGGGGTGATCTCTACGGCGCGAGTCGTCTGGCGCTGCGGGGTGATCTCCGCGGCGCCTGCTGTCTGGCGCTGCGGGGTGCTCTCTACAGCGAGTGCTGTCATGGGTGTACCTCCTCTCAGGCGTGTTGGCAGTAGCGGTCCAGGGACGAGCCGGCCTTGCGGTACAGGGTCACGAGCGGCATGCACGTGGTGCACGTCTTCTGGAGAGTGCAGCCACTGCACCCGCTGTGACGTTGTAGCGCTCGGTCGGCGATGTCCCCGAGCCGGGACAGTCCCGCGACCCCCTCTTTCAGGAGTGGAATCGGATGGTCGCGGGAGACTTTGCAGACGCTCGCCATGTCGAAGGCGCTCACGTTCAATGACGTGTGGCCGGCGTCGCATCCGGTAAAGGGGGTCCGGTTGTGCAGGTATTCGGGGGCCTGCTGCGCGAGGGGTTCGGAGTCACCGGCGAAGCTCGGCGACATGTGGCTGTACTCGCGGACACGCGAGGCGAAACGCGCGGCCAGGTCGCGCATGGCGGGGGCCTCGTGGGCGTTTTCGCGTGTGATGACCACGCTCAGGGAGAGGGGCAGCTTCGCCTCGCGCGCAGCGGCCAACCCGCGCATGAACTTCTTGAAGGCCCCGCGGCGGTTGGTGAATCCGTCGAACGTTCGCTCAGTGGCTCCGTAGACGCTGAGCGTCAAGCGATAAGGGCGGCGCGTAGTGAGTAGGTCCAGCATGTGCGGCCGGAACAGGGTGGACCCGTTCGTCAGTACCTCGACCATCATGCCGAGGTCATAGGCGAGCGCGTACGTCTCCGGAAAGTGTTGGTCAATGGTGCACTCACCCCCGCCGAGCTCAACCCAGACAATGCCTGCGTCTCGGAGGATGTGCAGCAGCTTCTCACGGGCCGCCCATGCGAGGCCCTCGTGCCGTTTGGCGCCGTACACGCAGTGGTCGCACGCCCAGTTGCACCCGTTGTTCAACTCGTAGGAGGCCCGGCCGTGCCCGTACGGTGCCGGGTCGCGAATCAGCAGGGCCTCGCCTGCCGGTCTGCCGTCGAGGTCGAGTCCCCATCGCTGGCGCGCGGCCTTGCGCAGCCACTCGGGCACGGGTGCGCCCGCTGTCGCGACCTGGCGTAACTCTAAGTAGTGGTGCGCCCTAACCTTCACTCCGCGGGAGTCTCCCGGGCGCAGAACGAGGTGCTCGTCGAGAAACGGGCTAACGATCAGATCGTGCGTGGGCGCGAGCATGGTTCCCCCATGTCAGCGTGAGCAGGGTCAAGGTATGCAGCGTGAGGCGATCGGGCGCCCACCGGCGCCACACGGCCTCGAACTCGCGGTCGGAACTCGGGAAGGGGAGCGCGGGCGCGACTCTGCTTGCCCATGCGCGTACGGCGAGGTCGCCGTGCGGGTAGATCGAGTGATCGCTCGTGACGTCGGCGGCTACCACTGCGGCCGTTGTGGCACCGATGCTGCGGACGGCGGCAAGTTCCTGCACGAGGGTTTCGGGCGCGAGCTGCTGCCAGCGATCGGCCTGCGCGACGTACGCCTCGGCAGCCGAGCGCAGGGCGTCGCGGCTGGCGGCTGCGCCGACTGCCGCGAACCCCTCGTCGGACAGGGCGAGGACGTGCTCGGGGCTTGGTACGAGTGCCATCGGGCCGGCGAAGGTTTCGACGGTTCGCCCGAACGCGGCGTAGAAGGCCCGATGGGTCTTCCGCGCCCGTTCAACCTGCACGGCCTGTTGCAGTAGCGCGGTTGTGATGGCGTCCCATAGCGATGGGTTGGTGAGCCGCTGCACAGTGCCGAGCCGAGTCAACGCGTCGACGAGTGGCTGCACTTCATCGCCGTAGGGCAGGTGGATCGGTGACGTGTAAGCGACTGGCGGGGCGTCAGTATTGCCGCTTTCCGCTGGGCGCATGATCAGGCACTCATCGGACCAACGAACCGCCCACGCAGAGCCGTTGTGTTCGACGACGCGTAGAGGTTCGCCGTCCGAGGTTTTGTGCCACCCGAGGTGTTCGGTTATGAGCGTCGTACTCATGCGCTCTGCCCTTCGCGCGGGCACTCGGCGGGGCAGACGTACGTGAGCGCTCGCGGAATGGCCGGGAGCCCGGTCGACAAGGTCGCCCCTGGTGAGGCTGTAGCCGATCGGCGAGTGTGCATACCGCTCTCCTCCCGTAGCGTCATGATTGCCCCGCCTGCCAGGGCGGGAGCAACCTCCGGTCCCTCTCGACGGCTCGCGAGCAGGGAGAGTTACAGCGCCGTTAGGCCACGATTTTTGCGGAATCGTGCCTGTGGTGGCGGCGCAGAGTGACGCTAGCGCCACGTCAGGCGAGGTGGCAAGGGTGCCCCGTGGCATACATGGAAAGTGGCATATGCAAGCGCCCCCGTCCGGCTGGACGGGGGCGCGACTTGTACCTCGCGAGCGCTAGCTGACGAGGTGGTCGAACTCGCCGTTCTTCACGCCGAGGATGAAGGCGGCGAGCTTTTCGGGTGTGGTCTTGACGATGACGCTGGGGTCGTCGCTCTCCCGTAGGAGGATGTCACCGGCAACCTTGGCTGTTTCGAGGCACTGCTCACCGCCGCCGCCGGAGAAGCTCGACTTCTGCCAATTTATTTCGCTGCTCATTACCTGACTCTCACAGTTCTCTTGCGACGTGGTGAATGAAACTTCGTGATTCTTCCGGCGTGAGTGCCGCCTGCTCGGCAAAGCCGAGCATGGTGCGATACCGGTCGAGGTCCGCGGCTGCGTCAAGGTAACGGCCGCCGAACGGCGTATCGATATGAACGGTGTCGAGCTGCGGTACGACTCCACTCGCGTACATCACTGTCTGTGTTACCTCGATAAAGTCGTCGCTCGTGAACGGGATGACTCGGAGGATCAGGCCGGGGCGCTCGGAAACGGACAGGATGTATTCGAGCTGCGCGCGGGCAACTTTTCGTCCGCCTACGCGCATCCGTAGTGCCGCCTCGTGCACGATCGTCTCGAATTGCGGCGGCGAATCGCCCTCCAGGATCGCCCGCCGTTTCATGCGGTGTTCGACGCGGGCCTGTACCTCTTCGTCGGGGAGTCGCGGAATGGCACCCGCGAACAGAGCGTGCGCGTAGTCCTCAGTCTGGAGGATGCCGGGGAACGTGACGGGTTGCAGGCAGCGTAGGTGAGTGGCGTGGTGCTCAAGCTCGGCGATGTCAAGGAATCCGGGGGCGAGGACGCCCCGGTAGCTGTCCCACCAGTGCTGTCCCCGATGCTCACGCGCTATGGCGCACAGAGCCTCGATGAGGGGCTCGTCGTCGCAGGCGTAGAAGACGGCAAGTCGGCGGATGCGGTCCGCGCTGACCCCGATCCGCCCTGCCTCGATGTGGCTGATCTTGGCTTGATCGGTCGAAACCATTCCTGCCGCCTCTCGGGCGGTCTTGCCCGCACGCTCGCGCAGTTTGCGTAGCTCGCCCCCAAGTCGAGCTTGGCGGGCCGTTGGGTTATCCCTCGGCGGCATGTCACCTTCCCCTGTCTGCGCCCAGTGTCGCGCGTAACGGTGTCACGGGTCCACCCAGCGTAGCCAGAACTGAGCGCCTACCTTGCCACGTGGCATACATGCCCCCTATGGTCCTGGCAGCACCGCGCAGCACGCCGGGAAGACCCGAAGTGCAGCCATCTGCACGCCCGTTGGGCGCTCCGGAGGGTGGTCCGAGCCACGGACGGCTATGCAGCAGCGGCGCTCACGTCCGCGTTGGGAGACACAAGACATGAGCACAGTAGAAGTCGAAAGGCCGGCTGTTCGAGACTCATTCCGCCTCAGCGTCCCGAATGACCTGTCGGCCCCGAAGATTGCCCGCGATATGGTCGCTTATCTGCTCGTTCTCACCGGGCACTCGAACGTCGCAGACACGGCGCGAATCCTGGTGAGTGAAGTGGTGACGAACGTGCATCAGCACACCACCACGCTCACCGTTCACATTGACGTCTCAGTCAAACCGGCCCGCGTTTCGGTGGCCGTATGGGACGACAAGCCACATACGTGCCCCGTGGTACGCACTGTTAGCAGCCACGAAGAACGCGGCCGAGGTCTGCGCCTCGTCACGGAATTGTCGGCTGCGTGGGGCGTCGCCTGGTCGGATGACCCGAACCAGAAGAGTAAGCGCGTCTGGTTCTCGCTCACCGAGCCGAACCGAGAGGGGACTGCGGCGTGAGCGGCGGCCGTCCACGAATCTCGGTGTCGCACGTCGGCGGCGAACTGCCGATCTGGCTCCACTTCCAGGGCCTCAAGAGCTTTGAGGAACTGTCCACCGAACAGGCGCGGCACTTGGTGTTCGACTTAGCCGAGGTCCTCGGCTTACGCGCCTACGATCCCGCGCTGCTCGGAGAGGAAGCCGAATGAGTCTCGCCGACCGAACGTTCTGGGGAATCCTGATAATCGCTGTCAGCGTCCCCCTGCTGGCCTTGCTGATCATGTGGGCCATGTTGCCGAACCCGCACCGTGGGTTCACACCCCCGCCGCTCGACCGGGATGGGTTCACCTACTCCTGTTACTGCTGGCAGGACCGCGTACGCGTCACGATCCTGGCTGACCCCCTGCCACGAGGTAGGCACGCGCGGCGTGCGCGTGCCCCGTTGTACCACCGCATCCGCTCGAATTCGTCTCCCAACGCGAGGGCGGACGGCGGCCGGAAGGGGGAGGCAGTTCCCGTGCCCGCGGCTGCCTGAGCACGCGTGCGCGGTGATCCCCCTGAGAGGGCCCTCGGCGACTCTGCGGCCGTCGAGGGCCCTCTCGCATCACCAACAACGACAAAGGCGCCCCCTCTACCGGCATGGAAGCCGGTAGAGGGGGCGCAGCGCGTCAGGGGGTGTCGTTGGTGAGGTGGCGAGTGCGCTCGTCGACGCGGTCGACGGCATCCCGCAGGCTTGTCCCGCTGTTCGGGTGCAGCTCGTGTTCTACGGCGGCGAGCTGCTGCTCGATGGCGTCGAGTCGTTGCATGACGCCGGGGCGAGATGGGACGCCGGGGCGAGCTGGCGTGCCCTGCCAGTCGTCGGCGAGGTCGCCGAGTCGTTCGGCGAGGCGTCGCGCGCCGCGGCTTGCTCGGTAGAGCAGGCCGGAGGCACCCCCGACGGCGGCGATGGCGCCGCACCAGACGACGGCGAGGTCGACGCCGGGGATTCCTGTGGTCACGGGCGGGGGGCCTCCTCGTCGACCAGGCCGAGGCCGACGCGGTCGAGGATGGCCTCGACCGCGGGCAGGGCCATGACGCGGGCGAGGCCACCCGCGACGGCGAGTGCACCGGCCACCCATGGCAGGGCGGCCGGGATGCCGGACGCGTCGACGATGGCGGGCAGGGCGACGGCGAACGCGACGGCGCCCTGAAGAAGGGTGCGTATGGTGCGCTTGTTGGCGGCGGTCATGGGGGGCTCTCCTGTTCGTGAGGGGGGTCAGTTGCCGTAGGCGAGGCGGTGCAGGTAGGCCCAGCCGCGGGGGCCGATGGCCGGGTCGGTCTTCTTGCCGGCGGCGCGGTAGCTCGGGTGCGCGTTGTGGAAGCGAACGACGGCGGCCTGCGTGGCGGGTCCGTAGTGGTCCGACTCCTTGACGCTCTTGGGCATGAATCCGCATGCCTTGAGAGCGCGCTGCAACCCCTTGGCCGAGGGCTTCGACTTCCCCGGGGCGAGGCCGGCCGGGAACGCCGGCGGGGTGTACGGCGTGGTCGGCGAGGTGGTGCTGCCGGTGGCCCATCGGCGTAGGGCGGCCCGATCCGCGAACTTCCCGACGTTGGTGTCGAGCGGCCGGTCGGTGTACTGGTGGAAGGTCCATGCGGCCGTGATGCGCGGACGGGCGGCGGTCACGTAGTCGGCGATCCACAGGGCATCGCCGGCGTTGCCGGTGGTGTCGCGCCGCTTCCAGTAGTCGAGGTTGCAGTACAGGCCGACGCGGTGTGTCGCGCCGCGCAGGCGCTTGACCTCGGCAAGGAACGCATCCTTATCCGCGCAGCTCACGCCCGGGTCTTCCCAGTCGGCGAACAGCGGGTCGCCCTTGACGCTCGCTGCCTTCTCGACGAAATACGCGGCTTGCGCCTTCATGCTGCCCGGGCGAAGGAAGTGATAGAAGCCAACGACCAGGCCGGCCGCGCGGGCGTGCGCGACCTGATCGCGCATCTTCGGGTTGACGTACGAGGTGCCTTCGGTGGCCTTGACGAACACGAAGTCGAGGCCGGACGTGCTGAACGTGGCGGACTGGTAGGACGAGACGTCAATGCCCTTGACGGTCACGGTGGGTGTCTCCAGACATGAAAAATGCCCCTGCCGGTTGGCGAGGGGCGTACGGGTGGGAGCGGGTTATGCGAGGGCGGCCCAGTACCGATTGGCGCCGTTTTCCATTGATGCGAGGGTGATGGATGCGGGGGCTGTGGCGGCGCCGGTCGAGTAGACGCCGAAGCGGCGGACAGCTGTGTATCCGAAGACGTTCGGCGGGGCGCCGGCGCCGGATTCGGCGGCGAGCAGCAGTGGGCCGTCGCCAGTCGTGGTGTTGTACTGCAACCGCCACGCGACGTAATAGACGCCGGCGGGGGCGGAGTAGGCGGCGGTGAGTGGCGAGGTGATCGTCGCGCCGCCGGCGGTGTGGACTTCGGCCGGTTCGTAGGCGGCGGTCGACATGTCGCCGGTCGCCGCGACGCGGGCACCGCTGCTGTTGTAGATGGCGGCCCATGATCCGGTGAGCAGGCCGCCGGCGTAGCCGGTGGCGAACCACACGATGCGGGTCAGCGTCGCGGGCACGCGCAGGATGACGGCGGTGACCCGTATGGGGCCGCTGCCGGGGTACAGGCCGGTCGACTGGCCGAGGGCGGGGTCGAATGCCCATCCTGCGAGGCCGTGATCGGAGGGTAGCCACTCGCCGCCGCCGAGGGCGTCCACGTATGACTTTCGGGCGAGGTGGTTGTCGGTGGTCGGCGCGGCGGTGGACGACGGGACGTTCGAAAAGGTCTTCGCGCCGCTGATGGTCTGTGCGCCGGTGAGCAGAACGGCGGCGGTGGTGAGCGGGTACCGGGCGTCGGCCGCGGCCTGTGTGAGTGCGCCTACGTCCGCGGCCGTGAGGTTGACGATGCCGGTGTACCCGTTGACGGATGCGACGGCGCCGCCGGATGACGCCGGGAGCTGCGCGTCCGGAACCTTTCCGGACGCGTCGAGCTGCGCCACGCCGCCGGCGGCGCCGGCCGCGGTCGAGGGGATCGCCCCGACGTCGCCGGCGGCGAGGATGACGTCGGCCTGCGACTGGCCGTTGACGGACTGGACGAGACCGGGTGCCCCGTCCCGGCCGGGGGTGCCCTGCTCGCCGCGGGGGCCGGCCTCGCCGGCCGGGCCGACCAGGGAGGCGAGCCACTGCTCGCGGGTGCCGGGGAATCCGGCCGCGACGGCGACGGCGTACGCGTCGGCTCCTGGTGCGCCCGTGGCGCCGGTGTCGCCCTTGACGCCGGCAGGGCCGACCAGAGAGGCGAGCCACTCGGCGACGGTGCCGACGAATCCCTGCTCGACCGCCACCTCGTACGCCGAGTCGCCCCTGACTGCCACGTAATTGGGCTTGCCGGGGTCGGTGGGGGCGAGGTCGGCGAGGTCGGCCGCAGGGTGCTCGGCCGGCAGCAGGATGGCGTACGAGCGGTTCGAGGTGACGCCGGCGAGCTGCTCGGTCACGACGTAGGCCCATCCGTCGGGGTCCATGTCGGGGGCGTTGGTGGCGGGCAGGACGACGGAGATTGCGCCCGTGGCGTCGAGCTGGGCGACGACGGGGCCGCCGAGGATCACGTCGGCGTCGGGGAAGGTCAGAACGGCCGGCGCGCGGAATGTCACGCTGCCGGTAAGGGGGGTGCCGTCCGGCAGGAGGTATCGGCCGGTGACTTTCACGGTGGGGATGGACTCGGGCAGCACGTGCCGCGGCTCCTTATTCGTCGATGGGGTGCAGACCGGGCTCAGCGACCGGTGCCGGCGGTGCCGGCTCGGGCTCGGGGAAGGGGACCGGTGCGGGGAAGGGGGGAGGCTGCACGGGGGCCTCGACGCCCTGTCCGGGGCCGTCGTCCACGGCCACTCGGGCGGCGAACGTCCCGGGTGCGGCGGTGGGTGGCTCGGGCACGTCCGACGCTGCGTAGGTGCGGCGGGTGTATCCGCCGAGGCAGTTGCAGAGCACGCCATCGGTACCGGACTTCTGCCGGGCCTGGATGCGCACGAACACGAGCTGCTCGAACTCGGCGCGGTCGAGGGAGAAGGTGTACCAGGCTGTTTTGTAGACAGGGGACGTCGCCGACGAGGGGGCCGAGACCGAATCGGTGTCGATGTCCGTCCACCCTGATTCGCTGGCGAGGCGGTACTGCACCTTGACCTCGCACGTGCTGCCAGGGGCGGCGGCGAATTCGAGCTGCACTGTCGCGACCGGGTTGTGCGCCTGAACCGAGGCGAACCAGCAGTTTTGAAATGAACTGCTGGTGATGGACTCGCCCCCGAGGGGGAGCGGCTGAAACGGCATGGGCAGGGCAGGTGATCCGATGCCGCGGCCGGAGGTGGTGTCATCGCCGAGCACGATGTGCCCGGTGCGGTCCCAGATGCTCACGGCCTGCGTGCCGGCGCCGCCTGTCTGCGCGGACGGGCTCGCTCGGATGGTGAACGCCGTTGTTCCGTCCTCGCGCTGCATGATGACGCCCTGCTGTGGGGTGCCGTCGGGGTGGTTCCAGAACGGACCGAACTGGCCGACACCGAACAGGCCGGTTCCGTCGGGGGCGAGGACTTCCAGTGATCCGCCCTCGGCGATGGTCACGCGGCCGTTGGTGATCCTGTTGAGGGCGGGCCGCATCTGCGCGCGGCCGGAGAGTTCGCGCACCTGTCTTTCGAGGGCGCGTATGCGGTCGAGGATGTCCTGCGGGATTGCTGCCACTTACGCGGCCTCCAGATACAGGCGGGCCGACTCGGGCCGGCCGCGTTCGGGTGGGGTGATGGCGAGGCCGACGACGCGATACCGGGCGTCAAGCGGGGTGGGGTGCCACAGATCCCGGATGCGGACGCGTACGGTCGAGCCGAGCATCGCGGGGGAGATGGGCGCGCGGGTCATGTCGAGGGTGATCTCGGGGATGACGGTCCCGGCCCGGGCGGCGGCGAGGTCCGCGGCGGCGTGCGCGTCGAGGGTGGCCTGCTGCTCGACGGTCGAGTAATCGCTGCTGCCGTCCAGTCGCGGCCATCCGACAGCGATGTCCTGCTCGGCGAGCTGGAGCGTGGACATGAGGGGGACGCTGTCGGCGGTCTGGTTGGTGTTGTTCGTCGCGCCCCTGCTCTGCCACGCGTTCGCCCGGACCGTGGCGTCAACGGGCCACGAGTACGAAGTGATCGGGCCCGGGTAGTCGAGGACGACGTCGGCGTGCCCGGTGCGGATCGTGGGCGTGCCGAGCTGCAACTGCTTCACGCGGCGGCCGTCGGCGTCCCGGTACGAGGCGATGCGCCACTCGAAACCGTCCTCGACGGCGCCGAGCTGGTCGAGCAGGTCCCGGACGACGGGCAGGTCGTACCGGCTGTACTGTCGCTCGCGCAGGGTGCCCGACACGTCAGTCGGGTACTCGATACCGAGGTCGCCGCCGGGAGTGTTCTGCACGTAGTCGAGCAGGCCGCGGACGATGTCGTACTGATCGGTTGGCGCGGTGGTGGCGAGGGTGTCGTACAGCAGCCGGTGCGAGAGGTAGGTGTCCCATGTGCCGGCCTGTATCTGGACGCCGAGGAATCCGCGGCCGGACGTGGCAACGCTCGCGGTCCACAGGATTCCGCCCCACCACAGATCGTGCCCCCGCTCGACCCATACGGCCGTGCGGCCGGGCTGGATGGCGGCCCGGGCCCGCGCGGCGACCGCGGCATTCGGAATCGGGATCGTGCCGGACATGGCGCCGGCCTTGCCTATGTAGTCGTCGAGGGCGAGCTGCTGCACGGGAAGCGAGTCGATGACCTGATCAGTACGTAGGTCGCACAGCAGCAGCCGGTACGCCGGGGAGATCACGCGCACCCCCCCGTCAGACATGGTGGTACGTCGCCGACGTCCGGATGTTCCGGTCATTGCGCAGGGCTCCCTCGCCCGACCACGTGCGCAGCGACAGAGCGCCGGCTGTGGTCAGGCGCATGGTGCCCTCGCCGAAGCCATCCGAGGCGGACAGCTCGAAGTCGGCGGGCGGGCGCCATCCCGAGGGCACGGTGCCGACTACCTCGTCGTTGATGTTGCCCGCGGCCCCGACGTCGAGCTGCGCGTCCTTGCGGACGACTTCGAGGACGATCGTTGCGAGGCCGTTCGAGCGGCGCGCGCTGTAGCTGTTGAGCGTGTAGCCACTGGCGATGCTGAACCCTGTGGTCACGGCCTCCACCGCGAGGGGCGGCCGGTAGGTCTCCCACATCGCCGCGGTGGCGTTCCAGCGTTCGAGAATGCCGGCGTTGTCGCGGTACTGGCCGTCGTAGGCGCCTGCCCAGTTCGACCCCCAGCCGCGCGGCACGATGCCGCCGTACGCGCTGGTGTAGCGGCGCCGGTCGGCGAGGGCCGTTGCCCAGTTGATACCCCCGGTGCCGGCGGACGCGCCGGCCGGAACGGAGATGGACCACAGACGCAGGCACGCCGGGGGCAGGGCCGGTTCGACGGGGGACGGGTCCGGTTCGCCGACGAGTAGCTCGGCGGTCACGGCCGTCTGTCCCTCGGAGTCGAACAGGCCGTCGTACACCCGCAGCACGAGCGAGTCGACGCGGGGATTTTGAGCGTCTCCGTCGGTGACGGTGAGCGTCTCCGGGGCGGTCACGGCGACGGGGTACGCGCCCTGTGCAGTGGTGCCCTGCACCAGGGCGCGGCCGATGCCGAGCTGCACCTGCATGGGGCCGGCGCTGGTCGCCATGAGAGGGGCGCCGCCGGCTATCACTCCGTCGCGGGTGGTCAGCTCGCCCTCAGGCGCCATCGTGCCGAGCGGGGCGAGTCGGGTGTCGGTGCGGGTCTGCCCGGCCGGCGGGCCGGTGAGCAGCCATGCGGCGCGCACGGTCACGGCGGCGCCACCTCCTTACCAATAGGCCGAGCGCCACCGGACGGCGACGGATGCGGCGGGGTCGGATGATCCAGGGGCGGCCCGGAATGCCATGTCAGCCGTGCCGGGGACGAGCGTGAACGTGGTCTCGGGCACGCTGCGGACGCTCGCCGTGTAGAGCCGTGACGCGGTGCTGTTGAGCGTCGCGGTTCCCTCGCCGGTGTCGACGACAAGGACATCGCCGACGGCGAGGTCGAGGTCGTATTCGAGGGTGTCGCCGGTCCCTAAGTTCGTGAGGCTCGGCATAGACACGGGGCCGCGGAACTCGACGATGGGGTGCGCCGGCGCGTTGCCGGCGTTCCGGGCGGTCAGGGTGCCCGTGCTGCCCGGAACGCCGAATGCGAGGCCACCGTCGACGTTGGCGGCGGTGGCCCAGTCGAGGCCGGCGTCGAGCAGGTCCTCGCCGGTGTTCCAGTCGAGTCCGGGCTCGTCGGCCGGGAGGCCGGCCCGCGCGGTGTGTTCGAGCAGTTCGTACCGGCGCGGGTCGGACGCGGTGAACTGCACCGCGGCGCCGGTGATGGTGCCGACGGTGTACCCGCGGCCGACGGGTACGGACCGGGCCGTTACCCGGACCCACGCCAGCAGCGGGCCGCGGTCGTCGAGCTGCACCACGAGGGGAATCTCGTGGTCCCGGACGGCCGTTGCGTCGCCGAGCTGCTGCATGACGGCGCCCAGTTCGGCCGGCCGGGCGCGTATCACGATGTCGTCGAGGGTGACGACGCGGGACTGCGCCAGCAGTCGGCCGAGGATGTCGCCATGCGCGGCCGGCCGCGGGGTGCTGCCGCTGTCGAGCGCGGGGAGGTCCTCCCACCCGGTGAGGGAGCGCCACCGGTAGGGAGTGCCGCGGCCGAGCAGCAGCTCGCCGAGCTGCACGTGCCCGGTCGCGGTGACCTGGTCGCCGATTGCCACGGTTCACCCCCTCGCTTTCATGCGCCATTCGAGGGCCGCAGCGTTCTCCTCCGGGGTCTGCTCGCCGCCGTACCAATGCTCGATGTGCACGGACGCGCCGCCCGGGGCGTAGCCGAAGGCGCCGGCCGGTGCGGTACCGGCGGCGGCGCCGGCGAAGGCGGGAACGGTCGGGGGCGTCACGAGCTGCGACATGGTCCGTTCGAGGGCGCCCTGCCCGGAGCGGATACCGGCGACGACGCCGGCGGGAATCCAGCGGCCGACCTCGCGGGCCATGACCGTTGACGGTGAATGGATTCCGAGCGCCTTAGCGATCGGTCCCGGGATCATGTTTTTCGCGAAAGAGACGAGCTGAGATTTCAGCCAACCGCCCATTGACCTAACGCCACGGAGTAGGCCCCGGACAAGGTCGGCCCCCTTGTCGTACAGCAGGCCGCCGAGACTCCCAAGAGTCGATGTGATCTTGTTGGGCAAGCCTCGTACCCAATTGACGAGATCGGTTGCCTTGCGTACTGATCCGTCCTTGGCGTTCTGCCAATGCCGGGTAATCATGCTCGACAGGGACCAGCCGGTAAAGAGGCTGATGAGCTTCTGTGGCAGCGCACCGACGTAAGAAACGATGCCATTCCATACGCGTGAGGTGCCCGACTTGATCGAGTTCCAATGAGCGATGATGATCCCGACAAGAGTGAAGTTCAGGAACAGATTGAGCAGTAACTGACCAATGCCCTTGATCTTGTTCCAGACCCATTCCCACGCGTGTTTCGTCTCGTTGACGATGGTGTCCCAGTTGGCCACGATCAGCGCAACCAGACCGACAACAGCGGCAATGACGGCCGCAACGGGGCCCATGGCGATCACCCACGCTGTGGCCATGCGCGCGGCCTGTATGAGGCTCTGTGCGCCCATCAGGACCCACGCGGCAACCACGCGTACCGCGGCGGCTGCTGCGCCGGCGCCTTGGGCTATCCAGCCGGCAAGAATCGTCGCGTTGGTGGTGAGGAACGATGCCAGTGCGCCGGCCTGCGCGGTGCCTTGTGTGATCCAGCCGGTGACGACGGCGGTTGTCGTTGTCCATGCCTGCGTGGCGAGGGCAACCAGGGCGGGCAGGAAAAAGGCCGTGATCAGTCCGGCGGCCACGGTAAAGGCGGTCGAGTGGTCGGAGACGAAACCGGCGGCGGTGGCGATGCCCTGCCCGAACTTCACCGCATAGTCGGCGCCTTTGGTCAGAATGGGGATGACGTAGTCGCCGATGACGCTGACGACTTTCTGCGTCAGTCCGCGTTTGAACTGCTCGAACTTGGTTGCCGCGTTGTCGCGCATCGCGTCGCCGGCCTTGTCGGTGGCGCCCTTGACGTCGCCGAGTGCCTTTACGGCGGTCGACGGGTCGAGTTTGAACAGCGCACCTTGTAGGTCCTCGGCCTTGGTGCCGAAAAGCGCGACGGCGGTTGCGTTCCGCTTGGCCGGGTCCTCAATGGCCTTGATACGTTGCAGGACGTCGCCGAGTGCCTTACTGGCCTCCGGTCCGCCCTTGGTGAACGTCGCCGCCATCGTGTCGGCATTAAGGCCAATGTCCTTGAACGCCTGCACGCTGGTCGCGGACATATCCTTACTGCGGATCGCGAATTCCTTCAACGCGTCCGCGACCGTATCGGCATCCCTCGCGCCACCCTGTAGACCCTGCTGCATCAGCCCCATTGCGGTCTGCGCGTCGAGCCCCAAGTCGCGGAACTGCGTTGGGTACTCGGTAAACGTATCGAGCAGATCCTCGGCGGAATTCGCGCCCTTCTGGGTTCCACGTACGAGAACGTCCATAGCCTCATCCGCGGACTTGGCGACGCCCGTTTTCAGCATGACGCCAACGGCGCGGCTCACGGCCCCGACGTCCTCGCCCATGACGGCCGCGGTGTCCGCGACGCGCTTACTCATGGTCTGGATCTGCGCCTGTGTGGCTTCGGGTGGCAGCAGGCCGTTTTGTGCAATGCCCTTGATGACTTCGGCGCCATCTTCGACCGAATCGACGATCGCGCCGGCGTACAGGTCGCCGGCGACCTTGCCGTACTTCGCCGCTACGGGGCCGGTGGTGCCGAGCTGCGCCTGCAACTGGCCGGGCACCTTGGCCTGTTCGAGGGCCTCGCCGACGCCGGTCATCATGGCGGCCCCGATGCCTGCGCCGAGGGCGGCCCATCCGAATGCCTTCAGCCCGTCGGCGCCGGCGCGTGCCGCGTCGTCGCTCCCGTCGGCCATGCCGTCGCCGAGGGCGGCGCCGGCCTGCTGTCCGGCCCGGTCGGCGTCGGCGACCATGGTGTCGCCGGTGGCGCGCATGCGGGCCTCAGCGCGCTGCATGCCGCCCTCGGCCGGGGCGTCGTCAACGGTGATGGTGGCGAGCAGCTCGCCGACGGTGAGCGGCGTGGACACAGGCACTCACCCCCCGGCGGTCGGGTCACGCGGCGGGCAGGCCGGTGATCGCTGCGATTTCTGCGGGATCGGTGACGGTCCGGGGCGTGCGCGCCCATGCGCGGGCGAAACGGGACTCGCTCGGGAGGCCGGAGACCAGGACCAGGAAGCGGCGCGTACTCATGCGGGCGAGGTCCGGCGCGGTGGTGCCGTACTCGCGGGCGAGGTCGCCCTCGATGGCGGCCCAGTGCGTCAGGATCGCGCGCCAGAACTCGGCGCCTTCTTCCCCTTCTTCGTCGTCGCGCGCCGTGCCGCCCTGTTCGGCGCCGGGGCTTTTCCCGCTTCCTGCTCGGCGTACAGCTCGGCCGCGCGCTGCATGGTGACGCTGCCCGGGCGGCGGATGTTGCCGGCGGAGTAGATCAGCACGACGCCGAGCTGCCGGTCGGTCATCCCGTGTTCGGCCCACGTATCGAGGACGTCGGCCCCGTACAGCGTGGCAAGCATCTTGCGGACGTCGGCCGGGTCGCTGGAGTTCTGTACGCGCTCCATCTGCAACGTGAACATCAGCGGCAGGGACTCGGGCAGGGTGTACGTGGTGCCGTAGAGCGTGAGCTGCTCGCGCGGCCGGGTGGCGGACTCCTCGGCGAAAAACGCGTCGAAGTCGGCCGGCCCGCCGGCGGCGAGCTGCTGCTCGTCGCCCTGGTCGACGTCGGCGCGGTCGAGGTCGGTCACGGGGCCACCGCCGCGGACGTCGGGGCGCCGCACCGGGTGATGGTGCAGCTCCATGACGTCTTGTCGTTGTTGCCTCCGCCCTGCTCACCAGGGGTCACGGTCGCATCCCAGATGACCCACTGCGTTTGCGTGTTGTGGCGCCACCGCACGCGGTTTCGGGAGTCGATGCCGAGACGCTGCGCCCACTCGTGGTCGATGTACGCCTGCCCGGGGTCCTGCGCCTTGGTGGTCTTGTCGATGCGGTACTGCCCCTCGACTTCCAGCGTCGCGCCCCGCTGCATCACGTCCTGCTCGTACAGGCCGTCGGAGTCAAACGCCGTTGTGTCGACGGTTTCCTCGTTCTCTCCCGGGTTGTGCGTGAAGGTGGTGATACCGGAGATCGGCAGCCACGTCTCGGCGCCGGCGTCGGCGTCCTCCACTTCGAAAATCCACCCGCGGGCGTCAATCGGCCTTCCGCCTGCCATCGGGGTACCTCCTTACGGTTCGGTGGGGCCGGACACGTCAAGGTTGAAATTCACGACGTGCTCGTGCCGGCCGGTTGAATCGGGCCCCAAGGGGGCGGGGGTGCCGCGGGCGGCGGCGAGGGTGAGCCACGTACCGTCGGCCAGCTCGACGCCGGCGAGGCCGTGCAACGCGCGGTACAGGGCCGTACAGCGGGTGCGGGAGACGCGGGGGTCGGCGGTGCCGCGGACGCGGACTTGCAGGCGGGGGGTGTCGGCATCGTCGCGGGCCTCGGGCGGCGCCCCGTCGTACAGGGCGAGGGACACAGCTTTGTCGGGGGCCGACGGCATGGTCTCGATGAACGTGTCGCCGCTGGTGCCGGTCGGGTCGTAGTCCAGCAGGCCGAGGCCGTCGAGGTAGCGGGCGAGGCCGTCGAGCAGGTCAGGGCTCACAGCGGTTGGCAACTTTCTGCTTTAGTACTGGACATGCCTCAGGACCGACCAGACATCCCAGCAGCCATGAAACGAGCCGTACTTGTGGAAGCTGGCCACCGATGTGCGATACCGACGTGTCGGCAAGTACCGGTTGAACTGGCGCACATCACTCCTTGGGCGAAGGTGAGAGAGCATTCGTTCGACAACCTCATAGCCCTTTGCCCTACCTGTCACACCCGGTATGACGACGGTGCAATAGACCGCCTGTCGATGCTGCAATACAAGGCCAACCTAACGGTGGTGAATAGTAGATACACCGATCTTGAGCGGCAAGTATTAGAGGAATTCGCGAAGCCTATTAACCGTGCCGTTATGATCCCTCGTTTCATGGCTTGGGCGGTCAGGAATCTATTACGGGATGGCCTATTTGAGATAAGTCCGGGGCGGGATGAGTTCAGCATTGAGGTTGCTCGAAACGAAAAAGCCTACTATCTGGCGATAACGCGGGGTGGGCGGGACTTCGTTAAGCGATATGTGCAGGCAAAGTCCCTGGATAATTAGTTATTGCGTAGCGTGCGGCGCACCTGCGCGGCGATGATGTCGAGGACGGTCCCGGCTTCCTCGTTCAGCGGGCCTTCGAGGTACTTCGTGGTGCGGCCGGCATCGTGCCGAAGCGTCATGTCCTCGTGCTGCCGAACGGCGTACGGCTGGTCAAAGCTGACTGCCCCGGTGAGGGACTGCTCGTCGACCGATGCGACGCCGGAGCGTTCGAGGATGCCCTCTTCGATCGGGACGCGGGCGCGGGAGCGTTCGAGGACGTGCTCGGCGGCCAGTCGCAGGCCGCGGGCGGCGCCGGCCCGGGCGCCGCGCAGTGCGGCGGCCCCGTTCCATGTGAGGCGGGCACGCTGCGTCATTCGCAACTCACCTCCGTACAGGCCGGGACGGGCAGGCCGGGCGCGGTGTGCTCGGCGGTGGCAATGGCGGTGGTCACCCGTCCGTCGGGCAGGGTCACGCGACTGCCGGGCGGACAGGTAAGGCCGGGCGCGGTGATCACCTGAGCGGTACTGACGACTTCGCGGCCGTCGCTCGCGCGCCGCACCTGCCGCACGGTGGCGGCGACCAGGGCGCGCACGTTCGGCACGGGTGGCCCGTAGGTCGGGCCGTACGCGGTGTCGCCGAGGTAGGGCTCGACGGTCACGCGGTGGCGCAGCAGGGCGTCGGGGACTCTCACCAGATCACCCCCGGGAGCAGGCCGGCCCGCAGTAGGGCGCGGTGGGCTCGGGGGGCGAGGTCGACGCCGGATGCCGCGGGCGGGCCTGCCTTGCGGCCGGACAGGGATACGGGGCCGATGCTGACGGCGTCCCAGACGCCGGCCGCTCCGGTGCCGTCGTCTCCCGTGGCGAGCTGGTACTCGACCTGTGCGCAGGTGGCATCCCGCAACGCGTCGACGACGTGCTGCTCGGTGGGGTCTCCATCGGCGTCGGTGGCGTAGTAGGCGGTGAGCAGGGCAGCGTCGATGTCCTCGGACGCGCGGGCGAGTAGCCGCTCGGCGCCCTCGGGGGCCGGGGCGCCGGTGTATGTGGCGAGTTGCTCGGGGGTGGCGTAGACGCTGCCCACTGCTCACCTCCCCTCGGTCTTGCCGGTCTTGCTGCGGGCAGCAGAACGCCCCGCGGGCTGCTGTGCCTGCGGGGCGTTGGCGGGCTGCTCGGCGGCAGCCTGGCCGGACGGCTCGGCGTCCGGCGGCGGCCGGTGGTACCGGCGCAGCATCACGCGGCGGCCCCCTTGGTCTTCAGTACGACGACGCCCTCGTCGTCGAGGCGGTGCGTGGCGTAGTGCACGTTCGTGGTGACGACTGTGGTGCGCGCGAGGATGTCGCGGTCGGTCTCGACGATGGGCCGGCGCTTGTAGAGCAGGCCGAGGGCGCCGCGCCGGAGCAGCAGCGCGTTGTACGTGGTGTCGGCTCCGGTGCCGGTCTTGGTGACGCGGTCGGAAACGTAGATGTTCACGCCGCCTACCTGGCCGATCACGCCGCGCGGGATGACGGCGCCGGCGCCGAGCTTGTCGGCCGAGATGAAGTTCGGGTCTCGCAGCAGGGCGGCGCGCTGCACGCTGTGGATGACCAGGCCGGCCATGTTGTCGGGGTCCCACTCGTCCCCGAACTTCTCGATGCCGGAGACCATGACGTTCCAGGACAGGGCGGCGGTCGAGGCGTCCACGGTGATCACGCCGGGGGCTTCGGCCGCGGCGGTCAGGTCCTTGTCGATCTTCCGGGCGATCAGTACGCCGAGCTGTCGCTGCGTCTCCGCGTACGGGTCACCGAACGCCACAAGCCGGCTCTTGTCCGTCAGCTCGACGGCCTTGCCGGCTTCCTTGATGGTGGCCGAGTTGCCCGGGTCGGTGCCGAGCTGCTCGGGGGTCATCGGCGTGCCCTCGGTGAGGTCTTCGGCCTCGCCCAGAGCGGTCCACTTGGGGAAGTTGACCGTATCGCCGGGCTTGCCTTCGAGGGTGTTGTCGTCGAGGGCGAGCGTGCCCAGGATCAACGCCCCCTTGAACTTCGCCTGCACCATGTCGGCCCAGACGTCGGGCACGATCATCTGTGCCGCGGTGGTCTTTCCTGCGGGCATGGAGTGATGCCCTCCTTACTCGGATGCGGCGGACAGCCGCGCGTACAGGTCGGGGTCGGACTGGTGCAGCTCGACGCGCTCGCCGTAGCTCATGCGCGCGAACTGCTCGGCCGTCGGCGCCGGGGTGCTGCCGGGGGTGAAGTCGGCGCCGCCCTTGGGTGGACCGGCCGGGGTGCCCTCGGCACGCAGGTGGGGACTGGCATCGACGGCGGCCGTGATGACGGCGGCGAGCTTGTCGCCGAACTTGGCGTCGTCCGGGTCGAGGTCGGCGAGCTGCTTCTCGACGGCGCGGGAGTCCAGCAGGCGGGCCGGGTCGGCGCCGGCGCCGTGCGCGGCCTGGTGCGCGGCCAGCTCGACGCGCAGGCGGAGCACCTCGGCCTGCGCCTGGTCGCGCTCGGTGGTGGCCTGCGCGGCGAGGGCAGCCGGGTCCTGCTCGGCCGCGGCGCCGTTCGGGTCGAGGACACGGCGCAGGCCGGCGAGCAGCTCGTCGCGCTCAGTCTTGGCCTGCTCCGCGGCCTGCTCCGCGGCGGTGGCGCGCTGCTTCTCGACGACCGGATCGAGGGCGGCCGATGCCGGGGGCGCCGCCGGTGGGGTGGTGCTTGCGGCTGGCGGTGCGCTGGTGCCCGGATCGGTGCCGGTAGTCGGGGCAGAGAGCAGGGTGGGTTCGGTCATGAGTGCTCGGTCCTCCGGGCGTTATGTAGGTATGAAGAAGGGCCCGCATAGCGGGCCCTAGGGGGTGGTTACTGTGTGGTCAGCAGTCGCGGGCGAGGGCCTCGACGTATTCGACGCCTCTATCCCTGGTCCAGGAGCGAACTGCCAACACCCAGGACCGGAATGGACTCACGGAACAGCTTGATCCGCTGTATCCAGCCCAACAGGTCCGATTCCATCGGGTACTTCTCGCGCCCCCACTGGATCAAGAGGTACGGCGACAGTGTCAACAGGGCCTCGCGTACGGGCACCAGGGCCTCGTCGTACTCAGGGCTGTCCGCCTTTTCCCGCTCTCCCAGCACCCACAGCGTTATGTCCCTGCTGTTGACTTCTTCGCCGTGTTTCTTCAGCTCCAGGTGGAGCTTCGCACCTTCGTGTATGAGCCGGTCGCTCAACTCCTTCTCTGCGGGTAGTGCGGCGTAGATCGCGCGTACCGCCGTATCGCACAGCTCCCGTATCTGCTTGGCGCGTTCCGTCTCTTCGCGTTCCCGCTCCTTCTGTGCCTCGTATTTCTCAGTCTTGGCTTGGTGTCGCCTGTCATACGACAGGCGGCGCTGACGGTCGGTCTCTTTGCCGCGCTGGAGCCATCGTTTGGCCACGGCGTCCAAGGCCCTGCCGATTGCCGCGAATCCGAACATCCCCGGATTCTATGCGCCAACGGACCCTCCAGGCTGGCGTTGGCCGTCCATGCATGGGGCGTGCCCAGGTACGCCGTGAAGCGGCTACAGATCGCGGCCCGTGCTGTGCGCAGGGCACGAGCCGGGAGGGTTACTCGTCGTCCGCGCCGGGAAGCGGCCGGGCTTTGGCGTATCCGCGCACCCATGCCGAGCGGCGTAGGTCGCCGGCGGGGAACGGGCACGAGGTGACAGGATCGCCATTCCGGCCGGCCTCGGCGCCGGCGTTGATGGCGCGGACGAGGTCGCCCCGACTGGCCACTGCTACCACCTGATTCAGAGTCGGTTCTGCTGATCACCCCGGGACTTGCGCGCGGTGTCAGCGGCGGTGTTCTGCACGCCCGTGATCTGCTCTGTGTACTCGGCAAGGGTAAGGCGCGGGTGATCCTGCCACCACCGTTTCAGCTCCTCCGACGCGCGCGCGTAGGCCACGTGTGCCGGTCCGGAAAACAGGGTGATCGGGTCGACGCCGTCGGCGCGTGCCTTGGCACTGAGGAGATAGCCGTTCGTGGCTTCCTCCGCGGCGAGCAACTGCGCGTAGACGTGTTCTCGGTACATCTCGCGAATCTCCTCGCGGGTGTACGCGGTGCGCTGCTGCTCGGCCGCGTACTCCCGTTCGGCGATCCATCGCTCGGTCGCGGTCATGCCGGCGTACGGGCCGTCGTCGAGCGCGAGCGACCCCCACTCGTCGGGGGCCTCGGCCGGTGCGAGGGCCTGGTCGATCGCTGCGCGGTCGGCGAGCTGCCCCTCGATGGTGTGTGCGCCGGCGGCCTCGGGCAGGGGCGGCGGCGGGTATCGGCGGTCGAGCTCGTCGGCGATCCGCTCGGCGTCCTCGGCGCGCGCGTACCGGATTGCCCACCCGAGGACGTCGTCGCCGATGCCCGAGAGGTCGTCGGCGAGCCGGCCGTCGGGGAATACCTCGGCGAGTAGTCGGCGCCGGTTGGCCTCGGCGGCGATCTCGGCGCGCTCGGCGTCGTCGACGTGCCGCGCCCGTTCGGCGAGGTCACGGTCGGAGAGGCCGATCAGGTCGCGGCGAGCGGCCGGCAGTGCGGCGTCGACGTCGCGCCGGTCGAGTTCGGCCATGACGCGCAGCAGCTCGTCGTCGCGCAAGTGCGGGAACGCGGCGGCGAGCTCGTCGTCGCTGAACTGCGTGAGTGGCTCGGCGAGCTGGCCGTCGGGGCGCAGTCGGGCGAGCAGATCAGTCTCGTCGCGCCGCTCGGTCTCGGTGCGGATGCGGTCGAGGTCGCGTCGATCGAGTACCCCGGGACGGATCGCGGCGCCGAGCTGCTCGTCGGTCATCTCGCGCAACGTGGCGTCGTCGCCGGCGCGGACGCGGGCGGCCTGCATGACGTCGGCTGGCGGGGTGGTGGTCGGGGTAGGCAGGTTGGACGCCCCGCGCTGCTCGCGCGCCCGTAGGCGGCGCAGGTCCGGATGTGCGGCGAGGTGGTCGCGCATGGCGCCTTGCCACTGGCGCACCTTGGCCTCGGCCGCGCGCTTGCCCTCCGGGGTGGTGGCCACGGCGGCGCGGTTCTTGTACCGCCGGATCTTCCGCTCAATGGCGCGTTGCCGTTGGCCTGCTTCGTAGCCGGTCGGGTCGGGTGTCGCGTCCTCGGTGCGGGTGATGCCGGGGGCGTACGCCGACACGCTGTGCCGGCAGTTGGGGTGCTGCAACCCTGCGCGGCGCGCTTCGTCGAGTGATCCGGCGACGCTCACCCGGACCGTGCGGCCATCCTCGACGGCGTGCTCGACGTCGACCGTGCGGGGCCCGTCCGGGCCGCCGATGGACAGTACGGCACGCTCCCACGGTCGGCACAGCGGACACTCGCGCGGTGAGTTGGAGACGACGACCAGGTCGACGCCGGCGGCGGCGAGCGTGGTCATGTGCGCCTCGGTCGCCGCCCGGGCAACGCTGGTGCGCACGGCCATCTCGGCATACGACGTCAGGGCCCAACGACGGCCGGAACGGTCCCGGAACGACGACACGCCCCGGTCGGCAAACCGGGTCATGGCCTGCTGCGTGGCCTGTCTGCGCGTCTCCGTACCGAGCAGGGGCGCCGCGGTGGCCTCGGCGACGACTTGCCGGTACCCGTCCTCGACGGCCCGCAGAATGCCGCGGTGCGTGGCGGTGACGGTCTCGATGGTCTCGGCGGTGAGGCGGTCGACGGCCTGCGCCTGCGGGGTGTGCTCGGCGACGGTGCGCCGGTTCTCGTCTGCCAGCACGCCCAGCTCGGCGAGGGCGGAGTGCCGGCCGGACTCGTACGCCTCGGCGACGACGTGCCGTACCTCGGCGTCGACCTGTCCGGCGAGGACGTCGAGCAGGGCATCGGCGGCGCGGCGGAGCGGTGCGATAGCGGCAAGCTTGGCGACGGCCCACCCGGGCGCCTCCATGCCGGCGGCGAGCTGCCGCGCGACCAGGGCGAGCAGGCGCTGTTCGACTTCGGCGTACAGGTCGGCCGTCGTGGCGGCGAGGTACTCGACCTGATCGGGGGACACGGGCAACGTGCACCCCCGATCAGGCGGCGAGCGGGAAGGTTCCGACGGGGTCGGGCGCGGCCTGCCCGGTCTCGGTGAGGATGCGCTCGACTTCCTCGGCGACCGCGGCGTCGTCCCAGTCCGGATGCAACGCGCGCACCTTGGTATCGGTGCTGACGGCTTGCGCCTGCGTGAGCAGGGCGAGCGTTTGCGCGGTGCTCGTGGGGTCCTCGGCGACTCCGTCGCCAATGTCGACCGTCGGCCGCTCGGGCGTGATCCTGCTGCCGAACTGGACGCGGTCGACGGCGAGCAGGACGTGCAGGATGTCGGCGACGCCGCGGCGCCAATACCGACCCTTCTTGCCTCGGGTCACCATCGACCGATGGTCACGCGCGGCAATCTCTGTTGCGGTGACTGCTGCCCCGTCTCCGTCCAATCCGACGGACGCGGGGGAGTAGCCGGCCGCTGTCGTGGCCTGCCGCACGATCGCCTCGGCGGTCGTGCGGTGCTCTTCGACACGGATGGCGAACTGCGACAACGTGATGCCGTTGCCCTGTTCGGTCGGAGGGATGGCGAGCGTCTGCCATACCTCCCGGTCGTCGTCGAACGTGGCGCCCCGGCCGGGGCCGTTGCTGCGCAGGTACCCGTCGGGCACGATCAGCCGGGCCCGGGCGAGGCGTATGTCGCGCAGCCACGACGACCATGTTTCGTCGAGGGCGTCGAACAGGTCGTGCACGCCCTGTAGGTCACTGCGGCCCCACGGGGCGCCGCGGTGGCGGCGGTTGGGGGCGATGTTGGGGACGTAGACGGCCGTGAGCATGTCGACGCCGGTTTCGATGGCGTCGCCCTGCTCGCTGAGGGAGTCGGCGAGGCCGGCTGTATCCGGGTGTTCGGTGAGCGGAACGCGGCGGCCGAGCTGGTCGTCGGTGCCCTCGTACAGGCCGTGCAGGATGCGGCCTCGCTCGTGCCGTTCGAGGTGGCGCCATACCGTCGACGATGTCGAGGGCAGGGCCCGCCAGAACGTCACGGCCTGCATGATGCCGAACGACCACTCGGGTACGGCCTGGTCGGGGTGTACGGCGGTGAGCAGGGGCCGGTCGGGGGCGGCGGCCTTGTCCCACGTGACGCGCAGGAAAACCCCCGACAGAGCGGCGGCGGTCTCGGCCGCGGTGAGCAGCAACTCGGGCACGCCGCCGGCGTCGAGCAGCTCGTCGAGGCGGTCCTGCGTCGCGGTGTCCGCCACCGTGACGACGGGTGTGTCGGCGAACAACAGGTCGGCGGACGTCTGCGCAATCTCGCCGGCGAGCGGGATGTGCAGCCGTTGCTCGCGCTTGTGCGGCGTCCGGTGCCGACCCCACAGTCGTCGGCGGCCGTCGTGACGGTGTTGCGGGGCGTGCCGGTAGACGTCGGCGAGCTTCTTGGGGTCGCCGCTGTACCACGCGTCGTCGACCTTGATGTCGGCGTACAGCGGGGAAATGCTCCGGGGCGGCCAGATGACGCCGTTTTCGGGCAGGGACACGGCGCGTCACCCCCTCGACGGTACAAAATTGGTGGCATGGATCAAGCAGTCGCAGCTCTGTGCGGTGCGGGCATTGGCGTCGTCGGCACTGTGGGAGCATCCGTGCTGACGTACATAGGGACTCGTCGTCAAGTTCCTGAACAGGGGCGAATTGAGCATGCACGCCAACTCAGAATCGAAAGACGAGAGGTGTACCTCGCGTTCATGGAGTTGCTTGAACCGGTAGACCGTTTGCCATCTGAACCAGTTTCATTATCAAGCGAGTACGCGGCCCTGGCGGCTCAGGTAGAGCTGATACCACCGCGTGGTGAGTCCCTGCTGGCTCGCATCCAGCTCTGTGGCCCCAAGGAGATCGCTGACTCGGCAGGGAGCCTATTGAGCTCGGCGGGGGATATGATCAGGCTCTTTCTAAACAGCTCTCAAGACCAGGACGCGATTGACCGGGCGTTCGAATCTTTCATGGCTGCGCAAGGGGAATTCATCGATAAGGCCCGGCGAGTCATGGTGGAACCTCCAAGCTGACCATTCCGGTGAGCAGGTGGCGCCACTCATGCGCGGTGGAGTGCACGACGTAGCGCAGCGCGTCGACGGAGTGGTCGGCGGTCTTGATGGGCCGGTCTTCGCCCTTGGCGGTGGCGGCCGGGTCCCAGGAGTAACCGGGGATTTCGTCGAGCAGGTCGGCGCACGACTCGTGCACGTACAACAGGCCGGCGGCGAGGGCCGACGACACGCTGCGGATGCCGGCTCGCACGTCGTTGTCGGCCCGGGTGACGCCCGGGTGCCCGTCGGCCCATAGCTGAGTGATGAACGACGCGGCTGACGGATCGATGAACGTCCACTCGGGCTCTACCTGCTGCCGTGCGAGCCACGCACGGACGGCCTCGCTGTACTGCGCGTCGGTCATCTGCCGGTGCGCGGTCTTGCTGTCGTGGCGCCATTCCGAGACGACGTACAGCCGGTCGTCGTCGCCGAGACCAAGCACCAGGGCGGCGAATGGGTTCGTCGTGCCGTAGTCTGCGGCGGCCCAGTACCGGCGCATCGGGGGCAGGCTGGCGACGACGTGCCGCTGCTCGTCCCAGACGTCATAGACGGCGCCTTCGGCGATGACCCATGCCCCATCGATCATCCGACGGCGCCACAGCCCGACGTACTCGGCGGCGAGTGACGCGACGTACGCAGGTGAAAGACTCGGGTTGTCGGCGAGCTTGAAGTGCCAGGATGCGAGATTGAGTTCGTGCTGCCGGTCGAGGTACCCGACTTTGAGCCAGTGCCGCGGCGAGTCGGGGTTCGTGGTGCCCAGCAGTCGCGCACCGGGTACGGACAGCCGGGCGAGGAGCTGCACGAAGAACGCTTCGGGCAGCAGCGTGACCTCGTCGACGTATGCCAGTGAGGCAGTGAGGCCGCGCAGCCGGCCCTCGGCCCGTGCGTCGCTCGCGCCGATCAGGTGCACGGTCCGGCCGAGAATGTTCGCGGTCGTGGCGCCGCGGGTGTGTCGGACCTCGTCGGCCGCAGTCCCGAACAGTGTCGGGTCTTGCAACGGCTCGATGATGTTCCGCTCGATCGTCTGCAAGCTGCGCCCGGCAATCAGGATCAGACCGGATGCCGGGGCGCGTCGGATGGCGAGCAGGAACGCGAGCAGGCTCGCAATGGTCTTCCCGGACCGTACGGAACCGTGCCACAGGTTGATGCGGGCGGTTGCCTGCCGGATGGAGTCGAGTTGCTTCGTCGACAGCGGGGCGGGCGAGGACACGGTCAGCCCTCCCCGCTGTCACCTCCGGCCGGTCCGAGCAGGGCGTCGGCGAGCCGGTCGAGCATCGATCCGCCCGTGCTGCTGTGGCCGCTGTCGCGCGACAACTCGGCGACTCGGGCGTGCACTTCGGTGAGCGCGCGGGCGGCGGTGGCATGGTCGCGCGCATCCCGCGCGGTCTCGGCTCCAGCGGCGCGGGCGACTTGGCCGAGGGCGCCGTCGAGTGCCTCGTCGGCGAGCAACTCGCGCCGCGCGGCGGCGTCGGCTCGGCGTGCCTCGGTGGCCGCGGCGACTCGGGCACCCCCGGAGAAAGTCAGTCCCTCCTCGCGGGCAATCTTCGAAACGGTCGCCGCGCTGCGCCCGGTCGCGCGGGCGATGGCGTTTCGGGACTTGCCCTCGGCGTGCAGTCGGCGGACCTGCTCGCGGTCACGGTTGGTGATCGGCTCGGCCATCGGTGCTCACCTCCGACCGGGCGTGCGAACGCCCCGCCACACGGGGGAACGTGGCGGGGCGTTCTGAGGGGACGCTATCGGCTGTTGTCCGGGCACGCCGGAAGCGCCCCCAACGTTAGGTCACGGAACGGTAACGGCGCAACCTTCTGGGTGCCGCGTTGCTGCATTCTGTCGGGAGAGGCACTCATGCGGTGACGCCGACACCGTCCCGTCTGGGGGCCTACCCCTGTTCGTGAGGGGCGAAGTGAGCTGACGCTCTCGCACCCGAAATTGGCATATCGAGATTCAACGTGTGTCGGGCGGCGCTCTCGGACTGATCACCGGTGTTCTGGTGGTCGACCCGAGGCTGCCCGCTTCCGTGTCGGCCGCCCCGACAGGGAAGGCAAGCCGTCCGGATGGAAACGGTTGGATGGGCCACCGCAGCAGTGGCCGCGCTCGGTGGGTTTCTCAAGTTTGTTCTTGATCAAGTGCCCCCGATCTCCGACAAGGCGGTCACGGCGATTGCCGCGCTCCGCCGGCTGCGTGATGCATGGCGGGGGCGGGATAAGGGCGACGAGCAACCACAGCACGGGGACGATGCCGAGAGTCGTTAAGGTGGGCGCAGCCGGGGTGGGGGTTGCTCCCGTCCGCGGTTAGGACCCTCGTCGTGTGGAGCGGCGAGGGTCTGCTCACTCCTCGGCTGCGGCCTTGTGCTCGCGCAGGATGCGCGAAGCGTACGAGGGCGAGCAGTCGAGGATGCTCGCGATCTCCGTCGCGCTCATGCCGTCGCGTTCGTGGGCCTCGATGATCAGGCGCGGGGTCGCTTCCTCGGCGAGCTTGTACGCGCGGCGGATGCGGCCGGCCTCGGCAAGCGTGAGATCAGCGGCCGTTCGCGTCGGCTCGTACTGCGCGGCGACGTCGTGCAGCAGGGCGGCGCGTTCCGCGGCTTCCTGCTGGCGCTCGTCTGCTGTCTCGGCCTCGAACGCGTCAACGAGTGCGGCGACGCCGGCCAGCAGACGCCCCCGGGGTGAGTTGGAGGTGATCTGCTGCTCGTCGGTGGTCATCGTGTCTGTGTCTCCGGTGTGACGGGGCCCGCCCCGGGGGTACCGGGGCGGACCGATGGTGTCAGACGAACAAGGCGCCCTGCTCGTCGAGCAGTCCCTCGATGCTCTGCTGCCCCTCGGTAAGCCACTCCGCCCGCCACGTGGCGACGACATCCTCAACGACGAGCGGCTGCTCGACGTCCTCGGCGGGCGCCGGGCACGTCTCCTCGTGCGCGGCCCACTCCTGCCGCGCGGGCGCCGTGCCCTGCGCGTACCGCCCGACCCACTCGCATGCGCCGCAGTCGTACGGGGCGTCGGCCTCGACGTCGTACCCGAAAAGGCTGCTCGTCCAAGCGAGGTCGAACTCGGCCACCTTCACGCGCAGTGCCTCGCACACCTTGCACACGCGGTCGCCCGCGGGGGTGCCCTCGCCGACGGTCACGCCGCAGTACGCGCTCGTCATGCCCTCAATCAGGTAGTGCCCCATAGCCTTCGTGCTGCGCGCGGTGGCCAGCAGCCGCACCTCGGGGCGCAGCACGTGCGAGCGCAGAACGGCCGCACCCCGCTCGCAGGACTGGCACAGGCGCCCGTCGGCCGCGGCGACGACGTGGAGGCCCTGCGCGGTGGTGTTGCAGATGGTGCGCGGGGCGCCGTTGACGAGCCCGCCGAGGTGAGGGGTGGAGGTGCGGCCGGCGGCGAAGGTGATGAACTCCATGGGGGTTGCTCCCTTGGTAGTGAGTGGCGCCGGGTGGAGGCCGGCGGAATGAGGTACACACTACCGACGGTGAACTAGGTTCACAAGAGGCTCGTGAACTTAGTTCATCGAGTTGGGCGGCTACTCGAACAGCGCCCCTTGCTTGACGTCGCCGCCGAGGTCGAACAGGGCGCCGTTCGGGTGATCTCGTTTCGGCTCTTGGCTTCGGGGCGCAGGCGGCGCACGGCCTCGCGGTCTCGGGCGTTGATCGGTTCGACCATGTGCTCACCTCCGCGACTCGCCGGGGTCGGCTCCACGCAAGATCGTCTTGTTATCAGATTGAGACCGTTTCACTCCGATGGAATTTACGGCCGGTTCCCTGCGGCCCTACTTTGCGGGCTCGGGTTGCGGACTTGCTTTCGAAGGCGAATCGGCGCCGTGACACAGGTGGGGTGGGTCTGTTCGCTGGTCGCGGGTTTGTGTTTTGCCGGTGACGTCGCTGGAATGTCTTTCAATCGAAGGGCTCCCAATGTCAGGGTTCGGCCCAAAAGTTCTGCTTGTACTGAATGGGGTACAGCTATGTCTGACGGTAGGTCTGTAAGTCGTTGTATTGCCCCGCCTGTGCGTGCATGGGGCAAGAGGTGGCCTGTGCTTGGGGTCCTTGTGATTGTGATCGTGCTTGCGCTCGCAGCCCCCCAGATGGCTCCGGGTGTGCTCTCTGTGCTCGTGGCGGGGTACACGGTGCTCGCGCCGTACTGGCTGGCTCGTGGTCCGGTCCGGGTGCGCATTTGACGCAAGTGCGCCCCGCCACGGAGGGAGTGGCGGGGCGCGCGAGTGTAGGGGGATTCCGGGCACGCCGGAGGTGCGGCCAACATCAGATCACGAAAGGTGCAAGTGGGTTCGGAACTCACCCTTCGTTGGTGTCCCCTAGCCCGAGCCGCGGCGGGTGAGGGCCTCGCACCTGGTACTGCATGAGCTCAGGCACTGGCTCCTCGATGAACCAGAGCCTGTAGTCGGCATCCCAGCGCGCACCGAACTCCTTCGCTCGGCCCTTGAGATCGAACGGGACCTGTAGCCAGATCCGCCCCTCGTAACGACGATTGAAGAGCGTGCCGATGCGCTCGCGCGCGTGCCTCCACCCATCAGCCACTATGGCTTCCACAACGGGGCTGGCGGCTTCGCTTGCGAGTGTGGCGGCGAGCTGCGCGTCCGTCAGCTTAGGGTCGTGCCCCGTAAACCGAATGGCCAGGTGATCCCCGGCGTCATTGCGCGGCCCTTCGGAGGTGTCGTGTGGGGCGTGGGGCGCGCCGTCTTCCTCCTCACTAACTGCCAGGAGCCACAAGGCGTGGAAGGCGTCCGTTTCTTGCTCGGGCGTAGTTCGGGGATGTCGGGTAGCGAGGACTTCCACCAGGGCGTCAACGACGTGCCAGTTCGGAAGACGCTTACTGGCGAACGCGTCGTAAATCGTGCTGCGCGAAATCCCGGCGCCCTTCAGCTCCGTGGCCACCGTCGCTAGTGACGGCAGCCCGGCCCCCTTGTGCAACTCGTGCAAGGCCCTGTTGAGCTCCTTGTGACTGCCGCGCAACTCAGGCTTGCGAAGACGACCAGCTCGCCCCACCAATGCCCCCACCGTTTGAAACCGTTTGAAACCGTCCAGGAATCATCGCAGCCGTTTGAACCCATCGGCAGTCGTTCGACGACATTGGCCTCTGTCGCTCGACGTCCAACCCAACGCATGTGCCGGTGACAGTGGTTGAGGCCGCCCAACAGCGGTGGCCTTGACGACGCCACGGAGGGAAGCAATGGGAAAGAGCGGACGACGCAGCGCACGCCAGTTGATGCGGGCAGCCGCTTTCGCAGCCGTCAGGGGCGCTGCCGCAGCAGCAGGCAGCGCCCTCGTGACGGCTGTCGTCTACTGGATCGCGCACTGACCTCGCTGGCCGCGCGCAGCGTGGGCGGTGTCTATGCGGTGGGCATGTGCTCGGCACCCTCGGCGAGTGCGGCGACCAGGCCGACGAGGTCGACCCACCCCCATACGCGCCGCTCCTGCTCGTCGAGCGGCACGGGCGCGGCGCACTCTGGCCCGGTCGAGCACGTCACGCTCGGTGCTGTGTCCGGTCCGGTGTGCAGTTCGAGGTCGCCGGCGCACCACGGGCACGCGTGGTCCGGTACCGGGGTGCAGCGGGCGTCGAGGCCGAGGGTGCGCAGCAGCCGGCCCTCGGCGATGCGCGCCGTACGCCGTGCCTCGTGCAGCAGATGCGGGGGCAGGGACTCGAACGGCGGCACGGTGAGCGGGCCGTCGAGCTGCTGCTCGGGCGCGGTGTCCTCGTCGAGCACGCGCCCCTCGATCCATACGGAAGCGAAGTGCAGACCGTGTGACCGTGAGCCGGCCGCGCGTTGGGCGTCGGCCGCGTCGGGGTGCTGGAACTCCCAACGACGGGGGTCGTCCTGCTCGGCGTGCTGGACGGCGGCAGCGAGCGTGTCGGCGAGGTCGAACAGCATGCGCTCGATGGCGAGGCCGGTGTCGAGGGCGCCGAGATTGAGCGGGGCGGGGTGCTCACGCAGCACCAGGGGCGCGCGGTCCTCGGCGACGAGGGGCTCGTCGTCGCTGGCGCGCAGGGTGTGCGCGAGCTGCCTCGGTGGCCACACGTCGGCCGGCGGGGTCTCGATGGCGAGCAGCAGCTCGCCCCACAACTCTCGAACGGTGCGCAGTGCGTCGACGGTCTCGCGGCGGGCAATGGCGGCGGACGTCATCTGTGGTGGTGCCTCCCTCGGGGTGTTCAGCGGGTGGTGTCGTCGAGGGCCTGCTCGGGCGTGATCTCGCCCTCGCACAGGCGCCGGATCGTGTCGGCGAGGTGCCACCCGTCGCCCGGCAGGAAGTCGCCCCCGGCAAGCTTGGCCGCGGTCGCGAGCCGCTCGGCGAGGGCGTCGCGGTCGGCCTCGGCCTCGGCGATGCACGCCTCGGCGGCCTCGATTCGCTTGTGCAGCCGGAGCGCTGCTGCCTGCTGTCCGCCGGCGCTGCGCCGGTGGGTGTCGTTCTCGGTGACCTCGGCCTCAACGTCGGCGCGGAGTTGCGCGCAGTCCTCGGACAGCAGCACGCCCCGGTCGGCGCGGGCGAGCACGAGGCGGAAGCGGTCGCGGCGGGCGTCGCGCTCGGCCTCGCGTGCCTGGCTGCGGCCTCGGCGGGAGTCGGTGCGTGTACGGGTGCTCATCTTGCGGTCTCTCCGTTCGGACGTGCGCGGCGGGAAAGCAGGCGAGCGACGAGGCGCCGAGCGCGCTGGGTCTCCCGCGCGCGAGGCGCGACCGGTCGCGCGGCTGGGGTGGTGGTGATCTCCCATCCCTCGATGGCGAGGCGATCGAGCAGCTCTGACGCGGTGAGCGTGGCGCGATGCGGTGGCACGTCGAGGGCGTCGGTCAGGTGTGCGGCGACCACGGCTCGGGCGGCGTTCGGGGTCATGGGCGGACTCCTCCGGCGGTGTGGCGGGCGCGGGTCTCGCGCGGGGCGGGTGGGGTGGACATGAGGCGGGCGAGGCGGTCGTGCTGGTCCTCGTCCTGCTCGGCGGCGAGGGCGGCCTCGATGCGGCAGGGGTGCGGGGTCGAGCGGGTACCGCGGCCCTTGCCGCGGCGGCGGTAGCCGGTCCGGCATGGCTGGTCAGGCTCGGAGTTGCACCAACTGCACTTGTGCGCGTAGGCATCGGGATGCCCGGCGGCGACGGCGGCCTCGCGGGCGGCGCGGGTCGGCCGGTACTCGGCGAGCTGGGCGGCGACCTCGGCCGGCATGTACCGGCGCGGTCCGTGACCGACTCCCGCGGCGAGGGCGGCGAGTCGTTTCTGCCCGGCGGGGTTGATCTCGGCTCGGTACTGGGCGGGCGGAGTGTGGCCGGTGGCGACCGCGGCTCGGGTGCCGAGCAGTTCCTCACGCCACGCTGCCGGGTCGTCGGGGTCGGTGGCTGGTACCGGGTCGGTGTGCCGGTTCATGAGCTCGGCGCGGTGCGGCGCCCAAGCGGCGAGCACGTCGTGCGGCTCGACCGGACGGAACTGCGCCGAGCGGTCCGCGCCGCGCTGCTCGTAGTACCGGCGTACGGCCTGCGAGGCGTCCCAACCGGTGTCCGGCAGGGTGGCGGGGACGTCGGCGAGGGCGGCAGTCCAATCGGTAATGGTGCGGGCCGACTGCTGCGGGTCGGCGAGAGAGCGACGCACGCGGGAGTCGAGACGGCCGGCGTAGGCGAGCAGGGCGGCGATGTGGTTGTCGATCACGGGGTGCCCTCCTTGTGGGCGTGCAGCAGGGCGAGGCCGGCGGCGAGGTTGTCGGTGTAGGCGGCGGGGCCCGGAGCGCGCGCCGGAACGCCCTTGGGACGGGCGGACGGTGCGCGATCGAGGTCGCCCCAGACCTTGAGCCAGTAGCGGGCCGGTTTCGGCTCGGTGCCCGGTGGGGTGCGGCGGGCGGCCAGCTCGACGAGGGCATCGACTCCGTGCTGCTCGACGAGGCGCCAGACGTCGCGCTGCTCGCCGAGGCCGAGCATCCAACGGACGGGGACGCCTGCGGCAGCGAGGGCGTCGCCGAGCGGGCGCAGTTCGGGAATCAGCGGCGACCGGTCGGGCGTGTTCGCGCGCGGCTGCTGCTGTGCTTCTGGTTCTCTCTCGTTCTTCTTGTTCTGGGGGCTGGTTTCCGCTCCCCCTCGGGCCGGATTCCGGCCCCCCTCTGTACCGGATTCCGGCCCCCCGGGGGCCGATTCCCGATCGGGGCCGGAATCCGGCCCGGGCCGAGTTCCGGCCCCCTCTGCATGGGCGTGGTCGATGACGAGCGGAAGGCGGTACACGGTCTCTCCGCGCGGCCCCGTGGCGCCCGCGACGATGGCGAGCTCGCCCGAGGCGAGCAGGGCGTCGACGGCGTCCCGCACGGTCGAACGGGCCGCCCGGGTGCGCTGTACGAGCATGGCCGTACCGGCGTAGGCGACAGCATCGGCATTCGCCTTGTCAGCGATGGCGAGCAGCACCGTTCGAGCTGTACCTCGGGCGGTGGCGTGGTCCCACACCCAATCCGTCGCGGCGCGGCTCAACGGTCCTTCTCCTTATTGGTGTTGGCGATCCGGGGGCCTCGGGCCTGCCTGCAAGGGCGGCTGGGGTGTGCAGGGGACAACGGCGACCGGTGAGGTAGTGGCGGACTCCGTCAATGGCGTGGCAGTAGCGGGCGGCGGCGCCGTTCCAATGCCCGCACAGGGTCGGGACGGCGGGCCCGTGGCTCACTGCGTGGTGTCGGCCGTGTCGGACTCGGCGGCCTCGGGCCAGCCGGCGAATTCCGCCGGTACGTCCTCGACCGAGGTCTGCTCGTCGCCCTGTTCGGCGGGCTGCCGGACGACTTCGCCCTCGATGTAGTCGCCGGGGGTGTCGAGTCCCTCGGGCGAGGGGTCACGGCGCACCGTCTCGTCGTGCGCCACGGCGCGGGCGAGCTCGGCGGACTTCGGCAGCAGCTTGAACAACTGCCGTACGCAGGTCTTGCGGGCCATGGCGTCGTAGTCCGTTGCCCATGGGCCGAAGTCCTTGGCCTTGCTGCGCTTGCGGATCGCCTCGATGTCGTCGACGTCCAACACAACGAACGTGTTCCCGCTGTTCGCGAGGCGGGCCACGGCGTAGTAGTGCGTGGGCGCGCCCTTGGCACTGCCGCGGGCTGGCTTGTGCCTGAGCACGGGGGCGAGGCCGTACTCGTACTCGAACTCGTCACCCTCGCACACGGTGTGCGTGTCCAGGCCGGCGGCGAGCGGGTGCTGCCAAAAGAGCTTGATCATGCCTTGATAGCCGATGACGAGCTGTACCTCGTACGCCCGGATCTTCTTGTTCCAGAACGGCAGCAGGTACGCCTCGCCGGACACTCCGCCGGGTTCGAGGCCGAGGGCCGAGCAGGTCATCAGTGCGCCGGCGAACGACTCTTGCGTGCACTCGGCGAGGTGCTCGACGCGCCGCAGCTCGGTAAGCGCGATGCGGGCGATCCGGTCGGCACCCCCGACGTGGGCGGGCAGGGCGCGCTCGATCTCGGGACGCATCCGCTGTACGAATTGCACGAGGGTGGGCTGCTGGGCGGCACGGTGGGCAGGGGCGGCGGTACGGCCGGCGCGCTTGTTGGCGACGCGCTCGGCGAGGTTGGTGCTCATGCTGCGGCAGGCTCCTTGGGCACAACGAGGCGTCGGGCGCGGTGGGCCCGGTACTCGTCGGGGTGCTCGGCGGCGAGGCGCTTCGTGTCGAGCGCGTCGACGCGGTGCATGTACTGCTGTGCGAGGTCCGGGTGCGCGGCGGCAAATCGTTTCGTCGAGAGCGGGCCGTTCTGCTTCCACGTGAAGGCGACGGCTCCCTGCGTCTTGACGACCTCAGCTTCGCCGGCGACAGCCTTCAAGCGGTTGTCGACCTTGCGCAGCTCGTCGGCGGTCCTGGCCTCGCGTGCCTTGAGCTCGCGTCGGCGTTCCAGCAGTGGCAGGACGTCGGCAGGGTCGGCGATGGTCACGGCGTCGGCCTTGACCTTGTAGAGGTGGCCGAGCAGTTCCTCGGTGGCCTCGGAACCGTCGACCGGGGGCGGGGTGCCGTCGAGCACCCCCTGCCAGAACTCGCCGACGAGGTCGACAAGATGCTCGACGAGTCCCTCGTCGCGCTCGACGCGGTGAATCAACAGCCGGTTACCGCCGAGCAGGGCAGCGACGTGCGCGTGCTGGTAACCGGTGACAGCGAGGTACCAATGCGTCTGCAACGCCGGTCCGTCTGGCACGCCGAGCAGCCAGTCGTCGAGCTGATATGCGCTACGGGTCTTGATCTCCAACAGGCTGGACGGCTGCGCGTCTTCGTCGAGCACGTACCGGTCGACGTTGGCGAGCATCCAACGTCGCTCGACGTGCGCGAGCATGCCCGGACCCGTGACAACGGCGAGGCCGGACCGCTCGGAGAACACGCGGGCGATCGTCGGCTCGTGCGCCAGCCCCCAGAACGCAGCCTCGGCGAGCTCGGGGTTCTGCGGGCGGTCGAGTGGTAGCTCGCCGCGCTTGTCGAGGTAGACCTCATGCGCGGAGGTGTGCTTGCTCATCCCGAGCACTGCGGCGACGTCGGAACCGCCGACTCCCGTACGCCGCGTGATGAGCCACTGCTCGCGGTCTAGGGACGGCGGGGCGGCAACGACGGCCGTCGGTGTCACGGTAGCTGGCTGTGTCGGGGCTGTGGTCACTTGTCGGTCCCGACGTACCGGGCGTAGACGCGGTACTCAACGACGCCACCCTCGGTGACCGTGCGGGCGACTGCCTCGAACGAACCGGCGGGAGCGTACGCGGGCAGGCGGGCGCCACGGATGGCCTGAGCGGCGGATGCCGCACGGGTTATGGACTTCGGCTTCCGCACGACGCCCCACACCTTCGGGTGCGCGCGTAACTCCCCGGCGATACGAGCGTGCTTGGTGTTGCGCTGCTTGGGCGGCGGACCGACAAACTCGACGGTGCTGCTCATGTGGTGCTCTTTCTCCTCACCCTATGGACTGCTGCTCGGCGCGCTCGGCACGCGCGCGGTGGATGTGAGGGGCGAGGATGCGGCGGATTAGGTCGATCTGCTCGGCGCTCGGCTTGCTGTCCTCGCGCTGCTCGGTCGATGCCTCGTGGGCGGTCACGTCTCCCCTCCGTCCTGTTTCAGGAGTGCAACAGTCGGGGCGCAAATGGGATGTAGCGCCGGGCGAACTGTTGCAGATATCGAACACCGGCAACCGTACGAGAGGGCAAAGCGCACGTCAACGCGATAGAACGCTGTGCTCCGCGAGGTCATGTGCGATTAGATGAGACTGTTCGAGATTTGCAACAAGAACAGGAGTGAGAGCGTGTCGGAGACCGACACCCCCTATGGCACCCCCTTCGGGGATCTCCTGCGTGCCGCCAATGATGCGGGCCACTCGTACCGCAAGCTCGCTGAGAGCGCGGTCGACCCGACGACGGGGGTAGCGGTGAAGTACGCCACCCTGTACCGGATCGCGCGGGACGAGCCAATCATGCTCGGCCCGGGCGTCGTCGGGGCGGTCGCAGCCGCGATCAGGTCCGCAATCGATGTCGACGAGCGAGACGTGCGCAAGGCTGCGGCGCAGCAGTATTGCGGCCTCATCGCCGACGACCCGTTCAATGCCAGTGACGGCGAGACGTCGGTCGTCGTCGTGCATGCCCCCGGCATGGGGCGCAAGGACATGCCGAGAGTCGAGGAGTTGCTCAGGCGATATGCCGCTGGCGAGTTGCCCCCGGAACTTTCCGGGGAGAATGAGACGTCTTCATAAAGGATCACCGACTGTCGAACGCGCGTGACCTGCGGTGTTATGCGGAGTATGGTGGTCCGGACCTTTCGCTCGTGCATATGTTCGAGTCAAGGTCCAGTCATGCCACAAGGGGGCAACTCTTGATCCGCGTTACTCGCACTCACCTCGACACCGGAGCAATCGCAGTCGTCCGCTTAACCGAGGATGGACTGACCATCGACATGGACCGGCGCCACATCTCCCCCACAGGTGCGGCCGGCCTGCAACAAGCCTTGAACGGCCTTGCCCCCAACAGTGGCCGTGAAGACCATCCCAAGGACTCGCGCCCCACAGCGGGCGACAGCGAACGCTGAACAACGATGAGGGCCGCACGGCAGACGCCGTGCGGCCCTTCCTGCTCCTGCTCTCTTACGCCGCCTTGGCGAGCTGCGTCTGCTCCGTAACCGTTGGCCGCAGCGACTTGCGAACCACCGTCACATAGGACGAGATCGGTACTCCCGCGCGGCTGTGTCGTCCCTTGCCGACAGGATGCAGCGTCACCTCTAGCAGCGACTCAACGATCAAGCGCTGCTGCGCGATGGTGAGCTGCTCCCATGCCCCTTCGACCTCCTCGCGTGAGGCAGCACCCGCCAGATCCGCGACGACGTCCGGAGCGCGAAGTGCCTTCGCAGTCTTCTCGGCCTCGTTGATCTTGGGCATGAGGCCCGATTCGATGGCGGCGAGACTGTCCGCGGACAACTCGCCCGCGATGGCCTTGTCGCGGAACTCCTTCAACCGCCCCTTGAGCAGCTCGGCCTCGGCCTCGGCATCGGCGATCTTCTTCTGCAACTCCTCGTCGCCCTTGGTGTACGCCTCGACGAACGCAGGAGAGGCGATCCAGTCGAACAGCTCGCCGCGCACGTACTCGTCGATCGGCGCCTGCTTGCCGCTGACGTGATAACCCTTCTCGCCATCCTGCCCAGGCTGCTTGCACTGGTAGTTCATGCCGTAGTCGGTCGGGTTGGACACGACCGGCACACGACACGACGAGCAGCCCATGATCCCCGACAGGAAGTACCGCGCCATGCCCGGACGCGAGTTGGTCGGCTTGCTTCCCTTAGCCGCGATGATCGACTGACACTTGACGAATACGCGCTTCGGCACGATCTCGGGCCACGCTTCCTCTTTGGTCACCTGGCCGTGGTGCGTGCGGGCGCCGGTGTACCGGACGTCGGTCGCGTAGTCCTTGATCGTCGCACCGTGCCAGATGGCCGCGATCAACGGCTCGCACCGCTCGTTGTAGTCGCGTGCGATGGCGAGCTGATCCTCACCCAGGGCGAGCCGCTCGACCGTTTCACTCCACAGCGGCAGGTGCTCGGGCTTGCTGGGCTTGTTGTGCGACAGACGCACGACCATGCCCTTGGTCCAGCGCAGGGCGGGTGCCGGTACGCACCGCTTGTTCAGGTCGGCAGCGATCGTCTTGTAAGCCTCGCCGTTCGCAACGCGCTTGCAGATTTCCTTGACGATGGGCGCCTGCTCGGGGTCCTTCTCGACCCTGATGAACGCGCCTGTCTGCGCGTCGTACACACGACGGTAGCCGTATGGCGTGACGCCGTGTGGCCTACCCGAGGCAGCGTTCGCGCGTAACGTCCGCTTGACGTTGTCGCGCAGCTCGTCGACCTCGCGCTCGCCGATCAGAGCGTCGAGGCCCGTGCGGAAACGGTCGTCCTTGTTCGACAGGTCGTAGACCTTGCCGCCGTAGCACCACAGAACGCCGTGCTTCGCACAGGTATTGCGCAGGCGCACATAGACGTCTAACTCGCGCTGGAGTCGGGTTGACGCCCACACGAAGACGATGTCGAGCTTTCCACCTCTAATCCACTCGATCATGCGCTCGAACTCTTCGCGCTCGCGGTCGCGGAAGCGAGAAGCCGAGCGGTCATCGTCGACGAAGTCTTCGACGATGCCCACGCCGAGGCGGTCGGCGTCAGCCTGCGAGGCGTCGAGCTGCTCGCGCACCGAGAACCCTCGGCGTGCGCTCTTCCCGCGGTACGCGCTCTTACGTGCGTACCTGCCGCCGCGCAAACCAGTGAGCGAGCGAGGACCCTCGCCCCGATCACCGGTAAGGACAAGGGAGCGAGGAACCTCGCTCCGAGCTGCAACAACAGACGTCGTCATGTAGCCCTCCAACGTCAAGACTATGTCTTGCGGGGGACTACGCTCGACATGCCCGTGATGCTCGCGCCCGTGCCCAACGCGATCGACTTCTCCGACAAGAAGGTGCTGATCGCCGATGATGTGGCGGACACCGGCAAGACGCTGAAGCTGGTCCGGGACTTCTGCCTCGGCACGGTCGCCGAGGTGCGCAGCGCGGTGATCTACGAGAAGCCGCAGTCGCTGGTCGAGTGCGAGTACGTCTGGCAGCGCACCGATCGGTGGATCAACTTCCCGTGGTCTGTCTTGCCTCCATGTCGTAAGTCTGGCACATAGATCACTCCGTAGCGCGAGGCTTTGTGATAGCCGCTTGATCGTTCAGCGTCAGAGGCACGCATCCGCTGCTCGGGAATGGCCTCTGAGCTGCGATGATATCGACGGCACTTCAACCTGCAACCTCTTGATCCGTAGGTTCGGAACCGCGCTGACGCTCTCTGAGCCTCGCAGCTCAGGAGGCACGGGCCGTCTGGGATGCTGGAGACCACGAGCGAGAGGGGCGGCGTCGATGGAGTGGAAGACGCACGGCGAGCGGCAGATCTACACCAACCCATGGGTGAACCTGTGCCTTGTCGATGTTGAGCAGCCGGACGGCCGACGTTGGGAACATCACGTCGTACGCCTGCGCCATCTCGCCGTTGCGGCCGTGGTCAATGATCAACGGGAGATCCTGATGATGTGGCGGCATCGCTTCATCACGGACGCGTGGGCCTGGGAACTGCCCATGGGGTTGATAGAGGACGGCGAGACCCCCGAAGAAGCCGCAGCCCGTGAGGTGGAGGAAGAGACGGGCTGGCGGCCTGGCCCCATGAAGCCGTTGATCTACGCCGAGCCCGCGAACGGGATCACCGACTCGCAGCATTACGTTTTCAGGGCGGACGGCGCTACCCACATCGGTCCCCCGACGGAGAAGAACGAGTCGGACCGCATCGAATGGGTTCCGCTGGACCGGGTGCGGGGCATGATCGACCGCCGAGAAGTCGTCAGCAGCGGCTCACTGGTCGGCCTGCTGTACGTCCTCATGGATGAGGCGATCCGCTGACGATCAGCTCAGCATGGCCCGCAGCCGCGCTTCGAACATCACGGCTGCGGGCTCCTTGCCGAACGGGGCAAGCCGCTGCTGGAACTCACGCAGATGACCGGTGACACGCTCCGAGCCAACGGCGGCGGCACTCTCCAGGGCGACTGTGGCCGTGTGGCATGCCTGGTCGAGATTGCCCCGCTGGAGCTGGGTTGTGGCCAGCCAAAAGGCGTGAAACGCCCGGCCTCGCTGATTGCCCCGATGTCCGCGCCGCAACACGTCAGCGATCAACGGCTCGGCAGTGGCCGCCTCGCCGAGTCGGCTGTGAACGATGCCGGTATCCACGATCAGCTTGGGCTCATCGAAGTACGTCACCCATGCCGGGTCCAGGTCGGCGTCTGACGTCCGCTCGAACTGGCGGTGCGCCTCGGCGAGGGCGGCATGGGCCGCGCTGGGGTTGTTCGTGGAGGCGTGGGCGAACGCCTCGCGCATCGCGAGCATCGCCATAACCCGTGGTGTCCCGCCACGCGCTCGGGCGGTGTCCTGGGCTGCCGTCGACAGGGCCACGGCGTCGGCTGGCCTGTTTTCATAGGTGGCCTGCAAGCTCATGCAGGCCAGCACATTCGCCATGAATTGCCGGTCGTCGATGGCCTTCGCGAGTTGCAGCGCTTCGGCGAAGTACGTACGGGCCTGGCTGTACTGGCGGGCGTCGAAGTGGGTCCAGCCGGTGAGCCTCGCCAGCTCGGCAGCGATGCCGTACAAGTCACGGCGCACATCGCTGCCGGACGCCTCCTTGATCATTTCCACGACGTAGCGAAGTTGCCCGACGACTGCCGGACGCAGCACTTCGCCCCCGTGCTGGTCGTCACGGCGCCAGTAGTCCTCAATGGAGGAGTGGAGCGCGCGCAACGTGGAAGGGCTGAGCCGTGGGCCCGAAGCCGCGGCAATGATGCTCTCAAGATCGCCGCTGGGGAGCGTGCTGACGAAGGTGGGGCGTTGGTCTATCGCGGCCACAGGGCCGCGCTGCCCGACATGGTCAGGATCGGCTCTCAGTACCTCGGGGGTCTCCCACTCACGTCGGGCGAGCCCGAGCATGCGACCTGGAATTCGTAGGCCATCAGCTACGCGTTCGATGACGCCTATGTCCCTGATCTGCCGTTCGCTCTTCATGACTTCCCCGACCCGGCTCGGGGTCAAGTCGCAGCGCCGTGCGATCAGCGAGGCATGAAACCCGCCGCGCCTCTTGGCCAAGCTGAAGATCCTTGGGAAATCGCGCTCGCGGCAAGCGCCGATCATCTCGGGGTCGCTCAGCAAGGGGGCCGGGAGCCCGGACGGCTCCTCGTACTTGGGCATTAGCGGCACTCCGGGGAAGGGCGGACGGGCAACGCTTGGCCGGATCTCTCGGTGTCTCAACGATGTTACCCACCGTGGGTAATCACGCTGGTGTCGTTTCTGGCGTCGTGCGCTGCGAGGCTGCTGGTCATGCAGCAGACGGGATCGAACGGGCGTGAGGTGGTGGGGCATTGGGCCCATCACCCGCGCTCTGTCAGCCAGGCGCGCGCCGAGTTGCGCAAGGCGCTGGCCGGTTGGGGTCTGGTCACAGTCGAGGGCACGGCACAGATCGTGCTGTCGGAGCTGCTGACGAACGCGATACGTCACACACGAGTGTCACCAGGTCAGGAGATCGAGACGCGATATCTGCGTGAGGGCGACGGCGTGCGGATCGAGGTTCACGACGCGTCCGACGAGCGACCCGAACTGAGGGACCCGAGCGTCGATGTGGCGCATGGGAGAGGTCTGGTCCTGGTGGAAGAGCTCGCGGATCGGTGGGGTGTGACCCCGTGCCCGGCGGTCGGCAAGTCGGTGTGGGCCGTGTTGACGGCTTCTGACCCGGGTGTTGGCCAAGGGACGAAGGGTGGGATGCGGCATGGCGAAGCGAACGCCCAAATGGACGGAACATGAGGCGGAGATCATCACCGCGTACCAGGAAGGCATGCGGGTCACAGAGATTCAGCGACGCTTCGGCATAGCGAGCACGATGCTCTACGACCTGCTTCATCGCAGAGGCGTACCGCTGCGCTCAGGCGGACGACGCGTTCCCTGGTGGCGAGGCGGCGTGCTGCTGCCTTAGAGACGGGGCGGGGGCTGCCGTTCCCCGGGAAGGACCCGGCAGCCCTCGCCCTCCAACTCCCCTCGGCCCAGTGTCCGTGAGGCAAGCACACAACCTGTGGGCTCTCCCTCACTGACGTCACACACTGCGCCTCGGGAGAAGACGGCGGACACTGCACCGCTCGCCGTCAGCGGTCCGGCTCCCACACTCGCGCCCAACCAATCGATCCGCGAAAGGGAGCCGGACCGCCCAGCAGAACAACGACAAACGCGAAACCGGACTACCCCTCGCAACCCTGGCAGGCCAAGAGGTAGTCCGGCGGAGAGTCCATGATCAGGACGCCGGTGCCCGATGGTACCGGGGTGGTTGTCGTGCTCGCTTCGACACCGCCCATTTCCAGGTGAGTTCAGACCAGGCGTAGGGATGGTGACGAGTGCAAGGCAGAACTGGGGCGGTGGGCTCGGTGGTGGCGGTCGCCAGAGCGTTTACGACACGCTGGTTGGCCACCGCGATACGGAAACCGACGCGGAGCGACCACGACGGCCTGAGCCACTGCGCGGCAGCAGCTGCTCCCCGCCCGCCACAGCCGGGCGGTTCGGTCTGCTCACGCGTCCGCATCCGTGACGGCGACAGCACGGCGGCCGGCCACATCGAGCCGGGGCCGACGATCGACATGCCCCCGGCCGGGCACCCCTCCCCTCCCCGCTGGCCGTTGCTACGCGCACAACGGCGATGGCCGCAGTCGGCGGACGGATGGCCATGTAAACCGCTCTGCGTGGCCGCCCCTCGATGGTTGGTATGCCGGGCCCGTAGTCCTGGCCGTGTTGCTGCGTCGGCGCATCCGCTGCGGTCGGCAGGCGCACTGTGGGAGCTGTTCTGGGTGCTGACTGCGGTTGGTGGGCTGCTGGTGTGGGGTGGCGCGCTGAGTGGCTCGGGGGCGCCGCTGAGCGGGGCGGCAGACAGGAGCGGGCGGCGGCCACGGGCCGCCAGCGCGCGCGGCCCGCGCAAGCGGGCCGCCTTGATCCAGTAAAGAAACTTTGAACAGCCGCTTCTATGCCTCGCTCGGTCGTCGCTGCGGAGGCGCGGAGCAGGGAGGTAACCAAGTGTGACTGACGCCACAGGGGGCGGATGTCTGAATGGGCCCGGAAATCGGACTTGGTGCAGGTGGGTAGGCATCAGTAGCGCGAACGGGGTAGCAATGAACGAACAAGAGTCGGCGGAAATCCGGGCTCGCCTTGCTGAACTCGAAGAGAAAATTGCCCAGTTGGAGGAGACGGCCCGTCGGATCGCTGAGGGCCTGGCCGCTAGCTCTTCTTCTGGCGTTCGGTAAAGCTGGCGAGTTGCTGGAAGACCCCCAGTAGATCGTCAACCTTGGCTGTGAGGGCGTCTAGGCGTTCGGATAGCTCCAGATACTCGGCGCTGGGCATCTGCCGCCGCCCTTCAGACTCGCCTGGCCCCTGGGGTTCCCCGGACTCCGGGGGCAGAGGGTCAACAACGAAGTTGCCCCGGCCCGGTGTGGAGTAGATCAGTCCTTCGTCACGCAGGACGCGCAGCGCGGACCGGGCGGTCATGTTCGCGATGTCGTACTTGGCTTCGAGGTCGCGTGAGGACGGGACCCGTTCGCCCGGCTTGATGCGGCCGGAGCGGATTAGCTGGCGGAGTTCGTCGGCGACCAGCCGATAAGGCGGAGTGTGGGTGTCCCTCGGCAGGCTCATAGCCCGAGGGTAGCCCGCTAAGCCCACTCATCGCACTAGAACGCGTGTTGCCCCCCTCTGAACCCTTCCGCGCTAGTGGGCCTGCGCGCGAGGTGCGCTATGTGCTTGACGCGCTAGCGCGCATGGTGCACTGTTGGTCGTGCCGCAACGAGCGGCTACCGATCGAACAGGAGCAAGAAGCATGGCTATGACCCGTATTCGCGTTGGGCTGCTGCCCTCGACGATGTTCATGGTCGGCACGCTGCCGGTGCCGAAGATCGCGGACCAGGAGACGGGCAAGATCGCTCAGGATCGTGACACCGGTGAGGACCTGTTCACGCTGACGGTGTTCCTCATGGAGGACGGCCGGGCGGAGCAGATGAAGATCACAGTTCCGAAGTCCGGTCTGCCGGACGGGCTGAACCTGGGCGTCCCGGTCCGGCCGATGGAGCTGTTCGCCACTCCGTGGGCGCGGCTCTTCAACGGCCAGCTGTCGGATGGGGTGGCCTACCGGGCGGCGGCGCTGGAGTTGGTCAAGTGACCGCCCCGACCGGACCGGGTCCGGCTTATCCGGTTGAGCCGGAGAGCGGGGATGACGACTCGCGGTTCACGAACGGTCTGCTCTTCGACGTGGCGAAGGTGATCGAGTCGCACGGCTACCCGAGGCTCTCATCGGGCCGTGACCTGCTGGAACTGCGGATATCCCTCTACCGATTCCTCTACACGAACAAGGACGTGCTGTGACTGTGGGAGATGTCATTGGGTCTGCCCCGGCTGTTGCCGGGGCGGCCCTGGCCCTGACCGGCATATGGGCCCTGTGGTGGCTGGTGCGCTACGTGCGTGCCGACACGATGACGCGGGCCAGTATGCGGCAGGTGATCGGCGTTCGGCGTCGCTGGCGTCGGCTCGCTCCGATGGTGGGGCTGTCGGTGACCGACAAGATGCCTCCAGCGGTGATCGTGGCGCCGGACGGGAAGGTGCCCAAGCCTCGCGTCCTGATCCCGAAGATCCGGGTCATGGCCGACCGGTACGGGGTTCTGGTGCACGCGGTCTGCCTGCCCAAGGTCGGCTTGGCGGAGTTCCAGCGGGCGGCCCCGTATCTGGCCGACGCGTGGCGGTGCACGCGGGTTTCGGTCCTGCCGGACAAGCCGGGGACGCTGGTGATCCGTGGGGTCCGGGTTGATCCGCTGATCGTCCCCACCGAGCACATCCCGACCGGGGCTGTGCCGGAGGATCTGGCGGTGTGGGATCTGGGCCTGGACGAGTACGCATTGCCAGTGAGCGTCAGCCTGGCCAATGTGCCCGGCGTGACCGTGGCGGGGCTGCCGGGCTTCGGCAAGACGTCTCTGGTCAACCGGTTCATGTGCGATACGGCGCCGTCCGACGCCGTTCAGTACGCGGTAGCCGATGGGAAGGTGACCTCGTCCCATGAGGGCGACTACGCCGACCTGACCGAGCGCATCTTCGCGTTCGTCGGTGACGATCTCGAAGAGGCGAACGCGCTGTTCACGCGGCTGGTCAAGCTGCGGCGGGACCGGTCGGCGTCCATCCGGGCCCTGCTGGGCGTGAAGAACATGTGGCACGTCGGGCCCTCGGCGGCCTGGCCGTTGACCGTGCTCATCGTGGACGAAGCGCATACGTACTTCCGCGACTACAAGGGGTCGGACACGCGGACGAAGAAGCTCGCCGCGCTGGCGGCGGAGAACGCGCGGCTGGTGGAGGACCTGGTGAAGAAGGGCCGCAACGTCGGCATCCTGGTGATCATCGCGACGCAGAAGGCGACCGGGGATGCCATCCCCACCTTCATCCGGGACGTGTGCCCGGTGGGCCTGTCCTTCGCCCAGAAGACCGCCGAAGCGGCCGTGGTCGCGCTGGGGGAGGACATCCGGAACTGGCCGGATGCCAGCCCGACCGCACTCCAGGATCCGGCCTATGTCGGCGTAGCCGCCATGGCGCACCAGGGGCGTCCCGGCTTTGCCCGCATCCGCACTCCGTACGTGGCCGACGCGGACGCTGCCCGCATCGCCAACGACACCGCGCACCTGACTCGCGACCCCGCCGAGCTGCTGGAGGAACTGGCGTCCTCGGCTATGTGGAAGGGCGACGCGCTGATCAAGGGGGAGGCCGAAGCAGCCTGATCCGTCCCGCTCGCTCGACACCTGAAAGGAGGTGAAAACCTCTATGTCTGAGGATCGGATCACTCAGCGCACGGTGACCGTGATCATGGGCATCATCGCGGCTCTGGCCTTCGTCTTCTCCTTCGGCAACGTCTGGGCCCTCGCGTTGCGCCTCGGCGTCCCCGACCCCATCGCGCCGCTGATCGCTCCGATGGTGGACCTGTCCGTCGTCGGCCTCTTGGTGGCCCTGCGGTATCTGTCCCTGCGTGGCGTCCCGGCCGAGCAGATCAAGGGCGCCACTCGGCTGATGCACGTGTCCGGGCTGCTGACCCTGGCTCTCAACGTCGCCGAGCCGATCGTTGCCGGGCACTACGGCCGGGCCGCCGTGGACGCGGTCGCCCCGCTCCTCCTCCTGGGCTGGGGAGCCGTCGGCCCGCAACTCCTACGCCACTTCCACACCGTTGCCCACAGCGCCCCGACCCCGACATCGGCCCCGGCCGCGCCGCCCGCTCCGGTCGAGAAGGCCCCAGCCACCGCGCCCGAGCCTGCCCCGGCCCCCGAACCGGTCGCGCCCCCGGTCTCACCGAGGCCGGAGACTTCCCCGGCGGTCACGGTGCCCGTGCCGCTGCTCAACGCAGCCCGCACCATCGCCGACACCTACCGGGCCGAGCACGGCGAGCCCATCACCCCGGCTCAGCTCCGGACTCGCCTCGGCGTCGCCATGCCGCTGGCCACCGCCGCACTCGCGCAGCTCTGACCCCGTGCCGGCCGTCCCGGCAATCCAAAAACCCCCGCCCCGACCGGGCCAGATTCGCCATGCCCCGAGCAGCACCCGCACCCCTCGCCGAGTGCTGCCCGGGGCCCCTCTTCCCAGAAAGGACGCAGCACCCGTGAAAGCCCCCTTGGACCTGCGCCACGTGGCGAGCCTGGCCCTGCGGGACCTCATCCACCTCGCCCACCACCCCGACTTCGACCGCGTCCAAGACCAGATCAACCGAATCCGCGGTTGCACCCGCCCGGTTCAACTCGTCGGCTCCACCGAAACCCGCGACGCCAGCACGAACGCGGTCCTGCGCACCTACACCACCGCCGACGAACCTACTGGGCGGCTGCTGACCGCCTGCGGCAACCGCCGCGCCTCCCGCTGCCCGGCCTGCTCCCGCCTCTACGCCGCCGACACCTACCACCTGATCAAGGCCGGACTGTCCGGCGGCAAGAACGTGCCGGAGACCGTGCGCACGCACCCGCGCCTGTTCGTCACGCTGACTGCCCCGTCGTTCGGGCCGGTGCACAACCGCCGCACCACCGACGCGGGCGAGAACCTGGCCTGCCGCTGCGGCACCCGCCACCCCGCCGACGACCCCGCCTTGGGCACCCCGCTGTCCCCGGCCACCTACGACTACGCGGGAGCCGTGCTCTGGAACGCCCACGCCGGAGCCCTGTGGGCACGCTTCACCACCTACCTCCGCCGTGAACTGGCCGCGCACCTCGGCATGACGCAGAAGGCGTTGAACGCGGCGCTGCGGGTCTCCTTCGCGAAGGTCGCCGAGTACCAGAGGCGCGGCCTGGTCCACTTCCATGCCGTGGTCCGCCTCGACGGCCCCGAGGGCAGCAACGAGCCCCCGCCCCGGTGGGCCACCGCCGACGCCCTCACCCACGCGGTCACCGAGGCGGCCGAACGCGCTGTGCTCACGGTCACCTCCGACGCCATCGGCGAACGCCGACTCACCTGGGGCGATCAGCTCGACATCCGCGAGATCGTCGCCCTGGGCGACGGCGAACTGACCGATCAGAAGGTGGCCGCCTACGTCGCCAAGTACGCCACCAAGAGCGCCGAAGACTCCGGCACGGTGGATCGCTCCCTGCGCTGTGCCCACTGCGCCGGGCGGGGCTATCAGTGCGGTCCTGACGGCTTCCGGGACCTGTGCGACGAGTGTGAGGGCACCGGCCAGTCCGAACTCATCGCGGACCTGCCCGTGCACAGCCACGTCCGCCAGATGATCCGCACCGCCTGGAACCTCGGCCACCTGCCCGAGTTCGCCGAACTCAAGCTCTGGAAGTGGGCCCACATGCTCGGCTTCCGAGGCCACTTCTCCAGCAAATCCCGCCGCTACTCCACCACCCTCGGCGCACTCCGCGACACCCGCCGCACCTGGCGCACCGAACAAGCACGCACCGCAGACGACCGGCCCGAGCTGGACGAGGAAACCACCCTCGTCGTCTCCCACTGGCAATACGTGGCCTCCGGCTACAGCCCCGGCGAAGAACTCCTGGCTGCCCAGGTACGCCACGACATCGCCCAAGCCGAACGCCTCAAGGCAGAAGGAGAACCCTGGCTGTGATCATCGCTACTGAGTACCCGACGCGGCGGGGTACGGCCTGTGACGACAACGCAGAACGTGAGGCGGCATGGCTGCGTAAGCACCTGGCACGGGCTCCCGAACGTGATGAGGAGTGGATACGGCGTGCCCGTCTGCTCCACGGCAGGGCATAGGGACAGAGAACACGAGGGAGCCCCGGCCGAAACCGGGGCTCTCTTGATTCAGCGCCAAACTGGATCGATCAAGTCGGGATCGAACTTCCGCTTGCCCCGGCCTGCGGGGTGGATGACCACAGCAGTGAGACTGTGCAACACGATCTCGCGCTGGCGCTCGATCGGGAGAGCGAAGAACTCCTCTTCAGTCAGATCGCCGACATTTCCCTTGGCCTCTACCTGCTTCTGCTCCTTGTAGAAACGGGCTCGCTCCAACTTCAGCGCGTCCCGCTCCTGCTCCTTGGCAGGCAACAGCTGGAGGAGGGTGGACACGGTGATGGTCTTTGCCTTCTCCGCCTCGATGAGCTGGGCAATGTCCTGGAGCAAGTCCTCAAGCTCACGTTCCCTGGGCCATCGCGCCTCGACCGGTACGCCTGTGGTAGCGGCCTTCTCGCGCTGCTCCTTGAGTACGAGCCGCGCTATCAGTTTGTCCACGGGGTCGCCGACGCGGCCGACCTTGCCGCACCCGCCGTTGACCTTCGAGCACTGATACTTGTACTGCGCTCCCTTGGAGCCGGGCTTCCACTTGTGGTTCACCTGGCCCCGGATCTTGCTCTTGCACAGGCCACAGCGTGCGATGCCCGACAGCAGGTACCTACGGGCGAGCGACTGTCCAGCCTTCGTCTGCTTGCGCTCGGCGATGGCTGCGCAGACCGCCTCCCACTCCTCGACGGTGTTGATCGGGTCCCACTCGCCCATGACGGGCTGGCCGTCGTCGCCGTGCAAAATCTCACCGTGGTAGGTGCGGTACCCCACCAATCGAGGGTTGGTGAGGATGTGCTCCACGTGGTGGTGGGCCATCCGCTTGGTGCCTTGGCGGGGGTTCCCTAAGCCCTGTTCCTGCCATCGGGTTCGGATGGTGCCGATACGGACCCCGGCGAGAACTTCCTTCTGCGCCTCGCGGATGTGCTTCGCCGCTTCCGGATCGACCTTGTTCCGGTCGTCCTTCAGCCACCCGTAGGGCGCCGGACCGCCGTTGGCCTTTCCTTGCTGGGCCAGCTGAAGGTGCTTGCGCTTGATCCGCCGCGACGTGTCGTGTGACGACTTGTTGGCGAAAGCCACCATGACGCGCGCCATGGTCCGTCCGTCCGCCGTGCCGAGGTTCACGTCATTGGTGACGGTCGCGAACTCCAGTCGCGGGCGCTCGTCGAAGATCTCGATCAGTCGTTCAAGGTCTCGGGGCTGGCGCGCTAGCCGGTCGAGGTCATACGCCACGACGCCATCGATCAGTCCGGCGCGAAGATCCTTGAGCATGAGTTCGAATTCGTCGCGCACGACGTTGCGTTTGAACGCGGATACGTCGTTGTCTTCGTAGATCTTCACAGGCTGCCATGTGCGGAGATCCGCCAGCCGCTCGCAGTCGGTACGCTGGCGAGCCACGCCGAGCGCATCGCCCTCGTCGTCCCGTGAGATGCGGGTGTAGATCCCCACCTTCCGCGCCACGAATACACGCTCCCCCTGCTCTGACCTGCTTCGATGGTGCAGGAAGAGATTACTACCATCATTCAGTTCACTTGCCCTGGAGCGTCGAACCGCCCGTCGTGCGGCGGGAGGGGCAGGTGCGGGACGCCTGACGGGCGGTGGCCCGGCACCCATGAGGTGTGTGTGAGATGAGGGGCCCGCTGGTGCGGGCCCCTTGGTCATGCGGCCATACGGGCTGCGGTCGTTCGGCCATGTGGCCTGCGGTTCGCGCTCTGTGGCGCCGTCCTTACAGCGTTCCCAGCTTCACCAGGCTCAGCAGCGCGATCAGCTGGAGCGCCGACGCGCCCAGCGCCTTCTGCCACGGCAGGTCGTGCGACTTGCTCACCATCGTGGTGAAGAGCGCGCCCGCCGCCAGCCAGGTCACCCAGCCCACCACCTTCACCAGCGAGCTGTCACCGCCCAGGAACAGCGCGAACACCAGCCGCGGCGCGTCCGTGATCGACATGATCAGCATCGACAGGCCGACGGTCGGTGCCCAGGTGCCGTCGCCGCCCAGCTGGCGGGCGAGGGTGTGGGTGACGGCGCCCAGGATCAGTCCGCTGATCACCATGGCGACGCCCGCGGTGAGCACCCAGGGGATGCTGTTCGACATCGGGGCGTTGAGGACGTCCTTACGGGCGTCATCGAAGCCGAAGACCGCCAGCAGACCGTAGACGAAGGTCACGATCAGCGACGTGCCCCACACCGCGTAGTCCCGCATCTGCCAGAAGGTGGCCGACGGGCGCAGCACGATGCCGCTCAGCAGCTGCTTCCAGTGCAGCCGGGGGCCGGCGGGCGGGGCGGTGGAGGAGCCGGCACGGTATGTGTGCCCGGCGTAGCCGTCGTCGTACGAGCCGGGGGCCTGGCCGTACGGGTCGTACGCGTCGGGCGCCTCGCCGACGCTGAACTGCTGTGTATGGCCCGCGTTGTTGTCCGCGTACCCGCCGCCCTGTCCGTACGGTCTCTGCCCCTGGCCGTAGCCTCCGGGGCCGGGGCCCTGCCCGGGCCCGGGGCCGTAGTGCGGGTCCTGGCCGCCGAAGTACTCCGGCTCTCCCTGTGAGGAGGGCTGCTGCCACTGCGGCTGCTGCTGACCGCCGTACGGGTCGTGCTGTCCGTACGGCTGCTGCGGCCGCTGCTGCTGCCCCTGTTGCGCGGAGTGGGAGTCCCGTCCGCGTCCGATCCTGAATCCAGCCACCATTCGAACGTACCCGGTCGTAGCGGGCCGGGTGTGGGAGCTGTGTGACGTACCAGCCATTGCGGCCGAGCTGTGACATCCCCTAGGGGGTCCCTTATGGGTTTTCCCCCGGTGGTAGCTGGGGGTGGCTGGTGTTCGCGCGTTGGTAGTCCCTCAGCCCCTGTGCTTCAGTCCTTGTCCGCCGCGAACGGCTTGCTGCTGAAGGCCGTCTTGTCCGCCTTACCGTCCGTGATCCACCACCACTCGGGACGTTCGCCGTACCGCGAGAAGGCCAGACCACGGCCCCACGCCAGCACGACCTCGTCCTTACCGTCATGATCGAAGTCCGCGACGCCGTAGAGCCGGGCCGCGCGCTCGCCCTTACGGACGGCCTTGCCGTCCACGCTGGCGGGTGCCGCGCGGGTCAGCAGGCGGCGGTCGGCGACGCGGGGCGCGGTGGCGTGGGAGCCGCGCCGCAGGGTGAGCAGTTCGACGCCGCCCCGTCCGAGGGAGACGGCCAGCTCGTCGGTGCCGTCGCCGTTGGTGTCGGCGGCGGCCAGCGTGCCCGACATCCCGGGCACCTTGAGGGGGCGCGGGGCGGAACCCGCCGTCCGTGCCGCCCCCTTGAGGTAGACGCTCACTGTCTTGCCGATGTCGGCGCGCTCCGTCTCTCCGCCCGGTTCGTCGTTGCGGGTGCCGCTGTCGCCGACCGCGACATCGCGGCGGCCGTCGCCGTCGAAGTCGCCGAAGGCGATCGAGTTGCCCTCGCGCAGCGGGTGGCCCTCGTGGCTGAGGCCGTGGGAGCCGGCGGGGAGGAGGACGGAGCCGGACTGGTCGTTGTCGTTGACCGTGTGCACCACCAGATCGGTGGCGCGGGGGCCATCAGCACCGTCAGCGCCTCCCTCGCCGCCATGGTCGTCATCGCCCGCGGTGTCCGCGATGGTGTCCGCGATGAGATCGCCGATCTCGCCGTGGCCGTCCAGCGGACTCGTGTACGGAACGGTCCTGGCGGCCTTGCCCGCCCGGTTGAACGGCCCGTACAGCACCAGCAGCGAGCGGCGGTCCTCGCGGATCAGGGCCAGGTCGTGGTGGCCGTCGCCGTTGAAGTCGCCGACGGTCGGGCGCTGGGCGTCCACACCGTCGTCCGGGCCGGTCAGCTGGACGCGGGCGGCGGAGCGGGTCCGGCCGGGGCCGCCGGGGCCGCCCCAGGAGATGTAGGGGACGGTCCGCACGGTGGCCTGGGTGCGCTCCGTCTCGCTCTCGTCGAGCGCCGCGCCCGCCGTGGTGGTGACGTCGGCGTAGCCGTCGCCGTCGAGGTCGGCCGTGGCCACCTCGGTCGCGCCCGCGACGGTGACGTCCTCGGACGGCAGGCCGAGGTCGCGATGGCGGAGCACGGTGCGGGTGGCGGGATTCAGACCGTGGGACGAGCCGTGGACGAAGGCGATTCGGCTGGGCAGCCCGCCCTTGCGGGACGGGACGGGGATGCGCAGATCGGGGTAGCCGTCGCCGTTGACGTCGTCCGGCAGCCGGCTGCCCTTGCCGTGGGGAACGGGGGCGGTCGCGGTGGGGGTGATGACGGATCCGGTGGCGGAGGAGGCGCCGTCGCGCTCGCCTGGTGAGCCGTTGTCGTCGGGGCCGCAGCCGGTGAGCAGCAGGGCCAGGCAGGCCGTACCGGCGGCGACGTAGGTGGCCATGGAGGTGGCCGCTGAGGTCGCCCTGGAGGTCGCCATGGAGCCGGCGGGGGAGGTTGCTACAGAGGTGGCTACAGATGTGGCGGAGGAGGCGGCAGAGGCGACAGAGGCGGTGACGGGGGCTGCGGGGGCGGCGGTGGTGGAGCCGGTGGGAGTGCGGGGAAGGGAGCGGCGCCGGGAGCCCGGGACGCGGCCGGGTGGTGCTGTGGGGGGAGGTGCGGGCGTCATCGGCCCACCTCAACCCATCAGGGCGGCTCAGGCCATGGGGCACGGCACTTCGTTACGAGGGTGATGCCTGGTTTCCACCCTTCGCCGCTCGGCGGTCGTTCCGGATGATGCGGGATGGATCAGTCCGCTTGGCTGTAAAGATGACCTTTGGAGCACAAGGGCTGTCCAGGACATTTACGAATGCCGCGTTGGGCATGATCCTGTAGGGAATTCGCAACGTCGTTGTGAGAAGGGATACTTCACGGCCAGTATCGGTAGTCGTCCGACGCGGAACTTCGACGCGGAAAAGCGGGGGCAAGCCATGTGCTTAAGGCGCGATGTGCGAGTGATGGGTGAAGCGGCGAGTCCGGTGGAAGAGGGCGCGGGCGGGGTGTAGGCGCGATGTCGGACGGGAGTGCTCGGCCGGCGGCGGGGGATGCCGCTCGCCCGCCGCTGAGCGAGGGTGCTAGAAATAGCGACATGGCCGGACTTTTCGGTCGACCACGGGTTCCGCTGGCCCGCACGATGACCGACTGGCGCCCGCGTGGTCGGCGTGAGGGGCCCCGCTCGGCGTGGGAACGACGCGGGCGGCGCGATCAGCAGGACACGCAGGACACGCAGGACACGCAGGACACGCAGGACACGCAGGACCAGCGGAACCAGCAGGACCAGCGAGATCAGCGCGATGAACGTGATCATCGGGATCAACGCGATGAAGGCGATCAGCCCGATCAGCCCGATCAGCGCGGTCAACCCGATGCGCAGGGCTCGCCGGGCCCCCATGACCGCTGGGGTGCCCAGGGCCGGCCGGACACATACGCCCAGCGGGGCCCGCTCCGGCCGCCGCAGCGCACCGGCGGCCGGAGCGGCCATGATTCAGGCCGTGACGGCCGTGACGGCCGCGACCCCGGCCGCGGTTCCGGTCACGCATCAGGTCCAGGCTTCGGCCGCGGACCAGGTCCTGGCTTCGGCCGCGGATCAGGCCCCGGTTTCGGCCCCGGATCGGGTCCCGGCTTCGGTCCGGGCTCCGGCAATGGCTCCGCCCACGGCAGGAGCCATAGGCTGCGCTCCCGCCTGGGCCGTCCGGTACGCGGCGTGCGGACCGTGGCCGGTCAGGTCTTCGTCCTCCAGGTGGGGGTCGTGCTGCTGCTGGTCGTCGCGGCCGTGGCGGCGCTCGTCCTACAGTCCCGCTACGACAGCGAGCGGGAGGCCAGTAACCGCTCCATGGCGGTCGCCGAGAGCTTCGCGAACGCGCCGGGCATGGTGGGCGCGTTGCGCGGCCGCGATCCGAGCGCCGTGCTCCAGCCGCTCGCCGAGCGGGCCCGTAAGGGCTCCGGCGTCGACTTCGTCGTGGCCATGACGCCGCAGGGGATCCGCTACACCCACCCCAACCCCGCCCGCATCGGCAAGCACTTCATGGGCAGCATCCGCGCGGCGGCGGAGGGCCGGACGGTCCAGGAGACCTTCACCGGCACGCTCGGCCTGTCCGTGCGGTCCGTGGTGCCCGTCAAGGACAGCCACGGGAAGGTCGTCGGCCTGGTCGCGGCCGGTATCACGATCAAGAAGGTGAGCGGTGCGGCCGACCAGCAGCTGCCGTTGCTGTTCGGCGCGGCCGCGGCCGCGATGGCGCTCGCCACGGCGGGCACGGCCCTGGTGAGCAGGCGGCTGCGGCGCCAGACCCATGGGCTGGACCCGGCCGAGATGACGCGGATGTACGAGCATCACGACGCGGTGCTGCACTCGGTGCGCGAGGGCGTGCTGATCGTCGGCGGCGACGGCCGGCTGGTGCTCGCCAACGACGAGGCGCGCCGGCTCTTCGAGCTCCCGCCGGACGCCGAGGGCAGGCTGGTGTCCGAGCTCGGCTTCGATCCGCACACCGCCGCGCTGCTGTCGTCCGGGCGCCCCGCCACCGACGAGGTCCATACGGCCGGTGAGCGGCTGCTGTCCGTCAGCCACCGCCCCACCGACCGCGACGGCGGCCCGCCCGGCAGCGTCGCCACCCTGCGCGACACCACGGAGCTGCGCGCGCTGTCCGGCAAGGTCGACCTCGCGCGCAACCGGCTCAAGCTGCTCTACGACGCGGGCGTCTCCATCGGCACCACGCTGGACGTGGTGCGCACCGCCCAGGAGCTGGCGGAGTACGCGGTGGCCCGGTTCGCCGACTACGTCTCGGTGGACCTCGCGGACTCGGTGCTGCGCGGCGAGGAGCCCCCGGACGGGGTGCCGGGCGTCGGCAGCCCGGACACGGGCTCGTGGGGCGCCGTGGCGGCCGCCGACGGCGCCTGCACCGTCCTGCGCCGTACGGCACTCAGCGGCATCCGCGACGACGGCCCGCTCTACCCCCTCGGCATGCTGATCGAGTTCGGCCCGGGCGCGCCCCAGGCCCGGGGCTTCCGCACCGGAGCGGTCACGGTCGAGCCGTTCCTCGCGGACTTCGGCGGCTGGCAGGAGCAGGACCCCGAGCTCGCCCGGCGGATCGTCGACTACGGAATCCACTCGATGATCACGATCCCGCTGCGGGCCCGGGGCGTCGTCCTGGGCGTGGCCAGCTTCATGCGCGCGCAGAAGCCGGAGCCCTTCGAGGAGGACGACATCTCCCTCGCCGAGGAGCTGGTCACCCGGGCCGCCGTCAGCATCGACAACGCCCGCCGCTACACCCGCGAGCACACCATGGCGGTGACCCTCCAGCGCAGCCTGCTGCCCCGGATGCTCCCCGAGCAGAACGCGCTGGACGTGGCGTACCGCTATCTGCCGGCGGAGTCGGGGGTGGGCGGCGACTGGTTCGATGTCATTCCGCTGCCGGGGGCGCGGGTGGCGCTGGTGGTGGGTGATGTGGTGGGGCACGGTCTGCACGCGGCGGCGACGATGGGGCGCTTGCGTACGGCGGTGCACAACTTCTCCACGCTCGACCTTCCGCCCGATGAGATCCTCTCCCATCTCGACGATCTGATCGCCCGGATCGACCAGGACGAGGGCCCTGGCGGGCTGGACGGCGACGGCAGTGGCGGCAGTGAGGGGATCACGGGGGCCACCTGTCTGTACGCGATCTACGACCCGGTGACGCGGCGCTGCACGATGGCGCGGGCCGGTCATCCACCGCCCGCGCTGGTCCGTTCGGACGGTTCGGTGGAGTTCCTCGATCTGCCCGCGGGGCCGCCGCTGGGCCTGGGCGGGCTGCCGTTCGAGACGGCGGAGCTCGAGCTCCCCGAGGGCAGCCATCTGGTGCTCTACACGGACGGGCTGATCGAGAAGCGCGACCGGGACATCGACACGGGTCTGGAGATGCTGCGCGCGGCCCTGGCCCACCCCGGCCGGACGCCCGAGGACGCCTGTACGGCGGTGCTGGACGCGCTGCTGCCGGACCGTCCGAGCGATGACATCGCGCTGATCGTGGCCCGTACGAGGGTGCTGGAGCCCGGTCTTATCGCCGACTGGGAGGTGCCCTCCGATCCGGCGCACGTGGCCGAGGTGCGCGCCGCGGTGGCCCGGAAGCTGGCGGAGTGGGATCTGGGCGATGTCGCGTTCACCACCGAGCTCATCCTCAGCGAGCTGATCACCAACGCGATCCGCTACGCGACCGGTCCGATCCGGGTGCGGCTGCTCTGCGACCGCAGCCTGATCTGCGAGGTCTTCGACACCAGCAGTACCTCGCCGCATCTGCGGTACGCGGGGACGACGGACGAGGGTGGCCGGGGGCTCTTCCTGGTCTCGCAGTTCGCCGACCGCTGGGGCACCCGCTACACCTCGGACGGCAAGGTCATCTGGACCGAGCAGGCGCTGCCGCTGTCGAAGAGCGGCAAGCCGCGGGCGTAGGGCCCTCATGAGAGCCGTAAGGGCGCCACGGCGGCCGTAAGGACGTCAGGCACCCAGGAAGCCAGGAAGCCAGGAAGCCAGGAAGCCAGGAAGCCAGGAAGCCAGGAAAGCGTGAAGCCCGCCCACGGATCCCGTGGGCGGGCTTCAGCGCATCGGCGAGACGCCTACGGCGCTATTTGGCCGGGGCCGGCTCCGGCTCCTCCGCGTTCTTGCCGCCGTCCTCCGGTTCGGCCGGGGTCTTCACCGAGTCGAGGAGCAGCTGCGCCACATCCACGACCTGGAGCTCTTCCTTCACCACGCCGTCGCCCGCGGCGGAGCCGCTATTGGACGCCTTCTTGCCGTTGACGGAGTCGGTCAGCATCACCAGGCAGAACGGGCAGGCGGTGGAGATGATGTCCGGGTTGAGGGACAGCGCCTCGTCCACGCGCTCGTTGTTGATGCGCTTGCCGATCCGCTCCTCCATCCACATCCGGGCGCCGCCCGCGCCGCAGCAGAAGCCGCGCTCCTTGTGGCGGTGCATCTCCTCGTTCCGCAGCCCCGGCACCTTGGCGATGATCTCGCGCGGCGGGGTGTAGACCTTGTTGTGGCGGCCCAGGTAGCAGGGGTCGTGGTAGGTGATCAGACCCTCGACCGGGGTGACCGGGACCAGCTTGCCCTCGTCGATGAGGTGCTGGAGCAGCTGGGTGTGGTGGATGACCTCGAAGTCGCCGCCCAGCTGCGGGTATTCATTCGCGATGGTGTTGAAGCAGTGCGGGCAGGTGGCGACGATCTTCTTCCTGGACTTCTCGACCACGACGCCCTCGGCACCGTCCTCACCTTCGGCGGACTCACCGAACGCCATGTTCAGCATCTCGACGTTCTGCTGGCCGAGCTGCTGGAAGAGGAACTCATTGCCCAGTCGGCGGGCGGAGTCACCGGTGCACGCCTCGTCGCCGCCCATGATCGCGAACTTGACGCCCGCGATGTGCAGCAGCTCGGCGAACGCCTTGGTGGTCTTCTTGGCCCGGTCCTCCAGGGCGCCCGCGCAGCCGACCCAGTACAGGTAGTCGACCTCGGTGAGGTCCTCGATGTCCTTGCCGACGACCGGCACCTCGAAGCCTGTGTCCGCTGCGAGCTCCTTGGTCCATGCCAGCCGCTGCTTCTTGGCCAGCCCCCAGGGGTTGCCCTTCTTCTCCAGGTTCTTGAGCATCGTGCCCGCCTCGGACGGGAACGAGGACTCGATCATCACCTGGTAGCGGCGCATGTCCACGATGTGGTCGACGTGCTCGATGTCCACCGGGCACTGCTCGACGCACGCACCGCAGGTGGTGCAGGACCACAGCACATCCGGGTCGATGACGCCATTCTCCTCGAGCGTGCCGATCAGCGGCCGCTCGGCCTCCGCCAGCGCGGCGGCGGGCACCTCGGCGAGCTGCTCCTCGCTCGCCTTCTCCTCGCCCTCCACCGTCTTGCCGCCACCGGCGAGCAGATACGGGGCCTTGGCGTGCGAGTGGTCGCGCAGCGACATGATCAGCAGCTTGGGCGAGAGCGGCTTGCCGGTGTTCCAGGCCGGGCACTGCGACTGGCAGCGGCCGCACTCGGTGCAGGTGGAGAAGTCGAGGATGCCCTTCCAGGAGAAGTGCTCGATCTGCGAGACGCCGAACTGGGCGTCCTCGTCCGGGTCCTCGAAGTCGATCGGCTTGCCCTCGCTGGTCATCGGCTGGAGCGCGCCGAGCGCCACCTCGCCGTCCGCGTTCCGCTTGAACCAGATGTTGGGGAAGGCGAGGAACCGGTGCCAGGCGATGCTCATGTCGAGGTTGGTGCTGACCGTGATCATCCAGATCATGGTCGTGCCCAGCTTGATCATCGCGAAGAAGTAGGTCAGGTTCTGCACCGTGTCCACGCTGAGCCCGTCGAAGAGCTGGACCAGCGGATACGAGGCGAAGTACGCGGGCTCGTAATGGTCGACGTGGTGCAGCGCGCCCTCGGTGCCGCGCAGCGCCATGATCGCGAGGCCGATGATGAGGATGACGTACTCGACGAAGTACGCCTGCCAGGCGGTGGAGCCCGCGAACCGGGACTTGCGCCCGGCCCGGCTGGGCAGGTTCAGCAGCCGGATCACCATCAGCGTCAGGATGCCGAGCGTGGTCATCGTGCCGATGAACTCGATGTACAGCTCGTAGGGGAGGAAGCCGCCGAGGATCGGCAGCGTCCAGTCCGCCTGGAAGAGCTGGCCATAGGCGTTGATGATGGTCGGCGGCAGGGTGAGGAAGCCGATCGCCACGAACCAGTGGGCGACGCCGATGACGCCCCACTTGTTCATGCGCGTGTGTGCGAGGAACTCGCGGACCAGGGTCACGCTGCGCTGCCAGGGGTTGTCGGTCCTGGCCCCCGCCGGGACCGGGGCGCCGAGCTTGAAGAAGCGCACGAACTGTGCGACGGCCCGGCCGAGCAGGGCAACGCCGACCGCGGTGAGGACCAGCGACACGATGATCGCGGCGAGTTGCATAAGGGGCTCCTCGAACCTGCGAGAGCTGGATTACTAAGCAGTAACTTAATGTGGCTTGACCGAGATTACCCGCCCGGACGGGCACCCATGTAGTCGACCAGCCGGTGATCTGTGTCGCTCACTTGGCCTCTCCTCCACCTCTTCCTCGCCCCCTTGGGTATAAGTCTCATATAAAAGTTGAGCGGCGTCGACTCAGGTCTGTTGACAGCGGCTAACCGTTGGTGCACGCTTGAGCCTGTTCCACTCAATGCTGTAGCTGGAGGATCCCGAAATGGCACGTGCGGTCGGCATCGACCTGGGTACGACGAACTCCGTCGTCAGTGTTCTCGAAGGCGGTGAGCCCACCGTCATCACCAACGCCGAGGGCGCCAGGACCACGCCGTCCGTTGTGGCGTTCGCCAAGAACGGCGAGGTGCTGGTGGGCGAAGTCGCCAAGCGCCAGGCGGTCACGAACGTGGACCGGACCATCCGGTCGGTCAAGCGCCACATGGGCACCGACTGGAAGATCAACCTCGACGGCAAGGACTTCAACCCCCAGCAGATCAGCGCCTTCATCCTCCAGAAGCTGAAGCGCGACGCCGAGTCGTACCTGGGCGAGAAGGTCGCGGACGCGGTCATCACCGTCCCGGCGTACTTCAACGACGCCGAGCGCCAGGCGACCAAGGAAGCCGGTGAGATCGCGGGCCTCAACGTTCTGCGTATCGTCAACGAGCCTACTGCCGCCGCGCTCGCCTACGGGCTGGAGAAGGACGACCAGACCATTCTGGTCTTCGACCTCGGCGGCGGCACCTTCGACGTCTCGCTGCTGGAGATCGGCGACGGCGTGGTGGAGGTCAAGGCCACCAACGGTGACAACCACCTCGGTGGTGACGACTGGGACCAGCGCGTCGTCGACTACCTGGTCAAGCAGTTCAACAACGGCCACGGCGTCGACCTGTCCAAGGACAAGATGGCCCTTCAGCGCCTCCGCGAGGCCGCTGAGAAGGCGAAGATCGAGCTCTCCAGCTCGTCCGAGACCACCATCAACCTGCCCTACATCACGGCGTCCGCCGAGGGCCCGCTGCACCTGGACGAGAAGCTCACCCGCGCCCAGTTCCAGCAGCTCACCTCCGACCTGCTGGAGCGCTGCAAGACCCCGTTCCACAACGTCATCAAGGACGCGGGCATCTCGCTGTCCGAGATCGACCACGTGGTCCTGGTCGGTGGCTCCACCCGTATGCCCGCCGTCGCCGAGCTCGTCAAGGAGCTGACCGGCGGCAAGGAGGCCAACAAGGGCGTCAACCCGGACGAGGTCGTCGCCATCGGCGCCTCGCTCCAGGCCGGTGTCCTCAAGGGTGAGGTCAAGGACGTCCTGCTGCTCGACGTCACCCCGCTGTCCCTCGGTATCGAGACCAAGGGCGGCATCATGACCAAGCTGATCGAGCGCAACACGACCATTCCGACCAAGCGCTCGGAGATCTTCACCACGGCCGAGGACAACCAGCCGTCCGTGCAGATCCAGGTCTACCAGGGCGAGCGCGAGATCGCGGCGTACAACAAGAAGCTCGGGATGTTCGAGCTGACCGGTCTGCCCCCGGCCCCGCGCGGTGTGCCGCAGATCGAGGTCACCTTCGACATCGACGCCAACGGCATCATGCACGTCGGCGCGAAGGACCTCGGCACCGGCAAGGAGCAGAAGATGACCGTCACCGGCGGCTCCGCGCTGCCGAAGGACGACATCGACCGCATGATGCGCGAGGCCGAGCAGTACGCGGAGGAGGACCACAAGCGCCGCGAGGCCGCCGAGACCCGCAACCAGGCCGAGCAGCTGGTCTACCAGACGGACAAGTTCCTCAAGGACAACGAGGACAAGGTCCCGGGCGAGGTGAAGACCGAGGTCGAGGAGGCCCTCACCGAGCTGAAGGACAAGCTCAAGGGCGAGGACACCGCCGAGATCCGCACCGCGACCGAGAAGGTCGCCGCGGTCAGCCAGAAGCTGGGCCAGGCCATGTACGCCAACACGGCGGACGGCGCGGGCGCGGCCGGTGCCGCCGCCGGTGACGCCGGCGCGGCGGGCCAGGCCAAGGCCGATGACGATGTGGTGGACGCCGAGATCGTCGACGACGACAAGGCCGACAAGGGCCAGGGTGGTGCGGCGTGACGGAGGAGACCCCGGGCTTCGAGGAGCAGCCCGACGTCCCCCCCGAAGCCGCGCAGACCCCCGACGACGCGGCGAAGGGCGCCGGGTCCGCCGACAAGGCGGGCCCGGCGGCCCCGGCCGGGGACATCGAGCAAGTAGCCCTTCAGGCACAGCTGGACCAGGTGCGCACCGCGCTGAATGAGCGGACGGCCGACCTCCAGCGGCTCCAGGCGGAGTACCAGAACTATCGGCGCCGGGTCGAGCGGGACCGGGTGACGGTCAAGGAGATCGCCGTGGCGAGCCTCCTGTCCGAGCTGCTGCCCGTGCTCGACGACATCGGGCGCGCCCGTGACCACGGCGAGCTCGTCGGCGGGTTCAAGTCCGTGGCCGAATCGGTGGAGACGGTGGTGGCCAAGCTGGGCCTCCAGCAGTTCGGCAAGGAGGGCGAGCCCTTCGACCCGCTGGTGCACGAGGCGCTGATGCACTCGTACGCGCCGGACGTCACCGAGACCACGTGCGTGCAGATTCTTCAGCCGGGGTATCGAATCGGCGAGCGAACGATCCGCCCGGCGCGGGTCGCCGTCGCCGAGCCCCAGCCCGGAGCCACCCCCGCCAAGGGTGACGAAGGCGAGGCCGCCGCCCAGGACGAGGAGAGCGGTGGCCCGGAAGAGGGCTGACGCGACGGTGACCGCGAGAGCAGTGAGAGAGGAGGGACGTCGGGGATGAGCACCAAGGACTTCGTGGAGAAGGACTACTACAAGGTCCTCGGCGTCCCCAAGGACGCCACCGAGGCGGAGATCAAGAAGGCGTACCGGAAGCTCGCCCGCGAGTACCACCCGGACGCCAACAAGGGTGACGCCAAGGCGGAGGAGCGGTTCAAGGAGATCTCCGAGGCCAATGACATCCTCGGGGACCCCAAGCGGCGCAAGGAGTACGACGAGGCCCGCGCCCTCTTCGGCAACGGGGGATTCCGCCCCGGGCCGGGCGGCGCGGGCGGCACCGGCAGCTTCAACTTCGACCTGGGCGACCTCTTCGGCGGCGCGCAGGGCGGCGGTGGGGGTGGCGGTGGCGCCGGTGGTTTCGGCGGCGGGCTCGGGGATGTCTTCGGCGGGCTGTTCGGCGGCCGCGGCGGCGCCACCCGCGCCCAGCCGCGCCGGGGCCAGGACATCGAGTCCGAGGTGACGCTCAGCTTCACCGAGGCCGTCGAGGGGGCCACGGTCCCGCTGCGGATGTCCAGTCAGGCCCCGTGCAAGGCGTGCTCGGGCACCGGCGACCGGGACGGCACCCCGCGGGTCTGCCCGACCTGTGTCGGCACCGGCCAGGTCAGCCGGGGCGGCGGGGGCGGCTTCTCGCTCACCGACCCGTGCGTGGAGTGCCGCGGCCGCGGGCTGATCGCGCAGAACCCGTGCGAGACCTGCAAGGGCAGCGGACGGGCCCGTTCCGCCCGCACCATGCAGGTCCGTATCCCCGCGGGCGTCAGCGACGGCCAGCGGATCCGGCTGCGCGGCAAGGGTGCCCCGGGCGAGACCGGCGGCCCGGCCGGCGATCTGTATGTGGTCGTGCATGTGGACGCGCATCCGGTCTTCGGCCGCAAGGGCGACAACCTGACCGTCACCGTGCCCGTCACCCTTCCCGAGGCGGCGCTCGGCGGCGAGGTCAAGGTCCCGACCCTGGGCGGCCCGCCGGTCACCCTGAAGCTGCCGCCCGGCACGCCCAATGGACGGACCATGCGCGCCCGTGGCAAGGGCGCGGTGCGCAAGGACGGCACCCACGGAGACCTGCTGGTCACCGTCGAGATCACGGTGCCCAAGGACCTGAGCGACTCGGCGCGGGACGCGCTGGAGTCTTATCGCGAGGCGACCGTGGGAGAGGACCCGCGGGCGGAGCTGTTCAAGGCCGCGAAGGGAGCTTGAGATGGACGGCCGCGGTGGAATCGGAGGCAGGGGCGCTGGCCGACCCCGCAACCCGTATGAGCTGACCGAGGATTCGCCGGTGTACGTCATCTCGGTGGCCGCTCAGCTCTCCGGGCTGCACCCACAGACCCTGCGTCAGTACGACCGCCTCGGCCTGGTCTCCCCCGACCGCACCGCCGGCCGCGGCCGGCGGTACTCCGCGCGCGATATCCAGCTGCTCCGCCAGGTCCAGCAGCTGTCCCAGGACGAGGGCATCAACCTCGCCGGGATCAAGCGCATCATCGAACTGGAGAACCAGGTCGCGGCCCTCCAGGCCCGTGTCGCCGAGCTCCAGGCCGCGGTCGAGGGCGCCGCGACGGCCATGCAGCAGCGCGAGGCCCAGGTCCATGCCTCCTACCGCCGCGATCTGGTCCGCTACCAGGACATCCAGCAGAGCAGCGCCCTGGTGGTCTGGCGCCCCAAGCGCCCGGAGTAGCGCCCCCGCGCGCCCCTCCTCGTGGGCCCGGTGACCGTCTTACGGCCGCCGGGCCTTTCGCATGCCCTGAGCCCGCGGAGCCCGCCCGGGGCACTCCCGGGGCATTCCCGGGGCACTCCCGAGCTCTTGAGCGGGCGCGCCGTCGGGGCGGCCCCGGGCGCACCATGGAGGTATGGGAGGAGGCATCGCCATGGTGGAAGTCAAGACGATCGAGAAGCCGGATGAGCGGCGTGACTTTCCCGGGGGCCATATCGAGGTCCTGCATCTGACCGGGCTGGATTTCGCCGTGGGCACCTTCGAGCCCGGATGGCGCTGGCGCGAGTCGGTGCGGCCGATCGTGGGGACCGATCTGTGCGAGGTCCACCACAGCGGGATCGTGATCCAGGGGCGGATGCGGCTGCGCACGGCTGATGGCGCGGAGGCCGAGGTCGGGCCGGGGGACGTGTTCGTGGTGGCGCCCGGCCATGACGCATGGGTCGTCGGCGATGAGCAGGTCGTGGTGTACGACATGGCCGGGCAGATGGCGAAGACGTACGCGAAGTCGAGCGAGGCCGGGGTCTGAGCCGGGGGGCGGGAGCGGCGTCATAGAGCGGTCCAGCCGTCGGCAGGGGACGAGATGACTTCCGGTCGGAGACCACCGCGCGGCCCCCGCCGCGGAGCGTGGCCGCACGGCAGCGCCCGTACCGACCAGCTGCTCCGTACGCTGCTGCGCCGCCGCAAGGAACCGCTGGCCATCGAGGACATCACCGTAGTCGACAAGCCCGGGATGCGCCGTGCCGTCGCGGCGACGGCGATCGGCAACACCATGGAGTGGTTCGACTTCGGTGTCTACGCCTATGTCGCGGTCACCCTCGGCAGGGTCTTCTTCCCCGCCGACAACCCCGCCACCCAGGTGGTCTCCACGTTCGCGACCTTCGCCGTGGCCTTTCTGGTGCGGCCGCTGGGCGGGCTGGTGTTCGGGCCGCTGGGCGACCGGATCGGGCGGCGGCGGGTGCTGTCCACCACCATGATCCTGATGGCCACCGGCACCTTCGGGGTGGGTCTGCTGCCCGGCTATTCCTCGATCGGCTTCGCCGCCCCGCTGCTGCTCCTGGCCTGCCGGGTGGTGCAGGGCTTCTCGACCGGCGGGGAGTACGCGGGGGCGACCACGTACATCGCCGAGTTCGCGCCCGATCAGCGCCGTGGCTTCCTCGGCAGCTGGCTCGACTTCGGCACCTTCATCGGCTATTCGCTGGGCTCCGGCCTGGTCACCGTGCTCACCGCCGCCATCGGCGAGAACGGGATGGTCGACTGGGGCTGGCGGGTGCCGTTCCTGGTGGCGGGGCCGCTGGGGCTGATCGGTCTGTATATGCGGCTGCGGCTGGAGGAGACCCCGGCGTTCCAGCAGGTGGCCGAGCGGGCGGCCCAGGAGGCCGAGGCGGCGCGGGCCCACGGTGACACCGTGCCGATCGAGGAGGCCCGCCAGTCCGGACGGGGGCGGCTGAAGGAGATCTTCACCCGGCACTGGCAGGCGGTGCTGATCTGCATGGGTCTGGTGCTGATGTACAACGTCACCAACTACATGGTGACGTCGTACCTGCCGACGTTCATGACCTCCACGCTCGGCAAGAACGCCACCACGGCCCAGGTGCTGGTGCTGGGCACCATGCTGTTCGTGGTGCTGGCGATCACGGTGGTGGGGCGCACGTCCGACCGCTGGGGGCGGCGGCCGCTGTTCCTCTTCGGCAGCCTCGGCATGGTGGTGGTGGCCGTTCCGGCGGTGCTGCTGATCCGGGCGGGCGGTGTGCTGATGCCCGCGATCGGCTGTCTGATCCTGGGCGCGATGCTGGTCACCTTCGCGGGGACGAGCGCCGCCACGCTTCCGGCGCTGTTCCCGACCCGGCTGCGCTACGGCGCGCTGTCGATCTCGTACAACCTCTCCGTGTCGCTGTTCGGCGGGACCACGCCGCTGCTGGCCTCCTGGCTGGTGGCCACCACGCACAACACGCTGGTGCCCGCCTACTACCTGATGGTGGCGGGTGTGATCGGGCTGGTCTCCACGCTGTTCCTGCACGAGACGGCGGGGAAGCCGCTGCGCGGTTCCGGGCCCATGGTGGAGACCGAGGAGGAGGCGCGTACGGCGGTGGCCGAGAGCCGTACGGAGGCCGGGCGGCGCGCCCGCGATGTGTGGATCCGGCTGCGCCACCCGTGGGCGGGCGCGGGGCACCGCCGGGAGAAGGACGAGGAGTGACGGGGTCCGCGGCTCGAGCCTTGTTCACGCCTCAAGCCTTCCCCCCTGGCTCAGCCCTTGCCCCTGGCTCAAGCCTTGCCCATCGCGCGGGTGAGGGTGATCTCGATGAGGACGCGGTCGGGGTTGGGGCGCGGGGTGCGCTCGTAGCGCTCGGCGTAGCGGCGCACCGCGTCCGCGATCAGCTCGGGCTCCTCGCGCACCACCGCGAGCCCCTCCAGCGTGGCCCACCGCCTGCCCGCCAGCTGGCAGACCGCGACCCGCGCACCGGCCTCGCCCGCCGCCCGGACATGGGCGACCTTACGGCTGTGGCGGTTGGCGATGACGCGGGCGAGCCCGGCCTCGGGGTCGTAGGTGACGCCGACCGGGACCACATGCGGGGTGCCGTCCGGGCGCGGGGTGGTCAGGGTGCACACATGGCGTTCGCGCCAGAAATCGAGGTACTCGGGATCGGGGTTGCGGGGATCGCGGGACATGGCACAGAACCTAAGGCCAAGGGAGTGGCGTCGGCGAGGTTGAGTGGAATAGACTCAACTTTACGGAGGTTGGGTAGGGCAGGATGGGAAGATCGGAGCGAGGAGGAGCACAGGGACGTGGATGCCGAGCTGACCAACAAGAGCCGGGCGGCGCTCAGCGCCGCCAATGACCGGGCGGTGTCCTCCGGGCATGCGGACATGACGCCCGCGCATCTGCTGCTCGCCCTCCTGGAGGGCCAGGACAACGAGAACGTGATGGATCTGCTGGCCGCCGTCGAGGCCGACGCGGCCCTCGTGCGCGATGGCGCGGAGCGGCTGCTCGCCGCCCTGCCCAGTGTCCAGGGCTCCACCGTGGCCCCGCCGCAGGCCAGCCGTGAGCTGCTGGCCGTCATCGCGGACGCCACCCAGCGGGCCAGGGAGCTGGGGGACGATTATGTCTCCACCGAGCATCTCCTCATCGGCATCGCCGCCAAGGGCGGCCAGGCCGCGGAGCTGCTCGACCGGCAGGGGGCGAGCGCCAAGAAGCTGGCCGCCGCGTTCGAGAAGGTCAGGGGTGGACAGCGGGTGACGACGCCCGATCCGGAAGGCACGTACAAGGCCCTGGAGAAGTTCGGCACGGACTTCACCGCCGCCGCGCGCGAGGGCAAGCTGGACCCGGTCATCGGCCGGGACCAGGAGATCCGCCGGGTGGTGCAGGTGCTCTCCCGGCGTACGAAGAACAACCCGGTGCTGATCGGCGACCCGGGCGTCGGCAAGACCGCCGTCGTCGAAGGGCTCGCCCAGCGGATCGTCAAGGGCGATGTGCCCGAGAGCCTGCGCGACAAGCGGCTGGTCGCCCTCGACCTCGGCGCGATGGTCGCGGGCGCGAAGTACCGCGGTGAGTTCGAGGAGCGGCTGAAGACCGTCCTGGCCGAGATCAAGTCCAGCGACGGCCAGATCATCACCTTCATCGACGAGCTGCACACCGTGGTCGGCGCGGGCGCCGGCGGCGACTCCGCGATGGACGCGGGCAATATGCTCAAGCCGATGCTGGCCCGCGGTGAGCTGCGCATGGTCGGCGCCACCACCCTCGACGAGTACCGCGAGCGGATCGAGAAGGACGCCGCGCTCGAGCGCCGCTTCCAGCAGGTGCTGGTCGCCGAGCCGACCGTCGAGGACACCGTCGCCATCCTGCGCGGGCTCAAGGGCCGCTACGAGGCCCATCACAAGGTGCAGATCGCCGATGGCGCGCTGGTGGCCGCCGCCGCACTCTCCGACCGGTACATCACCTCCCGCTTCCTCCCCGACAAGGCCATCGACCTGGTCGACGAGGCGGCCTCCCGGCTCCGGATGGAGATCGACTCCTCGCCCGTCGAGATCGACGAGCTCCAGCGGTCGGTGGACCGGATGCGGATGGAGGAGATGGCCCTCGCCCGGGAGACCGACGTGGCCAGCAAGCAGCGGCTGGAGAAGCTGCGCCGTGACCTCGCCGACAAGGAGGAGGAGCTGCGCGGGCTGACCGCCCGCTGGGAGAAGGAGAAGCAGGGCCTCAACCGCGTCGGTGAGCTCAAGGAGAAGCTGGACGAGCTGCGCGGCCAGGCCGAGCGCGCCCAGCGCGACGGCGACTTCGACACCGCCTCCAAGCTGCTGTACGGGGAGATCCCGGCCGTCGAGCGGGAGCTCGCCGAGGCGTCGGAGGCCGAGGCCGAGGTCCAGCAGGACCGTCCCACGATGGTCAAGGAGGAGGTCGGCCCGGACGACGTGGCCGATGTGGTCGCCTCCTGGACCGGCATCCCCGCGGGTCGGCTGCTGGAGGGCGAGACCCAGAAGCTGCTGCGCATGGAGGACGAGCTGGGCAAGCGGCTGATCGGCCAGACCGAGGCGGTACGGGCCGTCTCGGACGCCGTGCGCAGGACCCGGGCGGGCATCGCCGACCCGGACCGGCCCACCGGCTCGTTCCTCTTCCTCGGCCCCACCGGTGTCGGCAAGACCGAGCTGGCCAAGGCGCTCGCCGACTTCCTCTTCGACGACGAGCGGGCCATGGTCCGCATCGACATGAGCGAGTACGGCGAGAAGCACAGCGTGGCCCGGCTGGTCGGCGCCCCGCCCGGTTATGTCGGCTACGAGGAGGGCGGCCAGCTGACCGAGGCGGTCCGCCGCCGCCCGTACAGCGTGGTGCTGCTGGACGAGGTGGAGAAGGCCCACCCCGAGGTCTTCGACATCCTGCTCCAGGTCCTGGACGACGGGCGGCTCACCGACGGCCAGGGCCGGACGGTGGACTTCCGTAACACCATCCTGGTGCTCACCTCCAACCTGGGCAGCCAGTACCTGATGGACCCGCTGCTCGGCGAGGAGGAGAAGAAGCAGAGCGTCCTGGAGACCGTGCGGGCCTCCTTCAAGCCGGAGTTCCTCAACCGCCTGGACGACCTCGTGGTCTTCTCCGCGCTCAGCGGGCCCGAACTGGCCCGGATCGCCGAGCTCCAGATCGCCCGGCTGGCCCGCCGCCTCGCCGACCGCAGGCTGACCCTCGACGTCACCCCGGCCGCGCTGGAATGGCTCGCCGAGGAGGGCAACGACCCGGCGTACGGGGCGCGCCCGCTGCGCCGGCTGATCCAGACCGCGATCGGCGACCGGCTGGCCAAGGAGATCCTGGCCGGGGAGGTCCGGGACGGCGACAAGGTCCGGGTGGACCGGGTCGGCGACGGCCTGCTGGTGGGCCCCGCGCAGTAGATCCACCCCCTCCTCACCCGGTCCCGTTTCGGCTCCTCACCCCGTCCCGTTCGACCGGATCGGGCAATGTACGGCCGGGGTTGCACGGCGGGGGCGGGTGTGAGGGAGGATGGCGGTATTCCATACGAAGGGAAATCCACGGTGAGCATCGACCCGTCCTCGATTCCGAATTTCGGGGGTCAGCCCGAGCCCGAACCGACGGGTCCGAGCGGCCCCGTGCTGCCCGACCAGGACCTGGTCAAGCAGCTGCTGGAGCAGATGGAGCTGAAGTACGTCGTCGACGAGGAGGGGGACCTCGCCGCGCCGTGGGAGCAGTTCCGCACCTACTTCATGTTCCGCGGGGAGGAGGAGCAGCAGGTCTTCTCCGTCCGCACCTTCTACGACCGGCCGCACGGCATCGATGAGAAGCCGCGGCTGCTCGAGGCGATCGACGACTGGAACCGCCGCACCCTGTGGCCGAAGGTCTACACCCACACCAATGACGACGGCACGGTCCGGTTGATCGGCGAGGCGCAGATGCTGATCGGCACCGGCGTCAGCCTGGAGCATTTCGTGTCCAGCACGGTCAGCTGGGTGCGGGCTTCGATCGAGTTCGACCGGTGGCTGGTCGAGCAGCTCGGTCTGGAGGCCGACATCGAGTCCGACGGCGACGACAAGCCGGACGACGGCGAGGTCTGAGCCACACGGTCGTACCCGCCCGGTCCGCCCGGTCTGCCCGGTCTGCCCGGACGGATGGTCCTGGTCGGACGGGTGGTTCTGGTCGGACCGGGCCAGGGGCCTTCGTCAGACCGGACTGGGGGCGTTGGTCAGCAGATACGCCCCGTAGAGACAGGAGAGCCCGGCCAGGGCGCCGCCCGCCAGGACGGCGGCGCCCGGCCGGGCTTTCGCCATCGCCAGCGCCGCCGGGATCAGCAGCGGAAAGGCCGGCAGCAGAAAGCGCGGCTTGGACGCGAAGTAGTTCGAGCTGGCGAACGCGACGAACACCAGGGCGAGGGTGTAGACGACCAGTGGCAGCGGCGGCGGGCGCAGCGCGAGGCAGCCGAGGGAGATCAGCGAGGCGCTGATGACGATCAGGGCGATGTAGTGCGGCAGCGGGCCGTTGCCCATGATCAGCGCGCGGGCGGTGTGGAAACCGCTCACCCCGAAGTCGAGATACGTGCCCCAGTTGTCCTGGACGTCCAGATAGCCGCGCCAGGTGCCGCGCCGCACCCCCACCCAGCCCGCGTAGCCGAGCCAGCCGAGCGGTGCCAGCGCCGCGCCCGCCCACACCCGCCAGGACGTATGTCCGCGGTGCCGCCAGATCTCGGCGGCCGCGCATACGCACACCGCGGCCGCGACCGCGAGCCCGTTGGGCCGGGTGGCCCCCGCGCACAGCGCGAGCGCCCCGGCCCACACCCAGCGCCGGGTCAGCAGCGCGTGCAGCGACCAGGCCGCCAGCGCCGTCAGCAGCGACTCCGTGTACCCCATGGACTCGATGACCGCATGCGGCAGCAACCCCCACAGCACGACCAGCATCAGGGCCACCCGCCGCCCGTACAGCCGCTCCCCGACCGCGTGGATGCCCCAGGCCGCGAGCCCCGCCGTGGTCCAGGCGATCAGCAGCCCGGCCGTCACCGGGGAGAGCGGGACGACGCCGGTGACGGCCCGGATCAGCCCCGGGTAGAGCGGGAAGAACGCCAGATCGCTGAAGGTCAGGCCGGGGTGGGTGACGGAGGGGCGGTCGGTGCCGTAGCCGTGCTGGGCGATGCCCACGTACCAGAGGCCGTCCCAGTAGTGCCCGAGCTGGTTCCGCGGATGCTTCCCGATCCGCCAGGCCCCCACCGCCACGCAGACGACCCCGGCGGCCCGCACCGTCGCGTACACCGCCAGCGCGAGCCACGCCCGCCCCAGCGACGCCCCCAACCGCCCCAGCACCCGCCGCCGCGCGCCCGGCCGCCGGGGCGGCTCCGGGGCCCGTGTGGACGCGGCGGTGTCGGCGGACACGGAAACCTCCGGTGCGGGCACACGACGGACATGCGCCGAGCCCCCGGGAGGGGACGGACCAGGGGGCTCGGCGGACACACCGACCATCCGTCAGCGCGCGGCCGCCCGCGACCTGGGAAGTCCGACCGGGGGATACGGAGGAGGAACCGGAGGCGCCGCGTCAGCCCACGGCGAGGGTCTTCAGACGGGCCACGGCGTCCGTAAGGACCTCCTCGCGCTTGCAGAAGGCGAAGCGCACGAAGGGGGAGCCCTGGTCCTGGTGGTCGTAGAAGACCGCGTTCGGGACGGCGACCACTCCGCAGCGCTCGGGGAGGGAGCGGCAGAAGGCGAAGCCGTCGGTTTCGCCGAGGGGCCGGATGTCGGTGGTGATGAAGTAGGTGCCCGAGGGGCGGAAGACATGGAAGCCCGCGCCGGTCAGCCCGTCGGCCAGCAGATCGCGCTTGGCGCGCAGATCCTCGCGGATGCCGTGGAAATAGGCGTCGGGGAGGCGCAGCGCCTCGGCGACCGCGTACTGGAACGGGCCCGCCGAGACATAGGTGAGGTACTGCTTGGCCGAGCGCACCGCCGTGACCAGCTCGGGAGTGCCGGTCACCCATCCGACCTTCCACCCGGTGAAGGAAAACGTCTTGCCGCCGCTGCTGATGGTGACGGTCCGCTCGCGCATCCCGGGGAAGGAGACGAGCGGGGTGTGCTCGGTGCCGAAGACGAGGTGCTCGTAGACCTCGTCGGTGACCACCAGCAGATCGCGCTCGACGGCGAGCTCGGCGACCGCGGCCAGCTCATCGTGGGTGAGCACGGTGCCGGTGGGGTTGTGCGGGGTGTTGAGCAGGATGAGCCGGGTGCGGTCGGTGACGGCGGCGCGCAGCTCGTCCAGGTCGAGGCGGAAGGTGTCGCCGTCGGGGCGGAGGGTGACGGGGACGCGCACGCCGCCGGCCATGGCGACACAGGCCGCGTACGAGTCGTAGTACGGCTCCAGCGCGATCACCTCGTCGCCCGGCTCCACCAGCGCCAGCAGCGACGCCGCGATGGCCTCGGTGGCGCCCGCGGTGATCAGCACCTCGGTGTCGGGGTCGAACCCCAGTCCGTACCAGCGCCGCTGGTGCTCGGCGACCGCGGTGCGCAGCTCGGGCACGCCGGGGCCGGGCGGATACTGATTCCCCCGGCCGTCCCGCAGCGCCCGCACGGCCGCCTCACGCACCTCCTCGGGGCCGTCGGTGTCCGGAAAGCCCTGCCCCAGATTGATCGCGCCGGTGCGCACGGCGAGGGCGGACATCTCGGCGAAGATCGTGGTCCCGAAGGCAGCCAGTCGGCGATTGAGCGGCGGTCGTCCCATGGCGCCCATACTCCGCCGAACATCCGGCCTTCCTCAACCCACCCCTGGGCCGGGCGCGCAATGGTCCGGGGTTTTCATCCCCGCGACATAGATCGCAGCGTGCTGATCGCACTCCCGCACCTCATAGGCCGATCAGTCGCACGCGGCCATCGCAGAGCTTGGCCATGTCGTCGGTGTCGGAGGTGAGTACGGCGACGGTTGGCGGCTGGCGTAGTGCCGCCTCGGCGACGGTGGCGTCGATCGCGTATTTGTGCCCGTGCAGTCCCGCTGACTTGAGCAGTTCGGCGGCTGCCTTGGCTGCCTGTTCGGTGACGGGTTCGACCTTGACCCGTGAGAGGGCCCAGTGCAGGCGTGGGAGGTTCACTCGTGAATGGCTGACTTCGACGATGGTGTTGGCGCTGACGACGAGATCAGCTCCCGTTTCATGGAACACCTGGAACATCGCGAGGACCTTCCGGTCCTGGGCAACCCAGGCGGACAGCCCCTGGGAGTCCAGGACGACGGTCTCGAGATGTGTGCTCACGCGGCGTCCGTATGGTCGGCACGGTCGGCGGTGCCGAAGATCTTGGCGCGGGCTTCGGCCAGCTCTTCGTCCGTGAAGGCACCTTGCTCTTCCTGATGGCGCCGTAGATCGTCGCCGAGGAGTTGGTGCCGGATCTGGCGGGCCACCGCTTCAGCCACATAGCCGGACACGTTGTCCGTGAGCTTGCGCAGCTCGGCGACCTGCTCGGTGGGCAGGGTGACGGTGATGCGTGTCGTGGCGGACATGAGTCGAGCATACTCCAGTATGCGTCCGATCGATGTCCGAATGCCGTGACCGGTGCGGGGCACACTCGCTGGTTTTCTGCGGTCGTTTTTGGCTGCGGGATACGTGGGTACTCGGCCGGGTCGGAATCCATCGGCTGTGATCGATCGCCGTTGTCGGAGTGGTGAGGCCCCGCGGGAGGCGCGATGGCCAAGCAGAAGACACAGTCGGCCGGGGCCTGGCCGCGGCTTCGGCTGGCGGACTGGGCGGAGGCCCGGGACACGCTGCATATGTGGACCCAGATCGTCGGGAAGATCCGGCTGGACCACGCGCCGCCGATCAATCAGTGGTGGCAGGTGACCTTGTATGTCACCCCGCGAGGGCTGAGTACGTCCACGATCCCGTATCGGACCGGAGCGTTCGATATCGAGTTCGATTTTGTTGACCATCGGCTGGGGATCCGGGTCAGCGATGGAAGCCGGCGGGAGCTGGTGCTGGAGTCGAAATCGGTGTCGCAGTTCTATGCCGAGGTCATGGGGGCGCTGGGGGACCTGGGGATCCAGACGCGGATGTATCCCCGGCCGAACGAGGTGGCACTGGCGATCCCGTTCCCGGAGGACCATCGGCATGCGGCGTATGACCCGTACGCCGTACGGCTCTTCTGGGGGCAGTTGCTGAGCGCGCACCGGGTGTTCGGGGATTTCCGTTCCCATTTCGCCGGTAAGGCCAGCCCCGTGCACTTCTTCTGGGGTGCGATGGATCTGGCGGTCACCCGCTTCTCCGGCCGTCCCGCGCCGCCGCATCCCCCTGGCGGTGTGCCCAACCTGCCGGACCGCGTGACGCGGGAGGCGTATTCCGTCGAGCTGTCCAGCTGCGGGTTCTGGCCCGGCGGGGGCGAGGAGGGCGGCTTCTACGCGTACGCCTACCCCGAACCCCCCGGCTTCGCCGACCATCCGGTCCACCCCGCGACGGCCTCGTACCAGCGGGGCGCCGGTGAGTTCGTCCTCCCCTATGAGGCGGTCGCCACCGCACCCGACCCGGACCGGACGCTGGCCGAATTCCTGCACAGCACCTACGTGGCGGCCGCCGAACTGGGCGATTGGAACCGTTCGGTGCTGGAAACCGACCCGCACCATTGGGAGCACCGTTAGCGGGGAAAGGGGCGCGTCAGGGCCAGACGTTGGCCTGTGCCCGGAACGTCTCGGGGTCGGTCTCCACGGGCAGTACGCACACCACATGGCCGCCGGGCACTCGAAGCACCTGGCACTCCTGCCACTGGGAAATCCGCTCGGCGCCCAGGGCGAGCAGGCGCGCGGTTTCCGCCTCGACGTCGTCGGTCTCGAAGTCCAGGTGGATACGGGGTGCGTCGTCGACCGCTTGGACGGCGGTGACCAGCCCCGGCAGGGCCTCGTGGAGCGTGGTGAATTGCGGCTGTGGCGTGAACGGCTCAGCGGTGACGCCGAGCGCCGCCGACCAGAAGGCGGTCGCCCGGGCGGCCTCGGCTTCGGGCGCGTCGATCAGAACGGCGTACACACGGCTCCTGTGCATGCACGGCAACTACCCCCATGAGCCGGCGGTCAGTCGAACCTCTGGACTTCCTCAACTTCGCTTTCGACCCGTGTGAGGTCGGGCATGGGACCCGGCAGGTACGAAGCGGTACCTCGCTACGGGGGTTGGAAGGAGAGTGAGGACCATGGGTCCTGTTGTCATCTTGGTCGTGCTGGCGTTCACGTTCGCGGCGCTCGCCGCGCTCGGCGCCGGTCGGTCGAAGGGGTACAGCGGGCGGCGCAAGCGGTCCTGGGGCGCCGGGTCCAGTGGGGCCGCCGGCGGCGGCTGGTGGGCCGGTGGCGACGGCGGTGGTGGTGGCCATCACGGGGGTGGTCACCACGGCGGCGGTGGCTGCGGCGGCGGAAGCGGCTGCGGTGGTGGGGGTGGCTGTGGTGGCGGCGGCGGTGGTGGTGGCGGTGGCTGCGGAGGGGGTGCCTGACCCGCCGCGGTTCCCGCGGCCCTTACGGTTCACGCCGTTCTCACGGCTGTTAATCGATGAGCCCGCGCCGGGCGCGCCAACGTGCGCCGGGCGCGGGCTTGTTGAACACTTGACCTAAAGGGCGCCCTAGGGGGTGGAAACCCGGCGAAGGTGGGTAAAAACGATGTGGCGCCCAGCATTTCATGATTCCGTATACCACCATCGACCTTACGGCCCCACGTGGGCACGAGCCGGCGTAAGCGCATGCCCCTGGTCCACTTGGACCACCGCGGGGCGAGCTGGCCCAACTCTTTTCCATTGCGTGCTTGCGGAGCCGATCCATGCTCACGATCCTCAAGACTGCTTACACCGATACCCGCGCCGCTGACCTCGCCTGGGGCCTGGGACGGGAGCCGCTTCCCGCCCTCGCTGTGCTCGATCTTCAACTCCATGATTTCGCCGTTCAGTTGAGGCTGCTGGGAGCCTCGCACCAGGTCCTCCTCGAAGGGGAGGGCAGCCGTTGCTCGGAGACCGTGGCCTGTATGTCCGGCAACAGCACCCCGCTTCCGCTGGGGGTTTCCACGCTTGTCGACGGCCGCGAGTACGAATTCGCGGCGCGCGTCGAGGAACTGTCGCAAGGGGCCTTCGCCGGGCGGGCGCAGGAACTGCTCGCGCTGGTGGCCGACCATCCGCACGGGCTGGCCGGTACGTTCCCCGGCAGTCCCAACGCGTTCACGGCGCTGCTCGCGCAGTGGCACGAGGGCACGGTGGGGTGGCGGACCTGGCATGCCTACCCCCAGGAGGGGCGGTTGGTCACCACCCGCACCTGTATAGGGGCCCGGGTGCCGGCCGCGCTCCGGCCGCCGGGTGCGGGCGGGCTCGACATGGGCGGACTGCCGAACGGGCTGCCGAACGGACCGTCGGGCGGGATGGCGGACGGGACGTCGGGTGGGGTGTCGTCCCAAATGCCGTGCGTCTGACGGGGATCGGGAATACCCCTGAGGCCATCGATACCGGATGTGTGAACGGCGAAGCGCTCGTGTGGGGGACGAGACGTAAGCGATATGTGACGTAACGTTCCCTTTGTGATCGATTCGCCGATGTCCGCCGTCTCGGATGCGCCGTCGTCGCCGGAGTCCGGCCCTCCGGCTCGGCTGCCCGTGCGGGCGGGGCTCGGCCGCTTTCTCGTTCTCGGCACGGTCTTCGTCTGCGCCGCCTGCGGGCTCGTCTATGAGCTCGAACTCGTCGCGCTGGCCTCGTATTTGGCGGGTGACTCGGTCACCCAGGCGTCCGTGGTGCTCTCCGTGATGGTCTTCGCCATGGGCGTCGGCTCGCTGCTGGCCAAGCGGCTGCGCTGCCGGGCCGCCGTGGGGTTCGGCGCGATCGAGGCCGCCCTCGCGCTCGTCGGCGGCTGCTCGGCGATGGCGCTGTACGCGTGCTTCGCATGGGGCGGTCACTCGCGCCCCGCGCTCGTCGGCTTCTCGTTCGCCATCGGTGTGCTCATCGGGGCCGAGGTGCCGCTGCTGATGACGCTCATCCAGCGGGTGCGCAGGCAGGACGCGGGCGGCGCGGTGGCCGATCTGTTCGCGGCGGACTATGTGGGCGCGCTCGTCGGCGGGCTCGCCTTTCCGTTTCTGCTGCTGCCCGCGTTCGGGCAGCTGACCGGCGCGCTGGTCACCGGCGCGGTCAACGCGGTGGCGGGCGGGGCGCTGGTGCTCTGGCTGTTCCGCCGCGATCTGACCGTACGGGCGCGGTGGACGCTGATCGTCGCCAATGGGCTGGTGCTCGCCGCGCTGGCCGCAGGTGCCCTGCTGACCCCCTCCTTCGAGCGGGCCGCCCGGCAGGCCGTCTACGGACCGGGGGTGCGGGTCGCGCTGCGCACCGGTGAGCAGGAGATCGTGCTCGTGGGCGGGGGGACGAGCGGACGGCCGCTGTCGCTCTTCCTCAACGGGCGGCTGCGGGTCAGCGGGCGTGACGAGGTCCGCTACCACGAGGGTCTGATCCACCCGGCGATGGCCGCCGGACCACACGGCCGGGTCCTGGTGCTGGGCGGGGGCGACGGGCTCGCGGCGCGCGAGATCCTGCGGTACGCGGGGGTCCGGTCGGTGACCGTCGTGGAGCGCGACGCGGAGGTGGTGCGGCTGGCCCGGCTGGATCCGGGCCTGTCCGCGCTCAATGGCGGCGCCTACCGCGATCCGCGGGTGCGGGCGGTGACGGCGGACGCCTTCGACTGGCTGCGCCGGCCCATGGCGTACGACGTGGTGGTCTGCGATCTGCCCGCTCCCGAGCTCACCCCGAGCACCAAGTACTACTCCCAGGAGTTCTACGGTCTGGCCGAGCGGGCGCTGGCCCCCGGCGGCCGGCTGGTGGTCCACGCCGGGCCGCTGGAGCCCGATCCGCGGGCGTTCTGGACGGTGGACGCGACGATGCGATCGGTCGGGCTGCGGACCGCGCCCTACGTGATCGATGCGCCCGGCCCCGGCCGTGGCCGCCCGCACGACTGGGGCTTTGTGCTGGCGGCGCGCTCTCCGGTGGGGCTGCGGCTGGCCGCGCACAGCCCGCGGCCCCGCTCGCTGACGGAGGAGGGGCTGCGGGCGGCCCGCCGCGCGGCCGAGCGGGGCCGGGAGTCGGGGCTGCCCCCTTCGACGTTGATGCATCCGCGCTACGGGGAGTGAGGAGCCCGCGCAGGGCACCTTGAGTTTGTGGCCCGTCGCGGTTTGTGGCCCGTCGCGGTCTGTGGTCGGTCGCGGTCTTTGGTCGGTCATGGTCTGTGGTCGGTCTGTGGTCTGTCACGGTCTGTGGCTCGCCGCGGTTTGTGGGCCGCCTCTCTCCGAGCGGGGCGCTCGGTGGGGGTGAGGACGCCCTGTCGGGCACGCGCCGCACGGACCTCCGGGACGCGGGCACGGGCACGGGCGCGGGCCCGCGTCCCGGGCAGGCGTGCGGGTCGGCGCTCGGGCGCCGGTGTCCGCCCGCACGCTGGGGGCGCGCGCCCTCGGCCCATGCCTGATGGGGGTGCGCGCCGCGGGCAGCGCGGGCCCCGCGGGGGCAAGGTCGCGATGGCCAGCCTGTGGCGGCGCGCCGGAAAGTTGACCGGGAACGGGTCTCAGGGAACGTGCGATGGGTACTGTCTTGACCTATGGAGCATGAGGTGTTCGTTCCGTTTCCTGTCGACACCGTCCGGCTGGCGCTCGCGGAGCCCGCCCGCGTCGCTCGTTGCGTTCCCGGGCTCCAGCAGGACGCCGATGAGGCCGCCGGGCCGCTCGCCGGCCGGCTGCGGCTGCGCATCGGCGGGTCCACCATCACCTACCGCGGCTCGCTGCGCGTCGTCCCGCGCGCCGACGCGTTCGAGGTCGAGGGCGAGGGCACAGAGGCGCGTGGCAGCGGCTCGGTGAAGCTGGCGCTGACCGTGACGCCGAAGCCCGTCGCGGGCGGTACGGAGCTGATCTGCGCCGGGACGGTCCACAGCGAGGGGCGGCTGGCCGAGTTCGACGAGGAGGCGGCCGCGACGGTGGCCCGCCGCCTGCTGGACCGGTTCGCCTCGGCGCTCGCGGCCGGGCTGGAGGCGTCCCCGATCCCCGCGCCCACCGAGGACGAGGTCCCCGGCGCGCCCACCGACGAGGCCACCGATGCGGGCGCGGCCCCGGGCGCCGCCGCCGCGGAGGAGTCCGGGCTGCCGACCGAGGCCGAGCTTCCGCTGTCGGCCGACGACACGGACCTCGACGACGTCGGCGATCTCGAGGATCTCGACGAGGCGGACGCCGTCGAGGAGCCCGTCGGCTTCGGCGACCTCGGCGATCTCGATGACCTGGACGAGGAGCCCCCGGCCGAGGCCGCCCACGCCCGCCGCACGATGATCGGCCGGTCCACCGAGGAGGTCGACCACGCCCCGCCGCGCGGCCGCTACGCCCCGGTCCCCGCGCCCGAGACCGTCTCCACCAGCGTCGCACTGCGCTGGGCCGCGCCCGCCGCGGCCGTCGTGCTCGCCTCGGTCGTCGTCGTGGGCCGTCGCGTACTTCGCCGCCGCCGATGAGCGTATGCGCATAGGGTCGGTAGTTGTGACGACCGAAGAGACAGCGGAGACCAGGGGCGTCCGGCTGACCGCCGGGGACGCCGAGCTGACCGTCTCACCCGAGAACGGCTGCCGTATCGGTTCACTGCGCATCGGCGGTACGGAGCTGCTGCGGCAGGGCCCGCGGTTCGGGTCGTTCCCGATGGTGCCGTGGTGCGGCCGTACCGCGCTGGGCCGGTTCCGCAACGGCGGGCGGACCCACCAATTGCCCGTCAACTCCCCGCCGCACGCGATCCATGGCACCGGCCGGAACGTCGCATGGAGCCCGGCCGGCACCGGGCAGTCCAGCGCGGCGTTCACCTACGACCTCGCCGACCCCTGGCCGTACGAGGGCCGGGTCACCCAGACCTTCGAGCTCTCCCCGGACAGCCTGACCGTCACCATGAGCGTGGAGACCGAGGGCGATTCCTTCCCGGCGCAGGCGGGCTGGCACCCGTGGTTCCTGCGGAACCTGGGCGAGGGCGGCGCCGATGCCGAGATCGCCTTCGACGCCGCATGGCAGGAGGAGCGCGGGGAGGACCACCTCCCCACCGGCCGCCGGATCGCGCCCAGGCCCGGCCCCTGGGACGACTGCTTCGGCATGCCGCAGGGGGTGGACGTGACGCTCACCTGGCCCGGCCGGCTCGAGCTGAAGGTCACCAGCCGGACGGAGTGGGTGGTCATCTACGACGAGCAGGCGGAGGCGGTGTGCGTCGAACCGCAGTCCGGCCCGCCGAACGGGCTCAACCTCATGCCGCGCCTGGTCACCCCCATCGATCCGCTGGAGATCTCCATGACCTGGAGCTGGCGCGCACTGGCCTGACGGAGGCGGAGCGGCTTGGGGGAGGCGGAGCGGTCTGACGGGGCTGAGCCGGCTGACGGAGGCGGAGTGGCTTGGGGGGTTACCGGGGCCACCGCATAAGCTCATGCGCATGAGCGATGCGCGTGACGCCCTGCGGCAGCAGATCAAGGACAAGGCCGTGGTCCACGGCAAGGTGACCCTCTCCTCCGGGCGTGAGGCCGACTACTACATCGACCTGCGCCGGATCACCCTGGACGCCGAGGCCGCGCCGCTGGTCGGCCAGGTCATGCTCGACACCACGGCCGATCTGGAGTACGACGCGGTGGGCGGGCTGACGCTGGGCGCCGACCCGGTGGCCACGTCCATGCTGCATGTGGCCGCCGCGCGCGGGCGCCGGCTCGACGCCTTCGTGGTCCGCAAGGCCCAGAAGACGCACGGGATGCAGCGGCGGATCGAGGGCCCGGATATCGCGGGCCGCCGGGTGCTGGTGGTCGAGGACACCTCCACCACCGGCGGTTCGCCGCTGACCGCGGTGGAGGCGGCGCGGGAGGCGGGAGCGGAGGTCGTCGCGGTCGCGACGATCGTCGAGCGCGGCGCCGCGTCGGCGATCGCGGACGCCGGGCTGGCGTATCTCCCGGCGTACTCGCTTGCCGACCTCGGACTGGGCTGAATCTGCCGAATGAATCCTGCTGAGCTGATTCCCGCTGAGCGGATTCCTGCTGAGCTGATTCCTGCGAGGGTGGGAGAGGCGGGAGGTTTCACGTGAAACCCCCACCCCCGTCCGTGTGGTCTCGGCGTGCGCCGTGTGGAGCAATCGACGGAGTCTGGAATTATGGCCCCGACGATGACGTCGCCCCTAGGTCAGGGCCAAGTACGACTAACCCGCACATACAAGGAGCGGTCAGATGCCCATCGCATCCCCTGAGATCTACAACGAGATGCTCGACCGGGCGAAGGCGGGCAAGTTCGCCTACCCGGCGATCAACGTGACCTCGACGCAGACTCTGCACGCCGCCCTGCGCGGCTTCGCCGAGGCGGAGAGCGACGGCATCGTCCAGATCTCCACCGGTGGTGCCGAGTTCCTGGGTGGCCAGTACAAGAAGGACATGGTCAGCGGTGCCGTCGGTCTCGCCGAGTTCGCGCATGTCGTCGCCGAGAAGTACCCGGTCAACATCGCCCTGCACACCGACCACTGCCCCAAGGACAAGCTGGACGGCTATGTCCGTCCGCTGATCAAGATCTCGCGGGAGCGTGTCGAGAAGGGCCAGAACCCGCTGTTCCAGTCCCATATGTGGGACGGCTCCGCCGAGACGCTCGCCGACAACCTCGACATCGCGCAGGAGCTGCTCGCCGAGGCGGGCAAGGCGAAGATCATCCTCGAGGTCGAGATCACCCCGACCGGTGGCGAGGAGGACGGCGTCACGCACGAGATCAACGACAAGCTCTACACGACGGTCGACGACGCCCTGCGCACCGCCGAGGCCCTCGGCCTGGGCGACAAGGGCCGCTACCTGCTGGCCGCCTCCTTCGGCAACGTCCACGGCGTCTACAAGCCGGGCAATGTCGTCCTCCGCCCGGAGCTGCTGCGTGAGCTCCAGGACGGTGTCGCCGCGAAGTACGGCAAGCAGGACCCGTTCTTCTTCGTCTTCCACGGCGGCTCCGGCTCCACGGAGGAGGAGATCCGCACCGCGCTGGAGAACGGCGTGGTGAAGATGAACCTCGACACGGACACCCAGTACGCCTTCACCCGCCCGGTCGCGGACCACATGTTCCGCAACTACGACGGGGTGCTGAAGGTCGACGGCGAGGTCGGCAACAAGAAGACCTACGACCCGCGGAGCTGGGGCAAGCTGGCCGAGACGGGGATGGCCGAACGGGTCACCAAGGCTTGTTCGCACCTTCGGTCCACGGGGACGAAGCTGAAGTAGTTCTTCCCGGCTCCACCGGGCCCGGCGCTCGCCTTCACGGCGAGTCGCCGGGCCCGTTCGCGGTCACGGAAGCCGGTTGTGGGCGACCGTTCCGCGGAGGGGCCACCTCCCAGCGGTAGCCGCGGGGGCACCTCCCCGGTGGTGGCCGGGGGAGGAACCGTGGGCACAATCGGCCCCCGGGCCGCGACAGGGAACGGCGGGCGCCGCACCCATGGGCTGGCCTCACAGGGGCAACGCAGGGGATGATCCAGGTATGGGCGGCTCCACGCCCGGAGCGGGGCACGCTCCGGGGACCGGTCGGCCGGTACCACTGTCCGTGCCGGCCGGGCGGTGGCTTGTGTTCACCACCGTGCTGGGCTCCGCCATGGCCCTCCTCGACAGCACCGTCGTCAATGTCGCCCTGCCGCGCATCGGGCTCGACCTGGGCGCCGATCTCGCCGTCTTGCAGTGGACCGTCAACGCCTACATGCTCACCCTCGCCGGGCTGATCCTGCTCGGCGGGTCGCTCGGGGACCGGTTCGGGCGGCGGCGGGTGTTCGTCACCGGGGTGGTGTGGTTCGCGCTGGCCTCGCTGGCGTGCGGGCTGGCGCCGAACGCCGGGGTGCTGATCGCCGCGCGTGCGTTCCAGGGCATCGGCGGGGCGCTGCTCACCCCCGGGTCGCTGGCGCTGATCCAGTCGGTGATCCACCCCGATGACCGGGCGCGGGCGATCGGGCTGTGGTCCGGCTTCGGCGGGATCGGGGCGGCGATCGGGCCGTTCCTCGGCGGCTGGCTGGTGGACGGGCCCGGCTGGCGCTGGGTGTTCTTCATCAATGTGCCACTGGCGGCGGTGTGTGTGCCGGTCGCTTTGCGCCACGTACCGGAGACCAGCGATCCGCGGGCACACGGCCGGTTCGACGTGCTCGGCGCGGTGCTGGGGGCGGCGGCCCTCGGCCTGGTGACCTATGCGCTGATCGCCGCGCCGCAGAAGGGCGCCTCGCCCGCCGTGGTGGTTCCGGCCGTCGCCGGGCTGGCGCTGGGAGCGGTCTTCGTCGCCGTGGAGCGGAGGCTGCGCGAACCGATGCTGCCGCTCTCCATCTTCTCCTCGCACCAGTTCACCGCCGTCAACGCGGTGACCCTGTGCGTCTACGCGGCCTTCGGCGGCTTCTTCTTCCTCTCGGTGCTCGACCTCCAGGTGGTCGTGGGTTACTCCGCGCTCGTCGCCGGTACCGCGCTGTTGCCCACGACCATGCTGATGCTGCTGCTGTCGGCCCGTTCGGGCGAGCTGGGCAAGCGCATCGGCCCGCGGATCCCGCTGACCGTCGGCCCGCTGCTGTGCGCGGCGGGGATGCTGCTGATGACCCGGGCCGGGGTGGGGGCGGTGTACTGGCGGGACATCCTGCCCGCGCTGGTGGTGCTGGGCATGGGCATGGTGGTCGTGGTCGCCCCGCTCACCGCGACCGTCCTGGCCTCGGTGGACGTCGCCCGCGCGGGTCTGGCCAGCGGGGTCAACAACGCGGCGGCCCGCGCGGCGGGCCTGGTCGCGGTGGCGGCGCTGCCGCTGCTCGCGGGGATGGGCCCGGAGGCGTACCGATCGGCGGACGCGTTCGCGGACACCTTCCGGCGGGCGATGCCGATCTGTGCCGGGGTGCTGGTGCTGGGCGCGGTCATCGCGTGGCGCACGGTGAGCTCGAGCGCCCTGGAGCAGGCGGGCCCGGAGCCGGGCGCGGAGGCGGTCGCGGGGCCGGGGATGGAAGCGGGTGTGCCGGAGGCGGAAGCGGGTGCGGAGCCTCGCGTGGAGCCGGTCGTGGCGCCGGAGGGGGCCGAGGTCGCCGCGCGGCGGGCGGAGCGGCCGCCGTGCCGCCCCGAGTGCACATATCACTGCGGTGTGGGCGCGCCGCCCCTGGACCCGGGCGAGGAAGGCCCCCGCACCTGACCCGTGCCGTCTTCGCACGTGACTCGCGCCGTCTCCGCACCTGACCCGCGTCCTCTTCGCACCTGACCCGCGCGCCCACTTCGTGCCGGACGCGCCCCTCGGATCGACGGCCACATGGCTTGAGCGTGTCGGGTGGGGCCCCGGACCAGGCAGACTGGAACCCATGGCCATTCACGAGAACCTGCTCGGGGGACCGCCCCCGACCCATCTGCCCGACGATCCCGAGCCCCGGGAGCTGCTCGCCTCCGGCGCGGCCCCGTCCGAGGTCGCCGCGAAGTACCCGGCCTCCTCGCTCGCCTGGGCGCAGCTCGCCGACGAGGCATTCGAGGCCGGCCGGGTGGTCGAGTCCTACGCGTACGCCCGCACGGGCTACCACCGTGGACTCGATGCCCTGCGCCGCAGCGGCTGGAAGGGCCACGGCCCGGTGCCCTTCGAGCATGAGCCCAACCGTGGCTTCCTGCGCGCCCTGCACGCGCTCGCACGCGCCGCGCAGGCCATCGGCGAGCAGGAGGAGTACGAGCGCTGCTCGACCTTCCTGCGCGAGAGCTCCCCGACCGCGGCGGACACGCTCTCCTGATCCGCCGCTGGTGATCCGCCGCTTCTGATCTGCCGCCTCTGAACTGCTCGGCTCCGTTGATTCGGCTCTGCTGAATCGGCTCCGCTTAGGCGTGACGAGGCGCACCGGGCCTGTGGGGTGTCGTATGCCCCACGGGCCCCTTCCGTACTTGCCGATCGCCCGTGCGGCGCGGATGATGCGGTGCGGGGCCCCTTTGGCTGTGGGCCCCGAGGGGACCGGAGCTCCGAGACCGAGAGGAAGGGGCGGACCGCTACCCGGTAGCGAGCAGTACCTCAGGAGATGCGATGTCGCAGCAACCTGTCCCTGAACACGCCGCGCCGAGCGGGGCCGAGGCCGAAGCGCCTCATCTGGATTTCGACGGCACCACCCCGTACGAGGACTACGTCCAGGCGTCCGTGCTCACCCACCTCCAGCACCCACTCTCCGACGACCCCGGCGAGATGGTGTTCCTGGTCACCACCCAGGTCATGGAGCTGTGGTTCACCGTCCTCGTCCATGAGTGGCACACCGCCGCGCAGGCGCTGCGCGAGGACGATCTGCCCACCGCGATGGCCGCGCTCCAGCGCTCGGCCTACGAGCTGGAGTCGCTCAACGCCTCCTGGACGCCACTGGCCCATCTCACCCCCGGCCAGTTCAACGCGTACCGCTCCGCGCTCGGCGAGGGCTCCGGCTTCCAGTCGGCGATGTACCGGCGGCTGGAGTTCCTGCTCGGCGAGAAGTCCCCGTCCATGCTCGTCCCGCACCGGGGCGCGCCGCAGGTCCACGCCGAACTGGAGAAGGCGCTGACCGAGCCCAGCCTCTACGACGAGGTGCTGCGCTATCTCGCCCGCCGCGGCCTCGCCGTCCCGGCGTCCGCGCTGGACCGCGATCCCGCCCTGCGCTACGAACCGGATCCGGGCGTGGAGCGGCTCTGGGAGGAGATCTACTCCGGTCCGCGCGACGGTGAGCTGATCCGGCTCGGCGAGGCGCTCACCGAGGTCGCCGAGCTGGTGTGGCGCTGGCGCAACGACCACCTGGTGGCGACCCGGCGGGCGATGGGCGCCAAGACGGGGACGGGCGGCTCGGCCGGGGTCGCCTGGCTGGAGAAGCGCGCGGCCAAGACCGTCTTCCCCGAGCTGTGGACGGCGCGCAGCCATGTCTGACGCGACGATCCCCACGGAGTCGGCCGACGCCGAGCCGACCGGTACCGAAGCCGAGGTGGACGGTGCTCAAGCCGAGTCGGCCGGTGCTGGAGCCGAGTCGGCCGGTGTTGAGCCGACCGGCACGCGGCCCGCTCCGGCTGAGTCCGCTCCCGCCGGGACGGGTGCGGCCGAGCCCGGTCTGACCGAGGACGAGACCGGTCTGCCCCCGGCCGCCCTCACCGACGAGGCCGCCAGGCTCGACGCGGCCGACCGGCTGCGCGCCAAGCGCGACGCCTTCACCCTCGACGACGTCATCTATCTCGACGGCAACTCACTGGGCGCCCTGCCGCGCGCCGTCCCGCCCCGGCTGGCCGATGTGGTCGCCCGCGAATGGGGGCAGCTGCGCATCCGCTCTTGGGAGGAGAGCGGCTGGTGGACCGCGCCCGAGCGGATCGGTGACCGCGTCGGCCGGCTCATCGGCGCCGCCCCCGGCCAGGTGGTCGTCGGCGACTCGACGAGCGTGAATGTCTTCAAGGCGGTCGTCGCGGCCGTACGGATGGCTCAGGAGCGCGGTGCCCACCGCGATCAGATCCTGGTCGACGAGGCCACCTTCCCCACCGACGGGTATATCGCCGAGTCCGCCGCCCGGATGACCGGCTGCACCCTGCGGCCGGTGGCCGCGGGCGACGTCCCCTCCGCTGTCGGCTCCCGGACCGCCGTCGCGCTCGTCAACCACGTGGACTACCGCACCGGCCGCCTCCACGACCTGCCCGGGACCACGGCCGCCGTACACGCGGCGGGCGCGCTCGTGGTGTGGGACCTGTGCCACAGCGCGGGCGCCCTGCCGGTCGGGCTGGACGCCCACGGCGTGGACCTCGCGGTCGGTTGCACGTACAAGTACCTCAACGGCGGGCCCGGCGCGCCCGCGTATCTGTACGTCGCGCGTGCGCATCAGCCCGGCTTCGACTCCCCGCTGCCCGGCTGGAACTCGCATGCCGACCCCTTCGGCATGGCCTCCGCCTACACCCCGGCCGACGGAGCGGTCCGCGGCCGCGTCGGCACCCCGGACATCCTCTCGATGCTGGCGCTGGAGGCCGCGCTCGAGGTGTGGGACGACGTGACGATCGAGGACGTCAGGGCCAAGAGCCTGGCCCTGACGGACTTCTTCCTCCGCTGCGTCGAGGACTACGCCCCGGCGGGCCGCATCCGGTCCCTCACCCCCGCCGCACACACCGAGCGCGGCAGCCAGGTGGCGCTGCGGTGCGCGGACGCGGGGGAGGTGATGGCGGAGCTGGTGCGGCGCGGTGTCGTGGGCGACTTCCGCCGCCCCGATGTGCTGCGCTTCGGCTTCACCCCGCTGTACACGGGCTTCGCCGAGGTGGAGCGGGCGGCGCGGGTGCTGGCCGCCGTGCTGAAGGAGGGCTGACCGATGGGCGGGGCGGCGGCCGAGGAGACGTCGGTCTTCGGGCTCGCCCCCGTGGCCCCGGACCGGACCGTCGCGTACGGCGAACACCCGGACCAGGTGGTGGACTTCTACTTTCCGCCCCGGGGAATGCCTGGCGAACCGCCCGGGGGAACGCCCGTCGACCTGCCCAGGGGAATGCCTGGCGACCCGCCCGGGGGAACGCCCGTCGACCTGCCCCGGGGAATGCCTGGCGAACCGCCCGGGGGAACGCCCGTCGACCCGTCCCGGGGAATGCCTGGCGACCCGCCCGGGGGAACGCCCGTCGACCCGCCCAGGGGAATGCCTGGCGACCCGCCCGAGGGAACGTCCCTCGACCCGCCCAGGGAAACGCCCGGCGACCCGCCCGGGGCGCGGTGGGCCCCCCGTCCCGCTCCGCTGGTCCTCCTCTTCCACGGCGGCGCCTGGCGCGCCCCCTACGACCGCCGCCATGTCTCGCCCTTCGCCGCGTTCCTGGCGGGGCGGGGCCTGGTCGTGGCGTCGGTCGAGTACCGCCGGGGTGCGGTGGGCGCGGACGGTGATGGCTACCTGGAGCCGTCGCGCCCCGCGCGGGCGGGGCGGTGGCCGGAAACGCTGGACGACATCGCGGCCGCCGTGGACACCGTGCCGGGCCTCGCCCGGGAGCTCGGGCTCGGAGGTCCCGGGGACCCAGGGGCGGTCGACCCGGACCGCGTGGTGCTCACCGGGCACTCCGCGGGCGGCCACGCCGCGCTGTGGGCCGCGGCCCGGCATCGGTTGCCGTCCGGCACTCCCTGGCATCTGCCCTCCCCCTCCCCGCTCCGCGGTGTCGTCGCCCTCGCCCCCATCGCGGACTTCGCCACGGCCCATGCGCTGGACGTCTGCTCCGGTGCCGTCGGCGAACTCCTCGGCGACGGCGCCGAACTGACGGCCCGGCTGGCCTTCGCCGACCCCGCCGCGCTGCTGCCCACCGCGATCCCCACCACCATCGTGCAGGGCGGCACCGACAGCGATGTGCCACCGGCGGTCGCGGACGCCTTCGCGGCGGCCGCGGCCCTGGCCGGGCAGGACGTACGGCTGGTCAGGACCGAGGGCGGACACTTCCCGCCGATCGACCCCACCACGCCCGTCGCCCACACGGTCGCCGACGAAATCGCCCGCCTGGCCGGGCCGCCCCCGGCTTCGTAGTACCGGGCGCCCCCGGCCTGGTAGTGGCGGGCGATGCGCGGCCTCGCGGTCCTGGGCCCACCCGGCCTCGCAGCACCAGGCGACGGCCACCGCATAGCCCCGGGCCTCACCCTGCCTCGTAGCGCCGGACCCCACCCGGTCCCGTAGCCCCGGGCCCCGGGCGACGCGTGGCCGCGTGGTCCCGGGCTTCCTCCCCGGCTCGGCAGCGCGGGCCCCACCCGGCCACCCTGCCCCGGGTCGCCCCTGCCCCGGGTCGCCCCGGCCCCGTAGCCCGCGCCCCGCACTCGGCCGCGGTCCCGCACCCGGCCGCGGGGTGCGCACCCAGCCGCGCAGAGGCCGCCCCCGGCCCCGTAGCATCGACCCACACCCACACCCACACCCACACCCACACCCACACCCCCGGACCGCCGCCCCCCACGTAGTACTTGAGGCGGACCCCGCACAATCCACATTCCCGGGGACGACGGCGCGGGGCGCGCTCTCTACCGTGGTCGGCGTGACCCAGACGATTCCGCGGACCGAACTCCGCACCATCCGCCGGGCGTTGTCCGATCTGCGGAAGGACTTGATCACCGGCGCCTTCGCGCTCCGCCCGCTGCCGCCGCTCGGCGCCACGCATCCGCTGGTGCGCAAGGTGCCCCGGTCGGCCCGGCCATACGCGCCGTGGCTGCCACAGGCCGCGATCGCGGCCTTCGCCTTCTACCTCATGGCCGTGGCGAACGAAACCGAGGGCGTGGGGACGGCTCTGCTCAGCGGCGCGCCCCTGCTGCTGGCGCTCTACCGGCCGATCGGCGCCTGGTGGCTGTCCTTCGCGGCGAGCGTCATCTGGAGCCTGGTTGCCCCCGAACCGGTCGGAAGCAGCATGTGGCCCTGGCCGGCGACCCTCTTCGCCTCGCATGTCGCGGTGATGGTGATCGTCGCGAGCCAGAACCGCCCGCGGGTGGCCGGGCAGATGCTGCTGCTCACGGCAGCGTTCGGGATCGCCTGCGATTTCAGCGCCGTTGGGGGGCACACGAACGCCTTCCCCATGGTGGTCACCTCCGGCGTCATCGTGGGCGCCGTCGTCTCCCGGCGCAGTCTGCGCGAGACCAAGCAGCAGGTGGCCGTGCAGCAGTCGGCCACCTACGAGGAGCGCTCGCGCCGCACGCTGCTGGAGGAGCGCGCGACCATCGCCCGTGAGCTGCACGATGTCGTCGCGCACCATATGTCCGTGATCGCCATCCAGGCGGAGGCGGCGCCCTACCGGGTGGCGAACCCGCCCGAGGAGCTGGCCACCAGCTTCGCGACCATCCGCGAGAACGCGGTCGCCGCACTCACCGAACTCCGCCGCGTCCTCGGCGTCGTACGCGCCGACGACCCCGATGCCTACGCCGACGCCGACCCCGAGGCGCCCCAGCCGACCCTCGCCACGCTCGACACGCTCTTCGCGGGGGTCCGGGCGGCGGGGCTGACCGTCGAGCACATCATCACCGGCGCCGTACGCCCGCTGCCCTCCGGTGTGGAGCTGTCCGCCTACCGAATCGCCCAGGAGGCGCTCTCCAACGCGCTGCGCCACGCCCCCGGGAGCACCGCCCGCGTCGAGGTCGCCTATGTCCTCGGCGGTCTGGGCCTGCGGATCGTCAACGGCCCGCCCACCCAGGCCGTACGGCCCTCCCCGGGCATGGGCCACGGGCTGCTCGGGATGCGGGAGCGCGTGGCGATGCTGAACGGGGAGATGACGGCGGGAGCGGTGGAGGAGGACGGCGGCTACGAGGTCGCGGTCTTCATCCCGGTCGCCGCGGCCGCGGAAGAAGCGGAGGCGTCCGGACCGGAGCCATCGACCCCGAAGCGCGGGCCCGCCTCCGAGGCATCCGCACCGAAGCGCGGGCCCGCATCCGAGCCATCGACCCCGAAGCAGGGGCCCGGACTCAAGAAGGGCCCCGCCCCGGAGGCATCGGGACCGAGGAAGGGCCCCGCCCCGGCGGGGGAGACGATCAAGCCATGACCACCGACGCCTCCACCCCGGCCACTCCGCCTGCCCTCCCCACCTCTCCCATCCGCGTGCTGATCGCCGACGATCAGGTGATGGTCCGCGAGGGTTTCTCCGTGCTGCTGAACGCCCAGCCCGATATCGAGGTCGTCGGCGAGGCGGTCGACGGGCGCCAGGCCATCGCCCAGGTCGCCGCCCTGCGCCCCGATGTGGTCCTGATGGACATCCGGATGCCGGAGGTCAACGGCCTCGAGGCCACCCGTGAGATCGTCGCGGCGGACGCGGACGCCAAGGTGCTCGTCCTGACCACCTTCGATCTGGACGAGTACGTCTACCAGGCGCTGCGCTCCGGAGCGAGCGGCTTTCTGCTCAAGGACGCCTCCGCCCGTCAGCTCGGCGAGGCGGTACGGGTTGTGGCGGCGGGCGAGGCGCTGCTCGCGCCGACCGTCACCAAGCGTCTGATCACCACGTTCTCGCGGATCGGCGAGGCGGCCGGGTTCGGCGTCCCGCTGCCCTCCCCGCAGGGCCGGCTGGCGGAGTTGACCGAGCGGGAGAACGAGGTCCTGGTGCTGGTCGCCCAGGGCTGCTCCAACGCCGAGATCGCCGAGCGGCTGATCGTGGCCGAGTCGACGGTGAAGACGCATGTCAGCCGGATCCTGGTGAAACTGGGGCTGCGCGACCGCACCCAGGCGGCGGTGTTCGCCTACGAGGTGCGTCTGGTGACCCCCGGGGGCTGACCGGGCCGGGCGCGGTACCGTCCGGGGATGAGCAGCAGCGCCGAAGCCCCCGTCTTCGACCCCTGGCGGCCGTCGTTCGTCGCGGACCCGTATCCGGCCTACGCCGAGCTGCGCGAGGGCGGCCGGGCCCACTGGTTCGAGCCCTCCCGCCAGTGGCTGATCCCGCGCCACGCGGATGTCAGCGCCCTGTTGCGGGACCGCCGGCTCGGCCGCACCTATCTCCATCGCTTCAGCCATGAGGAGTTCGGCCGCACCGCGCCGCCGCCCGAGCACGAGCCGTTCCACACCCTCAACGACCACGGCATGCTCGATCTCGAACCGCCGGACCACACCCGGCTGCGCCGCCTCGTCTCCAAGGCGTTCACCCCGCGGACGGTCGAGGCGCTGGTGCCGACGATCCAGCGGCTCGCGGGGGAACTCGTCGACTCCTTCGTGGCCTCGGGCGGCGGCGATCTCATCGCGGCGGTCGCCGAACCGCTGCCGGTCGCCGTCATCGCCGAGATGCTGGGCATTCCGCCGGCCGACCGCCCCGCGCTGCGGCCCTGGTCCGCGGAGATCTGCGGAATGTACGAGCTGAGCCCGAGCGAGGAGACGGCGCGCCGGGCCGTGCGCGCGTCCGTGGAGTTCTCCGCCTATCTGCGCGGGCTGATCGACGAGCGCCGCAAGTCCCCGGGGGACGATCTGATCAGCGGGCTCATCGCCGCGTACGACGAGGGCGACCGGCTCACCGAGCAGGAGATGATCTCCACCTGTGTGCTGCTCCTCAACGCGGGCCACGAGGCCACGGTGAATAGCACCGGAAACGGCTGGTGGGCGCTCTTCCGCCACCCCGAGCAGCTCGCCGCGCTCCGCGCCGACCCCGACGCGCTGCTGCCCACCGCCGTGGACGAACTCCTGCGCTTCGACACCCCGCTCCAGCTCTTCGAGCGCTGGGTGCTGGAGGACATCGAGGTCGGCGGCACGGTCATCCGGCGTGGCAGTGAAGTCGCGCTGCTCTTCGGCTCGGCCAATCGGGATCCGGCCCGGTTCGACCGCCCCGACGACCTCGATCTCTCCCGGGCCGACAATCCCCATGTCAGCTTCGGCGCCGGGATCCACTACTGCCTGGGCGCCCCGCTGGCCCGTCTGGAACTCATGGCCTCCTTCGGCGCCCTGCTCCGCAAGGCGCCCGGGATGCGGCTGGTCAGGGAGCCGGAGCGGGGGACGAACTTCGTCATCCGCGGGCTGCGGGAGCTGCTGGTCGAAATCTGAGCGGAGTCGGCGGAGACGGCAGAGCCGACGCGGCCGGGACGGCCAGGACGGTCAGGACGGCCAGGACAGACGAGCCCCCCGTTGTCCACAGCCTGTGGGCAACGGGGGGCGGTTGCCGGAATGTGGCGGGCCGACGGGGGTCAGCCGCCGATGTCACGGCGGCGCAGACCCACCAGTCCTCCGGCGGCGAGAACGACCGAGAGGAGCAGTAGCCACAGGAACGGCGCGGCCGTGACCTCGTCGCCAGGCAGCTTCGGCAGATGGCTGAAGGGCGAGGTGTCCATGACGGAGTCGGACAGCTCCATCGCCGGGCCCATCCAGCCGATGGCCACCACCCAGCCGACGAAGGCCCAGGCCGCCGCCGAGTACTTCGGCACCACGCCCACGAGGAAGAGCGTCACGCTGGTGAGCACCCACAGCGCCGGGAGCTGGGAGAGGGCGGCGCCCAGGCAGCGGGGGAACTGCTCGGCCAGATCGCCCGCAGCGATGCCGTAGCCCAGGCCCAGCGCCAGACCGCCGATGGCGAGGATGACCACCGGGCCGAGATAGGCGATGACCAGATGGCTCCCGGCCCAGCGCAGCCGGCTCACCGCGTTGGACAGCAGGGGCTCGGCGCGCTGGTCGGTCTCCTCGCCGCGCAGCCGCAGCACGGAGCTGGCGGTGTAGACGGTGAGGATGGTGCCGAGGACACCGACCATGGCGGCCAGGAACGCGTCGTTCAGCCCCTGGGCGCCGCCCATCCGCTGGATGATGTCGCGGGTCTGTTCGCTGTCGCCGAGGAAGTCGTTGGCACCGTCGGAGATGCCGCCGAAGATGGCGCCCGCGAAGACGAAGCCCGCGGCCCAGCCGAGCAGGGCGCCGCGCTGAAGCCGCCAGCCCAGGCCGTAGACCCCGCTCAGGAGCGGGCCGGCGGTCGGTGGGCCGGGGCGGCTGGCGTAGAAGCTGGCGCCCACGTCGCGACGGCCCACGAGGGAGTACGCGAGGGTGATCGAGGCCGCGGCGAGCACGGCGATGAGCAGCAGCGGCCACCAGCGCTCGTCCGCGTACGGCCGGGCGTACTCGGCCCAGCCGAGGGGCGAGAGCCAGACCAGGACATGGCCGGAGCCCTTGCTGCCGTCCCCCGCGGCGTCACCCGCCATGCGCAGCACGAAGGCGACGCCGACCAGCGCGGAGCTCAGGCCCCGGGCCAGCCGTGCGTTCTCCGTGAGCTGGGCGGCGACGGCGGCCAGACCGCCGAAGGCCATACCGGACAGACCGACGGCGAGGCCGAGCGCGAGCGCGCCGGTGCCGCCCTGGCCCGCGAGGCTGCCCGCGATGAGCAGGGTCACGGCGCCGTTGGCGATGCCCACGGCGAGCAGGGCCGAGGTGAGACCGGCGCGGCGGCCGACCATGCCGGAGGAGAGCGCCTCCTGGCGGCCGGTCTCCTCCTCCTCACGGGTGTGCCGGACCACGATGAGCAGGCTCATGATCGCGGCGAACACCGTCAGGAAGGCGCCCACGCGCCAGACGGTGAGCGCGCCGAGCGAGTCGTCGAAGGCGGCGCCGAACAGGGCGCGTGTCGAGCCGTTCCCGTTCATGTCGTGGACGAGGTCGGCGCGGCGTTGGGGAGTGTCGTACGCGCTCTTCAGACGGCCGACGGTGCTGCTGGCCGTGAGCCCCAGGCACAGCACCCACACCGGCATCATGATCCGGTCGCGCCGCAGGGCGAGCCGCAGCAGCGTGCCCGTGCCGGCCAGATCGTGGGCCGATCCGCGGGAGCGGGGGGAGACCCGGGCGTCGGCTACGGCGCTCATCGGGCGATCGCCTCGGCTTCCGTGCGCGAGATGTCGTCCTGGTAGTGGCGGAGGAAGAGCTCTTCCAGGGTGGGCGGGGTGGAGATGAGGCTGCGCACGCCCACCTGGGTGAGCTGGCGCAGTACGGCGTCCATCTTGTCGGAGTCGACCTGGAGCTTGACCTGGCGGCCCTGGATGTCCACGTTGTGCACACCGGGGAGGCCGGACAGGCCGTTCGGCTCGCCGGCGAGCTCGGCGGTCACCGACGTACGGGTCAGATGGCGCAGCTCGGTGAGCGTGCCGGACTCCACCCTCCTGCCCTTGCGGATGATGCTCACCCTCCGGCAGAGCGCCTCGACCTCGCTGAGGATGTGGCTGGAGAGCAGCACCGTACGCCCGCGGTCGCGCTCCTCTGCGACGCACTCGCGGAAGACCTCCTCCATGAGCGGATCGAGCCCGGAGGTCGGCTCGTCGAAGATCAGCAGCTCCACTTCGGATGCGAACGCGGCGACCAGGGCGACCTTCTGGCGATTGCCCTTGGAGTAGGTACGGCCCTTCTTGGTGGGGTCGAGCTCGAAACGATCGAGGAGCTCGGCGCGGCGTGCGGTGTCCAGACCGCCACGCAGCCGCCCGTACAGATCGATGACCTCTCCACCGCTCAGGTTGCGCCACAGGGTGACGTCTCCGGGGACGTACGCGATGTGGCGGTGGAGGTCGACGGCGTCGTGCCAGGGGTCCTTGCCCAGCATCTGCACCGCGCCGGAGTCGGCACGGAGCAGACCGAGGAGGACCCGGATGGTCGTGGACTTCCCGGCGCCGTTGGGGCCGAGGAAGCCATGGACCTCACCTGCCTCGACTTCGAGGTCGAGGCCGTCCAACGCGTGGGTCCGGCCGAAGGACTTGTGCAGGCCGGACACGGAGATTGCCGTTTTCATGATTTCGAAGCTACGCTAGTTTCACAAATTTGTGAAGTTAAGGAACCGTATAAACTTATGATGATGTGACGAGGAGAGGAGATGATGAAGCGGTGAGGGAGACGATCGAACCAGAGGACGCGCCCGGTCACGCGCGGGATGAAATGGCGGTGTCCAGGTTCGTCGAGCGGTTCGCGGCCGATCTGGCCGAGGCTGGGATGCAGCGGATGGCCGCGCGGGTCTTCGCGGCGCTTCTCGTCTCCGACGCCGGGGCGCTCACCTCGGCCGAGCTCGCCGAGCGGCTGCGGATCAGCCCGGCCGCGGTATCGGGCGCGATCCGCTATCTGTCCCAGGTGGACATGGTGGTGCGGGAGCGCGAGCCGGGCTCCCGCCGCGATCGCTACCGGCTCTACAACGAGGTCTGGTACGAGACCCTGACCCGCCGCGACCAGATCGTCGCCCGCTGGGAGAGCACCATGCGGGACGGTGCGAAGGTGCTCGGCCCCGCCACCCCGGCGGGGCAGCGGATCACCGAGACCGCCGACTTCTTCGAGTTCGTCCAGCGGGAGCTGCCCAAGATGCTGGAGCGCTGGCGCGCTCAGCAGGCGGAGCACCGAGCCGCGGAGGCCCGGGAGGCCGAAGCGGGCTGAGGGCACCGGCCCGGTGCCGCCCCGGCCATGCCGGACGCCGGTTCGAGATGGCCGAGGTTGGTCTTCACCGAGCCGATCGGGAGGGTGCCGGAGATCCGGCACCCGCGGTCGTGCCGGGCCCTCCGGGCCCGGCGCCTGTGCCGGGCCGGACGGCCCAGCGTTGTCGCGTCCTGCCCGACGGTTGTCGCGTCCGCCCGCTGGTGGTGAGCGTCCTGCCCGACGGCGGTCGCGTCCGCCCGGAGTGGTGAGCGTCCTGCCCGGTGGCTGTCGCGTCCGGTCCCGGTGGTGATACGCGTCCCGTCCGGCGTGGCGCGCGGGGCCGTCCGGCCCGGCGACAGCGCCGGTCCGCCTGGCGCCGTGGCGGCTCCCGCCCGGCGCCCGCGCGAGTGGGGTTCAAGGGCGGTGCGGCAGCATCAGACTCCACGCCTCCGCCAGGACCGTCCAGGTGCGGCTGCGCACCGGGCCCCGGATCAGCGCGTCCGCGTGATAGCGGAAGTCCGGGCCGGAGACGGTGACGGCCCGCGCCCGGGTGCGCAGTGGGCCGTCCGCCGCGTGGGGATGGACCACGACCTCGGCCAGTCCGCCGCCCGGTGCGGCCGTCGATACCGATACCCGCTCCACCGGCCGGTCCAGATCGGTCAGCAGCACCCCGTCCGCCTCGATCCGCAGCCGCTGCGGCGGCGGATGCGGCGGTTTCCGGGCGCCGCCGCCGGACAGCCCGATCACGGGGAGCGAGAGCAGCGTCAGCGCGGTGCGGGCGGTGCGGGCCGCCGGGGTCCACCACGGCTGGTGGTCATCGCCCTGTGGACCGTGGCCGGGCGGACCGCCGTCCTCGTCGCTCTCGCCGTCCTCGGCCCGGTGGTCGTGGGCGCGGGGATCGCAGTGGCAGTCCCGGCCCCGCGCCCCGTCGCCCTGCGGCCCGGGGCCGTGCCCATCCGGTCCTGGCGCTCCGCCGCATCCGCCGCCCGGCGTCCCGTGCGCACCGTAGGGAGCGCGTCCGGAGGGGATCCGCAGACCGCCGAGGACCACTCCGCCGCTTTCGTCCACCAGCAGGTCACGTGGGTGCGCGGTGCCGTCGAGGACCGTACGGGCCGCGGCGACCGCGTCCGTCGGCACCCCGAGCGAATGGGCCAGGGCGACCGTGGCGGAGCCGCCGACCGGGACCACCGACAGCGTGGCGTCCGCGAGCTCCCGCCGCCGGTGCAGCAGCTCCACCATGCGCAGCAGGGCGCGGTCGTCGCCCACCAGCACCGGCCGGCGGGCGCCTCGGCGGGCCAGCGCCCGCTCGACCTCCTCCGGGGTGTCCGGCAGGCAGATTTTCGTCTGTGCGCCCGCGCAGAGCACATCCTTCGCGATCCGCACCGACTCCCCGTCCGTGCGGCGGGCGTTGGGGTCGATGACCATGAGCAGCGGGCGCCCCCGGGCGGTGTCCGGCGCAGGGGGCCGGGGATCTGGAGCCGACACCTCGGTCCTTCCTCAGGTAATCTCTCGGTGCAAGAGCCCCTGTCGCTGTTGCGCCAGGGGCTTCGTCTATCCGGGGCACCGGTTCGACGGCTCTTGTGGTGGCGCGCGTCACCATGCACGTTGGACATGCCCCGCCCGGAAGGGGTGTACGCCTGTGCCCGCACTTGTGCTGCTCGGTGCTCAGTGGGGTGACGAGGGCAAGGGAAAGGCCACCGATCTGCTCGGTGGTTCCGTGGATTATGTAGTGCGCTACCAGGGCGGTAACAACGCGGGCCACACCGTGGTGGTCGGCGACCAGAAGTACGCGCTGCACCTCCTCCCGTCCGGAATCCTCTCGCCCGGGTGTACCCCGGTCATCGGCAACGGTGTCGTCGTGGACCCCGCGGTCCTGCTCTCCGAGCTGAGCGGTCTTGCCGAGCGCGGCGTCGACACGTCCAAGTTGCTGATCAGCGGTAACGCCCATCTGATCACGCCGTATCACACGACGCTCGACAAGGTGTCGGAACGATTCCTCGGCAAGCGGAAGATCGGCACCACCGGCCGCGGCATCGGCCCGGCCTATGCGGACAAGATCAATCGCGTGGGCATCCGGGTCCAGGACCTCTTCGACGAGTCGATCCTGCGGCAGAAGGCCGAGGCGGCCCTGGACTTCAAGAACCAGGTGCTGGCCAAGCTCTACAACCGCCGTGCCATCGCCGTCGACCAGGTCGTCGAGGAGCTGCTGGGCTACGCGGACCAGCTGAGCGGCTATGTCGCCGACACCACCCTGGTGCTCAACAACGCCATCGACCAGGGCCAGGTCGTGCTCTTCGAGGGCGGACAGGGCACCCTGCTCGACGTCGACCACGGCACGTATCCCTTCGTCACCTCCTCCAACCCGACCGCGGGCGGCGCCTGCACCGGCACCGGAGTGGGCCCGACCAAGATCAGCCGCGTGATCGGCATCCTGAAGGCGTACACCACCCGCGTCGGCGCGGGCCCGTTCCCCACCGAGCTCCTCGACGAGGACGGCGAGAAGCTGCGCACGATCGGCGGCGAGCGCGGTGTGACCACCGGGCGCGACCGGCGCTGCGGCTGGTTCGACGCGGTCATCGCGCGCTATGCGACCCGGGTCAACGGTCTGACCGACTTCTTCCTCACCAAGCTGGACGTGCTCACCGGCTGGGAGCGGATCCCGGTGTGCGTCGCCTACGAGATCGACGGCAAGCGGGTCGAGGAGCTGCCGTACAGCCAGACCGACTTCCACCACGCCACACCGATCTACGAGACGCTGCCGGGCTGGTCGGAGGACATCACCCAGGCCAAGACCTTCGACGACCTCCCGAAGAACGCGCAGAAGTACGTCCAGGCGCTGGAGGAGATGTCGGGCGCCCCGATCTCGGCGATCGGCGTCGGACCGGGCCGCGACGAGACCATCCAGATCAACTCGTTCCTCTGAACCCTCCACGGGGGCGCGGCCGCCCGCGCCACGGCGGCTGATCCCGCTGCGGCGGCTTCCCCCGCCACGGCGGCCGAGCCCTCCACGGGAGCGCGGCCCGCGCGCCGGCGTCACTACGCCGCGGGCGGGCCGAACACCCCGGCGGGCTGCTGCGCCTGGCCGACGGGCCGCGCGGCCCGCTGCTCCTGCATCTTGGTGATCCGCCGCACCACGGCGATGGCCAGCAGCGCCGTCAGGATGCCGATGGAGTCGTCGACGATGCTGACGATGACGCCGGGCCGCTGTTCGCGGATGTTGTCGCTGACGATCTCGCTGGCTCCGTTCACCGGGAACATCAGGAACATGATCACGAAGAACGTCCACCACCAGTGCAGCACCGCGCGTCCGCGCCGTCCGGGCCCCGGGGGAGTGCTGGAGGTCCAGACGTCGTTGGCGATCTGCTTGGGGAGCCATAGCTGGGCGACCGGGATGAACCAGGCGCCCACGGCGTAGCCGCTGCCGAACCGCTGCCGACCGGGGTTGAGCACCGTCGAGTTGATGTAGGCGGTCCGGAACCAGACCAGCCACAGCACGACGAGCACGAACGCGGCGACACCGGTGCCGCTGTCCATCGCCTGGACATCGCTCCGCTTGCTGTAGAGCACATCCTTGCTGACGTAGCCGGCGTCGATGGCGAAGTACGTGTCGAGCAGCGAGATGTTCAGCGCCATGTCGAGGAGGGTCAGCACCAGCCAGATGCCGAACATGCTCATCAGCGCGGTGGCCAGACCCCGGATCGGCCTCAGCCGCGTGCCCGGGGCGGGAAAGCCCAACGGCGCCTGATAGCCGCCCTGCCAGGGCTGGGTGGGCACCTGGTACGCGGGACCCGCGGCGGCGTGCGCATGGGGGGTCGCGTACGCCGACGGCGTGCCGTACGCGGAGGGGCCGGGCGGGGTGTGCGCGGCGGCCTGCGGATGGCCGTACGCCGACGGGCCCTGCTGTGGCGCCATGGCGTCCGGCTGCGCGTTCTCGGCCTCCACCTCCAGCAGTTGGAGGGCGTCCCGCCCCAGCCGGGCGAGCAGCCCGCCCGGCAGCCAGGGCTCGCCGTCATCGGCCACCGGCTGGGTGGCGGCGACCAGGTCGTCCACCGAGGGCCGCTTGGCCGGGTCCTTGTTCAGACACGCGGTGACCAGCCCGCGCGCCCCCTCGGGGAGCCCCACCAGATCGGGCTCCTCCTGGGCTATTCGGTACATCAGGGCGTGGATACCGCTGTCCAGGTTGCCGAAGGGCTGACGTCCGGTGGCGGCGAAGGCGAGCACCGAGCCGAGGCAGAAGACATCGCTCGCGGCCGTGACCGGCTCACCGCGCACCTGCTCGGGCGACATGAAACCGGGCGAGCCGACCACCGCGCCGGTCATCGTCAGATTGCCGCCCGTGGTGGTGCCCACGGGGTCCAGGGCGCGCGCGATGCCGAAGTCGATGACGCGCGGACCGTCGATGGTGACGAGGATGTTGGACGGCTTGAGGTCGCGGTGGATCAGCCCGGCGCCGTGGATGTCGCGCAGCGCGAGGGCCAGTCCGTTCGCCAGGATCCGCAGCGAGCGCTCGGGCAGCGCCCCGAAGTCCTCGGCGACCACGCTGTGCAGGGACGGACCGCCGATGTAGCCCGTGGCCACCCACGGCACCTCGGCGTCGGTGTCGGCGTCGAGCACGGGCGCGGTCCACTGCCCGCCGACCCGTCTCGCCGCCTCCACCTCCCGCTTGAAGCGGCCGCGGAAGTCGGCTTGTCGTGCGAGTTCGGCTTGTACGAGCTTCACCGCGACGGTGCGGCCGCGGGCGGAGCGGGCGAGGTAGACCCGGCCCATTCCGCCCTCGCCCAGCTTGCCGAGCAGCCGGTACTCGCCGATCCACCGCGGGTCCTGGGCCCCGAGGTTCTCCATCGCGGTGTGGCTCCTGTCCCTGTGCCGATAGTCCCTCTGCCGATCGGCCGATCAGTCGAGGCGGGTGAACGTCTGTGTCATCGTCTCATCGCTGTAATCGTCCGGGTCGTCATATTCGACACGCAGCTTGTCATGTCCGGATGAGGTGAACGTCAGTGACGTGCCGGGTCCACAGAGATTCTTGGGGGTGCCCCCGGTGAACTTCGAGGGGCTGAGCACGAGCCCCTTCTCCACCGAGGCCAGCACCCGGTCGCCCTCGCAGTGGTACTTCTTGCTGTCCGCGACCTGCTGGGCCACGACGGTGCCGATCGCGCCCTGTTCGATGGTGAGCTTCAACGTGGCGTCGGGCTTCCCGAACGCGTCCTTGGCCAGCCAAGTACCCACGTACCGGGAGGGGATGGGCTTGCCGCCGGTCTTCGAGGGGCGCAGCGTCGCCTCGTAGGAGCCGTCCGTGGTGCTCCAGGCGAGGGTGCCGTCGTTGCCTATCCGCAGGGTCTGCTCGCCGACCGTGCTGCAACTGTCCTCGGGGATGCTGGTGGCGACCTCCTCGTCCTCGATGAGGAGCAGGCTGTCCGCCGACTTGAGCTTGGCCGAGTCCTGGCAGAACGAGTCCGAGTCGGAGGTGAGCGTCTCCGCGACGAACGCGCCGACCGGCCCCTGGGAGAGGACGACCCGCCGGATCCTGCCGGTGGACGAGCCGCTCTCCTTGATCTCCCCTTCCCAGGCGCCCAGATACTCGGTGGGCACATCGCCCGTCGTCTCCAGCTTGGTCGCGGACGGATCGGGCCCGGCCGAACCACCCCCGGGCGCCTTGGAGTTGGCGGTGCTCGGGCCGTTGGGCGGGGTGTGGGTCATCTTGTCGTAGTCGGTCTTGGCCCGGTCGCCCTTGTCGTCGTTCCCGTTGATCACGGCGAGGGCGGTGACCCCCGCGATGAGCAGGGTGGCGACGGCGGCCGAGACGACGATGAGCGTCTTACGGCGCCCCTTGGGCACGGGCGCCCCGCCGGGTCCGGTCGGCGTACCGGGTCCGGTCGGCGTACCGGGTCCGGCTGGCATGCCGGATCCGCCCGGTGCACCGGGTCCGCTCGGACCGGTTGGCCCGCCGAACCCGGCGGAGGGCGAACCGGCGGCGGGGCCCGCCCCGAACGAGGTGACATCGGGCGGTCCGAAGGCGTTCGGCGGCGTCCGCGGCTCGCGGTCCGCGCCGGTGGCCCGCGGCGGCGTGGCTTGTGCCGGGTAGCCGTACGCCCCGGCGGCGTAGGGCCCGGCCGAACCGGGCGAGTTGGGAGCCGCGGCGGCAGCACCGGCCTGCGGCGGGGTGGCGTTGCCGGGCGCGCCGTGGCCCGGCGCGGCGGGCGGTCCGCCGGGTGCCGCGGGTGCCGCGGGTGGGGCCGCGTGCGCTCCGCCGTGCCCCGGCGCGGCGCCACCGGGCGCGTTGGGCGCCGCGGCGGATTCACCCACCGCGTCGGCCCGCGCCGCGCCCGCCGGAGGTGTGGCGGCCTGCCCTGCCGCGCCCTGTCCGGGTCCGGCCTGTGGCCCGCCGGGAGTTCCGGGTGCGGCGGCGTACGGGTTGCCGGGGCCGGGCCGGTCGGCGGCCGCGGCGGGTGCCCCGGCCTGTGACTGGCCCGGCACTGCGGGCAAGGCGGCGGCCTGCCCGCCGGGCGTTCCGTGCGCGGGGGCGGCCGAAGGCCCGGCAGTTTGCGGCCCACCGGCCTGGCCCGAGGCGCCCTGGCCCGCGCCTGCCGGCCGCCCGGCGGCCTGTCGTGGGTCGTGCGAAGGCGTACCGGCCCATGGCCCGGGGGCCGACCCGCTGGGCCCTGAGGGGGCCTGGCCCTGGCCGCCTTGGTGCGTGCCGACTTGCGGGGCGCCTGGGTCGGGCGCGGCGCTGTGGGGCGTGGCCGCCTGCGGGGGCGGTCCGGCGGTCTGTCGTGGGTCGGCCGACGGTGCGGCTGCCTGCGGCCCGCCGGACGACGGCCCACCGGCCTGGCCCGAGGCGCCCTGGCCCGCGCCTGCTTGCGGTCCGGTGGTCGGGTCCGGGGTGCTCTGGTCTCCGCCCGGCTGCGGTGTGGCGCCGGGCGTCGCGGGTCCGGCTGTCTGTCCTGCGTCGGCGTACGGTCCGGCGGCGTGGCCGCCGCCCCCAGCCGCCCCCGCCGCACCCGCCGGGCCCGCCGCGGGCGGAGTGGACGGTGCCGGGGGCAGTGGCGCGCCCGCCTGGGGCGCCCCCGTGGGGCGCGGCGGGGTGGTCGGTGGCGGGGGCGTCGGGGGCTCCGCCGGAGCCCGGGGGTACGGGGGGGGGGAGGGCGGGGGGGCGGGGGGGGGGGGTGGGGGGGGGCCCGCCGGGGGCGGTACGGCTGGGCCCGCCGCCCCGGCCGCGGGCGGTACGGCGGGGCGCGCGGGCACCCCCGGCCCCGCGGGCGTCTCCACCTCGAGCAGCTGCATCGCATGCCGTCCGAGCTGGGCGACGAGCCCGCCCGGCAGCCACGGCTCGCCGTCGTCATCGGCGCCGGCCGTACGTTCCAGCAGCGCGTCCAGCGAGGGCCGGTCGTCCGGGGCCTTCTTCAGGCAGTCGGTGACCAGCTCGTGCAGCCCTTCCGGCAGCCCCTCCAGGTCCGGTTCCTCCTGGGCGATGCGGTACATCACCGCGTGCACCCCGCTGTCGGCCGTGCCGAAGGGCTGACGGCCGGTGGCCGCGTAGGCGAGCACCGAGCCGAGGCAGAAGACATCGCTGGCCGGGGTGACCCGCTCGCCGCGCACCTGCTCGGGCGACATGAAGCCGGGCGACCCGACGACGGCGCCGCTGCGCGTGAGGATGCCGTCGGTGACGGTCTCCAGCGCCCGCGCGATCCCGAAGTCGATGACCCGCGGACCGTCGATGGTGATCAGGACGTTGGAGGGTTTGAGATCGCGGTGGACCAGCTCGGCGCCGTGGATGTCGCGGAGCGCCTGCGTGAGCCCGTGGGCCAGGATGCGTACGGTCCGCTCGGGCAGCCGGCCCGACTCGGAGACGATCGCGTGCAGGGAGGGACCGGCGATATAGCCGGTGGCGACCCATGGGGTGGCGGCCTCGGTGTCGGCGTCCAGCACCGGTGCGGTCCATGCGCCCCCGACCCGCTGCGCGGCCCGCACCTCCTGTTTGAACCGCCGCCGGAATTCGGCCTGCTGGGCCAGCTCGGTCTGGACCAGCTTCACCGCCACCGTGCGGCCGCGGGACGAATGGGCCAGGAACACCCGGCCCATGCCACCCGCGCCAAGGCGCCGAACCAGCCGGTAGTTACCGATCCAGCGAGGATCCTCGGCCCCCAGGTCTTCCATGCGTCGATCGTCCCTTCCCCTGAATCCCCCTGATCAGCCCCCCGGAGAGAATAAGGGCGGCTGAGAGCGAAGTGGACGACGCGGACGATCCGTTATCGGTTCCGTATCCGTCCTGTGTCACTCTCGGGCCGGGGAGCGAAATCCGGACAGCCCGCCTCGGCCACCGGCCACGGTCACGGGGCACCGGATGCCCGGCAGGGTGTCGGCGGGGCGGCGGAAACCCTGACAGCCTGTCGGTGCCGGGCCCCGGGGCGCTGTCCGTACGCTGGTTCCGCCCCGACCCGCGAGCGATCCGAGGTACCGAACGTGTCCGTGCAGCCCAGCTCCGACCCCGCGGCCGGCGCCGCCGTCAAGGCCGCCGACCGTGCGCATGTCTTCCACTCCTGGTCCGCGCAGGGCCTGATCGATCCCCTCGCCGTCGCGGGCGCCGAAGGCTCGTACTTCTGGGACTACGACGGCAAGCGCTACCTCGACTTCTCCTGCCAGCTGGTGAACACCAACATCGGCCATCAGCACCCCAAGGTCGTGGCCGCGATCCAGGAGCAGGCCGCGAAGCTGTGCACCATCGCACCGGGCTTCGCCGTGGACGTGCGGTCCGAGGCGGCGCGGCTGGTCGCCGAGCGCACCCCCGGCGACCTGGACAAGATCTTCTTCACCAATGGCGGCGCCGAGGCCGTGGAGAACGCGGTCCGCATGGCGCGGCTGCACACCGGCCGGTCCAAGGTGCTCTCCGCCTACCGCTCGTACCACGGGGCCACCGCCGCCGCGATCAACCTCACCGGCGACCCCCGCCGCTGGCCCTCCGACACCGCCTCGGCGGGTGTGGTGCACTTCTGGGCGCCGTTCCTCTACCGCTCGCCCTTCCACTCCGACAGCGAGGCGCAGGAGTGCGAGCGCGCGCTGCGCCACCTCGAGGACACCATCGCCTTCGAGGGCCCGCAGACCATCGCCGCGATCATCCTGGAGACCATCCCCGGCACCGCCGGGATCATGGTCCCGCCGCCCGGCTATCTGGCCGGGGTCCGGGAGATCTGCGACCGCTACGGCATCGTCTTCATCCTCGACGAGGTCATGGCGGGGTTCGGCCGCACCGGCCACTGGTTCGCGGCCGACCACTTCGGCGTCACCCCGGACCTGCTGACCTTCGCCAAGGGCGTCAACTCCGGCTATGTGCCGCTCGGCGGCGTCGCGATCTCCGCCGAGATCGCCGCGACCTTCGACCAGCGCCCCTACCCGGGCGGTCTCACCTACTCCGGCCACCCGCTGGCCTGCGCCTCGGCCGTCGCGACGATCAACGCGATGGCGGAGGAGAGGATCGTGGAGAACGCCGCCGCGATCGGGGAGAACGTGATCGGCCCGGGGCTGCGGGAGATCGCCGAGCGCCACCCCTCGGTCGGCGAGGTGCGCGGCCTCGGCGTCTTCTGGGCGCTGGACCTCGTCAGGGACGAGGAGACCCGCGAACCGCTCGTCCCGTACAACGCGAGCGGAGCGGACAACCAGCCGATGGCCGACTTCGCCGCGGCCTGCAAGCGCGGCGGTCTGTGGCCCTTCGTGAACATGAACCGCACCCATGTCGTGCCGCCGTGCACGGTCACCGAGGCCGAGGCCAAGGAGGGGCTCGCGATCCTGGACGAGGCGCTGGGCGCGGCCGACGCGCATACGGTGTAGCCGCCTCCGCGACCCGGGGCGCCGCGGAAGCCCCGGTCTCATGGGCGCTGCCCGTTTGCCCCCCCCGGCCGCCGCCCGACCACTGCCCGGTGTAGACCACCGACGCACTCTGCGTATTCCGCGCAACGGCCCTCGCATATCGTGATGCGAGGGCCGTCCGCTTTCTTACATCGACGGCCGTGGAAGGAGACGGTCCTCGATGCCCGTGCCAGGCGCCAGCCCGGTCAAGCGGAACACTCTGCGGCAGCAGATCGCCGACGCGCTCTGCGACGAGGTGCTCGCGGGCCGGCTCCCTGCGGGGCGCCAGTTCACCGTCAAGGAGATCGCCCAGCAGTACGGCGTCTCCGCGACCCCCGTGCGGGAGGCGCTGCTGGACCTGTGCTCCCAGGGGCTGCTCGATGTCGAGGAGCACCGGGGCTTCAGGGTCCACGAGTTCACCATCGAGGACTTCCGGCATATGGTCGACGCCCGCACGATGGTGGTCGAGGGCGTCTTCCGGCACTACGTCGAGCAGACGCTGAAGGCCATGACCCCGCAGGCGCTGGCCTCGGTGCGGCGGCGGGCCGAGGAGGCCGAACGGGCCGCCCGCTCCGGTGACCTGGACATCCTCATCGGCTACGACCTGCGCTTCTGGCGGGAGATCTGCGGGCTGGTCGGCAATCCGTACGTCCTGGACTTCCTCCAGCGGCTGCGGGTGCAGACCTGGGTCTTCACGGTGCCGTATCTGCGCCGCGTACCCGATCTGCGGGGTCACCTGTGGACGGGGCACTGCGAACTCACGGCGGCGGTCACCCGCGGGGATCCGCATGACTCGGAGCGGCTCATAGGGGCGTACAACACGCATTTCCGTGCGCTGATCGAGCGGTTGGTGGCGGGGGAGGAGATGCGCGCGCGGGGCCGGGCGCCGGAGGTCAACTCCCCCTGAGCTCCTTCTGATCTCCTCCTGAACTTTTTTCGAACTCCCCCTGACCCAGGGGCGGTTGCCCCGGGCGGCGAGCGAGCCGGAGCCCGGGGAAGCCGGGGCGCCCACGGGCGAATCGACCCCCCGGGGTTGGCGCCCCGCACTCTTCGCGCGGCGTACGCGGGGCATTACGCTGGGCCGACCATCGACCGTACGGATACGAGAGTGAGATCGCGTGGCATGTGACCTCTGGTTGGTCCCCCTCGTCGATGTGCTGTGCCACAGCCCCGACAACCCCTTCGCCGAAGAGATCGCCGCGTACGACAAGGCACTCAGTGAGGCCGGTCTGCCGCCCGTGCCCGTCTTCAGCTATATGCCGGGACTGTCCGGGGATGTCGCCCCGGTGGCCGGTTTCGACTACGACGCGCTGCACTTTCTCCGCCGTGCCTATCTGCTTCAGCTGTGCGGACTCGCGGTGACGCCGGTGGACGAACTCGGCGGGGACTACGAGCAGTTGCTGGAGATGTTCGAGCCCACGGCCCAGCAGTCGCATCTGGTGTGGCACTACGACCACGCGGGCGCGTATGTCCCCGTCGACTTCCAGAATCCGCTGTCCAACGATGAACTCCTCGAGGGAGGCGGTCCGTTGGGCTCCAGCCATGGACTGCTGCGCGAGCTGGAGGCGGTCGCCCCGGCGCTCGGCATCGACCCGTCCAACCCCCCGGCCGCCCCCGCGCCCCCGGCCCGCCCCACGAGCCTGGAGGAGCCGGCGGCGTCCGTCCCGTACGAGGACAGCCCCTTCGCGAGAGAGCGCCATGTGTGGCTGGGGCTGCATGCGGCGGCGACGCGCAGTCTGGGGCAGGGCTCGATGATCGTCTTCAGCTGACCGCTGGGCCGGGCCTGTTCCGTAAGGCTGGCGGCTGGGCCGCGTCTGCTCCGCGAAGGTGTCCGGCCGTGCGGTCGGCGTCTCCGGCGAGCGTTTCCGGTGACCGCGTCTGGTGACCGCGTCCGGCGAGTGGTCCCGGCGAGTGGTCCCGGGGGCTGCCTCCGAGGAGCGCTTCCGACCGGCGTCGTGGCCGTCAGCGAGGCGGCTCCGGCGGACGCTGCCGCGGCATATTGGGCCGGGCCGGGCTCGGCGGCAGCGGAAAGCGGCTCGCGGGGCTCCCGCTGTCCGGGCGGGGGCCCTGGGCCATCAGCGACTGTGTGACCAGCGGCGCCGAACCGGACCCGAAGTCCACCATCCAGCCCGCCGTCTCTGCCCGGACCAGGTCCGAGACGTCCTCGCAGAACCGCCGCAGCACGGCCAGACACCGCTCCACGGCCTCGCTCGCGGTGCCCTCGGTGGGGCCCAGCACTTCCCGTACGCTCTCCGACGCCCAGTCGAACTGCAACGTTTCCAGCCGCCGGTGCACCGCCTGTGCGGTGGCCACGTCCCGCATCCAGCCGGACGTCAGCCCGAAGAACCGGTCGGCGCCGAGGCAGGCGACCGCAAGCAGCAGCGCCAGGGCGCCCCAGCCGGCGCCGCCGTCCAGCGCGCCGTTCAGATCCAGCAGCGGCAGTACGGCCCCCACGACGCCCGCCACGGCGGCGCCCATCCGCAGCACCCGGGCGGCTCGCCGCTTCCACACCCGGTCGGCGAGGTACCAGGCGGCGACCTCCAGCGCGCCCTCCTCGACCCACTGGTACAACTCGTCGAGCCGCTCGGCGGGCTCCCCCCAGTCGCCGTGCGGGAAGGGCCGGCCGAGCAGGTCACCCTGCTTCCTCGCACCCTCCTGCCGAGGGAGCCCCTCGGGCTGCATCTCCGGCTGACTCACCGTGCAACTCCCTCTGCGGCGGCGTTTCTCTGGCGCGCGGCTGATGCGCGACCACCATTCCTACCGCCGAACGGCTGGCCACGAGGACCCGATCACGGGATTTCAGTCCGTAAGGGCTGTCCTATCGGGTATAGAACCACCCACTCCTCACCCAAAAGAGTGCCCCTGGCTCGCGGTGTAGGGGCGCGGAGGGCGGGGGTGTGCGGAGGTGGCGGGGGTGCGGAGGCGGTGGGGTGCCGGGTGCCGGGTGCCGGGTGCCGGGTGCCAGGTGCGGAGGTGGTGGGTGGCTGTGTTGGGGTGTTCGGCTCGGTTGGGTGCGGCTTTCGTCTCGCGCCTTCGGCGCAATTGAGCAGCGGGGCAGGGGGTGGGGGCGTGGCGCCGTCGCCGGGCGCCGGGTCGGCGGGGGTGGGTGCCGGTGGCGGCTCAGCGGTGTGTGGGGGTGCGGTCCGATCCGGAGTGCGGGCAGCGTGGGTTCTGTTGAGTCGGGAGTGCGGGTGGGCGTGGGCGGTGCGGGTGGTGCGGGTGGTGCGGGCTTCCTGGGTCTCGGGCGGCCTCTCCGGGTACCCCTTCAAAAAACGCTTGATCTGAAGCAACTAATTTGTCAAACGTTTTCGCAGGGGTACCCCCCAACCCCTGCGGTCGGCCCCCTGCGGTCGGCCCCCCTTGCGGTCGGCCCCCCTGCGGTCGGCACCCCGGCGACTCCGGCACCCGGTGCCCGGCGACTCCGGCGCCCCGGCACCCGGCGCCCCGGCACCCGGCGCCCCGGCACCCGGCACCCGGCGGCCCGGCACCTGGGCGGCCCGGCACCTGGGCGGCCCGGCGGCCCTACGCCCCGGCACCCTGGCGGCCCGGGTGGCCCTAGCAGCCCAACACCCAGTCGGCCTCGGTGGCCCTGCGCCCCGACGGCCCTGCGTCCCGACGGCCATGCGCTCCGACAGTCCGGGGGCCTGCCGCCTGAGGCCCGGCCGCCTGAGGCCCGACGGCTCCGGGCCCGGCCGCCCGGGGCCCGACGGTCCGGCAACGGCCTCAGCCCCCAACCACCGAAGCCGCCACGCCCCCCACCCCCACCGACCCGGCGCCCGGCGACGTGGCCCGCGCCCTCCACCCCCCGCCCCCATGCTCAAATGCGCCGAAGGCGCGAGACGAAACCCGCAGCCGAACACCTCACCCACCGCCCCACGGCGCCGCCTCACCCACCGCCCCACGGCGCCGCCTCACCCACCGCCCCACGGCGCCGCCTCACCCACCGCCCCACGTAAGCACGCGCGACCGCAACCGCACACAGCGGCAACCCCACCGCACAGCGCCCCCCACCCAAGGCAATAGGCTGCACACCGTGAAGGTCCTCGTCATCGGCAGCGGCGCCCGCGAACACGCCCTGTGCCGCGCTCTCTCCCTCGACCCCGACGTCACCGCCCTGCACTGTGCCCCCGGCAACGCCGGCATCGCCGACGTGGCCGAATTGCACGCGGTCGACGCGCTCGACGGCGCCGCCGTCGCCGACCTCGCCGCCTCCCTGGAGGTGGGCCTCGTGGTCGTGGGGCCGGAGGCCCCCCTCGTCGCGGGGGTGGCCGACGCCGTGCGCGAGCGCGGGATCCCGGCCTTCGGGCCGTCCGCCGAGGCGGCGCGGCTCGAGGGCTCCAAGGCGTTCGCCAAGGACGTGATGGCGGCGGCCGGTGTACCCACCGCCCGCGCCTACGTGTGCACCAGCCCCGCCGAGGTGGACGAGGCGCTCGACGCCTTCGGCCCCCCGTACGTCGTCAAGGACGACGGCCTCGCCGCGGGCAAGGGCGTCGTGGTGACCGAGGACCTCGAGGCCGCCCGCGCGCACGCGCTGGCCTGCGGCCGGGTGGTGATCGAGGAGTTCCTGGACGGCCCCGAGGTCTCCCTCTTCGCGATCACCGACGGCGAGACCGTCGTCCCGCTCCAGCCCGCCCAGGACTTCAAGCGCGCCCAGGACGGCGACGAGGGTCCGAACACGGGCGGCATGGGCGCGTACTCCCCGCTGCCCTGGGCCGATCCCGCGCTGGTGGACGAGGTCGTGGCCACGATCTGCCAGCCCACCGTCGACGAGTTGCGCCGCCGTGGCACGCCCTTCTCCGGGCTGCTGTACGCGGGCCTGGCGATCACCTCGCGCGGGGTGCGCGTGATCGAGTTCAACGCCCGCTTCGGCGACCCGGAGACCCAGGTGGTCCTGGCCCGGCTGAAGACCCCGCTGGCCGCCGTGCTGCTCGCCGCCGCCGTCGGCCGCCTCGACGCCGAGCCGCCGCTGCGCTGGAGCGACGACGCCGCCGTGACCGTGGTCGTCGCCTCGCACAACTACCCGGGCACCCCCCGTACCGGTGACCCGATCACCGGGCTGGACAAGGTGGCCGAGGAGGACGGCCCCAAGGCGTACGTCCTGCACGCGGGCACCAAGCGGGACGAGGCGTCCGGTGAGGTGGTGAGCGCGGGCGGCCGGGTGCTCTCCGTCACCGCGACCGGCTCCGACCTGGAGAAGGCGCGCGACCGGGCCTACCGCGCGGTGGGCCGGATCGGTCTGGAGGGCTCCCACCACCGCTCCGACATCGCCGCGAAGGCGGCGGCGGAAACCACCTCGTAAGCGGGAATCCGTGAAGAGGGGGCCGAAGGGGCCGAAGGGGCGAGGACAGACGCTGTAAGAAGTGTCTCAACCGCCCCGAACGGGCCCTCACACGCGCCCGCGAACGCCCCCGAAGCCCGCTTCCGCCTGTTCACACGGGGCCCGGCGTCGCCATCGCGAAGTTCCCGGTTTTACCCAAGGCCATTCCATTGGGTGAGCGCTTCCGCATCCTGCTGACGCACGCCCGGCCCCCAACTAGTGTGCCGCTCAGGCAAGGTGCGGCAACTGGCCCACCGGCATTGCGGAGTGGGCGCCCGATGCGACAGTGGGTGGGGAGAAGACAACGCCGCCGTCGTCCGCTCTTCAAGCACCGGTCTTCACAACACCGGCCGGACAGTAGGGGGTGATGAGAACCGTGGCAGGTCCCGAAGCAGGTGCCCTGGAGGCGCGCGCCCGTGCCCTCGCGGTACTGCGCATCCGGAGCACCGCGCTCGCGGTCGCACTGCTCCCGGCCGCCGCCGCCGTCGTGCTGCTGGCCGGAAGCGCCACCGGCAGTATCGGTGGCTCCCAGGACCAGGGCTGGACGGCCCTGCGGTGGGTGGTGACCGGGGGCGCCCTGCTGGTCCTGTTGCTGGCGGCGGCCGTGGCCGCCGTCGTCGTCCGGGCCAGGCCCGCGCTCACCCCGACGGTGCCCATCGCCGAGGAGACGGCGCCCGACCTCTACCGGCTGATCCGCGATCTGGCCGAGCGCCTGGAGGTGCCCGCGCCATCGGCCATAGCGCTCACCCCCGACTGCGACAGCTGGCTGGAGGACCGTACGCATCCGGCGCACGCCCACCGCCGGGAGCACCGGGACCGCGGCGCCCTCGCGGTCGAGGAGACCCGCACCGCCCGCTCCGTACGGGGCACCGGAGGAGGGCCCGGCCCCGCCACCGGCGCGGACCGGGACCGGATCCTGGACCGTCCCGAGCGGCGTCCCACGCAGGCGCCGGTGCTGGTGATCGGCTCGCCGTTCCTGTGGTGGATGCGGGTCGCCGAGCTGCGCGCGCTGCTCGCCCCGGTGGTGGCGGGCACCGGCCCGTCCGTCCACCCCGACATAGCCGCCGCCCGCCGCTTCGTACGCGGGCTTGACGCCGCCGTGGCCGTCGCGGCCCGCGGCCGCGGGTGCGAGCCGTCGTCCGGCCCCGCGCCCGCGCTCGTGGCGGCGGTGCGCCGCCCCGCGTTCGCCTTCGTCGGCTGGGTCGCCCGGCTGCTGCTGCGCGGCTGCCGGGACCACGCGGCCGCGATGGAGCGCGCGGTCGCCGCGGCCGCCTCCGAGCGGGCCCAGTCGGTCGACTACGGGCTGCGGATCGTCGCCCAGGAGCAGGTGGGCCTCGCCTACGCGGGCTGGGACCGGCTGCTGACCCGGGTCGCGCTGCCCGCCTGGCGGATGGGCCGCTGGCCCTCCCGGCTGGACGCGGGCGTGGTCGCGGCGCTCACCGAGCTCTCCCGCCGCGACCGGCTCGCCGAGGGGTTCACCTCCCGGCTGAGCGAGCGCCCGGCCTGCGACCTCCTGGAGGAGCCCGGAGCGATGGACGAGGCCACCTCGCTGCTCGCCGCCCGGCTCTTCCACGGCGGCCCGCCGGAGCCGGGCCCCGACTGGTCCCCGGTCGACTGGGGCGCGTATCCGGAGGAGGTCGTGGACCGCAAGTGGCGGCAGGAGGCCGCCCGGCTGAACCGGCTCCTGGACGAGCGGGAGGACACCCACGACCGCGTGGGCGCCACCCCCGCACCGTCCTCCGCGAGCGCGCCCGTGCCACCCACCCTGGCCCGGGTCATCGACCGGCTCACCGCCGACGCGGCCGACTTCCCGGCCGACCCCGCCGACGGCTCCGACGGCGGCCTTGACGGCGGTGCCCCCCGCCTCGCCGCCCGGCTCAGCGTGGAGGTGGCCCGCGAGGAGGCCGCCGCCACCCGAGCGCACGGCCAGGGGCCCGCCGCGGGGGCGGAGGGGCCCGCGGGCGGCTGCGGCGGCGACCCGTGGATCGACGGCTTCGCGCCCGCGTTCCCGCTCCAGCCGCCCCGCACCGGCCGGGAGCTGCTCGCCGACCATGTCACCGCCATGGTCTGCTGCGCCGCCGTGGACACCGCGGGCGCGACCCCGGGGCTCGATTGGCTCGACGGGCCCGCGCTGCTCGTCGGCGGGCGGCGGCGGGCCGATCTGGCCCATCCGGTGCTGAGCCTGGTGGAGGACGGCGACGACGGGCCGCTGCGCGCCTGGCTCGGCGAGGTGGGGGTCCGTCCGGAGAAGCCCGTCCGGCTGGTGTAGGCGCGTTCGGCGCGCGCATCGTGCGCACAGCGCCCCTACACCAACCGGATACCGATCCTATGTCCAGTCTTGTCGCGCGTTCGGTGTCTGTTCCGGCAAATTCGCGACTATCGGTGACGGAGTGGGTGCGTAATGTGATGTGCTTGGACCGGTCGCTGTTACCCGGCCCAGGAGTTCCGGCCCACCGGCCCGGACCGCCAGACCGACCCCGCAGCCCGGCCCACAAGGCCGGATCTCGGCGGTGCGGTGTGCGAGGCAGCGAGGCGAGGCGCCGCCGGGTACGCAGGGAGGGGAGCAGTTGTGGGGACGGACCAGATCCGGCGCTGGGAGTCGGGCGCGCTCGCACACGGGGTGACGGATCCTTTCGGCCAGGGCCCGCTGCCCTGGCTGCGCGACAGTGAGAACTACTTCGACGACACCGGCCGGGTGGTCCCGTGGTACGTGGACGACGTCCATCTCTCCGGGGCCGTCGAACCGGCGGCCGGGCGGTCCGGCGCGAAGGGCCAGGCCAGGATCCCCGGCCCCCGCACCGCCGACGATGTCCACCGGCAGATCAAGGGCTTCACCTCCACCTCGGCGGCGGCCCCCGGCGAGGCCATCGACTTCCGGATCACGGTGGACCCGCCCCAGCAGTTCAGTGTGGACATCTACCGCATCGGCTATTACGACGGCGCAGGCGCGCTGAAGATCACCACCAGCCCCCGGCTGTCCGGGATCGTCCAGCCGCCCCCGCTCACCGCCGACCGCACCGTCTCCTGCCACCACTGGTGGCTGTCCTGGCGGCTCCAGATCCCCTCGTACTGGAAGCTGGGCGCGTATGTCGCGGTGCTGACCACCGTGGACGGCTACCGCAGCCACATCCCGTTCACCGTGCGCGACTCCCGCCCCGCCGACCTCCTCCTCGTCCTCCCGGACTTCACCTGGCAGGCGTACAACCTCTACCCCGAGGACGGCCGGACCGGCGCCAGCCTCTACCACGCCTGGAACGAGCGGGGAAAGCTGCTGGGCGAGTCGGAGGCGGCCACCACGGTCTCCTTCGACCGGCCGTACGCGGGCGCGGGGCTGCCCCTCCACGTGGGGCACGCCTACGACTTCATCCGCTGGGCCGAGCGCTACGGCTACGACCTGGCCTACGCCGAGACGCGCGATCTGCACGCGGGCAGCGTCGACCCCACCCGCTACCGGGGCCTGGTCTTCCCCGGCCATGACGAGTACTGGTCGGCGCCGATGCGCCGCACCGTCGAGTCCGCCCGCGACAGCGGCACCTCACTGGTCTTCCTCTCCGCCAACACCATGTACTGGCAGGTGGAGCTCGCCCCCGCGCCCTCCGGCCCGGACCGCCTGCTGACCTGCCACAAGCGCCGCGGCCCCGGCCGCTCGGCGCTCTGGCGGGAGACCGCGCCCGAACAGCAGCTGATCGGCATCCAGTACGCGGGCCGGGTGCCCGAGCCCAGCCCGCTGATCGTGCGCAACGCCGGCCACTGGCTGTGGGAGGCCACCGGCGCGGAGGAGGGCGATGAGCTGCCCGGCCTGGTCGCGGGCGAGGCCGACCGCTACTTCCCGCGCACCGCCCTCCCCGAGCACATCCGCCGCATCCTGCTGGCCCACTCCCCGTACCAGGACACGGAGGGGGCCATCCGCCACCAGGAGACGTCGATCTACCGGGCCCCGAGCGGCGCTCTGGTCTTCGCGTCGGGAACGTTCGCGTGGTCGCCCGGGCTGGATCGTCCGGGCCATACGGATGAGCGGATTCAGCGGGCCACGGCGAATCTGCTGGATCGGATCTGCAAGCGGGGGTGAAGCCGGGCGGAGCGGAGCCGTAAGCGGATCCCTACGGCGTCGGCGCCAGGGACGGCGCCTTCCGTATGCCGAACCGATGCCGCAGCGCCGACAGGGCCGCGAGATATCCGCACATCCCGTGCACACCCGGTCCCGGCGGCGTCGCCGACGAGCACAGGAAGAGTCCGGGCAGCGGGGTGCGGTACGGATCGAGCCGGGGCACCGGCCGGGCCAGGCTCTGCCAGATCGTCATCGCGCCCGAGCCGATGTCCCCGCCCACATCGTTGGGGTCGTACGCCTCCAGGGCCGGCCCGGACATGCCGCGCGCCGCGAGCACCGTGTCGCGGAAGCCGGGGGCGTAGGTCTCGATCCGGGAGCGGATCAGCTCCACCGGGTCGGTGTCGTCGCCGTTCGGCATATGGGCGTAGGCCCACACCGGGCGTCTGCCGGGCCGGGCCCGCCCGGGGTCGGTGACGGCCGGGTCGACCAGCAGGACGAACGGCTCCCGGCTGCGGATCCCGCGCGCCGTCAGGGTCTCCTCCCGGGCCAGCTCGGCATGGCCGCCGCCCAGATGCACGGTTCCGGCGCGGCCCACGGCGGGGTCGGCCCAGGGGATCGGCTCGCTGACCAGGAAGTCGGCCTTGGCGGCGGCCGGGCCGTAGCGGAACCGCCGCAGCGCCCGCACATAGCGGGCGGGCAGCGCGCTTCCGGCGATGTTCAGCAGCCCCGGGACACCGGTGTCGAGCAGCACCGCACGGGCGCCGCCTGCCAGCTCGCCGAGGTCGTCGATCCGGCGCCCGGTGTGAAAGGTGCCGCCGTGCGCGGTGATGTCGTCCGCCATGGCCTCGGCGATCCGGGCGCTTCCGCCGCGCGGCAGCGGCCAGCCGGGGCCGTGCGCGAGGTGGCCGAGGAGTGCCGCCACCGCACCCCCCGACAGGCTGGGCAGTTCGCCCACGGAATGCGCGGCGACCCCGGTGAGCAGGGCGGGCGCCGCCTCGCCGGTGAAGCGGGCGGCGCCGAGCCGGGTGCCGTGGACGAGCGTCCGCGTGGCCAGCAGCAGCGGTGCCACCGGATCGCGGGGGAGCGCACGCTGCCCGGAGAGGACGAAGTCGACCACGCCCTCGCTGTGCCGCAGCAGCGGCGCCATCAGCCGCCGCCAGCGCTCCCCGTCCGGGCCGAGCCGGGCGCAGGTGGCCGCCAGATCGCGGTGGGCGAGCGCGGCACGGCCGCCGTCCAGCGGATGGGCGTAGGAGACCTCGGGCGTCAGCAGTTCCACTCCGCGCGCGGCCAGGCCGAACTCGCGGAAGAATCGGGAGACGGGCGCCATGGGGTGGACCGCGGAGCAGATGTCGTGGGCGATGTCCGCGTCGAAGAGCGGCTGGGTGCGCAGCCCACCGCCGATCGCGTCGGCGGCCTCGTACACCTCCACCCGCAGCCCGGCGCGGGCCAGGGTGACGGCGGCCGCGAGCCCGTTGGGGCCGCTGCCCACGATCGCCGCGTCGGCCATACAGAACACCTCCCCTCCGGGACCTCGGCACCCTACCGGTGCGTTGTGCTCCGCCGCACGAGTTCCTCGTACGACGTGTTCGAACCGCGCGGGCCGCGGAACCCGGAGCGCCGAACCCCGCGGCCCACGCCCCGCCGCAGGTCGGCGCCCCTTCGTGCGGCAGAATCGAGGAGGGCTGGGACAAATGGACAAAAACACCAGGAGGAAGCGTGTCCGGATTCGTCGAGAAGCCCGAACCGGTCGAGGTTCCGGGCCTTCAGCACCTGCACACCGGCAAGGTGCGCGACCTCTACCAGAACGAGCGCGGTGAGCTCGTCATGGTCGCCAGCGACCGGATCTCCGCCTACGACTGGGTCCTGCCGACCGAGATCCCTGAGAAGGGCAAGATCCTCACCCAGCTCTCCCTCTGGTGGTTCGACCTGCTCGCCGACCTCGTCCCCAACCACGTCCTGTCCACCGACCTGCCCCCCGGCGCCCCCGCCGGCTGGGAGGGCCGGACCCTGGTGTGCCGGTCGCTGCGGATGGTCCCGGTCGAATGTGTGGCCCGCGGCTATCTGACCGGCTCCGGCCTGGCCGAGTACCGCGAGACCAGCACGGTGTGCGGAATCGCCCTCCCCGACGGGCTGACCGACGGCTCCGAGCTGCCCACGCCGATCTTCACCCCGGCCACCAAGGCCGAGGTCGGCGAGCACGACGAGAACGTGGCGTACGAGAAGGTGGCCCACCGCATCGGCGCCGAGCCCGCAGCCCAGCTGCGCCAGGCCACCCTCGCCATCTACAACCGCGCCCGGGAGATCGCCCGCGCCCGGGGCATCATCCTCGCCGACACCAAGTTCGAGTTCGGCTACGCGGAGGCGACCCTGGGCGCGGAGGGCGCCGAGCCGGTGCTCGCCGACGAAGTGCTGACCCCGGACTCCTCCCGCTTCTGGCCCGTCGACCAGTGGCGGCCCGGCCGCGCGCAGCCGTCCTTCGACAAGCAGTACGTGCGCGACTGGCTGACCTCCCCGGCCTCCGGCTGGGACCGCACCGGCGAGCAGCCGCCGCCCCCGCTCCCGGCGGAGGTCGTGGAGCGGACGCGGGCGAAGTACGCGGAGGCGTACGAGCTGCTGACCGGCACCAGCTGGCAGTAGCAGGCCGGGAACGACCAAGGGCCCCGGCCGAATGGCCGGGGCCCTTGTGTCCACCGAGCGGACGACGAGGCTCGAACTCGCGACCTCAACCTTGGCAAGGTTGCGCTCTACCAACTGAGCTACGTCCGCATGCGCCGGACTATTCCGGTTCGACGCGCCTCTACTATAACCAAACCCTCGACCGGCGAACTACCACCCCGGTGTCGAGGCAGCTCAGGGCGGCGGTGGAGCCGCTCAGAACCAGCCGTGCTCCCGGGCGATCCGCGCCGCCGCGTGCCGGTTCTCCGCCCCCAGCTTCGCCGCCGCGGCCGACAGATAGTTCCGGACCGTCCCCTGGGAGAGCCGGGCGCGCCGGGCGATCTCCGCGATGGAGGCGCCGTCGGCCGCCAGCTCCAGCAGCTCCGCCTCCCGCGCGGTCAGCGGGGACTCCCCGGCGCTGATCGCGTCGGCGGCCAGACCGGGGTCGACATAGCGGGACCCGCCGTGCACGGTACGGATGATCTCCGCCAGCCGCCGCGCCGATGTGGTCTTCGGCACAAAGCCGCGCACCCCCGCCTCCAGGGCCCGCTTGAGGTGCCCCGGCCGGCCGTGGCTGGTCACGATCATCGACCGGCAGCCGGGCAGCTCCGACCGGAGCGCGGCGGCCACCGACACCCCGTCCGCCTCCGGCATCTGGAGGTCCAGCACCGCCACATCGGGCCGGTGCGCCCGCGCCATCGCCAGCGCCTCGGGTCCGGACGCCGCCTCCGCGACCACCAGCAGATCGTCCTCGAGCGCCAGCAGGGCGGCCACGGCGCCGCGGATCAGATGCTCGTCGTCGGCCAGCAGCACCCGGATCACCGCGGTGTCGTTCACACGCCCCTCCCAGCGGGACCTCTCCCGGCGCGCCCCTCCGGGCGAAGGCCCTTCCAGCAGGCCCCTCCCGGCGAGGGCCCAGCGGACCACTTTCCCCGGGACCACGGAATCCGGCGCGCCGTCACTTTCCCTCGACGGCAGTGCGGTTCGCCCCTGCCCACGGCCGGGCCGGGGATTCCGGAGCCGAAAACGCCTGAGGCGCCGGTCGATTCGACCGGCGCCTCAGAACTGGAGCGGACGACGAGATTCGAACTCGCGACCCTCACCTTGGCAAGGTGATGCTCTACCAACTGAGCCACGTCCGCATGCCTCCGACCGGCTTTCACCGATCGGCGCGTGCATCACTCTACCTGATCCTCTTCGAGAGGATCCCGATAGGCGATGAGAGCGGGTGACAGGGATCGCACACTGCGCCTCCCCCTTGGAAAGGGGGCGCTCTACTACTGAGCTACACCCGCATGGTGTCTTCCTCGGGGTTTCGGCCTTTCGGCCTCGCCCGTCGGCGTGACCCAGACTTTAGCGGAACACCCGGGGTGGTGTGCAACTCGGCTGAACAGGTCACTCAGGCCGACTCGTTGAAGGCTTCGTAGACCTTCTTGGGGATCCGGCCGCGCGGAGGCACCTCCATGCCGTGCGACCGGGCCCAGGCGCGCACCGCGGCCGGGTCCGGGGCGACGGCGGTGTGGCGGTACGTCTTGCCCGAGCGGGCCCGCTTGCGGCCGGCGTCCACGTACGGTGCGAGAGCGTCGCGCAGTTTCGACGCATTGGCAGAGTTGAGGTCGATCTCGTACAACTTGCCGTCGAGTCCGAACGTGACCGTCTCTTCCGCTTCGCCTCCCTCGAGGTCGTCGGAGATCGTGACTACTACGCGCTGCGCCACGGATATCGGTCCTTTCGGGCTGCATCGTTGCGTTGACGTGCAAAGATGTCAGCTGTCCAGTTGTGCGAACAATGCTTTTTCATTTGTACAGCGACTGGCATTGCATTGTGAACCCCAGTAATTCCATCCGCGTGTCACGCCGTGATCGGGACCATGCGTTTTTCCATGACCATTCCCCGTCGGTTGCCGCCGACGATGCTTAAACGTGACCGAACCCTTGCATATCTACTCGCGTAGATTTTGGGCCGGGGTAGGCTTGGGCACCGCCTTACGCACCAGCACCACACCACCGGGAGTGCCAGTGGCACGCGTCGTAGTCGACGTCATGCTCAAGCCGGAGATCCTCGACCCCCAGGGCCAGGCGGTGCAGCGAGCACTGCCGCGCCTCGGTTTCGAGGGCATCACCGACGTCCGTCAGGGCAAGCGCTTTGAACTCGAGGTGGAGGGCCCGGTCGACGACGCCGCCCTCGCCCGTATCCATCAGATCGCCGAGACCTTTCTGGCGAACACCGTGATCGAGGACTTCTCCGTGAAGGTCGAGGCCGGCGAGGGTGCCGGCGCCACCGCCGTGAAGGCGGAGTCGTGACCGCACGCATCGGAGTCATCACCTTCCCCGGCACGCTCGACGACCGCGACACCCAGCGCGCGGTCCGCACCGCGGGGCTGGAGGCCGTACCGCTGTGGCACCGCGACAAGGACCTCAAGCAGGTCGACGCGGTGATCCTGCCGGGCGGCTTCTCCTATGGCGACTATCTGCGGGCCGGCGCGATCTCCCGGTTCTCCCCGGTAATGGAGTCGGTGATCGACCAGGCGAAGGCCGGTATGCCGGTGCTTGGCATCTGCAATGGCTTCCAGGTGCTCACCGAGACCCATCTCCTCCCCGGTGCGATGCTGCGCAACAACCACCTGCACTTCATCTGCCGCGATCAGAAGTTGCGAGTGGAAAACGTGGAGACCGCCTGGACCCGCTCATACGAGCAGGGCCAGGAGATCAACATCCCGTTGAAGAACATCGACGGCCGCTATGTCGCCGACGAGCGCGTCCTGGATGAACTCGAAGCCGAGGGCCGCGTCGTCTTCCGCTATCGGGAGCTCAACCCCAACGGCTCGCTCCGCGACATCGCCGGTATCCGCAATGCGGAAGGCAATGTCGTCGGCCTCATGCCCCACCCCGAGCACGCCGTCGAACCGCTGATCGGCACCGGTCGCACCGACGGCCTCGGATTCTTCACCTCGATCCTCAAGAGGCTGGTCAGCGCATGACCCTGGACACCACGAAGCACGCGGCGCAGACCCCGGACACCGAGCAGCCCTGGGCCGAGCTCGGTCTCAAGCAGGACGAGTACGAGCGCGTCCGCGCCATCCTGGGCCGCCGCCCCACCGGTGCCGAGCTCGCGATGTACTCCGTCATGTGGTCCGAGCACTGCTCGTACAAGTCGAGCAAGGTCCATCTGCGGCAGTTCGGCGAGAAGGCCCCCGAGAACGACGCCCTGCTCGTCGGCATCGGCGAGAACGCGGGTGTGGTCGACGTCGGCCAGGGCTACGCGGTCACCTTCAAGGTCGAGTCGCACAACCACCCCTCGTACGTCGAGCCCTATCAGGGCGCGGCCACCGGCGTCGGCGGCATCGTCCGCGACATCCTCGCCATGGGCGCCCGCCCGGTGGCCGTGATGGACCCGCTGCGCTTCGGCGCCGCCGACCACCCCGACACCAAGCGGGTGCTGCCCGGTGTGGTCGCGGGCATCGGCGGCTACGGCAACTGCCTGGGCCTGCCCAACATCGGCGGCGAGGTCGTCTTCGACCCCTGCTACCAGGGAAACCCGCTGGTCAACGCCTTGTGCGTGGGTGTGATGAAGCATGAGGACATCCACCTCGCCAAGGCGTCGGGCGCCGGCAACAAGGTGATCCTCTACGGCGCCCGCACCGGTGGCGACGGCATCGGCGGCGTCTCCGTGCTGGCCTCGGAGACCTTCGACGATTCGAAGCCCACCAAGCGCCCCGCCGTCCAGGTCGGCGACCCCTTCCAGGAGAAGCTGCTCATCGAGTGCACCCTGGAGGTCTTCAAGGAGGACCTGGTCGAGGGCATTCAGGACCTCGGCGGCGCGGGCCTGTCCTGCGCCACCAGCGAGCTCGCCAGCGCCGGCTCCGGCGGTATGCGGGTCGAGCTCGACACCGTGCCGCTGCGCGACTCCTCGCTCTCCCCCGAGGAGATCCTGATGAGCGAGTCGCAGGAGCGCATGTGCGCGATCGTGAAGCCCGAGAAGGTCGACCGCTTCCTGGAGATCTGCGAGAAGTGGGACGTCATCGCCACCGTCATCGGTGAGGTCACCGACGGCGAGCGGCTGGAGATCTACTGGCACGGCGAGCAGATCGTGGACGTCCCGCCGCGCACCGTCGCCCACGAGGGCCCGGTCTACGAGCGCCCCTACGCCCGCCCCGAGTGGCAGGACACGCTCCAGGCCGACGACGCGGGCAAGCTGCCGCGCCCGGCCACGGCCGAGGAGCTGCGCGAGCAGATCCTGAAGGTGATCGCCTCCCCGAACCAGGCGTCCAAGTCCTGGATCACCGACCAGTACGACCGCTTCGTCCAGGGCAATACGGTCCTCGCCCAGCCCGAGGACTCCGGCATGGTCCGCGTGGACGAGGAGACCGGCCTGGGCGTGGCCGTCGCCACGGATGGCAACGGCCGCTACGCCAAGCTGGACCCGTACGCGGGGGCGCAGCTCGCGCTCGCCGAGTCGTACCGCAATGTGGCCGCGTCCGGCGCCAAGCCGCTGGCCATCTCCAACTGCCTCAACTTCGGCTCGCCGGAGGACCCCGCGGTCATGTGGCAGTTCGCGGAGGCCACCCGCGGGCTCGCGGACGGCTGTCTGACCCTGGGCACCCCGGTCACCGGCGGCAATGTGTCGCTGTACAACCAGACCGGCGAGGTGGCCATCCACCCGACGCCGGTCGTGGCCGTCCTCGGTGTGATCGACGATGTGGCCCGCCGCACCCCGATCGCCTTCGCGGAGGAGGGCCAGCTGCTCTATCTGCTGGGCGACACCGCGGCGGAGCTGGGAGGCTCGGCCTGGTCCCAGGTGATCCACGGCCACCTGGGCGGACTGCCGCCGAAGGTGGACCTGGAGCGGGAGCGGCTGCTCGCCGAGATCCTGATCTCGGCCTCGCGCGACGGCATGGTGGACGCGGCCCACGACCTGTCCGACGGCGGTCTGATCCAGGCGCTCGCCGAGTCGTGTCTGCGCGGTGGCAAGGGCGCCCGGATCGTCGTCCCCGACGGTCTGGACCCGTTCGTCCTGCTGTTCTCCGAGTCCGCGGGCCGGGCGGTCGTCGCCGTACCGCGCAGCGAGGAGGTCCGCTTCAACGACATGTGCGGGGCGCGTGGGCTTCCGGCGGCCCGGATCGGCGTGGTCGACGGTGACGCGATCGAGGTCCAGGGGCAGTTCTCCATCCCGCTGGCCGAGCTGAGGAAGTCGTACGAGGCGACGATCCCGGGCCTGCTGGCCTGAGGCTTCTCCATGACGTACGGCCCGCTCCCTGACGGCAGGGAGCGGGCCGTACGGTCCGTTCGGGCCTGGTACGCGGGGCTCAGGTGCCCCAGAAGGCGTCGAAAGCATCGATGTCCTCGACACATTCGTCGATGTCGGTGATCTTTCCGCCGACGATGGTGAAGAAATTCCCGGTCTTCATGTCGATGCCGCGGTTGCCGCGCTCCGCGCGCAGCCGGTGGACGGTCATCGCATGCCCGCGCCCGTCGCACATCACCGTCTCCAGGTCGACCCGCATCGTGCCGGCCGTCTCCTCGAACATCGTGCGGTACAGGTCCAGGCAGGCGTCCCGGCCCTTGTGGTGGCCGGACATCGCGTTGTCACCCGGCACATGGTGGACGGCGTCCGCCGTCATCATCGTCGACACCGTCTCGAGATCGCCCTGTGAGAAGGCCGTGCAGCCGCGGCGCACCAGGGCGCTGTCGGAGTGCTCGCCCATGGCATTTCACACCTTCCGTGCCGATGGAAAACCCTTCCTCCTTCCATCCTGCCCCTGTCCTCGGCCTCCTCTAAGACCGTCCGGCAGTAGGGAGCGCGGGTGAAGGAGCGGGTCGAGGGCCGAGTCTGGGTGTGCCGCGTGAGGAGAGCGCAGCGGCTTCCCCAGCTACCGCTGGGCGGTACCCCCTGCGTGCGACGAGCGCGGTGCGGCCAGGCGAGAGCCATCGGCACGCGACGCCGCGGGCCCTACTGCCGGACGGTCTAAGCTCTCCGCCATGCCGCCCCGTGCCCGTGCCCGCAGCTATGACCCCGCCAAGACCAGGACCGCCGTGATCGCGCAGCTGAGGCAGGTGCGGAAGGCGGCCGAGGGGCTGGACGAGACCGCCCTGGACGCCCCCAGCCGGCTCGGCGAGTGGACGGTCCGGGAGCTGATCGCGCATCTGGCGATGGCCGTGACGTCCGTGGTCCGCCTGCTGGAGCGGCCGGCGCCGCCCGCGCGGGAGGTCACCACCACCGGCTGGGTCACCGCGGTGGCCGCGCACTCCGGGGCGATCGAGGGGGATACCCGCGCCCTCGCGGCGGGCGCGGACCCGGCTGAACTGCTGGAGCGCGCCGAGGCCCGGTTCGCGGAGACGGCCTCCGCGGCGCCCGCCGACCGGCTGCTGGCCACCCGCGTCGGGGCGATGCGGCTCGACGACTACCTCGTCACCCGCTGTGTGGAGCTCGTGGTGCACGCCGACGATCTGACGGCCGCCACCGGTGTCCCCGTCCGGCACGACCGCCAGGCGCTGGCCACCGCGACCCGGGTGCTGGCCGACGCCCTCGCGGTCAAGGCGCCCGGCGGCTCGGTCGAGGTCCGCGTCCCGCCGTTCGCCGTGGTCCAGTGTGTCGAGGGCCCCCGGCACACCCGCGGCACCCCGCCGAATGTGGTCGAGACCGACCCGCTGACCTGGATCCGCCTCGCCACGGGCCGTCTGGTCTGGGCCGAGGCCCTGGAGTCGGCGCGGCTGACCGCGAGCGGCGACCGCGCCGATCTCTCCGCCCATCTGCCGGTGCTCGGCTGACCGCTCCGCCGGTGCTCGGCTGACCGCCACGAGATGTGATCCTTGCCTCGGCCATGGATCCGTGCCCCCGGCCGTGGGCAGGTCGGACAAGGGTCCAGGGGGTTCCCCAGCCGCGCGGGGAATGTGACTTACGCCCTCCTGGCGGGTCCCTCGTTCGGCGGCACCGCTGAACTGGCCTAGACTCGATGACGTGCCACGTGGTGACGGACGACTCAGCCACGACCTGCTCCCCGGTGAGAAGGGCCCCCAGGACGCTTGCGGCGTCTTCGGAGTCTGGGCACCGGGGGAAGAGGTCGCCAAACTCACCTATTTCGGGCTGTACGCACTGCAACACCGCGGACAGGAGTCCGCGGGTATCGCGGTGAGCAACGGCTCCCAGATTCTCGTCTTCAAGGACATGGGCCTGGTTTCCCAGGTCTTCGACGAGACCTCCCTCGGCTCCCTCACGGGCCATATCGCGGTCGGTCATGCCCGCTACTCCACCACCGGAGCCTCGGTGTGGGAGAACGCGCAGCCGACCTTCCGGGCCACCGCCCATGGCTCGATCGCGCTCGGCCACAACGGGAACCTGGTCAACACCGCCGAAATGGCGGAGCTGGTCGCGGCCCTGCCCCGCGACGGCGGCCGGGCCACCCAGGTCGCGGCGACCAATGACACCGACCTCGTCACCGCCCTGCTCGCGGGCCAGGTGGACGAGGACGGCAAGCCGCTGACCGTCGAGCAGGCGGCCCCCCTGGTGCTGCCCAAGGTCAAGGGCGCTTTCAGCCTCGTCTTCATGGACGAGCACACGCTCTACGCGGCGCGCGACCCCCAGGGCATCCGCCCGCTGGTCCTCGGCCGCCTCGAGCGCGGCTGGGTGGTGGCCTCCGAGACCGCCGCCCTGGACATCGTGGGCGCGTCCTTCATCCGTGAGATCGAGCCCGGCGAGATGGTCGCCATCGATGAGAACGGGCTGCGCGCCACCACCTTCGCCGAGGCCCGGCCCAAGGGCTGTGTCTTCGAGTACGTGTACCTCGCCCGCCCCGACACCGACATCGCGGGCCGGAACGTGTACCTCTCGCGGGTGGAGATGGGCCGCCGGCTGGCCAAGGAGGCCCCGGCCGATGCCGACCTGGTCATAGCGACACCGGAGTCCGGCACCCCCGCCGCCGTCGGCTACGCCGAGGCCAGCGGCATTCCGTACGGCTCCGGGCTGGTCAAGAACAGCTATGTGGGCCGGACCTTCATCCAGCCCTCGCAGACCATCCGCCAGCTCGGCATCCGGCTCAAGCTGAACCCCCTCAAGGAGGTCATCCGGGGCAAGCGCCTGGTGGTCGTCGACGACTCGATCGTCCGCGGCAACACCCAGCGCGCCCTGGTGCGGATGCTCCGCGAGGCAGGGGCCGCCGAGGTCCACATCCGGATCTCCTCCCCGCCGATCAAGTGGCCGTGCTTCTTCGGCATAGATTTCGCCACCCGCGCCGAGCTGATCGCCAACGGTCTCTCGGTCGAGGAGATCGGCAAGTCGCTGGGTGCCGACTCGCTGGCGTACATCTCCACCGACGGCATGATCGAGGCGACCACGATCGCCAAGCCGAATCTGTGCCGTGCCTGCTTCGACGGTGAGTACCCGATGGAGCTGCCGGATCCGGAGCTGCTGGGCAAGCATCTCCTGGAGACCGAAACACAGGCCCCGAGCAGCGCTGACGCCGACGGTGTGACGACGCTGACCGCTGGTGTCGGCGGCGCCGACGCCCTGCGCCGCCCCTGAGCGCCCGCCTGTCATCCCCCGATACGAAAGATCTCAACGTCATGTCCGAGTCCGGGTCCGGGTCCACCTACGCCGCCGCGGGCGTCGACATCGAGGCGGGCGACCGCGCCGTCGAGCTGATGAAGGAGTGGGTCAAGAAGGCGAGCAGGCCCGAGGTCGTGGGTGGCCTCGGCGGTTTCGCCGGGCTCTTCGACGCCTCCGCGCTGGCCCGCTACCGGCGTCCGCTGCTCGCCTCCGCCACCGACGGGGTCGGCACCAAGGTGGACATCGCCCGGCGGATGGGCGTGTACGACACCATCGGCCGCGACCTGGTCGGCATGGTCGTGGACGACCTGGTGGTGTGCGGCGCCGAGCCGCTGTTCATGACCGACTACATCTGCGTCGGCAAGGTCTACCCCGAGCGCGTCGCCGCCATCGTCAAGGGCATCGCCGAGGGCTGCACGCTGGCGGGCTGCGCCCTGGTGGGTGGCGAGACCGCCGAGCACCCGGGGCTGCTGGGCGCCGATGACTTCGATGTCGCCGGGGCCGGTACGGGCGTGGTCGAGGCCGATCAGGTGCTGGGCGCGGATCGTATCCGAACGGGTGATGCGGTGATCGCCATGGCATCGTCCGGACTTCACTCGAACGGGTACTCACTCGTCCGCCATGTGCTCTTCGACCGGGCCGGCTGGGCGCTGGACCGCGAGGTGCCGGAGCTCGGCCGGACGCTGGGGGAGGAGCTGCTCGAGCCCACCCGGATCTACTCGCTGGACTGCCTGGCCCTCACCCGCACCACCGAGGTGCACGCCTTCTCGCACATCACCGGCGGCGGGCTCGCCAACAACCTCGCACGGGTCATCCCGGAGGGGCTGCGCGCGGTGGTGGACCGCTCGACCTGGACCCCCGGCGCGATCTTCCAGCTGGTCGGCGAGGCCGGCTCGGTCGAGCGCCTGGAGCTGGAGAAGACCCTCAACATGGGCGTCGGCATGATGGCGGTGGTCCCGGCCGGCTCCGTGGATGTGGCGCTCACCACGCTCGCCGACCGGGGCGTCGAAGCCTGGGTCGGCGGTGAGATCACCGAGCGCACGGCCGGGGACACGGAGGCGGTGACGCTGACCGGTGACCATGCGGGCTGAGCCGACCGCACAGCGTGTGCGAGCAGCACAGAAGCCGGTCCGAGGCGGGTGCCCCGGACCGGTGAAGGTGTGCGGCGATGAGCCGAGCAGCTGGAACGGGTGGTTCAGGCCCGGCGACGCTGCGGGGACGGATCGGACTGGTCGTCGTCCTCGTCCTCATCGTCGTTGTACAGATCCGCGTACTGTGCGTACGGGTCGTCGTCCAGCTCATCGTCCTCGAACCGCTCACCATTCGGCGGCTGGTTCGTTGGCGATGCGCCCAGCTCCTCGGCCAGGCGTGAGAGATCCGTCCCACCGCTGTTGTACTTCAGCTGGCGGGCGACCTTCGTCTGCTTGGCCTTGGCCCGGCCGCGCCCCATGGCTCGACCCCCTCAACGACGGGGCTCGACGGCCCCAGAGTCTTGACACGCGTTCACGTTCATAAATCGGAGCGGGCTCTCAGGAGAGAGACCGCGGTCCGTAGGGCTTCAACGGTACCTGCTTCTGTGGCCATACGGTACGTCGCCCACACGACGTGCCACGAGGCAGAACCCGCGAGGAGCCCGTTCCTCGCTGGTCAGCTGCGATTTTAACGTGTCTTGTGCGCCGACCCGCCGACAGGCCGTGAGGGATCTCTCGCCGATGGCCTCCAAGGGGCTCTCACGTCCCCCGTTCGGCGGCCTCGGACAAGAACCCGCACAGCCTGTCCGCGTGGTCTCACAGCGCCTCTCAGACGCTTCCGGCGGTCCTGTGGCGCCGGCGGGCCATGACGGTGGCACCTGCCACGGGCATGGCTCAGGCGTCGTGGCCCTCTGCCATCCGGTGCTCGGCCAGCCGGTCGGCGGCCGCGGCGGGCGGAATGCCATCGGTCCGTGCCCGATCGAATATGGCCAAAGTCGTATCGAAGATCTTGGCCGCCTTCGCCTTGGCCCGATCGAAATCGAAACCGTGCAGTTCATCCGCCACCTGGATGACGCCACCGGCGTTCACCACGTAGTCCGGGGCGTAGAGGATCCCGCGCCCGGCCAGGTCCTTCTCGACGCCCGGGTGGGCCAGCTGGTTGTTGGCCGCGCCGCACACGATCTTCGCGGTCAGGACGGGCACCGTGGCGTCGTCCAGGGCGCCGCCGAGCGCACAGGGGGCGTAGACGTCCAGGTCGGCGCGGACCAGCGCGTCGGTGTCCCGGACCGCCTGGACGCGGGGGTGGCGGGCCAGCACACGGTCCACCGACTCGCTCCGCACATCCGTGACCACGACCTCGGCGCCGTCCTCCAGCAGATGGTCGACCAGATGGTGGCCGACCTTGCCGACACCGGCGATGCCGACCCGGCGGCCGCGCAGCGTGGGCGCGCCCCAGGATGCCTGGGCGCTCGCCCGCATCCCCTGGAAGACGCCGAACGCGGTCAGCACCGAGGAGTCCCCGGCGCCGCCGTTCTCGGGCGAGCGGCCGGTGGTCCAGGGGCACTCACGGGCGACGACGTCCATGTCGGACACATAGGTGCCCACATCGCAGGCGGTGACGTAGCGGCCGCCCAGAGAGGCCACGAAGCGGCCGTAGGCGAGCAGCAGCTTTTCGGTCTTGATCTCCTCGGGGTCGCCGAGGATCACGGCCTTGCCGCCACCGTGGTCGAGCCCGGCGAGAGCGTTCTTGTAGGACATGCCGCGGGCGAGGTTGAGGGCGTCGAGGAGCGCCGCTTCTTCGGGGTGCTCCTCGGAGGCGTAGGGATGGAAGCGGGTGCCGCCGAGGGCCGGGCCCAGGGCGGTCGAGTGGATCGCGATGATCGCCTTCAGGCCGCTCTCCCGGTCCTGGCAGAGCAGCACCTGCTCATGCCCGCCGAGATCGGACCGGAAGAGCGTCGAAAGCGGTGAGAGAGGGTTCGGCACGCGACTCTCCGTCGGACCGTCGGCACTGACGGTGTGACGTACGTCGGTCACGGTGGTGACTCCCATAGGTCGGAGTAGACGCCCTCCTTGCTGGTGGGGAGGGCCGTGGGCAAGAGGGTAAGCCCTGGGGCCCTGGGGGATCGGCCATGTCCCCGACGAGTCCGGATGCCGGGCATGGGACGATGCCGTCAGGTGGGGGTAAGGGAGCCCCTGGCGGTGGTCTCAGCCTTGAGGGAGCGCGTGTGACCTTGGCGTCTTCGGTGATTGTCCCGTACGCGGCGTATCTCCGGGTCTATGAGCCACTGGCAGCGTTTCCGGAGCCGGAGCGATCGCACTGGGCGCGGTATGCCAAGCGCGACGACCTGCCGGGTGCGCAGGACGAGCTGCGCCGCTCGCTCGCGGACCTCCTGCCCGTCCCTCCGGTGGCGGTTCCGGTGCACGAGAGCGCGGACGCCTTCGTGGCGCTCGTGGACGGCGTCACATGCGTCTGCCCGTGGCGGACCCGGCTGAGGGGCTGGCTGGCCCTGGAGGAGCTGCCGGAGCGCCTTCCCGGGCCCCTTCTGGACGCGGCCCTGCCCCCGGTGGTCCGCCGGCAGGCGGTGGCGGACTTCGAGCGGTGGCTGGAGCGCAACCCCGACGCCCGGCCGTGGATCCGCTCGGCCACCTGGCATGTGCCGGTCCGCTGGTTCGTGCTCTTCGGCGACGAGGAGCGCGAATTCACCAAGGGTGACGAGAGTCTCATCCTCCGCTACCGCACTCCAATGGTCCAGGCCAGGCGCCGAGTGGCGCGTGGCCTTAAGGTGCTCAAGGAGGCTCTCGGCGAGGGGCCGCTGATCGACGGGCTCGTGGACGTCGGCCGGTGGCTCGAGGAGTTCCACCCCCGGTCGCTGGTCGAGCTGGACTACGGCGGTCTGGTGCACACGTTGCCGGCCGGACAGCTGGAGGACGACCACTCGGCCGCGGACGTGGCGGAGGGCCTCGCGGCCCTGCGCGACGGCGACGGGGAGCGGGCGGGGGGCGCGTACGAGCGGCTGACCGACCGCTGGAGCGTGGTCCGCGGGCGGCAGAACGCGAGCTGAGCCCGGCCGGACCGGGCGCCCGGGAGGGCGGTCGAGCGGTTGTCCGGTACAGAGGGGACGTAGGTCCCGATCCGGGCCATTGCCTCAATCGTGACCTAAAGCACTGACTTCGGGCCTTGCGGTAATCGCCCACCCTCGTGTCAAAATAGGACAAGGAGCCCGGGAGGGGCTCCTTCCGCCCAACTATGGGCGGATTCATCGGTATTGCACTCCTTGATGGATCTGGTTACCCCTGATCCTGTTGTGACTAATCGTCACGGCTGTGTGACTGTCCGCTATGGCATGGTCCATCGGCTTCCGTCGAGGTTGGACACCTGAGAGGGCAATTCCATCGGTTTGGCCGACGGGGCTGGACAGATGGTGTAGTTGTAGTGCCGAGGACAAGCCGTTCGTCCTATAACCGACTCGGCCCGCGTCCGCCATTTCGGGCAACGTGGGTCAAGGTGCAGAATTTAGAGGAAAGAACCGTGATGGTTCGGTTCTCCCGAGGAGGCCGCTCATGACCGCTCGCACCCCTGATGCCGAGCCGCTGCTGACCCCGGCTGAGGTTGCCACGATGTTCCGCGTGGACCCGAAGACGGTCACTCGCTGGGCGAAGGCAGGCAAGCTCACGTCGATCCGCACGCTGGGAGGGCATCGGCGCTACCGCGAAGCGGAGGTCCGTGCACTTCTTGCGGGCATCCCCCAGCAGCGCAGCGAGGGCTGAACAACCGCATAACCGGGCGTTTTCGGGCCCCCCAGCCCGGCTTTCGCCCGTATAGCTCCACCACGACGGGTGCCTGCCCCAACAGGCCCGCCACCGCTCGACATGGGTGCGTCGTTGATCGCGCTGGACTCCGCCGGGTCCGGCGCGATCTTTTTATGCCCTGGCAGCGGCCCTTCGGGGTGTGTCGCCAGGGCTCTCAAGTGCCCCTGGAAGGGCAATCGTTCGGGCTCTCCGGCGTGGTCCGAGGGGGTTTCGGGGAGGCTCCCGGGGGTCTCTCAGGGGCCTCGCGGGAGGCCCGGACAGAGGGTGCAATTGCATATATTAAATTGACCCATGGTGAGTGGCGTGTAAGTTCCCTCACTCCGGAAACCCATTCGGTGACTCCCGTCACCCTCCCCAACTCTTGCCTTATGCCCAGTTGTTGCGCTAAGGGGCAACTGCGGTAAGGGTTTACCGAGTTGGCGGTGGCGCGGCCGCCGTCGCTCCCTCATGACCTGCCCTGTCGCCGGCCCCGTCACTCGTCTCATCGGCCGCCGAGGGCTCCATCGCCAGCCGCAGCAGACGATGGCAGACCGGACAGTGCCGGGTGAAGTGGCGGTAGCCGGTGGCGGCCGCCAGATGGGCGCGCAGCAGCGCCCTGGTCTCATGCTTCGCGGACGTCGTCATACGCCGCACCTCCCGCGCACCCCCACGCACACCTTTTAGTTTGGGTACCTCCGGGTGTGGTGCGCCGTCAAGACGCCAAAGGCCCGGATCCATGAACGGATCCGGGCCTTCCGGTTAAGCGGTCCTGACGGGATTTGAACCCGCGGCCTCCACCTTGACAGGGTGGCGAGCACTCCAAACTGCTCCACAGGACCAACACTGACGCCAGCGGCTTCGCCGCCCGGCGCCGCGCGGTGTTGCGCTGCGATGCAGACTCTACAGCAGGTCAGGGGGTGCGGTCGAACTCGCGCCCGGCGGGGCTCCGGCGGCCCGCCGGAGCCCCTGGGACACCCTTACGGCGCCGCCGCGTCGATGGCCTTGACGATGCGCTTGTCGGACACCGGATAGGCCGTGCCGAGGGCGTGCGCGAAGTAGCTGACCCGCAGCTCCTCGATCATCCAGCGGATCTCCAGCGCCTCCTGGGGCACCGGGCGTCCGGGCCGGAACTGCTCCAGCAGCCAGGCGTACTCGTCCCGCATCTCCCGCACCTTCGCCATCCGGGCGCGGTCCCGGTCGGCGTTGCCCGGAAGCTGCTGGAGCCGCCGGTCCACGGCCACCAGATAGCGCATGAGGTCCGGCAGCCGCCGTACGCCGTGGGCGGTCACGAAACCCGGTGTGATGAGCTCCGAGAGCTGCTCCCGGATGTCCGTGAGGGACGGCAGCAGCACCGGGCTGCTGGTGGCCTTGAGCCGCCGCTCGCACGACTGCCAGGCGGCCAGCACCTCCTGGACCTTGCGGACCGTGTCCAGCGTGGCGTCCATGATGTCGGTGCGCACGGCGTCGAAGAGCTTGCGGAACGACTCCTCGTCCCAGGACGGGCCACCACGGGTCGCGATCAGCCGGTCGGCCGCCGCGGACACGCAGTCGTCGAAGAGCGCCTGCACACTGCCGTGCGGGCTGCTGGAGAGCGCCAGCTTGGCCTGGTTGGAGAGCTTGCCCTGGACGAACTTGGCGGGGTTGGACGGCAGCTGGAGCAGGATCAGCCGACGCGTCCCGCGCCACATGGCCTCCCGCTGCTCGGCCTCGGTGTCGAAGAGCCGTACGGCCACCGAAGCGCCCTCGTCGACCAGCGCCGGATACGCCTTGACCGGCTGGCCGCCGCGGCGCGTCTCGAAGGTGCGCGGCAGCGTCCCGACCGTCCACCGGGTCAGCCCGCCGCGCTGCTCGATCCCCACGGCCTCCTTGGAGGACTCGAACGCCTTGGAGATCGCGGCCCGCGTCTTCGGCCGCAGCCGCAGCTTCAGCGCCTCCAGGTCCTTGTCCTCGGCCAGCTTGCGGCGCCGCTCGTCCACCACCCGGAAGGTGATCTTCAGATGGTCGGGGACCTTCGCCAGGTCCCAGTCCTCCGGCTCGATCCGTACGCCCACCATCCGGTGGAGCTCGCGCTCGAGCGCCGCCGTCAGCGGCCCCTGGAGGGGGACAGCGCTTTCCAGGAAGCGCTTGGCGTAGTTGGGCGCCGGGACGTAGTGCCGGCGGACCGGTTTGGGCAGCGAGCGGATCAGCTCGGTGACCAGATCCTCGCGCAGCCCCGGAATCTGCCAGTCGAATCCGTCCGCGGTGACCTGATTCAGCACCTGGAGCGGGATGTGGACGGTCACACCGTCCGCGTCCGCCCCCGGCTCGAACTGGTAGGTCACCCGGAACTTGAGCTTCCCCTGGCGCCAGGAGTCCGGATAGGCGTCCTTGGTGACGTCCTGCGCCCGCTCGTTGATGAGCATCGACTTCTCGAAGTTGAGAAGCTCCGGCTCTTCGCGTCGCTTGTGCTTCCACCAGGAGTCGAAGTGGGCGCCGGACACCACATGCTCGGGGATCCGCTGGTCGTAGAAGTCGAAGAGCGTCTCGTCGTCCACGAGGATGTCGCGGCGCCGGGCCCGGTGCTCCAGCTCCTCGACCTCGCCCAGCAGTTTGCGGTTGTCGAGGAAGAACTGGTGGTGGGTGCGCCAGTCGCCCTCCACCAGGGCGTTGCGGATGAACAGATCGCGGCTGGTCTCGGGGTCGATCCGGCCGTAGTTGACCTTCCGTTGGGCGACGATCGGCACCCCGTAGAGCGTGACCCGCTCAAACGCCATCACCGCGGCCTGCTTCTGCTCCCAGTGCGGTTCGCTGTAGGTACGTTTGACCAGGTGCTGGGCGAGCGGCTCGATCCACTCCGGCTCGATCTTCGCGTTGACCCGCGCCCACAGCCGGGAGGTCTCCACCAGCTCCGCCGACATCACCCAGTGCGGCGGCTTCTTGAACAGCGCCGAGCCGGGGAAGACCGCGAACTTGGCGCTCCGGGCGCCCACGTACTCGTTCTTGGCTGTGTTCTTCCCGCCTTCCCGCCCGGCGTTCCTCCCGGCGTCCTTCCCACTGTCCTTCCCGCCCTCCACCCCGGCGCTCCTGAGGCCGATGTGCGACAGCAGCCCGGCCAGCAGCGACTGATGGACGCGATCGGGCGCCGCGTCCTGCTCGGACATATGGATGTCCATGGTCTTGGCGACCGTGCGCAGCTGGCTGTAGATGTCCTGCCATTCGCGTATGCGCAGGTAGTTGAGATACTCATGGCGGCACATCCGGCGGAAGGCCGAGGACGACAGCTCCTTCTGCCGCTCCCGGACGTACTTCCACAGATTGAGGAAGGCCAGGAAGTCGCTGGACTCGTCCTTGAAGCGGGCATGCTGCTGATCCGCCTGCTGCTGCTTGTCCGAGGGGCGCTCGCGCGGGTCCTGGATGGACAGCGCCGCCGCGATCACCATGACCTCACGGACGCAGCCGTTGCGGTCCGCCTCCAGCACCATCCGGGCCAGCCGCGGGTCCACCGGCAGCTGGGCCAGCTTCCGGCCGACCTGGGTGAGCCGCTTGCGCGGGTCCTTCTGCTTGCCGTCCAGGGCGTGCAGCTCCTCCAGGAGCTGGATGCCGTCCTTGATGTTGCGGCGGTCCGGCGGGTCGATGAAGGGGAACTTCTCGATGTCGCCGAGGCCGGCTGCGGTCATCTGGAGGATGACGGAGGCCAGGTTGGTCCGCAGGATCTCGGCGTCGGTGAACTCCGGGCGGGTGAGGAAGTCGTCCTCGGAGTACAGCCGGACGCAGATGCCGTCGCTGGTACGGCCGCAGCGGCCCTTGCGCTGATTGGCGCTGGCCTGCGAGATCGGCTCGATGGGCAGCCGCTGGACCTTGGTGCGATGGCTGTAGCGGGAGATCCGGGCGGTGCCCGGGTCGATCACATAGCGGATACCGGGGACGGTCAGCGAGGTCTCGGCGACGTTCGTCGCCAGCACGATCCGGCGGCCGGTGTGTCTCTGGAAGACCCGGTGCTGCTCGGCGTGCGACAGCCGGGCGTACAGCGGAAGCACCTCGGTGACCGGGAGCTTCTTCTTGTTCAGCGCGTCGGCGGTGTCGCGGATCTCCCGCTCGCCGGAGAGGAAGACCAGGATGTCGCCGGGGCCCTCGGCCTGGAGCTCGTCGACCGCGTCGCAGATCGCGGTGATCTGGTCTCGGTCGCTGTCCTCGCCGCCCTCCTCCAGCAGCGGGCGGTAGCGCACCTCGACCGGATACGTACGCCCGCTGACCTCGACGATCGGCGCGTCGCCGAAATGGCGGGAGAAGCGCTCGGGGTCGATGGTGGCGGAGGTGATCACGACCTTGAGGTCGGGGCGGCGGGGCAGCAGCTGGGCCAGATAGCCGAGCAGGAAGTCGATGTTGAGGCTGCGCTCATGGGCCTCGTCGATGATGATCGTGTCGTACTGGCGCAGCTCGCGGTCGGTCTGGATCTCGGCGAGCAGAATGCCGTCGGTCATCAGCTTGACGTGGGTGTCCTGGCTCACCTGGTCGGTGAAGCGGACCCTCCAGCCGACGGACTCGCCCAGCGGCGACCGCAGCTCCTCGGCGATGCGCTCGGCCACGGTGCGGGCCGCGATACGGCGCGGCTGCGTATGGCCGATAAGGCCCTTGACGCCGCGCCCCAGCTCCATGCAGATCTTCGGAATCTGGGTGGTCTTCCCGGAGCCGGTCTCACCCGCGACGATCACCACCTGGTGATCCCGGACGGCCTCGAGGATCGCGTCCCTCTTCTGGCTGACCGGCAGCTCTTCCGGATAGGTGACGGCCGGTACGGCGGCGCGGCGGTCCGCGACCCGCAGCTCGGCTCGAGTGATCTCCTCGGCGATCTCGCCGAGCGCGGCCGCTCGGGCCTCGGGTTTACGGATCCGGCGCGCACCGTCGAGTCGGCGCCCCAGCCGCTGCTGGTCGCGCAGCATCAGCTCGGGCAGCCGCTCCAGCAGGGCGGGCAGGGCGGGGGCAGGCGTGGTGGACATACGGATCCCAGGATCTCACCTCCGGAAAACGGCTGGCGAACCATTTCCGTCCGCGCCGCGTCGAGCGACATATGCGATATGTATGGGTTCATCGCCTTAGCGTGACCTCATGGCCGATGACCGGGCGCAGCGCCCAGACCCCGAGCGCCGATCACCGCGATCGGTGTGGACGTCCCCCACATCGGCATGGACGTCCGTCACATCCGTGTGGATGTCCTTCAAGCGGTCCCCCTACTTCCCCGCCACCGTCATCGTGCTGATCGTCTCCGCGGGCGCGGGGCTCTTCGCGGGCTCGTACACCTACGCCTTCGCGAACCCCACCCCCCGGAACATCCCCGCCGCCGTCGTGGTCACCGAGCATGGCGACGCCCCGATGAAGCGGTTCCTCGCCGGGATGGAGCAGGCCCTGAACGCCTCCCTCCGGGTGCACCCCTACCCCAACTATGCGAAGGCCCGCTGGTCCCTGGAGGAGCAGCGGGTCTTCACGGTCCTGGAGAGGCACGGCCGCGGCGTCCAGATGGACGTCGCGAGCGCGGCCGGGGCAACCGTCGCCCAGTTGCTCGGCCAGACCGCCGCCAAGGTCGGCCGGGTCACCGGAGTGCCGGTCACGGTCAAGGACGTGAAACCGCTACAGCCCGGCGATCCGCGCGGCCTCGCGGTCTTCTACATCTCCCTGGCCGCCACGATCATCGGCTTCCTCGGCGCCATCCAGCTCAGCGTGAACGCCTCCGCGCTCAACCCGGCCGAGCGGGTCGCCTTCATGGTCGCGTACGCCCTGCTCGGCGCGTTCACGATCGCGGTGATCGTCGACGAGGGGCTGGGCGCGCTGACGCTCCCCTTCCCGGAGTCCTGGGCGATCCTGGCGCTGACGATGTTCACCTCGGGGCTGGTGTTCTCCATGTTCAACGTCCTCTTCGGGCGCTGGGCGCTCATCCCCACCTGGGGCCTGCTGGTGTTGCTGGGCAACCCATCCTCCGGAGGCGCCGTCTCCTGGCCCCTGCTCCCCTCCCTCCTCGGCACCATCGGCCGCTGGCTCCCGCCGGGTGCCTCGGTCAACGCCCAGCACACCGCGATCTACTTCCACGCCCACCAGCACGCCTTTCCCTTCCTGGTGCTGGTGTGCTGGTGCCTGGTGTCCGCGGTGGTCTTCTGGACCTGGCGCCACCGCCACCCGGGCGGACGACCGCCGAGGGCGACGCCGACACGGTGCTGACGGGGAGATATACGAAAAAAGTCCCTCCCCTGATGATCAGGGGAGGGACTCTCCTACAGAGCGCCGAGCAGGCCTTGCACCTACATCCCTCGTTTGGAGACGAGTATCTTTCCTTAGACGACCGACGCATCAACTCCCGCCCTCCGGGGCGGCGTTACGAGATCAACTATAGCCCATCCGGAGGATCACAGCCGCCACAGCGGGGCGTCGTACCGCTCGGGCTGAGTCCCGATCAGCAAGGCCCGCAGATCCGCGCGTTGGACACCGTTCAGCCCGAGGGCCTCGGTGAGCCGGCGGAACGTGGTGTGGCTGACCCCGCGGGCGCGGGCCTCCTCCGCGAAGCGGGCGACCCCGGCGAGTACGGCCCTGGGCCGGAACGGCCCCTCGGGCGCCGCCCCGAGCCGCGCGGCCTTCTCCCGCTCGTAGTCGATCTCCGAGCATCCGCAGATGTCGCGGCAGTGCCGCTCCGCCTCGGCGAGGCCGGTCGTGTCGGCGACGGCCTGGGCGAGCCGGTTCCGGCGGAAGGCGGCGTCGAGATCCGCCTGATGGACCACGGGTGCGTTGTCCGTCAGGGGAATGGTGAGCCCCGCGTCCCGTACCTCGCACAGCCCGCGCACCCCCCGCGCCGTGGCCGTGAGCATCCCGGTGGCCTCCGACGGATGCCACTCCATGACGGGGCCGATGGGCGCGACGTCCTCGGCGGTCAGCGTATGGACCACCGCCGCCAGCCGTTCGCGCAGCACCGCCACCGGAATCTCCCCGTCCAGCCCAGGACCGGCGACCAGCAGCCGAATCTCCGCGTTCACCTGCGCACAGGCGGCGAGCGAGAGCGCGTCCCCGAGCGGACTTCGCAGCGTCGGCTCATCCCCTCGCGCGAGGATGTCCCCGCCCACGTCCAGCAGGTCGATCGATGCCGGGGCCAGGTGCTCGATCAGCTCCTCCAGCTGCCGGACCATGCCCGCCACGCCGTGGTGGGGGTCGAGCAGGGCGAAGGTGTGCGGCAGCTCGGCGGCCAGCCGGGGCAGCGTGGACCCGGCCGGCGCCACCGGTCCCGCGTCCTCGGGCACGGCGTACACGCTCGGCGTCAGCGCCCGCAGCCCGGTGAAGTCGGCCGCTCGCCGGGGCCCGGGGACGGGGTCGACGAGCAGCCGGTCCCAGGCATAGGTCAGGACCACCGCCCGGTCGTCCGCCGTCCCGCCCCCGTACAGGGCCCGGTCGATCACCGTGGCGGCAACGGCGTCCCCGCCACCTCCGCCCGCCACGATCAGCCGCGTCATCCGCCCAGCGTACGGCGCGAACGGCCGATACCGTCGGACGGGAGGCCGCCGTCGGCGCGCGGTGAGCCCTCCGCGAGGAACCGGCTCGCCGGGAGGGACGGGCCCCCATCAGACGGCCTGGGATTCCACCTCGGCTTCCTCCGGAGCCTCGCGTTCCTCGCGGACGCGCGGGTTGGTCTCGGGAGCGGCCGCCACGGCGATTACGGTGGCGATGCCCATACCGATCATGAACAGCGCGACCGGCCAGGACGCGCCCGCCCAGGCGAGCAGCGCGTGGCGACGATGGGCGAGAACCCGCCGACGATCATCGACGCGAGCTCATGCCCCAGGGCGAGCCCGCCGTAGGCCACCCGGCTGGCGAAGAGCTCGGTGAAGAACGCCGGCTGGGTGCCGATCATCGCTTCGTGGCCGATCACGACGGCCACGAAGAGTGCCACGGAGATCAGCACCGGATTGCGCGAGTCGAACATCGCGAAGAACGGATAGGCCCAGACGATCACCGCGATCGCGCCCCCGATATACCCCGGGCGCCGTCCGATGCGATCGGAGAGCGCCCCGAACAGGGGCATCGCGAACGACTCGAACAGCATCCCCACCACGAGCGCGGTCAGTACCACCCCCTTGCCCACCCCGACCTCGGCCGCGTAGGAGAGGCTGAGGGTGAGGAAGAGATAGCTCGCACCGGTCTCGGCGACCCGCGCGCCGAAGGCGATCAGGATCGACTTCGGGTGGGTGCGGATGACATCGAGAAGCGGCGGCCCTGACCTCTCCTGCTCCGATGTCCTCTCCCGGAACGCGGGCGTCTCCATGATCCGGAGCCGGATCAGCAGTCCGACGGCGGTGAGCAGGATGCCGACCACGAACGGAACGCGCCATCCCCAGGCGAGGGACGACTCCTTGGTGGTCACCGCCTGGGCCAGCGCGTAGGCCGAGGCGGAGAGGACGAATCCGAGTCCCACGCCGGTCTGGCTCCAGGCCGAGTAGAAGCCGCGGCGGTGACTCGGCGCGTGTTCACTGACGATCAGCACCCCGCCGCCCCACTCACCGCCCACGGCGATGCCCTGCACGATCCGCAGCGACACCAGCAGCATCGGCGCCCAGGCCTCGATGGCGCCATAGGTGGACAGCAGCCCGATCAGACAGGTCGCGACGCCCATGATCACAAGCGTCGTCACCAGCATCGACTTACGACCGACCCGGTCACCGAAGTGCCCGAAGACGATGCCGCCCAACGGCCGGGCGAGGAACCCCACCGCGTTGGTGCCGAAGGCGGCGATCGTCCCCACCAGCGGATCGAAGGTCGGGAAGAACAGGGTGTTGAACACGAGCGCGGCGGCCGTGCCGTAGAGGAAGAAGTCGTACCACTCCAATGCACTACCGAACAAACTTGCGACAGCTGCCTTGCGTACGTCGCGCGGGGTGCCATTCACGTCTGCCATGTCGGCTCTCCAATGGCCGCCTCGAACGGGATCAAGACCCGCGGCTCGGGTGTGTTGGGGGATTGTTCGCCGCTGGCTCTCGTGGCGGGAATGCCGACGTTCCGCTCACTGAGACGTGACCCCGTCCCGAACGTCCAGCGCCGCACGGTGCACTGCCCGCCGGGCAAGAAGGAGATCGGCGTCTTCGCCATCCGCGCCTACATCTGATCAGCGGACGTCACAGGCAACGAAGAAGCCCCCTGCCGGACGGACCGGGAGGGGGCTTTGCCCAGTTCAGGGCTGCGGTGGCTGGGGCCGGGGTCGAACCGGCGACCTTCCGCTTTTCAGGCGGGGTGCGGTGGCCGCCAGGGCCCGTCTCGCCTGGCTCGGCGGTCCGCTGACGTCCGCTGCTGGCGTCGGCGTACGCGGCCGTTGGCGTCACGGCTGGCGTCAGACGATCTCTTCGTCCCGAACTACGGGATGGGCGGTCAGTGAGGTCTGCTGCGCTGGTCGGGCAGTCGGCTGGGATTGGTGGTGGTCGGCTGCTGTCGCGATGGTTGCTGTACTTCGCTGCTGTACAGCCGACACGTGCGCACGCGTTCCAAGTCTGCTGGCGGGGTGATGGGGCTTGTGCGGATCTGTTCATCTGAGGTCATGAGTGGCTGGTGACCGAATCGGGGACGGCTCCAGGTCTCGTCTGAACGGCCGTGAACGGGGCTGAATGAGACGGAAACTGCGACGGCGAGGGTCCCAATGGCGGTAATTCGGTGCTGTACCGAAAACAGGCGCCTCGTCCCTGTTGAACCTGGTCGAGGGTCCGAGCGTGGAATCACCGGTCGTTCAGTACCTCCGAGAACTCTTTTTGGTGGCTTTAGGAAAATTTAACGGATGAATTGTCAATCCAGCGGGCCAGAATGCTGAAAGCAGCAAGGTGCTCTAGCGCCTCATGTTCGGGTATATCGCCAAGCATGACTTCATGGCTATTAGGGTTCCGGATTCCCGCGTAGCATCCCTCGGCAAAGGACCGTGCCCCTCTCTGAATACTGCGAAAGGTGTCACTTCCATCATCAGCAGCCAACCGGAGGCGCGGCTGGCCAGGTTTGGGGCCATCAGTAGAGAACGCCGAGTTGAATAGTGCTGTCTCCGATACATCCCGACGGCCTAGCTTATTCTGCGCCTCTGCATTTACTTGCTTCGCTGCCGCGGTAACAGCCTCTCGGAAATGTCCACTCTGCCAGAGTGATCTTGCTCCATCCCAAACCCAAGGATGGAGTGATCCAGCGCTAAGGCGGGGGGAATTGTCGCCCAGCTTCTCCTTGGTGTCTTCCTCCTTGAGGATGCGGGTGCGAATCTGAATAGCCATCTCTCGGTCCGGTTCCCAGCGGCGATCGAGATGAATGCTTCGTTTGCTTTGCCATCTCGGGTCAACGTGACTGAAGATTTTCTCGACGATGTAGTAAAGCTCTAGGATCTCATCCTTGCGCCGCCTTTCTCGAATCCCAAATAACCTGTCCACTCCTCGAAGGGTTGTGAGTTCAATGAATCGGTCGAGCTGACAGATAGCCCACTCGGCGTCTGCAATCCTGGTCATACCTCCATACTGACCTATTGTTGCTGGCAGTGTCAGGGAGTTTCTACTTCGTATGAACCTGTAGGTGGCGGTTCGCGGTCGGTCTGGGGCTGGAGCTTGCAAGCGGATCGGGCAGCTCTTGGCGTACCCGCTAAGGGT
>NZ_JANIIC010000109.1 GCF_024519315.1 Streptomyces malaysiensis subsp. samsunensis | reverse complement strand
GGGAGCCGAGACCGAGGCCGTACCCAGGGCGACGTGCTGTTCGGAGCTGCCGAAGGCATCGAAGCCCACCCGCTCCGCCAGCAGCACCTCCTCGATCAGCTCCCGATAGCGGTGCTCATGCGTGAGCCCGACCGGGGTGTCCCCCTCAGTCATGAGGATGAAGTCCATGACGACCCTTCCGTCGAATGTTATTCGCCGATAACGTAAGGCGTAGTTCATCCCTGGTCAAGGTCCCGCTAGAGTCCACGCAGCGTTAGGTGCCGGTAACAATGAGGACTGTCCGGGCCTGCCCGTCAAGAGGAGTGACCACACGTGAGCGAGTTGCGGATTGAGCGTTTGACCTCGCCTGACATCGCGGAGGCCATCGCGAGCGGCATGCGTACGGCGGTCCTGCCCTTGGGAGCCACAGAGCAGCACGGCGCGCACCTGCCACTGTCGGTCGACAGCGATCACGCCGACCGCCTGGGCGTCCTTGTCGCCGAGCGGCTTGGTGACGCGCTCGTGCTGCCGACGGTGCGGATCGGCTGCTCCGCGCACCACCTCGGCTTTGCCGGAACGCTCTCACTGCGGGCCGAGACGCTTGAGGCGATCGTCGCCGACTGCTGCACAAGCCTTGCCGCGCACGGCTTCCACCGTGTGCTGATCTTCTCGGCGCACATCGGCAACTATCCGTTGCTCAGTGAGATCGAGGCGAACCTCGCCCCACGGCTTTCTGCCGACCTGGACATCATCGCGTTCGCCGACTCAGCAGCGGTCCTCCAGGCATGGCGCGACGCGGCTCAACGCGTCGCCGGCCTCGCCGATCATGTCGGAGGTCATGCCGACATCGCCGAAAGCTCAATCATGCTCGCCGTTCAGCCGGACGTCGTGAGGAACGATCGCGCTACCGCAGGCTTCACTGGGTCAATGAACGACGAACTGCTCGCCCGCGTATTCACCGACGGCGTCAAGGCTGTCGCGTCCAACGGAGTACTCGGCAACCCGCGCGGCATGTCCTCTGAGCTGGGCTTTGCCTGCCTGAACGCCGTCGCCGACCTGCTCACGACGCACGCAACGATCCGTTATCGACGACTCACGTAAGCTTCGTACATGACTAGCTCACCTTCTCCTCGTACTGCATCTCCGCGCGCGACACGTCGGCAGGTGCTGATCAAGGTCGCCGGCGAGCTGTTCAACGAGCGTGCCTTCGATGCGGTCACCACGGAGATGATCGGCTCCCGCGCCGGCGTGACCGGCCCCGCCCTCTACCGGCACTTCCCCAGCAAGCAGGCGTTGCTCATCGCCGTGCTCGAGGATCCGTTGAACGAGCTGCTGGCGAACGCGCGCAGGACGGCAGCCGAGATCTCGGATCCACGCCAGGCACTCGAAGCGATGATCGACTACCACGTCAGACGCACCCTCGACAACGTGCCGTCCACGCTGGTGTTCCTGAAGAACGAACACAACATCCCCGACGACGAACGCCACCGCATGCGACGCATGATGCGCCTCTACGCCGAAGAGTGGAGCGGACTGGTCACCCGGCTGCGGCCCGACCTGTCAGACGCCCAGACCCGCGTCCTGACTCACGCCGTCTTCTCGATGATCAACGCCGTCCCGCAGTTCAACAGCGGACTCGACCCCGAGACCGTAGCAACCACCATCCGCACCGCCGCCATCAACGCACTACTCATCCCAGCAGACACCATCTGACACGAAAGCGCAGAGAACGACTGCTGAGCTAGCCGAAGAAACGCATGGTCGTGGTGCTGGGCGACCGCCACCAGGCCCCGGACCCCTCACGGGAACCGCGCCTACGCGCTGCGCAGGGGTCCCGCTTCGGCACCGTCGAGGTCACCCGCGCAGGGGCAGCCTGGTGGCCCCTGAACCAATGGTGCAAGAGCACAGATCCGCGGTCGCTCCAAGGATCCGTTGACAACACCGCATCACTGATAGCCCAGCCCAGAGAATCCGGGATATGCGGCCATGTGCTTTGAGTTCGCGGGTCGAGTCAAACTCTCCATCGACGAGAATCCTTCACGGCATGGCCGTACTTGCTTACAATTGCAAATACCTGCTGCACGCATTTCGCATGTCCAGTCGAGATCGACGAGGCCGAAGGCTCTTAAGAACCGGGGCCGTCGCCACGGCGTGAACGGAAGATCCGCCACGACTTCAGTCGTGCGACGCCGCGCTCGACCGGTGCCCGTGCTGTGGACAGCGCTCGGTTGACGGTCTGCTGGGTCGGCGTGAGGTCACGGTTCGGTGGGCGTCTGAGGGGTGTCGTTACCCAGGGTCCGGCTCTCATGTAGGCGCGGTCGGCGAGGATGGGAATGCCCTGGCGTTCGCAGATCCGGATGATCCGGCGCGCTCCGCCAGGGTGCCATCCAGCAGGACGTAGTCCGGGTCGGCTTCGCGCAGGGCGCGCAGCAGGCCTGGTGCGCGGTCGGCGAGCAGGTCGACGACGGCTGTCGTGTAGGCGTGGGCGGTGCCGACGGAGATGCCGAACCCGGCGGCGAGCTGGGCGAGGGTGTCGTGCCGGCGCAGGTACACCAGGCCGACCAGGGCACGCTGGTGCGGCGGGAGCTTGCAGCGGCGGTCACCCTCGCGGGTGACGATGAGCATGGTGACCCACTCGACCAGGGCGTGGGGCAGGTCGAGTGCGGCAGAATACGGAACCAACGCGGCTCCTGTGCCTGTGGGTTGAGACTTCGAACACCTCCCCCAACGGCACGGGAGCCTCGTGCGTTGCGGGCGTCGATCCCGTCCCCCGATCAGTGGCCACGCTGAATGAGCTCAGTGAGTCTCACGTTGCTGGCTTGATTCCATTTGTAGGCTACACCGCCAAATCATTCCTCTTCCGCATCCATTCTTGCGGAACTTGCAATAGTTGAGTCAATTCGGTGCATTGCGTGTCTGGGCATGATGGGCCAGAGTCAGCGCATGCCAAATGCAGCGAACCCGCGCGTACGCAGTTCCTACTAACCCACGAGGAATGGCATGCAACCGGCGGCGCTCCATCAGCGCGTTCCATCATTCGACGGCCACCCCGCAGTCGTCTAAGAAGCAGCCACCGACGAAGTAGCCCAGCCGCCTGCGCCGCTCGGCCCCGGACGGATGCGATTTCAGCCACCTGAGGCAGTACAGGGGCACCGCCAACGATCGGCCTCGCCCTGGTGCCGGGCCGCCTGATCCGACGGAAGTATCCAGTGGGAGGCGCCGCCCCTGATCGGGCCGAGCCACATGACGCCAGCCACGCGTCGCGCGGCGGGACGCCTCCCTCAAATGTGACAAGGAGAGCCAATGACGACTGCGCAACATTCCGGGAAAACGATCAGCTTGAAGTCCGCCCGGCGCGCATCGCTCGCGGGTGGTGTAGGCACACTGATCGAGTACTACGACTTCAGCGTCTATGGGTTCCTGGCGCTCACCATCGGACCGTTGTTCTTCCCCAGCGACAATCCGACGGTCTCCACCCTGTCCGCGCTCGCGGTGTTCGCGTCGTCCTACCTCATCCGTCCGCTCGGCGGCTGGTTCTTCAGTCGTCTTGGTGACCGCCGCGGCCGTCGGACAGCCCTTGTCGCGACGATCGTGTTGATGGGTGTGGCGTGCGGCGTGATGGGCCTGCTGCCCACCTACGAACAGGTCGGAGTCGCCGCGACGATCGCCATCATCGTCGTGCGACTCGCTCAAGGGTTCGCCGCCGGCGGTGAGATTGGCGGCGCTGCCACCTACATCGCCGAGCTGGCGCCTCCCGGCAAGCGGGGATACTACGGATCAACGGTTTCCATAGGGTCCACACTCGGGTTCGCCGTGGCAGCCGCCGTCGTAGGAGTGGTCCGGCTGCTGGTTCCGGCCGACCAGATGGCAACATGGGGCTGGCGGATTCCGTTCCTCCTCTCGCTGATCCTGACGGCGGTCTGCCTGCGGGCTCGCCTGCGGGTCGAGGAGTCACCCCAATTCCAAGAGCTGAAAGAGAAGGCCGCGATCGTACGCAGCCCGATGCTGGCCGCTCTGCGCAGCCATCCGCTGTCGGTCGCCCGCGTGGCGGGTCTGGCCATCGCGTTCAACGGTACCGGCTACTTCGGAGTCGCCTACTTCGCGATCTTCCTTCAGCAGGAGGGGTTCTCCGCAACAGGCGTCGCCTGGACCTCAGCGTTGTGCATCGCCCTGGCTACCCTGACGTACCCGCTGGCGGGCAAACTGACGGACCGTTACGACCGCAAGCCAATCCTGCTGGCGGCCTACATCGCCTTCGCCGTCATTGCCTGGCCGGTCTTCGCCCTGCTCATCGCAGCAACCAACCTCTTTGTCGTCGGGGCCGTCTATCTCGTCTTCATGTTCTTCACCGGGTGGTCGCAGGTACCGACGTGGCCGCTGGCCACGGAACTGTTTCCGGCGAGCGTGCGCTACTCAGGCATTGCCATCGGCTACAACCTCGGCGTGATCATCGGCGGCGTCACGCCACTCGTCGCTGCCGCCCTCGTGGCTGGCACCGGGAGTAAAACCAGTCCCGTGTACTGGATCCTCGCCGTATCACTCATTGGAGTGATCACCGTCGCGCGCCTGCCGAAGACCGCAGCGAAGCCGCTACCCGCCTAAGCGAACAGCCGGGTCGACGATCTCCTGCAGCACAGCGCGGAAGCGCCGGCCCGGTGTGGGAGATCGTCGACGGCTACCAGTTGGCGTCTACTGCTGACTCGTGCTCACCTGCTCGACAGTTGAGGCTGCCCAGCCCCCAACGAGCAGTTGCCCGACCCTCGACCGACAGTCGGCTGGATGGCCGGGGCTCGTTACCGCCTCAACCGTCAGGGGGGAAATCAGGCGGTGGTACGGAAGGGGCCTGTCACCTCGTAGGTGATGCCGCCCGACGAGCTGCCGCTTGTGCCGCGCTGGCTGGAGAAGTACAGGTGGGTGCCGTCGGGGGAGAATGCCGGGCCGGTGATCTCCGAGCCGGACTGGCCGTCTATGCGCAGGAACGAGGCGACGATGTCGTCCGGGGTGATCAGGCAGATCTCCATGTTGCCGCCGTCCTCGGCGACGAACAGGTCACCGGAGGAGGAGCCGGTGATGTTGTCGATGCCGGTGAGCGGGGCCGTGCCGTTGACGAGGGAGTCGTCGTAGGCAAGTTCGTAGGTGTTCGACGCGAGATTGAGCTGCCACACGCGGTTGTCGCCCTTGGTCGTGAACCAGACCGTGTTGTCGGCGTAGTGGCAGCCCTCGCCGCCGTTGAAGGACTTGGAGCCCGAGACCTGGGAGCGGGTGGCGGTCGGGGAGCCGTCCGGGTCGGGGACGTTCGCCCAGCTGAAGGAGCCGGAGGTGCCGCTGCCCGCGACCCTCACCTGAAGGGTGCCGGAGGACAGGTTGCCCCAGGTCGTCGGCACGAAGCGGTAGAAGCGGCCGTTGGTCTCGTCCTCGGTCAGGTAGACCACCTGGCGCACGGGGTCCGCGTCCGCCGCCTCGTGCTCGAAGCGGCCCATCGCGGCGCGCTGCACGGAGGCGTTCACGCCCCACGGGTCGGTCTCGTAGACGTACCCCAGGGACAGCTCCTCGCAGGACAGCCAGGTGTTCCACGAGGTCTTGCCGCCCGCGCAGTTCTGCCGGGTGGACGAGAGGATGCGGTACGCGGCCGTGATCGAGCCCGACCGACGAGAACTTCACCGCGCTCGCGCCGCCGGGGGGTGATCTCCGAGTTGGAGACGTAGATCCAGCTGCTGCCGTCCGCGTAACAGGCGCCGCCGTCGGGGGCGTTGTGCCAGGTGTACGACGTTCCGGAGACCGTCTGGCCGGAGCGGGCGATGACGCGGCTGGTGAAGCCGCTGGGGAGTCTGATGCCGTTGGCGTCGGGGGAGCCCAGCGCCCCGTACGGGCCCGTGCCCGGACTGGGTCGGCGCGGTGTACGCGGCGCCGCGCCACAGGGTTCCGCCGAGCACAGCAGCCGAGGCGCCGATCGCTGCACCGCGCATGAAGTTGCGACGTTTCACAGGTGCTCCGTGTCACAGAAGGTGAAAGGTGGCTGTTGAGCGTCGCCGACTGGTCATGGGGCCCCTAAGGGGCAGTGACGGGTGGAGTATGGCCTCCTTTGACCAACTCCTCCCGGCTGACTGGTGAGTAGAAGGCACGCAAAGTCGATCTTCACGCCACTTAGTGAACCGACAGATAAATCCCGGAAACCGCAGGATGCGTGTCATCCCGACCTGGGCCAGCAGACCCCTTCTGCGCGACGACAGTCGTCAACCTGGGCGGAAGGCAATCCACACACATGCCAGCAGTCACTCGATGCTGAGGAGCCGTCCTGCTGGCTTTGGCGGTTCAGAGGGTGCGGAAAGCGAGGACGACGTTGTGTCCGCCGAAGCCGAAGGAATTGTTCAGGGCGGCGATGCGGCCGTCGGGCAGGGGACGGGGTTCGTTGCGGACGATGTCGACGTCGACTGCGGGGTCGAGGTTGTCGAGGTTGATGGTCGGGGGTGCGAGGCGGTGGTGGAGGGCGAGGACCGCGGCCACGGTCTCGACGCCGCCTGCGGCGCCGAGGAGGTGGCCGGTCATGGATTTGGTGGCGGAGATGGCGATGTGGTCGATGTCGTCTTCGAAGGCGGTGCGCAGGGCTTTGGTTTCGGCGATGTCGCCCAGGGGGGTGGAGGTAGCGTGGGCGTTGGCGTGCATGATTTCGGCGGGTTTGAGGTCGGTGGAGTCGATGAGGGTGCCCAGTGCGGCGGTGATGCCGCGGCCCGTGGGGTCGGGCTGGGTGATGTGGTGGCTGTCGGCGGACAGGCCCTGACCGACGGCTTCTGCGTAGATGCGTGCGCCGCGGCGTTCGGCGTGTTCGGCGGATTCCAGCACGATGACGCCGGCGCCTTCGGCCATGACGAAGCCGTCGCGGGCGGTGTCGTAGGGGCGTGAGGCTGCGGCGGGGTCGTCGTTGCGCTTGGACATGGCCATCATGTTGCCGAAGGAGGCCAGGTTGAGGGCGCAGATGGCGGCTTCGGTCCCGCCGGCGACGACGATGTTGGCCCGGCCGGTGCGGATCATCTCGATCGCGTAGCCGATTGCCTCGGCGCCGGAGGCGCAGGCACTGACCGGGGTGTGCGCCCCGGCCCGTGCGTTGAACTCCAGGCTGACATGGGCCGACGGCGTGCTGGGCAGCATCATCGGAATGGTGTGCGGAGACACCTTCCGGGCACCGTGCTCCTTGAAAACCTCGTACTGCTGCAACAGTGAAGTCACCCCGATAGCGCTGGCGATGACGACACCGAGCCGGTCGGGATCGGGGGAGCCGCCGTCCCTATCGCCGTCTCCTGCGGGCGCGGTGAATCCCGCGTCCGTCCATGCCTCGCGTGCGGCGAGGAGGGCGAACTGCGCGCCGCGGTCGAGCCTGCGGGCCTGGGTGCTGGGTATGTGCTCGGAGGGTTCCACGGCCGCTTCGGCGGCGATGCGCACGACTGTCTCCGCGGCCCAGTCATGGGTCAGCAGCCGGACCCCGGAACGGCCGGCCAGCATGGCCTCCCAGGTGGTCGCGACGTCACCACCCAATGGCGTGGTGGCTCCCAGGCCAGTGACAACCACCCTACGGTCAACGAACTTCACGGAATGACTCCACGCGGTAGAGAAGAGGCGGCCGTCGACCACCTGCAACGGCGGGCTAGGGCAAGGCAGTTCAAACGGACCGGCGACCCCCAAACCCGAGCGGAACTGCCTGGCCCTTCGCGGCACGCCGTCCATCCGATGCTGCCGCCCCATCGGCAGCCCAACGGGTCGCTGCGAGCCCGCTAAGCAACACGTCTTCTGGTCCAGAACGTGTCTCCCGGTGCGTAGGTAGGGCACCCAACCGACGAGCCCGACACCTGGCTTTGGGGTTAACCACAGGCGGCACCCGGCTCAGAGAGATGCCACTTCCTGCCTTCGCTCGACTGCCTGCTGGTACAGCTGTCCGGCGCGATACGACGAACGCACCAGAGGCCCCGACATGACACCCGCGAAACCGGTTCTCTCGGCCTCTTCCCTCAGCTCGATAAAGTCCTCCGGCTTCACCCACCGTTCGACCGGGTGATACCGCAGGCTCGGCCGCAGATACCGCGTGATGGTGATCAGCTCGCAGCCCGCGTCGTGAAGATCCTGCAGCGCTTGGCTGATCTCCTCGCGCTCCTCGCCCATACCCAGGATCAGGTTCGACTTGGTGACCAGCCCTGCCTCACGGGCCCGTGTGATGACCTCGAGCGAGCGCCCGTAGCGGAAGGCAGGACGGATCCGTTTGAAGATCCTGGGCACGGTCTCGACGTTGTGCGCCAGCACCTCAGGACGCGAAGAGAAGACCTCCGCGAGCTGCTCGGGGACCGCATTGAAATCCGGTATCAGCAGCTCAACCCTGGTGCGGCCCGCAACGCGCTCCGCCGTCATCGCGTGGATGCGTCGCACCGTCTCCGCATAGAGCCAGGCGCCGCCGTCCTCCAGGTCGTCGCGAGCGACGCCGGTGATAGTGGCGTAGTTCAGGTCCATGGTGACCACGGACTCGCCGACGCGGCGGGGCTCGTCACGGTCGAGCGCCTCGGGCTTGCCGGTGTCGATCTGGCAGAAGTCGCAGCGCCGGGTGCACTGGTCGCCGCCGATGAGGAACGTGGCCTCGCGCTCCTCCCAGCACTGGTAGATGTTGGGACAGCCAGCCTCCTGGCACACGGTGTGCAGGCCCTCATTCCTGACCAGGCTCTGCAGCTCACGGTACCTGGGGCCCATGTTCGCCCGGGTCTTGATCCACTCCGGCTTACGTTCGATGGGGGTCTGACTGTTCTGGACCTCCAGGCGCAACAACTTACGCCCGCCAGGGGTGACAGTGGGCACGTGCGGCTCCTTAGTTCGGCTTGTGTGCGATGTGCGAGGTCGCGCCGGGGCGCGAGCTGCGGGTAGGACTGCTCCCTGGGGGGCGGATAGACCGTCGGCAGGGCTCGAGTGGGGGAGCCCTCGACTCGTCGGCCGTCTTCCGTCGGCCGTCGATCCGAGACGTACGCTGTCGCTGAGCGATGGCAAGGTCAGGAAAAATGCCATGGTTCCAGGGGCCTCTCAGTCTTGGGGCGGAGGTCGTCATCGGCCGATGAGGTGAAGTGCAGTGGAGGATGTCGTTTCCGCAGCAGCGATAGACGTCCTCGATCCGGACCGGTCCAATCGCGCCACACTCAGGTGGTGGCGGAACGTTCTAGATTGAATATATGCTCCGCCAGTAGACAGGGGACTTTTCAATTCGGCAAGATATGCCTCTCAAGTTGAGCAATATGCTCAAAAGTGACGTGGGTGAGGGTATGTCAACTGAGCACCATGAACAGTGAGCGAGGCATGGACGCCACCGATGCGCGGATCCTGCTCGCTCTGGCTGCCGATCCGCGAGCCACGGTCGTTGCCCTGGCTGAGCAACTGAGCCTGTCTCGAAATACCGTGCAAGCCCGGCTGGTCAGGATGGAACAGGGCGGCGTATTGGGCTCCTTTGAACGGCGGATCAGCCCGAAAGCGCTGGACCAGCCGCTCACGGCGTTCGTCACCGCGCAGGTCAATCAGCACCAGCTGGCCGAGGTCTCCCAGGCGCTGGCCGACATCGCCGAGGTCGTGGAGGTCTTCGGCTTGAGTGGCGAGACCGATCTCCTGGTGCGGGTAGTCGCCGCGGACGCGGAGGATCTGTACCGGGTCGCGGGGCAAATCCTCGCCGTACGCGGTATCGAGCGCACTACTACAGCCCTGGCTATGCGCGAACTGGTGCCGCACCGCCTCACCCCTCTGCTGCGTCGTGCCGCAGAGGGCAGGTAGCCTTGTCAGACGCCAATAGAGGTTGCCCGAGCAGGTCATCCGGACCCGCACGGAGACCGAATCGTCCACTGAGACGGGCACACTTCGTAGCCGCTCTAGCCGACTTACCTTGGGCGGTGAAGGCCCTTACTGACCTGGGCGGCATCTACGCCGCCCACTCGCGATGACACCGGGCACCCCGCGCGAGACCGCGGACGCATATCTCAGCGGTAGATCGGCTGCACCGGAGGACGAAGTCCTCCTCGATGGGACAACCGTCCGGCGGACCGTGTGTTCCGGTCCGCCGGACGCATTGGGCGTTGTGCGCGTCAGTCCTTGATCTCGCAGATCGCGGCGCCCGAGGTGAGGGATGCGCCGACCTCGGCGGACAGGCCCTTGATGGTGCCGGACTTGTGCGCGTTGAGCGGCTGTTCCATCTTCATGGCCTCCAGGACGACGACCAGGTCGCCTTCCTTGACTTCCTGGCCTTCCTCGACGGCGACCTTGACGATGGTGCCCTGCATGGGGGAGGCGAGGGTGTCGCCGGAGGCGACGGGGCCGGACTTCTTGGCGGCGCGGCGCTTGGGCTTGGCGCCGGTGGCGAGGCCGGTGCGGGCGAGTGTCATGCCGAGCGAGGCCGGGAGGGAGACCTCCAGGCGCTTGCCGCCGACCTCGACGACGACGGTCTCGCGGCCGGTCTCCTCCTCTGCGTCGGTGTCGGCGGGGGCGGCGAAGGGCTTGATGTCGTTGACAAACTCGGTCTCGATCCACCGGGTGTGGACCGTGAACGGGTCGGCGGAGCCGGTCAGTTCCGGTGCGAACGCCGGGTCCTTGACGACCGCGCGGTGGAAGGGGATGGCGGTGGCCATGCCCTCGACCTGGAACTCCTCCAGGGCGCGGGAGGCGCGCTGGAGTGCCTGTTCGCGGGTGGCGCCGGTGACGATCAGCTTGGCCAGGAGCGAGTCCCACGCCGGACCGATGACGCTGCCGGACTCCACGCCCGCGTCCAGCCGGACGCCCGGGCCCGGCGGCGGGACGAAGGAGGTCACCGTGCCGGGGGCGGGCAGGAAGTTGCGGCCCGGGTCCTCGCCGTTGATGCGGAACTCGAAGGAGTGGCCGCGCACCGGCGGGTCGTCGTAGCCGATGGCCTCGCCGTCGGCGATGCGGAACATCTCCCGGACCAGGTCGATCCCGGCGACCTCCTCGGTGACCGGGTGCTCGACCTGGAGGCGGGTGTTGACCTCCAGGAAGGAGATCGTGCCGTCGTTGCCGACGAGGAACTCGACCGTGCCGGCGCCGACGTAGCCGGCTTCCTTCAGGATCGCCTTCGACGACGAGTACAGCTCCGCGACCTGCGCGTCGGAGAGGAAGGGTGCGGGGGCTTCCTCGACGAGTTTCTGGTGGCGGCGCTGCAACGAGCAGTCGCGGGTGGAGACCACGACGACGTTGCCGTGGGTGTCGGCCAGGCACTGTGTCTCCACGTGCCGGGGCTTGTCGAGGTAGCGCTCGACGAAGCACTCCCCGCGCCCGAACGCGGCGACCGCCTCACGCACCGCCGACTCGTAGAGCTCGGGGACTTCTTCGAGGATGCGGGCGACCTTCAGGCCGCGGCCGCCGCCGCCGAAGGCGGCCTTGATGGCGATGGGCAGGCCGTGCTGCTCGGCGAAGGCGACGACCTCGTCGGCGCCGGAGACGGGGTCGGGGGTGCCGGCGACGAGGGGGGCGCCGGCGCGCTGGGCGATGTGGCGGGCGGCGACCTTGTCGCCGAGGTCGCGGATGGCGTGGGGTGGGGGGCCGATCCAGGTCAGGCCGGCGTCGAGGACGGCCTGGGCGAATTCGGCGTTCTCGGAGAGGAATCCGTAGCCGGGGTGGATGGCGTCGGCGCCGGATTCGGCGGCCGCGGCCAGGACCTTGGCCTGGTCGAGGTAGCTGGCTGCCGGGGTGTCACCGCCCAGCGCATAGGCTTCGTCGGCCGCGCGCACATGCACAGCGTCCCGGTCCGGATCGGCGTAGACGGCAACGCTCGCGATCCCGGCATCCCGGCAGGCACGGGCAACACGGACAGCGATCTCGCCACGGTTGGCGATGAGCACCTTCGTCAGCATGCCGACTCCAACACGCCGACCGAAGACACGGTGAGCTGATGCGAGGTCTCGACGTTTCGGTCGACGTCCGAGTCCGGCGTGCTGACTGCAGGGACGCCTCGGGTCTCGGTACGGGGATGCTCCATGTGCTGTCGCAGGACATTCATTCTCTCTCCAAAAGTCAACAGGTAGGGCAGCGCCCGCTTTTCAGCCCGGCCAGTAGATGCGGGCCCATGTCGTCGGGCCCGGCTGTGGCAGTCGTTGGCGCGCGATGCGGGACGGGTCCGACCACCCGTCCCGCGGCTTGGGTGGGCCGGGCGGGAGGGCTGCTTCGGCCGCGGCGCGGACGCGGACCACCGCCAGTGCGGCGGCCAGCTCCTCCGCTGTCGGGTTGCCCCGTAGGACCTTGATGTTCATGGCGGCTCCCAGCAGGCCTAGAGGGGGATGTTGCCGTGCTTCTTCGGAGGCAGGGATTCCCGCTTGGTGCGCAGCTGACGCAGTCCGCGGACGACGTGGCGGCGGGTCTCGGACGGCATGATCACCGCGTCGATGTAGCCGCGCTCGGCTGCGACGTAGGGGTTGAGGAGAGCGTCCTCGTACTCCTGGATCAGCCGCGCGCGCACCGCCTCCAGGTCCTCACCGCTCGCCTCCGCCTCCGCGAGGGTGCGCCGGTGCAGGATGTTGACCGCGCCCTGGGCGCCCATGACGGCGATCTGGGCGGTGGGCCAGGCGAGGTTGAGGTCGGCGCCCAGGTGCTTGGAGCCCATGACATCGTAGGCGCCGCCGAAGGCCTTGCGCGTGATGATCGTGATCAGCGGGACGGTGGCCTCGGCGTAGGCGTAGATCAGCTTGGCGCCGCGGCGGATGATGCCGGTGTGCTCCTGGTCGACACCCGGCAGGAAGCCGGGGACGTCGACGAAGGTGAGGACCGGGACGTTGAAGGCGTCGCAGGTGCGCACGAAGCGCGCGGCCTTCTCGGAGGTGTCGATGTCGAGGCAGCCGGCGAACTGCATCGGCTGGTTGGCGACGATGCCGACGGGGCGCCCCTCGACCCGGCCGAAGCCGGTGATGATGTTCGGCGCGAACAGCGGCTGCGTCTCGAAGAACTCGGCGTCGTCCAGGACGTGTTCGATCACCATGTGCATGTCGTAGGGCTGGTTCGCGCTGTCCGGCACGATCGTGTCCAGCTCGCGGTCCTCGTCGGTGAGGGAGAGGTCCGCCTCCTCCTCGAACACCGGGGGCTCGGAGAGGTTGTTGGACGGCAGGTACGACAGCAGCTGCTTGACGTACTCGATGGCGTCCTTCTCGTCCCCGGCCATGTGATGTGCCACACCGGAGGTCGAGTTGTGGGTGCGGGCGCCGCCGAGCTCCTCGAAGCCGACGTCCTCGCCGGTGACCGTCTTGATGACGTCCGGGCCGGTGATGAACATGTGCGAGGTCTGGTCGACCATGACCGTGAAGTCGGTGATGGCGGGGGAGTAGACCGCGCCGCCCGCGCAGGGGCCGACGACCAGGCTGATCTGCGGGATGACCCCGGAGGCGTGGGTGTTGCGGCGGAAGATCTCGCCGTAGGCGCCGAGGGAGGCGACGCCTTCCTGGATGCGTGCGCCGCCGGAGTCGTTGATGCCGATGACCGGGCAGCCGGTCTTCAGCGCGAAGTCCATCACCTTGACGATCTTCTGGCCGTAGACCTCGCCCAGCGCACCGCCGAAGACGGTGAAGTCCTGGGAGAAGACGGCCACCGGACGGCCGTCGACGGTGCCGTACCCGGTGACGACACCGTCGCCGTAGGGGCGGTTCTTCTCCAGGCCGAAGTTGGTGGAGCGGTGCCGGGCGAACTCGTCGAGCTCGACGAAGGAGCCCTCGTCGAGGAGGAGCTCGACCCGCTCACGGGCCGTCAACTTGCCTTTGGCGTGCTGCTTCTCGACGGCGCGTGCGGAGCCGGCGTGCGTCGCTTCCTCGATACGGCGCTGGAGATCCGCGAGCTTGCCCGCGGTGGTGCGGATGTCGATGTCGGACGGTTCCGTAGGCGCGGAGCTCACCGAACAGATCCCTTCGGGTGGTTGCGAACGAAGACTTGGCGGGCAGCCAGCTGCGGTACTGGCATGGACGGAAGCCGACGTAGGTCCGCAGGTGGCGTCATGTCATGCGCCGGAAGCGCTCGGCAATCACTCCCATTGAGGGGACTGCTCCAGGACGCGGAGAGATGACGTCAGAGCGGCAGTCCATCCCCAAGACGCTGTACAGGGCATGGGGCGGCTCACCGGTGGTGACCCGCTTTCGCAGCATGTCGAGAGGTACGGATTCACGGTTCTGGCGCAGTGCCGCCAGACGTTCGCAGTCGTTGATCTAGAGGTCGATACCTGCTCAGTGAAAGGTGCCCATGGCTGGCCGAGGTACATCGTCGGATACAGGCTCCGTAACCGGGACAGGGTGTCCGGCCGGGCCTCGGCATCGAAGTCACGCAGCGCATGACGGTCGTAAGCCGGGCTGGATCGGCAGACCGGACTCGCTTCGTGCAAGGGAACCCACGGTGGAACCTCCAGCGGCGGTACTCGATCTCATGACAACGGTACTCAGTTCCGCAGTTCCGGGCAAGCGACCCTGAAGTGATGCGCGAGGCATTCGCCCTTGCGGGCTTCGGTTGATGGCGCCGTCTGGAGGCGGCCAACGCCCCGATGATCGAGAAGCCGACACGGCCGACGTCACGGCCACCGGAACGTCGTCGTCGGCCTTCAGCCGACCAGGTCGGTGATGATGCCGGAACCGGTACGCCACGCCGGGCGGGGAGCAACTGCCGTTTGTCTCAGCTGGTGACGCTCAAAGACTGTCCGCTGGGCGTGATGTTCCTTCGACCCCTTGGGGCGCATCGGTACCGGCCGGAGGATGTTGTGGTCCTGACGGGAGGCCCGGTCGGTTATCGGCGGCCGGGGTGCTTGCCGACGGCCTGGAGACGATCTCACCGATTCTGCCTCCCGCGGCCAGATGCGGCCGGCCGGCCGACGGGGCAGCTGGTTGGGGAACGGCTGGAGCCCCCGACCACTTTCGTTCGATTCCGCTCAGGGCCTTCATCACATGTCCAATCGTTCAGGCGGAGCATCTGCTTCGCTCCGCCGTGGGGATGGCGGACGAGCTGGGTTGGAGCCGCCCGACGGCACGACGCGGCTTGTCAGGGCAGGCGGCGCGCCGCCGGACGGGGTCAGTGGGAGTTCCCATGGCATGGTGCGGGTGGGCTGAGCTGGAACCGCCCGGCGGTACGTCTTTTCGGCAGGACAGGGCCGTACCGCCGGACGGGGTGTGAAGGGGAAATCCCGTCGGGGATCTTGCGGCGGACCGGTTGTGCATGGTGACTGCCGCAATTAGCTCCCCGGGTGAGGCGCAGCGATGCGTGGTGATGCGGGGACGCTGTCGGCGGGTACGGGGAGCGCGGATTGCTCTCGTGCGCCGGTCCCTTCACGCAGGAGCTGTCGGGTTCTCGCTCAGTCGATGAGGTCGAGGGCGGTGGTGACGATGCTGTCGGTGTCGATGTTGTGATAGCGGTAGACGTCCTCGATCGCCCCGGACTGGCCGAACTTGGTGACACCGAGGGTGCTGACGGGAACGTTCTGGATGGTGCTCAGGAAGGCCAGGGTGTGGGGATGCCCGTCCAGGACGGTGACGAGCGGGGTGGCCCGGTCGAGGGGGAAGACCTGGTCGAGGATCCAGGTCGGGTCGTCCGACAGCCCGCGGCGGGCCTGGAGCGCACGGAATAGCAGGTCAGGGCTGGTCACACACACAACATCGGCGGCTTGCCCGAGGGCGGCGAGGCGGTCGGCGGCGGCCAGGGCTTCGGGTACCAGAGCGCCCATTGCAGCGATAGTCACCACGGGCTTCTCGTGCTGCCGCAGCCGGTAGGCTCCGGCGGTCACATGCCGGCGGCGGCGTTCGCGGGCGGCAGGGTCGGTGGGCACAGCGGCGAGCGTCTGGTCCACGGGGCGGGTGGACAGCCGCAGGTAGGCCGAACTGCCGTCTGTCTTACCAAGGTTGCCGAGGGCGGTAAGCAGACACCATTCGGTGTCGATCGCGAACGCGGGCTCGTAGGTGACGCAGCCGGGCTGTTCGATGCCGAGCGAAGGCGTGGTGATCGACTGGTGTGCGCCGCCCTCCGGGGCGAGCGTGACACCGGACGGGGTGCCGACCAGGATCGACTGTCCGCCCGCGTAAATGCCGAACGACCACGGTTCCAGTGCCCTGTTGACGAACGGGTCGTAGACCACGCCGATCGGCAGCAGCGGCTGGCCCCAGCGGCTCCAGGTGGCGCCGAGCTCACCGAGCACGCCGACCAGGTTGGTCTCGGCGATGCCGAGCTCCACGTGCTGGCCTGTCGGCTGCTCACGCCAGTGCAGGATGGTCTCGGCGTCGTCGGCGAACCAGTTGGGGCGCTCGGTGGGCGACCACACGCCCACCTTGTTGAGCCAGCCGCCGAGGTTGGTGGAGGAGCTCACGTCCGGACTGACGGTGACGATCCGGCTCGCCGCCTCCGGTGCCCGGCGGGTGAGGTCCAGCAGGACGCGTCCGAGGGCCTGCTGGGTGTTGCCGGTGCCGGTCGGCGCGGCTCGACTGAGGTCCGTGGGTACCGTGGGAGCTTGCTGCAGTGTATATCCGGGGCGGCGCAGCCGCTTGGCCGCCTTCGTGCACAGGGCCGCTTCCGCCGAACCGTCGGCGAAACGGGTCCACGGGTGACCCAGATTCAGTCCGAGGCGGTCGGCCAGTGCCGTCATCTGGTCGGCTGTCAGGAGCGAGGAGTGGTTCTGCGGGTGGCCCTCGGTGGGGAGCCCGTAGCCCTTGATCGTGTAAGCGAAGATCACAGTGGGCCGGGTGTCGTCGACGGCGTCATAGGCGTCCATCAGAGCGCCGATGTCGTGGCCGCCCAGGTTGCGCAGGGCCGCCAGCAGTGAGGCATCGTCCAGGGACGCGATGAGCTCGGCGATGGACTGTGCCGTGGAGCCGTTACCGGGCAGGCGCTCGCGCAGCTGGCCGGCCGAGCAGCGCAGCAGGCGCTGGTACTCGGGGTTGCCCATGGTGTCGATACGAGCACGCAGGGCTCCGCCACCAGACCTGGTGAACAACTCCTCCAGGAGATGACCGTACTTGAGGGTGAGCACTTGCCAGCCGGCTGCGGCGAACATGCCGTGCAGCTTGTCCGCGGCGATGCCGGGGATGACTCGGTCGAGGGACTGCCGGTTGAGGTCGACGATCCACACCGCTTCGCCCAGGCCCGGCACCATCGGGTCTTGGATGGCTTCCCAGATCGCGCCCTCGTCCAGCTCCGCATCGCCGAGCAGGGAGTACTGGCGCCCTGTGCCGGCACCGCCGAAGCGCCCCTCCACATAGCGCCGTGCGAGGGCGCCCCATAGGGGGGCGGTGGCGCCTATGCCGACCGAGCCAGTGGAGTAGTCGACCGGGTCGGGGTCCTTGGACCGGCTGGGGTAGCTCTGGAGGCCGCCGAAGGCGCGCAGCGTGGTCAGGTAGGACTCGTCCAGCTCGCCCAGCAAGTAGTTGATCGCATGCAACACCGGTGAGGCATGCGGCTTGACCGACACTCGGTCCTCGGCGGTCAGTGAATGGAACCACAGCGCAGTCATGATGGAAGTCATCGAGGCACTGGACGCCTGGTGACCACCAACTTTCAGACCCGTAGGGTTCGGCCGTACCCGATTGGCATGATCGATGATCGCGGTGGAGAGCCATAGCACCCGCTGCTCAACCGCCTTCAGCACGACGAGCTCCTCCGCCCGGGCAGGACCAGAGCTGTCGACGTCGGCCGACCTCAGTTCCGCGACCATCACAGACCTCCTCCGCATTCGGCACCATGCCTTAAGAAGTTTTGCGTTGTGCTCCGCAAGTAGACCCATGACTCTGCGATTGCACAAGATGTTGCCTTTGAGTTGAGCATTCTGCTCAAACTTTGAGTTGGCTGGCAGGCATTCACAGTGCAGCATGACCAGTGAACGGCCTCTCGATGCCGCCGACGCCGGATCAGCTGATCGTTCGAAATCTCACTGCCGGAATGCGTGTGTGCGGGATTCCTCCGCCTCTACCGCCTTCGGCAGACGGCTGGCCAGGGCGCTGACGATTGCACGGTTCTGCTGCCCTGCCATGGCAAGCGCTGTTCGGAGCCGCACTCTGCAGTCGGAGGGACTGAATTTCGGACTCGATCGAATCTCTGCACATCTATGCGACCTGATCACGAGTTTCGCCTGACGGGAGGGAGTTGATCGCTTGCAAAACATCCGACAGCCATGCGTCTTGCCCGTCGAACTGTGACAGCTTCCAGGGCCGAACCCACCGGTATGCCTCGTGCTCCCAGTTGAGAGTGAGCCGGCGTTGACTGGTACAGGCCACAAAGGTGTGCACGGTCCAGTCCTGACCGCCCCGAGGGTCGGCCAGGCGTAGCGTAGGGCCCGCAGTCAGGTGTTCCAGAGCGCGGGCGGGGAGCAGAGTCTCCTCCCAGATCTCCTGGATGGCCTGCCGTACCGGGTCGCTGTCAGCGTCCAGAAATCCAGTGATGCAGTGCCACAGGCCTGCGTCATGCTGGACAGATCCACTGCGCTTGAACAACCCGATGCGCCCTCGCCACATGAGGATGACGGCGACGATGTGTCGCGGGCATTGAGGCGTGAGTCGGCTGAACTCGTCCAGGGGCTGAGCCCTTTGCGCAGCTTGCTGAATCACTGTGCGATCACCGCCTTCGGCAGGGACACTCGGATACGACCGATAGGCCTTTTCGCCTGGAGTGCGTGGCAGGTCGGGAGTACTCGTCCCATTTCTGTCAGCGCCGATGCCCGGCCGTGTGACAGCGCGAGATACGGCATTCCCTGACGGTGATCTTGTCGACCACCGTCGCTGCTGTTGTTTCACTGGATGCGTTTGTCGCTCCCGGCCCAGGCCTTCTCGCGCAACACGAATTTCTGGATCTTCCCCGTGGAAGTCTTCGGAAGCTCTGTAAACGTGACGGTTTTCGGCGCCTTGAACCGCGCCAATCGGCCCTTTACATGCTCGATGATCTCCACCTCAGTGGCCGTGGCACCGTCCTTCAAGCGCACATAGGCGGCGGGGACTTCACCCCAGCGCTCGTCCGGAACGGCGATCACCGCGGCCTCCAACACCGCTGGATGGTCCTCGATCGCCTGCTCCACCTCGACCGACGCGATGTTCTCCCCACCCGAGATGATCACGTCCTTCGAGCGGTCACGCAGCTCCACGTACCCGTCGGGGTGCAGGATGCCGATGTCCCCGGTCCGGAACCATCCGTCCTGCACCGCCGCCAGGGTGGCCTCCGGGTCGTCGAGGTAGCCGAGCATGAGGTTGTTGCCGCGCAACGCGATCTGCCCCGTGGTGACACCGTCCGCGGGGACGTCGGTGCCG
>NZ_JANIIC010000108.1 GCF_024519315.1 Streptomyces malaysiensis subsp. samsunensis | reverse complement strand
TGGGTTTTCCCCCACCCCGCACCTTCCCGAGACCGGGGGCACACCCCCGGGCCCCCACCGGGGCTCCGCCCCAGACCCCGGCTCGGGCTCCCCGTCCTGGGCCTCGGTCCGGACCCGGTTCGGGGTTCTACCCCTGGGCCCCGGTGCAGGGGGCTCCGGCGCCCGCCCCGGGCCCGTCGGAGGTTCGGTCCGGTGGTCCATGCGCGGGGCGGGGGTCGTGGGTGGGTGATTTGTGGGGTTCGTTCCGTGGCTCGGAACAGGGCCTCAGCTGGCTGCCGTTGGTCAGGCCGGGGTGGTTGTTGATGTGGAGGTTCGGAGGATGTCCGGCTCGAGGTAGATGACGCGGGCGATGGGGACCGCTTCGCGGATGCGGGCCTCGGCGGCGTCGATCGCGTGGGCCACCTCTGCCGCCGTGTCGTCGTGCTGTACCGCGATCTTGGCGGCGACCAGCAGCTCCTCGGGGCCGAGGTGGAGCGTGCGCATGTGGATCACGGCGGTGACGGTGTCGCCGTCCACGGCCGCTTCGCGGATCTTGCCGACCTGGGTGGCGTCGGCCGCCTCGCCCAGCAGCAGGGACTTGGTCTCGGCCGCGAGCACCAGGGCGATCAGGACCAGCAGGGTGCCGATGCACAGGGTGCCGATGCCGTCCCAGACGCCGTCGCCGGTCAGCAGGGAGAGGCCGACGCCGCCGAGTGCGAGGACCAGGCCGACGAGGGCGCCGAAGTCCTCCAGGAGGACGACGGGGAGCTCGGGGGCCTTGGCGCGGCGGACGAACTCCGGCCAGCTCAGCCTGCCGCGGATCTCGTTGGACTCCTTGATGGCCGTACGGAAGGAGAAGCCCTCGGCGATGATCGCGAAGAGGAGCACCCCGACCGGCCAGTACCAGTGCTCCAGCTCATGGGGGTGCTGGATCTTCTCGTAGCCCTCGTACAGCGCGAAGACACCACCGATGGTGAACAGCACGATGGAGACGAGGAAGCCGTAGATATAGCGCTCGCGGCCGTAGCCGAAGGGGTGCTCGGGGGTGGCCTCGCGCTTGGCCTTCTTCCCGCCGAGGAGCAGCAGCCCCTGGTTGCCCGAGTCGGCGATCGAGTGCACGCCTTCGGCGAGCATCGACGACGAGCCGCTGAATGCGAACGCCACGAACTTGGCTACGGCGATGGCCAGGTTCGCGCCGAGCGCGGCAACAATCGCCTTGGTTCCGCCTGATGCACTCATATGTGCCGAATTTCCCTTCCACTACATGGCAGCTCATGGCAGCTTTGCCAGTGCTTTACCGCCTCACGGCGGGCCATTGTTCCAGCCGCTCGAACGGGCCGTACCTCAGGCGGTCACTGTGGCCCTGAACACAGTGCCGTCGCCGCTCAGGGAGGCCCTCTCGCCGGCCGGTACGAAGGCCGACTGCCCGCGTGTCAGGGGGAGTTCGCCGTCCGCTCCGCGCAGGGAGACCTCGCCCGAGGCGCACAGCAGGATCTGCGGGCCGGTCGTCGGCAGCGGGCGCGGATCGGCGCCGTCGGCCAGGACGTGGCGGGAGAGCCGGAACTCGTCGATGGGGGTGGTGTAGAGCTCCTCGCCCGAGGGGTCCGCCTCGGGCCGCAGCACGGCGGGGGCGGCGCTTTCGAAGCGGACGATGCGCAGCAGTTCGGGGACGTCCACATGCTTGGGCGTCAGTCCGCAGCGCAGCACATTGTCGGAGTTGGCCATGATCTCGACGCCCAGGCCGTCGAGATAGGCGTGCGGAACGCCGGCGCCGAGGTAGAGGGCCTCGCCGGGCTGGAGGGTCACGAAGTTGAGCAGCATCGCGGCGATCACCCCGGGGTCGCCCGGGTAGTGCCGTGCGATGGAGGCGTACGCCGCGTACGCCGGGGCGTACGGTCCGTCCAGCGCGCCGAGCCGCTCGGCGGCCACAGACGCCTGCCTTACGGTCTCCGCCATCGCCTCCGGGTCGGCCGTCAGCACGGCGGTCAGCACCTCGCGCAGGGCGTGCGACTCCGGATGGGCGTGCAGGATGTCGACGTACGGCTTGAGCGAGTCGACCTCGAGGGCGGCCAGCAGCTCGGCCGCCTCGTTCGGGTCACGGAAGCCGCAGAGCCCGTTGAACGGCGTGAGCGCGCATATCAGCTCGGGCTTGTGGTTGGCGTCCTTGTAGTTGCGGTGCGCGGCGTCGATCGGAACGCCGCGCTCCTCCTCGTCCGCGAAGCCCTCCTTGGCCTGCGCGAGGTCCGGGTGGACCTGGAGCGACAGCGGCGAGCCGGCGGCCAGCACCTTGAGCAGGAACGGCAGCCGGGGCCCGAAGAGCCTTACGGCATCCGCGCCGAGCTCGCCCTCGGGATCCGCGGCGATCACCTCGGAGAGCGCGACGGAGCCCGTGCCCCGGTCGACCCGGGACGGCGCCCCGGGGTGTGCCCCCATCCACAGCTCGGCCTGCGGCTCGCCCGTCGGCTGGACGCCCAGCAGCTCCGGGATGGCGGTGGTGGAGCCCCAGGCGTAGGGGCGCACGGTGTTGGCGAGGCGGTCCATGCGGTGCGGTTCCTGACTGTGCAGTGAGGGACGTGGGGCGGTGGGTGCGCGGCTTACGGCGCCACGTTCTTACGCGTTCTTATGGCGTCACGGTCTTACGTCGTCGCGTACGTACAGCATCACGTTCTTACGGCGTCAAGTTCTATCGGCCGAAGCGAGCGCGAGGTAAACGGCGGCGAAATCCGTGATGGCGAGAAGTTCCGCGGCGCTCTCCAACAGGGTGCCCTCGGCCGGTTCCAGCTCGCTGAACGCGGTCTCATGCGCCAGCGCCAGCTCCCGGGCGGTCGGCACGGCCGAGACCGGGCCCACCGGCTCGTCGTGGAGCAGCACGATCCGGGCGCGGAGCGCCTCTGGCTCGTCCACCCGGTCGCGGAAGAAGTCATCCGGATCGGCACCGCCCGCGAACGCCCCGGTCAGCAGCGCGCCATGCGCGGCGAGCGCTCCGGGGAGCTCGGCGACGAGCGCGGGGCGCCCGACGAGCGCCGCGAGCAGCCCCGAGAAGCGCCGTCCGGTGGCGGCGGCGACCGGGCCCTCGGTCCACAGCAGCGGAAGCGCCCCGGCGAGCTCGGCCGCGAGCGTCTTGGCGGGGTTGGTGTAGGTGGCGATGGCCGGGCCGCAGCGCTCGGCCACCTGGTCGAGCCGGTCGGCCACCTGCTGGAGCGCGGTGGGCGGCGCGGACACCAGGCCGATCCGGTCGACCAGCAGGAGCAGCGGGGTGAGCAGGGCCCACAGCGTGCCGGGCAGCGCGGGGCCGGTCATCTCGTCGGGAGCGGTGCCGGGCGGCTCGACGGGCTGCGGGACGGAAGGCGTCCCGTACGGGGCCGGGGCATCGCCCAGGGCGCCCTCGGCGAGGGCGGTGTCCTCCTCCGCCGCACCGGGCGCCAGCGGGTCCCTGCGGTACGGATCGGTGCCGTATCCGCCGGTGGCGTACGGGGCCGAGTTGTCCGACGCCGTGGCCAGCGGCACCATCAGGCCGCGCGCCTGCGCGACCGCGTCGGCCAGCGGGGACCGGTCCGGGGCCACAGCGACGATCGCGCAGCCACGGCGGTACGTCTGCTCGACCAGGCGCGGAAGGCCCGGTTCCGTACCGTCCGGCGTCGCGAGGACCAGCAGGTCCAGCGGGCCCGCCCAGCCGGGCAGCGCCCAGCGCAGCGCGCCCGGCGCCGGGGCCACGCCGGTGGGCACGATCAGGCTGACCGGGCAGTTGCCTCCGCTGAGCGCGCCGAGGAGGTCGGCGGTGCAGCTCCCGGCCGCTCCCGGGCCCGCGACCATGACGGCGCGGGGCCGCCCGTCCGGTTTGAGGTCGCCTATCCCCGCCTCGGCGGCGTGCCGGGCGGCGGTGCGGACGCGGGCGCCGGATTCGGCGGCTCCGCGCAGCAGCCCGCGGGTGTCGGCGCGGGCGAGGGCCTCGGGGGCGTCGAGAAGGGATTCGTCGAGCATGGTGCTTCGGCCTCCGATCGCCGTGGCGGGCGGTACGCGCGGGACCGCGCGGGGGCTGGGGCTCCGGCAGGCCGCCGGGTCAGACCGGGCGGCGCGCCTCGTCGACGAGCAGCACGGGGATGCCGTCCCGGATGGGGTACGCGAGACCGCACCCCTCGCCCGTGCACACCAGCTCGGGGGTCTCCGGGGACTGCTCCTCGCGCAGCGGGGCGTGACACGCCGGGCAGGCGAGGATCTCCAGAAGACCGGCTTCGAGCGGCATGGGGTCGTCCCTTCGGGTGTGAGTCCAGCCGGACATCGGTCCGGCGTGGTCAGCGTACCGCCGGGCGGGGGCGCGGCGCGGCCGGTGGGCACCGGAACCCTGGGGCTCCCCGGGCTCCGGGAACGCCATGCGCCCTGCGGACCGCCGGGGCGCCTTCCGGGCGGACTGCCGGGGGCGCGCCTCCGGGCGGACGGCGGTACGGGCCTCCGTGAGGACTCCGCCAGGACGGCCGTAAGGGCTCCATAAGGACTTCCGCAGAGACTTCCGTAAGGACGCGGCCTGTCGCGGGGGCCGCGCGCGGAGGGCCGACGGACGGCTGTAAGGGCCGCGCGCGGCCGTAAACGCGCGGCCCTGAGAAGCTACGCGCGGACGATCGAGAGGACCTCGTCGCGGACCCCGGTCGCCGTCTTCGTGTCCCTCGCCTCCACGTTCAGACGCAGCAGCGGCTCGGTGTTGGAGGGGCGGAGGTTGAACCACCAGTCGGCGGTGGTGACCGTAAGGCCGTCGAGTTCATCGAGCTCGGCGCCCTCCCGACCCTCGTAGGCCGCCTTGACCGCCTCCATCCGGCCGGTCTGGTCGTCGACGGTGCTGTTGATCTCGCCGGAGGCCGCGTACCGGTCGTACTGCCCGACCAGGTCCGACAGCGGGCCCTTCTGGCCGCCGAGCGCGGCCAGGACGTGCAGGGCGGCGAGCATGCCGGTGTCGGCGTTCCAGAAGTCGCGGAAGTAGTAGTGCGCGGAGTGCTCCCCGCCGAAGATCGCGCCGGTGCGGGCCATCTCGGCCTTGATGAAGGAGTGGCCCACGCGGGTGCGGACGGGGCTGCCGCCGTTCTCCTTGACGACCTCGGGGACCGACCAGGAGGTGATGCAGTTGTGGATCACCGTCCCGCCCGGGTGCTTGGCCAGTTCGCGGGCGGCGACCAGGGCGGTGACGGCGGAGGGGGACACCGGCTCGCCGCGCTCGTCCACCACGAAGCAGCGATCGGCGTCGCCGTCGAAGGCGAGCCCGATGTCGGCGCCGGTCTCGCGGACCCGGGCCTGTAGATCGACGATGTTCTTGGGGTCGAGCGGGTTGGCCTCGTGGTTGGGGAAGGTGCCGTCCAGCTCGAAGTAGAGGGCGTCGAGCTCGAGCGGGAGCCCCTCGAAGACGGTCGGGACGGTGTGGCCGCCCATGCCGTTGCCCGCGTCCACGACGACCTTCAGCGGCCGGATGGCGGCCAGGTCCACCAGCGAGCGCAGATGGGCCGCGTAGTCGGCGAGTACGTCCCGCTGGGTGATGGTGCCGGACTCCGCGGCGGGCTCGGGCGCCCCGGTGCCCGCCCATTCCTCGACCAGGGCGCGGATGTCGGCGAGCCCGGTGTCCTGGCCGATGGGGGCGGCGCCCGCGCGGCACATCTTGATGCCGTTGTACCGCGCGGGGTTGTGGCTGGCGGTGAACATCGCGCCGGGCAGGCCGAGGTACCCGCTCGCGAAGTAGAGCTGATCGGTCGAGCACAGCCCGATCTCGGTCACATCCACCCCGAGCGAGGCGGCACCGCGCGCGAAGGCCCGCGCCAGACCGGGTGAGGAGGGGCGCATGTCATGGCCGACGACGATCGCGTCCGCGCCGGTCACCCGGGCGAAGGCGGCGCCGAAGAGTTCCGAGAGCGACTCGTCCCACTGGTCCGGGACCACACCGCGCACGTCGTACGCCTTCACGATCTGCGACAAGTCGGGCACAGCCAACCCCTTCTGGAGGTCCTGGTGGAGATGTCTCGACGGACGTCTCTGCGGATGTCCCTGCGGACGTCCCTGCGGACCTCAAAACCTACCCGCAGGACCTGGGCCGGAACTGTGAGCCCCGTCGCGCGGCGTGCTGCGGCGCCCCGGACCGGGTCACGGCAGCATCCAGCCCAGCAGGAAGGAGGACTGCGCGACGACGATCAGACACATCACCAGCAGCAGCGCGACGCTCCACGGCAGCACCTTACGGAGCAGATCGCCCTCGCGCCCCTTGAGCCCGACCGCCGCGCACGCGATGGCGAGGTTCTGCGGGGAGATCATCTTGCCGAGCACCCCGCCCGAGCTGTTGGCGGCGGCGAGCAGATCCGCGGAGAGCCCGGACTCACGGGCGGCGGTCACCTGGAGGGAGCCGAAGAGGGCGTTGGCGGAGGTGTCCGAGCCGGAGACGGCGACGCCGAACCAGCCGAGCACCGGCGAGAGGAAGGCCAGCCCGGCCCCGGCGGCCGCGACGAAGTGACCGATGGTGGCGGCCTGTCCGGAGAGATTCATGACATAGGCGAGCGCGAGCACCGAGACGACCGTAAGGATCGCATGACGCAGTTCGCGCACCGTGGCCCCCCACTCCCGCAGGGCGTCGCCCGCGTTCACCCGGAGCACGGCGGCGGTGGCCACCCCGGCCACCAGCACCAGGGTGCCGCCGGTGGCGATCAGCGGCATGGAGAAGACATTGGCGCCGACCGGCTTTCCGTCCGGCGCTGCGACGTCCAGGAAGGGCCAGTCGAAGGTGCGGGTGGCCTTGGCGAAGAGGTCCTTGACCGGGCCGATCTGGGCTATGGAGAAGATCGCGACGATGAGCGCGTACGGGGCGTAGGCGCGCAGCACCTCCGGGCGCGGGTCCTCGTGGTCCAGGTCGTCGCTGCGCACACCGGTGAGCACGGCGGCGCGCACCGGCTCCTCCGCGGGCCGCCGGGCGGCGGGCACGGCCATCAGCACGGCCGCGCCGGCCAAGGCGGCCGCGATGTCGGCGAGCTGGACGGAGAGGTAGTTGGAGACGGTGAACTGGGCGATGGCGAAGGCGATTCCACAGGCGAGCGCGGGCACCCAGGTCTCGCGCAGCCCGCGCCGGCCGTCGACGATCACGACCAGCAGCAGCGGGACGACGAGGGCGAGCAGCGGGGTCTGCCGGCCCACGACGGAGGCGACGGAGTCCAGCGGCAGCCCGGTGACCTGAGCGAGTGTCACCACGGGGGTGGCCATGGCGCCGAACGCGACGGGCGCGGTGTTGGCCACGAGTGCCACGACGGCGGCGCGCACCGGGTCGAAGCCGAGCGCCACGAGCATGACCGAGCAGATCGCCACCGGCGCGCCGAACCCGGCCAGCGCCTCCAGGAGCGCACCGAAGCAGAAGGCGATGACGAGGGCCTGGACGCGGGGGTCGTCCGAGAGACCGCCGAAGGAGCGGCGCAACACGTCGAAGTGGTCGGTGCGGACGGTCATCCGGTACACCCACAGGGCGTTGACGACGATCCACATGATGGGGAAGAGGCCGAAGAGCACCCCCTGGGCGGCGCTGGAGAGGGTCTGGCCGACGGGCATCCCGTACGGGAGCCAGGCAACGAGAGCGGCGACGACAAGCCCTATGGGGCCCGCGTAGTGGGCGCGCATCCGCACCCCGCCGAGCAGGGCGAGAACGGTGAAGAGGGGAAGGGCGGCGACGAGGGCGGACAGGGAGAGTGAATCGGCGACGGGGTCCAACTGCTGCACGAACACACGGGCCTCCCGGCGTGGGCCATCCCTGGAAGGTCACATCCGTAATGCGGAAACGGAGGACCCTGGGGTGCAGGCATGGTCGTGTCCACGCCAAGTCGCAGTCAATGCTCCGTCAGCAAGTGATCCCGGAGAACGTCAGAGGGGGACGCCGGAAACGCCGGAGAGGACCGCGGGGAGGGCGGGGCGAGATCGCGGTGAACCGTGCGCGAGCGGGGCGAGTTCGCTGAAGACCACGGAGGATCCAGAAAGATCGCGGAGGAACCAGGAAGATCGCGAGGAATCGAAGAGGATCACATGGGATCGGGGAAGGCCGCGCGGGATCGGAGAAGATCGCGCCGGAAGCCGGTCAGGGCTCGGGCGACCGCAGGACCCGCAGATGGCCGCGGCGCGGCACCTCGCGCGGGTCGCCCTCCCGGCCGCCGTGCCCGGCGCCGGGGCCACCCGAACCGGCCGCCGCTCCCGCCGCGCGCTCCTGCGGGCGGGCGGCCTCGCGGACCGCGTTGGCCAGCGCCTCCAGATCGTCACCGCTGGGCCGGGGCGGACCGGTGTCGACGGCGAGCCGGACGACCTCCCAGCCACGCGGGGCGGTCAGCCGCTCCGAGTGCTCCGAGCACAGGTCGTAGCAGTGGGGTTCGGCGTAGGTGGCGAGGGGTCCGAGAACGGCGGTGGAATCCGCATAGACGTACGTCAGCGTCGCGACGGCGGGGCGGCCGCAGGCGGTGCGCGAACAGCGACGTACAGGGCTCACGACGTTGGACGGTACCGCACTCTTGAGCGGGCCGCGACGACTCTCCACCAGCTCACTCCGCCGTGTCGTCCCGGTTCGCCCTCTGCACCCGAAACGTGAACTTACGGGCTGACCAGCATGGACTTCCAACGCGACAACAACCGCCGACAACGAATCCGGTCACCACTCGAACCGAGAGAGGTCATCCTGGATCAGAGAAGCGGCCCAAGAGACGTCCGTTTTTGGACCCAAGCATGGCTGGAATGCTCATTTGGCGACATCCGGCACGGCTGTCCGGTAAGCGCATGAGGGCGGGCGGACGACAGCTACCCTCGTGAGTGATGACCAGGCCCGTACACCCCCACCAGTCCGAGCCGCGTCCCCGTCGTCGCGATCGCCACGGACGGGGTATGCGCGGCCCTATCGCGCCACCCCAGGTGCCGCTCTCCATCAGCCGCGCGGAGTCCTTCGTCGATCTTGTGCAGGACTCGGCGGAGCGGCTGGAGAGACGGTGGCCACAGCTGTCCGGGGTCGACTTCACGGTGCTGGAGGTGCCCACGTCGGGACTCGGCGGGCCGGGGTCGGGCGGCGGACCCGACGGGCACGGCGGAACGGACGGCTGGGACGGCGAGTCCGTGCCGCTCGGGCGCTTCATCGCGGCCCGCGGTGACACACCGGACCGGATCGTGATCTACCGCCGCCCGGTCGAGATCCGGGCGAAGAACCGGGACGAACGGGCACTGCTGGTGCACGAGGTCGTGGTCGAGCAGGTGGCGGAGCTGCTGGGGCTGGCCCCGGAATCCGTGGACCCGCGGTACGGGCAGGAGTAGCGGGCGGCGCCCTGAGGACGGCCATGACCGGCGCGCCGGGACGCGAGGCGCCCCGGGGCGGGCGGCGGACCCCCGAGACTTCCGCCGATCCGCTCAGCCGTCCTGGTCGCTTTAGTCGCCTCAGTACTCTCAGTCGTCGTTGAGCAGGGACATGTCCTGGCCCGCCTCGGGCACCACGACCGTGCCCCGGTCGTCCGGCAGCGACTGGATCGTGAACATCGGCACCCCGTGCTGCGTCAGCTCAAGCATCCGCGAGGCGTGTACCGGACCGCCGGAGAGCCGCTCGACCGTCACCGCGTACGGGCCCTTGCCCGAGGCCGGGCGGGGTGGCTCCAGGGCCTTGGTGGTGCCGCCCTTGACCTCGTAGGTCTTGCTGACCGGGCTGCCGCCACCGGCGCCCGCGGAGGCGGTGATCCGCACCTTGGCGGCCGCCCGCGGCGCCACCAGGGAGAGCGTCGAGCCCTTGGTGCGGTTGTCGGCCGCGGTGGCGCTGCGCTCGATCGCGGCGGTCGCGGGGATGAACGCCGTCTCCTGGTCGCCGCCCTTGCCCCGGGTCACCTGGAGCGCGGCCACCACCGGGGTCGCCGGGCCCTCGCCGCCCTCGGGGGTGAGCAGCAGCGAGCCGGGCTCGCCCTTGGTCACGTCGCCGAGGTCGATCGCGGCGGTCATCCCGCTCTTGACGTGCAGCGACTCATGTCCGGCCGGGGTGATCGAGTTGTTCGGCCCGGCCAGCCGCACCTTGAGGTCGGCGTCGTCGGACCCGGGCGCGAAGACGACCAGGCGGGCCGAGGTGGCGTCCTTGGGGATGCCGGGGATCGCCACACTCGAGGAGGGCACGGCGGAGGGGGGAAGCCAGTCGCTACCGGCCTTCTGGTCCACGGCCTGCACCTCCGCCCCGATCCGGCCGCTGCGGGCCGTCACGCGGAGCGAGGCGCTCTCCGCCCGCTGATCGGTGAGGGTCGAGAGCAGGACCGGGAGCGTGGAGCGGGGCGGGACCGTGATCGACTCATCGGTCGCCGACTTCAGCCGACCACTCGGTCCGTAGAGCTTCAGATCCACCTCGGCCGCGGCGTCGTCCGGGTTGGTCAGATGGACGAAGTCCTGGCGGCCCCGGTCGGTGCTGACGCCGGGGAACCAGAAGTCCGTGTCCGGCGCCGTGCACGCGGTGCCCAGGATGCCGCGCCCGCTGCCCGCGTCGATCGTAGTGGTCTGCTGGACGGTCCAGCCGGGCGCGAATCGGCCGTCGGCGGTGCCGATGAGCGCGGGCGCGCCCGCGCTGCTCACGTCGGTGGTGACGGGCTTGCCCGGCTCCTTCAGGGGCAGCACGGGCTTGTCGCCGCCCGAGGCCGCCTGGCCGCCCTTCCCCCCGTCCTTGCCACTCTTGTCGTTCTTGTCGCCCTTACCGTCGCCGCCGGGATCCGTCACGTCGTCAGCGGCGTTCTGCGCGGGCAGCAGTTCGGCGGTGCCGTCCTTGGCGTCCACGCCGTCCCGCTTGGGCGTGTACGCGGTGTAGGTGGTGCTGCTCACATCCGAGGTGGAGGGCGTCGGGCACAGCAGCGTCGAGCGCTGCACGGGCAGCCTGGTGGCGGCCTTACCGGCGGAGCCCGCGTCATCGGAGGAGCCCCCGGTGAGGGCCGCGACGCCGGAGATGGCGGCCAGCGCCGTGGCGGCGCCGATCAGGGACAGGGTGGTGCGGTTCATCGCTGCTGCTCGCTCCCGTCGCGGCGGTCCTCGGGGTCGGCGCCGCCGTACGTCGTGTCGCCCTGCGCGGGGTAGCCGCCGTCGGTGTAGGGCTGCTGCTGGTCGTAGCCGTAAGGGTCGGCGTACTGGCCGCCCGCGTACGGGTCCGCCGGGTACTGGCCCTCCTGCGCCGGGTACTGGCCGTCCTGGTAGCCGGCCGGATAGCCGGTGTCCTGGTAGCCGCCCTGGTAGTCACCGGCCTGGTACTGGCCGCCGGGGTACTGGTCCGCGTAACCCTCGCCCGGGTACTGCTCCCCCTGGTACTGACCGGCCGGGTACTGCCCGTATCCGGCCTCGGCGTACGTCTGCGCGTCCCACTGCCGCTCGTACTGCTGCCCGTACTCCTGCTGGTGCGGCACCGCCGCGTACGGGTCGCCGGCGGCCGCCTGGTCACCGTAAGGATCGTGCGCCGCGGCCTGGTCGCCGTAAGGGTCGCCCATGGCGGGCGGCTCTACGGGTGGCGCCAGCGGCGGCTCGCCCGGCTGCGGGGGGATCCCGCCAGGCTGCGGGGGAACGGCGTCCGGCTGCGGGGGAAGGGCGTCCGCGGCGGCCGGATCGGCCTCCGGCCGCCCCTTGGCGGCATCGGCCTGCCCGGTCTGCGCGGCCTGCGCCTCCGCGGCAGCCCGCAGCCGCCGCGCCCGGCGGCCGTCGCCCGCCAGGTCCTCGGCGGTGATGACGGCGGCCGCGCTCTCCGCGTCCGGCAGGTCGTCGTCGACGTTCCGGCGGCGGCCCGGCAGTGCCAGCACCAGCAGGACGACCGCGAGCAGCCCCTGGGCCCACACCCATGCGGTGTGGGTGATGGGCGCGTCGTAGGTGAGGTCCAACCGGCCGCCGTTCGCCGGGAGTTCGAAGCCCTGCGCCCAGCCGGCGACCGTCGTCGGCTTCAGCGGTTCTCCGTCCAGCGTGGCCTGCCAGTCGGGCGCGGACCGGTCGGCGATCCGCAGCACCCGCCCGGCCGCGCCGTCCGGCACGGTGGTGTGCGCCTCGACGGGGCCGGAGGCCACATGCACCGGCTTGGCCGCGGCCCCGCCCGCCGGGCGGCCCGAGGACTCGGCCGGGACAATGGAGACCCGCGAGACCCGCTGGTCGACCCGCCACAGCACGCCGTCGTGCTCCCGGCTGAGCTGGGTGAGGCCCGGGGTCGCGTTCAGCACCCGCTCCATCTCGGGCGGCGCGCCCTTCTGGACGTAGACATAGCGCACCGCGTAGCCGCCGAGCTGGCGGGTCTGGTCGGCGCCGGAGCCCGCGATCAGATTGGCCACGACACCGTCGAGCCCGCTGTCGGAGTAGCCCTTCGCCGCGAGTTCGCCGTCGCCCAGCCGGGCGCCGGAGCCGCGCACCAGGGCGTAGTCGGCGCGGGCGGCGCTGCTGCCGCCGCCGAGCACCAGGGTGCGGGCCTGGTCCTCGGTGGCGCTCTCGGCCGCCACGAACGCCGGGACCTGCGAGGGGTCGCGCCGCCCCACCGGGCCGTCCGCGCCGCTCGCCATCCAGCTGACGGCGGCGTACAGCGGCGCGGCGACCGTGGCGACCGCGATCAGCAGCGCCACCGGCTGGCGCCAGCCGAAGCTCTGCGCCGCCACCCGCTCCCGTGCGCCCTCGGCGCCGACCACACCGGCGATCAGCAGCGCCAGGCCGTAGACGAGGGTCGCGGGCCCGGCCCAGCCGGGACCGCCCGTGAGCGCCGCGAAGAGGAAGCCGGTGAGCGCCACGACCCACGCGGTGCGCACCACCGTCTGCCGCTCCCCGCGCATCAGGGCGGCGAGCGCGGCCAGGACGAAGCCGAGCAGCAGCAGCGTGCCGCCGCCCTTGGGCCCACCGGGGCTGAGCGCGAGCAGTTGCAGGACGGACGCGGAGCTCGCGCCGCGGTCCAGCCCGGCCTCCTCCAGGAAGCGGGCCGGGTCGGTGAGGAGATCCAGCGACCAGGGGGCGAGCACGACGAGCGGGGTGACGATCACGCTCAGGAACCGCAGCCCGTATCCCATGAGCTGCTCGGTGCCGCTCTGCCGTTGGCGCAGCGCGAGCACGCCGACGCCCAGGAGGAGGGCCATCGGCCAGACGACCGGGGTGAAGGCCATGGTGAACGTCAGCAGCAGTGCGTACGCCCATGTCGCCCGCCAGCTCGGCAGCTTCGACCCGTTGCTCGTGAAGCCGGTCGCGGCGGCCGCGGCGCGGGTCATCAGCGGCAGCAGTACGGCGAGCACGGCGGTGCCGAGCCGCCCGCCCGCGAGCGCCCCGGTCGCGGCCGGGAGGAAGGCGTACGCGACGCTTCCCCAGGCGCGCAGCAGCCGGGACTCGACCAGCGGCCGGGAGGCGAAGTACGCGATGAACCCGGCCAGCGGCACCGAACAGACCAGCAGCAGGGTCAGCGTGAAGCCCGTGGAGCCCAGGAAGACCGTGGCCAGCGCGGCGAGTGCGGCCAGATACGGCGGCGCGGACTGCGTCCCGCCGGTGCCGACCGGATGCCAGCCGTCCACATAGCTCGACCACAGGTCGGAGACATGGGCGGGCGCGGGCAGCAGGGCGCCGCCCGCGAGCGCGCCCGCACCGAGCAGGTCCCGGCAGGCGACCAGCGAGACCACCAGCAGGACGAGGAAGAGCATCGGGCCGGGCTTGCGCGCGACCCGCTTGAGCCGGGCGAACTGCTCGACCTCCAGGAAGTCGGCGTCATCGTCGCCGGGCCCGGACTCCACCGCGCCATGCCGCCCGCCGGAGGACAGCTCGGGCTCGGAACGGCCGCCCATATTGCTGGCGACCTGCTCGACCGTCGCCCTTACGGTCGCGCCGGGCGGCGGGAAGAGCGGCCGCAGCTCGCTCGGCTCGGTCGCCGGGCGCCCTCTGCGCTTGCGCGCGGCGAGGATCCGCCCCGGCCGCAGCAGCACGCCGAAGAGACCGGCGACCTCGTCCAGGGCCTGTCCCGGCACCTTGCCCACGAGATAGGCCAGGGTACGCAGCAGCGTGCCGAGCAGGAGCCGCAGCATCACATAGGGCAGCAGCGCGCCGCGGGTGTTGACCAGCAGGGTGTAGACGGCGCCGGCCTTGTCCACGCGGTGGGGGTTCGCGACGGAGCGCCCCACGCAGTCGATGGGCCGCCGCTCGCGCGCGGACGCCTCCGCGTGCCGCAGCACGGCGTCCGGGGCGATCAGCACCTGGTGCCCGGCCGCCTGGGCGCGCCAGCACAGGTCGACGTCGTCCCGCATCAGGGGCAGCCGGGAGTCGAAACCGCCCAGCTGCTCCCACACATCGCGGCGCACCAGCATGCCCGCGCTGGACACCGACAGCACCGGGCGCACCTGGTCGTGCTGGCCCTGGTCCTGCTCACGCCGTTCCAGACCGGTCCAGCGGCGGCCGCTGCGGGCGATGCTGACGCCGACTTCGAGCAGCTGCCGGCGGTCGTACCAGCCGCGCAGCTTGGGGCCGACGATCGCGGGCTCGCGGTTGGCGGTGAACTCGGCGTCCACCACCCGCAACAGCTCGGCCAGGGCGTCCGGCTCGGGCGCGCAGTCGTCGTGCAGCAGCCACAGCCACTGGATGGGCTCGCCGTGCGGCAGCTCCGGCATGTCGTACGCGTCGTCGCGCCAGGTGCGGTTGACGGGGTCCCAGCCGCTGGGGCGCTTGAGGTACGCGAGCTCCTCGGGGCCGAGTACGGGCGCCGTACGGACCGCTTCGGCGACGGCCGTGCCGAAGCCGCTGCGGCGCGCCATATGCAGCACCCGGTCCTCGCCGAGGGTCTCGGTGAGCAGCCGGGCCGAGTCGTCGGCGCTACCGGTGTCGGCCGCGACGACGCTCTGGACGGGGCGCTCCTGGCCGAGCAGGCCGGACAGCGCGTCGGGCAGCCAGCGGGCACCGTCGTGGGCGACCAGTACGGCGGTGACGACATGACGCGGATAGGCCGGTGTCTGGGCCTGTTCTTGAGCGGGCGCAAACGCGGCGGTGGCGGCCGGATATTGGGCCGCCGAGTGGCTGTGCACGGACATCGAGGTACGGGCCCCGGTTCGCTGGACTGCGGTGGACGCGCGCGCCCATGGGGGCGTTGGAGCGTCTCGGACGGGGCCCCACACTAACGGCTGTGTATGCGACCGGTCCGCCTCCCGTCGCCATGGGCGCGGAGAGCGGACCGCTCACGGTGGCTCACTCCGTCGTGAACTGTGCGGATATGTCAGTGCGGGTCATACGGTTCCGGCGGGCTTGGTCGGCCGGGTGGGCCTGGTGGCTCCGGCGGGGCCTCGTGGGGCCGGCGGGTCTGGTGGGGCCGGCGTGCGTGACGGCCCGGCGGTCTGACGAACGGGTGTCAGACGGCGGGTGTGAGACAGCGGGTGTCAGACGGCGGCCTTCTTCAGTCGGCGGCGCTCACGCTCGGACAGACCGCCCCAGATACCGAAGCGCTCATCGTTGGCAAGGGCGTACTCGAGGCACTCGGAACGGACCTCACACGCGAGGCAGACCTTCTTCGCCTCACGGGTGGATCCGCCCTTTTCCGGGAAGAACGATTCGGGATCGGTCTGGGCGCACAACGCGCGCTCCTGCCAACCGAGCTCCTCGTCCGCCTCTTCGACCAGCAGTTGCTGGAACAACTCGGTCATGTGCGCCCCTCGTCTGTCTTTGCGTCCCCGTGCCTGATGCCGTCGGTGAATCGGCAGAACGACACGAGTGAAATTACAAGTGTGCCGATCCGGGCCAGTCAAGCCGAGATCTGCTATTGGGCCTCTTATTCACTCTGCGGAACCAAGGCTTCACGGAAAGTGTTCAAATCGGCCTAAACGCGACACCTTCCCCATCCGTTGCCCGGGTCTCTCGTCTCTCGCTCAATGAGAAGGACGCCATCGGCGCCGGTCCCGTTGCATCGCGCGGGAGATGGGGCGGGCGTGGAGCGTGGTGGTGCGGGGGTGATGCGGGGGTGGTGCGCATTGCTGCGCCGTGTCACCGGTACAACGCGCGCACAAACCTTTCTGCTTCCACAGTGACCGGATGAGGTGAACCTTGACCTGAAAGCTGAGATCAAGTTGACAGCGGTACGGCGATCCGGGTCTCCTTGGTCACATGTCAGTGACCCACGCGCCCCTGCCGACCCGTGACCACGGGTTCCGCTGCGCTGTGCGGGCTCGCTGTCGCTGTTCGAGCTGTTGATGCCCTCCGAGCTCCAGCTTTCTCCGCTTTCCCCGCCTTCTCCGCGTGTTTCGCGCGGCGTCTCGTTCTGACACCGGACACCGCACGCCGCGTCCACACCACACTTCGCGTCCTTACGGCGCCCTCCCCGCGCCCTTTCCCGCCGAGGAACCACCCGCATGAACAGCGACGTCCAGATCGCCGGTGACCCGCTCGACATCCCGCATCTGCTGCCGCCCGTACCCGCGCACCCCTCCACCGTCTCCGCCTTCGCGGGCCTGGCCCGCACCATCGCGGCCGACCGCGACGGCTGGGCGCCCCTTGTCCGGTACGACGCCACCAGCCGCTGGTACCACCGGCTGCGCACCGGCCCCGGCTATGAGGTGTGGCTGCTCAGCTGGGTGCCCGGACAGGGCAGCGGAGCCCATGACCACGGCCGCTCCTCCGGGGTGCTGACGGTGCTCCAGGGCGAGCTCACCGAACGGGTGGGAACGCGGGGCGTGGGGCATACGCTGCGCGCCGGCGCGCAGCGCGTCTTCGCGCCCGGTTATGTGCACGACGTCGTCAACGACTCGCTCGAACCGGCCGTCAGTCTGCACATCTACTTCCCCGGGCTGACCGAGATGCCGCTGCACCCCACCCAGAGCGCCGAGTTGTCCGCCGCCACGGCGCTTGTCACGGCGCCTGTCGCGGCCCCTTCCGTGCCTCCTGCCGCGGCCCCCGGAACGCTGGGCGTCATGGGCGGCTGAGCCGCCCCGAACGCCCGCGATGTCCGAGGCGGCTGCAACCCCCGCCCGTCACCCACCACCACCCTCAGCGGATCAGCCTTCGGCTGACAGCCCCACCCGTCACCCACCACCACCCTCAGCGGATCAGCCTTCGGCTGACAGACTGTCTTCATGCGCATTGTGGTTCTGGCAGGCGGTATCGGCGGCGCCCGTTTCCTTCGCGGTCTGATGTCGGCGGCTCCGGACGCCGACATCACCGTCATCGGGAACACCGGCGACGACATCCACCTCTTCGGCCTCAAGGTCTGCCCCGACCTCGACACCGTGATGTACACCCTCGGCGGTGGCATCCACGAGGAGCAGGGCTGGGGCCGGGCCGGAGAGACCTTCGCCGTCAAGGAGGAGCTGGCGGCGTACGGGGTGGGACCCGAGTGGTTCGGCCTCGGCGACCGCGACTTCGCCACGCACATAGTCCGTACGCAGATGCTCGGCGCGGGCTATCCGCTGAGCGCCGTCACCGAGGCGCTGTGCGCCCGGTGGCAGCCCGGGGTGCGGCTGCTGCCCATGACGGACGACCGTGTCGAGACCCACGTCCTGATCGACGACCCGGAAGGCGAAGGCCGTAAGGCCGTCCACTTCCAGGAGTACTGGGTGCGGCTGCGCGCCTCCGTGCCCGCCCACGCCGTCGTTCCGGTCGGCGCCGACCAGGCCAAACCGGCGCCCGGCGTCCTGGAGGCCATCGCCGACGCCGATGTCGTCCTCTTCCCGCCGTCCAACCCCGTCGTCAGCGTCGGCACGATCCTCGCCGTGCCCGGGGTGCGCGAGGCCATCGCCGACGCCGGGGTCCCGGTCGTGGGCCTGTCCCCCATCGTGGGCGACGCGCCCGTGCGCGGCATGGCCGACAAGGTGCTCGCCGCCGTCGGCGTCGAGTCCACCGCCGACGCCGTCGCCAAGCACTACGGCTCTGGGCTGCTGGACGGCTGGCTCGTCGACACCGTGGACGCGGGCGTGGTCGAGGAGGTCGAGGCCGCCGGGATCCGCTGCCGGGCGATCCCGCTGATGATGACGGATCTCAAGGCCACGGCGGCGATGGCGGCCGAGGCGCTGACGCTGGCGGAAGAGGTGCGCGGATGACGGAACTGCCGTCGTATCAGGTGTGGGCCCTGCCCGGGATGCCCGAGGTGCGGCCCGGTGACGACCTCGCCAAGCTCATCGCCGACGCCGCGACCTCCGGCGGTCTGCCGGGGCTCGCGCACGGCGATGTGCTGCTGGTCACGTCCAAGATCGTCAGCAAGGCGGAGGGGCGCGTCGTCGAGGCCGCCGACCGCGAGTCGGCCATAGACGCCGAGACCGTGCGGGTCGTGGCGCGGCGCGGCCGCACCCGGATCGTCGAGACCCGCCACGGCCTGGTCATGGCCGCCGCCGGGGTCGATGCCTCCAACACCCCCGCCGGGACGGTTCTGTTGCTCCCCGAGGACCCCGACGCCTCGGCGCGGGCGATCCGGGCCGGGCTGCGGGAAGTGCTCGGCGTGGAGATCGGCGTCATCGTCACCGACACGTTCGGGCGGCCGTGGCGCACCGGCGTCACCGATGTCGCCATCGGGGCCGCCGGGGTGCGGGTCCTGGACGATCTGCGAGGCGGGGTCGACGCGTATGGGAACGCGCTGAGCGCGACCATCGTCGCCACCGCGGATGAGCTGGCCGCCGCGGGGGATCTGGTCAAGGGCAAGGCCGAGGGGCTGCCGGTGGCCGTGTTGCGGGGGCTTCCGCAGGTGGTGATGTTCGAGGGGCTGGACGGGGTCGGCGGGGTTGAGGCGGTCGGCGAGGCCGAGAGGCATGGCGGGGCTGAGGGGCATGGCGGACCAGGCGTCGATGGAGGTGCGGACGCGGGGGCGCGGGCATTGCTGCGCGGCGCCGCGGACGACATGTTCCGGCTGGGCACCTCCGAGGCCGTACGGGAGGCCGTGAAGCTGCGCCGTACCGTCCGGGAGTTCACTGACGAGCCGGTGGACGGCGCGGCGGTGCGGCGCGCGGTGGCCGCCGCCGTCACCGCGCCCGCGCCGCACCACACGACGCCATGGCGCTTCGTCCTGCTGGAGTCGGCGGAGTCACGGACGCGGCTGCTGGACGCGATGCGGGACGCCTGGATCGCCGATCTGCGGGGGGACGGCTTCTCGGAGGAGAGCGTCGCCAAGCGGGTGCGGCGCGGGGATGTGCTGCGCAAGGCGCCGTACCTGGTGGTCCCGTGCCTGGTCGCGGACGGCGCCCACACCTACCCCGACCCGCGGCGGAACACGGCGGAGCGCGAGATGTTCGTGGTCGCGGCCGGTGCCGGGGTGCAGAACCTGCTGGTCGCGCTGGCGGGTGAGGGGCTGGGCTCGGCGTGGGTGTCGTCCACGATGTTCTGCCGCCCGGTGGTGCGCGAGGTCCTGGGCCTGCCGGACGACTGGGACCCGATGGGCACGGTCGCGGTCGGCCATGCGGCGGTTCCGCCGGCGGCACGGGCGGAGCGGGGGGTCGAGGGGTTCGTGGTGGTGCGGTAGGGGGTTGTGGCCGGGGTTGTGCGGGCTGGTCGCGTGGGCCGTTTCGCGGATTGGGGTTGTGCGGGCCGGTTGTGCGGCGGGGTCGTGTGCGCGGGGGGGGCGGGGGCGCGCGTTGTGCGGGGGCGGGGGGCGGGGGCGGGGGCGGGTGGGGGGGGGGGGCGGGGGGGGGGGTGGCGGGGGGGGGGGGGGGCCGGCGGGGGGGGGGGGGGGGGGGGGGGCGGTTGGGGGGGGGCGGGTGGGGGGCGGG
>NZ_JANIIC010000107.1 GCF_024519315.1 Streptomyces malaysiensis subsp. samsunensis | reverse complement strand
CCCCCCCGCCCCACCAACAACCGCGCCAACCGATTCGCCCGAGCGTTCAACTCCCCGTACGACAACGACTCCGCACCGCACACCACCGCCACGCTCTCGGCGGACTCCCTCGCCCGCGCCTCGAACAGCTCGGTGAGGGTGGTGTCCGGGAGCGCGGCCGGGGTGTCGTCCGTCGGCGGCAGCAGACGGGACCGCTCCTCGGGCAGGAGGATGTCCACGGTGCCCAGGGCGCGGTCCGGGCCGGCGTCCGCGAGGGACTCCATCAGCCGGACGAACCTGCGCTGGTGGAGGGCGAGATCGCCCTCCCCGTAGAGCTCGGGGTTGCCCTCGAAGTCGATGCGCAGCCCCTTGCCCTCGCCCAGGTCGTGGACGACGACGGACAGGTCGTCCACCGGGCCGAGGTTGAGGGTGTGCGGGGTCGCGGGCAGTTCGCCGAAGGTCAGCCCGTGACCGAACATCATGATGTTGATCTGCGGCCCCACCAGGCGCTGGTCGCCGCCGAGCAGGCCGAGGTCGCGGCGCAGGTCCTCGTAGCGGTAGCGCTGGTGGCGCAGGACCCGCCGCATCGATCCGGCGACCTGGGTGAGCAGTTCGTCGAAGGTCGACTCGGGCCGTACGGACAGCCGCAGCGGCAGGACGTTGGAGACCATGCCCGGGGTGGCCCGCGCGACCTTGCCGAGTCTGCCGGTCACGGGCAGTCCGACGACGATGTCATCGCCTCCGCCGAGGCCCTGGAGGTAGGCGGCGAGGACGGCGGTGACCACGGGCGGCCAGGGGACGCCGGCCCGGTCCCCGGCCTCCCGCAGCGCACGGGTGGACCGGGGGGACAGCCAGGTGGTGCCGCGCCGCAGGCGGGTCGGCATGGTGGGGTCGGCGGCCGTCAGGCTGGGCGGCTTGGGACGGTCGGCGAGCACGGTGGTCCAGTGCGCCCTGTCCTTGGCGAAGTCCTCCGAGGCGCGGTAGCGCTCGTCGGCGGCCACCAGCTCCGCCAGCGGTCCGAACTCGCCCTCGGGCACCGGGGTTCCGGCGGCCAGGGCGGTGTAGATCTCGGCGACCCGCCGGGTGACCAGGGCCCCGCTGAAGCCGTCCAGCACGATGTGGTGGACGCGGAGGTACCACAGGAAGCGGTCGGGGGCGGTCTCCAGGACGGCGAAGCGGACCAGTTCGTCGTCGAGGAGGTCCAGCGGGCGCCGGAAGTCGGCGTGCATCCATGCCTCGGCCGCGGCCCGGGGGTCGTCCTCGTGGCTGACGTCGATGTAGTGGACCGTGCCCGTGCCGTCCGGGTCGACCACCTGCCATACGCCCTCGGTGTCCTCGACGAAGCGGGTGCGCAGCGCGTCGGTCTCCCGGACGACCCGGCGCAGCGCCTCCTCCAGGAGGTCGGGGTCGAGCAGTCCCTGGATCTCCAGGTACTGGGCGCCGTTGTAGATCGGGTTGTCGGGGTCCAGCCGCTGGGCGTACCACATTCCCGACTGGGCGGCGGTCAGGGGGAGCCGGTTGGTCCGGGCGTCAGGCATGTCTCGTTCATCCTCGGTCGCGGTGAGACTCGCGTGTCGGGTGGCGCGCTCTCGCGCGGCTGCGGTGCCAGGAGGCGGGCCCCGGCCCGGGGACGGCCGCACGCGTGGGTGCGGCCGTTCCCGGGCCCGGCGTGGCGGGGCGGTGGGGTCAGACGGCGTTCATCGCGTCGACCAGGCTCTTGGGCCGCATGTCGGTCCAGTTCTGGTCGATGTGCTCCAGGCACGCCTCGCGGGTGTCCTCGCCGTGGACGACCGTCCAGCCGGCCGGGACCTCGGCGAAGGCCGGCCAGAGGGAGTACTGCCGCTCGTCGTTGACCAGGACGAAGAAGCGGCCCTCGGCGTTCTCGAACGGGTTGCTCATGTCGTTTCTCTCCTTGTTTCGGTTCCCGAGGGTTGTTCGGTGCTCCGGGAGGCTCCCGGAGCGGAAGGGCCGGGTCAGTCGCCGGCGCCGAGCCGGTCGCGGAGGATCGGCCCGACGATCCGCATGGCCACCGGCTGGGTCATCTCGCCGTGGGCGCAATCGATGTCATGGACCTCGACCCGGCCGTCCACGTACCGGTCCCAGGTGTGCGGGTCGAGCCCGAGCTCCTCGCCGGAGCGGGCGGCGCGGAAGTGGATCAGGTCTCCGGTGAACCGGCCGGGGGTGAACTCCTGGCTCATCGCGGCGAAGTTCCGGTGGATCCGGAACATGTTCTCCGACTGGGCCGCGTCGAGCGTGGCGAAGGGCGAGCCCTCCTCACGGATGGCCGCCATGACCTCGTCGCGGTCGAGGGGGCCGTCGTGGCCGGGGTCGATGCCCGCGACCTCCAGGACCTCCCGGAGGAACTGCTGTCGGCTCCACGGTCCGGCGTCGGCCGGTGTCGCGTCCATCGGATAGCCGTCCAGGCTCATCAGCAGGGCGACCTCCTCCCCGGACGCCTGGAGCCGGGTGGCGATGGCCTGGGCGAGTGCCGCGCCGAGGGACCAGCCGAGCAGGTGGTAGGGGCCGTGCGGCTGGATCTCCCGGATCCGGCCGAGGTAGTCCTCGATGACCTCCTCGACGCTTCCGGGCAGATCGCCGATGTCCCGGAGCCCCCTGGCCTGGAGGGCGTGGAGGGGACGGCCGCGGTCCACCTCGGGGATGAGCCGGGTGTAGGGCCAGCCGACGCCCGTGCCGGGGTGGACGCAGAACAGCGGCGGCAGGGAACCCTGCGCCCGCAGGGGCAGCAGGACGTCCAGGTCGTCGCCGGGGTTCAGTTCGTACAGCCGCTCGGCCAGGCCCGCGACGGTCGGGGTGTTGAGGAGGGTCCGGATCGTCAGGTCGACGCCGAAGGCCAGCCGCACCTGGTTGGCCAGCCGCACCATGAGCAGCGAATGGCCGCCCAGCTCGAAGAAGTTGTCGTCGATCCCCACCCGGGGCAGCCCCAGCACCTCCGCGAACACCCCGCACAGGATCCGCTCGCGTACGGTGCGCGGGGCGCGGCCCTCGGCGGCCACGGGGGCACCGGGCGCGGGCAGCGCCCCGCGGTCCAGCTTGCCGTTGGGGGTCAGCGGCAGCTCGGGCACTGGCACGAAGGCGGACGGCACCATGTACTCGGGCACCTCGGCGGCCAGGTGGTCACGCAGGGCCGCCGGGGCGGGTTCGCCACCGGTGGCCGGGACGACGTACGCCACCAGGCGCGGGTCGCCGGGCTGGTCCTCCCGGACCACGACCGCAGTGTGCGCCACCTCGGCGTGGCGGGCCAGCACCGCCTCGATCTCGCCCAGTTCGATCCGGAAGCCGCGCAGCTTCACCTGGTCGTCGGCGCGGCCGAGGAAGTCCAGGGCGCCGTCGGGCCGCCAGCGGGCCACGTCCCCGGTGCGGTACATCCGGCCGCCGTCGGCGGAGAAGGGGTCGGCGACGAACCGCTGCGCCGACAGGCAGGGGCGGCCCAGATAGCCCCGGGCCAGCTGGACACCGGCCAGGTACAGATCGCCGGGCACCCCGGGCGGCACCGGCCGCAGCGCGTCGTCGAGCACATACAGCCGGGTGTTCCACACCGGGCGGCCGATGGGCACCGGGCCCGGTGCGGCCCCGCGCTCGCACTCCCAGGAGGTGACGTCCACCGATGCCTCGGTCGGGCCGTACAGATTGTGGAGTTCGGCGTCCAGGGTGCGCAGGAACTCGTCCTGGAGCTCACGGGGCAGCGCCTCGCCGCTGCACAGGACGCGCCGCAGTCCGGTGCACCGGGCGGCGCCCGGCTCCTGGAGGAACACCTGGAGCATCGAGGGCACGAAGTGGACCGTGGTGACGCGCTCCGCCTGGATCAGGTCGGCCAGATAGCCGGGGTCCTTGTGGCCCTCGGGCCGGGCGACGACGAGCGCCGCTCCTTCGAGCAGCGGCCAGAAGAACTCCCAGACGGAGACGTCGAAACCGGCGGGCGTCTTCTGGAGGACCCGGTCCTCGGGGCCGAGGCCGTAGCGCGCCTGCATCCAGGCGAGCCGGTTGACGATGCCGGAGTGCGGCACCATCACGCCCTTGGGGCGGCCGGTGGAGCCGGAGGTGTAGATGACGTACGCGGGCGAGTCGGGGTGCAGCGGGGCGCGCCGCTCGCCGTCCGCGACATCGCCGTCCCCGAGCCCGGCGAGGGCCTCCAGGGTGCCGGGCGCGTCCAGTGCCAGGACCGGTACGGACGCGTCGACGGGCAGTCCGGTGGCCGTCCCGGTGGTCGTCAGCAGCAGCGCCGGGGCCGCGTCGTCGAGCATGAAGCGGATGCGGTCCGCCGGGTAGCCGGGGTCCACCGGCAGATAGGCGGCACCGGTCTTGACCACCGCGAGCAGCGCCACGACCAGTTCCACGGAGCGCGGCACGGCGATGGCGACGTAGCCCTCGGGGCCCACACCGCGCCGGATGAGCAGCCGGGCGAGCCGGTTGGCCCGCGCGTTGAGCTCGGCGTAGTCGAGGGTGGTGCCCTCGAAGACCAGCGCCGGCCGGCCGGGGGTGCGGGCCGCCCGCGCCTCGAACAGCGCGGGCAGGGTGGCGGCGGGCACCTGGTGGGCGGTGTCGTTCCAGCCCCGCAGGATCCGCTCGCGCTCGTCCTGGGTCAGCGTGTCGACCTCGGCGATGGAGGTGTCGGGCGCGGCGGCCATCGTGCGCAACACGCGGACCAGCCGCTGGGCGAGCGCCTCGGCGGTGCCGTGGTCGAAGAGGTCGGTGCTGTAGCGCAGAACGCCGTCGATGCCGTCGGCGCGGCCGTCGGCGAGCAGTTCCTCGCTGAGCTCCAGGCTCAGGTCGAATTTGCTGATGTCCACGGCCACCGGCTGGGGCGCGGCGTTCAGACCCGGCAGCGCCACGTCCGAGTCCGCGGTGTTCTGCAAGGTGAGCGATACCTGGAACAGCGGGTGGCGGGCCTGGGAGCGCTCCGGGTTGAGGACCTCCACCAGCCGCTCGAACGGGACGTCCTGGTGCGCGAAGGCGCTCAGGTCCCGCTCCCGGACCCGCTGGATCAGCTCGTTGAAGGTCGGCTCACCCGAGGTGTCGGTGCGCAGCACGAGGGTGTTGACGAAGAAGCCGATCAGGTCGTCCAGCGCCTCGTCGGTACGGCCGGCCACCGGGGTGCCGACGGGGATGTCGGTGCCGCCGCCGAGCCGGGTGAGCAGGGTGGCCAGACCGGTCTGGAGGACCATGAACAGCGTGGCCCGGCCGGCCCGCGCCAGCTGGGCGAGCGAGGTGTGCAGTTCGGGGTTGATCCGGAAGACCACGGCCCCGCCACGGCCGGAGGCGACGGCGGGCCGCGGCCGGTCCGCGGGCAGGGCCAGCTCCTCGGGCAGCTGGTCCAGGCTCTCCTTCCAGTAGGCCAGCTGGCGTGCGATCGGGCTGTCCGGCTCGGCCTCGTCGCCCAGCACCTCGCGCTGCCAGAGGGTGAAGTCCGCGTAGTGCACGGGGAGTTCGGCCCAGTCGGGAGCGTCGCCGCGCAGCCGGGCCACATAGGCCGTGGACAGGTCGCGGGCGAGCGGGCCCATGGACCAGCCGTCCGAGGCGATGTGGTGGATCGTCACCAGCAGGACGTGGTCGGTCTCGCCGAGGGAGAACAGCCGTGCCCGTACGGGGATCGTCGCCGCGAGGTCGAAGTGCGCGGTGACCTCGGCGTTGAGGGCGTCGGGCAGCTCCTCCTCGCGTACCCCGGAGTGGGCGAGGGCGATCTCGGCCGAGTCCAGCACGACCTGCCGGGGCACCCCGTCGGTTTCGCGGAACACCGTCCGCAGGCTCTCGTGCCGGGCCACGACGTCGCGCAGGGCGGCCTCGAGGGCGGCCCGGTCCACCTGGCCGGCCAGCCGCATCGCGGTGGGGATGTGGTAGGTGCCGCGGTCGTCGCCGAGGCGGTCGAGGAACCACAGCCGCCGCTGGGCGAAGGACAGCGGAAGCTCCGCGGGCCGCGGCTGCGCGGTGAGCGGGGTGCGGGCGGTTCCGGCCCCGGCCAGCAGGCCCGCGAGCCGGGCCGGGGTGGCGGCCTCGAACAGGGAGCGGATGGCCAGCTCCACGCCCAGCGCCGAGCGGACCCTGGAGACCAGCCGGGTGGCGAGCAGCGAATGCCCGCCCAGGTCGAAGAAGTTGTCGTCCACGCCGACCCGTTCGACGCCGAGGACCTCGGCGAACAGACCGCACAGGATCTCCTCCTGCGGGGAGCGCGGCGGGCGCGCGGAGGCTCCGGCCACCTCGGGGGCGGGCAGGGCCTTGCGGTCCAGCTTCCCGTTGGCGGTCATGGGCAGTTCGGGCAGGGTGACGAAGGCCGACGGCACCATGTACTCGGGCAGCGCGTCCGCGAGCCGGGTGCGCAGCGCGGCGGGGTCGGGCCGGCCGCCGGGGTCGGCGACCACATAGCCGACCAGGCGCCGGTCGCCCTCCTGGTCCTCCCGGACCACCGCGGCCGCGTGGCCCACACCGGGGTGGGCGGCCATGACGGACTCGATCTCGCCGAGCTCGATGCGGAAGCCGCGCAGCTTGACCTGGTCGTCGGTGCGGCCGAGGCACTCCAGGAGGCCGTCGGGGGTCCACCGGGCGCGGTCGCCGGTGCGGTACATCCGGCTGCCCGCGGGGCCGTACGGGTCCGCGACGAAACGCTCCGCCGTGAGGCCCGGCCGGTTCACATAGCCCCGGGCCACGCCCTCCCCGGCGAGGTACAGCTCACCGTCGGTGCCGGGGGCCACCGGCCGCAGCCAGCGGTCCAGGACCAGCGCCCGGTAGTTGTGCAGCGGACGGCCGATGGGCGGCGCCGACTCCACGGGGGCGTCGGTGTCCCACGCCGTGGCGTAGACCGTGGCCTCGGTGGGTCCGTACACGTTGGCCAGCCGGCCGGGCGACAGGGCCTTCTGGATGTCCACGGCGGCCTGGGCGCCCAGCCGCTCACCGCACAGCAGCACCGTGTCGGCGGTGAGCCGTACGTCCCCCTGGCCGACCAGCTGGGCCAGCGCCGAGGGCACGGCGCTGACCACGGTGCCGGGCAGCTGCGCGGTGGGCCGTTCGGCGAGCGCGAGGAGGTCGTCCAGGACCTCCAGGGTGCCGCCCGACATCAGCGTCCCGAACATCTCGAAGACGGAGACGTCGAAGCTCAGCGAGGTGGTGAACAGCATCCGGGCCGGCCGCTCGCCGCCCAGGGCGGTACGCGCCCAGGCCGCGAGGTTGACCACCGCGCGGTGCGGTACGGCGACGCCCTTGGGGCGGCCGGTGGAGCCCGAGGTGTAGATGACGTACGCGGGCGAGTCGGGGTGCGGCGGGTGGGCGCGCTCGCCGTCGGCCGGATCGGTCGCCGGGCCGCTCTCCAGCGCCCGCTCCACCTCGGGGTCGTCGAGGACGACCACCCGGCGGCCGGTCGCGGGCAGGGCCGCGCCGACCCCCGACTCGGTGAGCACCAGCGCCGGGGCGGCGTCCTGGACGATGTACGCGATGCGGTCGGCCGGGTACTTGGGGTCGATGGGCAGATATCCGGCGCCCGACTTGAGCACCGCGAGGACGGCCACGAGGGTGCGGTCGTCGCGCGGCAGCGACAGTGCCACCAGCTTCTCCGGGCCCGCGCCCAGGGAGATCAGGTGGTGGGCGAGCCGGTTGGCCCGCTCGTCGAGCTCGGCGTAGGTGAGGGCGGTGCCGCCGTGCACCACCGCGAGCTGGTCCGGGGTGCGCGCCACCTGCTCCTGGAACATCCCGGGCAGGGTGGTGGCGGGCACCTCGCGCGCGGTGTCGTTCCAGTCCACCAGCACCCGGCGGCGGACGGCGGGGTCCAGCGCGTCCACCCGCCCGACGAGCTGCCCGGGGTCGTCGACCACCGCCTCGAAGAAGCGGGTGAGCCGGTCGACCAGGGAGGCGACCGTGGCGCGGTCGAACACATCGGGGCGGTAGCCCACCTTGAGCAGCATCCTGGGCCCGGGGGCCATGGCCAGGCTCAGCGGGTAGTGGGTGGCGTCGCGGCCCGAGCCGCCGGTGACCCGGGCGCCGGAGAGGGAGGACTCGACCGTGCCGGAGTCCACCCGGTAGTTCTCGAAGAGGACGAGGGTGTCGAAGAGGGTGCCGACTCCGGCCAGTCCCTGGATCCGGGTGAGCCCGAGGTGCTGGTGGTCCATCAGCTCGGTGTGCTGGTCCTGGAGCCGCCCCAGGAGCTGCCCCAGCGACTCGGCCGGATCCAGCCGCACCCGCACCGGAAGCGTGTTGATGAACAGCCCCACCATCGTCTCCACCCCGGGAATCTCCGGAGGGCGGCCGGACACGGTGGTGCCGAACACCACGTCGTCCCGGCCGGTCAGCGACGACAGCAGCAGACCCCACGCACCCTGCACGACCGTGTTCAGCGTCCAGCCCCGCGACCGCGCCAGCGCCGTCAGCCGCTCCGTCAGCTCGGCGGGCAGCGAGGCGCTCAGCTCCTCGGGGACCACATCGGCGTGGCCCGAGGCCCGCGGCGCGAGCAGGGTCGGCTCGGCCAGGCCCGCGAGCGCCGTGCGCCAGGCCGCCTCGGCGGCGGCGGTGTCCTGGTTCGCCAGCCAGGCGAGGTAGTCGCGGTACGGGGTCACCGGCGGAAGGCCGGAGGCGTCCCCGCCGCGGGCGTACAGCTCGAAGAACTCGCCCGCCACGATCGGCGAGGACCAGCCGTCCATGAGGATGTGGTGCTTGGTCAGCAGCAGCCGGTGGTCCCGGGGGCCCATCCTGACCAGGGTGAACCGCATGAGCGGGGGCCTCGCCATGTCGAACCGGCGGGTGCGGTCCTCGTCGACGATGCGGGCGACGGCCTCCTCGCGCCGCTCCTCGTCCTCGATACCGCCGAGGTCGTGCTGGAGCCAGGGCAGCGGCACCTCGCGCCGGATGACCTGCACGGGGCGCTCCCCGCCCTTGTGCCGGAACCCTGCGCGCAGCACGGCGTGCCGTTTCAGCAGGGCCCGCCCGGCGGCCTTGAGCGCCTCGGTGTCGATATCGCCCTCGAGGTGGAACACGCTCTGCACGGTGTAGGGGTCGATGCCCTCGGTGTCGTACTGGGCGTGGAACAGCAGCCCTTCCTGCAACGGCCCCAGGGGCAGTACGTCCTCGATCCGGGATTGCTTCACCGGGTGATCCCCCACTCCTCGTCGAGCTCGTCGTCGTCCGACTCGTCGTCCAACTCGTCCTCGAGTTCGTCGATCTCCTGCTGGCTCAGCGACACCAGCGGCAGGTCCGAGGGCGTGTGGCCGCCGGAGGCGCCGCCCTCGACATGGGTGACCAGGGCCTGGAGCACCTGGGCCCACACCTCGCTGAGCTCCTTGACCTCGGGCTCGCGGAACAGGGCTCCGGGGAAGGCCCAGGCCACCCGCAGGCGGGGGCCGTCGGCGTGGTCCTCGGTGACCGCGTTGAGGGACAGGGCGTACATCATCGGGGCGTTCCGGTCGGAGAACCCGGGGGCCTTCTCGGGCGCCGCGGCCCAGTCGGCGTACTCGGCGCGGCCCGCCATGTCGAACCGGCCCAGGTAGTTGAAGCCGATCTGGCGGGGCAGGAAGCCGGCCAGGGCGGGCTTGGTGTCCAGGTTGAGATGGCGCAGCAGCCCGAAGCCGAGGCCGTTGTCGGGGATGCCGCGCAGCTGCTCCTTGACCTGCTTGAGCGCGTCCCCGACGGCCGGTCCGCCCGCCAGGACCTCCCGCCAGTCGAGCCGGCCGGGGTCCAGGCGCACCGGGTAGATGCTGGAGAACCAGCCGACCGTCCGGGACAGGTCGACCCCGTCGGTGAACTCCTCGCGGCCGTGGCCCTCCAGGTCGACGAGGACGGCCGGGTGGTCCTCACCGCCACGCGAGCGCCGCCAGTGGGCGACCGCCAGGGCGAGCGCGGTGAGCAGTACGTCGTTGACGCCCGCGTTGAACGCCGCCGGGACCTTGGTGAGCAGGGGCCCGGTCAGCTCCGGCGGCAGGATCTGCCACAGCCCGCCCATGGTGTGGTTCATGTCCTGCGACGGGTCCAGGGGCCGCTCGCTGAGCAGCGGGTCCGGCACGTCCAGGGTGCTGGACCACAGCTCCGTCTCCTTGACCCGCTCGGGGGCGTACGCGGAGGCGACCAGGTGCTCGGCCCAGCGCTTGAACGAGGTCCCGACCGGCTGGAGTTCGGCCCGACGCCCCTCCTTGGCCGCCTGCCAGGCCGCCGCCAGGTCGGTCTCCAGGATGCGCCAGGAGACGCCGTCCACGACCAGGTGGTGGATGATCACCAGGAGCCGGCCGGACGCCTCGGGGCCCGCGTCGAACCAGACCACCTCGAGCATCCGCCCCCGCTCGGGGGAGAGCCGCGCCCACGCGGTCTCCGCCTCGGTCTCGATGGCGGCGCCCAGGGCGTCCCCGGTCAGTCCCGTGACATCGACCCGGGTGATGGACTCGGCCGCCCGCACGGTGCCGCGCGGCGGCACCTCGAGCGACCACTCGCCGCCGCCCTCGGGGCGGGTCAGCCGCATGCGCAGCGCGTCGTGGTGGTCGAGCACGCTCTGCACCGTGGTCTCCAGGGCCTCCTCGCCGAGGTCGGCCGGGACCTGGAGGAGCACCGACTGGGCGTACTTGGCGATCGGACCGCCGCGGTCGCGCAGCCGGTGGATGATCGGGGTGAGCGGCAGCGAGCCGACCCCGGTGTCGGTGCCCTTGCCGACGCGCTTGCCGACGGTGCCCGCGTGGGCCGCCAGCGCCTCCACCGTCTTGTGCTGGAAGACGGCCCGGGGGGTGAGCGAAAGCCCCGCCTTGCGGGCCCGGCTGACCAGCTGGATGGAGATGATGCTGTCGCCGCCGAGGTCGAAGAAGCTGTCGTGCACACCGACTTCGGACAGATCGAGCAGATCCGCGAAGATCTCGCAGAGGATCCGCTCCTGCGGGGTGCGCGGCCCCTGCTTGGTGACCGTGGCGGCGAAGTCCGGCGCGGGCAGCGCCGCCCGGTCCAGCTTGCCGTGCGCGGTCAGCGGCAGCGCGTCCAGCAGGACGACCGCGGCGGGCACCATGTAGTCCGGCACCGCGTCCGCGACCCGGGCCCGCAGCGCCGCCGCGTCGGGGCGGGCGCCCGCGGCGGGCACGGCGTAGCCGATCAGCCGCCGCTCGCCCGGCTGGTCCTCGCGGACGACGACCACGGCGCGCTCCACCTCCGGATGGCCCGCGAGCACGGTCTCGATCTCGCCGAGTTCGATCCGGAAGCCGCGCAGCTTGACCTGGTCGTCGGCGCGGCCGACGTACTCCAGCTCGCCGTCGGCGCGGCGGCGGGCGAGGTCGCCGGTGCGGTACATCCGGGCGCCCGGCGCGCCGTACGGGTCGGCCACGAAGCGCTCCGCCGTGAGCGCGGCGCGGTTGAGATAGCCGCGGGCCAGGGCGGTTCCCGCGATGTAGAGCTCGCCCGCCACTCCGGGCGGGGCGAGCCGCAGTCCCTCGTCGAGGACGTAGAGGCGCGCGTTGCCCTGAGGGCGGCCGATCGGCACCGGTCCTGACGGCACCTCGTCACCGGGCTCGATACGGAACTCCGCGACGTTGACGGTCCCTTCGGTGGGCCCGTACACATTCAGCACGGTGGCCCCGGGGTGGCGGGCCCGCCAGTCCTGGAGCGCCTCGCCGAAGAGGGCCTCGCCGCCCAGCAGAAGCTCGTTGCCGGGCGAGAACGCGTCGGGAAGTGCCGCGAGCAGCGGCAGATGGCTGGGGGTGGCCTTCAGGAAGGTCACCGGGCGCCCGGCCAGGGCCCGCTCGGCGGCGGGGTCCTCCTCCAGCGCCGCGAGGTGCACCGCACCGCCGACGACGAGCGGGGTGTAGAGCGCGGTCACCGAGAGGTCGAAGGAGACCGGCGAGTGCAGCAGCGCGGCGCCGGCCGCGCTCGGGTAGGACCGGCTCGTCCAGTCCAGGTAGTCGGACAGGGAGCGGTGGGTGACGACGACGCCCTTGGGACGCCCGGTGGAGCCGGAGGTGTAGATGACATACGCCGGGTGATCCACCGACAGCGCCACCAGCCGCTCACCGTCCCCCAGGTCCGTCCCGGCCAGGGCATCGACCCGCGCCCGCGTCTCCTCCGCATCCAGGACGACTCGGGCCAGGTCCGGGGTCTCGGGCAGCCCGGCGGCCGTGGCCCGATCGGTCAGCAACAGCGCCGGACTCGCGTCGCCGAGCATGTAGGAGATCCGCTCCGCCGGATAGTCCGGATCCACCGGCAGATACGCACCACCGGCCTTGACCACCGCCAGCAACGCCACCACCTGCGACACCGAACGCGGCAACGCCAACGCCACGATCCGCTCCGGACCCACACCCATGCCCACCAGCAACCGCGCCAGCCGATTCGCCCGCCCGTTCAACTCCCGATAGGACAACGACACCTCGCCCTCGACCAGCGCCACCGCATCCGGCGCCCGCACAACCTGCGCCTCCACCAGCGCCGGAAGCGACCGCACCGGCACCTCCAGCACCGGCCCGTTCCACTCCTCCAGAAGCCGCGAACGCTCCCGCCCGGAGAGAATCTCCACCCGGCCCAGCCGCACCTCCGGATCAGCGACCACCGCCTCCAGCAACCGCACAAACCGCGCCACCAACGCCTCGACCGTCCCCCGGTCGAACAGATCCACGCTGTAGCGGATCTCGCCGTGCACACCGCCCGCGGCACCGTCGTGGCCGTGGCGCTCGGTCAGGTCGAAGCTGAGGTCGAACTTGCTGACGGCGACGTCGACGGGCTGCGGTTCGACGGTGATCCCGTCGAGCTTCAGCCGCGGCTCGGGGTTGTTCTGGAGGTTGAGCATCACCTGGAACAGCGGATGCCGGGCGGCCGACCGCTGCGGATTGATCGCCTCGACCAGCCGCTCGAACGGCACGTCCTGGTGCGCGAAGGCCGACAGATCCGACTCCCGCACCCGGTCAACCAGCTCACGGAAGGACGGATCACCCGACACATCCGTCCGCAGCACCAACGTGTTCACGAAGAAGCCGACCAGATCGTCCAGCGCCTCGTCGGTGCGGCCCGCGATGGCCGTGCCCACGGCGATGTCCTGCCCGGCACCCAGCCGCGACAGCAGCCCGGCCAGCGCAGCCTGCACCACCATGAACACACTCGCCCGCGACTCCCGCGCCAGCCCCACCAACCCCCGATGCACCTCGGCGGTCAGCCCGAACTCCACGACATCGCCACGCCCGCTCAGCACCGCAGGACGCACCCGGTCCACCGGCAGCGCCAACTCCTCCGGCAACCCCCCAAGCCGCTCCCGCCAGAACCCCACCTGACGGTCGAACACACTCCCCTCGGCACCCTCCACGCCCAGCACCTCACGCTGCCACAGCGCGAAGTCCGCGTACTGCACCGGCAACTCCGGCCACACGGGCGCACGGCCCGCGAGCCGGGCGGTGTACGCGGCGGACAGATCACGGGCGAGGGGGCTGAGGGACCAGCCGTCCGAGCCGATGTGGTGCATGGTCAGCAGCAACACATGCTCGGTCTCCGCCAGGGAGAACAACTCCGCGCGCAGCAGCACATCATCCGCCAGGTCGAACGGCCGCGCCACCGCCGCGCTCAACGCCTCGCCCAGACCCTCCCGCGACACCACCGACTCCGCGAACGGCACCTCCACCGAGGACCGCACCACCTGCCGCGGCACCCCGTCCACCTCCACGAACACCGTCCGCAGACTCTCGTGCCGACCCACCACATCACCCAACGCCGCCCGCAACGCCACCCGGTCCAACTCACCGGAGAGCCGCGTGGCGTAGGGGATGTGGTAGGCCGAGGGCCCTTCCTCGATACGGCTGACCACCCACTGGCCGCGCTGGGCGTGCGACAGCGGCAGCACCTCGGGGCGCACATACGGGCGCACTCCCGGGCGGGCGTCACCGGCGTGGGCGAGTTCGGTCTCCAGCCGGGCCGCGGTGGGCGCCTCGAACAGCGCGCCCACGGCCAGTTCGACGCCGAACGCGGAGCGGATCCGCGACACCAGCCGGGTGGCCAGCAGCGAGTGCCCGCCCAGGGCGAAGAAGTCGTCGTCGGGGCCGACCCGGTCCACGCCGAGCACCTCGGCGAACAGACCGCAGAGGATCTCCTCGCGGGGGGTGCGCGGCGCACGCCCGCTTCCGCCGGTGACGGCGTCGGGGGCGGGCAGGGCCTTGCGGTCCAGCTTGCCGTTGGCGGACAGCGGCAGCCGGTCCAGGGGCACGAACGCCGACGGCACCATGTAGTCCGGCACCGCCGCGGCCAGATGGGCGCGCAGATCCGCGGTGTCGGGGGCGTCCGCCGGGTCCGCCGCCACCGGGTAGGCCACCAGCCGCTGGTCACCGGCGCGGTCCTCCCGGACCACGACGGCCGCCGCGGCGATCCGCGGATGGCCGGTCAGGGCGGCCTCGATCTCGCCGAGTTCGATACGGAAGCCGCGCAGCTTGACCTGGTCGTCGGCGCGGCCGAGGAACTCCAGGACCCCCTGGTCGGTCCAGCGGGCCACATCGCCGGTGCGGTACATCCGGCCGCCCGCGGGCCCGTACGGGTCGGCGACGAAGCGCTCGGCGGTCAGATCGGGCCGGTCGAGGTAGCCCCGGGCCAGCTGCGCGCCCGCGAGGTAGAGATCGCCCGCGACACCGGGGGCCACCGGGCGCAGCATGGCGTCCAGGACGAGGGTCCGGGTGTTCCACACCGGGCGGCCGATGGGCACCGGGCCGGGGGCGTGTCCGGCCTCGCACTGCCAGTAGGTGACGTCCACGGACGCCTCGGTGGGGCCGTACAGGTTGTGCAGCTCCGCCGTCAGCACGGAGAAGAACCGCTCGCGGAGCGGGTCGGGAAGCGCCTCGCCGCTGCATATGACGCGGCGCAGCCCGGCGCACCGGACGGCGGCCTGCTCCTGGAGGAACTCCTGGAGCATCGACGGGACGAAGTGGAGCGTGGTGACGCGCTGGTCGCGCACCAGGTCGGCGAGGTACGCCGGGTCCTTGTGGCCCCCGGGGCGGGCGACGACGAGCGTGGCGCCCTCGGTGAGGGTCCAGAAGAACTCCCACACCGACACGTCGAAGCCGGCGGGGGTCTTCTGGAGCACCCGGTCGTCCATGGCCAGCCCGTACTGCCCCTGCATCCAGGCGAGGCGGTTGACGATGCCGCGGTGCGGCACGACGACGCCCTTGGGGCGGCCGGTGGAGCCCGAGGTGTAGATGACGTAGGCGGGGTGGTCCGGGGTCAGCGGCGCGGTGCGCTCCGCGTCCTGGACGTCCGTGTCCGCGTGGTCCGCGAGGGCCGCCGCCTGCTCCGGGGCGTCCAGGACCAGGACGTGCGCGTCGGTCGTGGGCAGGCCACCGGCGGCGGCCGCGGTGGTGAGCACCAGGGCGGGCCGGGCCTGGGAGAGGACGTAGGAGGTGCGGTCCCGGGGGTGGTCGGGGTCCACCGGGAGGTAGGCGGCGCCGGTCTTGGTGACGGCGAGCAGGGCGACGATCAGCTCCACCGAGCGCGGTACGGCCAGGGCCACGGTCCGCTCGGGGCCGACCCCCTGGGCGATGAGGTGGCGGGCGAGGCGGTTGGCCCGTGCGTTCAGGTCGGCGTAGGAGACCTCGGTGCCCTCGAAGACCACGGCGGGGTGGTCCCGGACGGCCGCCGCGCGGGCCTCGAACAGCCGCGGGAGCGTATCGGGCCGCACGTCGTACGCGGTGTCGTTCCACCGCTCCAGCACACATCCGCGCTCGTCGGCCGCGAGGGCGTCGACGGCGGCCACCCGCTGGTCGGGGTCGGCGGCGACGGCCTCGAGGACACGGGTGAGCCGCGCCGCGGCGGCCTCGGCCGCCGCGCGGTCCACGAACTCCGGGCGGTGGCCGACGCGCAGCCGGATGCGCTCGCCCGGGTAGGCGATGAGGCTCAGCGGGTAGTGGGTGGCCTCCGCGCCGGAGAAGCCGGAGACCCGCACGCCGTCCACCGTCCGGTCGAGGGCGGCGGGGTCGAAGGGGTAGTTCTCGAAGACGGCGAGGGTGTCGAAGAGCGCGCCGGTGCCCGTCTCCCGCTGGATCTGGGTGAGTCCGAGGTGCTGGTGGTCCATCAGCTCGGTGTGCTGGTCCTGGAGCCGCCCCAGAAGCTGACCCAGCGACTCGGCCGGATCCAGCCGCACCCGCACCGGCAGCGTGTTGATGAACAGCCCCACCATCGCCTCGACCCCCGGAACCTCCGGAGGACGACCCGAGACCGTGGTGCCGAACACCACATCGTCCCGGCCGGTCAGCGACGACAGCAGCAGACCCCACGCGCCCTGCACGACCGTGTTCAGCGTCCAGCCCCGCGACCGCGCCAGCGCCGTCAGCCGCTCCGTCAGCTCCGCGGGGAGCTCCAGGCTGAACTCCTCGGGCATCCGGTCCACCCGCTGACCGGCGCCCGGCACCAGCAGGGTCGGCTCGGTGACGCCGTCGAGGGCGGTGCGCCACGCCTTGGCCGCGGCGTCCCGGTCCTGGCGGGACAGCCAGGCGAGGTAGTCGCGGTACGGGGTGACCTTGGGCCGGCCGCTCTCGTCGCCACGCCGTGCGTACAGCTCGAAGAGGTCGTCCACCAGCAGCGGGAAGGACCAGCCGTCCAGCAGGATGTGGTGCAGGGTGACCACCAGCCGGTACCGCTCGTCGGCGAGCCGGGCGAGGGTGAAGCGGATCAGCGGCGGTGCCGCGAGGTCGAAGCGGCGGGTGCGGTCCCGCTCGACGAGCTCGTCGAGCGCCGTCCGCCGCGCCTGGTCCGAGCCGTCCCGCAGATCGGCCTCCTGCCAGGGCAGCTCGACCTCGTGCGGGATGACCTGGACGGGCCGGCTGAGCTTCTCGTGCCGGAACCCGGCCCGCAGATTGGGGTGGCGGCGCAGCAAGGCGTCCCCGGCGGCGCGCAGACCCGCCGGGTCCACCCGGCCTTCGAGGTCGAAGCCGAGCTGCACGGTGTAGGCGTCCACCGACCGCTCGTCGTAGAGGGCGAGGAAGAGCATGCCCTCTTGCAGGGGCGACAGGGGCAGAACGTCGGCGAGTCCCGGCTTGGTCATGAGTTCCTCCACTCGGATTCCAAAAGGTCGATCTCCGCCTGCGACAACGACACCAACGGAAGGTCCGAGGGGGTCCAGCCACTGCTCATGGACCGGTCGGGCCGGTCCGACAGGGCGTCCAGCGCCGTGAACCAGTCCTCGGCGAGGTCACGCACCTCGGGCTCGGACAGCACGCCGTCCGGCCACGACCAGGTGGCGGCCAACCGGGGCCCGTCCACGCCGTCTTGTGTCAGCACATTGATTTCCAGGCAGTGTGCGAGCGGCAGGGCGGGGTCGGCCCCGGCGCCCAGCACGTCCGTCAGGGGGTCCGCGGTCCACTCCGCGTCCGCTCCTCCGGAGTCGGAGGGGGCCGCGAAGCGTCCCAGGTAGTTGAACGAGATCTGCGGTACGGGGCGCGTCCGGAGCGCCTCCGCGGTGTGCGGGTTGAGATGGCGCAGCAGTCCGTAGCCCAGTCCGTTGTCCGGCAGGGCACGCAGCTGCTCCTTGACCCGCTTCAGGGCGGCCGTTGCGGGGGCCCGCTCCTGGTCCGTGCGGCCGGGGTCCAGCCGCACGGGATAGAGGCTGGTGAACCAGCCGACCGTGCGGGAGAGGTCGATGTCCGGGGCGAACTCCTCCCGGCCGTGCCCCTCCAGGTCGATGAGGACGGCGGTGTGGTCGCCGCCTTCGCGCTTACGGCGCCGGCCGGTGACCGCGAGCGCCAGGGCGGTCAGCATGACCTCGTTGACCGACGCGTTCAGCGCGGCGGGCACCTCGGCCAGTACCGCGGTGGTGCGCTCGGGGTCCATGGTCAGGGTGAGCGACCGTGCGCTGCCGGCGGTGTCCCGGACGGGGTCGAGGAGGCGCCTGCCGAGGGTGCGTTCGGGCGCGGCGGTCATCCGTTCCCACAGCTCGAGTTCGGCGGTGCGCCCGGGGCTGTGGGCCTCTTCGGCGAGCCGCTCCGCCCAGGTCCTGAACGACGTTCCCACGGGTTCGAGCCGGGCCGTCCGGCCCGCCGCGGCGGCCTGCCAGGCGGCGGTCAGATCGGGCACCAGGATGCGCCAGGAGACGCCGTCCACCACCAGGTGGTGCAGGGCGAGCAGCAGCCGCCCCGGCCGGTCCGGTCCGGCGTCGAACCAGACCGCCTCGACCATGCCGCCGGTCGCGGGGGCGAGCCGGTCCAGGGCATGCGCCGACTCGGCGGTGACGCGCTCGGACAGGGCGTCGCCGTCCAGCCCCGCCACCTCGACCCGGGTGACTCGCGGCGCCGCCGGGACGGCGCCGGGCCCGGGGACCTCCATGGCCCAGGGGGCGTCGGACGCCTGCCGTACCAGGCGCATCCGGAGCACATCATGGTGGTCCAGCACGGTCTGGAGGGCGTCCTGGAGGCGGGTGAGCCCCAGGTCCGCCGGGACCCGCAGCAGCATGGTCTGGCTGAACCGGTCGAGCGGGCCGCCCCGTTCGCGCTGCCAGGTGATGATCGGCGTCTCCCGGACCGGGCCGACGCCGCTGTCCCCGGCCGCGGGGCGGCTCGTCGCCTCGGCCTCGCGGGCGACGGCCGCGAGCGCCTCGACCGTGCGGTGCCGGAAGACATCGCGCGGGGTGATGACGAGCCCCGCCCTGCGGGCCCCGCTGACGAGCTGGATGGAGACGATGCTGTCGCCGCCGAGGTCGAAGAAGCTCTCGTCGACGCCCACTTCGCCAGCCCCGAGCACCTCCGCGAACAGCCGGCACAGGATTTCCTCGCGCGCCGTGGTGGGCGCGCGCCCCGGGGCGGCGGCGGTGCGGTCGGGCGCGGGCAGGGCCTTCTGGTCCAGCTTGCCGTTGGGCGTCAGCGGCAGATGGCCGAGTGCCACGATCGCGCTCGGCACCATGTACTCCGGGAGCGCGGCGGCCACATGCTTGCGCAGGATCTGCTGGTCGGGCCGGGCGGCACCGGGCTCGGGCACGATGTAGCCGACGAGCTGCCGATGGCCGGGGCGGTCCTCGCGTACGACGACCACGGCGCGCTCCACCTCCGGGTGGCCCGCGAGCACGGTCTCGATCTCGCCGAGTTCGATCCGGAAGCCACGCAGCTTGACCTGGTCGTCGGCGCGGCCGACGTACTCCAGCTCACCGTCGGCACGCCACCGGACGAGGTCGCCGGTGCGGTACATCCGGGCGCCCGGCGGCCCGTAGGGGTGCGCCACGAACCGCTCGGCGCTGAGCCCGGGGCGGCCGAGATAGCCGCGGGCGAGCCCATCACCCGCGATGTAGAGCTCGCCGACGACGCCCACGGGAGCGAGCCGCAGCCGCTCGTCGAGGACGAGGGCGCTGGTGTTCCACACCGGGCTCCCGATCGGCGGGGCCCCGGCACCGGGAGCGAGGGGCCCGCTGGTGGTGGCGGCGACGGTGGACTCCGTCGGGCCGTAGGCGTTGACCATCCGGCGCCCGGACGACCAGCGCTCCACCAGTTCGGCGGGGCATGCCTCGCCACCCACGATGAGGGTGCGGAAGTCGGTCAGGCCCGCGGGGGCCACCCCGGCGAGTGCGGCGGGCGGAATGAGGGCGTGGGTGATCCGCTGTCCGGCCAGGACATCGGTGAGCATCTCCCCGACGAGCGGGCCGGGTGGCGGGACGACCAGGGCCGCACCGTGCGGAAGGGCCATGCACACCTCCAGCACCGCCGCGTCGAAGCTCGGCGAGGCGAACTGGAGCACCCGGCTGTCGGGGGTGACGAAGAACCGCTCCGCCTCCGTTCCGCAGAAGGAGGCCAGACCACGGTGGGTGACGACGACGCCCTTGGGACGCCCGGTGGAGCCGGAGGTGTAGATGACATACGCCGGGTGATCCACCGACAGCGCCACCAGCCGCTCACCGTCCCCCAGGTCCGTCCCGGCCAGGGCATCGACCCGCGCCCGCGTCTCCTCCGCATCCAGGACGACTCGGGCCAGGTCCGGGGTCTCGGGCAGCCCGGCGGCCGTGGCCTGGTCGGTCAGCAACAGCGCGGGGTCCGCGTCGCCGAGCATGTAGGAGATCCGCTCCGCCGGATAGTCCGGATCCACCGGCAGATACGCACCACCGGCCTTGACCACCGCCAGCAACGCCACCACCTGCGACACCGAACGCGGCAACGCCAACGCCACGATCCGTTCCGGACCCACACCCGTGCCCACCAGCAACCGCGCCAGCCGATTCGCCCGCCCGTTCAACTCCCGATAGGACAACGACACCTCGCCCTCGACCAACGCCACCGCATCCGGCGCCCGCACAACCTGCGCCTCCACCAGCGCCGACAGCGACCGCACCGGCACCTCCAGCACCGGACCGTTCCACTCCTCCAGAAGCCGCGAACGCTCCCGCCCGGAGAGAATCTCCACCCGGCCCAACCGCACCTCCGGATCAGCGACCACCGCCTCCAGCAACCGCACAAACCGCGCCACCAACGCCTCGACCGTCCCCCGGTCGAACAGATCCACGCTGTACTCGACGACACCCTCGATCCCGGCGGGCGTGTCCTGGCCCTCGTGGCGCTCGACAAGGTCCAGCGTCAGGTCGAACTTGGCGGTGGAGGTACGCAGTTGGCGAATCCGGGAGTCGACGCCCGGCAGGTCGAGCTCGGGGTCCGGGTTGTTCTGGAGCGCGAGCATCACCTGGAACAGCGGGTGGCGGGCGGCCGACCGCTGCGGATTGACCACCTCGACCAGCCGCTCGAACGGCACGTCCTGATGCGCGAAGGCCGACAGATCCGACTCCCGCACCCGGTCCACCAGCTCACGGAAGGACGGATCACCCGACACATCCGTCCGCAGCACCAACGTGTTCACGAAGAACCCGACCAGATCGTCCAGCGCCACATCGGTACGGCCCGCAGTGGCCGTACCGACGGCGATGTCCTGCCCGGCGCCCAGCCGCGACAGCAGCCCGGCCAGCGCAGCCTGCACCACCATGAACACACTCGCCCGCGACTCCCGCGCCAACCGCACCAACCCCCGATGCAGCTGAGCCGACAGCCCGAACTCCACCACCCCACCGCGCCCACTCAGCACCGCAGGACGCGCCCGGTCCACCGGCAGCGCCAACTCCTCCGGCAACCCCGCAAGCCGCTCCCGCCAGAACCCCACCTGACGGTCGAACACACTCCCCTCGGCACCCTCCACACCCAGCACCTCGCGCTGCCACAGCGCGAAGTCCGCGTACTGCACCGGCAACTCCGGCCACCGCGGAGCCCCACCGGCCGCGCGGGCGCGGTAGGCCGTGGTGAGGTCGGTCGAGAGCGGAATCAGCGACCAGCCGTCGGCGACGATGTGGTGCATGGTGAGCAGCAGCACATGCTCGGTCTCCGCCAGGGAGAACAACTCCGCGCGCAGCAGCACATCGTCCGCCAGGTCGAACGGCCGCGCCACCGCCGCGCTCAACGCCTCGCCCAGCCCCTCCCGCGACACCACCGACTCCGCGAACGGCACCTCCACCGAAGACCGCACCACCTGCCGCGGCACCCCGTCCACCTCCACGAACACCGTCCGCAGACTCTCGTGCCGCCCCACCACATCACCCAACGCCGCCCGCAACGCCACCCGGTCCAACTCACCGGAGAGGGTGATCTCAAAGGCCAGGTTGTAGGTGGCGCCGCCGCCCTCGAGCCGGTCGAGGAACCACAAGCGCTGCTGGGCGTGGGACAGCGGCAGCACCGAAGGACGTTCGTAGCGGCGCACACCGTCGCGGGCCACGGCCGCCGAGGAGAGGGCCTCGGCGACGCCGGCGGGCGTGGCGGCCTCGAAGAGCTCGCCGACGGTCAGCTCGGCACCCAGTTCGGCGCGGATCCGGGACACCAGGCGTGTGGCCAGGAGCGAATGCCCGCCGAGGTCGAAGAAGTTGTCGTCCACACCCACACGGGGAGCGTCCAGGATCTCGGCGAACAGACCGCACAAGATCTCCTCACGCGGTGTACGCGGAGCCCGCCCACCAGCACTCACCGGCGCCTCCGGCACGGGCAGCGCCTCACGGTCCAACTTGCCGTTCACCGTCAACGGCAACCGCTCCAACACCACGAACGCCGACGGAACCATATGCTCCGGCAACATCCCCGCCACATGCCCCCGA
>NZ_JANIIC010000106.1 GCF_024519315.1 Streptomyces malaysiensis subsp. samsunensis | reverse complement strand
CGGAGCGGAGACCGAGGCCGTACCCAGGGCGACGTGCTGTTCGGAGCTGCCGAAGGCGTCGAAGCCGACGCGTTCGGCGAGCAGTACTTCCTCGATCAGTTCCCGGTAGCGGTGTTCGTGTGTGAGTCCGACCGGGGTGTCTCCCTCGGTCATGAGGATGAAGTCCATACCGTCCCTTCCACCGAATGTTATTCGCCGATAACGTAGAAGGTAGCCCACCCCTGGTCAAGGCTCCAACAGGAGGCATGCAGTGTTAGGTGTTGGTAACAATGAAGGTCGGGCTGAGCATGCACCGCCGACCACGCCGGGGGTCGTACCGACGTCGACGAGGGTGCGATCTTGCTAGCCGGTCCAGTGGAAAACGGCTGTACCGCTGAGGGTTTCATCAAGATTGCGGACGGTGAACCACGTGCCCGCTCGTTGACGACATCAGGGCGTGCACACCCACGGCTACTCGACCACCCGCATGGCATAGGCGCTGACCACACGTTGCCGCGCGCCCTGGCACGTTCGACTGCGCACCTGGGGCTGCGACCGCTTCTGAAGCGCAGGAAAGGAGGCTTCATTGAACCGTCGGGCGGATCGGAGGAAGATGCCGGCGACGTGAGGTCCGGACAGGTAGATCGCCGCGGTCGTCCTGTAGCAGTGGGCAGGCCAGGAGGTTGACGCACCGCGCAACAGCGTTGGCATCGCCTGCCTGTCCGGCGGTGAGGACGGAAGTCAGAGGACGGCAGCGGGCATCGGCAGCCAGGTGGATCTTCGTTGTCAGTCCGCCACGGGACCGTCCGAGGGCATGGTCGTCGGGTCGTCGGCCAGGGCCCCCTTTTGCGGGCCCCGGCCGCATGCTGGTGGGCTCGCACGATCGTGGAGTCCACCGAGACCGCCCAGCCGAGGTCCTCGTCCGCGTCGGTCTGGGCCATCAGCGCAGTGAACACCCGCTTCCAGGTGCCGGCGACGGCCCACATCCGCAGCGGGTTGTAGACGCCTCGCCAGTTGCCGTACTTCTCCGGCAGATGCACCCATTGCGTTCCGGTCGGGAACTTGCCTAGGGGTTCCAGTCATCGCGGCTTGGCGGCACCGTGCTGCTCCGTGGCGCATAGCGGCAGGACCGCATGCGCATGCCGCTCCCGAGGAGTCCGCGATCTCGACGAGCCCGGACGCCCGCGACTCGTTCACGTGTGGTTACTCCTTCCCGGCCGACCCTCTCGTTGTTACCGACGCCTAACGTCATTGACTCGTCGGTGGCCATTTGGCCTGGAGTGAGCTACCTTCCATGTTATCGGCGATTAACATTCGATGGAAGGGTCGTCATGGACTTCATCCTCATGACTGAGGGGGACACCCCGGTCGGGCTCACGCATGAGCACCGCGATCGGGAGCTGATCGAGGAGGTGCTGCTGGCGGAGCGGGTGGGCTTCGATGCCTTCGGCCGTTCCGAGCAGCACGTCGCCCTGGGCGCGACCTCGGTCGCCGCACACGCTGCCCGCGAGGTGTGGAATGGCTAATCAAGTCCAGGGACTGGATGCGGCCGCCTTCCGCTCGGCGCTGGCTCAGTTCCCTTCAGGCGTGACGATCGTGACGACCCGAGGCGCTGGCGGCACGCCGTACGGATTCACCGCGAGCTCCTTCGCGGCCTTGTCGCTTGACCCGCCACTCATTCTCGTTTGTCTGGACCAAGGGGCGGACTGCTTCCCGGCCTTCGTCACGGCTGAGCAGTTCGTGGTGAACATCGTGACGCCCGAACATGCGAAGTTGGCGATGAAGTTCGCCACGAAGGGCGAGAACAAGTTCGCACACGGGAGCTTCGAATCCGACGAGAATGGTCATCCGATACTGCCCGACGCCGCCGCGGTCATCCGCTGCGAGCTGGAGGAAGCAGTGCCCGGAGGAGACCACGTAATCCTCATCGGCCGAGTGCGCGACGCCAGGATAGGCGGCGGCAAGCCGGTGACGTGGTATCGAGGCGACTTCCTCCACCTCGGGGAGAGCGTTGCGTGAACCACATCGGGCCCAGATCGACAGTCGTGGTGGACCGCAGCGCTGTGGTGCGACCCTCCGCTCGAGCCGTGCCGCGACCGTACGGTGAGTGATCCCGTGAAGCCCAACCGCGTGAAGATCGGGAACGTGCTGCACCCGGTGGCAGACGTCGACGCCGCCGTGCGCTTCTACACCGACGTCTTCGGCCTGGCCACGATGTTCGTCGACGGTGACCGCTACGCCGCCCTCGACGCCGGCAGCACCACGTTGGCCCTGGCCGGCCCGACCGAGGACGTCACCGGCGGTGCGCCCGCGGCGTCGTTCAAGGTCCCCGACGTGGCCTCGGCACTCGCAGTCCTCGTGCAGGGTGGCGGGTCCGTAGTCCGGGAGCTCGAGCGCGGTCCGCATGAGATTCGGGCCGTAGCCCGGGACCCATGGGGCAACACCGTGGTGATCTACGGACCGCGGTAGGTGAGTCCGGTGCGGGTCTCTGGCCTCCGGCATGTCCCCAGACTGAGACATCAGGGCGCATCTCCGGATGAGGCCCTCATACCCGATGACATTCCTGTTCGTTCCCCTCTCCTGCCGTCGACCAGATCCTCGACTTCTTCGCGCCGGAACGACGTGCGAGGCCCAGGCGCTCACACTCGCTGCCTGGGCCACCCACCCTCAAAGCCCGGAAGGTTTCCGTGCATTCCGTCTTCCCTCCGCCCTCCCCCGATCGCCCGCCGACGTCGGACTCATCACTCGATGCCCTCCGTCGTCGACAGGGTGAAGGACCCTCGAAGCCCCCGCGCATATGTTGCCGCCAACGCTGTCCCTCTCGTCATCTGGGCGGCGGTGATGTGGTCGGCGGCCGTGTTCGAGCCTGCGTTCCCCGGCCTGAGCAGGGCCGCCACGGGCTCACCGGTGCCGCCCGGTCCGTGGTCGACGAACCCCATCAGCGGGTGGTGACCGTAGGTTCTCTTCCAGGTCGGTGCGGCGTCCTCCTTGTCCGAATGCGCGATCACCAGCACCTGTCGAGGTCGACGGTCACCGTCCTGCCCGCATCGGGCGCTTTCCCGTCGGCCAACTGCCAGGCCCGCTCGCGCGTTTCGGCCCGCGCAACCCGGATCGCCCGGAGGCTTTCTCCCCGGAGGCGGCAAGGGTGTCGACCAGGCGGGAGACCGTCGGGTCGGAGGCGACCGGCGCGAACACAGCTGGCTCGGCCCGCAACATGCCGACATCGGCCAGGCAGTCTCCGCCCAACGCGACCGTCAGCGTGACGTCCAGCAGGACCTTCCCGGGATCATGGACAGCCCGCGGCTTCCGCCACGGCGCCAATGCCACGGATATTGCCTGGTCGAGGCAGGTCCTGCGGACCGTCTCTACCAGCAAGACTGAACCGGCCTTCGAGACCACCTGGCGGCCGTTCCCCTGGACACGGACGCGCGGGTATGACGCGATAGGCTCTCTCGCCTGGAAAGTGCTCTTTCTCTCGCAACCAACAGGACCCTCAGCAAGTCCTATCGTTGCAGGTCAAGAGCACTTTCTGCGTTTCTGATCAGCCTCCGGACACGCCACCTCGTGAAAGCGCGAGGCTAGCGGCGGAAGCAGATGTACACCGTCTTTCACGATCCCGTTCGGGCCGCCGAGATCCGGAAGATGACTGAGTCGGCAGGAGGGCAGATGTCGCTGAGTGACGGGCAGTTGGAGGGTGGGTGCGCACCACGAGCAGCTGGTGGCTGTCGTGGAGCGCGCCCTAAACGACCAGTCTGTGTCGTCGGCAGTGCGAGGGTGTTGTCAAGGCGCTCGGCGATGTGGCCCAGACCGGCCCCGCCGACCGGTATCGGGAGCTGGGTCGTACTGCTCCGACGCACCCGGCGGCGAGGTTGCCGCCCGCATGACGTCCTCACGGTGGTACGCGGCGTCGGACCGCAGCGGCCCGCATCACCTTCTACGCCTGATCAACCGCTACGACCTGGTTGTGCCATCGGCCGCCTGCCACGAGGGGTGCCGCGCTCAGAGCGACTGCTTATCGATAGTTACTGGCGGATAACATTTTTACCAGGCTTGTACCTCTTGACCTACGTCATCGCCAGGGCATACGTTGGATGTAAATCGACCCTAACGTTATCTGTAAATAACTACGGATGATCGGTATGGACCTACTGGCTGAAGGGGTCGCCTCGGCAGGGCCTACCTCCTCGTCATGAAGTCCCAGCGCCTCGCTGGACCTCCGACAAGGTCGCGCCGACGCGGTCTCTCACCCCACTCAGCCGGATCCCGGATGGCTTGGAGCCACCTGTGACCCCGTTCTCCGGCCCCCGTCCCCATCGGGAACACTCCCCCAGGACAGCACCATGAACCACAACCGGCCCGTGAGGCCCAGCAACGCTCTTGAGGCAGTCGCATCCCCTCCGGCAGATGTGCTCTTCCCTCTGCCTCACATCCCGGAAGGCCTTGGTGCCGTCCGCCGCCGCGCCGCTCGTGCCATGGAACAGTGGTGCATCCCCTCGGATCTTGCGGACGATGCGCTTCTAGTCGTCTCCGAACTGATCACCAATGCGGTCGTTCACGCCCTTCCTCCTGCGTCACTGTGCCTGTCCCGGCAGAGGAGCAAGGCTGCTTGGGCTGTACGCATTGAGGTCACCGACGCCGGCCCGGCGCTTCGCGACCACGGCGGCGGCTCGCGGCTGCCCGAGGAGCGCGGCCGCGGCAGCACCATCGTCGCGGCACTCTCCGCTCGTTCTGGAACCATGACCTACCACGGCGGGACCACACGATGGGCGGAAATCCAGGTGACCACGCCCTGACCACGGCAGCCCCCACGCACGGCGGTATGGAATTGCCCAGGAGCCCTCAACCGCCGTTGCCCGGCAGGTACACCTGATCGTCGGCCGTAAAGGCTTACCCCTCTCTATCGGCGTCGCAGTCGCCAACCTGCACGACAGCCCGTCCCCTGATGCCGCTGGTCCAGGATGCTTCTTCCATTCGCCCTCGACGGCGACGCCCCGCCGAGCTCAATGGAGACATGGGCTACGACTACTGAGACCTGCGGCGATGGTTGGCCTCACGCGGCATCCGCCACCGCCGGGTACATAAGGGGCGTCGCTCTCTCACCAGGGCGTGTCAGTCCGAGGCAGGTGAAACGGGCGGGGCGAGATAGATGGTCTTGGTCTGCTGGTAGGAGGTGAGCGCCTCCGGGCCCATGGCCCGGCCCATGCCGCTCGCCGCGCTGCGGGTCGGAGGTCCAGACCGAACCACCGTCGTCGTAGTCGCTGGAGTTGGCGATAGCCTCGTCCTCGTCCGAGTACGGGATCACCGACAGTACCGGTCCGAAGATCTCCTCCCGGGCGATGGTGTGGTTGTCGACGCCGGCGAAGACGGTGGGCTGCACGAACCAGCCCTTGTCCCTGTCGGACCGTCCGCCACCGACGGTGAGCCGGGCGCCTTCAGCGGAGCCCTTCGCGATGTAGTCCTCGACCCGCTCCCGTTGACGCGCGGAGACCAATGGGCCGACCTGGGTCTCCGGGTCGAGGGGGGCACCGATCGTGAGCGAGCTGGCGAGGCCGCTGACGGCGTCCACGACCTCCTGGTAGCGCGATCGGGGCGCCAGCACCCGGGTGGACAGCCAGCAGATCTGCCCGTTGTTGAGCAGGGTGGCCGCGAAGAAGCTCTCGATCGTCGAGGTCAGGTTCGCGTCGTCGAGCACGATCGCCGCGGACCTTCCGCCCAGTTCCAGTGTGACCGGGCGCAGCAGCCGGCCGCAGGTGACGGCGATAGCACGGCCCGCCGCCGTGGAGCCGGTGAACGAGACCTTATCGACGCCGGGATGCTCGACCAAGTAGGCGCCGATCTCGCGGCCCGCGGGCAGGACATTGAGCACACCCGGGGGCAGCTCAGCCCCGATCGCGGCCTCAGCCATCAGCTGGGCGTCGAGCACGGTCTCCGGCGCTGACTTCAGAACGACGGTGTTGCCCGCCGCCAGCGCTGGCGCCAGCTTGAGGAAGGTGAGCCCCTGCGGGACGTTCGAGGGCACGATGGTTGCAACGACACCGAGCGGGTCCTTGATGACCCGCGAACCGGAGCCCACCACGACAGGCCGGGTCTCCTCCTGCGAGGTCAGGTCTCGGCCACCATCCCGGCGTAGAAACGCAGCAGCAGGGCAGGGAAGCCGGCCTCGAACCGCTGGGCCAGCCAGATCGGCATGCCGTTTTGCAGGGTCACCCGACGAGCGGTCTCCTCGGCGCGCTTCTCCAGCGCCTGGGCGAAGCGCTCCAACGCCTGCTGCCGGCGGGCTGGCTCCCAGGTGCCCCAGCCGTCCGGGGCGTCGCAGGCACGCCGGGCCGCGGTCGCAACACCGTTCTGTACCGACTCAACCGAATCGCCGAGCCGACTGGGCGGCGAACCATCGAAGCGGACTCATCCGCGGAGCTCTACATCGCACTGCGCGCCACGCAAATGGGCGGCATCCGGGAGGACGCGACGTAGACGCCGATGTGTAATCCGGGGAGCAATGCCCCTCTTTCCGCAGGTAGTCGTAGGCGAGCTGGGGGAGGGGCCCCGACGATCTCGCCCATTCCCAGCTCATCGCCGTCTCGGCCCGCTCCAACCGGGCAAAGACCGATAAAGACCCCTCCGATTGGCGGCCGGACCTGGCAGGCTACCGCTGCACGTACGCCCGTGCGTGGATCTCGGTCAAGCACGCCTACGCCCTCACCACGGACGAGGAAGAACATGCCGCGCTGACCGGCATGCTCGACACCTGCCCCTGATGCGCCTCAGCTCCCAGCGCGCTGGCGTGTCTGGCGCGCCGGGAGCCGGGGGAGGGGGAATGCCGTCGGGCACCAGGCGATGGCGGCCGTCGCCGCCCCGCAGGTGCTCCCGCGCGCTCTACCGCTGCCCCTGATGCCGCGTCATCATGGCGCGGTTACAGAGGTGAAGAATCTGGAGTAGCTCGTGAGCAAGCATCGCAAGCCGGATCCCGATCCGGGGCAGGGAACTCCGCCGCCGAACAACTCGGACGGGCAGGTGCCGCCTCCGCCGCCGTCCGGGACACACCGGAAGTAGCCGCGTGGCCGATTACGACTCCTTGCGGAAGCGGCTGGACGAGGCCATGGACCAACTGGGGCTGTGGCCTGCCCGCTCGCCCTGGACTCGGCAGGCCGTCGCCGACACACCACGGCACGCCTTCGCACCGGACCGGCTGTGGCGCTGGGACGGCCACACCTACCTGCCGCTCGACCGCGGAGTGTCAAGGCCGACCATGGCGGAGGGGCATCTCATCCGCTGGGCACGGCCGTCGCCATGGCCCAGTTCGGCTCCTCACTGGCCGCCTTCCTCGTGCTCACCGTCTTCCTGCAAGACGGGCTCGGTCTGTCCGCTCTGCTCACGGCGGCGGTCACCCTGCCCGGGGCGTTCGGGATGGGCATCTCCTCGGCCCTCGCCTGGCGGCTGGTGCGGCGGATCGGACCGCGCACGGTGACCGTCGGTCTGACGCTGGGCATCGGTGCCGCCCTGGCGGGGGCGGCGGTCGCGCTCTGTGTGCCGACGGCGGTGCTGCCCATGGCTCTGGCGGGAACACAGTTGATGTCCGGCGTCGCCGGAGGGCTCACCGTCCGGTCCCGCGGCGCCCGGGCGGTAGGTGACCGAGCGGAGGGTGCCGGGGTAGCGGAAGACGCCATGTCGTTCGTACAGCGGCCAGGAGACCGGCGACTTGCGGTCCACTCCCACACTGATGCCCTGGAACGGAGCTATGCCGATCAGCTGGTGGACCGATTCCGCCAAGGCCCGTTCCGTCCCGTCGACGGACAGGGCGAAGCGCCGGCGCAGGCCGGGTTCGGCGGTGGCGGTGAGGAGGATCGTGCGGGTGTCCGGGAGGAGTGGGCCGGCGTCCGTCTCGCGCAGCGCTCCGTACTCGTTGTAGGCGAGGCGCAGTCGGCCGTCCTCGATGTACAGACTGTAGCCGCCACCCTGGTCGCCGTGGGAGACGAGGACGCCCGCGTCGCCCTCCTCCTACGAGTCCAGTTCGACCGTGACCGCGAAAGAGCGGAAGGCGATCAGGCGGGAGGAGCGGTAGCGCTCCAGTTCGGGGGCGCCGGGGAGCAGGGTGACCGGGCGGCCGAGCTTCTCCTCGGCGGGGCCGCGCAGGGCGAGCACGCCGGAGGCGTCCTGGAGCGGGAAGACACCGTTGCGCCAGGCCGCCGCTTCCCAGGCCGCGGCCAGCTCCTTGACGAGCTCGGGGTGTGCGTCGGACAGGTCGTGGATCTCCGTCGGGTCGGTGCGGATGTCGTACAGAGCCCACTCGGAGTCGTCGTACGGCGTGCCCGGGCGGTGCAGGGTGACCAGTTTGTACCCGTCGCGGTAGTAACTGCGGTTGCCGGTCATCTCGCAGTACTGCTCGGGGTGGGTGCTGTCCGCGGAGGCGGCGCGGAGGACGGACGTGAAGCTGGTGCCGTCCTGTTCCTGAACGCCGTCGCCGGTGCGGCGAACTCCAGCCAGTTCCAGCAGGGTTGGCGCCAGGTCCGTCACGTACTGGTACTGGTGGCGCACGCCGTCGTCGCCGGGGCCGCGGCGCAGCCCGCGCGGCCACGAGATCAGGAACGGAACCCGTACCCCACCCGCGTACGTGTGCCGCTTGTACAACCGGAACGGCGTGTTCGACGCCATCGCCCAGCCGCGCGGATAGTGCACCAGGCTGCGCGGGCCGCCGATCAGCTCCGGGTCGCGCTCCACGTCCGTCGGCCAGTCCTCCGGGAGGCGCGGATGGCGCGCGAAGCGGCTGAAGTAGCTGCGGCTGCCTTCGGCGCCGCCCTCGCCAACGACTACGACTACGCCGCCGTACGCCCCGACGCGCCGTCCGCTGAACTGCGGCAGTTCCGAAAGGTGTGCACGTCGACCAAGTTCGAGACCGAGCACCCCGTGGTGCGCGTGCACCCGGAGACCGGCGAAAGGGTCCTGCTGCTCGGCAACTTCGTGCAGCGACTGACCGGCCTGCGCGGCAGGGACTCGGGCGCGATCATCAACGTCTTCCAGTCGCACATCGAACGCCCGGAGAACACGGTCCGCTGGCAGTGGCGCGTCGGGGACGTCGCGCTTTGGGACAACCGCGCCACCCAGCACTACGGCGTGGACGACTCGGACGACCACACCCGCACCCTGCGCCGCATCACCATCGACGGTGACGTGCCGGTGGGCGTGGACGGCCGCCGCTCGGCGCTGCTCACGCCCGAATCCGTGCCGGAGCCGGCGTACGGAATCGCCTCGGGCGCATCCACCGACGGCGCGGTCGTCCCGGCCTGACCCGCTGATCGGACCGCCCGCGAGGGCACGCACCCGGAACAGGCGATCACGCCCGACCCGGTGTGCGTGCCCTCGCATTGTTGCTGGGGACTGGACGGCCCACGCCGCCCGCCGGCCGTTCCACCCGCTGGACCGGCGTTGACAAATGTCCGAACCGTTGTCTTAACTACCGCCCAGACGGTTATGAGCGTCAGCGACAAGCCCTGGCTTGCTGACCGGCAACCCTCCCACCGCGGTGGGGTGCCCCAGGTGACGACCCGACCGATGAAGTTTCGGTAAGCGCGAGGCCCCTGGGGCCGGAACAGTGACGGTGACGCCATGTACGCAGCTCCCAGGAGGGCCGCACACCGCCCTCAGGGCTGCGTACAGCCGTACCCGCACCCACTTGTCGCCGATCGCGCCGTCGATCTGCTCCGCGTGAACAGCGCACTGTGTAACGCACCGGGCCGCGCCCGCTGTCGGGGCTGACACCTCCCCGCAGCCCCCGCACTTCCTGACGAACACCGCGCCCGCGGTGTGCCGTTTCCCCTCCCCGCCCGGTACCTCGCCGTCGTGTGCGCCACCGCATGCCGCCGCGCTTCCGGGGTGTTCCCACCCAGCCGGAGCCCACCATGAGTGAACCCCCTGGCGCCACCGCCACCCTCCCCGAGGCGCCGACCGCCGACGAACCGTCGAGATCCCTCACAGCCCAGCGGGTTCTGCCGCTGCGCCGCCCCGGCCGCTGGATCGTCACCGCGGTCGTGCTGGTTCTGGTCGCCCAGTTCGTGCACGGACTGGTCACCAACCCCTTCTACCAGTGGGACCGCTGGAGCTACTGGTTCCTGCGCCCCACCATCCTCGACGGCCTGCTGATCACCCTCGAAGTCACCGCCTACAGCGCGGTGCTGGGCCTCGCCGGCGGCATCGTGCTCGCACTGGCCCGGCTCTCGAAGAGCCCGGTGCTGCGCGCGGTCAGCTGGACGTACGTCTGGGCGCTGCGCTCCATCCCGCTGATCGTGGTGCTGATCTTCCTCTACAACTTCAGCGCCCTGTACAAGACGCTGAGCGTCGGCATCCCCTTCGGGCCGGCCTTCTTCACCTTCGACGAGTCGAGACTCGCCACCGACATGGTCGTCGCCGTCATCGGCCTCAGCCTCAACGAGGCCGCCTACGCGGCCGAGGTGGTCCGCGGCGGCATCCTCTCCGTCGACCAGGGCCAGCACGAGGCGGCCGCCGCGCTCGGCCTGCCGAAGGGCTACCAGTTCCGCAGGATCGTCTTCCCGCAGGCGTTGCGCTCGATCATCCCGAACTACGTCAACCAGCTCATCGGCCTGATCAAGGGCACCTCGCTGGTCTTCTACGTCTCCCTGCTCGACCTGTTCGGCTCCGCGCAGACCATGGGCTCCACCTACCCCGGCGACATCGTGCCGCTGCTGCTGGTCGTCACCGTCTGGTACCTGATTCTCACCAGCGTCGTGTCCGTCGTCCAGTTCTACGTCGAGCGGCACTACGCCCGCGGTGCCACCCGCAGCCTGCCGCCGACGCCGCTGCAGAAGCTCCGCACCGGTCTTTCCGACCTGCGGGCCCGCATCCGCCGGGAGGCCGCCATATGACCGCCGAGACGCTCGAAGCCCTGGCGGACGTCGAGGCCGCCACCGTCGAGGTGCACGACGTGCACAAGTGGTACGGCACCCACCGGGTACTGGACGGCGTCGACCTGACCGTCCGCCCCCGCGAGGTCACCGTCATCCTGGGCCCCTCCGGCTCCGGCAAGTCCACCCTGCTGCGGGTCATCAACCACCTGGAGAAGCCCGAGATCGGCTACGTCAGTATCAACGGCGAGCTGATCGGCGTGAAGCGGCACGGCGACCGGCTGAAGGAGCTCAGCGAGCGGGCCATCCTCACCCAGCGTGGCCGGATCGGCTTCGTCTTCCAGAACTTCAACCTGTTCCCGCACCTGACCGTGCTGGACAACGTCGCCGCCGCGCCCGTCGCCACCGGGAAGCTCGGCAAGCCCGAGGCCCAGAAACTCGCCCGCGAACTCCTCGACCGGGTCGGCCTCGCCGACAAGACCGCCGCCTACCCGCGCCAGCTCTCCGGCGGCCAGCAGCAGCGCGTCGCCATCGCCCGCGCCCTCGCCCTGCGCCCCGGTGTCATCCTCTTCGACGAGCCCACCTCCGCCCTCGACCCCGAGCTCGTCGGTGAGGTCCTCGCCGTCATCAAGGACCTGGCGACCAGCGGCACCACCCTCGTCATCGTCACCCACGAGATCGGCTTCGCCCGCGAGATCGCCGACCGGGTCGTCTTCATCGACGGCGGCAAGATCGTCGAGCAGGGCCCGCCCTCCGAGATCCTCGACAACCCCCGGTACGAGCGGACCAGGGACTTCCTCAGCAAGGTCCTCTGACCCGCCGCACCCCTCAGACCTCCCCCCTCACGCCACCCTCATCACCTTCAGCGACAAGGAACGGCCATGCCCACCCACTTCACCCGACGCAGCCTGATACGCGGCATCACCGCGGCGACCGCCGTCGCCTCCCTGGCCACCGGGCTCGCCGCCTGCGGTGGCAACAGCGACGCGGCCACCACCCCCGACAGCGCCAAGTCCGGCGAGGTCGTCATCGGACGTGTCTCCAACGGCGCCGCCACCGAGACCTCCATCAAGGTCTCCGAGGTCAAGTCCATCAGCGCCGAACTGCCCGCCGCCGTCAAGAAGAGCGGCAAGCTGGAGATCGGCATCGGCGCCCTGCCGGCCGGCTTCCCGCCGCTGGCCTACGTGGGCAGCGACCAGAAGACCCTCACCGGCGCGGAGCCCGACTTCGGCCGCCTGGTCGCCAGCGTCCTCGGCCTCAAGCCCGAGGTGAAGAACTCCACGTGGGAGAACCTCTTCGTCGGCATCGACAGCGGCAAGGTCGACGTGGCCTTCTCCAACGTCACCGACACCGAGGAGCGCAAGAAGAAGTACGAGTTCGCCTCCTACCGGCAGGACAACCTCGCCTTCATCGTGCCGAAGAAGAGCACCTGGAACTTCGACGGCAACTACGAGAACCTCGCCGGCAGGACGATCGCCGTCGGCTCCGGCACCAACCAGGAGAAGATCCTCCTGGAGTGGAAGGACAAGCTGGCCAAGGAGGGCAAGAAGCTCACCGTCAAGTACTTCCAGGACAGCCCCAGCACCTACCTCGCCCTGAACAGCGGCAAGATCGACGCCTCCTTCGGTCCCAACCCCGGCTTCGCCTACCACAACCGTCAGGTGGCCAACACGCCCAACGCCACCCGCACCGCGGGCACCTACTCCGGCGCGGGCGGGAGCCTGCAGGGCCTGATCGCGGCAACGGCGAAGAAGGACAGCGGCCTGGCCAAGCCGCTGGCCGACGCGATCAACCACCTGATCAAGAACGGTCAGTACGCCGAGTGGCTCAAGGCGTACAACCTCTCCAACGAGGCCGTCGCCAAGTCCGAGGTCAACCCGCGGGGCCTGCCGCTCGACAACTCCTGACCACCGCGTGCCGGGGACTCCACCGCCGCCCCGCGATGGAGTCCCCGCCCGCCGGACACACCGAGCCGCACCCCGGAGACCGCCACACCATGTCCGTCACCACCCTCGACGCCAGCTTCTCGCACATCCTGGACAACCCCGCCTGGGCCGCGCTCACCGGCCCGCACATCCACTTCGCCGAACGAATCGGGCGCGCCGTCCGCTACCAACAGGACGTGGCACCCTTCCACGCCCTCTCCGACGAGGACGACCCGCGCGCCTGGGTCGACCTCGCCGTACTCGTCGGCCCCGGCGGCACCGCCGCGGTGCGGGGCGTGACCGAGGCGGCGGAGGGCTGGGAGGTCGTGCGCACGGGGCACGGCGTCCAGCTCGTGGACACCGCCCTGCGAGCGGAGCCCGACCCCGAGGCCGTACGGCTCGGGACCGACGACGTGCCCGAGATCCTGGACCTGGTCGCCCGCACCGAGCCGGGCCCCTATCTGCCCCGCACCGTCGAACTGGGCACCTACCTCGGCATCCGTCATCAGGGCCGGCTGATCGCCCTGGCCGGCGAGCGGCTGCACCCGCCCGGCTGGACGGAGATCAGTGCCGTGTGCACCGACCCCGCCCACCGCGGCCGGGGCCTGGCCACCCGGCTGGTCCGCGCGGTCGCCGCCGGGATCAAGGAACGCGGCGAACGCCCCTTCCTGCACGCCGCGGCCACCAACGCGAACGCGATCCGGCTGTACGAGGCGATCGGGTTCACGCTGCGCCGCCGTACCGTCTTCTCGCTCGTCCGGCACACCGGGGCCGCCGCGCGGGAAGAAACGGCATAGCAGTGCCGTTGTCCTTGTCGACGATGAGTGCTTGCCCTACTCGGACGGAGGTGCGACACGTGACACGTGTACTCCGTGCCGTGCGCCTCCACTCCCGGCCCCACATCGACCTGCAGCGCGTGGCCGGCTCCCTCTGTAGCTCCTGACCCCGTTTCCCCAGCCGCCGTGCGCCCCGACTCCCGCGGGCCGGCGATCTCGTACGGACCTCCAGGAAGGCACCCCCGTGTCCACAACTCCCGCTTTTCCTCTGCGCCTTGCCGTCGCCCTTGAGGGCACCGGCTGGCACCCCGCCTCCTGGCGCGAGCCGGTCGCCCGTCCCCGGGAGCTGTTCACCGCCGGCTACTGGGCCGATCTGGTTGCCGAGGCCGAGCGCGGCCTGCTCGACTTCGTCACCTTCGAGGACGGCCTCGGCCTGCAGTCCTCGCACCACGGCGAGTTGGACGGCCGTACGGACCAGGTCCGCGGCCGACTCGACGCCGTCCTGACCGCCTCCCGCGTCGCGCCGCTCACCCGGCACATCGGCCTGGTGCCGACCGTGATCGCCACCCACACGGAGCCGTTCCACATCTCCAAGGCGATTGCCACCCTCGACTACGTCAGCAACGGCCGAGCCGGCCTGCGCGTCCAGATCAGCGCCCGCCCGCACGAGGCCGACCACTTCGGCCGCCGTACCTTCCCGCCGATCAACCTGGACGAACTGCGGACCCCGGCCGGACAGGAGCGTGTCACCGATCTGTTCGACGAGGCCGCCGACTACGTCGAGGTCGTGCGTCGGCTGTGGGACAGCTGGGAGGACGACGCCGAGATCCGGGACGTGGCCACCGGCCGCTTCGTCGACCGGGACAAGCTGCACTACATCGACTTCGAGGGCCGGCACTTCAGCGTCAAGGGCCCGTCCATCACCCCGCGCCCGCCGCAGGGCCAGCCGCTGGTCACCGCCCTCGCCCACCAGACCGTCCCGTACCGGCTCGTGGCCCGCCAGGCGGACGTCGGCTACGTCACCCCGCACGACGCCGAGCAGGCCCGCGCGATCGTCGCCGAGATCCGTGCCGAGCGGGAGACGGCCGGACGCACAGGCGAACTCCCGTATGTCTTCGGCGACTTGGTGGTCTTCCTGGACGACGACCAGGCCGCCGCGGAGGACCGGCGCGCACGCCTCGACGCGCTCGCGGGAGAGCCGTATACCAGCGACGCCCGGATCTTCACCGGAACGCCCGCACAACTCGCCGATGTGCTCCAGGAGTTGGCGGCGGAGGGGCTGAGCGGCTTCCGGCTGCGGCCCGCCGTCGCCGGACACGACCTGCCGGCCATCACCCGGGGCCTCGTCCCCGAACTCCAGCGCCGGGGCGTCTTCCGCACCGCCTACGAAGCCGACACCCTCCGCGGCCTGCTGGGCCTGCCCCGCCCCGCCAACCGCTACGCCGCAGCGACCGCCTGAGCCGGAAGGACCCACACCGACATGACCAGCAAGCCGCTGAAGCAGATCCATCTGGCCGCGCACTTCCCGGGCGTCAACAACACCACCGTGTGGAGCGACCCCAAGGCCGGCAGCCACATCGAGTTCAGCTCCTTCGCCCACTTCGCGCGCACCGCCGAACGCGCCAAGTTCGACTTCCTGTTCCTCGCCGAGGGCCTCAGACTGCGCGAACAGGGCGGCAAGATCTACGACTTGGACGTGGTCGGCCGCCCCGACACCTTCACCGTCCTCGCCGCGCTTGCCGCCGTCACCGAACACCTGGGCCTGACCGGCACCATCAACTCCACCTTCAACGAGCCGTATGAGGTGGCCCGCCAGTTCGCCAGCCTTGACCATCTCTCCGGCGGCCGCTCCGCCTGGAACGTGGTCACCTCCTGGGACGCCTTCACCGGCGAGAACTTCCGCCGCGGCGGCTTCCTGCCCCAGGAGGAGCGCTACTCCCGCGCCAAGGAGTTCCTGGCCACCGCGAACGAGCTCTTCGACTCCTGGCACGGCGACGAGATCCTCGCCGACCCGGCCAGGGGTGTCTTCCTGAGGGACGCGAAGGCCGGATCCTTCGTCCACAGCGGGCAGCACTTCGACATCCACGGCCAGTTCAACGTCCCGCGCTCACCGCAGGGACGTCCCGTCGTCTTCCAGGCCGGCGACTCGGAGGAGGGCCGTGAGTTCGCCGCCTCGTCCGCCGACGCGATCTTCAGCCGGTACGCCGCCCTCAAGGAGGGCCAGGCCTTCTACGCGGACGTCAAGAACCGCCTCGCCAAGTACGGCCGCCGCTCCGACCAGTTGCTGATCCTGCCCGCCGCCTCCTTCGCGCTCGCCGACACCGACGCCGAGGCGGAGGACCTGGCCAGGGAGGTGCGCCGGCAGCAGGTCAGCGGGGCCACCGCCCTCAAGCACCTGGAGTTCGTCTGGAACCGGGACCTGTCCTCCTATGACCCCGAGGGCCCGCTGCCCGACATCGACCCGGACGTCAGCGCCGACCACATCTCCAAGGGCCGGGCCCAGGTCCGCATGTACCGCGACCCGCTGGCCACCGCCCGCGAGTGGCGCGAGCTGGCCGCCGCCAACAACTGGTCCATCCGCGACCTGGTCATCAACACCGGCAACCGGCAGACCTTCGTCGGCTCCCCGACGACCATCGCCAAGACCATCAACGACTACGTCCAGGCCGACGCCAGCGACGGCTTCATCCTCGTCCCACACATCACCCCGACCGGCCTCGACGACTTCGCCGACAAGGTCGTACCGCTCCTCCAGGAACAGGGCGTCTTCCGCACCGACTACGAGGGCTCGACCCTCCGCCACCACCTCGGCCTCGAGCACCCCGACGCCGCCGACGACCGGGCCGCGTCGTGAAGTTCCTCGCGATCACCCTTATCGTCCACCGCCCGGATCCCATCACCGGGGTACAGAAGCCGACCCACGACCGCTTCCGCGAGGTCCTCGACAACGCCCTGCTCGCCGAGGAGCTGGGCTTCGACGGCTTCGGCGTGGGGGAGCGCCACGAGCGGCCGTTCATCTCCTCCTCACCGACCGTCGTACTCAGCCATGTGGCCGCCCTGACGAAGCGGATCCGCCTGTTCACGGCCGTCACGACGCTCAGCCTGCTGGACCCGGTCCGGGCATACGAGGACTACGCCACCCTCGACCACCTGTCCAACGGACGCCTCGACCTGATCATCGGCAAGGGCAACGGTGCCGCTCAGCGCGACCTGTTCCAGGTCACGCCCGAGGACCAGTGGGACCGCAACGCCGAGAGTTACGAGGTCTTCCGGAAGATCTGGCGCCAGGACAAGGTCACCGCCGACACCCGCTTCCGTCCCCCGCTGACGGACGCCGAGGTGTGGCCGCGGCCGTATCAGCGGCCGGTCCGGGTCTGGCACGGCAGCGCGACCAGCAAGGAGTCGGTCGACCTGGCCGCCCGCTACGGCGACCCGCTGTTCTCGGCGAACGTCACCCACCCCATCGAGCCGTACGCCGAGCTGATCCGCCACTATCGCGAGCGCTGGGCACACTACGGCCACGACCCGGCGCAGATCGCCGTCGGCGCGGGCACGGCGGGCATCCACGTCGCGCCCACCTCCCAGCAGGGCCTCGCCGCATACCGGCCGATCTTCGAGTCCAACCTGGCCTTCTTCAAGAGGGCGGGCCTGCCGGTCGTCTTCGAGACGCTGGAGGACTTCGTCGAGCGCAGCTCCGCGCTGATCGGCAGCCCGCAGCAGGTCATCGACAAGGTGCACCGCTACCACGAACAGTTCGGTCACACCGTGCTCCACCTGCACGCCGACGCGAGCGGGCTGACGGAGTCCCAGCACCGTGCCTCCCTCGAGCTGTTCCAGTCCGAGGTCGCCCCCGTGCTGCGCCGCGAGATCCCGGACCCCCCGTTCGTATGGGGACCCGTGCTTCCGGCGCCACCGCTCACCCAGGAGTCCGTCCATGTCTGATATTGCCCTCGGCGTTCTCGACCTGGTCCCGATCCCTTCCGGCTCGACGGCAGCCGATGCCCTGCGCAACTCCATCGACCTCGCACAGCAGGCCGAGCGCTTCGGATATGCCCGCTACTGGTTCGCCGAGCACCACCTCAATCCGGGCGTGGCCGGCACGTCCCCCGCGGTCGTCCTGGCCCTGACCGCATCCGCCACCTCCACCATCCGGCTCGGTTCCGGGGCCGTGCAGCTCGGGCACCGCACGGCGCTGTCCACGGTGGAGGAGTTCGGCCTGCTCGACGCGCTGCACCCGGGCCGCTTCGATCTGGGCCTGGGCCGCTCGGGCGGCCGCCCGCCGGGACAGCCGGCCGCACCGTTGCCGACGGCGACCCCGGTCGTCGACGGCCGCACCCCGAACGGCCTGTTGATCCCGCCCCGCTTCTCCTTCGAGCATCTGCTCGGGTCACCCCGCATCGCGCTGCAGCGGAGGCTGCTTCTACTGCCGGGCGCCGAGTCACAGGACTACGCGGAGCAGATCGACGACATCCTCGCCCTGCTCGCCGGCGCCTACCGCTCCCCGGAGGGCGTCGAGGCGCACGTCGTGCCGGGGGAGGGCGCCGAGGTGGAGGTGTGGATCCTGGGCAGCAGCGGTGGTCAGAGCGCCGCTGTCGCGGGCCACAATGGTCTGCGGTTCGCGGCGAACTACCACGTCAGCCCGGCCACGGTCCTGGAGGCGGTGGACGGTTACCGGTCCTTCTTCCAGCCTTCCGAGTTCCTCGACAAGCCGTACGTCAGCGTCTCGGCGGATGTCGTCGTCGCCGAGAGCGACGACACCGCCCGCGCACTCGCCACCGGCTATGGCCCGTGGGTTCGCAGCATCCGCACCGCCGAGGGCGCCATCGAGTACCCGACGCCGGAGGAAGCGCGTGCCCACCCATGGACCGACGAGGACCGCGCCCTCGTCCAGGACCGCCTCGACACCCAGTTCGTCGGCTCACCGGGCCGGGTGGCCGACCAGCTGGAACAACTCCAGGAGGCGACGTGCGCCGACGAGTTGCTCATCACGACGATCACTCACGACCACACGGACCGGGTCCGTTCGTACGAACTGCCCGCGGAGGAATGGCGCCGACGGGGTCACTCCTTCCAGTCGAGCTGATGTTCGAGAATCCTCACCGACCGGCTGCACGCGACGGCTTCCGCAGGGTCTGATCGGCACCCCTGAGCAGATCACCGAGCGGACGTCGCCTACAAGCGGCTCGGCGTCGACCTCTTCCTCCTCGGCTTCCTGCACTACCTGGAGGTCGACATCGGTAAGCGGGTGCTGCCCCTGGTGCGCGAACTGGAGGCACAGGAAGCCGCGTCAGAGCCCGCCGCCGCCCACGCCTGACCGCGGCCCGCACACGAAACGACGAACCGAAAGGTCCTCCCATGGCCGCTGTCCTGTCCGTCTCCGGAAGCACCTCCGCCACCTCCCGCACCGCTCGGCTGCTGCGCCACCTGGACGAGCGGCTCATCGCGCAGGGGCACGAGGTGACTGCGCTGGACGTTCGTACCCTGCCTGCCGAGGCGCTGCTCGGGGCAGACTTCGCTCACCCGGCGATCGTCCGGGCCACCGCCCTGTTCGAGCAGGCGGACGGCGTGGTGATCGGTACCCCCGTCTACAAGGCCGCCTACTCCGGACTGCTGAAGTCCCTGCTCGACCTGCTCCCGCAGTACGCCCTGGCGGGCAAGACGGTCCTGCCGCTGGCCACCGGGGGCTCCACCGCCCATGTGCTGGCCATCGACTACGCCCTGCGCCCGGTGCTGGCCTCCATGGGCCCTGCACACATCACGCCGGGCCGGTTCACGCTCGACAAGGACATCACGGTAGGCGAGGACGGCACGCTGACCGTCGCGCCGGGATCGGCCGAGGCTCTGGCGCAGGTCACCGACCAGTTCTCGGCCGCGCTGGGCGGGCGGACGACGCTGCTGGCGGCCGCCGGATGAGCGTCGCGCACGTCATCGCGGATGACGCCGAGAGGGACGACACCCTGCACGTGGGCCGTACGTCCCGCGCGACGCGCCCGGCCTCACCGTCGTCGACGACTGGGACGGCATGGGACAGCGCACCACCGCCAGCGGAACCGTCCGCCTGGAGTCGGTGCCCGTGGCCGCCGGTGACCTGCTCATCGCCTTGCGTGAGGCTGGAGCCCAGGTCATCTCGCCGCCGTGTTGCGCCGAGTGCGGCAGGCAGATGCGGACTCTCCAGCGCCGCGGCCAGAACTGGTACTGCGGGAACTGCGGACCGCGGCCCGCGCCCTGCGCCGCCTGTGGAAACACGCGCCGGGTTGCGACACGGTCGGCACTTCCCGCACCACGGGCCGACCGTGGTGCCCGGCCTGTCAGCGCCGCTCAGCCCTGTGCTCGGTCTGCGGAGACGTCACAGTGGTCGTCTCCGGCACGCTCGACCAGCCCCTTTGCGTTAACTGCACCGCCCCAGAGGTCTGGCACACCTGTCCCACCTGCAGCGATCCCGACTACCTGCACCCAGGCCAGTGCGCCCGCTGTCTCATCAACTGGCGCCTGGGCGAACTGCTGGGACCCCCGTCCGATGCCCTCCACCCTGGCCTCGAAGCCCTCCGGCACAACATCGCCACCACCGAGCACCCCATCACTGCCAGGCGGTGGCTGAGCAAGTCGTTGGGCCCGCACCAACAAGCTCACCACCGTCCACGTCCCCGCCATCCGCTGGAACGGCCCCACCCAGCCACTCGATGACGAACATCGCTGGCACGTCGCCCGTCGGCTCCTGCATGACGACACCCGCAAGCCCGAAGACCGCCTCGCCGGGCTGCTTCTCCTCCTCTATGCCCAAGGGCCGTCGGCAATCCACCGGTTGACCACCGAGGACATTGAGGTCAGCGCTCAGGAAGTACGCCTCCACCTCGGCGATGCCCCCGTCCAACTGCCCGAACCCGTCGCCGAACTGGCCCGCGTCGTCGCCGCGAACCGCAAGGGCCACGCGATCATCGGTGCCCCTGGCGCCGTCTCCCTGGCTCTTCCCCGGAGGCCAGCCGGGACGCCCGATCAGCACTGCACAGCTGACACAGCGGCTGAACCAGCTCAGGATTCGTCCCAACCAGGCTCGCAGCACCGCGCTCTTCCAGCTCGCCACCGAGATCCCCGCCGCGATCCTCGCCCGCACCCTGGGCATCCACTCCAGCCCAGTCCTTCGGGAGTGGCCGCGCCGAGGAACACCGGGGCACCAAGCGCGGCCGCGAGGACCTTCTGGGCTTCCGCCCGGTGAGGGCCCAGTTTGGGGCGCTCGCCGATCAGCTGAACCGACACATTGCCGATCGCGAACCCGGAGTCCCTGACCAGCCGGGCCGTCTCGGCCAGCAACACGGTCGGAGCGGCACCCTCCCACTCTGGGGTGGATGTGTCGAAGTGGGCGCCCAAGTCGCCGAGGTCCGCCGCTGTCAGCAACGCGTTGCACGCGACATGAACAACGACGTCCCCATCTGGCTCGCCAGCCAGACCCACAGGTTCATCCGGCCAGTCCAACCCGGCAAGACGCAACGGCCGACCCACCGCACACTCATCGGTGTGGTGCTCCAGTCGTCAGTCGGCGAGGTCGAGGGCGGCGCGGATGATGCTGTCGGTGTCGATGCCGTGGTAGCGGTAGACCTCGTCGAGCGAGCCGGACTGGCCGAAGCGGGTGACTCCGAGGGCGGTGGTACGAACGCGGTTGATCGTGGCCAGGAAGGACAGCGTGTGCGGGTGGCCATCCAGGACGGTGACGAGCGGCGTCGCGCGGTCGGCAGGGAACACCTGGTCCAGGATCCACGACTGCGCCTCTTCGCGGCCCTGCCGCGCCCGCACGGCCCGGTAGAGCAGGTCGGGGCTCGTCACGCAGACGACATCCGCGATCGTGCCCGCAGCCGCGAGCCGGTCGGCGGCCGCGAGTGCCTCCGGCACGATGGCGCCCATGGCCGCGATGGTCACCTGTGCCCCGGTGTGGTGGCGCAGCGGGTAGGCGCCCGCCACAACCTGGCGCCGCCGGCGTTCCCTGGCTGCGGCGTCGGCAGGTATGGAGGCCACGGACTGGTCGACCGGCTTCGTCGATAGTCGCAGGTAGGCCGACGTGCCGTCGGGTTTACCGAGCTGGGCGAGGCTGGCCCCCAGACCCTGGACCACATTCTCGTCGGCGACGCAGCAAAGCGGCGTATCCGAAGGTGCTGGTCGCCCAAGGATGACGTTACGGAGAAGGCGTCCGACCATCTGCCGAGGCTTCTTGACCTTTCACATGCCTGCGGGAATTCCCATTAGACACCGGTTCTATGACTGTCTGCCATGCAGCATTTCGGAGGAACAGTGACCATCACCGGTGATAACGCGAACGATGACGCGAATGATCCAGGACTTCGGGTCAGCGATCCCGTCTGCCGCGAGGAGCAGATCGAGGTACCTGAAACTGGCAGTCTTCTGATCGCTGGGCCACGCCGCGACCGACTTGCGGCGCAGCTCGGGAAGAAATACGAGGGCGGCATGAGCATGCGTGCTCTGGCTAATGAATGCGGTCGCTCCTACGGCTTCGTACACAAACTCGTGTGGGAGTCGGGTGTGAAGATCCGCGGGCGAGGAGGGGACACCCGCCGGTCGGCTGACAGCTCCTGAGCTGCTCCGGATTCTTCAACGCCTGGGCACCGCTCCGCGTTTCCAATGCCGTCCCCGTCCGCCGCGACGTGTTGCGTCGCGGCGGACGGGGCGCGGGTGCCCCGCCGTTTCTGGTAGGGATTGCTCAGCGGAGGCATGGGAATGGCTCTGACGCGTGAATAGGACCTGTTCAGGGTGGGTGTGGGCAGGGCTGGGTGCCCGGTGGTCGCGATGGGCCGCCGGGTGTCTGGCCCTGTCGGTCAGGCAGCGTTCTCCCTCGGGTTGAGGGTGACGGTGTAGCCGAGCTGGTTCAGTTGGTTGATGGCCCGGCGGGTGGCTCGTTCCGGGTCGCGTTGGGTGAAGTAGGCGCTGCCGAGTTCCTGATAGGCGACGTTGTCGGTGAGCATGTGCCAGATCGCGGTGGTGATCGAGTGTTCGACGGCGACCAGTGCCCTGAGCGGGCCGCGGCGTGCGGTCAGCCGCTTGTAGCGGGCTTGCAGGTAGGTGTCCTTGGTTCTGACCGCGCCGAACGCCGCGAGGCCGAGGGCGCCCTTGAGATACGGGTTGCCGGGCCGGACCTTGGTG
>NZ_JANIIC010000105.1 GCF_024519315.1 Streptomyces malaysiensis subsp. samsunensis | reverse complement strand
GCCCGAGGCCGAGGCGCTGCTGTCGGCCGTCGCGCGGGCACACGTCCGTGGGGCGACGCCGGACTGGGCGGCCGCTTTCGCCGGGGCCGGTGCGGCCCGCGTGGAGCCCGCCGAACTGGCTGTGTTGCCGACCTATCCCTTCCGCCGGCAGCGTTACTGGCCCAGCGCCGCCACCCTCGCGGTGGGCGACCTCGCGTCGGTCGGTCTGGGCGACATCGAGCATCCGCTTCTCAGTGCCGCCGTCGCGCTCGCGGACGATGACGGCCTTCTGCTCACCGGTGTGCTGTCCACCCGCACCCATCCGTGGCTGGCGGATCACATGGTCATGGACACCGTGCTGCTGCCGGGTACGGCCTTTGTGGAGCTGGCGAGCGCCGCTGGTGCCCAGGTGGGCTGTGAGCGGGTGGACGAACTGACCCTGGAGGCCCCGCTTGTGCTGCCGGAGCACACCGGGGTGCGGGTGCAACTCGTCGTGGACGGGCCGGATGGGTCCGGCAGCCGTTCCTTCAGCGTGCATTCGCGTCGGCAGGACGCGCTTGAGACCGAGCCGTGGACGCGGCACGCCAGCGGTGTGCTCGTGGTCGGTGTCCGGGACACCGCGCCGGAGGAGCTCACCGTGTGGCCGCCGCGGGGCGCGGCGCCGATCGCGGTCGACGGGCTGTACGAGGGGCTGGCCGGGGCGGGCCTCGGCTATGGGCCGGTGTTCCGGGGGCTCAGGAGGGCCTGGCGGTTGGGCGGGGACCTCTACGCCGAGGTGGGCTTCCCCGAGGGAGTATCGCCGGAACCGGGGGCTGAGGCCGAGCGGTTCGGGCTGCATCCGGCGCTGCTGGACGCGGCGCTGCATTCCCTGGGGCTCGACCGCACCAACCGCGATGCGGAGCCGGTGGAGGGTGCGCCGCTTCCGTTCGCGTGGAATGGCGTCCAGTTGCACGCGGCCGGGGCCGATGCGCTTCGGGTGCGGCTGACCGGGCGCTCGCCGGACACGGTGTCGCTGGTGGCGGCCGACGGTACGGGGCGCACTGTGGTCACGGTCGAGTCCGTGGCCCTGCGGGCGGCTTTGGCCGACCAGGTGCACGCGGCGCGCGGCGCGCGGCACGAGTCGCTGTTCCGGCTGGAGTGGACCGCGGTTCCGGCGCCCGCGACGGGGGCGGCCACGGGCGAGTGGGCGGTGCTCGGTGCGGATTCCGGGGAACTGGCCGCGCTGGAAGGCGCGTTCGGGCCCGGGATCCGGCTTGCCGCGTACCGAGATCTGTCGGTGCTGCGGACGGCCGTCGAGGCCGGGGCGCACGTACCCGACACCGTGGTCATCAACGGCGCCGGCGCCCCTGACGGCACCGGTGGCTTCGGTGGCACCGGCGACGACGCGTCGGCCGTGCACGAGGCCACACAGTCCATGCTCGTCCTGCTTCAGTCGTGGCTGGCCGATGAGCGGTTCGCCGGGTCGCGGCTGGTGTTGCTGACCCGGGGCGCGGTGGAGACCGAGCCGGGAGCGGGCGTGGCGGATCTGCCGTATGTCGCCGTGCGTGGTCTGTTCCGTTCCGCGCAGTCGGAGAACCCTGGCCGTCTGGTGTTGCTGGATGTGGACGGTGAGGAGGGTTCGTACGGTTCGGTGCCGTCCGCGCTGGGCGTGGACGAGGGGGAGCTGGCGCTGCGGGCGGGGGTGGTGCTGGCGCCACGGCTGGCCCGGACGCCGGTCACCGACGAGGCCGGCACCGCTCCGTCCTTCGATGAGCGCGGCACGGTGCTGGTCACCGGCGCCTCGGGGACTCTGGGCGGCATCTTCGCCCGCCATCTGGTCTCCGCCCACGGTGTGCGGCATCTGCTGCTGGTGAGCCGTCGCGGTGCCGACGCAGACGGCGCCGAGGAACTGCGGGCCGATCTGACGGCGGCCGGTGCCACGGTGATGTGGGCGGCGTGCGATGTGGCCGACCGGGAGGCGTTGGCCGCGACGCTGGCGGCCATTCCGACGGAGCATCCGCTGAGTGCTGTGGTGCATACGGCGGGTGTTCTGGACGATGGGATTCTCGGCTCGCTGACGGCTGAGCGGGTGGCGCGGGTGTTGCGTCCGAAGGTTGACGCGGCGCTGAATCTGCATGAGCTGACGCGGGACTGTGACCTGTCGGCGTTCGTGCTGTTCTCCGGTGCGGCGGCGGTGTTCGGTGCGCCGGGGCAGGCGAGTTACGCCGCGGCGAACTCCTTCCTGGAGGGGCTCGCCCAGCGGCGTGTGGCGCAGGGGCTTCCGGCCACCGCGCTGGCCTGGGGGCTGTGGGCCGGTGCGGGCATGGGCAGTGGGCTGGACGATGTCGACCTGCGGCGTATCGCACGCGGTGGGGTCGCCCCGATCGCCGCCGATGAGGGGCTCGCGCTCTTCGACGCGGCCCAGGCCGACGGCGCGGCGGTGCTGTTCCCGATGCGGCTCGACTATGCCGGGCTGCGCACCGAAGCGACGGCGACCGGTGTCGTCCCGTCCTTGTTCCGGGGTCTGGTGCGGGCTCCGGTCCGGCGGGCCGCCGTCACGGCCGCTGCCGCCGATGGCTCCACGCTCGGCCAGCGTCTGGCCGGGCTCGCCCGGCCCGAGCAGGACCGTGAGCTGCTGGAGCTGGTGTGCGGGCGGGTCGCCGCGGTGCTGGGTTACGCGGACCCGGAGGCGGTGGAGGCCGGGCGGGCGTTCAAGGAGCTGGGCTTCGACTCGCTCACCGCCGTCGAGCTGCGCAACGACCTCAAGAGGGTCACCGGACTGCGCCTCCCGGCCACGCTTGTCTTCGACTATCCGACGCCGACGGCGCTGGCCGGCCATCTGCGTACGGAGCTGGTGGGTGCCGAGGAGGCCACGGCGCCCATCGTTCCCGCGCGGGTGGAAACCGTTCCGGCGGTCGACGACGACCCGATCGTCATCGTCGGGATGAGCTGCCGCTTCCCCGGCGGGGTGGGTACTCCCGAGGAGCTGTGGGAGCTGGTCGCCACGGGCGGCGACGGCATCTCCGAATTCCCGGTGGACCGTGGCTGGGATCTCGATGGTCTGTATCACCCGGACCCCGACCACGCGGGTACCTCGTACACGCGTGAGGGCGGCTTCCTGCACGACATGGCGGATTTCGATCCGGACTTCTTCGGGATCTCGCCGCGTGAGGCCCTCGCCATGGATCCGCAGCAGCGGTTGCTGCTGGAGACGTCGTGGGAGGCGTTCGAGCGGGCGGGTATCGACCCGTCGACCGTGCGGGGCAGCCGGACCGGCGTCTTCGCGGGCGTCACATATCACGACTACCTCACGGGTGTGGCGAGTGTGCCCGAGGGCGTCGAAGGCTATATGGGCACCGGTAACGCGGGCAGTGTCGCTTCCGGGCGGGTGGCGTACACCTTCGGCCTGGAGGGCCCGGCGGTCACGATCGACACGGCGTGCTCGTCGTCGCTGGTGGCGCTGCACTGGGCGGTGCAGGCGCTGCGCTCGGGCGAGTGCACGATGGCGCTGGCCGGTGGTGTGGTGGTGATGGCCACGCCGGAGACGTTCGTGGACTTCAGCCGTCAGCGGGGCCTGGCCAGGGATGGCCGGTGCAAGCCGTTCGCGGCGGCCGCGGACGGTACGGCCTGGGGCGAGGGCGTGGGCATGCTGCTGGTGGAGCGGCTGTCGGACGCCCGGCGCAATGGCCACCCGGTGCTGGCGGTCGTGCGGGGCTCGGCGGTCAACCAGGACGGTGCGTCGAACGGTCTGACGGCGCCGAACGGCCCGTCGCAGCAGCGCGTCATCCGGCAGGCGCTGGCCAACGCGCGGCTGTCGCCGTCCGAGGTGGATGTCGTCGAGGCGCACGGTACGGGTACGACGCTGGGTGATCCGATCGAGGCGCAGGCGCTGCTGACCACGTACGGTCAGGAACGGCCCGAGGGCCGACCGTTGTGGCTGGGCTCGATCAAGTCCAACATCGGGCACACGCAGGCGGCGGCCGGTGTCGCGGGCATCATCAAGATGGTGCTGGCGATGCGGCATGGTGTGCTGCCGCGGACGTTGCATGTCGACGAGCCGTCGCCGAACGTGGAGTGGGCGGATGGTGCGGTCTCGCTGCTGACGGAGCAGATGGCGTGGCCCGAGACCGGGCGCCCGCGCCGGGCCGGTATCTCCTCGTTCGGCATCAGCGGCACCAACGCCCACACCATCATCGAGCAGCCGCCGGTCGCCGAGGACGGTGAGGGCGCGGCGGCGCGTCCGTCCGCCGCGCCGCCGGTGCTGCCGTGGCCGCTGTCGGCCGTGGGGCGGGAGGCGCTGGGCGAGCAGGCCCGTCGTCTGCTCGACCGGTTGCGTTCCGCCGATGAGGAGGCGGATCTGGCCGGGATCGGTTACACCCTGGCCGCCGGGCGCACCGCGTTCCACGATCGCGCGGTGCTGGTGGCCGATGGCCGTGAGGGCTTCCTGACCCGGCTTGAGGCCCTGGCCTCCGGTGAGACGGTGCCGGGCGTGGTCCAGGGCTCACCGGTGGCCGGGAAGGTGGCGTTCCTGTTCACGGGGCAGGGGAGTCAGCGGTTGGGGATGGGGCGTGAGTTGTACGAGGCGTATCCGGTGTTCGCGGATGCGTTGGATGAGGTGTGTGCGGAGCTGGACGCGCATCTGGAACGGCCGTTGAAGACGGTGCTGTTCGGGGATGACGCGGCGGTTCTGGATCGGACGGGGTTCACTCAGCCCGCGTTGTTCGCGGTCGAGGTGGCGTTGTTCCGGTTGGTGGAGGCGTGGGGGCTGCGGGCGGACTTCCTGTCCGGTCATTCGATCGGTGAGCTGGCGGCGGCCCATGTGGCGGGTGTGTTGTCGTTGGCGGATGCTGCGGTGTTGGTGGCGGCGCGTGGTCGGTTGATGCAGGAGTTGCCGTCGGGTGGTGCGATGGTGGCGGTGCAGGCGTCGGAGGACGAGGTGGTGCCGCTGCTGACCGAGCGTGTGAGCATTGCCGCGCTGAACGGGCCGACGTCGGTGGTGATCGCGGGTGATGAGGACGTGGCGCTGGAGATCGCGGCGTTCTTCGAGGCGCAGGGTCGGAAGGCCAAGCGGCTGACGGTGAGCCATGCGTTCCATTCGCCGCGGATGGACGGGATGCTGGAGGCGTTCCGTGAGGTGGCCGAGGGGCTCACGTACGGCGCCCCGCGCATCCCGATCGTGTCCAACCTGACCGGTGCCGTGGTGTCCGCCGAGGAGATCACCACCGCCGACTTCTGGGTGCGTCATGTCCGCGAGGCGGTCCGCTTCCTCGACGGTGTGCGGACGTTGGAAGCCCAGGGTGTGACGACGTTCGTCGAGCTCGGCCCCGATGGTGTGCTGTCCGCGATGGGGCCGGACTGTCTCACCGAGGGCGCGCCTGCGGCGGCTTTCGTCGCCGTCCTGCGCGAGGGGCGTTCGGAGGCCGGCACACTGACCGGTGCGCTTGCCGCGTTGCAGGTCCGGGGCGTGGCCCTGGACTGGGAGGCGTTCTACGCCGGGACCGGTGCGCGGCGCGTGGAGCTGCCGACCTACGCCTTCCAGCGTCGGCGCTACTGGCTGGACATGACGACGGCCACGGCCGCGTCCGACGCCACGGCGCCGGGCGCGGTGGGCGCGGTGGACGCCCGCTTCTGGGAGGCCGTGGAGCGCGAGGACCTGGAGTCGCTCGCGGCGACCTTGAACCTCGGCGACGAGGACAACGGCGCGCTGGAAGCCCTGCTGCCCTCGATGTCGTCGTGGCGGCGGCGGCAGTCGGAGCGTTCGACGGTGGACGGCTGGCGTTATCGGGTGTCGTGGAAGCCGGTGACCGACCGTTTCACCGCGTCGCCGAGCGGCCGCCTGCTGGTGGTGGTACCGGCTGAGGCGGCCGGGGACCCATGGGTCGCCGGTGTCGTGGGGATGCTGGGTGACCGTGGTGTCGAGGTGCGGCAGGTCGTGCTGGCCGCCGATGAGGACCGTGCCGCGGTGGTGGCGCGGCTGGCCTCGGCCGTCGGTGACGAGGTCGTGACCGGTGGTGTGGTGTCCCTGCTGGCCTTGGCGGACGGCGATGGTCTGCTGCGGACGGTGGCGCTGACGCAGGCCCTGGGCGATGCGGGCGTCGGTGCGCCGCTGTGGGTGGTTACGCGGGGCGCGGTGGCGGTGGGGCGTTCGGACGGTGCGGTCAGCCCGGTGCAGGCGCAGGTGTGGGGGCTCGGCCGGACGGCGGCACTCGAACTGGCCGAGCGGTGGGGTGGTCTGGTCGATCTGCCGGAGTCGGTGGACGATCGGGCGTTGGGGCGGTTGGCGGGTGTGCTGGCCGGGGCCGGTGGTGAGGACCAGGTCGCGGTGCGTGCGTCGGGCGTGTTCGGACGCCGCCTCGTACGGGCCTCCGCCTCCGGTTCCGCGTCCTCCGGCGGCTCGTGGTCGCCGGGTGCCGGTTCGGTGCTGGTGACGGGTGGTACAGGTGCGCTGGGCGCGCGGGTGGCCCGCTGGCTGGTGGCGAACGGCGCCGGGCATGTGGTGCTCACCAGCCGCCGTGGCCTCGACGCCCCGGGCGCGGTCGAGCTGCGCGATGAACTGGCCGCCTCCGGCGCTCGGGTGACGGTGGCCGCGTGTGATGTCGCCGACCGGGACGCGCTCGCGGAGCTGCTGGCGTCCCTGCCCGCCGAGCTGCCGCTGACGGGTGTGTTCCACACGGCGGGTGTGCTGGACGACGGGGTGCTGGACGCGCTCACCCCGGAGCGTTTCACGAGCGTGCTGCGTGCCAAGGCGGTCGCCGCGGCGCATCTGGACGAGCTGACGCGCGATCGGGACCTGTCGGCGTTCGTGCTGTTCTCCTCGATCAGCGGCACGTTCGGCGCCGCGGGCCAGGGCAATTACGCGGCGGCCAACGCCTATCTGGACGCGCTGGCCGAGCGGCGCCGGTCCGACGGGCTTGCCGCCACGTCGATCGCCTGGGGTCCGTGGGCCGAGGTCGGTATGGCCGCCGACGGGTCGCTGGAGCAGCGGATGCGCCGCGGTGGGCTGCCGCCGATGGACGCCGAGGTGGCGATCGCCGCGTTGCGGCGGGTGCTGGATCTCGGTGAGACCACGGTCACCGTCGCGGATGTCGACTGGGTGCGTTTCGCACCGGATTTCACCGCTGTCCGGTCCAGTCGCCTGTTCGCGGACCTTCCGGAGGCGCGGGCGGTCGCGGAGGACTCCGCCGACGGGCCGGTGGCCGGTGGTTCGTCGCTGGCGGGGCGGCTCGCCGGGCTGAACGCGGTCGAACGGGACCGGTTGCTGCTGGACCTGGTGCGCCGCCAAGTGGCCGCGGTGCTGGGGCACGACGGTTCGGAGTCGATCGGGGCCGATCGGGCGTTCAGCGAGCTGGGCTTCGACTCGCTCACCGCGGTCGAGCTGCGGAACCGGCTGAACGCGGCGACCGGTGTCCAACTGCCCGCGACGCTGGTCTTCGACTACCCGACGGCCTCCGCCCTGGCGGGCTATCTGCGGGGCGAACTGGTCGGCGCGGACACCTCCGTCGACACCTCGGGCCCGGCGGGCGTGACGGTGGCGACCGAGGACGATCCGATCGCGATCGTGGCGATGAGCTGCCGCTTCCCCGGCGGGGTGCGGTCGCCGGAGGATCTGTGGGAGCTGCTGATGGCGGGCGGGGAGGCGATCGCGGAGTTCCCGGCCGACCGCGGCTGGGACCTGGACGCGCTGTACGACCCGGACCCCGACAAGCGGGGCACCTTCTACGCACGCGAGGGGGCATTCATCTACGACGCGGGCCACTTCGACGCGGCGTTCTTCGGGATTTCACCCCGTGAGGCGCTGGCGATGGACCCGCAGCAGCGGTTGCTGCTGGAGACCTCCTGGGAGGCGTTCGAGCGGGCCGGGATCGACCCGGCGACGCTGCGCGGCACCTCGGCCGGCGTCTTCGTCGGCACCAACGGGCAGGACTACCACGCCTCGCTGCACACGGTCCCCGAGGATGTCGAGGGCTACCTCGGCACGGGCAACGCGGCGAGCGTGGTGTCCGGCCGCCTCGCGTACACCTTCGGTCTGGAGGGCCCGGCGGTCACCGTCGACACGGCCTGCTCCGCCTCGCTGGTGGCGCTGCACTGGGCGGTCCAGGCGCTGCGCCAGGGCGAATGCTCGATCGCGCTCGCGGGCGGTGTGACGGTCATGTCGACCCCCGGTGCGTACATCGAGTTCAGCCGGCAGCGCGGACTGGCTGCCGACGGCCGGTGCAAGGCGTTCGCGGCGGGTGCGGACGGCACAGGCTGGGGCGAGGGCGTAGGGCTCCTGCTGGTGGAGCGGCTGTCGGACGCGCGGCGCAACGGCCATCCGGTCCTCGGGCTGGTCCGCGGCTCCGCCATCAACCAGGACGGCGCGTCCAATGGGTTGACGGCGCCCAACGGCCCATCCCAGCAGCGCGTCATCCGTCAGGCGCTGGCCGGCGCCGGCCTGGCGGCCGCCGACGTGGACGCGGTCGAGGCGCACGGCACCGGCACCCGGCTCGGCGACCCGATCGAGGCGCAGGCGCTGCTGGCCACCTATGGCCAGGGGCGGGACCCGGAGCGGCCGCTGTGGCTGGGCGCCGTCAAGTCCAACATCGGCCATACCCAGGCCGCCGCCGGTGTGGCGGGCATCATCAAGATGGTGCTCGCGATGCGCCACGGTGTGCTGCCCCGCACCCTGCACGTGGACGAGCCCTCGCCACATGTCGACTGGTCGGCGGGTGACATCGAGCTGCTGACCGAGGCCCGGTCCTGGCCGGAGACCGGCCGTCCGCGCCGCGCGGGCGTGTCGTCGTTCGGCTTCAGCGGCACCAACGCCCATACGGTCCTGGAACAGGCCCCGGAGCCGGCCGCGGCCCCCGGGCAGGCCGAGGACGGGCAGGCCGGGGACGGGGAGCCGGAGCGCCCCCTCGTCCGGCCCGATGTGGTGGCCTGGCCGCTGTCGGCCAAGGGTGAGGACGCGCTGCGGGCCCAGGCCGAGCGGCTGCGCGCCCATGTCGAGGCCGACACCGGGCTCGGCGCCGTGGACGTGGCGTACTCGCTGGCCACCACCAGGTCCGCCCTGGAACACCGCGCGGTGGTCCTCGGCCCGGACCGGGACCGGCTGCTCGCGGGCCTCTCCGCGCTCGCGCGCGGCGAGTCCGCCGCACAGCTGGTCCGGGGCGTGCCCACGGAGGGCCGCACCGCCGTGCTCTTCACCGGGCAGGGCAGCCAGCGGCTCGGGATGGGCCGTGAGCTGTACGAGGCCAGCCCCGTCTTCGCCGAGGCGCTGGACGCGGTCTGCGCCGAACTGGACCGGCACCTCGAACGACCCCTGTACGACGTGCTGTTCGGCACCGAGCAGGAGCCGCTGGACCGCACCGGGTTCACCCAGCCCGCGCTGTTCGCCGTCGAGGTGGCGCTGTTCCGGCTGGCCGAGGCCGCCGGGCTGCGGCCCGACGTGCTGGCCGGGCACTCCATCGGCGAGCTGGCCGCGGCCCATGTGGCCGGGGTGCTGTCGCTGGAGGACGCCGCCATGCTGGTGGCCGCGCGCGGCCGGCTGATGCAGCAACTGCCGTCCGGCGGCGCGATGATCGCGTTGCAGGCGGCGGAGGACGAGGTGCTGCCGCTGCTGACCGAGGGCGTCGGCATCGCCGCGCTCAACGGGCCCACGTCGGTGGTCATCGCGGGTGACGAGGACGCCGCCACGCGGATCGCGGCGTCGTTCGAGGCGGAGGGCCGTAAGACCAAGCGGCTCACCGTGAGCCACGCGTTCCACTCGCCGCACATGGACGGGATGCTCACCGAATTCCGCAAGGTCGCCGAGGGGCTGACCTACGGTGCGCCGCGCATCCCGATCGTCTCCACCGTCACCGGACAACTGGTCACCGACGAGCTGGGCATGGCAGCCGACTACTGGGTGCGCCACGTCCGCCACGCGGTCCGCTTCCTCGACGGGGTCCGCACCCTGGAGGCCCAGGGCGTCACCACCTATGTCGAACTGGGCCCGGACGGCGTGCTGTCCGCGATGGCGCAGGACTGTGTCACCGCCGGAGGCGAGGGTGCCGAGGCCGGGGCCGATGTGGCCTTCGTGTCCGTGCTGCGCGGCGGGCGCCCCGAGGCGGAGACGCTGACCGCCGCCCTCGCCACCCTGCATGTGAGGGGCGTGGCGCTGGACTGGGAGGCGCTGTTCGCCGGGACCGGCGCCCACCGCGTCGAGCTGCCCACGTACGCCTTCCAGCGGCGCCGCTACTGGCTGGACGGCGGCTCGTGGTACACGCCCGACCAGGCGGCCACGGCTGGCGACGCCGCCGACGCCCGGTTCTGGGAGGCGGTCGAGAGCGACGACCTCGCCTCGCTGGCGGACGCGGTGGGCGTCGACGTGGACCAGCCGCTGAGCGCGCTGCTCCCGGAGCTGTCCGCGTGGCGGCGCCGGGAACGCGAGCGGTCCGCGCTCGACGGCTGGCGCTACCGCGTCACCTGGAAGCCGCTGGAGGAGCCGCGGCTCGCCGCCGTCCCCGGTGTCTGGCTGGTCGTCGAGCCGGCTGCGGCCGCCGGGCGGTCCGAGACCGTGCGCCGGATCGCCGACGCGCTGGCCGACCGGGGCGCCGACGTCCGGCGCCTGGCCCCGGCCGACGGCGGTGACCTCGACCGGGACGCGCTGGCCGACCGGATCCGCCGGGCCGCTGCCGATGAGCCGGTGTCCGGGGTGCTGTCGCTGCTCGCGCTGGACACGCGTCCGCACCCCGACCACCCCGCCGTGGCCACCGGGCTGCTGCGCACCGGAGTGCTGGTGCGGGCGCTCGGCGACGCGGGCCTGGACGCGCCGCTGTGGTGCGTCACCACCGGCGCCGTCGCCACCGCCGCCTCGGAGCCGCTGGACAGTGTGGCGCAGGCGCAGATCTGGGGGCTGGGCCGGGTGGTCGCGCTGGAGCACCCGGAGCGCTGGGGCGGGCTGATCGACCTGCCCGCCACGGTGCACGAACCGGCCGCCACGCTGGACGAACGGGCCGCCGACCGGCTGGCCGGTGTGCTCGGCGGCCACGCCGACGACCACGAGGACCAGCTGGCGATCCGTACGGCCGGGGTCCTGGCCCGCCGCCTCGCCCACGCCGGGCGCGCCCCGGCCGCCGGGACGCCGTGGCGGCCCCGGGGCACGGTCCTGGTCACCGGCGGCACCGGGGCGCTGGGCGCCCATGTGGCCCGCTGGCTCGCGGGCAACGGTGCCGAGCATGTGGTGCTCACCAGTCGCCGGGGCATCGACGCCCCCGGCGCGGCCGAGCTGCGCGACGAGCTGACGGAGTCGGGCGCCCGGGTGACCGTCGCCGCCTGCGATGTCACGGACCGGGAGGCGCTCGACGGGCTGCTGGACCGGGTCCGCGACGAGCACCCGGACCACCCGCTGACCGCCGTGGTGCACACGGCGGGCGCCGGGCAGTTCGCACCGCTCGCCGAGACCACCCCGGCCGATATGGCCGATGTGGTCGCCGCGAAGGTCGCGGGCGCGGCCCATCTGGACGCAGCTCTCGGCGACACCGAACTGGACGCCTTCGTGCTCTTCTCCTCGATCGCCGGGGTGTGGGGCAGCGGCGGCCAGGCCGCCTACGCGGCGGGCAACGCCTACCTCGACGCGCTGGCCGAACAGCGCCGCGCCCGGGGCGCCGCCGCCACCTCCGTGGCCTGGGGCCCGTGGGCGGACGGCGGACTCGTCGCCGACGACGAGGCGGCCGGGGAACTGCGCCGCCGCGGACTGCCGGTGATGGCCCCGCACTCCGCCATCGCCGCCCTCCAGCAGGCGCTGGACCGGAACGACACCGCCGTCGCCGTCGCCGACGTCGACTGGGGCCGCTTCGCCCCGGCCTTCACCGTGGCCCGGCCCCGTCCGCTCATCGCCGATCTGCCCGAGGTCGTCCGCGCCCTCGCCGCGGACCCGGCGGAGAGCGCGGGCGACGGCGGCGCCGAGGCACCGGCGGAGGCCCTGCGGCAGCGGCTTGCCGGGCTCACCGGGCCCGAGGCCGAGCGCGTTCTGCTCGACCTCGTCCGTACGGAGGTCGCCGCCGTCCTCGGACACGACGACACCACGGCCGTCGAGGCGGGCCGGGCCTTCAAGGAGCTGGGCTTCGACTCGCTCACCGCCGTCGAACTCCGCAACCGGCTGAACGCGGCCACCGGTCTGGGGCTCACCGCCACCCTGGTCTTCGACCACCCGACGCCCAGCGTGCTCGCCGGTGTGCTGCGCGCCGACCTCCTCGGCGAGGACACCACTCAGCAACTCCCCGTCCTCGCCGAAATTGACAAGCTGGAATTCGTCCTCTCGGGCGTCTCCGACGACGCGACGGAACGCGAGCGGGTGACGGCGCGGCTCGAAGCGCTGCTGCGGACATGGAACGAAACCGAGAACGCGGCGGGCGGAAGCGGTGCCGACGACGGTGAACTCGGCCTCGACGACGCCTCCGCCGAAGACATCTTCGACATCATCAACAATGAATTCGGAAGGTCCTGACGTGATGACCGCCCACAGTTCAACCGACCTCAGGAGGTGACGTTTCCGTGGCTAGCGCGAACGAAGAGAAGCTTCTCGACAATCTGAGGTGGATGACCACTGAGCTGCGCCGGACCCGTCGCCGCCTGACCGAGGTGGAGGCGGATGCGCAGGAACCGATCGCGATCACCGCGATGAGCTGCCGTTTCCCCGGTGGCATCGGTTCGCCCGAGGAGCTGTGGCAGCTGGTCGCGGAGGGCGGTGACGCCATTTCCGGATTTCCCGACGATCGCGGCTGGGACATCGAGGGACTGGCCGATCCGGACCCCGACCGCAAGGGCACCTTTTACAACAGTGGCGGCGGATTCCTCGACGGCGCCACCGAATTCGACCCCGGATTCTTCGGCATCTCGCCGCGCGAGGCCCTCGCCATGGACCCGCAGCAGCGGCTGTTGCTGGAAACGTCCTGGGAGGTGTTCGAGCGCGCGGGCATTGACCCGCAGTCGGTCAAGGGCAGCCGCACCGGCGTTTATGTGGGCGCCTCGGCCATGGGTTACGGCGCTGATGCCCAGAACACGCCGGAGGAATTGGAGGGCCTGCTGCTCACCGGCGGCGCCACCAGCGTGCTGTCCGGCCGGATCGCCTACACCTTCGGTCTGGAGGGCCCGGCCGCCACGGTCGACACGGCGTGTTCGTCGTCGCTGGTCGCCCTGCACTGGGCGGCCCAGGCGCTGCGTCAGCGCGAATGCTCGCTCGCCCTGGTCGGCGGCGTCGCGGTGATGCCCACCCCGGATGTGTTCGTGGAGTTCAGCCGTCAGCGCGGTCTGGCTCCCGATGGCCGGTGCAAGTCCTTCGCGGCGGCGGCGGACGGTACGGGCTGGTCCGAGGGTGTGGGTGTGCTGCTGGTGGAGCGGCTGTCGGACGCGCGGCGTAATGGTCATCCGGTGCTGGCGGTGGTGCGTGGTTCGGCCGTCAACCAGGATGGCGCGAGCAATGGTCTGACGGCGCCGAACGGTCCCTCCCAGCGGCGGGTCATCCGCCAGGCCCTGGAGAACGCCCGGCTGTCCGCCGCCGAGATCGACGTCGTCGAGGCGCATGGCACGGGAACGACGCTGGGCGACCCGATCGAGGCGCAGGCGCTGCTGGCCACCTACGGCCAGGAGCGGCCCGAGGGCCATCCGCTGTGGCTGGGTTCGCTCAAGTCCAACCTGGGCCACACCCAGGCGGCGGCGGGTGTCGCGGGCGTCATCAAGATGGTCATGGCGATACGCCACGGCCTTCTGCCCAAGACCCTCCACATCGACGAGCCGTCCCCGACCGTCGACTGGTCGGCGGGCGAGGTGTCCCTGCTGACCGAGGCCCGGCCGTGGGACGAGACCGGCAGGCCGCGCCGGGCCGGTGTCTCCGCCTTCGGCGTCAGCGGCACCAACGCCCACACCATCCTGGAACAGGCCCCGGAGCCGGAGGAGCCGTCGGCCGCGGACGACGACGGCACCACGGCCGCGGTCACCGCCGCCGTACTGCCCTGGATCCTGTCCGCAAGGAACGAGGCGGCGCTGCGCGACAACGCCCGGCGCCTCGCCTCCCACCTCGACCGTGAACCTGCCCTCGGCACCGCCGATGTGGGCTACTCCCTGGCCACCGGCAGGGCCGCCCTGGAGCGCCGCGCGGTGATCGTCGGCGAGGACCGTGCCGGGCTGGCCGCGGGCCTGGATGCGTTGGCACGGGGAGCGGCCGCGCCGGGGCTGATCGAGGGCGCGGTCGTCGACGGCGCGGTGGCGTTCCTGTTCACGGGGCAGGGGAGTCAGCGGTTGGGGATGGGGCGTGAGCTGTACGAGGCGTATCCGGTGTTCGCGGATGCGTTGGATGAGGTGTGTGCGGAACTGGACGCGCATCTGGATCGGCCGTTGAAGACGGTGCTGTTCGGTGAGGACGCGGAGGCGCTGGACCGGACGGGGTTCACTCAGCCCGCGTTGTTCGCGGTCGAGGTGGCGTTGTTCCGGTTGGTGGCGGCGTGGGGGCTGCGGGCGGACTTCCTGTCCGGTCATTCGATCGGTGAGCTGGCGGCGGCCCATGTGGCGGGTGTGTTGTCGCTGGCGGATGCTGCGGTGTTGGTGGCGGCGCGTGGCCGGTTGATGCAGGAGTTGCCGTCGGGTGGTGCGATGGTGGCGGTGCAGGCGTCGGAGGACGAGGTGGCGCCGCTGCTGACCGAGCGGGTCTCGATTGCCGCGCTGAACGGGCCGACGTCGGTGGTGATCGCGGGTGATGAGGACGCGGCGGTGGAGATCGCGGCGTTCTTCGAGGCGGAGGGCCGGAAGACCAAGCGGCTGACGGTGAGCCATGCGTTCCATTCGCCGCGTATGGACGGGATGCTGGAGGCGTTCCGTGAGGTGGCCGAGGGGCTGACCTACGAGGCCCCGCGGATCCCGATCGTGTCCAACCTCACCGGGACGGTCGTCTCCGCCGAGGAGATCACGACGCCCGGCTTCTGGGTGCGCCACGTCCGCGAGGCGGTCCGCTTCCTCGATGGCATCCGCACCCTCGAAGACCGGGGCGTGGCCACGTATGTCGAGCTGGGCCCCGACGGTGTCCTCACAGCGATGGCCCACGAGTGCGTGACGGGCGAGGGCGCCGCCTTCGTCTCCGCGCTGCGCAAGGACCGCGGCGAGGCCCAGGCGCTGACGACGGCCGTGGCGCGGGCCCATGTGCGTGGTGTGGCGGTGGACTGGGCCGGGTTCTTCGCGGGCACCGGAGCCGACCGGATCGACCTGCCGACGTACGCGTTCCAGAACGAGCGGTTCTGGCTGGAGCCGGGTGCCGCGCCGGTGGGCGATGTGGCGTCGGCCGGGCTGGAGCCGGCGGGGCATCCGCTGCTGGGCGCGGCGGTGCCGTTGGCGGAGTCGGACGGATTCCTGTTCACGGGCCGGCTGGGCGTGGACACGCATCCGTGGCTGGCCGATCACATGGTGATGGGCTCGGTGCTGCTGCCGGGCACGGCCTTTGTCGAGTTGGCGGTCCGGGCCGGTGATGAGGTCGGCTGCGACCATCTGGACGAACTCATCCTGCACACCCCGCTGGTTGTCGCCGAGGGCGGAGCCGTGCGGCTCCAGGTCGCGGTGGGCGCGCTGGACGGGGGCGGGCGGCGTTCCATCACCATCCTCTCCCGGGACATGGACGCTCCGGCGGACGAGCCGTGGCGGCGGCACGCCGCCGGTGTGCTCACCTCCGGTGTCCCGCGGCCGTCCTTCGCGCTGACCGAGTGGCCGCCCCGGGAGGCGCGGCCGGTCGGGACCGAGGGGCTGTACGCGGAACTCGCCGAGGAAGGGCTTCGGTACGGGCCGGTGTTCCAGGGGCTCACGGCCGCCTGGCGGCGCGGTGAGGAACTCTTCGCCGAGGTCCGGCTGCCCGAGGAGACCGTGTCGGAGGCGCGGCAGTTCGGAATGCACCCGGCGCTGCTCGACGCCGCCATACACACGCTCTGTCTCGGCTGGGACGATCAGGGCGACGGCGAGGCCAAGGTTCGGGTGCCGTTCGCCTGGAGCGGGGTGTCGCTGTACGCGAGCGGCGCCACGGCGCTGCGGGTGCGCCTCGTGCGGCGGGGCGCGGACGGCGTCCGGCTGGAGATCGCGGACCTGACGGGTTCGCCGGTCGCCGCTGTGGACTCGTTCGTCGCGCGCGCCGCGTCGGCCGAGCAGGTACGGGCCGCGCAGGCGAAGCACCACAACTCGCTGTTCCGGCTGGACTGGACCGCGGTGCCGACACCCGCCGAGGAGCCCGGGGCCGGTGTGTCGTGGGCGGTGCTCGGCGCCGACGCGCCGGTCGCGCTCACATCCGGTGCGGTGGTGCACGCCGATCCGGCCGCGCTGGCCGACGCGGTGGAATCCGCCGGGACGGAAGCGCCCGAGCATGTTCTCGCGTACCTCGCCCCGCGAGACACCACCGCGGCCGACGTGGTCGGCGCCACCCACACCGCCGTACAGAACGCCCTGGCGCTGCTCCAGGCGTGGCTCGCCGAGGAGCGGCTGGCCGCATCCCGTCTGGTCCTGGTCACCCGGGGCGCGGTTGCCGCCGCGGGCGACGCCGGGGTCGACGACCTGGCGCGGGCCGCGGTGTGGGGTCTGGTGCGCTCGGCGCAGTCGGAGCGTCCGGACCGGCTGGTGCTGGTGGATGTGGACGGCACCGATGCCTCGTACGAGGCGCTGGGCGGCGCCCTGGCTTCGGGTGAACCGCAGGTCGCGCTGCGCCGTGGCACGGTCCATGCGCCGCTGTTGGCGCGGTTGGCCGAGCGGGGCGCGATGGTGCCTCCGGACGGTGCGCGGGCATGGCGGCTGGACAGCGAGGACAAGGGCACGCTGGACAATCTGACGCTGCTGCCGTGCCCCGAGGCGGCGGCGCCGTTGGCGGCCGGACAGGTGCGGATCGCGGTCCGGGCCGCCGGTGTGAACTTCCGCGATGTGCTGAACGCCCTGGGGATGTACCCCGGCGATGCCCCCGTGATGGGCATCGAGGGGGCCGGTGTCGTCGTGGAAACCGGTCCCGGTGTCACCGATCTGGCCCCCGGTGACCGCGTCCTGGGCATGTTGCCGGGTGCGTTCGGGCCGCTGGCGGTCGCGGACCGGCGCATGGTGGCCCCGATGCCGGAGGGCTGGACGTACGCCCAGGCGGCGGCGGTGCCGATCGTCTTCATGACGGCGTATTACGCCCTTCGTGACCTGGCCGACGTCCAGGACGGGGAGTCGCTGCTGGTGCACGCGGCCGCCGGCGGTGTCGGCATGGCCGCGGTGCAGCTGGCCCGGCATTGGGGTGTGGAGGTGTTCGCCACCGCCAGCCAGGGCAAATGGGACACGCTGCGTGCGCTGGGGCTGGCCGACGACCGGATCGCCTCCTCGCGCGACCTGGCCTTCGAGGAGAAGTTCCGCGACGGCAGCGACGGCCGTGGAGTCGATGTCGTACTGGATTCGCTGGCCCGGGAGTTCGTCGACGCGTCGCTTCGGCTGCTGCCGCGCGGCGGCCGGTTCGTCGAGATGGGCAAGACCGATATCCGGGAGCCGGAGGAGGTGGCTGCTCAGTACCCCGGTGTCTCCTACCAGGCGTTCGACCTGTTCGACGCTGGGCTCGACCGTATCCAGGAGATGCTGTGCGCGCTGCTGGAGCTGTTCGCCCAGGGGGTCTTGCGGCCACTGCCGATCAGCGCGTGGGATGTGCGGCAGGCCCCGGACGCGTTCCGTTACATGAGCCAGGCGCGGCACGTCGGCAAGATCGTGCTCACCGTGCCCGCCGAGTGGAACCCGGACGGTACGGTGCTGATCACCGGCGGCACCGGCGCCCTGGGCGGGCTGGTCGCCCGGCACGTGGTGACCGAGCGCGGGGCACGGCGCCTGCTGCTCACGAGCCGCCGTGGCGAGCGGGCCGAGGGTGCTTCCGAACTCGTCGCCGAGCTACGTGAGCTGGGCGCCGAGGTGACGGTCGCCGCGTGTGACGCGGCCGATCGCGAAGCGCTCGCCGGCGTGCTGGCGGCGATCCCCGCCCAGCACCCCCTGACGGCCGTGGTGCACACCGCCGGTGTGCTGGACGACGGCGTCATCGATTCGCTGACGCCGGAGCGCGTCGAGCGCGTTCTGCGTCCGAAGGTGGATGCCGCGTGGAACCTCCATGAGCTGACGCGGGACGCGGACCTGGCGGCGTTCGTGCTGTTCTCCGCCGTCTCCGGCGTGTTCGGCGGCCCCGGCCAGGGCAACTACGCCGCCGCCAACGCGTTTCTGGACGCGCTGGCGGCGCGACGTGGCGCCGAGGGGGCCCCGGCCCTTTCGCCGGCGTGGGGCCTGTGGGCGGGCTCGGGTATGGGCAGCGGTCTGAGCGAGGTCGACATCAGCCGGATGCGGCGCGCGGGGCTGCCGCCGCTGTCCCCGGCGGAGGGCCTGGACCTCCTGGACGCGGCGCTCGGCGCGGGCGAGGCGGCACCGGTGCCGATCCGGATCGACGCCGTGGCGCTGCGCGCCCAGGCCGCGGCGGGCACGCTCGCGCCGCTGCTGCGCGGCCTGGTCCGGGTTCCCGTACGGCGGGCGGTGGACACCGCCGCGGAGGGCGGCGTTTCCGGCCTGGCCGGGCGGCTGGCCGGGCTGAGCGCGGCCGAGCAGGACCGGCTGCTGCTGGACCTGGTCCGCACGCATGTCGCGGCGGTGCTCGGATACGCGGACCCGCAGGCCCTGGAGGAGGACCGGGTCTTCAAGGAGCTGGGCTTCGACTCCCTCACCGCCGTCGAACTGTCCAACCGCCTCCGCGAGGTGACCGGGCTGCGGCTGCCGCCGACGCTGGTCTTCGACTACCCGACCTCGGCCGCCCTCGCGGGCCATCTGTGCGCCGAGATCGTCGGTGACCCGGCCGACGCGATCGTCCCCGACCGGACGATCACCTCGGTGGACCACGGCGACCCGATCGCGATCGTCTCGATGAGCTGCCGTTTCCCCGGCGGCGTACGGTCGCCGGAGGAGCTGTGGCGGCTTCTGGTCTCCGGCGAGGATGCGATCACCGGCTTCCCCGCCGACCGGGGCTGGGACCTGGCCAACCTCCACAGCGACGACCCGGACCTCGAAGGCACCACGTACGCCCGTGAGGGCGGGTTCCTGCACGACGCGACCGACTTCGACGCGGCCTTCTTCGGCATCTCGCCCCGTGAGGCGCTGGCGATGGATCCGCAGCAGCGGTTGCTGCTGGAGACGTCCTGGGAGGCGTTCGAGCGGGCCGGGATCGACCCGGTGACGTTGCGCGGCAGCAGGACCGGTGTCTACATAGGCTCCAACGAGCAGGGGTACGTGTCGTTGTGGCTGGACGCGCCACAGGGCCTCGAAGGGCATTTCAGCACCGGAAACGCCTCCAGCGTGGCGTCCGGCCGGCTGTCCTACGCCTTCGGTTTCGAAGGGCCCGCGCTCACTGTCGACACCGCGTGTTCCTCGTCGCTGGTGGCGCTGCACCTGGCCGCGCAGGCGCTGCGCAACGGCGAGTGCTCGCTGGCCCTGGCCGGTGGCGTCACGATCATGTCGTCCCCGGGCATCTTCGTGGAGTTCAGCCGTCAGCGCGGGCTGGCCGCCGATGGCCGGATCAAGGCGTTCTCCGGTGACGCGGACGGGACCAACTGGGCCGAAGGCGTCGGTCTCCTGCTGGTGGAACGGCTCTCCGACGCCCGCAAGAACGGTCATCCGGTGCTTGCCGTCCTGCGCTCCACCGCCGTCAATCAGGACGGTGCGTCGAACGGTCTGACGGCGCCGAACGGGCCGTCGCAGCAGCGCGTCATCCGCCAGGCACTCGCCAACGCCGATCTCTCGGCCGCGGATGTCGACGTCGTCGAGGCCCACGGCACGGGGACGACGCTGGGCGACCCGATCGAGGCGCAGGCGCTGCTGACCACGTACGGTCAGGAACGGCCCGAGGGCCGACCGCTGTGGCTGGGTTCGATGAAGTCCAACATCGGGCACACCCAGTCCGCGGCGGGTGCCGCGGGCATCATGAAGATGGTGATGGCGATGCGGCACGGTGTGCTGCCGCGGACCCTGCATGTCACCGAGCCGACCCCACATGTGGACTGGTCGGCGGGTGACGTAGAGCTGCTGACGGAGCAGGTGGAGTGGCCGGAGACGGGCCGTCCGCGCCGCGCGGGTGTGTCGTCGTTCGGCTTCAGCGGCACCAACGCGCACGCGATCATCGAGCAGGCCCCGGCCGTCGTGACCGCCGATGCCGGTGATGCCGACGCCGCGGAGCGGACCCTGCCCGTACTCGCCTGGCCGGTTTCCGGCCGTACGGAGCACGCGCTGCGGGCCCAGGCCGAGCGTCTGCGCGCCTACGGCAACGGCCAGGCCGACGGGGCGCGCCCGCTCGACCTCGCGTATTCCCTGGCCACCTCCCGTTCCGCGCTGGAGCACCGGGCCGTGCTGCTCGGCCGGGACGGCGAACTTCCCGGTGAGCAGCTCACGGCGCTCGCTGAGGGGCGCGCTGCGGTGGGTCTGGTCGAGGGGGCGGTGACCGCCGGTGGCCGGGTGGCGTTCCTGTTCACGGGGCAGGGGAGTCAGCGGTTGGGGATGGGGCGTGAGTTGTACGAGGCGTATCCGGTGTTCGCGGATGCGTTGGATGAGGTGTGTGCGGAGCTGGACGCGCATCTGGATCGGTCGTTGCGGGATGTGGTGTTCGGGGATGATGCGGCGGTTCTGGATCGGACGGGTTTCACTCAGCCCGCGTTGTTCGCGGTCGAGGTGGCGTTGTTCCGGTTGGTGGAGGCGTGGGGTCTGACGCCGGACTTCCTGTCCGGTCATTCGATTGGTGAGTTGGTGGCGGCCCATGTGGCGGGTGTGTTGTCGCTGGCGGATGCTGCGGTGTTGGTGGCGGCGCGTGGTCGGTTGATGCAGGAGTTGCCGTCGGGTGGTGCGATGGTGGCGGTGCAGGCGTCGGAGGATGAGGTGGCGCCGCTGCTGACCGAGCGGGTGTCGATCGCCGCGCTCAACGGCCCGACCTCGGTCGTGGTCGCGGGTGATGAGGGTGCGGTGCTGGAGATCGCGGCGTCGTTCGAGGCCCAGGGTCGGAAGGCCAAGCGGCTCACCGTGAGCCATGCGTTCCATTCGCCGCGGATGGACGGGATGCTGGAGGCGTTCCGTGAGGTGGCCGAGGGGCTCACGTACGGCGCCCCGCGCATCCCGATCGTGTCCAACCTGACCGGTGCCGTGGTGTCGGCGGAGGAGGTCACGAGTCCGGACTTCTGGGTGCGCCATGTGCGGGAAGCCGTCCGCTTCCTCGACGGGGTGCGCACCCTCGAAGCGCAGGGGGTCGCCACCTACGTCGAGCTGGGCCCCGACGGTGTGCTCACCGCCATGGTCCAGGAGTGCGTCACCGACGCCGAGGCGGCCGCCCTCGCGCCCGTATGCCGCAACGGCCGGCCCGAGGCCGAGACCGTCGCCGCGGCGCTCGCCCAGGCGTACGTCCGGGGTGCCGAGGTGGACTGGGACGCGTACTTCGCCGGGGCCGGCGCACACCGTGTCGACCTGCCGACGTACGCGTTCCAGGGCCGCCGGTACTGGCCGGACACCGCCCCGGAGACCGGGGCCCCGGCCGGGACCGCCGTGGACGCGGTGGACGCCCGGTTCTGGGAGGCGGTGGAGCGTGAGGACTGGGAGTCGCTCGCCACCGAACTGCGGGTCCAGGGCGACCAGCCGCTCAGCGCGGTGCTGCCCGCCCTGTCGTCGTGGCGCCGCACCCAGCGCGAACTGTCCGCCGCCGACGGCCACTTCTACAACGTGGTGTGGAAGCCGCGTGCGCAGAGCCCGGCAGGCACCCCGGCCGGCACCTGGCTGACCGTCGTCCCCGCGAGCCACGCCGCCGACCCCCGGGTCGCCGCGCTGGCCGACGACCTGGCGCGGCGCGGGGTGCGTGTCGTACGTGTCGAGCTGGACGCCACGGACACCGACCCCGCGGCCGTGGCCGCCCACCTCACGTCGGCGTCGGCCGACGGCCGGGTGGCCGGGGTGCTGTCCCTGCTGGCGCTGGACGAGCGGCCGCATCCGGAGCATCCGGCGGTGCCGGTCGGCCTGGCGCTGACCGGTGCGCTGGCCGAGGCCATGGCGCGGCAGGGCGACGATGCCACCGCGCGCCTGTGGTGCGCCACCCGGGGCGCGGTCTCGACCGGGGACACCGACCGGCTGGACAGCGTCACCCAGGCCCAGGTCTGGGGCTACGGTCGGGTCGTCGCCCTGGAGCGGCCCGAGCGCTGGGGCGGTCTGGTCGACCTGCCGGAGACGCTGAACGAACGCGCGCTGGACCGGCTCGCGGGTGTGCTCGCCGGGGCCGACGACGAAGACCAGGTGGCGATCCGCGCCGCCGGGGTCTTCGTACGCCGTCTCGTACCGGCCCCGCGCGACGGGGCCGCCACCTGCGCCGAGGCATGGACGCCGCGCGGCACCGTGCTGGTGACCGGGGGCACGGGCGCGCTGGGGCGGCACGTCGCCCGCTGGCTGGCCGCTCATGGAGCCGAGCGGCTGGTGCTGCTCAGCCGGCGCGGCCCCGACGCCCCCGGCGCGGCCGGGATCGTGGCCGAACTGTCCGGCACCGACACCGCCGTGGCCGTCGAGGCATGCGATGTGGCCGACCGTGAGGCGCTCGCGGCGGTCGTGGAGAAGCTGGCGGCGGGCGGCACCCCGGTGCGGGCGGTGGTGCACGCGGCCGGTGTCTCCCAGGAGCCCGGCACGGGCACCGAACTCCCGGAGTTCGCGCGCGTCGTGGCGGCCAAGACGACCGGAGCGGTCCATCTCGACGCCCTCTTCGGCGAGGACACCGAGCCGCTGGACGCCTTCATTCTCTTCTCCTCGATCGCCGGGGTG
>NZ_JANIIC010000104.1 GCF_024519315.1 Streptomyces malaysiensis subsp. samsunensis | reverse complement strand
CAGGACGAACCGCGAGCACACCAACGACTCGGTGTACGGTCGGAGTTCAGGCAGTGGCTTGGTGAGGACGGCGGTGCTCACCGGCACTCCGAAAACGGCCACCCCGCAGAGCCGCCGTTCGCCGTCGACGACGTCGTACAGGCCGAACTGCACCGTCGCCGCCGGATACGAGCCGGAGTAATGATGTGCGAGCACGAAGGCCTTGGCGGGCTCCTCGTCGGGGAGGACGTCCACGGTGTAGCGGCGAGCGTCGAAGCCTCCGTCGCGGACATGCGCCCAGGAGTGTCTCCGTTCGCGCCACCGCTGGCACCAGGGTGACGCGGTCGGTACCTCCGGCAGGTCCTCGAACGGCAGGGTCTCCTGGACCGGGGACCTCACGGTGCCTCCCCGTCCTCGCGCAGGCCGCTCGCGAAGAGGGTGAGCTGTCCTTCCGGGGCGGCTGCAGGCTGGTGCGCGGGGAAGGCGTGCGGGGCGGCAGGGGGCTTCTCGGGTTTGCCCGTGTCGGCGGTCTCTTCGATGTCCGCTGGGTGAGGGCAGGGGCAGAGCCACCGGCAGGGCCGCTGGCCCAGTCCGTACCGGATCACGGCGACGACGAACCCTTGGGCGTCGGTGACAGTGTCGGCGTGCTCGTCGACGCGGGGGCCGCCGGCGCTGACGCACCGGTCGTGGTGCCCGGAGGTGCAGCCGGGGCAGATACCGCGCTCGCAGGAGCACCAGCGGTGGAAGCCGTGGGGGTAGGCGTCGTCGATCTTGCGCAGTACTTTAGTCCAGGCGTGCGCGCGGACCCAGGCGCCTTCCTCTTCGGTCATCGGGGAGGGCACGGTGGAGGGAATGGGGTCGAGGATGCCCATGATCGCGGCGCCGATATGGCGCAGGCGGGTCGTCATGCTTCGTCTCCGAACAGCGTTGGGGTGGTGTGGAGTTCGTTCATCCAGGCCAGGAGGCGGGGGAGGTTGATGTCGGGTCCGAAGGCGAGGTAGGTGCCGTCGCAGCTGGTGCAGCCGAAGGCCTGCGCGATGCGCAGCCGCCTGCGGGAGTTGACGCGGCCCATGTGGACGGCCAGGCCGCGCTCCCGAGCCTCAACAGCCAGCCGGTGGGAGGCCGGTGAGGTCTTCCATTCGGTCGAGCCCGCCAGGAACAAGACATCGATCGAGTCCCAGGGAATGAGGCCGTGCTCGCTGCCGTCCTGGGCGGCGAACGCGGCCGGGATGCCCAGGGGGCGGATGGGCTCCAACCAGGGCAGCGACTTGGCGAGGGTGGCTGCGGCGTCCAGCGGAACGTCGGGAGCGACGGCCCACAGACAGCGGTCGGGGCGGTAGCGGCCGACCGTCGCCGTCAGCCACGCGAACCAGGGCTGCTCGCCGGGCCAGCCTTTTCCGAACTTGCCGTTGTCGCACGCGTACAGGGCGCCGGGCGGGATCACGTTGCCCTGGGCCGGGGCCGTCATGCAGACCAGCAGCCCGGGCTGCATGACGGCCCGTACCTCACTCCGGAAGGCGTGGCCACGTACAGCACGGCGAGGAAGCGGCGGAGGAGCGGGGACTGAGGGCATGGATGCGCGCACGGGAAGTCCTTCCGGAGCTGGCGGTGAGGGGCGGCTCAGACGAGGGGGAGCTGAGCGGCGGAGCCCGAGACGAGGGCGTCCCAGTGCTGCTCGAAGTTCTTGTCCTGCTTGTTGATCACGCGGGCGGGGGCGGTGGCGAAGAGTTCCTCTGCCATCGGCCGGCCCTTGGCGCGGGGGCGGATCCAGGCCCGGGCGCGCCCGTACACCGGGTCGTGCTCGACGTCGACGCCGTGCCGTTCGGAGATAGAGGCCAGGCGTTGGGCGAGTTGGTGCGGGCGGCCGAGGTCGACGCGCTCGGTGGAGCGCTTCACCGGCCTGTTCCTGCCGTCCTCGGACAGCAGGAACAGACTGCGCACGTGGTAGAGCGCCCACGGCATGTCGAGCTCGCGCTCGAACGCTTCCAGGCACGCCCGGTCCCGGGGCTGGGCCGGGTCGAAGAGCTCCAGGAGGCTCTTGCGGCCGTAGAGCTTGGCGTTCGGGTTGAGGCTCATTGCCGTGTACTCCAGGCGCAGCACCTTGCCGGCGATGTCCGGGTGGGAGCGCATGCGCTCCATGTGGGCGGGCAGCGCGCCCATGGAGGCGGAGAAGCAGCAGAACGTGCAGTACGACTTCGGCCAGAGCACGCCGAACCGCTCCAGCAGGTAGGCCTCGCACTGCTGCCGGTGCCAGCCCCAGTCGATGAGCGGGAACTCCCCGGTACGTCCGGGCATTTTCGAGGTGATCTGGTCGCTGAAGCGGCGGCCTTCCTCGTCGGCGTTGAAGCCCATGATCTGCCTGAACGGCCGACCGGCGAAGACCTGCTTGAGCCACCAGTCGCCGACGTCGCCCTTCGCCCATAGGGAGCATTTGCGGGTGCCGGCGACCTGGGGCACCGTGCCGACGGATTCCTGGTCGTCCCATAGCGTCCACGGCCCGCGTGCGAAGAGCTGCTCGGGGTGGCGGGAGTCGTCCAGGATCGTGAACCCGTCGGACTGGAGGTGCCCGTTACGCGCCAGCTGGACGAAGCGCACGCCGTTCTCGCGCAGCAGCGGGATCATGAACTCGTCGGCCAGGAGCTGGGTTTCGGGCCACTCGCTGCCGGTGGCCATGTAGAGGACGGCGGTGCGGTCGAGGTTGATCCCGTGAGCCTCAGGGGCGGTGAGCATCTTGGTGATGTAGGCCGTGGAGTCGGCGCCGGCACCCCAGTTGATGACGGTGTCCAGGCTGTCGTCGGCGGTGAGGCCGGGCAGTGACGGCGTGTACGTCGTACGGGACATGGCGGCGCTCACTCCTCGAGGGACAGGTCGGGCAGCCGCTGGGCGGAGACGATGAGTAGCAGGTCGTCGGCGGGCCACGGGTCGCAGAACTCCCAGGGATCGCCCTGGGACAGCACCACCACCTCGCCGGGCTCCGTGACGAGGCAGCACACGCCGCAGCCGCACGACGGGTCGAATGGCTCGGGGTGGGCGATGTAGGGCGTGCTGAAGTAGTCGGCTCCCTGCTCCCCGGCCGCGGCCAGGAGCAGGTCGCCGTCCGCGACGTCGCCGGCGCGGGTCACACGCGCGTGTGGCAGGGCGGCGGTGAGACGGGGGTCCAGGCTGTTCACGGCGAGCCGCCCGTCGAGCAGCCGGGCGTTGCCGCTGGAGTGGACGTCGCCGGTGGCGGGCGCGGCGAGCAGGGGCCGGTGGAGGTCGACGGCCATCTCGGCCGCGTACATCGCCTCGACGTGGTCCAGTGCCTCGACGAGGATCAGCGCCCGGGCGAGCGCGGCCAGCAGAACGGCGCTGGCCTTCAGCGTCGCGCCGCTGGCCGCCGTGCCAGGCCGGTAGAGGCTGACCGCCGCGCCGCCGCTGTCGAGGATGGAGCCCAGCAGCGGGGCGTGCGCGTGGGGGTGGGCGCCGTCCAGGCCGCGCGGCAGCACGGCGAGCGACGCCCTGCCCGTCTCGGCGGCGGCCTGGTGGGCGGTGGAGTCGACGCCGTAGGCGAGTGTGGCGGTGACCGTGTGATCGGCCTCGGCGAGGGCGGTGGCGAAGTCGTGCGCGCGGGTGACGGCCCGCTCGGTGGGGACCCGGTTGCCGGTCACGGCGACGGCGCTGTCGGTCAGCCGCGCAAGTCGCTCGTGGCCGCGGACCCACAGGCCCAGCGGGCAGGCCGGCCCCAGATCGACGAGGGCGGTGGGCCACTCCTCGTCCGAGGGGATGACGAACGGGCAGGTCAGCTCCGCTTGAGCGAGTTCCTCGCGCGGCCGGTAGGAGGCAAGGCGCCCGCTGGCATCGCCGCGGACACGCCGGTCCCACACCTCGGCCGGGGTGTACTCGTCGAGGTCGGCGGCGAGCTGGCCGGGGGTGAAGTGGGCGGCGAGCGCGGCGCGTGGGCTCGTTCGGACAGGGCGTGCGCGGGCATGGACGGCCGGCCTTTCGGGCAGGGCGCGGCACCGGCAGGCGAACCGGTGCCGCGCCGGGGCGGGCGAAGGGGGGAAGTGGCCAGCGGCCGACGGGAAGGGGAGAAGCCAATCGGCGGCTGCGATGGAAGAGCCGGGCTAGGACCAGCGGGAGGCCCGCTTCTGCTCCCACCAGGCGGGTGGGCTGCCCGGTCGCCCGGTGGCCGGTCGGGATGCGGTGGCGGGCTGAGGCGCCGGGGGTGCGGTGACCGGGCGGGCGGCGATCGGACTGGGCAGGCTGGTCTCGGTGTAGGCGATACGCCTGCGCAGGCTGATGCCGAGGTCGTCGACGCTCAGGTAGATGGAGTCGTCCTTGATCGCGGTGATGCGCCCCTTGACCAGGACGTTGACCCCGTCGACGAGCGATTCGGTGGCGTTGGTGGCCAGGTCCCGCCAGGCCGTACAGATGTAGGAAATCGGGTCCAGGTCACGCCACTTCTGTGCGGCGGCATCCCACTGAGTGGGGGTCTCGGTGAGGCGGAACCGGCAGACGGCGATGCCGTCTTGGGTGAAGCGGACTTCCACGTCACCGGTGATGGTGCCGGTCACGTGCGTGACGGACGGGGCCATGCGAACACCTCCTATTCAAATAATAGTGTTTCTTGGGGAATGGTCAACCCCCTGTCGCAGCTTCCCGCTGCCGAAGGGTGCGGTACGGCGGGTGAGGCGCCGGATGCGGTCCTTCCACCCGGTCGGCTCCGGCAGGGCCGGCGGCGGGGCGAGGTTGTCGAACACCGTGGCGTCCTCGATCTCCACCTGGATGGGGACCGTGCCGTCGGTCCGCACCAACTGCTCGTGGGTGGTGTCCAGGTGAACGGAGACCCGTACTGTCCCGCGGTCGGCGTCGAGGTAGGCGAACACGAGGATGCCCGCGATCTCGATGCACGGGAGGCCTTCGTCGTCGGGGTTCCCCTGCGGGTGGAAGAGCGCCGAACTGTTCGCCTCCGCGCAGGCTTCGGCGTCCGAGAGGCTGAGACTGAGGGGCACGCGTACGTGACGGGAGATGTCGTCGGGGTACAGCGTGTAGCCCGCGTCGCCGCGGTTCTTCTCCGGGCCGTAGTAGAGGTCCACGGCCGCCTGGTCGTCGGCGGGAGGCCGGTACGGGACACCGTCGGTGCCCCCCACGTCGTCCCAGGAACTGCGTACCTCCTGCGCGAGCGAGGCCAGCGCGGAGGCCTCGTTGGACCAGAGGGTCACGTCATCGGTGTGCCGGTCCCACTGGCGCAGCACCCACGTCCGGCCGACTACCTGGGTGGTGAGGTCCTCGGGGACGGCGAAGGTGAAGCGGCTCAGCCACCCTTCGACGATGTCGACAGTGTCCGCACCCGGCCATTCGCCGGTGCGCTCCTGGAGGCCGTCCATCAGGTCGGCCAGGTCGATGATGGCCTCGCCTGCGGGCGTGGCCGGGTCCGGTTTGATCAGCATGGCGGCTGCCTTCCGTGCGGTTGGGGGCGGTCAGGTTCCGTTCATCAGGGCGTTCCAGAGGTCCATCAGGTGTTGCTGGTCGGGGGAGAGAGCCGCGGTGCGCAGCACGCGTTTGCGCAGGACAGGCACGTCGAGGCTGATGCCGGAGGGCGCATCGGGCCGGTCGGGTAGCGTGACGAGCTGGTAGTTCCGCGTGTGGATCATCCAGGCCTCGTACCGGTCGGCGCGGCTGCCGCTGCGGGCGGTGTGACCTTCGTCCGGGGTGCGGGGCGGGCAGGGGCAGGACGGATCGGTGCAGGGCCGACCGGCGGGGTGGCTGGCCAGGACCGGGCTGCGGCGGTAGTGCGTGGCGGTGCCGTTCAGCATCGGGCAGTGCTCGGCGGTGTACGGCAGGCACTCGGGGTGCAGCGCCGGTTCCGGGGAGCAGCCCTTGACGACGTCGGCCGGGCGGACGAGCAGGAAGCACCGCTCGTCCAGCGGGTGTGCGCAGATCTGGCACAGGCGTCGCCGGAAGGCGGTGGTGGCCTTGTCGGCGTCGAGGACGCCGAAGGCCGCGCGGCCGTCGTGGATCAGGGTCACGTACGGCACCACCAGCCCGCCCGCCAGCGGCCGGTGGGCACAGCGTTGGGGTATCGCGGGCATGAGTCAGTTCCTTCGGATCGCGGTGGGCGCATGGCGGATGCGACGGGGCTCGGGTGCCGGGCGTCAGCTGCTGGCCGGTGGGGGAGGATCGGTGGGGCCGTCGGCCAGGAGCGCTTCCCAGTGGGCGTAGCGGCAGTCGGTGGCGTCGTGCAGACGCAGATGCAGCCAGTTGAGGCTGTCTTCGGGCCGGATGACGGCCTCGGCGCCGATGGCTGCGGCCCGGGGATAGATGGTGCTGTCGTCGGGATCGACCAGGATGGTGCTGTCGTCGGGCAGGATGGTGCCGTCGTCGCCATCGACTAGGACGATGATCAGTCCCCGGCGGTGCGGCATGTGGCGGAGCGTGAAGCCGGTGTAGCTGCGGTCGTCCAGGAGTACGAGCGGAGCACGGTGGTATTCCTCGGTGCTGAACAACGGCGACGGCAGATGCAGGCAGGGGACCGGGCTCGTCCGCAGGCCGACCGGATCGTCGTCGGTGCTGTCGCTGATGACCAGTACCGGGGCCTGCGGTCCTTCCAGGGGGGCTTGTGCTAGGGCGGACATGGCGGTGACACATCGCTTTCGTCAGGACCGTGGCCAGGAAAGGCCTCGGGAAAGGAGGAGTTGGCAGCCTGTGGGCGGGGCGGCCGGCGGGGCGCCCCGCCCACAGGCGTTCGCTCAGCCGAGCGGGAAGAGCACCAGCGCGGGGACGGCGGTATCGGGGATGCGGTCCCCGTACAGCTCGCGCAGGGACTGGTCCGCCTTGAGCTCCTCCGGCAGCGGGAAGACGTCGCCGACGAGGTCACTGTGGGTCGGCGCGTACCGAGAGAAGCTGTAGGTGGAGAACGGGGAGAAGAGGTTGCCCTCGGCGTCCCGGGACAGCACGAGGAGCGTGTCTCCGGGCAAGCCTTTCCACTCGTAGCGGACCAGGTGGCGCAGCACGGCGAGGGTCAGGGGCCGCTCGGGGGCCTCGCCGTCCGGGTCGGGGGAGGGGGCCTGCTCCTGGTCAGTCATGACGGCCCTTTCACGTGCGGGCCGGGCTGGGAGGGACCCGGCCGGTTGATCAATGGGTGGCGGGCGCCGCCCCGTTGCCGGGGCGGCGCCGTCAGGCCCGGTCAGTCGTCCTCGATCTCGTCCAGGCAGGCGACGGGGACACCGCTGCCCGGGAGCCGGAAGCGCGTCACGTCCTCGGGAATGCGGTACTTGGTGTTGCGCGGGTCGCGGCGCAGGATGCGCGTGGACTCCTCGTCCAGCAGGAAGCCCGCGCGGCTGCCGGTGCGGTTGCGCTCCTGGACGGTGCCGGTGAGGCCGCGCAGCAGGGCCGGGCGCAGCGACTCGTTGATGCGGGCCCGGCATCCGGCCACGAGTCCCGCGGACGCTTCCTTGTCGATCGCGCGGAGCCGCCGTACGGATGCCTCCTGGACCTTCGAGACCTCGATTGAGTCCGGCAGTTGGCCGATGAAGTTGAGGACTTCGTCCATGGTGACGGTCATGCTGGTTCGCCTTTCTATGACGCGGGGGTGGGGGACCGGCCGGGCACGTCCGTGCCCGGCCGGGGTTTGGGGGTGCCGGTTCAGGCGGCGGTGTCGGGCCGGTGACGGGCGACCGCCTGGTCCTCGACCTCGGACAGCCGGTAGCTGCCGTTGTCGTCCTGGCCGAGCGCTTCGAGGAGCAGCAGGTAGCGGGCCTGCTGCACGGTGAGGTTCGACCACGTCTTGGGCTCGCGGATGTCGTGCTCGCAGGCAGCGGCGACGTGCGCGAACAGCGCGTTGACGACGCGCGCCTTGGGCAGATGCACCGCCGTCTCCGCCAGGTCCGCGTGCTCGGGCTCCTTGACTCCGAGGAAACGTGCGACGGTCTCGGACTCGCGCTTGTCGGTCCAGGAGCTGTAGAAGACCGGAAGGGTGAGCACGACCTCCTGCGCGAAGACACGGGCCGCATCCGGCAGGGTCTTCTGACGCACAAGGCGCGTGACGAAGTCGTGACGGGGACCGGCGGCGGCCTTCCAGGCCCGGTTGCAGGCGATGACCTTGCGGCGCTCCTCTGCCTTGGCCTCGTCCTCTTCCGTTCTGGGCTTCTTCGGCTGGGGGCGGACCTTGTGGCCGTACGCGGCCGGGTCGGAGCAGTGCCACACGGGCTGGTGCTCGTCGTCGAGCCGGGCGCTGTGGCCCGGGCAGTTCTTGTGGTTGTCCTCGGTGAGCGGATTGCCCAGTCCGGTGGTCAGCGCGGCCAGGGGCTTGGACGGGTCCTTCTGCCCGTACCCCGGCTGTCCCAGCAGCGGGATGTCCGCCGTCTTGAGGTTCTCCTCGGCCTTGGTTCGGGCGTCGGCGTCGGCCTGCTCGGCCTTGAGCAGCGCCATCTCCTGGTCCCAGTGGCCGCGCCCGCCGTTGCCGTCCTCGTGGTCGCGCTCCAGCGCTCGCAGCAGACGGCGCTCCGCTCCGCGCACGTTCTCGACTTCGGCGAGCTGCGCGGTCTGCTCCAGGTCCATGCCTCCGGCCGTTGCCCGGCGAAGGGTGGCGTCGTCAAGCTTCTGTGCCGCCTTGGCCTGCTTGGCGGCGTTGCGGCCGACGCTGAGAGCCTTGGTGGCCTGGCGACGCTCGACGTCGCTCATGGCGATCAGGGACAGCTCCTGCGACTTCAGGATGTCGCGCTCGCTCATCCCCTCGCGGTGCTTGTTCTCGACCAGGGACAGGAACCGGGTCCAGCCGTCGCGGCCGACCAGGTCTTCCCGAACGTGCGCCTTGATCCTGCGGACCGGGCGGCCGTCCTCCTGGGCGGTGGTGTTGGCGATCTGCTGCGCCTGTGCGCGCCGCCAGCCCTTGAACGCGCCGTAGGTGCCGTCGGGCCGGGGCCGGACGCTGATGGTCTCCTCGACGCCGATCTCCTTGACGGAGTTGATCAGGTCCTCGTCCGGTTCGGTGTCCTCCTCGCGGGCGTTGCACTCGTCACGCACCACGAGCGCCGGGTCGAGCAGGACGATCTGCGGGGCGTCCTCCTCCTCGTGCGTGGCGGGTTCGGTGGGCGGGGTCGAGACGGCGGTGGCCATGGGGCTCTCCTTCTCCTTGCCTGTGCGGCGAATTGAGGGCGGTTGGTGGCAGTGAGGGGGCCCGTACGGCGGGGTGGCGGCCCCGCCGTACGGGGTGTTCCGCAGGGCCAACAACATAAATAATGGTGTCTTTTGGGGAGGGGTGAACCCACCCCTGACCTGCGTGTTTACGGCCAGTCGTGCTCTCGACGGGGCGGCAGCGGGAAGGTCCGCCCAGGATCCATGCGCACGCACCGCTCGCAGTAGGCCGTGACACGGTTGGCGGTGCAGTCGCCCCACTGGCACTCGAAGCGCTCGCGCGGCCCGCAGATCAGGCACCGCCACAGCGTGATCCCGTGCAGCTCGCACCGCTCGTAGCGCGCGCGTGCGAGCAACAACTCCAAATCGGGGCGCGAGCGTTCGAGGCGGGCGACGTCGGCGGCCGGGAACGACTCGTTGCCGTCGCGTATCCAGCGGGGCGACAGCTGCGCGTACCGCTCAGGCGTGGTGTAGTACGGCAGACCGGCCGGGCTGAACACCATGGCCAGATGGCCGCCGGAGATCAGGGTCTCCAGTCGGTCATGGCTGAACTCCCCGCTCAGGGACAGCATTTCGTCTTGGCGCAGACTCCAGCCGTATCCGTACCGGCGCAGGATCCGCCGCTCGCGGGCGGCCGGGCCCCTCTGGGTGGCGTCGAGTTCTTCGACGGCTTCGATCGCGGCAGTCGGGTTGGCGCTCAGCTCGCGTACGGCCTCCTCGACGTCCCCACGGGTGGCGTGGCTGCTGAGCGCGTACCCGTGGAGCTGGTCCACGACCTGGTGGCATCCCTCGTGCTCGGCGGCGGCGTACCGGACGGGCGGCTGCGGCTGAATGCGGCGTCGGGACATGACGGAACTCCATCTACACAAGGGGGAGGGATGACGGGCCGGTCGCGCGGCGGTCAGCTCCTGCGCAGCGGCCTGTGGGAGGAGAAGACGTAGTGGCCCAGCTCGCGCAGCATGCCGGCGGTGTCGTCCACGGCCGCGGGGTCGTGGTCGGCCTGGCGGGTGTACGCCTCGATCTCGCTGTTCCAGGCGAACCCCTGGGCGGCAAGGGACTCTACGGTGAGGGTCGTGAGGTCGTCGGAGGACTGCGGGGCGGCAACGAGTCCGTGAGCGGGGTCGGGTACGACGAGGAACACCGGGACTCCTTCCGTGCGGGCCGCCCTGGTCGGGCGGCCCGCAGACAGGGCTTACGGGGGTCAGCGGGTGACGGTGACGGTGTAGTCGGCTTCCACCACGGCGAGGGCGGCGCGGATGGACGCGCGGGTCTCCGGGCTCGGCGCCGAGTAGGGGAAGCCCAGGGCGAGCACGGCGTCGTCCAGGTCGTCGTCGGACATCGGCAGCGTGTATCCGCTGCGGTAGAGGGCGACGGCGGTCGCGATGGCGACACGGACGCGGTTGTAGGCGATGGCCTCTCCGGCCGTGACGTCGGTGCCGAGTGCTTCGCGCGCGGTAGGCGGCAGTGCCGCGATCCCGGCGGTGAACCGGCGGGCGGGGATACGCATACGTGCCGGTCGCAGGGCGCGGCGCAGCGTTCGAAGCATGGCAACTCCTGAGGCTGTAAGAGGGGAAGGGAGAGGGCCGTCGCCTGGTGAATGGGGCGGGGCAGGTGGCGACTCCGCCCATTACTAATAATAGTGTTAGTTCCGGGTGTGTGAACCCAGCCCTGACCTGCGCAAACGGGGTGCTGGCGAGTCCGTGCCCGGTCCGTCAGACCTGGGGAGCGTGCGCGGTCAGGGACTTCGGTGCCGCGCTGGTGTAGATGCCTTCCAGGCCGGACGGGGCGATCAGGCCCCAGGTGAAGGAGGCGGAATCGGCGTAGAACTGCCCGCGCCGGGGATGCAGCGGGGCAAAGGCGCGCAGAGCGCCGACGCCGTAGACGTCCAGTGTGCCGTCGAGCAACGCGTCGCGCTGCTCCCTGGTTACGTCCGGTCCGTACTTGTTGAGCTGCTCGTCCGCGACAACGGCGATGACGGGGCTGGGGTCGTCCTCGACGGGGCCGAACATGCTGCGCCAGTGGGCGAGGTCGGCCATGGCCTCCGCGCGGCTGGCGCGGGTGCTGCGGTAGCGCACACCGTCGCGGTGGTCGGCGAACTCGTCCGTGCCGTACAGCCACGCCTCGAACTGGTGCTCCGCGTGCGTCCCGACGCCGTTGTGGCGGCGGCGCAGGAACCCGAAGGGCTCGCCGTCGACGAGGACGGGGTGGCGCTCGGTGCAGAACTCGCAGGTGACGCCGACGTGACGCAGGAAGCGCTGTAGGCGGGGGAAGCGGGCGAAACGGGTGGCGCAGTTGCAGCAGGTGTACACCTCCCAGCGGGAGGGGCCCGTGACCGTGTCGTGGCGGCAACGCGGGCACTGGTAGGCCTTGTTGCTGTACCAGTCGATGACCGGCGTCGGGTTCCCTTGCACGGCAAGCTCCTGAGAACTGGATTCGGAGGAAGGGGGCGGGCCGTCGCTCTGGCGGGCGGGACGCCGGTGCGACGGCCCGGACCTCCCTTCCCATAATAGTGTGAGTTGGCTTTGTGTGAACCCCTATCTGACCTGCTGGTTTGCGGTGTTCCTGGCGTCTTTCAGTGCCGGTGGGTCGACGGCGTGGAGTCCGGCCCGAGGTCCGGCGGCACGCAGTAGTCGACTCCCGACTCCGGGGAGATCAGGTCTCCGGAGTCGATGTCGGTGCAGTAGGCGTCGAAGACCTCTCCGGCGGTGAGGGGTTCAGGGTCTCCCGCTCGCAGCCGCCAGCCGTAGACCTGGTCTGAGGTGCTCGGGGCGGTGGTCCGTACGACGATTCCGCCGGGGCTCTGGGTCGCCAGACCGAGGGCCAGGACCGTGGTGAATTGGAGGGCCTCGGCCTCGTCGAGTTGGCTCGCCCCGTCCGGGGCTGTATCTGCGTGCAGGACAGCGACCAGGGTTTCGGGTGCCGCTGACACGCTGCACACGAGGTGTCGGCGGCCCGGCCGGGCCGTGTCGAGGATGCGGGTCAGCAGGCCCGAGGCCTCGGCGAAGGCCGTTCGGCCGATGTCCTGGCCGCAGCAGGTGCAGGCGCCGAGCCGGGCCAGAAGTGTGGAGGCGTACTCCCAAGTGGCCTGGCGGAGGGCTTCGTCGGCCAGGGCCGGGATCAGGTCGGCCAGGGGCTGGCCGTCGTACGGGAGGGCCGGGCCCGTGGTGGCGAGTTTCGCGGTGAAGCGGGCGCGGCTGGACGGGCTGTCGGGGTCACAACCGGTGTCGGCGCAGAAGTCGGCGTACTCCTCGGGGTCGAAGAGGGCGACCGTGGTGTGCGCGCCCTGCGACGCGCGGATCCTGAGAAGGTCTTCGACCGCTGTCAGGTAGGTCGCGAAGTCGGCAAAGGTGAACGTGCGGTAGTGCCGCATGGCGCGAAAGTCGTGCTCGTCGGTGAGCAGGCCGATGGCGCCGGCGACTTCGCGGCGCAGGACGCGGCGCGCGGTCTGGCGATCGGTGCGCGCCGGGGCTCCCGCGCACGATCGAGCAGCCTGGGGCTCGCCCCGGCTGCACTTGGAGGGCTGAGGGGTGTGGGTCACGTGCGCACCTTTCTCGTGGGCGGGCTGAAGGGAGCCGCTCGCGCCTGGTCGATTGGCGGGAACGGTCGGCTCGCGGTGGCCGGTCGCCGGGGACGTCATGAGGTGGTGGTCCACAGTGGATAGTCGGACCGGAGCTCGACCGTCCAGCCGCGTCCCTGGAACACGGGCGTGTAGTGGTCCCCGCAGTGCTCGGTGACGATAGAGCTCAGTGCCCGCGTGAACTCGTGGTTCGTGAGCTCGGCGGCGTTCTCGACCGTCGCACACGGCTCGTCGGCCGTGATCGAGGGGCCCATGCCGGTGGGCGGGTAGTTGTACCCGAACATCTGGCCGTCGGCGTTGACCGTGTGGAACATCCACTCGCACCGCTTCATGGGAACCCTTCCTGACGCAGGGACTGTCGGGCGGGCGTAGCGAGCGGCCGCCGCCTGTGAGGCCGGGGTGGACCAACCTCGCCTCACATATTTAATAATAGTGTCTATCTCGGGGGTGGGAACCCTCCCCTGACCTGGCGTTTCGTTGGCCGGGCCGTCCAGGTCATTGCTCGTCCTGGGCGTCGGCGGGGGCGGGGCTCCAGCGCATCCCGTCGACGGCGAGCGAGGATTCCGCGGGCACGGTCCCCTGAAAGTGACGGTCGGTCGGCTCGTCGCCCTCGGCGTGGGCGTCGGTCCACTCGTCGGCGGCCTGTTCGGCGCCGAGGGCGCGTAGCAGGTGGGCCAGGGTGTCAACTTCGGTGCATCCGAGGCTGGCAGCGACGTCGGACGTGATGACGGTGGTGCACCATGCGTCGGTGAACGCGTGGGCGACGTCGGCCGGGATGCTGACGGTGTCGGTCATCGTGGCCTCCGGTGGGCGGTTCGGGGTCCAGCGGCGCAGAGCGAGTCGGTGCGCACTGGTGCGGGTCAGGCGGTCAGGTAGTGCCGTGCCTGCGAGGGGATTCGAACCCCTGGCCACCCGCAAGTGGGGCCGCTCTGCCGCTGAGCTACGCAGGCGTGGGGCCGCCGGTACGGCGGCCGGACGATGGCGGGTCAGCGTCCGGCGATCTCGCGAAGCCGCTTCAAAGCGGTGGGCTCGTCGGCGTACCAGAATGTCTCGTGGCGCTTCAGGCCGAGAGCCTGGGCGGCAACGTCGCAGATCAGGCGGGGCTCGCCGTCCCGCTCTGCGTAGAGTCCTGCGGGCCTGTCGCACTGGTTGCCGTCGTGGTCGCGGGTGGTGACCCACGTGTGTTCGCCCTCGGGCAGGGAAACGAGTGTCCAGCCGGTGACGTGTGCCGTCCATCCGGCTGCGCACAGCTGGGAACCGCACGCCGGAGCCTCCTCGGGGGCCAGCCGGGTGGGCTCGGGCAGCCATGCCCAGTGGTCCATGTCGAAGACGTCGGGCTGTGCCTCGATGGCGTCCAGGACGGCGGACGCCACTTCGGCGGGTGTCTCGGGGTTCGGGGTGGCCTTGGTGCCGGTCATGGCAACTCCATTCGCGTGCACTGGTGTTGGAGTGGTGCTGGTGGGGATCGAACCCACGACCCAGGACTTATAAGATCCGCGCTCTGCCGACTGAGCTACAGCACCTCGGTGTTCGGCTGTGCGGGCCGCGCCCCGGTCGTCACGACCGAGCGGGGCGCGGCCCTGGTTGGCGGCCGGGCCCGAGGAGTCGCCCCGGCCGTCGGTCTGCTATCCAGGCCGTGAGGGGTGGCAGTGAGGTCTGGTGCGGGATGCCGCTCTCTCGTGTCAATAATAATAGTGTCTTTTGTGGGGGCGGGAACCCGCCCCTGACCTGCTCTTTTTCACTCCTGCGACGTCCGCGCGAATGCGGCCAGCATAGAGATCACAGTGCTGGGGCGGCCGGATGCTTCCACCCGCACGGACTTCCCGGAGACTCCGACAACTGCGCACACACTGTCGACCTGGACGGGGCCGCGCTCCCCGGGCGGCCGGGTGTCGTGCTGCCAGATGATCCGGGTGCGCCGGTACTGCTCCTCGATCCGCGCCCCGGGCAGTGCACCGGCGACGGCTTCGGCGACGGCGCGGCGGCCGCTCTCCTCCGCCTTCTGCTGGGCGGCGAGTTCGGCGGCCCGCTGCGCAGCCTCGCCGTGCAGCGGATACAGCCGCCGGGTGATCTCGCGTGCCACATGGCGGGCGCTGCGGGCCGTGACCCCGATCGACGGCGCGATCATCTCGGTCTCGTCCGGCAGCGCAGCGTAGACCTTCAGGCGTTCGGGGCGGAGGTCGTCGGGCTGGCACAGACGCAGGGCGCGGCCGTCGCCGTCAATGACGAGCCGTCCCAAACCGCGCCCGTAGTCGCTGAGTTCGGCCGTCCGGCAGTGCGTACCCAGCTCCCGCGCCACTTCGTCGGCGAACGCGTCGAACTGCTCCTGCGTGATCAACTCGCGTGTCATAACGGTCTGTTCACTCCTTCGAATGGCGGGCCGGTGTACTCGACGCGGGGCTTCTCGCGCCCTGGTCGCGTAGCTCGGCGTCCCGGCGGGCGTCCTCGGCGGTGTAGCCGGTGTCGCACCACGGGCGGCACAACTGGCCCGCGGGGGCGCCGCAGGTCTCGCACCGGTCGTCGAAGTCCTCCGGGCGCCACGGGCGCGGCTGGCCACTCACGCGGGGAGCTCCCGGATGTAGTCGGCCAGGGCCCGGGCGGTCATGACGGGGCTCTGGTCGCGAGGGGCGGCGCACACGGCACGCCACAGGTTCGACGGCTGCCACGGGTCGAAGTCGAGCGGAGGGACGGGCCGGATCGACCACTGGCGGCCGCGGGGGTAAGTGGCGGTGTACTTCAGGCGCCGTGGGGTGTCCTGGCGGCCGTTGTCCTCCCAGAGAAGGCCGGCTGCCGTGAGCGCGCTGCCCAGCTCGGCGCAGCGCTCGCCGGTGATGTGCTCGAACGCGTTCGGAATCAGGTGGAAGTCGGCCATGTCGCGGCCTCGCCATTCCTCCTTGTGGCCGTTATCGCGGGTGAGGACGTACATACAGGCCTCCTGGGGGATGCCGTCTTCGGGTGTCTTGACGCGCTCGGAGCTGGTGACGGTCCACACGCCCTTCGGGCTGCGCAGCTGCTCACCTACCCGGAGCTGCCGGGACGGCTGAGTGTTGAACAGGCGCGGGCCGGGCTCCAAGCCGTTGTCTTTCAGGTCGGTGCACCGCGAGCACAGCCAAACCGTCTCGCCGTGACGCCGTTGGACGCCCCAGCAGTTGGCGTAGCAGGCCGAACACAGGAACCGACAGTCCTTTGAGGCGAGCACCGTCCTCACATACGTCATGTGAGGCATGCGGCTGATGACCACGCCGAAGTGGTGGCCGAGGGACACGGTTTCTCCTTCCAAGGGGGTGGTGAGCTGCGCGAGCGGCCTGCCGGACGGGTCAGGATGCGGCGGTCCACAGAGGGAGGCCGGTGGTGGTGCGGGCGCTGACGCCCGGGCGCACCGAAACCTCGCGGTAGTCGGACACCTTCACGTAGCCGCCCCGTTCGGTGTCGAGGCGGACCGGGGCGCCCTCCCATGCCCACTGCTCGATGAGCTCTGCGGGGAGTTTCTCGACGTCGTCGGCCTCCACCTGCACGGCCCAGGCGGTCAGCTCCTCGCCGTACTCCCGCCGCCACTCCTTCAGGACGGTGAAGAGGTGGCCGAAGTCGTCGACCAGGGCCAGGGCACGCGCCTGGTCGGGGGCCGGGTCCTCGGCGTAGGTCGGCGCATCGGGGCGGGTGCGCTCACCGAGGCTCATCAGCCAACGCATGATCAGAACATCTCCCTCGTAGGGCGGGTGGGGCATGCAAGTGAGGGGCGGTGCGCCAGGGGCGTCCGGACGGTCGGGTTTGCGGTAGCGGTACAGGAAGCGGGCAGCCCACCCGCGGCTGGCGAAACCGGGAATGCCGCCGACTTGCGGGCGGCTCCCTTAGCTCTCCGTCGGAGCCGGGTTGGCCCGGATCACGGCCGTGATGGCCTTGATGGACGGGGTGTCGTGCTGACCCCTGCGGTCGGGCGTGACGCACAGCCCGGACCGGGTCCGGCGCGCGACGCCTGAAGCGACGAAATAGGGCAGGTCGTACTGCCACTTCCGGCCCCCGTCGGCCGGTCGACCTACACGGAGGTTCAGGAGGAAACCCCCGTCAAGGGGTGCCCACGCCTGCTGTGTCTTCCAGCCGTGAGCCTCAGCGAGCGCGAACAGGACAGCAACCGGCTTCGGCAGGGCGTAGCCCTCGGGAGCAGTATCCGTGATGCCTGCCTCCAGTCGGCCCTGCGTGACATCACGGACGTGCCGCTCCGCCGGGGTCAGAACGTTGTCGCGCTTCAGGGCGGCGGCCAGGGTGACGGTCCGCCCGCTGTAGCGGCAGGTGAACCCGACGCCGTACGCGTCACGGATCACCGCACGCCGCGTGCCGTTCATGTCCCACGTCGACATCGGCTCGTGCGTGGTCAGGACGCCGTTGCGGACGCTCGTCGTATTGCCGCACGGGCACACCGTCTCCACGGCACGCAGCAGGTCATACCACACGTTCGGCAGGAGGATCGTCGGATCGTACTTCTCCCCAGTAGCGAGCTGTTCGAGCATGGTCGGCACGATGTTCTCCTCAGTTCCCTGGTCTCGATCAGTTCGGGGGCTGTTCGGATCGCGGCGTAGCGGTCGGCCCTGCCCTGGACGTGCCGTGTCCGGCTGGCCAGAGCCGAGGCGACGTCGCCAACTGCTCGTTCAGGGTGTGCATTCGGCTGAACAGGTACACGCGCTCCGCCTCCCCCACACTTCTAATAATAGTGTCTTTTGGGTGGAAGTGAACCCGCCCCCTGACCTGCGCCTTCCTCGGGCTGTCAAGGGGCGCCGACCTAGGACGGGCGGCGGCCGCGGGGGCGCCTGCGCTGCTGGGCACGCAGGGAGTCGGCTTCCGCCTGGGCGCGGCGGGCGCGCTCGCGTTCTTCAGCGGCGGCGTCGACGCAATAGGGGGCCCACCACTGCAACCCCCTGATCTTGCGGGTCAGTGAGTCGGGGCAGTCGGCCAGCATCAGCAACACGACCGGGTGCGGGGAGAGGGCGAGCCACTGCGCGGCGGTCCGCCAGGCGGCCTCGCCGGCCTTCCGCGCGGGGAGCGCTGCCCGCGCTTCGCGCTCCAGGCGGACGGCTTCGGCCTGGTGGTAGGCGGCGGACCAGGTGAGGAAGCGCAGCAGGCCGGGGATATCGCGCTGCCGGGAGGCCTCCAGGACCGCGGGCAGGTCGACGCGCTGTGCGATGTGCTCGGCGCACCCGCGCAGGACGGCGGTGAGCACCGCGGCCGTCTTCTCCGACGGCGGATGATCGGCGGCGGAGGACAGCGGGTTTACCGAGGCCTCGGGGCGCTCAAGGCTGTCGCGGTAGAGGATCAGGCTACCGTGGTAGCCGGTGCGGCCGTTGGCGAGTCGCGGGAGGTCCTTGTCGGGGGCGGTGGTCTTGAAGGCGTTCACGGGGCCGAGACAGGCGCGGACGGCGGTGAACTGGTCCCAGTGGCGGGGATGGGTGGTGCCGGTGACGTGCACACTGCCGCGCATCGCCCTGCCCAGCTCGAACACGACGGCGTCGGCGTCGCGGTGGCCGGCGGTGGCGCGCACGGGGCCGGCGGGCGTGTCGATGGTCAGGCTCGGGCTGGTCATGGGCTGCGACTCCTCGGGGCTCGACTGGGTGGGCTGGGGGCCTGCCGCCCCGCGCTCGCCGAAGGGGAGGGGGCGGGCGTCGGGGCGGCAGTCAGCCATCGGCCGTGATGCTGAACTCGTGGCTCCCCTCGCCGAGGGCCGGGAACACGGCGGAAAGGGCGGCCAGGGTGCGACTCATGGCGGACGCCGTGGCGGCATCGTCGAGCCGTGGAAGCTCCCGCTCAGGCATGCGGGTCCTAAAAGTCGGAGTCGGGGAGCTGGAGGAGAACGGGGGCGGGGTACACCTCGCGCTCGACGGCGGCGACGTCGGGGCACGGAATGACGGCCTCCTGGAGCGCGGCCGTATCCATGGGGCGAAGCCACCCGTCCCGTATAGACCAGCCGCACGCACGGGGGTTGGGCTCGGCGGCCGTGGTGGCGATCAGGACGGCACTGCGCATCGTGCTGCCCTCCAGCGCGAACACCAGCAGCATGCGCAGGGCGCAGAACTCTTCGTCGTCCAGGACGGCCAGACGGAGCGGCTCCATACCGATGGAGAGATCGGCTCGGCCTGTGACGAATGCGTGGTCGGTCCGCTCGGCTACGAGGTTCAGCGTGTGTTCGCCGTCTCCGAGGGCCTGGAACACGGCGGAAAGGGCGGTCAGGGCGCGACTCATGGCGGCCGCGATGGCGTCGTCTCCGGGGTGGGTGAGCTCCGGACGTGCACACATGAGGACTCCTTGCGGGGCGGGGCGGTGGGCGGTGGGCGCCGGAGGCCGTCCGCACTGCGCCCCTGGGCGGGTGCTGTTCTGGCGCGCGGGCGGCTCCGCCGACGCGTCGCGCTGCCGCTACGCGGCAGGGGCGGGGGCGGGGCGGGCGCGCTCCGCGCTCCCTGCGGGCTGGGTCGCGCGCTCCGTGCTCTCGGGTCGGTTGGGCCCGTGCGGGCCGGGCCGGGGGGAGGGGCCCGACCCGCACGGGGGCTTGGCGCCGGTTCGGTCAGCGTGTACGGAGCTGGAGAAGACGCTTGTGCGCCTTGCTCTTCAGCTCGTCGTCTGCACCTTCGAGGACGGCGGTTGCGCGGGCGACCTCCTCCGTCATGGACTTCCCCGGGCGGCGGGGTGCGATGTGGTCGAGATAGTCGGTAAGGGCGCGCTCGGCCGCGTAGGCGGTCCGCCCGACGCGCTCGCTCTCGGTGCGGAAGACGTCGTGGAGGGCGTCCAGCCGCGTGGCGTGGTTGGTCTTCTTCCGGTTGGACGCGTCGTCGTCCAGGGGCCACAGGTCGGCAATCACCTGGTGGAAGTCGGCGATGGCGATGTCGGTGCGGGCCAGCGCGGTTTCCTCGGCGGCGAACTGCTCGAAGTACTGCGAGGCCAGACCGAGGGTGCGGCGGGCTTCCTTGATCTGGCTTGTGGCTCCGGCGGTGTGCCGGACGGCCCAGCGGGTGACGGCGTCCCGGACGGCGAACCGCTCGGTGTTGGCGCAGACCGGCCGCCACGGCGTGACGACACACTGGAACTGCCCGTTTCCGGAGTGGTCGTTCATGATCGCGACGTAGGGGACCACGATGTCGTTGATGCCCTCGGCGTCCACCGTGACGCTTTCCGGGAGGCGGATGGAGATGAATACCCGCTTCCCGCCCCGGAGGAGCCCAGCGGACTCCCACACGACGTCATAGCGGCCTACGAGTTCCTGGAGGAACTCGAACCCCGTCCGGTTCTGGATCGGCGTGTAGCGGGCCCCCACGGCGCCGAGGGCGGCCCCGGTGTCGGCGCGCACGGTGTGCCGCTGGTCGGCGTGCTCGCGCATCTCGCCCTGCCACTCGTACAGGGCGGGCACGGTGGTGACCTCGAAGTCCAGGCCGGACAGGCTCAGTACCGTGTCGATGTCCGCCGTACCGCCGGGAATGATCTGGCCCAAGCCATGCCAGGCGGGGGAAGAGGCGTACAGGGCGATTGTGCCGTCGGACTTCTCGTCCATGCCGTGGTTGGCGATGATCCGTTCGATCTCACCCTGCGCGTTGCGGGAGACGGTGAAGATCTCGCCGGTGTCCCAGCCGGTGAGAACCTCGTAACGGTCGGCACCGACCATGCGGATCTCGCCCCGGTCGATGCGGGCCTGGAACGAGCGCTCGCGCTCGCGGACGGATTCGAGTTGCGCGGCCTTCTCGTCGGCGAACGCGGTGTTGACGTCGGTGATAGTCACGGTTCCCCTTCAGTGTTGGCTTCTGCGGGTTCGGGGGCGGGGCCACCGCCTCCGAACAACTTCAATAATAGTGTGTTTCGAGGGTGAGGGAACCCACCCCTGACCTGCGTCTTTGGGTTTCGGCAGGCGCTTTAGGGGCGGTGGGCGTCGGCACCGAGGCGTGCTGTTGGTTCTTTCGAGTGCGGGCGGTGCCGGGCGATGGGCTTGTCCGCCGGTGCGCTGAGCACGGGCGGAAGGGGGCGGTGGGCGCCGGCTCCTTGGGCGTCCGGGCGCTTGTGCGGTGGCACTTCGCGGCCCGGCTGATTGACGTACGTCTCGCGGGCCCCGCACCTGCTGACGGGGAGTGCGGAGGTCGGGGCGGCGGGCCATTGGCCGGTGAGTCTGTCCGGGGTGCCGCGCCCTGGACGGGGAACCAGGGCGCGGCGGCTCGATGCTGCGGTTACTCGGGCTTCGGAGGCTTGTGGCCCGTCTCGGTCATGCCGGGGCCTTGGCAGTCCTTGCCTCCGTGGCGCTGTCCGCAGATGTCAGGGTCTCCTGTACCAGGGCGTCGAGGGCTTCGCCGATGCGCTGCCTGGCGCCCCGGCTCATGGGGCAGCAGTTTTCCCGGTCGATCCGCTCGAAGACTGCCTTCATGGCCGGGCTCGGGGGCTTGATGCCGGGCATGACTCCGGCGTCAAGTGCCTGCTGCCTGAAGTCGTTCCAGACATGGCACCAGTCCATTTTGCCCGCCAGATCGTCGAGTTCTGCGACCGTGGCAGGAAGGGCGGACAGGACACACCGAGCTTCTACGGGGTAATCCGCGCAGTTCTCGGCGATCCACCGCACCAGCGGATCACCGGATGCCTTGAGAGCGCTCCAGGCATCCGCTTGGACGTTTGAGCACGTGGCGTAGGCGTTGTTGACCTCCTCGTTGTAGGCGATCTCCTGGCGGCGGGCATCCTCGCCGTAGCCGTGCCGCTTCGGGTACTTCTCGTGTGCCGCGTCCATGGAAGCGCGCCGAGCTGTGAGGGACGCTTCAACGCTCTCGACGTACTTCCGTACCTCCGGCAGCATCTGCCGGGCTCCCTGTCCTGCCACTTGTCGTTTCCCCTTCGGTGTTGGCTTCTGCGGGTTCGGGGGCGGGGCCACCGCCCCCGAACAACTTCAATAATAGTGTGTTTCGGAGGTAGGGGAACCCACCCCTGACCTGCACACTTAGACCAGAGCGCGGTACTCGTGGAGCGGCGTCAGGCTCACCCGCCGTACGTTCGTGACCACAGACACCGGGCAGAGACCGCGCATCTCGCACAGGTCGTAGCGCAGCGTGGGGGCTTCGCCGAACAGCTCGGCGTGCGCGTGGATCGCGTGTACCCAGTAGGTACCGTGACGCTGCGTCAGGCTGCCGTGATACCTGACCTTCTGCCACAGAACCGGTCCGGCGTGCTGAGGGTCCAGACTCCGCGCCACTGCGGCCACGAGTTGATCCGCAACCCGCTCGGAGAGCAGCATTGCGAACGCGCGCGCGACCGTCGCGCGATCAACCGGCACATCAGCCATAGCCGGGCCGGTGTGGCCGGTGCGTACCCCCATGGCCCAACCCAACTCGAAGAACGGCCGGACCATTTCCAACTGCTCGTGCGGGACCCTAAGCGTGTTGGGGTCGCTCTCGCTGCGCGCCAGATCGCGCAGCGCGTAACCGGCCTGCTCCTTCTCCGCGTCCGTGAGCGGTGCTCCGGTTTCCTGGGTCTGCTCTGCAATCCGCGTGTTCTCCATGGCTGCCCTTCTACTCTCAGTGATGCGAGGTGGAAGGGGGCGCCCTAATCGGGGCGCCCCCGTGCGGATTACTTCAGGAACCCATTCGACCGGAGGAAATCGGCCGTGATGTACGCGATTCCGTGGGGCTTGTAGATCTGCGGGAATCGCCGCAACTCGACTTCCATGCGCCCTGCCTTGTCCGGGTCGATGAATTCCTGAACCAAGCGATACGGCTCGTCGCCCGTCGGCATTTCTAGGACGACCGGACCGGCGGCCTTGGTCTCGAACCGAATTCCGGTGTAATTGCGGTCGGAGTTGTGCACGATCTTCGCTCCTGCTCGCGCGCACAGCAGGGGCAGAAGGTTCGCGATGGTGCGGGCCCGAATCGCAAGCTCGGTCATGGGCGCGTCTGCGCCGCGCACCGCGTGCACGATCCCGTCGGTGATCGTGAGTTCCACGTCTTTCCCCTTCGTTGGTCCCTTGCGGTTCCCGGGGGTCGCCTCCCCCAGGACTTCAAATAATAGTGTCTCTCGTGCTCGCACGGAACCCCTGTTGCGCTACGGGTTGCGCTGGATGTTGCGCCGTGGTGTTGCGGTAGAGGTTGCGCTAGACGTTGCGCGGCTCAACTCCGGGCCTCGGCGTTTTACCAGGCCACCCCAACAATCGGGCCTGGTACGCCTGCTGACATCCCCTCTGCGGCCGCTGCTCCCTACCCAAGTAGAAGAAGAGAAGGGGGTGGGGGTGGGTGTGGTCGGTGCGGCGGCGTCGGGGATCGGGGCGGGGTTGTGGTGTGTGGTGCGTCGGCTGGGGGCCGTCGCATGGGTGTGGGGGTGTGGACCCCGATCGGTCGTGGTGGTGGGTTGGGTGGCTGTGGTCTCTCCTTCCCCCTCCTCCCCTCCTCCTTCTCTCTCCCTCCACTCTCCTGCCGAGGCAGGACCCTCCCTTCCCTCCCTCTCACGGGCAACCGGGCCCCGGAGGGGCCTGGTTGCCCTCTCTCCGTATTCCGTGGTTTACTTTTCCTCACGGAATATAAAACAAATTCGCCCGGGTTCAAGGGAATCGGAGGTTCCCCCTAAACCCCCGCCATAGGAAAGGGCATGACGCCCCCTCAATTCAATTCTCAACTCAAACCCCAACTCAAGCCCGAACTCCCCACTCACACAACAAAACTCAGCGCCCGGATTTGTGCCGGAGGCACAAATCCCATTCGCCTGTCTTTTCGTTCCGGAGGAACGCAGGTTTATGGAATGGCCGGAGGCCAATTCCATAAACCCCCCGCCGGAGGCGGTA
>NZ_JANIIC010000103.1 GCF_024519315.1 Streptomyces malaysiensis subsp. samsunensis | reverse complement strand
ACTCGTTCAGGGTTCGTCCAGCTCGACGGCGACGCCGGTCACCGGGCCCTGTGGAACGAGACCCGGTGACCGGCGCTGGGTGCCGGATGCGCGCGGTCGGACGTATCAGACGTAGAGGAACCCGCCGGGGACGGTGACGGTCCCGAAGGCGGTCACCAGGGTGACGGTCGCGCTACCGGGCACCCCGGGCGGGGTGGTGCCGGTGACCGTGGTGGCGGTGGCGGTCACACCGGTGGCGGGCACGCCGTTGAACAGCACCCCCAGCACACCACCGAGGTTGGTGCCGTTGACGGTGAACGCGGTGCCGCCGACCGCGGGCCCGGTGGCGGGGGTGATGCTGGTGGGCACCGGAGCGGGCGGCGGGACGAAGTAGGTGAAGCCGCCGGGGACGTTGGCGGAGCCGCCGGGGCCGGTGAGCGTGACGGTGACATGGCCGCCCGCGGGCGGGCCCGCCGGGGTGATGCCGATCAGGGTGGTCCCGGCGGGGTTGATGGCCAGGATGGTCGAGGGGTTTCCGCCGAAGGTGACGCTGGTGACACCGGTCAGATTGGTGCCCGTGATCACGTAGACGGTGCCGCCGGTGGTCGGGCCCACGGTCGGGGTGATGGCGACGGCGACGGGCGGGGGCGGGGCCACATAGGTGTACGGCTGGCTGTTGCTGGTGCCGGCGGTGGTGGTGACGAGGACCTGGACGGGTCCGGGCGCGTGCGGCGGGGCTATCACCACGATGACGTCGTTGGTGGGGTTCCCCGGCCAGCCGCCACCTGGCCAGCCGCCCCCTCCGGGCCAGCCACCGCCGCCGCCCCAGTCGCCGCCACCGGACCAGCCGAGATTGCTCTGGCTGACGATCTGGGCGGGCACGCCGCCGAAGGTCACACTGATGACGTTGCGCAGGTTCTGCCCGGTCAGCTGGACGAGGTTGCCACCGCTGGTGGGGCCCGAGTTGGGCACCACGGACAGCAGCAACGGCGGCCCCGCGGTCGGCGAGGGCCAGTTGCCCGCGGTGGGGGCGGCGGTCGCTAAAGCAGTCGAGGTCATGGTCGGTCCTCCCGGGGAAGGGTTCGGGTGATGTGCGCCGACGGCATGCCGATGTCGTGAGCGAGCCCATGTCGTGGGCAAGCCGTCGGTCAACGCCTCGTCGTCACCGCGCGGTCGCGGCACATCGGCGGCGGTGACACGGTGAGGAGAGCTGCCGGGCGGCCGGTCGGGGCACGGGAGCGGTGCGTGAAGGAAGTCGGAGCCATGAGACGTACGCCCGGCTCCTGACGTGGCCGATGAGGTATCGGACGGCCTCGGCGGCCACGTTTCCAGTTATCCACGCCCCTGCGTATCCCTCAAGGCCCTCAGGGCGGCCATCACTCGTTTGGCGCATCAGGGCGTGGCTGGCGGCGCGCTTGTATGACAAGCGCTCGGCTATTCGGGGGAACGCGCGACGGAGGTATGGCTTGCCGTTGCCCGCCATGCCTCTAATGAGTGATATCGGCACTGCCGACCCGCGCCTGACCACCTGGGGAGGGGGCGATCCGATGAGCCTCGCCGCGTTCCTTCTCGCCCTCGGCACCACCTGCCGGATCACTCGCTTCATCACCAAGGACACCCTGGCGGCCGGGTTCAGAACCTGGGTCGCCGACCGCTTCGGCGACGACTCCCGGGCCTCCTACCTGGTCAACTGCGGCTGGTGCACCAGCATCTGGGTCGCCGCCGCCATCGCCGTCTACGCCTCCTTGCTGCACACCACCGCGTGGTTCCTGCTGCCGGCCACCGCCCTGACGCTCTCCTACCTCGCGGGGCTCGCCTCGCGCTGGCTGGACTGACACACCGACCCGAACACGACCCGATGGAAAGGAATGACAGCCATGGCCTGCAACTGCGGCGGAAGAGCGCCCCAATGGACGCCTCAACCCACTGTCGTCTATGAGTTGAAGCTGCCGGACGGCACGGTCCGGCGGTACGTCACCCACCAGGAAGCCGACGCCGCCAACAAGCGCGCGGGTTCCATCGGAGTGATCACCGCCGTCGCCCAGTGACGGCGGAGATCCGCGCCCGGCCCAGGGCGGCCCGGCTGTCGGTGGTCTGCGGCAGACTACGGCCATGGACATCACGATCAGGCGCGCGCGGGACGAGGAGCTGGACGGGATCGGGGAGCTCACCGCTCAGGTGTACCTCGGGGACGGGCTGCTGGACTTCGGGGGCAGCGATCCGTATCTCGCCACCCTGCGCGATGCCCGGCGCCGGGCCGCCGAGTCCGAGCTGCTGGTCGCGGCGGACGCGGCGAGTGACGAGGTGCTGGGGGCCGTGGCGTTCGCCGAGTACGGCGGGGCGTACGCGGAGCTGGCCCGGCCCGGCGAGGGCGAGTTCCGGATGCTGGCCGTGCGGCCCGAGTCGCGGCGGCGCGGGGCGGCCGAGGCGCTGGTGCGCGCGTGTCTGGACCGGGGGCGCGCGCTGGGACTGAAGCGCATAGTGATCAGCAGCCAGCGCTCGATGACCGCCGCCCACCGGCTGTACGAGCGGCTGGGGTTCGTACGGGCCCCGGAGCGGGACTGGGCGCCGCTTGCCGGGACGGACATCACCCTCTGGGCGTTCACCGTGGAGCTGTGACGACGAGCGCCGCACAGCCCCGGCCACGGGCCGCCACCCGCCCCGGGTCACGGGCCACCGCGCGCCCCAGGTCACGGGCCGCCTCGGGAACGCATTAGCACATTCATACGAAACTCCGCACCTCCCGACACTAGATATGGGGGTGCGTGCGTCGGGCGGCACAAGATGTATGCTCGTCCTCGCTGTCGCCGCAGGGGAATCCGGTGGGAATCCGGAACTGTCCCGCAACGGTGTACGTGTGCGCTTATGCGGCGTACCCGTGAGTCCGAGCACCTGCCGACGGCCTTGCGTGAACACGTCCCCCGGCCTCGTGGGTTGGGCCGATGGACGCTGCGTGGTGTGCCCGGCGTACGAGGAGTGCGGCATCGGCATGCCCGTACGCGCCCATCGCACCACCCCTCGTGGCCCCAGCCCAGCGAGGGAGAGCACCTCAGTGACCATCGCGCCCGCAGATCCGGTTTCAGAGCAGGCGGTTTCTCAGGCAGCGGTCGACGCGCCCGGGACCGCCCTGCTACGGACGCTCACCGGACTCACCGCCGACCTGCCCGCCACCGACCACGAGCTGGTCGCGGCCGCCGCCCTGCGCGGCCGCCATCCCGGTTCGGACGAGGCGGAGTTGCGCGGGCTGGCGACCGAGGCGGCGGCCGGGCTCATCTCCGAGGAGCCGGAGTACTCCCGGCTGGCCGCGCGGCTGCTGGCGCTCACCATCACCGAGGAGGCGGCCGGGCAGGGCGCGGTCTCCTTCTCCACCTCCGTCCAGGTGGGCCACCGCGAGGGCCTGCTCGCCGACTCCACCGCGGAGTTCGCCACCGCCCACGCCGGCCGGCTGGACGCGCTGGTGGAGCGGGCCCTGGCCGACGGCGCCGACAACCGCTTCGGCTACTTCGGGCTGCGCACCCTCTACAGCCGCTATCTGCTGCGCCACCCCATCACCCGGCAGGTGATCGAGACCCCGCAGCACTTCCTGCTGCGGGTGGCCTGCGGGCTCGCCGAGGACCTCTCGGCGCGGGCGCTGGAGGACGTGGCCGAGCTGTACCGGCTGACCAGCACGCTGTCGTACCTCCCCAGCTCCCCCACGCTGTTCAACTCCGGCACCCGGCATCCGCAGATGTCGTCCTGCTATCTGCTGGACTCGCCGCTGGACGAGCTGGACTCGATCTACGACCGCTACCACCAGGTGGCGCGGCTGTCGAAGCACGCGGGCGGCATCGGTCTTTCCTACTCCCGCATCCGGGCCCGCGGTTCGCTGATCCGGGGCACCAACGGGCACTCCAACGGCATCGTGCCGTTCCTGCGCACGCTCGACTCCTCGGTGGCCGCCGTCAACCAGGGCGGCCGGCGCAAGGGCGCGGCCTGTGTCTACCTGGAGACCTGGCACGCAGACCTCGAGGAGTTCCTGGAGCTCCGGGACAACACGGGCGAGGACGCCCGCCGCACCCACAACCTCAACATCGCCCACTGGATCCCGGACGAGTTCATGCGCCGGGTCGAGGCGGACGCCGACTGGTCGCTGTTCTCCCCGGTCGACGCGCCCGATCTGGTGGACCTGTGGGGCGAGGAGTTCGACGCCGCGTACCGCAGGGCCGAGGCCGAGGGACGGGCGGTCAAGCAGGTCCCGGCCCGCCAGCTGTACGCGCGGATGATGCGCACCCTCGCACAGACCGGCAACGGCTGGATGACGTTCAAGGACGCCGCCAACCGCACCGCCAACCAGACCGCCGAGCCCCGCAGGGTCGTCCACTCCTCGAACCTGTGCACCGAGATCCTGGAGGTGACCAACGACGGCGAGACCGCCGTGTGCAACCTCGGATCGGTCAACCTCGCCGCGCACCTGGGCGAGGACGGGCAGCTGGACTGGGAGCGCCTGGACGCCACCGTCCGCACCGCCGTGACCTTCCTCGACCGCGTGGTGGACATCAACTTCTACCCCACGGAGGAGGCCGGGGCCTCCAACTCCCGCTGGCGCCCGGTGGGTCTGGGCCTCATGGGGCTCCAGGACGTCTTCTTCCGGCTGCGGCTGCCGTTCGACTCGCCCGAGGCCACGGCGCTGTCCACGCGGATCTCCGAGCGCATCATGCTCGCCGCGTATGAGGCGTCCTGTGAGCTCGCCGAGCGCCACGGCCCGCACCCCGCCTGGTCCGAGACCCGCACCGCACGCGGGGTGCTGCACCCGGACCACTACACGGACGCGGTGGCCACCTGGCCGGAGCGCTGGGAGGCGCTGCGCACCCGGATGGCGAAGTCCGGGATGCGGAACTCGCTGCTGCTGGCGATCGCGCCGACCGCGACCATCGCCTCCATCGCGGGCGTCTACGAGTGCATCGAGCCGCAGGTCTCCAACCTCTTCAAGCGCGAGACGCTGAGCGGGGAGTTCCTCCAGGTCAACTCCTATCTGGTGGACGACCTCAAGAAGCTGGGCGTCTGGGACGCAAAGACCCGTGAGGCGCTGCGCGAGTCCAACGGCTCGGTCCAGGACCTCTCCTGGGTGCCCGCGGACGTACGGGAGCTGTACCGCACCGCGTGGGAGATCCCCCAGCGCGCCCTGATCGACATGGCGGCGGCCCGCACCCCGTACCTCGACCAGAGCCAGTCGCTGAACCTCTTCATGGCCTCGCCGACCATCGGCAAGCTCAGCTCGATGTACGCGTACGCCTGGAAGCGCGGCATCAAGACCACGTACTACCTGCGCTCGCGGCCGGCCACCCGGATCGCCCAGAGCGCCCGCGGCGGCGCCACCGCCCCCGCCGCCACCCCTGCTCCCCTCCCCGTACAGCAGGCTCCGGCCGAGGCCGACGCGATCGCCTGCTCCCTGGAAAACCCCGAGTCCTGCGAGGCATGCCAGTAACCATGAGTGACACCAAGAACCTGCTCGACCCGGGCTTCGAACTGACCCTGCGGCCCATGCGGTACCCGCAGTTCTACGACCGCTACCGCGACGCGATCAAGAACACCTGGACCGTGGAGGAGGTCGACCTCCACTCCGACGTCGCCGATCTCGCCAAGCTCTCCCCCGGTGAGCAGCATCTGATCGGCCGGCTGGTCGCCTTCTTCGCGACCGGCGACTCGATCGTGGCCAACAACCTGGTGCTGACGCTCTACAAGCACATCAACTCCCCCGAGGCGCGGCTGTACCTGTCGCGGCAGCTCTTCGAGGAGGCCGTGCACGTCCAGTTCTATCTGACCCTGCTGGACACCTACCTCCCCGATCCGGACGACCGCGCCGCGGCCTTCGCCGCCGTCGAGAACATCCCCTCCATCAGGGAGAAGGCGGAGTTCTGCTTCCGCTGGATGGACTCGGTGGAAAAGCTCGACCAGTTGGAGACCAGGGAGGACCGCCGCCGCTTCCTGCTCAACCTGATCTGCTTCGCGGCCTGTATCGAGGGGCTGTTCTTCTACGGCGCGTTCGCCTATGTGTACTGGTTCCGCTCGCGCGGGCTGCTGCACGGCCTGGCCACGGGCACCAACTGGGTGTTCCGCGATGAGTCGATGCACATGGAGTTCGCCTTCTCGGTCGTGGACACCGTCCGCCAGGAGGAGCCGGACCTCTTCGACGACGAGCTCCAGCGGCAGGTCACCGACATGCTGAAGGAGTCCGTCGAGGCGGAGCTCCAGTTCGCCCGCGATCTGTGCGGGGACGGGCTGCCGGGCATGAACACCGCGTCGATGCAGGAGTACCTCCAGTGCGTGGCCGACCAGCGCCTCCAGCGCCTCGGCTTCCCCGCGGTCTTCGGCTCGGAGAACCCGTTCTCCTTCATGGAGCTACAGAACGTCCAGGAGCTGACCAACTTCTTCGAGCGGCGCCCCTCGGCGTACCAGGTCGCGGTCGAGGGGTCGGTCGCCTTCGACGACGACTTCTGAGGCCGCCTGCCACGGCACAGGGCCGGGCCCCGAGGGGTCCGGCCCTGTGAGGTACCGCACACTCAGTCGTTGGGCACCGTCTCATAGCGGGCGGTGCCTTCGGCCATCTGCTTCAGCACATCCTTACGGTCGCGCTTGGAGAGCCGGTCGATGTAGAGGTAGCCGTAGAGATGGTCGGTCTCGTGCTGAAGGCAGCGCGCGAAGTAGCCGGTGCCGCGCACCGCGATCGGCTCACCGTCGAGGTCCTGGCCGCGCACCACCGCGTAGTCGGGACGAGCCAGCTCCGCGTAGGCCGTGGGGACCGACAGACAGCCCTCGTTGGAGTCGTCCAGGACCCGGCGCTCGGCGGGCAGCTCCTCCAGCACCGGGTTGCACACCGCGCCCACATGGCGGACGCCCTCGTCGTCCATGCAGTCGTAGACGAAGACCTTGAGGTCGACACCGATCTGGTTGGCGGCCAGGCCCACGCCCTCCGCCGCCCGCTGGCTGGCGAACATGTCGTCGACGAGCCGTGCCAGCCCGTCGTCGAACACGGTCACATCCTGACACTCCTTGTGCAGGACCGGATGGCCGTACACGGTGATCGGGCGGGCGGTGCCGCGCTCGCGGTGGGCCCGCTCGCGCTCCTCGCAGTCCTCCGTGTCCACGATGAACTCGTCGTCCACCCGCTGCTTCGTACCTTGCTGCGACATCGTCCGCCGTATGCCTTCCCTCAACCGTGATGCGTCGCCCTACAGGGTACGGGCACTACGCGGCCGTACGCGGTGCGCTTACGCGGCGTGACCGGCCCCGCAGCATCGCCATGCGACTCCGCCGCACGCGGCGGCGCAGATGGCGCGAGACGGCGATCGCCGCCAGGACACCAGGGGCCTCCACCCCTGAACCGGCGGGGTCCGGGACTCCGCAGCCCCGGCCCTCCGATGCCTGGGGCGCAGCCCCGGAACGGGGCCTGGGGCGCAGCCCCGGCGGGGTCTGGGGCGCAGCCCCGGCGGGGTCTGGGGCGCAGCCCCGGAACGGGGCCTGGGGCGCAGCCCCGGAACAGGGCCTGGGCCGGAGCCCCGGAACGGGGCCTGGGGCGCAGCCCCGGCGGGGTCTAGGCCGGAGCCCCGGAACGGGGCCTGGGGCGCAGCCCCGGAACAGGGCCTGGGCCGGAGCCCCGGAACAGGGCCTGGGGCGCAGCCCCGGAACAGGGCCTGGGGCGCAGCCCCGGCGGGGTCTAGGCCGGAGCCCCGGAACGGGGTCTGGGGCGCAGCCCCAGTTTCGGGAAGGGGCGGGGAGGGGAACAGCCCGCCGCAGGCGTCACGATCCGCCAGCCGCCAAGGCGGTCAGCAGACCTCTTCCAGGTCCCGCCACTCACGGGTGTCCGGGCTGTCCGCGACCCAGCCGTCCAGCAGCCCCCGCACCAGCCCGCCGGGCGCCGCGATCCCGCATTCGCGCTCGGGGACCCATAGCGAGCCCGAGCCCGCCATACGGTGGCCCAGCGGCCCGGGGTGGCCCGGCTCACTGTGGTCATGCGGGTCCAGATGCTCGCCCTCGCCCTCGTCGCTGGGCATCCTGCTCTCCGAGCAGGAACGACACAGCAGCCGCACCGACGACGACCAGTCCTCGGCCGCGAAGCCCGCGTCCGCCGCCAGCCGCTCCAGAGCGTCCCGGTCGGCCTCGGTGGCCGCCTCCAACAGCACCACCCAGGTCGGCACCGGGGACGGCGCCCACAGCTCGATCTCGTCGAAGACCGGGTACGCGGGACCCGCGGAGGTCACCCGCTCACCGTGCGGTACGCCGTCGTGCAGCACCACCTCGCCCCAGCGCCGCCCGGACGACGGCAGCGGGATGGACAGCACCTCGATCCGGGCCGGATCCAGCCGGCGGCCCCAGACGACCTCGGCCTCGCCCTCCGGGGACAGCCGCACCGCCGCGCTGCCCAGCTCCATGCCGAGCGGCTCCCCGGACGCGGACGCCTCTCCCGGCACCTTCAGTCCGTACGCCTGCCAGGCGCGGCGGGCCAGCGGCCAGTCCTGGAGCGCGGTGGCCGCGATCCCCACGTTCCACCAGTCCGGGGCGCCGGTCTCGCGGTCCAGCAGCGCGACCGCCCGCAGCCCCGCGGCGCGCGCCTGCTCCCAGTCGTGCCGGAACTTGTGCAGCAGCGCCAGGTTGAACCAGGACTCCGACAGCCACGGCTCCAGGTCGGCGGCGCGGGTCAGCAGCGCGCCCGCGTCCTCGTACCGGCCGTCGCCGATGAGCGTGAACGCACGGTCCGTGGCCTGCCGCCATGAGGCGGACGGCCGGTGCCGTACCTTGCCGAAGATCTTCACGATTCCCGCCTGCCGGTATCGAAGTCGTCCCGTACCAGATGCCTTCGCGGACGGCGTCGCCCTCCCTTGAAGACAACCTGCCACACATTCGTGGACATCTCAGCCCGACCCCTCACCCTGCGGCCGGGATGCGAAGCCCACCACACCTCCTTGCCACCGGCCATTCGGCCCGGCACCCCTCTCCTCGCATCCAACCATGCCCCTCCGGAGCCCCGCTCATTACCGGCGAGTTCTCAGTTCTCAGTTCTCACCGGCGCCGGCCGTACACCTGGCGCGACAGCACTGTGGCGAGCGCCTCGACCACTACCGGGTCGAAATCGCGCGCCGTGGCCAGCCGCAGCCGCTCCAGTGCGCACAGGGCGGCCACCCCGGCCACTCGCTCGGCCGCGGGACCGCTCACCAGTTCGGTGTACGCGTTCACCGCGCGCACGATACGCGCGGCGAGCGGCTGCTCTCGGTACGGGTCCGCCTGGCGCTCGACGATCAGTGCCACCTCGGCGGGTACCCCGGTCTGGCGCACCACTGCGCCGCCGAGCAGGGCGATTCTGCGCTGCTCGGCGGCGGGCAGCGGCTCGGTGGCCCCCGCGGGCACCGGATCCAGCAGCGACAGCTGGCCGATGTCGTGCATCAGCGCCGCGTACTCCAGCACGGTCAGCCGGGGCTCGGAGAGGCCCAGCTCACGCCCCACCGCCCGGCCGAGCACGGCCACCTCACGGGCATGGCCCGTCGGGGTGTACCCGGCTATCTCCGTCGACCGGGCCAGGGACGCGATGGTCTGGCGGTAGGTGGCCCGTATCCCGGCGTAGCGGCGGTAGGAGTACTGGATCAGCAGCAACGGCACCGCCAGGACCGGCACCGGCCACAGCCCGGCCACGGACACGGTGAGCGCCATCACCACCGCGGTCGCGCAGACCGCCGACCCCACCCCGGGCAGCGGCCGCAGCTCGTCACGGAGCAGCGGCCCGTAAGGCCAGCCGGTACGGGCGCGGGCCAGGGCGGCGGCCAGGACCGCGTCACACAGGGCTGTCAGGGCCAGCAGGGCGAGCAAATAGCCCACGAGATACGGGCCGTGGCCGAACGAGGAGGCCAAGCCGCCGGTCCGGTGCAGCGGTTGGAAGCAGACGGCGGCGAACGCGACGGTCAGCACCCGGCGGGCGGTGTGGCCGGGGTCGACCGGACAGCCGAGCCCCAGCGGCGCCACCAGCCCGGCCAGGGAGGCGGCCACGACGACGGTGACCACCTGGAGGACACCGTGCGTGGTGGACTCCCCGCCCAGCCGCCCGAGCAGGGCGTAGCCGAGCGCGCCCGCGGCCGCGACGGGCGCGGGCTCACCGCGCGGATCGGGCGTCCCGCCGCCACCCGGGAGCGCGGGCGGCGCCTCGACGCACCGGATCGCCTCCCCGACGGCGATGAGCGCCCCGAAGGCCAGCGCCACCTCCGGCTGCCGCACCCCATGCCACTCGGTCCACACCAGCGCGACAACGGCCAACGCCCCGGCCGCCCCATATACGGCGACGACGGTAAGGGCGCCATGACGCTGCCGCGGCGGGCACTCTTGGTTGGGCCGGGGGGTGCGTATACGGGCGGTACGTATGCCCCAGGCGCCCGCGCCCTGGGCGCCCGCGCGGAGTACCACGCCGGGCCCCTTACGGCGGGCACCCCGGCCCTTCTCTCGGACATCAGCACCCCAGCCCTCCCCCGTGACGGCCGCGGTGCGGCCCTCCTCGCGGGCGCCCATGCCGCTGTTCTGCTCGCGGGCAGCAGGGTCTTCACCGGCCTCATCGGTGGCCGAGGACCGGGGGTCCTCGGGAGTGGCCGTGGTCTCGTCTCGTTGGCGGCGGGTGCGGCGAAGGGCGCGGGCATGTCGTTCGGCGATTCGGCCGAGGCCGCCAGGGAGGGCTTCCGATGATCGGGGAGCGGACTCTGCCGGGGCGGGACGGCGCGCCTTGGACGGCCACCGGGCGGCGTTCTCGTCCCGGTCACAGGGACCGGGATGGGCCGGGCCGTCGGCCCCGCCTCCCCCGGAGGGGTTCAGGGCACCCGAGGCGTCGGGGACCCCCGGCGGGGCGGGCTCTCCCCCGACCCCCGCGTCGCCCGTGGCGGAGCCCGGGCACCCGGCCGGTCGAGAGTCCCCGGCCCTCACACCGCCCGGACCGTCCGGGCCCGGGTCGGGGCCTTCCGGGCCGGACGCGGCGGACTCCTGGGCGCTCTCGTCCCGGTCGCGGGGGCGGGGGCGGGCCGGAACGGCGGTCCCGCCTCTCCCCGAGGGGGCCGGGGAGCCCAGAGCACCCGGGGTGTCCAGGCCGTCCAGGCCGTCCAAGGCACCCGGCGGGGCGGGCTCTTCCCCGACCCCCGTGTCGGCTGGAGCGGCCGGGCCCCGTCGCACTCCCGGTCGGGGGTCCCGGGCCGCCGCCTTCGCCGGACCGTCCGGGACCGGACCCCCGACCGGTCGATGGACCCGGTCGGGGCCTTCCGGGCCGGACGCGGCGGACTCCTGGGCGGGGCTCATGCCCCACCGCCGGGGGTGGGGCGGGGTTCGCCGGGGGCGTCCGGCGCGCCGGGGGCCGCCGCGCGCACGAGGGGCGGGGCGGGCTCTGCCGGGACGTTTCCGCGCTCCTCGGGGGCGTCCGCGGTGACCGCCGCATGCCAGCCGTGGCGGTCCAGAGCCCGGGTGAGCGCCCCCACCATCCGGGGGTCGAACTGCGACCCCGCACACCGCTTCAGCTCCTCCACGGCCGTGGGCACCGGCCGCGCCCTGCTGTACGCACGTGTGGAGGTCATCGCGTCGAAGGCGTCGGCGACCGCGACCACCCGGGCGAACTCCGGGATCTGCGCCCCGGCGAGCCCGTACGGATAGCCGCTGCCGTCCAGCCGCTCATGGTGGTGGAGGATCGCGGCCCGCGCCTCGCCCAGGAAGCCGATACCGCGCACCATCTCGTCGCCGTATTCGGGGTGGAGCTCGATCACCCGGCGCTCGTCAGGGGTCAGCGGACCGTTTTTGCGCAGCAGCCGGGTCGGCACGCCGAGCTTGCCCACGTCGTGGAGGATGCCCGCGATCCGCAGCGCCTCCAGCCGCTCACCGCTCATCCCCAGCTCGCGGGCGATCATCGCGGAGGCGCGGCCGACGCGCTCGCTGTGGCCCCGGGTGTAGCGGTCCTTGATGTCGACCGCCTGGACCAGGGCCCGGATGGTGGCCTGGTGGGCGGCGCTCTCACGGCGGTAGAGCACGAAGCCGCAGGCGCAGACGTACATGGGCAGCAGCACCAGCAGGGCGGCCGCCGGTCCGTAAGGGCTGCGCCACAGCACCGCCATGGCCAGCCCGGCGGGCCCGTGCACCAGGTACGGGGCGAGGGCGCCGGGCAGCCGGCCGCCCCAGGCGGCGCGCGGGGAGCGGCGCTCGGCGGTGACCAGCACCCCGCCCTCCAGGACGGTGGCGGTCAGGCCCAGCACGAGCGCGGCGGCCACGGCGGCCGCCAGGGCGTACGGAAAGCCGGGCGCATCGGACATCCGGTCGATGGGGGCCCGGGCACCGGAGATCCGCTCGGCGGCCACCTGGACGCCGTCACCGGAGGCCCACAGGGCGCTGAGGGTCCGGGGGCCGCCCAGGGCCGCGAAGGCGCAGGAGGCGGCCCAGACGGCCAGCGAGAGCCGTGCGGCCCGCCAGGCCCGCCGCATCCCGGCCGGGGGCCGCTCGACGCGGGCGAGCAGCGCACCGGGCACGGCGACCAGCGCCGCGGCGGCGGGCGGCAGCAGAAAAGCCCCGGCCAGAAGGACGGGGCTGCACCATTCGGGCCAGCGGGCCCGAACCCTGGAACCGGCCGCGTGCACCACGGCGAGCAGGGCGGTCGTGGCCCAGGGCACGGCCGCTCCGGGCCGTACGGCCGGGGCGGCGCAGAGCCCCCCGGCGAGCACGGCGCACAGGACATAGGCGCGCGCCCCGTGGGGAAGTGCCCGCACGGTGTCCTCCTCCCCATCCAGGTCCGAAGCGCCGCCCCCTCGGGTGGGGCGGGTCAGGTGGTTGGGGAGCTTAGGCCGGGCCGGGGCGCATGGGATCGGAGGGACTGTCCGATTACACCCCTTCGAGTGATGATCTGATCACCGAGGGTGGGGGCGGGAACGCGCCGGACCCGCTGACGTTCGACGAACGGCCGATCGAGGGGCGATCCGCCGGGCCACGGAGGCAGACACACGAGGGCCGGAGGCACAAGAGAGGTACAAGAGAGGCACAAGGGAAGCGCGAGAGACGCACAAGAGAAGCGCCGGAGGCACCGGAGACCCGGGGCCCGAGGTCACTCCTGGGCGTTGCCCGGAGCGTTGGTTTCCGCGGTGACCTCCCGCTCGGGCACCGCATGCCCGGAGCGGATCAGCTCGATCCGCCCCATGACCTTCGACCGGAGGTCGGTGGGCACGTCATCATGGCCGCAGCAGCGCTTCACGAGCTTCTTCACGGCCTTCTCGAGGCCGTACTTCTCCAGACAGGGCGAGCACTCGTCGAAGTGCACCTCGAACTTGGCGCAGTCGCCGTCCGGCATCTCGTGGTCGAGGAACTCGTAGAGGTGGTCGAGCACCTCGGAGCAGTCCGTCTCATGCGGCTCTCCGCAGCTCATGAGTCCGCGCCTTTCCGATCGTGCGACTCGTCCGCCGCGGCGCCCGCGCCCGCGGGAACCAGCCCGCGCCCACGGGCGTAGTCCTCCAGCAGACCGCGCAGCTGGCGGCGCCCACGGTGCAGCCGGGACATCACCGTACCGATGGGTGTACCCATGATGTCCGCGATCTCCTTGTAGGCAAAGCCCTCGACGTCCGCGAGATAGACCGCGATGCGGAACTCCTCGGGGATGGCCTGGAGGGCCTCCTTGACATCGGAGTCGGGCAGGTGGTCGAGAGCCTGCGACTCGGCCGACCGCAGACCGGTCGACATATGCGACTCGGCGCGCGCCAGCTGCCAGTCCTCGATCTCCTCGGCCGCGCTGCGCTGGGGCTCCCGCTGCTTCTTGCGGTACGAGTTGATGAAGGTGTTGGTCAGGATGCGGTAGAGCCACGCCTTGAGGTTGGTGCCCTCGCGGAACTGGTGGAAGGACCCGTACGCCTTGGCGTACATCTCCTGCACGAGATCCTCGGCGTCGGCCGGGTTACGGGTCATCCGCAGCGCGGCCGAGTACATCTGGTCCAAGAAGGCAAGGGCGTCCCGCTCGAAGCGCGCGTTGCGCTCCGATGACGACTCCTGCGACCGCTCGACCGTTTCTCCCTCGGTAACGCCGTCGGTCCCTGCGTCGGTCCCAGTGACCTGACCCACCTCCTCCAGCTTCGGGTCGGGTCCGGATGTGGACCCGCTCGAATCGGAGAATAGACGACGATCCGGTGCGTCCGCCGCTCCGATCTTCATGGCCTGTGCCGCTTGCAGCTGGGACCAGTCCAGGTCAGCGGCGTGCGGACGGGCCGGGCAAGCAAGCGAACCCATGCGGGGAACTCCCTTTCCTCGTGTTCCACGTATCAGTGCCTCTTACGCAGTGACAACCAACGTTCCCCATAACACGAAGCGCCTCCGCCGCATTCCCGACCCGGCCCACGGCCCCCAGCCCCCGGCGCCCCGCGCACCGACCGGTCAAGGGCCGCGCCCGGCCCGTACCCCGTGGAGATCAGCCCAGGGCGCGCGGCAGCCAGTCGGCGACGGCACCGGTGATCAGGGCGAGCGCCGCGGGCTCGTCGAGGTCCGCCGACCTCGGCAGGCCGAAGCCATGATCGCCGTACGCCACCTCGACCAGCTCCATGTCCGCGGGCAGCTCGGGGAACTCCTCCGGCCGCCCGAAGGGGTCCCGGCCGCCCTGGACGATCAGCGTCGGCACCCCGGTGGCCAGCAGCTCCCCGGCCCGGGACCGCTCCGGCCTGCCCGGTGGGTGCAGCGGGAAGGACAGCGCCAGTACGGCCTTCGCGCCCAGCTCACGGGCGGTCCGGCAGGCCACCCGCGCCCCGGCGCTGCGCCCGCCCGCCACGATCGGCAGCCCGGCCTTCTCCAGCGCGGGCCATACGGCACGCCATCCGGTGTCGAGGGTCGAGGGCGCGGGCGCGATCTTCTTGCCCGCCACCCGCCACGGCTGCTCGACCAGCGCGACGCTCACCCCGCGCGCGGGGAGCGCCGCGGCCAGCGCGCGCAGGTCCCGCGCCTCGATGCCCCCGCCGGCGCCGTGGCTCGCGGCGAGCAGGGTGTGGGGGCTGGGAGCGTGGTGCCAGGTGATCCGGGCGTCCCCGGCCGGGGTCGGCACCGTCTCGGCGGTCGCCTCGGGCGTTCCCTTCTCCTTGGCCGCCATCAGAACAGCGTGCCCTCCTCCGGGGCCTCGAGCTCATCGAGCAGTTCGGGGCCGTTGTTACGGACATCACTCACACCGGTCGCCACCGGGTACGCCCGCAGCAGCCCGGAGGGCGGCGGCGCCAGCAGGGGCAGCAGATCGTCGGGGTCGGTGCGGCCGGGGTCCAGCCAGGAGGCCCAGCGGTCCTCGGTGAGGACCAGCGGCATCCGCGGGTGGATCTCGGCGAGCGACCGCGGCCCCTCGTCCCGGCTCACGCCCCCGAAGGGCTCCTTGTCCGCCTCGGTGGTGATCACCGTGCAGGTCACCCACCACGCCCGCGGATGCTCGTCCGGCAGCGTCCGGTCCCGCCAGAACTCGTACAACCCGGCCATGGCCATCACCGCGCCGTCCACCGGGGTCACGAAGTACGGCTGCTTGCGGGGCCGCTTCCGCTTGCCCTTCTCCTCGAGCTGCCGCTCCCCCGACCCGGTGACCCACTCGTAATAGCCGTCGGCGGGCAGGATGCAGCGCCGCGAGGCGAAGGGCCGCCGGTAGGACGGCTTCTCGTGCACGGTCTCGGCCCGTGCGTTGATCATCTTCGCGCCGCCCTCGGGGGACTTCGCCCAGGAGGGCACGAGCCCCCACTTCAGCGCCCTCAGCTGGCGAACCGGGCGCGGCTCGGCGGCGTCCTTAAGAGGGCGTTCGAGCACCGCGTACACGTCCTTGGTGGGCGCGACGTTCCAATCGGGCGCCAGAGTCTCCTCCGGTTCCCACTTCTCCACTCCGAAGAGCCCGACGAGATCCTCCGGCCTCCGGCTCGCTGCGTATCGACCGCACATAGGTGCCACACTGCCACGACCCCTACCGAAGCGAGGAGCCGCCCGCACATGGACGCAACGAACGCCGCCGACCTTTGGGACCGGGTGACCGGCGCCCAGCCCGACCCCACCACCTGGCTGGTCGTCTCCACCGGCGTGATCGCGTTCGCGGTCGTCGTCTTCCGCACCGCCTGGCGAATAGCCCGTAACGCCATCACCATCGCCCACGAGGGCGGCCACGCCCTGGTCGCCCTGCTCAGCGGGCGGCGGCTGGACGGCATTCGGCTGCACTCGGACACCTCGGGGCTGACCGTCTCGCGCGGCAAGCCCACCGGCCTGGGCATGATCCTCACCGCGGCGTCCGGCTACACCGCCCCGTCGCTGCTGGGCCTCGGGGGTGCCTGGCTGCTGGCGGCGAACCACATCACCTTGCTGCTGTGGGGGACGACGGCGCTGCTGGTCGCGATGCTGGTCATGATCCGCAACGCCTATGGCGTCCTTACGGTCGTCATCAGCGGTGCCGCCTTCTTCCTCGTCTCCTGGCTGACCGAGCCGGACGTCCAGGCGGGGTTCGCGTATGCCGTGGTCTGGTTCCTCCTCCTGGGGGGCGTGCGTCCGGCCTTCGAGCTCCAGCGCAAGCGCCGTCACGGCGGCGCGTACGACTCCGACCCCGACCAGCTGGCGCGGCTGACGGGCATTCCGGCCGGCGCCTGGCTGCTGCTCTTCCATGTGGTCTCGCTGTGTTCGCTGCTGGCCGGGGGGCGCTGGCTGCTGGGGTTGTGACCCCGTACGAGCACCCGGCGCGCTTCCATCGGTACCCGTAGCAGCGCCGTGTTTCGACTGGGTTTCGCCACTTTCGATCAAGATTGGCACTCTGGGCGAACCACTAAAGTGAGACCCATGACCGGCATTGAGACCTCCCCGGGCGATCACACCGCCCTCTGGCCCGCTCCGACCGCCGACGGAGCGGTGGACGCGACCGTCACCGTGCCCGGATCCAAGTCGGTTACCAACCGCGGTCTGATCCTGGCCGCGCTCGCCGCCGAACCCGGCTGGCTGCGCCGCCCGCTCCGCTCCCGCGACACCCTTCTGATGGCCGCCGCCCTGCGCGCCATGGGCGTCGGCATCGAGGAGACGGTGTCCGACGGCGCCCTCGGCTCCGGCGGCCCCGCCGGCGGCGGAGAGGCATGGCGGGTCATCCCGGCGGGGCTGCACGGCCCGGCCACCATCGACGTCGGCAACGCCGGCACCGTGATGCGCTTCCTCCCTCCGGTCGCCGCCCTGGCCGACGGCCCCGTCCACTTCGACGGCGACCCCCGCTCCCATGAGCGCCCGCTGCACGGCGTGATCGACGCCCTGCGCGCCCTCGGCGCCCGTATCGACGACGACGGCCGCGGCGCGCTGCCGATGACCGTGCACGGCGGCGGGGCGCTGGACGGCGGCCCGGTCCGCATCGACGCCTCCTCGTCCTCCCAGTTCGTGAGCGCGCTGCTGCTGTCCGCGCCGCGCTTCAACCAGGGCGTCGAGGTGCGCCACATCGGCGCCGCGCTGCCCTCCCTGCCGCACATCCGGATGACCGTCGACATGCTGCGCGCGGCGGGCGCCCGGGTGGACACCCCGGAGGCGGGCGGCGAGCGGGGCGTCTGGCGGGTGGCGCCGAGCGCGCTGCTCGGCCGTGACCTGGTCGTCGAGCCGGATCTGTCCAACGCGGCGCCGTTCCTGGCCGCCGCCCTGGTCACCGGCGGCCGGGTGACCATCCCCGACTGGCCGGAGCGCACCACCCAGCCCGGGGACGAACTGCGCCGGATCTTCACCGAGATGGGCGGTTCCTGCGAGCTCACCAAGACCGCTCTGACCTTCACCGGAACGGGCCGGATCACCGGGATCGACGCCGATCTGCACGAGGTCGGCGAGCTCACCCCGGTGATCGCGGCGGTCGCCGCGCTGGCCGACTCCGAGTCGGTGCTGCGCGGCATCGCGCATCTGCGGCTCCATGAGACCGACCGGCTGGCCGCCCTCGCCAAGGAGATCAACGAGCTCGGCGGGGACGTCACCGAGACCGAGGACGGACTGCGAATCCGCCCTCGCCCGCTGCACGGCGGAATCTTCCACACCTACGAGGACCACCGGCTGGCCACCGCCGCCGCGGTGTTCGGCCTGGCCGTCGAGGGTGTGCAGGTCGAGAACGTGGCGACCACCGCCAAGACCCTCCCCGACTTCCCCGGTCTGTGGACCGGCATGCTCGACGCGACGACGACCTCGGCGCGGAGATCCTGAGAGCCTGGACTCATGCGCCGCTACGGCAAACACACCGACGAGGACGACGTTCGGGTCCGCCCCAACCGCAAGGGCAACCGGCCGCGCACCAACATCCGCCCCAAGCACGAGGACGCCACCGAGGGCTTCGTGCTGACGGTCGACCGCGGCCGGCTCACGGTCCTGGTCGAGGACCGCACCGTCACCGCCATGAAGGCCCGCGAGCTCGGCCGTAAGGGCGTCGTGGTCGGCGACCGGGTCGCGATCGTCGGGGATCTCTCCGGCGAGAAGGACACGCTCGCCCGGGTCGTACGGGTCGAGGAGCGCTCCTCGGTCCTGCGCCGGACCGCCGACGACGACGATCCGTACGAGCGGGTCGTGGTCGCCAACGCCGACCAGCTCGCGATCGTGACCGCCCTGGCCGACCCGGAGCCGCGCCCGCGCCTGATCGACCGGTGTCTGGTGGCCGCCTTCGACGCGGGTCTCGAACCGCTGCTCGTGCTCACCAAGTCCGATCTGGCGCCCGCCGGGGAGCTGCTGAAGACCTACGAGCCGCTCGGCGTCCCCTATGTCGTCACCAGCCGTGACGACCTGGCCGACGACGACGCCGCAGACCAGGTGCGGGAGCGGCTGACGGACCGGATCACCGTCTTCGTCGGCCATTCGGGCGTGGGCAAGACCACGCTGGTGAACGCGCTGGTCCCGGACCGCCAGCGGGCCACCGGCCAGGTGAACGCGGTCACCGGCCGCGGCCGCCACACCACCACCTCCGCGCTCGCGCTGCCCCTGCCGGACACCAAGGGATGGGTGATCGACACCCCGGGCGTGCGGTCCTTCGGGCTGCACCACGTGGACCCGGCGCGGGTCATCGACGCCTTCCCGGACCTGGAGCCGGGCACCGAGGGCTGTCCGCGCGCTTGCAGCCACGACGAGCCGGACTGCGCGCTGGACCAGTGGGTGGCGGACGGCCACGCCGAACCCGCCCGGCTGTACTCCCTGCGGCGGCTGCTGGCCACCCGGGAGCGTCGGGAGGGCGACTAGGGAGCGTGTTTGCCGTCCGACCCAGGCGGTAAATGGATAATCGCATCAAGCAATCCGGGCGACCGGGCGGTCCCCGGGCGACGGCAGCGGGCGGCGGCACGGGAGGGCATCTCTATGGCGTGGCTGCTGGTCGTGGTCGCCGGGCTACTCGAAACCGGCTTCGCCGTCTGTCTCAAGCTCTCGCACGGCTTCACCCGCCTCTGGCCGACGATCGCGTTCTGCGTATTCGCGCTCGGCAGCTTCGGGCTGCTGACGCTGTCCCTGAAGAAGCTCGACGTGGGGCCCGCGTACGCGGTGTGGACGGGGATCGGGGCCGCCGGTACCGCGATCTACGGCATGATCTTCCTCGGCGACCTCGTCTCCACGCTCAAGATCATCTCCATCTCCCTGGTGATCGTCGGCGTCATAGGGCTCCAGCTCTCCGGCTCGGCCCACTGAGGCCCATTGGCCTGCTGGCCCGCTGGCTCACCGGCCCCCGAGACCTACCGGCCCACTGGGCCTATCGGGCCGCCGAGCCCGTCGGCTCGCCGAAGCCCGCCAGCCCGCCGAAGCCCGTCGGCTCGGTGAGCCCCTTCGGCCCGCTGGGCCCGGCCGGCCGCCCGGGGCCCGGCTCAAGCCAGCACGGTGCGCACCATACGGGCCACATCCGCCGCCGGGGCGGGTGCCACCACGTACGACAGGGCCAGCCTGGCGACCGCCTCACAGGCCAGCGGCAGCTCGACCGCGCCGGGCGGCCAGTCGCCCTCCAGCAGCCGCACCGCCCGGTCCCGGGCCTCGCCGAGCAGTTCGCCCGGCGCGGGCAGCGCCCCGGGCGGCGCCGTCCTTACGGTCGTCGGCAGCCGCTCGTTCCAGCAGCCCGTGAGCGCCGCCCGCACCAGCGGGTTCTCGGTCGCCGTACGGACCGTCCACACGGCCGCGGCGGCCAGCCGCTCCCCGGGGGCCACCGCGCCGGACACCCCGGACAGCGCCCGCTCGACCCCGCGCAGATACGCGTCGGCCTCGCGCCGCACCAGAGCGCGGGCGAGGCCCTCCTTGCTGCCGAACTCGTTGTAGAGGGTCTGCCGGGAGACCCCGGCCGCCGCCGCGACCTCGGCCATCCTCACCCTCTGCCACGGACGGCTCCCGAGCGCGGTGAAGGCCGCGTCGAGTAAGGATTCGCGCGCTGCGGGCATCGTCGCCTCCAGAGCGGCATCGTCGCCTTCCCGGCCTGGCATGTGCCCGACAGAATTGACGGACCGCCAGATGAAGTCAAGAGCCCCGCGCGGGCCGCCCCGCACGGCCCAAATCCCCAGTCCATGCGGAGTCGTGTAGCTCCCCGTCTTTTCCTGTCGATACTGTTCGGCCATGCCCGACTACCACGATGACCTGCGTCTCGCCCATGTCCTCGCCGATGCCGCCGACGCGACCACCATGGAGCGGTTCAAGGCGCTCGACCTCAAGGTCGAGACAAAACCCGATATGACGCCGGTGAGCGAGGCCGACAAGGCGGCCGAGGAGCTGATCCGCAGCTCCCTCCAGCGCGCCCGGCCGCGCGACGCGGTGCTCGGCGAGGAGTTCGGCAGCGAGGGCACCGGTCCGCGGCGCTGGGTGGTCGACCCGATCGACGGCACCAAGAACTACGTACGCGGGGTCCCGGTCTGGGCCACCCTGATCGCCCTCATGGAGCGCGGCGAGGGCGGCGACCGGCCCGTGGTCGGGGTGGTCTCCGCACCGGCCCTGGGACGGCGCTGGTGGGCCGCCGAGGGGCGGGGGGCGTACACCGGGCGCAGCCTGTCCTCCGCGAGCCGGCTGGCGGTCTCCAAGGTGAGCGGCCTCTCCGACGCCTCGTTCGCGTACTCCTCGATCAGCGGCTGGGAGGAGCGCGGCAGGCTGAACGGCTTCCTCGATCTGACGCGCGCCTGCTGGCGCACCCGTGGCTACGGCGACTTCTGGCCGTACATGATGGTCGCCGAGGGCTCGGTGGACATCTGCGCCGAACCGGAATTGTCGCTGTGGGACATGGCTGCGAACGCGGTGATCGTCCAGGAGGCGGGCGGCCGCTTCACCGGGCTCGACGGCGTACCGGGCCCGAACAGCGGCGACGCGGCGGCGTCCAATGGGCTGCTGCACGGGGCACTGCTGGACTATCTGCGGCCCTGAGGGTCGCGAGGCAGTCGCTAGGTCCTTACGCGGCGAGAACCGGAGTGTGAACCGGAGCGCGGGGCGCGCTCCGCGGCAGGTCGGCCTCCGCGCGCCCTTGTTGCACTCACCGAGGCATGTGAACATGAGAATCCAGGACCTTGTGAACTTGTGAATCCTTTCTCTAATGGATTCACCAAGGAGGTGGCTCCATCCATGCCCATGCACGTCCGTGACGCCATGAGCTCGGTGGTCCTCACCATCGGCCCCACACATACACTCCGCCAGGCCGCCCGGCTGATGTCCGCGCGCCGGGTCGGATCGGCCATCGTGCTCGATCCCGACACCAGCGGCCTGGGGATTCTCACCGAGCGCGACATCCTCAACTCCCTGGGCGCGGACCAGGACCCGGACCAGGAGACCGCACACGACCACACCACCGCCGATGTCGTCTTCGCCGCCCCCGGGTGGACGCTGGACGAGGCGGCCCGCGCGATGTCCCAGGGCGGCTTCCGCCATCTGATCGTCCTCGACGGGGGCGACCCCGTCGGGGTGGTGTCGGTGCGGGACATCATCCGCTGCTGGGCCCCGGCTCCACAGCCGGTACCGGCCTGAGCGTCAAGCGGAACCGCGCCCGGAACGCGAAGAGGCGCCCGGAACGCGAAGAGGCCGGCGCCCGTCGGCGTCCGGCCTCTTCGGTTGGTACGGCAAGCGTCCGTCAGCCGCGCAGGGCCTGGACCGCGGCCTCCAGCCGCTTGCCGTAGTCGGCGTCCGCCTTGCGGAAGTTCTCGATCGCCCGCTGTGCGATGTCATCGCGGGAGACCTTGGCGATGAACTGCGCCAGATTGTCGATCAGGCGCCCCTTCTCGTCGTCCGACATCAGCCGGTAGAGGTTGCCCGCCTGGACGAAGTCGTCGTCCTCGGCGTGCGAGGGGGCCTCGTGGTCGCCGGTCCGGCCGGACACCGGGGACGGCTGCCACAGCGGCCGGCCGGTCTCCGCCGGGCCGCCGAAGCTGTTGGGCTCGTAGTTCTTGGCGCCCGCGTGACGGCCGTCGTACAGGAAGCCGTCCCGGCCGTAGGTGCGCGCCTCGGCCGCGTGCGGACGGTTCACCGGCAGATGGTCGGCGTTGATGCCGACGCGGTAGCGGTGGGCGTCGCCGTACGCGAAGAGGCGGCCCTGGAGCATCTTGTCCGGGGACGGGCCGATACCCGACACGAAGTGGGCCGGAGAGAAGATCGACTGCTCGACCTCGGCGAAGATGTTCCGCGGGTTGCGGTTGAGCTCCAGCTTGCCGATCTCGATCGGCGGGTAGTCCTCGTGCGGCCAGACCTTGGTCAGGTCGAACGGGTTGAAGCGGTAATTGGCCGCCTCGGCCGCCGGCATGATCTGCACCTGCACGGTCCAGGTCGGGAAGTCGCCGCGCTCGATGGCCTCGCGCAGATCGCGCTGGTGGCTGTCCGGGTCCGCACCGGCGGTCTCGGCCGCCTCGGCGGCGGTGAGGTTCTTGATCCCCTGGTCGGTCTTGAAGTGGTACTTCACCCAGAAGACCTCGCCCGCGGCGTTGTTCCACTGGTAGGTGTGCGAACCGTAGCCGTTCATGTGGCGGTACGAGGCGGGGATGCCACGGTCGCCGAACAGCCAGGTCACCTGGTGGGTGGCCTCGGGCGAGAGCCCCCAGAAGTCCCAGACGTTGTCCGCCTCCTGCGAGCCGGTGTACGGGTCGCGCTTCTGGGTGTGGATGAAGTCGGGGAACTTGATGGCGTCCTTGATGAAGAACACCGGGGTGTTGTTCCCGACGAGGTCGTAATTGCCGTCCTCGGTGTAGAACTTCAGCGCGAAGCCGCGCGGGTCGCGCACCGCGTCCGCCGAGCCGAGGTTGCCGGCCACCGTCGAGAAGCGCAGGAACGTCTCGGTCTGCTTGCCGACCTCGGAGAGGAACGCCGCGCGGGTGTACTTCGACACGTCCGCGGTCAGGGTGAAGGTGCCGTACGCACCGGCGCCGCGGGCGTGCACGATCCGCTCCGGGATCCGCTCACGGTTGAAGTGGGCAAGCTTCTCGATCAGGTGCTGGTCCTGGATGAGGACCGGACCGCCGATGCCCGCCGTCTCGCTGTTCTGGTTGTCCGCCACCGGAGCCCCGGACTCCGTGGTCAGCGGACCAGTGATGTTGTCCTGGACCGTCACGTGCGCCTCCTGCGTAATTCGCGTTCTGTCCCTTTGGTCTGGGGCTGGGCCCGATCCTACATTGGACAATGTCCAAGTCAAGAAGGCATGGAGAGTCATACCCGATCTGGTCAAGCACTCGTCCGCTGCTACCCTTGTCCTTATCTGACTGATAGGTGAATGGCATGAGCGACCTGCTGGAACGACTCCGGGGACGCGGCTGGAGGCTGACGGCGCAGCGGCGTGTCGTCGCCGAGGTCCTCGACGGCGACCACGTGCACTACACCGCCGACGAAGTCCACGCGCTGGCGGCCGAGCGACTGCCCGAGATCTCCCGCGCGACCGTGTACAACACCCTCGGCGAGCTCGTCACGCTCGGCGAGGTGATCGAGGTCACCACGGACGGCAGAGCCAAGCGCTACGACCCGAACGCCCATCACGCGCATCAGCACCTGGTGTGCGCGCGGTGCGGCACGATCCGCGATGTCCACCCCTCCGGCGACCCGCTCTCCGACCTGCCCGCACAGGAGCGCTACGGCTTCGCGGTCTCCGCGGTCGAGGTGACGTACCGGGGGCTGTGCCCCGACTGTGCGACCTGAGGAACGGCGCGATGAGCGGCTGAGACCGCGACGGACGAAAGGCCCGGATCCTTGAGGATCCGGGCCTTCGCCGTGGTAGCGGGGACAGGATTTGAACCTGCGACCTCTGGGTTATGAGCCCAGCGAGCTACCGAGCTGCTCCACCCCGCGTCGTTGTGAAGCAACCTTAACCCGGGGTGGACAGCAGGAGCAAACCGGCTACCGCCTGCCCGCCCACCAGTGGAATTCCTGCCCCTGGAACGCCCGCCAGCGGGCCGCCCGCCGGCCCGCCCGGCGG
>NZ_JANIIC010000102.1 GCF_024519315.1 Streptomyces malaysiensis subsp. samsunensis | reverse complement strand
AGGAGGCCGCGGTGGCCGACCTGGTGCGGATCGCCGGGATGCGCTGGCAGATCGAGGAGTGCTTGTGCGCCACGAGGCGCTCTGCCGTATCCCCGGTTCAGCCGGGAGGAATTGGAGGGAGGTTCCTGGGTTCGATGGCTTACCTGATGCCGAAAGGCTTATAGGGACAAGAGCATGCCAGGAAACCAGCGACCGGGCCCAGACGCCAGGGGCGGTGCGTTGGGGAACCCGCGCGACATGGTGAAAGCTGTATTGCCTGAATTCCAATCTCCAGGGATGGAACTTCGCATCCTCCGGAACGGCGTCTGGAACCGGTGCCCGTGCCCTGCGGCGGCGATGAAGCACAACCGCCGCACCCTCTGGGAATGGGACGATGCCCAGCGAGGGTATTGAAGGAGATGAGTGGGACACCTACATCGCGCTGTTACGTACGGCAGAGACGAACGTGGGATCGCCTAAGGGACGCGAGTCCTAAGGCGACGGAGGCCCCGTAGTAGTCGTGGGAGTCACGCCCCACCAAGGACGGCGGGAAAACCGTCGGCAGGGCGAAGGGGGCCAGGTGATTGGACATCGACAGACCGAAAGGTATGCGAAATGCAGAGTGCCGAGACGGTGCTGGGTGTCCTGCGTGAACGCGGCAGGAAAGGGCTGCCGTGCACCGAACTGTATCGACAACTGTTCAACCCGCAGATATATCTGCTGGCCTATGGTCGCATCTACTCCAACAAAGGGTCGATGACGCCAGGGGCCACGCGGGAGACCGTGGACGGCATGTCGCGGGCGAAGATCGACCGCATCATCGATGCGATGCGCCACGAGCGCTACCGGTTCAGCCCGGCCAGGCGGACCTACATTCCCAAGAAAAATGGGAAGTTGCGCCCACTCGGCCTGCCAACGTGGTCGGACAAGCTCGTCGGTGAGGTGGTGCGCCTGTTGTTAGAGGCGTACTACGAGCCGAGGTTTTCCGACCGGTCTCACGGGTTCCGGCCCAACCGGGGGTGCCACACCGCGCTGCGCGAGGTGGCCAACACCTGGGCCGGGACGACCTGGTTCATCGAGGGAGACATCTCCGACTGCTTCGGGTCTTTGGATCATCACCGGATGATCGAGATCCTGTCGGGAAAGGTCCGCGATAACCGGTCCCTGCGGCTGCTGCGCAACATGCTCAAAGCCGGATATCTGGAGGACTGGGTATTCAACGCCACCCTCAGCGGCGCGCCGCAGGGCGGCTGCGCATCCCCCGTCCTGTCCAACATCTATCTGCACGGGCTGGATGAATTCGTCGAGACGGTTCTGATCCCGGAATACACCCGAGGGGCACGCAGGGCCCGTAACCCTGCCTACCTGGAGGTGGCCAACGCACTCGCACGAGCCCGTCGCCGCGGGAACCGTGAGGAAGCCCGGCGGCTTCGCGATCGGATGCGCACACTGCCGAGCTCGGACACCCACGACCCCGAATATCGGCGGCTACGGTATGTGCGGTACTGCGATGACCACCTGCTCGGGTTCACCGGACCCAAGGCCGAGGCCGAGGAAATCAAACAGCGACTGGCGACGTTCCTGCGCGAAGACCTCAAGCTGGAACTGTCCCAGGACAAGACGCTGATCACCCACGCCCGCACCAATAGGGCGCGTTTCCTCGGCTACGAGATCAGCGTGCAGCACGACGACAAGCAGCGCACCAAACGCGGCCACCGCGCCGTGAACGGCGCGATCAGCTTGCACGTGCCGGCATCGGTGATCAAGGCCAAGATCGCCCTCTACTCCAAGCGCGGTAAACCCGCGCGCCGCTCCCAAGTGATCAACTTCAGCGACCACGACATCGTGCGGATCTACGGAGCCGAGTACCGAGGCGTCGTCCAGTACTACCTGCTCGCCGGTGATGTCCGACGACTACACCGACTGCGGTGGGTCATGCTGACCTCCATGCTCAAAACGCTGGCCTCCAAGCACCACACGTCGGTCCGTAGGATCGCGGTCAAGCACAAGGCCAAAATCCAGACCCCACACGGGCCGCGCACGTGCTTCGAAGCCATCGTCGAACGTGGGAAAGGCAGCACACCACTGGTCGCCAGGTTCGGCGGCATTCCGCTGCGACGGCAGAAGAATGCGGTCATCACCGACCGCCACCCGGGTCGGCTCACCTACCCCCGTCGGGAACTGATCGACCGGCTCCAACGGGGTAAATGCGAGCTCTGCCAGCACACGGGCGAGGTGGAAGTCCACCACGTCCGTAACCTGAAGGAACTCGACCGAGCCGAACCCGCCCAGTGGAGACGAGTCATGGCCAAGCGGCGCCGCAAGACCCTTGTGGTCTGCGCCGACTGCCACGACCACATCCACCACCGGGAATCCACCTCACTCACGCAGTAGTCACCGGAGAGCCGGATGCCCGGAAAGCGGGCCCGTCCGGTTCGGAGGGAGGCCGCGCGAAAAAGGACCAGCACACCTGGCACCTCGCTGCGCGGCCGACCCTACCCAGGCCGCGAAGAACGAGTGCGGCCTGGACCAGTACGAGGTCCGCCGTTACATCGGCTGGTACCGGCACATCACCCTGGCAATGCTTGCCCATGCCTACCTCGCGGTCATGGCGGCCGACGCGGGAGCAAAGGGGGATGCAGAAACGCTTCCGGCCCCCTGGCTCCGCTCACCGTGGCAGAAGTCCGGCGGCTCCTGGCGCCTCGCCTCGCCGACAAACACCGAGCCGGCCGGTCGCTTCGCGCGCACATGCTGAACTGGTCACGCTGGCGCCGCAGACGCCAAGTCGTCGCCCGCCACTGCCACTACCGACGACGACTCCACTCATTGGAGGGCGGTCCGGCAAGACCGCCCCAGACACACCACCAGCCGACTACACTCCGGACAACGCCCCTGACCAGGCCAGATAGCGAAACGCTGCTGGAGTACTAGTTCAGACGATGGCGCCGGGGACCAGCAGGCACCATGCCAAGGCCGGAACCCCAGCGAACCGCACAGGACTGCCACGTCTCTGGAACTTCTCTTCGACCTGCGCTCCGTCATCGCTGTAGCTCAGGCGTCCAGAAGCCTGAGCACAGCGGTGACCAGTGGGAACTACACCACCGGCTGCCTGAGCTACGGGCTGGTCTTCTTCACCATCTGGTGGGCGTGGATGAACTTCACGTGGTTCGCTTCCGCCTACGACCCGGACGACGCCCGCTACCGATTGACCGTGCTCATCCAAATCACCGGGTTCCTCATCCTCGCCGCCGGCGTTCCCCGGGCGTTCCAGCAACGCGATCTACGCATCATCACACTGGGATAGGTCGTGCTGCGGACGGCACTGGCCGCCCTGTGGCTACGGGCCGCGCGCTCGGACACCGGTCGGCGGTGGACAGCTCTCCGCTTCGCCGCCGGAGTGACGGGCCGTCAGGCCGACTAGGTCGCGCTGCTCTTCATTCCGGCCCAGGCGCAGCTGCCGGGCATTATCGTGATGATCATTGCCGAGGTCTTGGTCCCGGCATGGGCGCAGTCCGCCGGGATGACGCCGTGGCATCCGCACCACATTGGCGAGCGCTACGAACTGTTCACTCTCATCGTGCTCGGAGAGTCAATCGCAGCAGCCACCATGGCAGTTCGCGACGCCTTCGACCGGCGCCACAACGCCGGGACACTGGGCACGCTGGCGGCAGGCGGCCTGCTCATGGTCTTCGCCATGTGGTGGCTGTACTTCGCCCGACCGGCACACACCCTGCCCGCCACGACGCACCAGAGTCACCGCAGGAGATTCACCTGGGCCTACGGCCACTACCTGATCTTCGCCTCGGCGACCGCCGAGGGAGCCGGCCTGGCGGCGTACGCCAAGCTGGCCACGCGGCACCCCGATCGCTATCCACCGGCAGCCGGTGCCGCAGTCACCATCCCTGTGGCGATCTTCCTGATCATCGTGTGGTCCACACACGTCAGGCCACACCAACGGAGCGGATTCGTGCAGCTTTCGTTTCCTGTTGCCGCCGTCGCAGTCCTGACGGCCACGTATTCTCCGGCACCGGCCCTCGTCACCGGGCTCCTGTTGACAGCCCTGGTCGTCGTGGTCACGGCGCCCCACCGGGCCGGGCGAGCGCGGGAACGGGAATGAGGTGAGAACGCGGCCGAGGCGTGCCGTAGCGAGCCGAGCCGTTGCCCGTAGCACTTCACCCTTCGGACTGCGCCTGAAGCTCGCCCCTGGCCCTGCGGCCGCATCCAGATCGCGGGGCTGCCTCCAACACCGCCCGCTGGGCATCAGTCAGTCACAACGGCGGAATCATCGGCCCCGGACGACTCATACCGAACTAACGACAAACGTCCGACTCAGGTCACTGGAGCCAACCGTCTTCCTCGCACAGCACCACTTCCAGGGTGCGCGGTCCGTGCACCCCCTCGACGCGGTCCAACTCGATGTCGCTGGTGGCGGACGGACCGGAGATCCAGGTGAGTGGTCGCGTCGGGTCGACCCGTTCGAGGGCCTGGGGGACGGAGGACACGACCTGGTCGGGGACGCGGACGACGCAGACGTGGTGGTCGGGGACGAGGGTGACGCGGCGGCGGCCCTGGTCGGGCGAGCCGTCGAGGACGATGGTTCCCGTCTCGGCGATCGCCACGGCACAGGCCGTCACGACGCTGTCGACCCCGTCGAGTTCGGCCGGGGTGTTCGCGGCGTGGTCATAGATCCGGGTCGCGTCCACAGCCTTGATCCAGTACGCGGGCAACTCAGGAGGTACGAGGACGGTCTGCGCGCCGCGCTCGGCGAGCAGCCGCATGACGACCTCCGACAGCTTCTCGTCGGTGCACCGGTGGACGATCGCCCGATAGTCCGCGAGGTTCTCCGCGAGCAGCTCGACCGTCTCCTCGGTCGTGCGTGCGCCGTGCTCGCGCAGGTAGCCGCGGTCGATGTCCGTCTCGTACGTGGCCGGTTCCCCGGTCGGGCCGCCGAGCGCGCGCCGCACCCGGCCCAAGATCACGTCCCTGCTCCTCACTTGTCTGCGTCCTTTCCACCGTTCGTCCGTTGCCACCAGTCGCGGAACGGTTCGGCCGGCACCGTGGGCAGGTCTCGTGTTGCCGTCCATGCTTTGCCCGGGCCCGGGATGGTGCGGGGGTGGAAGCGGCGGGTGCGGGCGGCCAGGCGCTGGCCGGTGGCGAGGGCTGCCGGGTGGGTGAACAACCAGCGGGAGGCGCGCATCGCGGCCCGCTCGGCGGCGTGCCCCTTCGCGGGCTTGAGCCGCACCTTGGTGCCGCGTCGGGTCGCCGGGCCGCCCTCCGCGACGCGCTCACGCAGGTGGACGAGGACTTCGGGGATGTCGATGGCGACCGGGCAGACTTCGTAGCAGGCGCCGCACAGGGAGGAGGCGTAGGGCACGGAGGCGTCGATCTCACTTGTGGTGCCGCGGAGTTGAGGGCTGAGGATGGCGCCGATGGGGCCAGGGTAGACGGAGCCGTAGGCGTGGCCGCCGGTGCGTTCGTAGACCGGGCAGACGTTGAGGCAGGCGGAGCAGCGGATGCAGCGCAGGGCCTGGCGGCCGACCTCGTCGGCGAGGGTGTCGGTGCGGCCGTTGTCAAGCAGCACCAGGTGGAAGGTATGCGGCCCGTCGGTATCGGTCGTGCCGGTCCACATCGAGGTGTAGGGGTTCATGCGCTCGGCCGTCGAGGAGCGGGGCAGGGTTTGGAGGAAGACTTCCAGGTCTCGCCAGGTGGGGACGATTTTCTCGATGCCGACGACGGAGATGAGGGTCTCGGGAAGGGTCAGGCACATGCGGCCGTTGCCTTCGGATTCGACGACGACGAGGGTGCCGGTCTCGGCGACCATGAAGTTGGCTCCGGAGATGCCGACCTTGGCGCGCAGGAACTTTTCGCGCAGGTGGAGGCGGGCGGCCTCGGCGAGTTCGGCCGGGGTGTCGGGCAGCCCGTCGGGGGCCGGGCGGCCCCAACGGGCCATCTCCTTGACGAAGATGTCGCGGATCTCGCCGCGGTTGCGGTGGATGGCGGGCACCAGGATGTGGGAGGGGCGGTCCCCTCCGAGTTGCACAATGAGTTCAGCGAGGTCGGTCTCGTAGGCGTGGATGCCTCTCGCCTCCAGGTGTTCGTTGAGGCCGATCTCCTGGGTGGCCATCGATTTGACCTTGACGACCTCGCTCTCGCCGGTCTCGCGGACCAGGCGGGTGACGATCCGGTTGGCCTCGTCGGCGTCCGCGGCCCAGTGCACGGTGCCACCCGCGGCTTGCACGGCTTCTTCGAGTTGGATGAGGTAGCGGTCGAGATGACGGAGTGCGTGATCCTTGATCTGACGTCCTGCTTCGCGAAGACCGGCCCAGTCGTCGAGTTCGGCGACCGCGCGGGCGCGCTTGTCGCGGATGGTGTGGGTGGCGTGCCGCAGGTTGGCGCGCAGCGTCTGGTTTCGTACGGCGTCGTGCGCGGCCTTGGGAAAGGCTGGCATCCCGACGAACGTGCCGCTCATCCCGCTCATGACAGGGGTTCCTCTTCCGTGCTCGCCAGGATCTGTGCGATGTGCACCGGCCGCATGCCCATCCGCAGCCGGGCCATCGTGCCGCCGATGTGCATCAGGCACGAGTTGTCAGCCGCGCACAGCACCTCGGCGCCCGTCGAGGCCGCGTTGCGCACCTTGTCGGTGCCCATCGCGGATGAGACATCGGAGTTCTTCACGGCGAAGGTGCCGCCGAACCCGCAGCATTCCTGCGCTCCGGGCAGCTCGACCAGTTCAAGTCCCTTGACGGCACCGAGGAGCCGGGTGGGGCGGTCGCCCAGGCCCAGCGAGCGCAGGCCGTGGCAGGTCGGGTGGTAGGTGACCGTGTGCGGGTAGTAGGCGCCGACATCGGTGACGCCGAGCACGTCGACGAGGAACTCGGTGAGTTCGTACGTCTTCGGGATCACCGGTGCCAGGGTCGCCGCGAGGCGGTCGCCGCGGCCCTCCCCGCGGGCGCGTTCGCCCATGCGCGGGTACAGCTCGCGCACCATCGCCGCGCACGAACCGGACGGCGTGATGATCGCGTCGTACTCGCCCGAGGCGATCCCGGGGCCGAAGACACCGGAGTAGTGCCGGGCCAGTGGTTCGGCCTCGTGCCGGTAGCCGGTGTTGTAGTGGGGCTGCCCGCAACAGGTCTGGGTGGTCGGGAAGTCGATGTCCACGCCCAGTCTGGTGAGGAGTTTCACCACGGCACGGCCGGTGTCCGGGTAGAGCGTGTCGTTGACACAGGTCAGGAAGAGCGCGACACGCGTCATGGCCCGTCCTTTCGATCGTGCGGACGGCTTTGGGGCTTGTGACAAGGCGGCCTGGTCACTGTGTGCGCAGCCTCAGTCCTTGCATCCCGCCGTCGACCGCGAGGTCCGTGCCGGTGGTGGCACCGGAGCAGGGGCTGGCCAAGTAGGCGACGGCGTGGGCGACTTCCTCGGCGCTCACCAGTCGTCCGCTCGGCTGGCGGGCCGCCAGGGCGGTGCGCTCGGCGTCGGGGTCGTCCGCGGCTGAAAGGAGACGTGCTACCCAGGGCGTATCCGCCGTGCCGGGGTTGACGCAGGACACCCGAATGCCCTCGCGTAGATGGTCGGCTGCCATCGCACGGGTCAGGGCCAGGACGGCGCCCTTGCTCGCCGAGTACAGGGCCCGCTGGGGCAGCCCGACGGTCGCCGCGATCGAGCACATGTTGACGATCGCGGCGTGCCCGTCGCCCCCGGCTGCGGCCTTGCGCAGCGCGGGCAGGGCCGCAGCCGTGACGCGGGCGATGCCGATGACGTTGACGTCGAGCACGCGGTGCCACTCGTCGGGGGCGTTGTCCTCGACGGTGCCCTGGGCGCCGATTCCGGCGTTGTTGACGAGTACGTGGATGTCACCGAGCTCGTTCGTCACCGTGTCGACGCCCGTACGGACGGCCTCGTCGTCGGTGACGTCGCAGTGGACGTGCAGGAACGGCTCGTCGGTCTCGGCCAGGTCGAGTACGGCGACTTCGGCGCCCCGCGCGTGCAGTTCGCGGGCGGTGGCCAGACCGATGCCGGAGGCGCCGCCGGTGACCACGGCGACGAGGCCCTCGTATTCGGGCCGTGTGGCGCGGTGTTTGTCGGTGGTGTGGGTCATCGTCCGTCCTTCGCCTCGACCATCGTCTGACGCTGCCTGCCGAGTTCGTCGCCGTCGAGTTCGACGACGTCGCCGGCGCTCAAGTAGGGGAAACGTCCTGAGAGGGCGACGCCCTCCGGGGTGCCGGTGAGGATGAGGTCGCCCGGTTCGAGGGTCATGAACTGGCTGAGCCGGTACATGATGTCGGGCACGGAGAAGATGAGGTCGGCAGTGCTGGAGTCCTGGCGGGGCTCGCCGTTAACGCGGCTGCGCAGACGTACCGCCGCCGGATCGAGTTCGTCGGCGGTGACCAGCCACGGGCCCACGGGCGTGAACGTGGGCGCGGACTTGCCCTTGGACCACTGTCCTCCGGAGCGGTGCAGCTGCAGCTCGCGCTCGGAGACGTCGTTGGCGAGGACGTAACCGGCGATGCGGGCGGCGGCGTCGGCGGGCGAGTCGAGGTAGCTGGTCTGCCGGCCGATGACGACGCCGAGTTCGACCTCCCAGTCCGTCATGGTGCTTCCCCGGGGGATCGTGACCGGGTCGTCCGGGCCCACCACCGTGTTGGGGTGCTTGAAGAACACGACGGGCTCGGTGGGTGGTTCGGCGCCGGACTCGGCCGCGTGCCTGGCGTAGTTCATGCCGACGCAGACGACCGCGGTGGGCCGGGTGATGGGCGGGCCGTGGCGCAGCCCCGCGGTGTCCCGGAGTTCGGGAAGGGTGCTCGGATCGAGTGCGGACAGTTGGTGTTCGAGGAATTCGGGTGTCACGTCCGTGGTGACGTCCCGCAGGTCGAGGACGCGGTCGCCGTCGATGACGACCGGTATTTCCTGTCCTGATGGGCCCAGTCGGGCGATGCGCATGGTGGTTCTTCCTCAATTCGCCTGTGGCCAGGTTGGGTTTAGGCGTTTGGTGGTGCGTTCGGTGGTACGGGGTCAGCGGTAGGTTCCGGTCGAGTCCCGGAGGGCGTCGACGGTGGTGGCGGCGAGGTCGCGGCCGCGGGTCTCGGGGCCGAGGCCCACCGCGAGGCCGCCGATGACGCAGGCGGCGATGACGAACAACGCGACGCCCCAGGAGCGGCCTCCCGTCGCGGCGACGAGGGCGACGGCGATGAGTGGGGTCAGTCCGCCGGTGACGGCGCCGGCGACCTCCCGGTACAGGGCGAGGCCGGTGAAGCGGGACCGTGCGGTGAACAGCTCGCTATAGTAGGCGGCTTGCGGGGCGAACATGCAGCCCACGCCGATGCCCATGCTCACCACGACGGCCAGGGTGACGGCGAGCGAGGTGTGCGCGTGGTCGATGACCCAGAAGTACGGGAAGACGAAGGCGGCGGAGAAGATGATGCCGGCCAGGGCCACCGGTTTGCGGCCGACGCGGTCGGTGAGATGGGCGAACAAGGGGAGGGCGACGGCTGTCACGGCGGTGCCGACGGTGATGGCTATGGGGCCCGTCGAGCTGGAGAGTTTCAGGGTGTCGGTGAGGTAGGCGGCCAGGAACGTCAGGTTCAGGTAGGCGACGACGTTCTGCGCGGTCTGCAGGCCGAAGACGACCAGGCCGGCCTTCCATTCGGTGCGCACGACCTCGCGTACGGGTGAGACCTCGGCGGTCTTCGAGCGTTCCTGGGCGGCTTCGAACGCCGGGCTCTCGGTCAGCCGCAGGCGGATGATCAGGGCCACGGCGATGACCAGCACGCTGGCCGCGAACGGGATGCGCCAGCCCCAGGCCAGGAACTGGTCTTCCGGCAGCTGGGTCACCAGCGCGAAGGCGCCGGCGGCGAGGAGGATGCCGATGTAGACACCGACGCTGGGCGCCGCGCCGAAGAGTCCGCGTCGTCGCGGCTGGGAGAACTCGGCCGCCAGGATGGCTGCCCCACCGTATTCGGCTCCGGCCCCGAGCCCCTGGACGGCGCGCAGGATGACCAGCAGGACGGGAGCGAGGACGCCCACTTGCTCGTACGTCGGGACGAGTGCCATGCCGACGGTGGAGGCGCCCATCACCAGCAGGGTGATGACCAGGACGCGTTTGCGGCCGAACAGGTCGCCGAGGCGCCCGAAGAGGACACCGCCGAGCGGCCGGATGAAGTAGCCGATGGCAAGTGTGCCGAAGGAGGCGAACAGTGAGGCCGTGGGGTCGAACGACGGGAAAATGATCTTGTTGAAGACGAGGGCCGCGGCCGTGCCGTAGAGGTAGAAGTCGTACCACTCGAGCGCGGAGCCGACGAGGGAGGCCAGCAGGACTCTGCGGCGGTGCGCGGTGGCGGTATGGGTGGGCTTCGCCGATGTGAGGGTGGACATCGTCGTCCTCCTGTTGCGGAAAGGAGCAGCGGGCGGTGGCTCAGGCGACGCGTCGGTCGTCGATGGCGTCGCGGTTCCAGGCGATGCCGAGTCCCGGCTCCTGGGGCGCGTGCGCGAGGCCGTCGGCGACGTGCAGCTGACGGGTGGTCACGGCGCGGAGTTGAGGGATGTACTCGACGTAGCGGGCGTTGGGCACGGCGGCGGTGAGGCTGACGTGGATCTCCATCAGGAAGTGCGGGCAGACCTCGGCCCCGAACGCCTCGGCGAGATGGGCGACCTTGAGCCAGGGAGTGATGCCGCCGATCCGGGACACGTCGGGCTGCACGATGCCGACGGCGCCGCGCTGCAGGTACTCGCGGAAGTGGCCCAAGGAGTACATGGACTCCCCGACCGCCACGGGGACGGTCGTCGAGGCGGTCAGTCGTTCGTGCCCGGCCACGTCGTCGGCGGGCAACGGCTCCTCGAACCAGCCGACGTCGTACGGTTCGAGGAGGGCGGCGCGGCGCACCGCCTCGGCTGGGGTGAAGGCTTGGTTGGCGTCCACCATGATGTCCATGTCGGGGCCGACAGCTTCGCGGACGGCCCGGATACGCGCCGCGTCCTCTCTGGGGGTCGGCTTGCCGATCTTCACCTTGACTCCGGAGAAGCCCTGGTCACGCGCATTGAGGGCGCCCGCGACCAACTCGCCCTCGTCGAGCTGGAGCCAGCCGTGCTCGGTGTCGTACACCGGCACGGCCGACCGGTATCCGCCGGCGACACGCCACAGCGGCTCACCGGCCCGCAGGCAGCGCAGATCCCACAGCGCCAGGTCCACGGCGGCCAGGCCCAGAGCGGTGATCGTGCCGACCATCGTGGCCCGGGTGCTGTTGTACATCGTCCGCCAGGCGCTCTCGATCTCACGGGAGTCGTGACCGATGAGCGAGGGCAGCAGGTGGTCCCGCAGCATCGCGAGGACGGCCCGGCCGCCGGTGCCGATCGTGTAGGAGTAGCCGGTGCCGGTCAGCCCGTCGTCCGTCGTCACCTCGACGAAGAGGGTCTCCTGCTTGAGGAACGCCTGCGTGGCGTCCGTACGCACCGTCTCCACCTCGATGTCGACCAGATATGCCTCCGCCTTGATCACTCGTGTCACTGCTGCTCCTGATTCTTGAAGGTGTCGTGTGCCGCTGCTCTCGTGGACGGCGCGGTGTCGAGAGCGGCGACGAGCGCCAGCACCGCCGTGCACACCGGCGCGGCGAGCGCGTGCGTGCGGGCCCGGCGGACGACGGCTCCGAGCAGTCCGTCGTACTCGAGGCGGCGTCCGGCGAGGCGGTCGGCGAGCATCGACGAACCGGCCCCGGCCGGGCGGGCGTCGATCCACGCGAGGACGTCCTCGACGGCTTCGGCCGGCAACCGGGCGCCCTCGGCCCGGCCCACCGCGGCCACTTCGGCAAGCATCGTGACCGCCAGATTCCGAACGGACGGGTCGGCGAAGACCTCGACGCGGCGGCAGGTGAGAGCCGTGAGGGGGTTGGCGACGGCGTTGACCATGAGCTTGCGCCAGGCCGCGGTGGTGAAGTCGGTGACGATGCGCACGCCCAGCCCGGTCCGGTCGAGGAGTGGGCGGGCGCGGCGCCCCGGCCCGTCGTCGCCGATGACCAGGCCTGGACCGTCCTGCCGGATTTCCACCCGGTCCCTGTCGTGCCGTTCGGCGTTGAAGTGGACCAGAGCCGGCACTACCTGGTGGCGTGGGACGTGGGGCGCCACCAGCTCCCGGTGCTCGATGCCGTTCTGCGCGACGACGACCAGGGTGTCGCTGTCGACCAGCCGCTCGAGCCAGGCGCGTGCCGCGTCCCCCTGATGCAGCTTGGTCGCCACCACCACCCAGCGGAAGAGGTGCACGCGGGCTGGTTCGCTGCGCCACTCCACGTCGACGGTCCGCATCCCGTGCTCATCACTCGACGTCACCGCGGACACCGGCGCCGTGCCGGGCCGTCCGCACAGCGTCACCGGGTGCCCCTGCCCGGCCAGCCGGGCCGCGAGCGCAAGGCCGACGGCGCCTGGACCGACCACCGCGACGGGGTCGCGCCCCGGGGTGCTCAGCATTCCTACCGCACCTCATTTTCCTATAGGAAATTTTAATGAGCAACAGAATGCTATAGGAAAGACCGCATGGCAATAGCTTTCGCGCTGGCCAGTTCGGAACGGAGCCTCAGTCGCCTGCGCCGAGCTCACCTCGCCCCGGTCGGCTGAGGCACTGATCCCGGCCGAGGGGGGCGAGCGCCGTGGCCAGCCAAGGGTTGACGGCAGCCCGCAAGGTACATCACGCGGAGGCCCCAGGCCGTGACCGGAAGCGCCGAGGCGCCGGCGGACAGAGCATGCTCAAACGACAAACGGCGTGCGGACCCCTCATGAGCAGGGATTCTCTATGATTCATGCCATGACTGATGGGACTGGGCAGGATGCGCTGACCGATCGCGTGTACGAAAGCGTCAAGGCGATGGTCATGGACCACGAGATCGCGCCTGGCGCCCGCGTGAGCATCGAGGGACTGGCTCGTCAGCTCGATGTGTCGGCGACCCCGGTGCGAGAGGCGCTCGCCCGGCTCGAGTCGGATCGGCTCGTGGTCAAGCGGCCCAACGCCGGCTATCGCGCCACCGACCTGCTCGACCCCAACGCCCTGCTCGACCTGTTCGAGATGCGGCTGTTGCTCGAACCCCGGGCCGCTTCACTGGCCACGGAGAACGCGAACGATGACGAACTGCACCAACTGCGGTCCATCGTGGAGGAGATGCGCCGCCAGCCCGAGCTGGGCGAGAAGTACTCTGGCTATCGCCGATTCGCCGCGCTCGACCAGGAGTTCCACGATGTGCTGGCCCAGGCCGCGGGGCGGCCGCTGCTCGCCGACGCGGTGAACCGCCTCCACGCCCACCTGCACATGCTGCGGCTGAACAGCGCGCCCGGCTCTGTCGACGCCACCGTCGCCGAGCACGAGCACATCCTGCACGCTCTCGTGCAGCGCAACCCGGAGAAGGCAGCCGAGGCGATGGCCACGCATCTGCGCTCCAGCCGGGTGCGCCACCGCCCGCGACCCCCGGCGTCTCGCCCTACGCGTAGCCGGACCGCGTCCCGCTGAGCGAACGCGCCTGAAAGATCGTGTAAGTCCGTGATGCGACAGGCTGGTCAAGCCTCGGCCTCGGGCCTTGACCAGCATGGATGGACAGAACATGACGGACAACGACGCCCCGACCGCCATACCGGTCGGGGACAAGCTGGTGGACGAGGTCGTCGAGCGGCTGATGAACCGCGCCGACGCACCAGGAGCCACCCTGCTGGGCGAGGGCGCGCCTTTGAGTGAGGTCACCCGTGCGGCGCCGGAACGGGCCCTGGATGCCGAACTGAGCGAACACCTCGGCTAAGAGATGGCGGTCACTGGTGCACGATCGCCCGGGCCGGGCGTGGTCGTGGCACTCGTGGCCGCCGCGGGGCTGGTCGTCCCGCTTGGCCGCGCCGGGCGGGCAACCGGAGGACGCCGCATTGTGCGCTCGCCCGGGACGCTGCCCCGCGAGCTCGGGCGTCCTGTCAGGAGTCGCCAGTGCTCCTCAGGCGCGACCTCGACGCCCCCAGGTGGTGGTGCATGGCGTGCGCCGCGGCCTCCGGGTCCTTGGCGCGGATGGCGTCGAGCACCGCCTGGTGCTCGGCGACGGCCTCACCGGCGATGCTGTGCCGGAAGTAGCGGCGGTAGCTGTGGGTGTGCGCGCGGAACCGGCGCAGTGTGTCGGCCATGGGCGGGCTGCGGCTCGCTTCGGCGATCGCATGATGGAAGGCGGCGTCGAACTCCACGAAGCCACGAGCCCGGCGATCGACAGCTTCGTACCGGACCAGGTCGCGATCCATGAGCAGGCTCATCAGCGCCTGGAAGACCGACTCACGCACCCTGATCTTGACCGATCCACGGGAGTCCGAGCCGTTCTTCGCGGCCGCGACCGGCTTCGCTCGTTGTGAAATCTTCGCGCCGTCTGGGTTGACGCACGATCGGAACACCTGCATCCTCTTTCAAATCCTATAGGATCTGATCCGCGATCAAGGTCCTCTCAATGCGGAGGATGACCCTCGTGACCATTCCCAACTGGTTCGGTGAAGCAGCCTTCGGACTCTTCGTCCACTGGGACCATGCCAGCCAGCAAGGCGTGGAGATCGGCTGGCCGCTGGTCGGCCATTCGATCCTTCCGGGCCGTACCAAGCCTGAAGCCGACATCACGGTCGCGCAGTACCAGTCGACCGCCGCGACTTTCGATCCGCAATACTGGGATCCGCGGGCGGTCGCCCGCCTCGCCCGCGCCGCCGGTGCGCGTTATGTCGTCTTCACCGTCCGGCACCACGCCGGCTACTCGATGTACCACACCGAACATTCGGACTTCTCCATCGCGGCGTCACCGTACGGACGCGACATCACCCGCGAGTTCTTCGACGCGCTGCGCGCCGAGGGTCTGCGGGTCGGCGTCTACTACTCGCTGCTGGACTGGAACCATCCGGACTACCCGGCGTTCACCGACGCAGACCGCCCCTACCCGCACGACCGGTACCGTCGGCCGTCGCCGGAGCGGTGGGCGCGCTACATCGACTACGTCAAGGGACAGCTCACCGAGCTGCTCACCCGATACGGGACGATCGACCTGCTCTGGTTCGACGGGGAGTGGGAACGCACCGCGGAGCAGTGGCATGCCGCCGAGCTGCGCGAGCTGATCAAGTCGCTACAGCCGGAAGTGATCATCAACGACCGGCTGCCGGGCCAGGGCGACTACGCCACTCCCGAGCAGGGTATGCCGCGCCGTCCGCCGGGCGGACCGTGGGAGCTGTGCCTCACCATGAGCGACAGCTGGGCGTACCGGCCCGACGACCTGGACTACAAGAGCCCGCGCCTGCTCGCCGGCTACCTCAGCGAGGTCGTCTCGCGCGGCGGCAACCTCCTGCTCAATATCGGGCCGCGCGGCGACGGGTCGCTCGTGCCGACCGAGGTGGCCATACTCAAGCGGCTCGGCGCCTGGCTCGCCAGCCACGGCGAGAGCCTCTTCGGCGCCGGGCCGGCGCCCGAACGCCTCGACTTCCACGGCCCCGCCACCCAGCACGGCGACACCATCTACCTGCACTTGCTGCTGCAGCCGCAGGATCTCCTCGTCGTGCGCAACGTGCCCATCGGCTCGGTGGCCGGGGTGCGCATGCTCGGCACCGAGCAGCCTCTGGAGTACTCCATCAATGAGGAAGTGCACAAGGCCAACGGCGCCGAGGACGAGCCCCTCGGCGAGCTCTTCATCTCCGTGCCGCCACCGACCGGCGCCCTCATCGACGTCATTGCCATCGAACTGTCCAACTCCCGGAAAGACGAGTCACATGCGGGCCTCTAGCGCTTCCACGGCGGCCAGACGCGCCGCCGTCCTGCTCGCGGCCGCGAGCATCCTCTCGGCGTGCGGCACCGGTCCGGGCGCTTCCTCCGGCGACGGCAAGTCGCTACGCGTCCAGATCCCCGCCGGGCCGATGGCCGATCGGATGCAACAGGTCGGCAAGGACTTCGAGAAGGCCAACCCCGGCACCAAGGTCACCTTCGAGAGCGTCGACTCCAACAGCTCCCGCGGCCCAAACGTGGCCCTGCTCAGCTCGACCGCCACCCCGGACATCGGCTACCTCCAGCGCAGTACCGGCGTCTGGTCGGCGCTGCTGAAGAGAAAACAGCTCACCCAGATCGACGATGTGTGGAATGCCGCGGGTCTGGCACACAAGTACGCCAAGAGCCAGACCGACTACTACACGACCAACGGGCACCACTACGGCGTCCTCTACGAGGAACTGCTGATCGCCCCGATCTACTACAACAAGGCGGCGTTCGCCAAGGCCGGCATCCCCGACCCGGCCGATCACCAGGTTGCCTCCGTGACCGAGTTCGAGTCCATGGTGGCCAAGGTGAAGGCCGCAGGGTACGAGGGCCTGGGCGTCGGTGGATCGAGCCCGTACGACCTGGGACACACACTCGACGCGCTGTTGCCCACCGCGGTGTCGAAGAGCGACTACCAGGCCATGCTCACGAACTTCAAGCCGGGGTCGCCGACGCACGTCAGGTACACCGATCCGGGCTTCGCAAAGGTCCTGCGGACCATCCAGGACTGGCAGAAGAAGGGTATCTTCCAGAAGGGGATGCTCGGCATGGACACCACGCAAGCCCAGGCGCTGTTCACCAGCGGCAAGCTCGCGATGCTGCAGGGCGGCAACTACAGCCACGCGGACCTGAAGGCGGCCAAGCCGTCGTTCGACATGGGCTGGTTCCTGCTTCCGCCGCTCACGAAGAGCCGCACGACGCCGTTCGACGCCTTCAACGGCGACACCTTCGTCATCCCGGCCAAGGCAGGCAACCCGGGACTGGCCAAAAAGTTCCTCAAGTTCTTCATGACCGACAAGTACCAGGTCAGCGTGGTCGCCGCCAGCGGCTCCCTGCCGGTGTTCACCTCGATCCAGCCGTCGAGCCTGTCGAACCTGGGCGACCTGGTGCAGCAGCAGTTCGAGCTGTCCAAGTCCGTCGGACTGGTCAACATCTGGGACTCAACCGTGCCGTCCACGCTCGGGCAGGCGTTCGCGGTGCCGGTGCTGCAGAAGCTCGTCTCCGGCAAGCTGACCCCGCAGCAGGCAGCCCAGCAGTTCCAGACCCAGCTGGAAAAGCTACAGTCCGGCAAGGTCTCCGGGGCGACGGACTGATGACCGCCCAGGAGATCCCTCCGGTTGCGGCCCGCGCCACCGCCCGCAGTCCGCGCCGGAATACACAGAAGTTCCCGATACTGATCCTCGCACCGGCGCTGGTGCTGATGGCCCTGCTCATCGCCTACCCGGTCGCGGAGTCGGTGCACATCAGCCTCGGCTCATGGGACGGCATCGGAGCTGTCACCTATCGCGGGCTGGCCAACTACCGGCGGCTCATCAACGACTCGCTGGTCCGGCAGTCGATCGTGACAAGCCTGGTGTTCTTCGCCGGCACCGTGGTCTTCACCGTGGTGATCGCGACCTTGCTCGCCAACGCGATCAACCGGAAGGTCCCCGGCGCCCGCGTCTTCAAGACCATCTGGTTCCTGCCGGTGATCGTCCCGGTCAGCGTCGCGGGCGTCTTCTGGTCCAACTCGTTCCAGCCCTCCACCGGCGTGGTGAACACAGTGCTCGGTTCACTCGGACTCGGCGATGGACACGCCTGGCTCGCCTCGCCGACGACCGCGCTCGTCGTGACGATCTTCGTCGCGGTGTGGACGCAGACCGGGTACGCGATGCTGATCCTGCTGGGCGCGATGGACACCATTTCCCCCGAGGTCCACGAGGCGGCCACGCTCGATGGTGTGTCCGAGGCCGGACGGCTTCTCCGGATCACACTGCCGAACATCGTACCGATGCTCGGTACGGTCACGACCCTGATGTCGGTGTTCTCCTTCAACGCCTTCGGCATCATCTACGCGATGACCCGGGGCGGGCCCGGCAACGCCACGAGCATCCTGCCGGTGCTGGTCTACAAAGAGTCGTTCGTCGACCAGGACTACGGCTACGGCTCGGCCACCGCCGTCGTGACGACGCTGATCGTCAGCGTCATCGGCTTCCTGGTCCTGCAACTGTTTCGCCAGCAGCGGCTGGACGCGCGATGACGGCCCCGACGACACCGGCCCGGCGCGCGGAGACCCGGACAGCCGGCATGGCGGCAGGCGCACGCCGGCACGGACGGCTCCGGCGCCGCGGCCCGCTGTGGTACCTCGGGTACCTGCTGCTGCTCGTCTGGACGTTGATCACCATCGTCCCGTTCCTGTCGATGCTGTTGCTGTCACTACATCCGACGGCCGACATCTACGCCCATCCGCTGGGCCTCAGCGGTCGCTGGATGCTGTCGAACTACTACACCGCCTGGCGCGGCACAGTCGGCGGGGCCCCTCTGCCGACGTACATCGTCAACAGCCTGCTGGTCACGCTGTGCAGCCTCGGTATCGGTGTGACCTGCGGCAGCCTCGCCGGCTACGGCCTGGCCCGCGCGGCCCGCGCACTGTCGGACGTGGTCAGCCGCATCATGGTGCTCGCGCTGAGCATCCCGCTGGTCGTCGCGCTGATCCCGACGTTCGAACTCCTCGGCAGGTACCACCTCCTCAACAGCGTGCTCGGCATCTCGCTGGTGTACGCGGCGTTCATGACGCCGACCATCGCCCTGATCATGCGGTCGGTGTTCGCCGCCGTGCCGCGCGAACTGCTCGAGGCGGCCAAGATCGACGGGTGCGGGGAGTTGGCCGCGCTGCTGCGCGTCGTCCTGCCGATCAGCAAGGGCGGCTTCATCTCGGTATCGATGCTCGGTCTCATCTTCGTCTGGAGCGAGGTGCAGTTCGGCGTGGTCCTGTTGACCCGCCCGCAGAACCGCACGCTGTCGGTCGGGCTGCTGTCCTTCCAGGGACAGTTCGTCAGCGATCAGGGAGCCTTCTTCGCCGGCCTCACCCTCGCGACGTTTCCTATCGTCATCCTCTTCCTCATCTTCCAGCGCTACGTCACGAGCGGCATCACGCTGGGCGCCCTCAAGTGAGCCGTACCGTGCCCCGATCCAGGAAACACACGACATGACCCGAATCGAACGCATCGACGTCCAACAGGTGGATCCCGAGTCGGCGGCCGTACACGCCGATGCGATACAGCCCTACGGCGACTCGCCGGTACGGCGCCCGCGCAGGTCCCACAACACGGTGTCGACGGCGGCGAACCCCAGCGAGGTGATCGCCCCGACGGTCGTCGCCCGAGTCTGGTCGAGCATGTGCGCCCACAGCGCCTCGACGGGCCGGGCGTCCCGCCCCAGCAGCGCCGGGACCAGGTCCCGGATGCGCGACACGACGGCCCGCCTGGCGGGTGGCAGGCGGCGCCCACGAGCGGCTGCCCGTCTACGACGCCGAGGGCGGCCGACTGCACCTGCCGATCGAAGAAATCGTGGCAGGTGCGCAGCGGTCAGCCGCGGCCGGACTGCGCGGCGTGCAGATCAAGGTGGGCAGGCCGTCGCCGGCCGAGGACGCCGAGCAGTTCGCGGCCGTCCGCGTGGCCATGGGCCCGGAGCTGGAGGTGACGGTCGACGCGACCAGGCATTCCCGGCCGCCGAGGCGATCCGCCGCGCTCGTACGAGCCACTCGACATCGCCTGGTTCGAGGAACCTCTGCCAGCCGACGACCTGGCCGGGCACCGCCGGATGTCCGCCTCGATCGGCGGGCCGGTGGCGGTCGGCGAGTCGCTGTACTCCGTCCTCCAGCGGTTCGGCGCCTACCTGGCCGCGGGCGCGGCCAGGATCGTCCAGGTCGATGTCGCCCACGTCGGCGGGATCACCCCCTGGCTGAAGGTCACACACGTCGCCGAGGCTTGCAACGTCGCGGTGAGCCCACACTTCCTCATGAAACTGCACGTCAGCCTTGCCGCGCCCGTGCCGGACGGGATCTTCGTCGAACGCATCCCGCAACTCCAGGCGATCAAGCACAGCACACTCACCATCGAGGGCGGCTGCCTGGCCGCCCCCGACGTACCCGGCATCGGAATTGACTGGAACCCCGACGCCCTGGACGACCACCGGGTCGTCTGAACGACTTAAGGAGCCTTGATGAAACGGGTGGCGACCGTCATCCGGCTGCGGCCGGAGAAGGAACAGGAGTACCGGAAGCTGCACACGACCGTGTGGCCGGAGGTGCTGGCCGCGCTGGACCGCGCCCACATCGGCAATTACTCGATCTTCCTCCGGGACGGCCTGTTGTACAGCTACTACGAGTACACCGGGGACGATCTGCACACCGATCTGGCGCGACTCGCCGAGGACGAGCGGACGCAGCAGTGGTGGCAGCTGACCGATCCCTGCCAGGAGCCGGTCACGTCGGCGGCCGACGGCGAGTGGTGGGCGCCGATGGAGGAGGTGTTCCATGACGACGGACCGCGCTGAAGCCGCCGAAAGCGCGGCGGGGCCGCCACGTATCGACGCCCACCACCACGTGTGGGACCTGTCGGTCCGGGACCAGCCATGGACGCGGGACCTGCCCGTACTGCGCCGCGACTTCACCATGACCGACCTGGCACCGCAGCTCGACGCGCACGGCATCGACGCGACCGTAGTCGTCGAGACGGTGAACTCGGCGGACGAGACCGTGGAGCTGCTGCGGCTGCACGCGCGCGACGCCCGGGTCGCCGGTGTCGTCGGCTGGGCCGACCTCACCGTCCCCGACCTCGCCGACGTCCTGGACCGGCTGCGCGCGGCGGAGGGCGGCACCGGCCTGGCCGGTCTGCGGCACCAGGTTCAGCGCGAACCGGCCGGCGCGGCAGAGGGAGACTGGCTGCTGCGCCCGGACGTCGCCGCCGGGCTGGACGTCCTGGGCGACCGCGGGCTGGTCTTCGACCTGATCGTCACCGCCGCACAGCTCCCCTCCGCGATCGAGGCGGTACGGCGCCACGCCGGCACGTCCTTCGTCCTCGACCACGCGGGCAAGCCACCCGTCGCGGCGGGCGCGATCGAGCCGTGGGCGACGCACATCGCCGAGCTGGCGGCCCTGCCGAACGTCGCGGTGAAGTTCTCCGGCCTGCTCACCGAGGCCGGCGATGGGCAGCGCGACGCCGAGCACCTGCTCCCGTACGCCCGGCCGCTGCTGGAGGGCTTCGGTGCTCGGCGGCTGATGTTCGGCTCGGACTGGCCGGTGTGCACCCTGGCCGCCGACTACGGGCACACGTTGTCGATCATGGCGGAACTGCTGGAGACGCTCGACGACGCGGACCGGGCCGCCGTGTACGGGGGCACCGCGAACCGCTGGTACGGGCTCGCCGCCCGCAGCGGGGCCGCCGCGTGAACCGCCGGCGGATCGGACGGACCGGCGTCCACGTGACCGAGCTCGGCTTCGGCAGCGCGCCGATCGGCAACCTGTACGCCGCCGTCGACGACGAGCAGGCACAGGCGACCGTCGACGCGGCCTGGCAGGCCGGCGTCCGGTACTTCGACACGGCGCCGCACTACGGGCTCGGCCTGGCCGAGCAGCGGCTCGGCCAGGCGCTGGCGACCAGGCCCCGCGCCGAGTACGTGATCTCGACGAAGGTCGGGCGACTCCTCGTCCCCAACGACGATCCGCGTGGCACGGATCTCGACTCGGGGTTCGCCGTGCCGGACACGCTGCGGCGGCGGCTGGATTACTCCGCTGCCGGGGTCAGACGCAGTATCGAGGACAGCCTGACCCGGCTGGGCGTCGACCACGTCGACATCGTCCTCGTACACGACCCCGAGCTGCACGTCCCGCAGGTGATCGCCGAGACGGTGCCGGAGCTGCTGCGCATGCGCGACGAGGGCCTGGTCTCGGCGGTCGGCGTCGGCATGAACTACTGGCAGCCGCTCGCGGAGATCGTGGACCGCTGCGACGTGGACGCCGTGATGCTCGCCGGACGCTGGACCTTGCTCGACCGTTCCGGCGAGCCGCTGCTGCACCGCTGCGCCGAGCGCGGCGTGTCGGTGCTCGCGGCGGCGCCGTTCAACTCCGGCATTCTCGCGCGGACCGAGCCGGGCGAGGACGACACCTTCGACTACGCGCCGGTGACCGAGCCGGTACTGCGCCGCGCCCGCGAGCTCGCCGCGCTCTGCCGGGCCGCGGGCATCGAGTTGGCCCACGCCGCGCTCGGCTTCCCGCTGCGGCGGCCGGAGGTGGCGTCGGTGGTCGCCGGCATGGCCTCCCCCGACCAGGTGCGCCTCGCTGCGCGGCGGGTCGACGAGCCCATCCCTGACGCGCTGTGGTCGCGAATACGGCCCGCGGCACCGCTGCCCGAGGGCGCGTTCAGCCGGCCGCCGTCGCCATGAGCACGGCGTGCACAACCCCTCTCTGAGGATAGGAACACCACCCACCATGGACGACAACAGGTTGGAAGCACGCCTTGGCCAGGCCGTGCGCGACCGCATGGAGCCAGCCGTCCACCGCGACCGCGCGCCGCTCACCGTTCGGACCTTGTGATCCGGAAGAACGCGGCCGTCTCCGGGGTGCCCTGAGCGGGAAGGTACAGCCGTGCGTCGGTGGCGCCGACGTCCGCGGGGCTGCCCGCGTTGCCCGTGGCTGTCCAGCGGTCCTGTCGGGTGCCGTCCACCTCGCCGCCGTCCTCACGCGCCACGTGCCGCGGCGGCTCAGAGAGCGCGGTCGGGTAACCGGTCCACCGCCAGCGAGTGCGGATTAGCACCGACCAGTTTCTCCTCCCTCGTCGCCGACGCGAAGAGCGGGAAGCCGGACGGCGTGGTCATGCCCTGACGCACGCCACCCGTCCTGACCCGGCCACAGCGGAGGGCGGCGGCCCCGAAAGTCCCGGTGCCGCCGCCCTCCGGCAATGACATGCTCCGTCCTGCACGAGTACTCCTACACGAGCAGGACGAACATCACCGCCATCCCCAGTGCCATCGCCGCATGGCAGCCGATCGCCAGGGCGTCGACGACGCCTCCGCCCGGCGCCGCGGCTGCCCGGACCGGCCGGGCGGCCGGGTCCAGGGCTCGCGCCCGGTCGAGCGCACGGGCCAGCCAGGCCAGGCCGATGCCGGCCAGGACGGCGGCGAGCACTCCCGCCACCAGTCTCGGTCCCGTACCGGCCAGGGTCATGGCGGCGAGCCCCGAGGCATCGGCCATGTGCATGCCGTGCATGCCTCCGCCAGAGTGGCCCGCCATCGTGCCGGAGGAGTTCATCGCCGCGACCATCCAGGCCATGGCTCCCATCATCAGAACGCGCGGCCACGCGGCGAGCACCGCCCCGAATCGGGAACGGTCGCCGGCGCGAAAGGGTGCTGCGGCGAGGAACCACAGCGCTCCCGCCCAGAACAGCACGACCTGGGGCTGGGCCGGCAGGTGCATGCCCCACGGCCAGGCCATCGCCGCCATCAGCACGCCCATCGCCGCATGGAGCGCGTGGTCCAGCCGGTCGGCGACCTCCGTCCCGAGCAGGACGGCCCGCCACACCCCGTAGACGACGGGTGCGGCGAACAGCACGGTCAGGATCCATCGCAGTCCGGTCGCGGCGATCACGCGGCCACCCCCGCCCGGCGTCGCCGGACCGCTCCCACGGCCACGTCCACCAGGACGAACAGAAGCAGTGGCAGACCGAAGAACGGCACGTAGTAGCCGATGACCGCGGCCAGCAGCACGATCGGCGCGAGCACCCGGCCGGGCACCCTGCGCCAGGCCCCGGGCGCGGGGGCACGTCCGACGGTGAAGCCTTCCACGCGGGTAGGCCGACGCAGCCACCACATGCGGTAACCCCACAGGGTCATTGCAATCACGCCGATGGCGAGCAGCGCCAGAACGATCTGGTTGGTGAGGCCGAACAGCAGCCCCATGTGCGCGTCGATGCCCCAGGAGGTCAGTTTCGCAAGCAGCGGGTAGTCGTCGAAGTCGAGCTTCTGCGTCACCTTACCGGTGGCCGGGTCGACCGCAACGGAGTCCTGCTGCTCGGGCCAACTCCGCGTGTTCTCCGCCACGACGTACGCGGAGTCCGCGTGGGCGGGCGCGGTGATGACGAGCACGCCGACCAGGCCGGCGTCGCGGCCCGAGGCGACGACCGCGTCGATGCCGACGTCCTTCGTCTCGCCTCCCGTGCCTCCGTCCGGGCCCCCGGTGGGGGGCAGGGCGGTGGAGACCGCAGGGGTACTGCCGCCCAGAGCGTCCTGGATTTTCCCGATGCTGGCGCCGGCGTGGGCGGACCAGGTCAGGCCGGTGGCGGACAGGGCGAGCAGACCGACAGAGGCCCACAGACCGACCGCGCCGTGCCAGGAGCGGGTGCGTTTACGGCCCTTGGCGCCGCCGCGCGGCAGCAGCAGGCGGCGCAGCCGCTGACGATTGGACGGGGTACCGGCCCACAGCGCGAGTCCCCCGAGCACCTCCACCCACAACCAGCTCGCGGCGATCTCGCTGTAGTTGCGGCCGAAGTCACCCAGATGCAGGTTGCGATGCAGGTCGTCGAGCCAGGCCCGCGCCGGAAGCCACTGGCTGAACGTTTTCAGCTCCCCGAGCACCTTGTTGTCATACGGGTCGACGAACGCGGTGAGCGTGTAGCCCTCGGGCAGGCCGTCCTTGCCGAAGGTGACGCGGATGGAGTCGGTGGGCTCGGCTCCTTGGGTGACCGACAGCAAGGTGCCGTCGGGTACCGCCCGTTTCGCCGCGGCCACCTGATCGGCCAGCGGTTCGGCCGTTCCGCGCGGTGTCACCTCGAGTTCGTGCTTGTACAGGAGTGACTCGACCTGCGGCGTGACGGTGTAGGCGAGTCCTGTCACAGTGGCGACGAAAATGAACGGACCGATGAGGATGCCGGCGTAGAAGTGCAGGCGCAGTAGCAAGGGCCGCAGGCTGCTCCACAGGCCCGGCGCGGCGGCGGGGACAGGACCGGAAAGCGGCTCGCCCGTCGACTGCGGCGACGGTGGTACGTCCACGTCCGCTTCCCGGCTCACGGCCTGCGTCGCCGGCGTGGAATTCGCGCCCAGCTGCATCCGGCTTTCGGATATCTCGGACTCTCTCCTCCGGTGCTGTCGTCGACCTGTACGGCGGTCGCGGACCAGTAGTCGGGGCGGAACCGGAGGAAGTTCCCGACCTTAAAGGTGAGCCAGGCCACTTTCCCCGAGGTCCGTGTCCACGCGACGGGCCGTCAGGCCACGATCGCCTCGAACCGGCAGGGTGTCGGGATCGTCCGCCATCATCTCGGCCAGGCTCGACCGGGCCCAGGAGACCTGGAAGCGGACGGTGGCGAATGGACACCGGGCCACTTCCGCGGCCTTCGCGTACCGCAGTCCGTACATCTGCGTGAACAGAAACGCCTCATGCCGGTCGCAGGGCAGGGACTCGGCTAGGTGCACCAGTCGCAGCAGCACGGCCAATCACCTTGCCGCAGTGAGCGCCAGCCTTGCGAGAGCGCCCGTTCGGGCGAGGGCCGACCGGGCGAGCTCACCATGGCGAAACGCGAGGAGCTGAGGCATCTGCGCGGGCACAACGTCGAGCAGGCGCAGACGAGTGAGGTGTTGGAGAAGCCGCGGTCTTCTTCGCGGACGAGAGCGATCAGTGAACGAGACGTACGCGTTCACCGAGGCGGAGAAGAGCACTCCTGGCGTCCCTTCCCTGTGCCGTCTGCTGGAGGTGGCCCGGTCCTCCTTCTATCCCTGGCTCGCCTCGGCGAAGAGGCGAGCGGCCCGGCACGCTGTCGACGAGGCCCCTGGCCCACGAGATCACCGTCATCCACGCCGCCTCCCGCCATACCTATGGTGTCCTGCGGATCCAAGCCGAACCGCGAACGTGTCGTCCGCGTGATGCACGAGCACGGCATCCAGGGCGTCACACGCCATGCCGACGTGCTCTTCGCGATGCTCCGCGACGGCTCCTTCTACCAACCACCAACCCCGATCACCCTTGACCAAAGCCATAGGGGCCCCCGAAACCGGCCCCACCACGCCCCGACACACCGTCAGACCTGCACTCACGCAGCAAGGTGACACCGCCGGTTCAAGGAGCAAGTCGGACCAGCATCCAGCCGCCGCTGCGGCCGGAAGGGGACGAGCGGGTGTGGCAGCCCGAAGGAGTCAGGCCAGCCCCCGACCTATGGCCTCACGTCGAGACGCACGAGTGCGCCAATCTTCACCAGTTGGTCCGGCAGTGCAGGTCGGAGACGGGCGGGCCCGTGAGGTCGGCGAACGAGGGGACGGTGACGACGAAACCGTCACGTGGTGGGGTCTGGTCATCAAGGGCTGCCACGCCACACGCAACGGCCTCACGAACGAGATCGCGGACCACACAGACCTGACACCGAGCTGGTTCGACATCCTGATAAGGTCCGGGGGG
>NZ_JANIIC010000101.1 GCF_024519315.1 Streptomyces malaysiensis subsp. samsunensis | reverse complement strand
GGGGGGGGGGGGGGGGGGGCCGGGCGGCCCACCGGGGGGGGGGCCGCGCCCCGCCGGTCGTACGCCTGCCCGCCCTGCCGTACGGACACAGCCCGCACCACCTCTTCGCGGCCGCGGTGTCGCTGTCGGCGAGCACCCTGGCGGCGGTACTCGCCGACGTCCTGCGGTCCCTCACCGAGAGCGGCTTCCGCCGCATCATGATCGTCAACGGCCACGGCGGCAATGACGAGATCATGCGCCTGGCGGTCAAGGAGCACGCGCTCGGCGCCGAGGGCGCGTTCGCGGCCTGCTCCTACTGGAGCCTCGGCGAGGCGCCGGAGAACCCCGGGCACGCCGGCCGCTACGAGACCTCCCTCATGCTCGCCGCCCACCCGGACCTGGTCCGTACCCCCATCGAGCCACACACCCCCGCCGGCGCCCCGCCGCTCTTCGCCGCCCCGCCGCACCCCGGCCTCACCGCCGAGCGGCACGGCGAGTGGGCACGGGTGGGCGGGATGACCGACGATCCGTCCGCCGCCCGCCCCGACCCGGGCGGGCTGACCATCCGCGCCACCGAACTGGCCCGGGCGATCCGGGCATTCGCCGAAGCGACCGCACCCGGCGCCGTCTGAGGAGGAACCCCGCACATGAAGGTCACACACGTCGACGTCTGGGTCGTGAACCTCCCCCTCACCTCCCCGTTCACCAGCTCCTTCGAGACCAAGACCGGTGAGACCCGCACCGTGGTCCGGATCCGGACCGACGAGGGGGTGGAGGGCTGGGGCGAGACGATGTGGGGGCGGCCGGTGGCCGCGCTGGTCCGCAAGCTGGCGCCCGATCTCATCGGCACCAGCCCGTTCGCCCTGGAGTCCTTCCACCGCAAGCAGCACATGGTGCCGTTCTTCCACGGCTACCTCGGCTACGCCGCCATCGCCGCCCTGGACGTGGCCTGCTGGGACGCCATGGGCAAGGCCACCGGCCACTCGCTCACCGATCTGCTCGGCGGGGCGGTACGCGACACCGTGCCGCTCACCGCGCTGGTCACCCGCGCCGACGGCGCCACCCCGGAGGCCCTCGCCGAACACGCCGGCCGGGTGGTCGCCGAGGGCGGCTTCCGGGCGGTCAAACTCAAGGGCACCGGCGATGTGGACGGCGATGTCGCCAACCTCCGCGCGCTGCGTGCCGCGCTGCCGGACACCGAGCTGCGCGTCGACCCCAACGCCGCCTGGTCGGTGCCGGATTCGGTACGTGCGGGCATCAAGCTGGAGGACCTGAACCTGGAGTACCTGGAGGACCCGTGCCCCGGTATCGAGGGCATGAGCCAGGTGCGGAGCAAGGTGCGCATCCCGCTGTGCACCAATATGTGTGTCGTCCGCTTCGAGGACTTCGCACCGGCGGTGCGGCTCGGCGCGGTGGACATCGTCCACGGCGATGTCTACAAGTGGGGCGGTATCGCACCGACCAAGGCCCTCGCCGCCCACTGCGAGACCTTCGGCCTCGGCATGAACCTGCACAGCGGCGGCGAACTCGGCATCGCCACCGCCGCCCACCTCGCCGTGGTCGCCAGCACTCCGGTGCTCAGCCGCGCGATCGACAGCATGTACTACCTGCACGCCGATGACATCGCCGATCCGATCCCGCTCATCGACGGCCGCCTCACCGTCCCGCAGGGCCCGGGCCTGGGCGTACGCGTCGACGAGGAGAAGCTGCGGCACTACGCGGCGGTGAACGAGCGGGAGGGCGACCTGACGGGATGACCAAGCGCTCCGCTGGAAGTGTCGCGATGCGTCGTCGGCCGACTGCGGCGCCGTCGTGGCTGGTCGCCCACGCGGCGGAGCCGCATATCGACACCGCCGCGGCGGAGCCGCACATCGACACAGCCCCGCGCCCCTTCGGGGCGCTGCCCGGACCGTAGCGGGCTTCCTCTGACCCCCTAGTCCGGTGACCGGGCGGAAAGCGGTGTGAGGACCACGATCGCCATGTCGTCATGCCGCTGACCCCCGGTCCAGTCGGTGACATCCGCGACGAGCGTGTCCACCACCTCCGACGCGGTGCGGAACTCCCGATCGGCCAGTCTCGTGCGGGGTTCGTAGAAGACCCCGTGCCGGTCGCGCGCCTCGGTGACACCGTCGGTCACCAGCAGCAGATAGTCCCCCTGGTCGAAGGGGAAGGTGTCACAGCCGGACACGGCGACGCCCTCCGGCATCCCCAGCCCCAGGGGAAGCCCAGGAACCGATGGCTCCAGCGTCGTCACCCGGCCCCCGCGGATCAGATACGGCGGCGGATGACCGCGGTGGTACAACCGCACCCGCCCCTCCTCCTCGCTGACCTCGACCAGTACGGCGGTGGCGAACCGCTCCAGTGCGTCCGGCTGGTCGCCGACGTCCGCCGCGAACCGGACCAGGGCCCGCTCCATGTACTCGGCGAGCTCCCGCAACGTCGCCGCCTGCTCCGCCGCCTCACGGAAGGCGCTGGTCGCCACGGCCATGGTGGACACGGCGGGCAGCCCCTTGCCCCGTACGTCCCCGATCAGCGCCCGCACCCCGAACGGCGAACCGCGCACCGCGTAGAAGTCACCGCCGATCAGCGCCTCCGCGTACGCACACTCGTAGCGGGTGGCCACCGACACCGCCCCCACCCGCGCGGGCGGCGGTGGCAGGACCGCCCGCTGCGCCACCTCGGCCACGGCGCGCACCGCGGCGAAGCGCTGCCCCTGGCTCTGGACCGCCCACTTCAGCCACAGCGCGATCCCGCTGATCACCGCCACGTCCAGCAGATCCACCACGAGCGCCGTCAGCGGGCGGCCCACCAGCACGTCCACGCACACCGACACCACACACGCGCCGGCCGCGGTGATCGCCGCGCCCCGGAACGTCAGCACCATGCAGGCCGCGAGCGGACCGGCGGACAGCAGGGGCAGCCCGCCGTACGGCACCGGCCCGAAGACGTCCAACACCACACCGCCGATCAGCAGCAGCACCGGGACCATGACGAGCACCCCGGCCCAGCCACCGGGCGCCCCCTCCCCCGCCCCGCTCGCCACGCACCGGCGCGCACCGGCTCCCGGGTCACCGCCTCCGGGGCCACCGGCCCTCATCTCGCCTGCCATCCGCTCATCTCCCGCTCCGGTGTCCCGCCACAGTGGGGAGAGAGGGCTCTCCCGCCGGTACCGCCATACCCGACGGCACGGCAGGAGTACGGCCCCCACGCCGATCACCGCCCGATCGGTGGCGGGCGGGGGTGAAGGGGCGCCACCAAGCGCCCGCGCGGATCACCGCACCGCGGCGCCATGGGGCGACGGTGGCGTCCCGAGGCCGGCCGCCCTACGCGGGATGACGGACCACGAGGACGGTTTTGCCGCGCAGCCCAGTGCTGCCCGCACCGCCGGTGAGGGCGGCCGGTCCGTCTTCGAGGGAGAGTGTCGTGCCGATGACGGGGCGGATGGTGCCCGCCGTGGCCAGCCTGGTGAGCTCGGCGAGCCGTTCGGGTTTGCGATCGAGCCGGTAGTTGGCGGTGTGGATGCGGCTGTCGTCGAGAAGCCGCTGGTCGAGACCGAATGCGGTGGACAGCAGCGCGCCGCCGTCCCGCACGGCGGTGGCCACGGCGCTGGTGATGCGGTGGTCGCCGACGGCGTCGATGATCGCGTCCACGCCGTCGGGCGCGAGCTTGTTCAGCGCCTCCTCGATCGGCTGCTCTCCGCGGATGACGATCTCGTCGGCGCCGAGTCCTCGTACCTGATCGGCGAGGTGGGCGGAGGCCGTTGCGATGACCTTGATCCCACGGGCGGCGGCGGTCTGCACCACGAAGGTGCCGACGCCTCCCGTGGCGCCGATGACGAGCAGTGTGCCGCCCTCGGGCACATGTGTGTGGTCGATCGCGCCGAGCGCGGTCATGCCCGAGGTCGGAAGCGCGGCGGCCACCTGGCTCGGTATGTCGTCGGGAATGGCCGCCAGCGCACCGAACGCGGGGGCCTCCTGTACGACACAGACCTCCGCGAAGGTGCCGAACTCCAACGGCTGGCTCCAGAACTGGCCGAAGACGCGGTCGCCGACGCGGTACTCGGTGATTCCACCGCCGATGGCGGTGACGGTACCGGCGCCGTCCATCCCGAGCGTGAGCGGGAACCGGTACTCCCCGAGCGTCCTCAGCGACCCGGAGGCAATGGCCATGTCCAGGGGGTTGATCGCCGCTGCCTCGATGGCGACCTGCACCTGCCCCCAGGCAGGTTCGGGCACGGGCAGCTCCCTCAGTTCCGGGGTGTCGCCGAACCGCTCGATACCAATCGCTCGCATATTCTCTCCCATTTCGCCGAGCATTCACCGCATCGCGGCGGCACCAGCCTGCGGTCGGCGCAAGGCTCCGGAGAAGGACCGATCCAGCAGCGACTATGACCCCATGGGCAGCAATGGCGATGCCGATGAGGCAGTAATGTGGGGAGCATGGCAGCAGCGGAGTCCCGGCCCCTGCGGTACTTCGTCGCGGTGGCGGAGGAACGCAACTTCACTCGCGCCGCACGGCGGCTCGGCATCGCGGGCCCCGCGCTGTCACGAGCGATCCGCAACCTCGAGGCCGACATCGGCGCGCGCCTTTTCGAACGTTCGACACGGGTGGTGGAGCTGACCGAGTCCGGCACGGTACTGCTGGCTCAGGCCCGGCCCGCGCTCGAAGCCCTCGACGCGGCGGTCCGCCGTGCCGTGCGCGCGTCCGAACCCCATCGCAGCGTGCTGCTCGCGGTCAAGGCCGACGCCGATGGCGGGCTGCTGCAAGACACCCTCAGCGCGGTGGCCGCCGAGCCCGGCGCCGAACCCGTCGCGGTGCGTCTGTGCGGCTGGAAGGAGCACACGGGGCTGTTGCGGACAGGCGAAGCCGATGTCGCGCTCATGTTCGAGCCCTACGATCCGCAGGGAATCGACGCCGACATGGTGGCCACCGAACCTCGTGTGGCGGCGCTGCCCGCCGACCACGCCCTCGCCGGAGCCCCGCGGCTACGACTCGCCGATCTCGACATCGACCCCGAGGACATCGACGAACGAGCGGAACGCGACATCGACAAGCAGGGCGTGCAGGACCTGGCACAGTTGCTCGCGCTCGTGGCGCTCGGCAAGGCGATCACCGTACTTCCGAGATCGGTCGCCGCCAGATACCCCCGGCCCGCGGTGGTCTACGCACCCATCGAGGACTGCCCTCCGGCCACCCTGGTCATCGCCTGGCCCGAGCACTCCCGCAGCCGCGGCGTGGCCACACTGGTCCGCGCGGCGACCACCGTCGCCCAGCAGCGCGGCATGAGCCCGCCGTCGTAGCTGACACCCCTTCAGATGTGTTTGATTTTGATCGTTGGCATACACGACCGGCGTTCATGTATGCGGAGATCCTCGCGCCATACCGTGCCGAACTCGCACATGGACGCGGCACGATCAATTCACTGATGAACCAGGGGTGCTGTACACCCAAGACCGCCATGTTCCTTTGTGGTTCATCGTGTTGACACCTGTCGTACCGCGTGTGACGGTGGCGGGGCGTGGTCCTGGCCTGGATGTGCACTGTTCGTTCCGCAACGGAAGTGGGGCTCATGAGCTCAGGAATACGGCGCCGCAGCATTCTGTCCGCGGCCGCTCTGGGAAGCACGGTCGGTTCGCTCGGTCTCTCCTCACCCGCCTCCGCGCAGCCGGTCCCCGGCGCCGCACCACCGGCGTCCGCACTGCCCGCCGAGGACGGGTACGACCTGTGGCTGCGGTACCGGCGGGTGGAGGATCCCGGTCAACTCAAGCGGTACCGGGCCGCCTTGGGAACCCTGGTCCGGCAGGGAGGCGGCCCGCTCCAGCGGTCCGCGGCGGACGAGTTGGCCCGCGGGCTCACCGGGCTGCTCGGCACCCGGGTGCGGCCACGCGCCGACGCCCCCTCACACGCGGCACTCGTGGTGGGCACCCCGGCGAGTTCACCCCTGGTCCGGGAGCTCGTCCCCGCGGCCGACCTGGCCGAGCTCGGCGACGAGGGCTACATCGTCCGCCGGGTCACCCGGCGCGGCGTGGACTTCACCGTGGTGGCGGCCCACGCCGACCGCGGTGTGCTCTACGGTGCGTTCCACCTGCTGCGCCTCGTACAGACCCGACAGCCGCTGGAGCGCGTCGACCTCACCGGCCGTTGGACTACGGACGCACCCACGCCGACGGAGCCAATCTGCTGGCGGGCGCGCTGAGACCGTACGGCGGGATCGTGATGTGGCGGGCGTTCGTGCACGACACCGACGCGAAGTGGGACCGGCAGGCATACCTCGACTTCACACCGCTGGACGGGAAGTTCGCGGACAACGCCATTGTGCAGATCAAGAACGGGCCGATCGACTTCCAGGTCCGCGAGCCCGCACACCCCCTCTTCGGCTCGCTGCCGCGGACCAACTCGATGATCGAACTCCAGGTGACACAGGAGTACACGGGGCACGCCACCCATCTGTGCTATCTCGTTCCGCAGTGGAAGGAAGTCCTGGACTTCGACACGCTCAAGGCCGGGGAGGCCAGCACCGTGGCCCGTGTCGTGACCGGCCGGGTGCACTCCTACGCGCACTTCGGCTTCGCCGGCGTGATGAACTTCGGCGATGCGAGGAACTGGACCGGCTCGCACCTGGCCGCCGCCAACACCCATGGCTACGGACGGCTCTCCTGGAACCCGGACCTGTCCGCTCAGGACCTGGCCACCGAGTGGACCCGGATGACCTTCGGCAACGATCCGCACGTCGTCGAGACGGTCTCCGCCCTGCTTCTGGACTCCTGGCACACCTACGAGGACTACACCTCGCCGCTGGGCACGGGATACCTCACCCATCCGCCGGACGGCTCGGTCACCGGGCACTTCGACCCCAGCCCGACGACGACCACCCAGTTCCACAAGTCGGACCGCGAGGGCATCGGCTACGACCGCACCGCCGCCACCGGCGACGGTTTCACCGAGCTGTACGCACCGGCGACCCGGGACGCCTATGAGTCGCTGGAGAACTGCCCGGAGGAACTGCTCCTCTTCCTCCACCACGTCCCGTACACCCACCGGCTGGCCAGTGGAAAGACCGTGATCCAGCACATCTACGACACCCACTTCTCCGGCGCGGCGCGGGTGGCGGACATGCGCACGGAGTGGGAGGGGCTGCGCCGCCGTGTCGACCTCCGGCGGTTCACCGATGTGCACCGCCAGTTCGGGGAGCAGCTCACCGGGGCCGCCCAGTGGCGGGACACCCTGGTCGCCTACTGGTTCGACCTGAGCCGGATCCGCGATGAGCGCCGCGGCTGGCTCCAGGCGATCGTCGCCCCGGCCGACACGGCGCTGCTGGGCGGGGAGCGCAACGAACTGCCGGTGCAGGTGGTCAACGCCACGGGCGCCGGGCTGCGCACGGTGACCACGCTGGAGGTACCCGAGGGCTGGCGGTCCGAGGAGGCGACCGCTTACGTGGCCTCGCGGGAGGGCGAGACGGTGAAGACGCCCGTCGTGCCGCCGTCCGCCCCCGCGCTCGCCACACTGCACGCGCGCCCGAGGTCGGGCGCGGTGCGGGTGCTCGACTCCTCGCTGCGCAGCCTGGCCAAGGTCGTCGTCGTCCCGCCCGCCGCACGATGCGTACACGCGCTGGACGCCGGGCCCGACTCGGCGCCGGTGCTGACGGGATACACCCGGCTCTCACCGGCCGGCGGCTGGCACGAGGGCGCCGACTTCGGCTGGGTCGGCAACACGCCCGACGCCACGGACACCGGACTGTTCGATGTCGTCCGCCGGGACTACGTACGCGACAGCGCCCCGGCCGTGCTGCGGCTGAAGCTGCCCGCCGGACCCTGCACCGCGCATCTACTCACCGGCGACCCCAATACCTTCAACAGGTCGCTGATCGTCCGTGTGAACGGGATCGAGAAGGCCCGCAGTGAGCAGCTCGACGGCCGGGAGTTCACCTGGCTCCGGATCCCGTTGGACGGCGGATCCTCCGGACGCGCGGTGGACCTGGAACTGTCCGCGAACGAGCGCGAGACCTGGCATCTCAGCGCCTGCGTGGTACTGGCGGACGACCGGGGTCGGGTCTAGCGCGGTACACGTGCCGCCCGGCGGCGCGCCCCGCGCGTTGCCGGGCGGCGTCGTCCGGAACACTCTCCGTCACCGTCGGACGTCCATGGCGACACGTGTTTCGTCCGCCATATCTTTCGGTAGCGGCATCGGCACGCTACGCGCGCAAAGGGCCGCGGTCGGCCGCCAGGTGCAGCACGGCCCGGTGCCGCGCAACAAGGCGCGTTCTACAGCGTCTACGGCTCGCAGAGCGGCACGGGGCTGCTCATGGCCTGGGCCTGGGGTGCGAGCCGGATCATCGATGTCATCGAGCAGTCGGGCGGCGGCATTCTCAAGGCGGACGCGGTCGGCGTCACGGGATGCTCGCGGTACGGCAAGGGCGCCTTCGCGGTCGGCGCGTTCGACCAGCGCATCGCCCTGACCATGCCGATCGAGTCCGGCACCGCCGGTGCCCCCATCTTCCGCGGGGTTCCGGGAGAGGGCGGCGCACAGCCGCTGAGCAGCGCCTACTCCGAACAGCCGTGGCTGGGCGACGCGTTCGGCTCCTTCACCGGCAACCCGGCCACGCTGCCGGTGGACACCCACGAGATCGTGGGCATGGTCGCGCCGCGGGGGCTGTTCATCATGGAGAACCCGCATATCGACTGGCTGGGTGCCAAGTCCGGAAGCGTGGCGGCGCTGGGCGGAGCGGAGGTCTACAAAGCGCTCGGCGCGGGGAGCAACATCAGCTACTGGTCCGACATCCAGGACGGCAACCACTGCGCCGTCCGGTCCGAGTGGAAGGCCCCCTTGCAGCAGAACATCCAGAAGTTCCTGCTCAAGACGGGCAACGCTCCCGGCGTGATCAGGGTCTCGGGCAAGAAGGCCGGCAACCTGGCCGAATGGCGGAACTGGCGGACTCCGGTCCTCACCGGGTCCTGATGTGAGTGGCGAAGCCCGGCGGCACGCGTACGCGCCGGGCTTCGCGCCACGGCCCCCGGCGCTCCGCCACGGCCGTGGCGGTGCCACGGCCCGGACGGACAGGCTCAGGCCGAACGCTGGCGGTGTGCGACGCCCCCGCGCTGGTGCGACCGCACCGCCACGAAGACGGGCTCACGCGCATCGCGATCACGCGGCGAGCGTCTGTGCCACCGCCACCGCGGGCAGGGGCGCCACCGGGATACGCACCGGCGTGACCGGGTCATAGGCGAGCCACACGCGGTATGTGGTCTTGGCCGGATCCACCAGAGGGTCACCGAGCGCGATCCGCCCCTCGGAGTACAGCCTGTCGCATATGGGGGTGGGCAGAGCCACGTAGCAGCCGCCCCTGTCGGTGGCGTGGTCGTGCGGCTGCCAGTAGCCGTACCGGCGTCGTCCACTCGCGTGCACGGTGAGAAACACCGGAGTGCGGGAGTCGGACAGGACGCGGAGAACGCCGGCGCCGACAGCCTCGAACGGGACCTCGGAACGGGAGCGGGACTGGTAGCGGGCGGGGGACATCAAAATTGCCTTTCCGAGGGCCGGGACTCAAGATCAGCTACCTAATTAAAGCAGTTATTTGATCTCGATCACAGAACTTCCGCTGGAGCGGCGGGACTTGAGGACGGCTCTCGGACAGAGTCGGCCACACGCGGCCGCGCGCCGGCCCGGTGGCGGAGACACAGGGGTGCGGGGCGGTACGCGGCTCGCCGCCCTCACGGGCCGAACGACATCAGCTGTCCGTCGACCGGACGGTGCTCATGACCTTCTCGATCTCGGCGGCCGTCAGCGCGTTCGGGACTCCTTGGTCCGCGTAGATCACCCAGCCGTGCATGGTGCCGTCGGGGAGCTTCTGCGCGACGCTGTGCACGACCGCCTTCGGCGGAACGCATGAGCTCGGGCGGTTGGTGACGGTCACCTGGGCGGTCGCGGTGTAGCCCTCGATACCCCCGTGCTTCCACGGCTTGGCCTCACTGACCGTGATCTTGGGCTTGTGGTCCTCACCCCCGTACGCGGCGAAGCCCCAATTCCCCGCCCAGTTACGAGCGTTCTCCTGGAGGCTGCCGTCCTTGCCGCCACCTGTGGTGCCGACGGTGGCCAGCTGACCCTTGCCCGCCTCACCGATGGCCTTGGGATTGGGACTCGACGCGCAGCCGCCCTCACGGTAGTTGCCGGCTCCGGTCATGACGACGATCGGCCGGCCGTTCTTGTCCGTGTAGGAGAGGGCCGTGTCCTCCTGGAAGACCTTCCACTTCTTGGCCTTGCCGGGCACGTCGTAGCGGAAGTGGTGCTTCTGCGAGGTCTGCGTCTGCCATCCCGCGACCGACGGCTGATCGCCCGAGGGGCTCGCCGGGGCGGCGGACTCGGACGACCCCGCCGAGGGCGCCTTCGACCCCGCGGCGTCGGTGTTCTTGTCCGTGGCATCGCCGGTGTCGTCGTTGCATCCGCTCAAAGCGACGGCCATGCCGATGCCGACGGCCGCGATCAGGGTCTTCTTCATTCGTCGTGACGGCTCCCGAGTGGACCGCGGACGCTGAGCAACGCGCTTGAGGGTCTTTGGCTTGAACATGATCGGCACTCTATGCGCGCCGCACTGCCGCCCCTCCCTCATGTGGACGCCCCACCGCGAGACGGGTACCCACTCGTGACACATCGCATAAGGCTGAAACATGCCCGAAGCCCCGGACGCCATGTGTCCGGGGCTTCGGGCATGGGTGGGTCATGCGGCCGGCAGAGGCACGGTGGGTTCACCGGCCCGGGAGAGCTCTCTTCGTGGCATCAGTCAAGCGGTTCGATCCAGAGGTTTCTGAAGCGGACCTTGTTGCCGTGGTCCTGGAGCCGGATCGCGCCCGCCGCGGCCGATTCGGCGTCGCCGCCGCCGGTCGGGCCGTCCACCGCCACGTTGTCGTGGACTTTCCTGCCGTTCCACACCACGGTGATCCTGGCGTCATCGGTCTTCCGGCCTTCGGCGTCGAAACGGGCCGCGCGGAAGTCGATGTCGTACGTCTGCCAGCTTTCCGGTGGCGTGGCGGCGTTGAGGTCGGCGGCTTTCTTGTTGTAGATGGACGCGGCCTCGTCCGGGGCGAGTTTCTCCACTCCGTAGGAGTCCAGGATCTGGATCTCGTACCGCTCCTGGAGGTAGATGCCGCTGTTCCCGCGGTCCTGCCCGGTGACATCGTCCGGCAGCTTCGGCACCCGGAATTCGGCGTGCAGCCTGAAGTCGCCGAACGCCTGTTTGGTGCGGATGTCGCCGCAGCACACCTCGATGGAGTCCTCGGCGGAGCGCGGCCATTCGACGCTGCGGCCATCGGTGTGCTGCCAGGCGGTGGAGACGCTGCCGCCGGAGAACAGGTCGATCCGGCTGCCGGATCCGCGCACCTCGATCATGTCGAGGTTGACGTGGCCGGTGTCCTCGGGCCGATAGGCATAGGCGATGGTGTTGCGGCCCTTGCGCAGGGAGAGCCGCTCGGTCTTGGTGGACCAGCGGTTCCAGGCGCCGGTGGAGGGGAGGCTGGTCTGCCGCGCCTGGCCGCCGTTGACGGTGATGCCCATGGTCTTGGTGCCGGTGAACGGGTGGGGGCCGTTGGCGTAGCGCAGCCCCACGTCGTAGCTGCCCTTCGCGGGTGCGTCGACCTCGAAGGTGGCGGTGGCGCCCGGGGTGCCGAAGCCGTCGGCGAAGCCGCCGCCGGTGTAGCCGGCGTGCTCGGTGTCGATGGCGGCTCCGCCGGTCAGGCGTGCCGATTCCGCGTCGTACGAGGTGATGGGCTGCTCGGGGCCGGGGCGTGCGTTCAGCGTGTACCAGGCTTCGGTGGACCAGAGTTGCTCACCGGTGTCCGAGGCGAAGGGGCGCGGTGAGCGCACATGCACCACCCGGTCGGTCTTGAGGCCGGGGATGGTGAGCCGGACCGTGCGACGGTCGGCGGACAGTCGGGCGGCGGCGACGGGGAGGGACTCTTCGTCCACCTTGGGGCCGCCGTAGGCCGGGGTGGGGACGTAGCGCCACTGCTCGACGGAGTAGGCGCCGTTCGTCAGCTTGGCGGCGGTCTCCGCCGACAGGGGCTTGGTGTAGGTGAGTTCGAAGCCGTCGCGGGTGGCGCGCATGGTCTTGATGTCGAAGGCGGTCTTGCCGTTCGGCGTGAGCTTCTGAAGACCGAAGCGGAGTTTGCCTTCCTGGCCCCAGTTTCCGTCGGCGCCGAGACCCCCCGCATAGATGGCACCGTCCGGTCCGGTGCTGATGCGGGTGATGCCGACCTCCAGGCCCTGGGTGTGCCGGAACACCGCGCCCTGGTACTCGCCGTCCACCTTCTCCAGGTCGGCGCGCTGGATTCCGCCGTAGGTGACGTCGCCGAAGAGCATTTGCCCGGCGAAGGGTCCCTTGTCCAACAGCATCGGCGTGCTGGGCGAGTTGGCTATCTCGTTCTGCGGCAGCCAGAGCACGGGTTTGGTGACCGGGCGGTCGTCGAACGGCCCGTCCGGGTTGGTGTAGTGGTTGAAGAAGCGGTCCTGCTTGATGTGGAGCAGCTTGGAGGCGGGCAGCCAGCCGCCCTGATTGTCGGTGACGAAGAGATCCCCCTCGGGGCCCCGTCCGATTCCATTCGGTGTGCGGAGGCCGCCCGCCAGGTAACTCACCTTGCCGGTCTTCTTGTTCACCTTGATGGTGGTGCCGCGGTTCGCGACGGGCTGTGGATCGGTCGTGGCACCGCCGTAGTTGATGGCCACGGAGAGGTTCAGATAGAAGTTCCCCTTCTCGTAGAGCAGCCCGAAGGCGAACTCGTGGAAGTTCTCTCCGTACGGCCAGTCGGCGACCTTGCGGATCTCGCTCGCGGTGTTGTCGCCCTCGATGTCGGACAACTCGGTGAGCTGGTGCTTCTCCGAGACGTAGAGCTTTCCATCGACGTACTTGATCCCCATCGGCTCCCGCAGGCCGCCGGCGATCTTCTTGTACGTGACCTTCTCCGGGCCGGTGTCACCCGTGACGTGGTCGAGGACGTACACCTCTCCCTCCGTCTCGGTGCTGCCGCCCCACGTCGTCACGGCCAGCTTGCCGTCCGGCAGCCAGTCCATCGCGGAGACCTGGGGCTCGAAGCCCTCGGGGCGCAGATCGGTGAGGGTGTAGCCGGGGTTGACCGAGGTCAGCGGGAGTCCGTCGCCGGGGGTGTCGTAGTTGCCCTCGCACTCCTTGCGGCCCGGGGCGGTGACACGGACGACGCCGGCGTCGGTGCTGAGCACGGAGTTCGGGACGAGGGAGAAGTCGTCGGCGCCCGGGGGCTTCCACTGGAGGGTGACCTGCTGGTCGCCGCCACGGTCGAAGTGGTCGATGCGCAGGGAATGGTAGCCGGGCGCCAGGGCGATCTCGCCGTCCTTGGGCTCGGCGCCGTGCAGTCCGTCGTGGTCGATGACCTTCTTGTCGCCGATGAGCAATCGGGAACCGTCGTCGCTGATCAGACGGAATGTGTACGTGCCGTCGGTGGGGACGTCGATGTTGCCGATGATCTGCGACACGAAGTTGTCGGTGAAACCGAAGCCCTCGGTGGAGGACCAGTCGACGTTGGGGATCAGCTTGTCCACGTTGGGGGTCTGGGCCGGCTTGAGGTCGCAGAGCTTGCTCAGCGGGGACTGGATGTCGAAGACGCGGAGGGTGACGCCAGGTTCCTGGGGCGGCAGGTCCGCGAAGGGCTTCTCGTCCGCTTCGGCGGTCGGCATCGCGAGAGCGCCGGCCAGAAGCGCCGCGAGGAACAGGCCGGTTCTTCGTGGTCCACGGCGATGGCCACGTGGTCTCGGGTACTTGCGTAGCGTCACTCTTCCTCCTGCTGGGCGCTAGGGGCGCGGTCCGGCGGACCGCGGGCACAGAGTGGAGCTCGTCCGTGTACGGGTGGTGCGGCGGCATTCCGCCGTGATGCACGCAGACGTCCCTATGAAAGCGACGCCCAGCGTACGAACATCGCCCCGAACCGTCCATACTTTGTCCACAACAAGTCGAAAGTCCCCGCCCCTCGCCGTGTTCCTGACGGACGGTCGGCGCCTCGGTCGGCACGGTGGTGGCGGGCGCCGTCGCCGGTTCGTTCGGGCCCCGGTCCCGCTCATGACACACCCGGTGTCGTACTCCCTGTTCGGCCGCGGTCTCAGGAGTCGCCGACCCTGGCGGCCAGGCCGGAGATCAACAGCTCCAGGCCGTACTGGAACTCCGTGTCGGGATCGCTGTCGGCCAGATAGGGCGCGGTCGCGGTCAGCAGCGGGTCGCCGGAGACGGCGATGGCTTCGGTGCGCTGCTGGACCTGGTCGTTGTCCATGGTGCCCAGGTAGATGGCGTAGCCCAGTTCGCGCATGATCGAGCCGACCATGAAGGCGGTATAGCTGCGCAGGACGTGGACCACCTCCTCGGGGGCGAGGCGGAGTTCGTCGAAGCAGGCCAGCGTGGAGCGCATGGCTTCCAGCGCGGCGGGCGACTGCGTGGGCCGGGTCAGCACCAGAGGGAACGCTTTCGGGTGCTGCTTGGCGGCGGCGCGGAAGGCGGCGGCGTGAGCCCGGATCCTCTCCTGCCATGTTCCGCCCCGCTGCTCGGGGAAGACGATGCCGGCCAGCACCGCTTCGGCGACACCGTCGAGAAGGGCGTCCTTGTTCGGGATGTGGTTGTAGAGCGACATGTTCTCGATGCCGAGCTCCGTGGCCAGTTTGCGCAGGGAGAAGGCGTCGGGGCCATCGCGGTCGATCATCGTCACCGCTGCCGCGATCACCTTTTCGCGGGTCAGGCCGAGTCGCCTGCCACGTCCGGCCCCTCGCGCCGTCATGCGTCACCTTCCCTTGACATCACTTGCACCGTAAGTCTAGCGTCCCGATCCATCGAAAGACTTGCGCTGCAAGTGTCGCTTTGAGTGATCGCCTGGGTTCGCCCTCGTACGGGACTTGGCGGCCGACCTGGACCGGCACCCCCAACCACCGGCTCGGCCGACCAGGAAGGACCCACCGATGAAACTCGCCTGGCAGGACACCGACGTCCTCGACATGCCCACGCTCGGCACCCCGATCACCACCCTCAGCGGCCTCGGTGACATACCCGGCGGCTACGGCGCACAGCTCGTATGGGCCCGTACGCGGGCGAAGGCGCTGCGTACCGAGTTCGCGGCGACCGGTACACCGGACAGCGTCACCACGTGTGACCTGGTGACCCTTCCCTATCCGACGAAGTTCGGCCTCTTCCGTGCCTCCCGGGCCATCGCCCCGTTCCTCGCCATCACCAACCGCATGCTCGTCGTCCGCTGGACGGAGAGCGACGGGCGGCGGCGTGTGCTCCTGTTCGAGCCGAGCGATGTGGAACTCGGCCGTAACACCCCGTACTTCGCCGCGCTCGCCCGCCGCACACCCCGCCCGGTGCGATCCCTGTTGGTCACCGAACACGGCACGGTCCTCGGGCACCTGGCCAGGCTCGGCATCGCGCCCGAGGATGTCGACTATCTCCTCTTCGACCATCTGCACACCCAGGACCTACGCCGGTGGATCGGCACCAGCACACCCCAGCCGGACTTGGGCGACAGTCCGGTCGAGCCGGTGTTCCCGCACGCCAAGGTGATCGTGCAGCGGCACGAACTGCTGGCCATGTCCGAGCTCCACCCGCTTCAGCGCCCCTGGTACCAGCCCGACGCCTACCGGGACGTGCGGCCCGACGCCTTTCTCGCCGTCGACGGCTCGCTGCTCCTCGGCCCCGGTGTCGCGGTCATCTCCACCCCCGGCCACGTCCTGGGCAACCAGACCCTCCTGTTGAACACCTCCAGCGGCATCTGGGCGTCCAGCGAGAACGCCATCGCCGCCGAGTGCCTGACTCCCGAGCACTCTCGCGTCCCCGGCATCGCCCGCTGGGCTCGCGCCTGGCAGCAGGAGGTCGTCCTCAACGCCAACACCATCGAGACGACGGCCGAGCAGTACAACTCGCTCATCATCGAGAAGACGCTCGTCGACCACGCCCAGGCCGACTCCCGCTTCCTGCAATTCTTCCCCTCCAGCGAACTGACCGGCGTCTGGACCAACCCCGGCACCAGCCCCACCTTCACGCACAAGGCGGTAACCCACCGATGACCACCCTGATCAGTGACGAGATCCGCAAGTCCCGCCAGAAGCTGGTCCTGGACCACTTCCATGACGAGGTCCGCCAGGAGTGGGACGACGTCCTCGCCACTTTCCCGCATCCGCGCTACGAACTGATCCCCACCATGACGGTCCACGACGGCGACGCGGCGGTACGCGGCTATTACCGCCACAGCCGCCGCGCCTTCCCCGACCAGGACCACGAGATCATCGCCCTGCGCCACAGCGACGACGCCGTGATCGTCGAATTCTGGCTGCTGGGCACGCACCTCGGCCCGCTGGGCGCGATCCCGCCCACCGGAAACCGCTTCCGTGTCCGCATGACCGCGTACTTCGTCTTCGACGACGACGGAAACGGCGGTGAGAACCTGGTCTGCGAGCGGATCTACTTCGACAGCCTCACACTGCTGAAACAGCTGATCGGCGGCCTGAACCTGCGCAACCCGCGCAACTGGCCCCTGGCCCTCCGCTGTCTGCGCGGACTCCTCAAGGAAGCCGGCGGCACCCCGGACCCCGCCCTCGTCAACACTCCGAAGGCCACCCTGTCGTGAAGGTGCACCACCTCAACTGCGGCACGATGCACCTGCGCGGCGGGCCACGGCTGGTCTGCCATGTCCTCCTCCTCGAGACGGACACACAGGGACTCGTGCTCGTCGACTCCGGCTTCGGCCTCATGGACATCGCCGCCCCCGGCCGCCGCGTGGGCCCGGTCCGCCACTACATCAGACCGGCCTTCGACCCCGAGGAAACCGCCGCCCGCCAGGTCGAACGGCTCGGCTTCCAGCGCGCCGACGTCCGCCACATCGTTCTCACCCACGTCGACTCCGACCACATCGGCGGCCTCGCCGACTTCCCGCACGCCACCGTCCACATCACCGCGGCCGAGGCACTCGGCGCGATCCACGCCCCGTCCTGGCGCGAACGCCTCCGCTTCCGCCCCGCCCAGTGGGCCCACGGCCCGAGCATCGTCGAACACGCCCCTGACGGCGAAGCGTGGCGCGGATTCGCCGCCGCCAAGGAGCTCGACTCCATCGCCCCCGGTATCGTCCTGGTCTCCCTCCCAGGCCACACCCGCGGCCACGCCTGCGTCGCGGTCGACACCGGCACCCGCTGGATCCTGCACGCCGGCGACGCCTTCTACCACCCCGGCACCCTCGACGGCCGGGCCCCCGTGCCCGCGGCCCTCCGCGGCATGGAAACAGCCGTCGCATACGACCTGAAACAGATCCGCGCCAACCACGCCCGCCTCGCCGAACTGCACCGGCGTGCGGAACCCGACCTGACGATCGTCTGCGCCCACGACCCGGGCCTGTACGAGAAGATGCGGGCCGGCTGAGACAAGACGACGAACGAGCCGCGGGGGATCCTCATGTGTCCGTGCGCGCCGTTTCCCGGCACGAGTCGGCGACCGATGCGGTGGCCGCTGTCGAGGGGGTACGGGCGAGGGGTGCGCTCGCCTTGGTGCCTCGCCCGATGAGCTGGGCGATCGTCATGACCAGCAGGGGGGTGAGGATGGCGATGTACGCGTTGTCGATGCCGAAGGGGTCACCCGCCGCGTACCAGCCGATGACCGCGGGCAGGGACAGGCAGAGGGCGGCCAGGGCACCCTGCCGGGAGCCGTACGACGGCCGGCGGAACATCAGGACGACGAACACGGCCAGGGAGGCCCGGAGCGCCTTGGCGAGGAACGTCATGCCGAGCACATCCGATGCGCCCAGGGCCGCCGCCACGGGGATCAGCCCGCAGCCGAGGGTGGAGAGCCGGGCGAATCGCACGGCCTTCCTCTCGTTGTCCGACGGGTTGAAATACGGCTGGTAGAAGTCCTTCAGCAGCAGAGTGGAAGCGCCGATCGTCAGAGCTGATATGAGGCCGAACACTGATGCGATCAGTCCGGTTACCGCAATGCCCTGAAGGATCGGGCTGAGCCGGACGACCATGGTCGGAAGTGCCTGGATGCTGTCGATGTCGGGGTGCACCACGGCCGCGCAGACACCGATCAATGCCGCGAGGAAGCCATACGGGATCAGGACGAGGCTGGTGTAGAAGCCCGCGTTCCGCGCTTTGGCCTCGTTGTCGACCGCGGTCATCGCCTGCACTACGTACTGCGTCGCGAACATGGCGCCGCCGCCGGCGATGAGCCAGGCGCCTATCTGATTCCAGCCGACTCCGTCCCAGTCGAGCATCTTCGACGGCAAAGAGACGCTGATGTGTTCGTAGCCTCCCGCGGCGGAGTACGCGGACACCGCGACGACGACGATCCCCACGACTTTGACGAAGACGTTGATCAGGTTGGTGTAGATGACGGAGCGCATTCCGCCGATCACCACGTAGACACTCGACAGAACGCCAACGATCACGACGGCCCAGTTGGCATCGATCCTGAGCAGAGCCGAGATCATCGCTCCGCCGCTCACATAGGCCGCGGTGGCCACCAGGAGGAGCGATACGATCATGATCACGGAAGCCGCTCGCCGTACGCCCACTCCGTATCCCCGTTCCAGGGCACCGGAGATGGTCACCTCGTCGAGTTGTTTGAATCGCCTCGCGAACAGCACGGCGAAGACGATGAACCCGATTCCCAGGGCGCCGAGGTTCCAGGCGGCGGAGATTCCGTAAGTGAAGGCGCCTTGGGCCGTCCCGATACTGGCCGTGGTGCCCACGACTTCGGAAGCCATGAACAGACCGATCACGGCCGCGGGGAAGACCCGGCCGCCGCGGACAAAGCCTTCCGAAGTCGCGCCCGCCTTACGGGCGATGAAGCTCACCGCCGCGATGACGATGATGTAGGCCACCACCATCAGAGCAACTATCTGGAAAGACGACACTGTTTCTCCTTGAGTTGACGGTTCCGGCGCTCGGCCGGCTCCGAAGAGTGAGGCAAGGCTGCCGTCGAATCGCGTCAACTGGACCCGGAAAGGCGGTCTTTGACATAAACCCCCCACAGAACGCTGTTCACCATTCCGGTTCCATCGGCAGTGGCGGGCATTCCCGCGTCATTATGGAAAGCGGCGATTCCGGTACCGGTGTCCACACCGTGTCCGGCGCGCATGGACAGCAGTTCCGCGCGGGCCCGCTGCGCGTCCCCGCCGGCGCCGATGCGAGCAATGCGGTCCAGTGCTGCGCGAGCGTTCAGGCGGCGGACTGGCCTACGCGGGGCGGAAGCGACTGATCGGCCCAGATGATCTTGCCGCTGCTGGTGGGCCTGGTTCCCCATCGCTCACTGAGCTGAGCGACCAGCATCAGTCCACGACCGCCCTCGTCATAGATGCGGGCCTGGCGGAGGTGCGGATAGGTATCGCTGGAGTCCGCCACCTCGCAGATCAGTGTGTCTTGCAGGATCAGGCGTAGCCCAATGGGCCCGGACGCGTACCGGATGGCGTTGGTGACCAGTTCGCTGACGATGAGTTCGGTGGTGAAGGTCGCCTCCTCCAGCCCCCAGTGGGAGAGCTGGCGGGTGGTGAGGTTGCGCGCCTCGGCGACGGCCTCCGGATCCATGGGCAGTTCCCACGTAGCGACCTGGTCGCAGTCGAGGCTCCGGGTACGGGCCAGCAGCAGGGCGATGTCGTCTTCGGCGCGCTCCGGGAGCATGGTCCGCAGCACGGCGTCGCAGGCCCCCTCCAGAGAGTCGGGTGCGTCGATCAACGAGCGGCGCAGCATCTCCCGGCGCTCGTCCAGGTCGCCGTCGCGCGTCCTGATCAAACCGTCGGTGTACAGGACCAGGAGGGAGTCCTCGGGAAGTTCGACCTCCACGCTCTCGAAGGGAAACCCGCCCAGGCCCAAGGGCGGACCGACCGGCACCTCAACGGATTCGACCGTGCCGTCGGGATAGGCGAGGAGCGGTGGCGGATGGCCCGCACGGGCCAAGGTGCAGCGCCGGGAGACCGGATCGTAGACCGCGTACAGACAGGAGGCTCCCGTGTCCGCCTCGGGCTCCCCCTCCGCGGGGGACTCACCGGCGATGGGCCGGCCGACGATGACATCGAGTTGGGCGAGGAGCTCGTCGGGGGGCATTTCGATATCGGAAAGCGTGCGCACAGCCGTTCGCAACCGGCCCATGGTGGCCGACGCGCGCAGTCCGTGGCCGACCACATCGCCCACGACCAGGGCCACTCGTGCTCCGGACAGGGGGATGAGGTCGTACCAGTCACCGCCCACGCCCGCCTTGGTGTCCGCGGGCAGATAGCGGCTGGCCGCCTCGACCGCCGTCTGTTCGGGTAGCCGCTGCGGCAGCAGACTGTGCTGGAGCGCCAGCGCGGTGGCGCGTTGGCGGGTGAAGCGCAGCGCGTTGTCGAGGCTGACCGCCGCCCGGGTGGTGATCTCCTCGGCGAGCAGCAGGTCGTCGGAGTCGAAATCCTCGGGCTTTTGATGCCGGATGAAAACGGCAAGGCCGAGCAAGGTGCCACGAGCACGCAACGGGACGATCATCGCGGAGTGCAGGCCGAAGGCCCGGGTGCTGGCCATCCTCCGCTCGGAGAAATTGACCCAGTCCATGGATGAGGCGTCGGACCCGGGCGGAACCATATAGGACTCGCCCGTGACCAGCACCCGCACATGCGGACCGTCGCTCGGGTAGACGTCCACATCGCCGGGGTTCAGGACGGCCTCGGGAGCCCCTTCCCATACGGAGTGCTGCGCCATCCGGCGCATGGTCACCTCACGGCTCGGCGGCGGGAACCCCGGTTCCACCGGCAGGAACTCCGGCTCCTCGTCGGTCAGCACCGATTCCAGCAGGTCGACGGTGACGAAGTCGGCGATCCCCGGAACCAGTACCTCCGCCAGTTCCTGCGCCGTACGAGCCACGTCCAGGGTGCTGCCGACGGTGGTGCTCGCCTGATTGAGCAGGGCCAGCCGCTCCCGGGCAAGGTGCTGGACACCGGCGTCAAGGCCCACCGCATACATGCCGCGCACCCGTCCGCGGGCGTCCTTGAGTGGCACGAAATGACCTTGCCAGGCGTAACCGAGCTGCTCGTTCGGGAGCTTCACGTAGATGTCCAGGCTCGCCGACTCGCCCGTGTCCCTGGCCAGACGCATGGCCTGCTGGATCCTGTCCCCCTCCGGGCCCCCTACGTTCTCGGCGGTCGTCCTGCCGACCAAATCGGCCTCAGTGGCCTGAAATGCTTTTCCGGCCTCCTTGTTGAGGCGAATGTAGCGCAGATCCAGGTCGGTGATTCCGGCGATGAAGGGAAACTGATCGAAGCTCCACTCGAGCAGTTCGCGCCGCGTATCCATGAGTGGTGTGAGCACCAGAAGCCGGTGTCCGCTCGCCGACCGGGCGGACCGCTCATGCGACGGGGTCGCCACCAACTCGACGGTGACGCTTTGCCCGTCCTTTCCCCGGAGCACGGCCGTCATGGCTCCGACTTCGGCACCGAGGACGAAACGCCGAACCGCTTCGGATTCGCCCGCGGCCAGGAGAATTTCCACGGAACGGCCCTCCGCCTCCTCCGCCGAGTAGCCGAGCAGACGACTCGCCCCCGGGCTCCACGCGATCACCTCACCCGTCTCGTCGAGCAGCACCGTGGCAGTGTGACGTGTCTCCAGTGGCCCCGGGCGATTCCACTCGGTATCGGAGTCTCGCGGGTTCATAAGTCCATAAGCCCTCAAACTTATAACAGGTAAGAACTTGATCCCTAAAGTAAGGCGGGGATCTACTTCCTCCCACCCTCACCGTCTTCCAGACTAACGGGGTCGGATTCAAACTGCTCGGAATCCGACGGGATGCCTTCATCAAGGAACGGGTCGGCCGCCGCGGCGGGTGTGCCGCCCTCGTCATCCGGGGAGTGCGTACTCGCCGCACACCCGCTCGTGAAAGGCGAGGATCGCCTGTGCGACATCGTCGAGATGCGTTTCCAGCAGGAAATGCCCGCCGTCGAGGAGAAGGATCTCGGCATCGGGCGCGTCGCGACGGAAAGCCTCCGCACCCGCGGACCGGCCATGACCCCCTCTTCGGCGACATCCGCGGCCGAGACCCCCGGCCTGGTGCCGGTCGCCTACTACCCGGCACCCACCCAGGAGGTCTTCGCGTCCAACGCCCGCCGCGTCCGCGGCACCCGCTACGAGGGCTTCTTCCGGGACCAGATGTTCCTGCCCCGCGAGGTGCTGCCCGCCCTGCGCCGGCCGATGGACCCCGCCGACGCCCTCGGCTCGGCCCCCGCCCAGCTCAACACCCTGCTCCAGCCCGGCGACCACACAGTGGAGAACGGCCGGCCACATCACCGTGCGCGACCCCGGCGAGCCCGATACGTTCTGGGTGAACCCGTTCGCGATGAACTTCCGCCAGATCCGCGCGTCGGACCTGGTCCGGGTCGACCACGACGGGAAAGTCCTTGACGGCCGCCGCCCGGTGAACCGGGCGGCGTTCGTCATCCACGCCCAGGTGCACACCGCCCGCCCCGACGCGCTGGCCGCCGCGCACGCGCACTCGCCGCACGGCAAAGCCTTCTCCAGCCTCGGAATCCGGCTCGACCCGCTGACCCAGGACGCCTGCGCCTTCTACGAGGACCAGGGTCTGTACGCCGACTACCGCGGTGTCGCCAACGAGGTCGAGGAGGGCAAACGCATCGCCACCGCCCTCGGCGGGCACAAGGCGGTGATCCTCCAGAACCATGGGCTGCTGACCGTCGGCCACACCATCGCCGAGGCCGCGTGGTGGTTCATCACCATGGAGCGCTCCTGCCAAGCCCAGCTCCTCGCCATGGCCGCCGGCGCCCCGAAGCACATCGACCGCGACACCGCGTCGCTGGTGCGCGGCCAGGTCGGCGGCCACATCGCGGGCTGGGTACGGGCCCAGCCCCTGTTCGACCGGATCACCGCGGCCGAGCCCGACCACCGCGGCTGACCGGACCACCCGCCGCCGTGGCAACCGGCGACGGCAGGGACAACCGACTGCCCCGCCCCGCGCACACCTGGTCACCCAAAGCTCCGCCCACAGTGCCTCATCGGCGTGTGAACCGGCTGAGGAGCCTTGACCAGCGGCCCCGTCGGGACGCGCTGAACTGGGCCAACCTGGCGTGATCTCCGGGTCCCGCGATGGCCTCGAAAATGGCTCGCGCCTCCGCACGGAGCGCGTCGTCGTCCTGCGTCATCTGCTCGAACAGGACGTAGTCATGTCGGCGCAGGACGAACAGCGCGCGGTCGCCGACCTGGGGGTGCGACGACGCGCTGTACAGCGCACGGATCAGACGCATCGGGGCGTCGGCGTCCATCGTGGAGATGTTCACCTGTAGCGCGAGGCGCAGAGCGAGGCGGAGTTCCTTCTCATCCGGCGTGGGGAAATCCTGCGTCAGGACGGCCTCGACGGCTCGAAACACCGTCGGGGTGTCCACCGCCAAGCGGCGGAGCCTGCTCGTCAACTCGCGGTCGTGGCCCGGCGGGTTCCCATGAGCGGCCAAGGCGATCGCCGAGCGGACGATGGCAGCCGGGGGCGGCGTGTCCATCCCGGAAACCCCTGATCCCCTCTCCATCCCACGGTTGTCGAGCTCGCCGAGTGCGCGAATGGCCCGGGACTGGACCATGGTGTCCCTGTCATCCATCGCCAGGAAGATGAGTGAGTCCCTGATCTGCGACTTGGCGGGTCTGTCGGCACCGTCGTCGGGCAGCTCCTCCAGCAGGTGCATGAGGCGCACCCGGCCGAGCGGTGAGCTCTCGGCCTCGAACCGTTCCCGCGCCTGCCCCACGGAGACCCCGTAATGCCGCAGCGCGGCCAACACCGGATCGAACACGATGTCTTTATTGGCGTGGTGGTCGATAAGGGTGACAGCGTCCAGCAACGCGGGCACCGGCTGGTCGGCCTGGATGTCACGCAGGGCCCGCGCCGCCGCGGGAACACAGGCGAGGTCGGACAGCGCGGCGGTGAGTACGGGCGCCGCGCGTCGGTCGCCGAGGTGGTGCAAAGCCTCGATGATCCCCTGTTTGAGGTGGTACGGATCCCGGTAGTCCTGGTCCCGCGCCGACTGCTGGGGGAGACTGTCGCTGGAAACGGTGCGGTAGGGCTCGATGTCGGCCCCCAGCCCGTACTCATCGGTGAGCCTGTCGCCCTCCTCGTACCAGGCGTCCCATACCTCCTGGACGGCGGCGACCCTCTCGTGATGCCGGGCGGTGGCGGCCAGGAGGTCTTCAAGTCGACCGACGAGCGCCGGAACCACACCCGGACCGCGCTCTCGCAACGCGTCGATGGCCCGGTGCCTGGGAGTCGGCCCGTCGAAGCCGGTATCGGCCCGCTGCCAGTGTTCCAGCCTGTCGATCAGCTCTTGCAGGTCATCCATCGGTTTCCATCCTGGCGCTCGGTGCCGACTCAGCGGCTCAGCCGACAAAGCCAGGACCGTACCGCGGGGTCCACGGGACCGGTCCCACCCCGAAACGGCATTCTTCCCGAGGCCGGGCCGTCGATCGGCGCCATCAGCCGCGTCCATGTCGGCAGCGGCGAAGCCCGGCTCATTCGGGAACCACCCGACCGAGGGATCCGGCACAGCCCAACCCGGCACCGGCTCACGAATCCCGCCCCTCGCGTCACTGTGCGTTCCGGCGGCTTCCACGGCCCGGCCGCTGTTCAGGCGCGTTACCCTTTGCCAGAGGGTAACGACCGGTGGGGGTGACCACGGAGGGTATCCGGATGGCGCGTAGAGCCGGGGCCGATTCCGACACGAAGCGGATGTCCATCCGCTTCGCGGACGTGCCGGAGGCGCCCGCTCCGGCCCTCGCCCTACTGGGCTCCGACGGCACCGTCCTGGAATGGGGCGAGGGCTGCCGGCGGCTGCTCGGGCACCGCGCGGAGGACGTCGTGGGGCTGTCGGCGCGGCGGCTGCTGGAGACCCCCGTCGAGGCGGTGCGGTGGTCCCCGGCTCCGGGAGCCATGGGGCAGCTCGGCGGTCGGCATGCCACCAGCGCGGTCGTGAAGGTCAGGCACCGGGATGGCGGGAGCCTCCGTCTGGCGGTGGAGGTCATCGCGCTGACCGGCGCGGACGGTGAGAGCTGTCGGCTCGTCGCCGTCACGGAGGCGCCGGACGGGGTACGGACCGCCGAGGCCGAGGCGGCGCTCCTGGACCGATCACCGCTGGCCGTGGCGGTGTGGGACGCGGGCACGCGGCCGCTGTGGTCCAACCGGACCTGTAGAGAGGTCGTGGGCCGCTCCGGGACGGAGGCGCCCACCCGGTCGACGCGGCGCGTCGTGCGCGGTTTCGACCGGACCGTCGTCGAGCCGGTGATACGGCAGGCGCTGACATCGCGGGAGCCGGTCGGCGACCACGTGCTGCGGTGGGTGTCGCCGGAGCACGGCCGGGAGGTGGTCTTCTCCTCCTGTCTCTTTCCCCTCGCCCCCAGGGGCGGTGACCCGCTGGGCGTGTGCACCGTCTCCCTGATCACCAAGAGTGGGCAGCGCGAGCGGCTGGCGCTGCTCGGCAGGGCGGCCAACCAGATCGGCACCACGCTCGATGTGATGACCACCGCGCAGGAACTGGCGGACATGGCCGTCCCCGCCCTCGCCGACTACGTCACGGTGGATCTGGTCGATACCGTGCCGCTGGGCGGGGAGCCGCTGAAGCGGATGCCCGAGGCCCCCTCCGGCATCCCCGTCTTCCGCCGCGCGGGTCAGTCCTCCATCCACGAGGGCGTGCCCGAGGCCGCCTTCCTGGTGGGGGACGTGGTGTACGTACCGCCCGGATCGCCGTTCCTCACCGCGCTGTACGGGGACCAGTCCTACTTCGAGCCGACCATGGCAACCGGCCCGGGAACATGGCTCGACCGCGACCCGCAGCGCAGACTTCTCATCCACAACACCGGCATGCACTCGGTGATGATGATCGCGCTCAGGGCCCGCGGCACCATCCTGGGCATCGCCGTGTTCACACGGACCGACAACGCCGTGCCCTTCTCCCGGGACGATCTGCTGCTGGCCGAGGAACTCTGCGTCCAAGCGGCGTTGAGCCTGGACAACGCCCGCCGCTACACACGGGAGCGGGCCGCCGCCCTCGCCCTTCAGCGCAGTCTCCTGCCGCAGGAGCTGTCGGGCGGCGCCGCGGCGGACCTGGCCGGCCGCTATCTGCCGTCGGACCGGCACGAAGGGGTGGGCGGGGACTGGATGGACGCCATCGGGCTGCCGGGCGGCCGGATAGCCCTGGTCATCGGCGATGTCATCGGCCACGGCATCAACGCCGCCGCCGCCATGGGCAGGATGCGCACCGCGGTCCACACCCTCGCCGCCCTCGACCAGCACCCCGCGGAGCTGCTCGACCACCTGGACAAGGTCACCGCCCAGCTCGCCGAGAGGGGCACCTGGTCCCCGGGGTACTCCTCGATCGCCGGCGGAAGCTGCGTCTACGCCGTCTACGACCCGGCCACTCGCATCTGCACCCTGGCCCGCGCCGGGCATCCGCCACCGATGCTGGTGACACCCGACGGCCATGCCACGATCGCCGAGACGCCGGTGGGCCCGCCGGTCGGGATAGGAACCGGCCGCTATGAATCCGTCGACCTCGAACTGCCCGAGGGCAGCCTGCTCGCCTTCTTCACCGACGGGCTGGTGGAGTCCCGGCACGGCGACATCGATGCCGGACTCGAACGGCTGCTCACCGCGCTGGAACGTCCCCCGGCGAGCCTCGATGACCTGTGTGCCCGTGTCATCTCGAGGATGACCACGGACGCGCCCCCGGAGGACGACGTCGCGCTCCTCGTGGCCCGGACACGCGCCGGCGACAGCGGCCGGGCGGCCGCCCGCAGGGGACACCGCCGGCCGGCGGCCTGATGCGAAGCGTCCCGCGTTCGGCCCGCGCCGGTGCGGTCCGCGGCGGCGGGTTCGGCGCCGGAGGCGCCTGGAGCCGGAGGCGCTT
>NZ_JANIIC010000100.1 GCF_024519315.1 Streptomyces malaysiensis subsp. samsunensis | reverse complement strand
CGGAGGACCGGGCGCGGGGCCAGGCGGAGGACCGGGCGCGGGGCCAGGCGGAGGACCGGGCGCAGGGCCAGACGCAGGGCCAGGCGGAGGACCGGGCGCGGGGCCAGGCGGAGGACCGGGCGCGGGGCCAGGCGGAGGACCGGGCGCGGGGCCGGGCGGAGGACCGGGCGCGGGGCCGGGCGGAGGACCGGGCGCAGGGCCAGACGCAGGGCCAGGCGGAGGACCAGGCGGAGGGCCGAGAGCCGGGACCGGGCGCCGGGCTGTCCGAACGCGATCGGGACGTGCTCGCCGTGGAGCGGCGGGACTGGCCGGGCCCCGGCGCCAAGGAGCGGGCGATACGGGAGCGGCTGGGCATCTCCCCGACCCGCTACTACCAGTTGCTGAACGCGTTGCTGGACGACCCCAAGGCCCTGGAGCACGACCCGGTGACCGTCAACCGGCTGCGCCGGATCAGGGACGAGCGCCGCGAACGGCGCTGACGTCCGCCGGGGGAGGGGGCGCCGGGACGGCCGGGGGCCGTTCACCGGCCGGATGCCCGGGAGCGGCCCGCGGTCCCACCGGGGCCGGTAGGGTCACCGCCATGGGCAGTGCTATGGGCAGTCATCCCCTCCCCGTACCCATCACCTCCGCCGGCCGTGAGGGCCTCGCCGCCCTCCTCGAACGGCCCGGCCGCGCCGTCGTCGGATTCGACTTCGACGGCACCCTCGCCGAGATCGTCCCCGATCCCGACCAGGCCCGCGCCCACCCCGGCGCCGTCCCCGCGCTCTCCCGGCTGGCCCCGAAGGTGCGCTCCGCCGCGGTGATCACCGGCCGTCCGGCCGAGGTCGCCGTCCGGTACGGCGGCTTCGCCGGGGCCGAGGGGCTGGACGGGCTCGTGGTCCTCGGCCTCTACGGCGCCGAGCGCTGGGACGCGGCGAGCGGTGCCCTCCAGGCGCCCGAACCGCACCCCGGAGTCGCCGCCGTCCAGGCCGAACTCCCCGCCGTCCTCGAGGAGCACGGAGCCTCGCAGGGCACCTGGATCGAGGACAAGGGCCGCGCCGTCGCCGTCCACACCCGCCGCGCCGAGGACCCCCAGGCCACGTTCGAGCGGCTGCGCGCGCCGCTGCACGCCCTGGCCGAGCGCCATGGGCTGATCGTCGAGCCGGGCCGGCTGGTGCTGGAGCTGCGGCCGCCGGGCATGGACAAGGGCGTCGCGCTGACGGAGTACGTACGGCGGACGGGCGCGGAAACCGTGCTCTACGCGGGGGACGACCTGGGCGACCTGGCCGCGTTCGCGGCGGTGGAGCGGCTGCGTGCGGAGGGGGTGCCGGGGGTGCTGGTGTGCAGCGGCAGCACGGAGGTGACCGAACTCGCCAAGCGGGCCGATCTGGTCGTGGACGGCCCGGCGGGTGTGGTGGAGCTGCTGTCGGCCCTGGCCGACGCGGTCGGCGGCGACGCGCCGTAGGCGCCGTAAGCGCCGTAGGCGCCATACGCGCCGTAAGGCCGACGCGCCCGGCCGGACGAAGTGCGCCCGTCCACAGCGCGCCCGTCCACGGCACCCGCCCACAGCGCTCGACTACAGCGCCCGCCCACAGCGCCCGCCCACACGCTCGGCTACAACGCCCGCCCACAGCGCCCCTCCACGGCACCCGTCCACAACGCCCGCCCACGGCGCCCGTCCACAGCGCCCGTCCACAGCGCCCGTCTACAACGCCTCCAGCTGGGCCAGGAACCAAGCCTGCGGCGGCAGCGCGGTCGCGGCGGCGGCGAGCCGCTTCGTACGGTCCGCGCGCTCGCCGTCGCTCATGCGCAGCGCCTCGTGCAGCGCCTGGGCCGTGGCCTCCACGTCGTACGGGTTCACCACCAGCGCGTCCTCGCCGAGCTCCGCATACGCCCCCGCCTCCCGTGACAGCACCAGCGCGCAGCCCCGCTCGGAGACCACCGGGACCTCCTTGGCCACCAGGTTCATCCCGTCCCGGATGGGGTTGACCAGCGCCACGTCCGCCAGCCGGTAGGCCGCGAGCGAGCGTGCGAAGTCGTCCTTCACATGGAGGGCGACCGGGGTCCAGCCCTCCGTGCCGTACTCGGCGTTGATCTCCTCCGCGATCCGCCGCACCCGCTCGGTGTAGTCGCGGTAGACCGCGAGGTCCTGGCGGGAGGGGTAGGCGAAGGCCACATGGACCACGCGCTCCCGCCATTCGGGACGGGTCTCCAGCAGCCGCCGATAGGCCAGCAGCCCGCGCACGATGTTCTTGGACAGCTCGGTGCGGTCCACCCGGACGATCGACTTCCGGCCCGGTCCGATCTGCGCCCGCAGGCTGGTCAGCCGCTCGTCCACATCGGCCTGCCGCGACCGCTCCCGCAGGAAGCCCGCGTCCGCGCCCAGGCCATGGACGCCCAGCCGGGTCTCCCGCCCCTCGAAGCGCACGGCCGTCGCCGCGCCGCTGCCCTCCTCGCCGCCGTCGCCATCTCCGTCCCGGACGATCTCCGCGCCCAGCACGGCCGCACAGCAGTCGGCGAAGGCGGTGGCCCAGCGCTCGGTGAGGAACGCGGCGCGGTCGCCGCCGAGGATGCCGCGCAGCACATCCGCCGCCACCTGGTCCGGCAGCAGCCGGTAGTAGTCCGGCGGCGCCCAGGGGGTGTGCGAGAAGTGGCCGATCCGCAGATCGGGGCGGCGCTCGCGGAGCATCGCGGGCACCAGCGCCAGGTGGTAGTCCTGCACCAGGACGACGGCCTCGGCCACCGCTTCCTGGGCGAGCGCGTCCGCGAAGGCCGCGTTATAGGTCTCATAGGCCGCCCACTGCTCGGCGAACTCCGCGTCGAAGACCGGCTCGACCGGGGTCTGGTAGAGCAGATGGTGGATGAACCACAGCACCGAATTGGCGATGCCGTTGTACGCGGCGGCGAAGACATCCGGCGCGATGTCGAGCATCCGCACCTGCTGGCCGCCGGTGTCACCGGGGTTCAGATGGCTGGTCCCGGCGCGCCGGGCCGCCTCGCGGTCGCCCTCGCCGAGCGCCGCGCACACCCACACCGCTCCCGAGTCGGAGCCGATCGCGCTGAGGCCGGAGACCAGCCCGCCGCCGCCGCGCTTGGCGGTGAGCGAGCCGTCCTCGCCCAGGCCGTACGAGACCGGGCCGCGGTTGGACGCGACCAGGATCGGGGCGGTGCGCGGAGCTCCCATGTCGCGAGCCTAGCCATGTGCGACCCCGCGCAAACGTACGTACGGTTTCTTGCCCCGTAGGTGCTATCCCGGTTCTGGCCACGCGGGCGCCGCCGCGCAAGCGGATGGGCGCTCTCCCGCGATCCCCGTAGGCGCCATCGCGTGCCGCCCGGGGGCCATCACGCCGCGCGCCGGGCCGCGTACTCCGGGATCTCGATCATCGGAGGCCGCTCCTCGGTGTCCACGGCCGTGGTGCGCGGTTCGAAGCCGTTCTCGCCCCGGTCGAACTGGGTCAGCCGCGGCCGCACCAAGTGGCCCCGGGCCAGCCGCAGCTGGGCGGTGCGGTAGATCGCGGCCGCCATCCGGCCGAGCGCCAGCCCGTCCTGGTGGCGGTGTTTGCGCACCCCGATGTCCACCTGGCCGAGCGCGTCGAGCCCCACCGTGTGCAGCGCGTCGACCAGCAGCCCCAGCTCGACCCCGTAGCCGACCGGGAAGGGCAGCCGCTCCAGCAGCGACCGGCGCGCCGCGTACTCACCGCCCAGCGGCTGGACGAACCCGGCCAGCAGGGGCCAGTGGAGGTTCAGCAGCGGGCGCGCGACCAGCTCGGTGACCCGGCCGCCCTGCCCCGCCAGCTCGCCGAGCGGGCGGTCGTACATGCCCTTCACCAGCTGGAGCGTGGGGTCGGTCAGCAGCGGACCGACGATCCCGGAGACGAAGCGCGCGTTGAATTCCCGCAGGTCGGCGTCGATGAAGCAGACGATGTCGCCGCTGGTGGCCAGCAGGGACCGCCACAGCACCTCGCCCTTGCCGGGCAGCGCGGGCAGCCGGGGCAGCAGCGAGTCGCGGGGGACGACGGTGGCGCCCGCCGCCGCGGCGACCTCGGCGGTGCGGTCCGTCGAACCGGAGTCCAGCACCACCAGCTCGTCCACCAGCGGCACCGCCTCGCCCATCAGCTCACGGCGGATCGTGTCGGCGATCTCGCCGACCGTGGCCTCCTCGTTCAGAGCGGGCAGGACTACGCTCACGGTCGTCGCCGAGGTCCGCTTCGCGGCCAGCAGGCGATCCAGCGGACGGTCGTCGGCCGACCAGGAGCGGCGCTTCAGCCAGCGCTCCACCTCATCCAGCACCTGTGTGTCTCCCTGCTGTGGTCGCTGTGACCCATCTCGCGCTTCGGACGGCTATCTCAACCATCCGGGCCTTCGGTTACAGTCTTGAACAACGCACGTGACCGTCGTATGTCGGGGTCGACCCCGGTGTTCACCGACGATGCCCGTGTTGACAAACGCTCCGGGTTCGCCCGGCGCCATACCGCTCATCCAGAGGGGCAGAGGGAACGGCCCGTTGAAGCCCCGGCAACCCTCCAGCTGATCTCGCATTCCACCGCGAGGCTCCCAGCTCGGGAAGGTGCCAATTCCGTCTCGTGGCGAAACGCGTCCCGAGGAAGATGAGGAGAAAGGGCCTCGCCATCCATGGCTGTGCAATCAGTAGAAAGCTCAACCACTTCCGCCGCCTCCTCCAACTCTGCCGCCTCCGGTGCTTTCGGCCCCGCCGTGGCATTGTCCTGCCGGGAGTGCGGTGAGCGGTTCGAGCTGGGCCCGATCTTCGCGTGCGAGGTCTGTTTCGGGCCGCTTGAGGTCGCGTACGAGCTGCCGGCCGGCGATCCGGAGGGGCTGCGCCGGCGGATCGAGGCCGGTCCGAACAGCATCTGGCGCTACGCCCCGCTGCTGCCCGTCCCCGCGGACGTGGCGGACCTGCCCAGTCTGAACCCCGGCCTCACCAAGCTGGTCAAGGCCGACAACCTCGCCCGTGAGCTCGGCGTCACCGGTGAGCTGCACATCAAGGACGACTCGGGGAACCCCACCCACTCGTTCAAGGACCGGGTCGTCGCCATCGCCGTCCAGGCCGCCCGCACCTTCGGCTTCACCACCCTCTCCTGCTCCTCCACCGGCAACCTCGCCGGCGCGGTCGGCGCCGCGGCCGCCCGCGCGGGCTTCCGCTCCTGCGTCTTCATCCCGCACGACCTGGAGGCCGGCAAGGTCGTCATGGCCGCGGTCTACGGAGGTGAGCTGGTCGGCATCGAGGGCACCTACGACGACGTCAACCGCTTCTGTAGCGAGCTGATCGGCGACCCGGTGGGCGAGGGCTGGGGCTTCGTCAACGTCAACCTGCGCCCGTACTACGGCGAGGGCTCCAAGACCCTGGCGTACGAGATCTGCGAGCAGCTCGGATGGCGGCTGCCCGACCAGATCGTCATCCCGATCGCCTCCGGCTCCCAGCTCACCAAGATCGACAAGGGGCTGAAGGAGCTGATCGCGATCGGTCTGGTCGAGGACAAGCCCTACAAGATCTTCGGCGCCCAGGCCGAGGGCTGCTCCCCGGTCTCCACCGCCTTCAAGGCCGGCCATGACGTCGTCCGGCCGCAGAAGCCGCAGACCATCGCCAAGTCGCTGGCCATCGGCAACCCCGCGGACGGCCCGTACGTCCTGGACATCGCCCGCCGTACGGGCGGCGCGGTGGAGGACGTGAACGACGAGCAGATCGTCGACGCCATCAAGCTGCTGGCCCGCACCGAGGGGATCTTCGCGGAGACCGCGGGCGGGGTGACCGTCGGCGTGACCAGGAAGCTGATCGAGGACGGCCTGCTCGACCCGTCCCTGACGACCGTCGTGCTCAACACCGGCGACGGCCTCAAGACCCTCGACGCCGTGGCCCCCACCACGGGTCCCTCCGCCATCATCCGCCCCACCCTTGACTCGTTCCGAGAGGCTGGCCTCGCATGAGCGTCAACGTCCGAATCCCGACCATCCTGCGCACCTACACCGGCGGTCAGGCCGAGGTTCCCGCCGAGGGTGCGACCCTCGCCGAGGTCCTGGCGGACCTGGAGAAGAACCACCAGGGGATCGCGGCCCGCGTGCTGGACGACACCGGCAAGCTCCGTCGCTTCGTCAACGTCTACGTCAACGACGACGACGTCCGCTTCGCCGACGGCCTGGCCACGGCGACCCCGGACGGCGCGGGAATCTCGATCATCCCGGCGGTGGCGGGCGGCTGCTGACGCCTCGTTCGCCCATTCACCCCTTCTCACCTTTGGCATCGCCCCGTCCCGGGACAACCGGACGGGGCGATTCCGTGTGTGGAATCGCGATACAGTTGCCCGGATTCCCCGAGGGCGCCGGGTCCGGAGCCGCATATGAGAACTCGTCAAGTTGTGCGTAAAGTGTGCGCGCGAATTGTCGGGTTGGCTCTTTATGTCCAGCCCGGCTTGCCCGAACTTCACATAATTTCTCACTTTTAACCGTTCGACCGTGCCCAGAATTCTCGTCCGATTGACCTGTTGCAGAGGGCGTTGGGACGGATACATTCAGCGGCGGTCGACGCGTTCCGGCGCACACCCCCCACATCCGGGGGGTGAGGTCTGACCCGGGTCCGCGGAGTGCGGTCCTGCGCAAGGGCCAGCAATAGGGGAGTTAGGAATGGCTCAGGGCACCGTCAAGTGGTTCAACGCGGAGAAGGGGTACGGCTTCATCGCGGTCGACGGTGGTGCGGACGTGTTCGTCCACTACAGCGCGATCCAGATGGACGGGTACCGCACCCTCGAGGAAGGCCAGCGGGTCGAGTTCGAGATCTCGCAGGGCCAGAAGGGCCCGCAGGCCGACATGGTCCGCGTGGCCGTAGGCTGACGCGCCGACGCGACGCAGCTGAATCGAACAAACCGAAGGGTCCGTCTCCCGTAACAGGGTACGGGCCCTTCGGCATGCCCGTCACCCGGCCCGCTCGCTTCGGACACCCGCGCCGCCCGCGCCCTCCCGGCGCCACTACGGGCGCTTGCACCCTCCCGTCACCCGACCACCACCCCTCATGGACGCCTTCGGGCGCTTGCGCCCTCCCGTCACCCGACCACCACCCCTCACGGACGCCCTTCGGGCGCTTGCACTCACTAGGCCCGAGTGCTAATCATTGGCGTTAGCACTCTGACGTTGAGAGTGACAGAAGGACCGGGTCGGTGAGGCCCGCCAGGCCGTGCGGAGCAAGGAACCGCGGGGCAGGCAGGCCGTCCGTCGCGGGCGCCAGCGCGGTCCGGAGCAATCCGCCCCCACGGCCTAACGGCCTGGGAGGTACCCCCTAAGTCTTGGGAGGACCACTTCACATGGCCAAGATCATCGCGTTCGACGAGGAGGCACGGCGCGGCCTCGAGCGCGGGATGAACCAGCTCGCCGACGCCGTCAAGGTCACCCTCGGCCCCAAGGGCCGTAACGTCGTCCTCGAGAAGAAGTGGGGCGCCCCCACGATCACCAACGATGGTGTATCCATCGCCAAGGAGATCGAGCTCGAGGACGCGTACGAGAAGATCGGTGCCGAGCTGGTCAAGGAGGTCGCGAAGAAGACGGACGACGTCGCCGGTGACGGCACGACGACCGCGACCGTCCTCGCCCAGGCGCTGGTCAAGGAGGGCCTCCGCAACGTCGCCGCGGGCGCCAACCCGATGGCCCTCAAGCGCGGCATCGAGAAGGCCGTCGAGGCCGTCTCCGCCCAACTGCTCGAGCAGGCCAAGGACGTGGAGACCAAGGAGCAGATCGCCTCCACCGCCTCCATCTCCGCCGCCGACACCCAGATCGGCGAGCTCATCGCCGAGGCGATGGACAAGGTCGGCAAGGAAGGCGTCATCACCGTCGAGGAGTCGCAGACCTTCGGGCTCGAGCTCGAGCTCACCGAGGGCATGCGCTTCGACAAGGGCTACATCTCCCCGTACTTCGCGACGGACATGGAGCGTATGGAGGCGTCGCTCGACGACCCGTACATCCTGATCGTCAACTCCAAGATCAGCAGCGTGAAGGACCTCCTCCCGCTGCTCGAGAAGGTCATGCAGTCGGGCAAGCCGCTGCTGATCATCGCCGAGGACGTCGAGGGCGAGGCCCTGGCGACCCTGGTCGTCAACAAGATCCGTGGCACCTTCAAGTCCGTCGCCGTCAAGGCCCCGGGCTTCGGTGACCGCCGTAAGGCCATGCTCGGCGACATCGCCATCCTCACCGGTGGCACCGTCATCTCCGAGGAGGTCGGCCTCAAGCTGGAGAACGCCGGTCTCGACCTGCTCGGCCGCGCCCGTAAGGTCACCGTCACCAAGGACGAGACCACCATCGTGGACGGCGCCGGCGACACCGAGCAGGTGCAGGGCCGCGTCAACCAGATCCGCGCCGAGATCGAGTCCTCGGACTCGGACTACGACCGCGAGAAGCTCCAGGAGCGCCTGGCGAAGCTGGCCGGCGGCGTGGCCGTCATCAAGGCCGGTGCCGCGACCGAGGTCGAGCTCAAGGAGCGCAAGCACCGCATCGAGGACGCGGTGCGCAACGCCAAGGCCGCCGTCGAGGAGGGCATCGTCGCCGGTGGTGGCGTGGCCCTGCTCCAGACCGTCTCGGTCTTCGAGAAGCTGGAGCTCGACGGTGACGAGGCCACCGGTGCCCAGGCCGTGCGCCTGGCCCTGGAGGCCCCGCTGAAGCAGATCGCGGTCAACGCCGGTCTCGAGGGCGGCGTCGTGGTCGAGAAGGTGCGCAACCTGACCCCGGGTCACGGCCTCAACGCCGCGACCGGTGAGTACGTCGACCTCATCGCCGAGGGCATCATCGACCCGGCCAAGGTCACGCGCTCCGCGCTCCAGAACGCCGCGTCGATCGCCGCGCTGTTCCTCACCACCGAGGCCGTCATCGCCGACAAGCCGGAGAAGGCCGCCCCGGCGGGCGCTCCGGGCGGCATGCCGGGCGGTGACATGGACTTCTGATCGACTCGGCGCGTTCGTTCGCCGGTCGGTCGTACCGTCCGATACGTCGGGGCGGCACCCTCTCCCAGGGGTGCCGCCCCGACGGCGTTACCGGGGTGCCGGGCCCCTGGCCCTCCGGGGCTTACCCCGTGGAGCCCGTGGGTCCCGTGGGCCCCGTGGCGGCATCGAGGGCGGTGCGCAGATGGCCGTGCGCCTCGGCGAGCAGCTTCTCGGCGGTCGGGGCGTCCACCCCGCCCAGGATGGTGAGGATCGCGTTCTTCACCTCGCCGTCCGTGGCCGCCAGCGCGCTCTCGATCCGCTGCTCGGAGGCGCCGGTCGCCAGGAAGACGATTCTTCGGGAACGGGCGCGCAACTTGTCGTTGGAGGCGCGCACATCGACCATCAGATTTCCGAAGGTCTTGCCCAGCCGGATCATGGTGATGGTCGAGATCATGTTGAGCACCAGCTTCTGGGCCGTGCCCGCCTTCAGCCGGGTCGAGCCGGTGAGCAGCTCCGGCCCCACGACGATCTCGATGCCGTGGTCGGCCGCGGCGGCGAGCGCCGAGTCGGCGTTGCAGGACAGCCCGACGGTGAGCGCGCCGCACCGCCGGGCGTATCGGACCGCGCCCACGGCGTACGGGGTGCGGCCGGAGGCCGAGACGCCGACCACCGTGTCATCGGGGCCGATCCGGAGCCGTTCGAGGTCCCGGGCGGCCAGTTCCTCGCTGTCCTCCGCGCCCTCGACCGAGGTCACCACGGCGTCCGGACCGCCCGCGATCACCCCGACGACCTGCTCGGGCCGGGTGTTGAAGGTGGGCGGGCATTCGCTCGCGTCGAGCACCCCGAGCCGTCCCGCGGTGCCCGCGCCCGCGTAGAGCAGCCGGCCGCCCCGGGACATCCGCGCGGCGATGGCGTCGATGGCGGCCGCGATACGGGGGAGCTCGCCCGCGACGGCGGCGGGGACGGCGGCGTCCTCCGCGTTCATGATCCGGGCGATCTCGAAGGTTTCGAGCCGGTCGATCTCGGCGAGTTCGGGGCGGAACGCCTCGGTGGTCAGGGTGTCGAGCTGGGCGCGGAGCCGTGCGGAGTCCTGGTCGGCCGTGGAGTGGGTGGGGTCGGCCGAGGGGTCGGCTGCGGAGTCGGTGGAAGTCATGGTGCGGCTCTTTCCGGTACGTCAGCGTGAGGGTGGGGGTGACGGTGGCTGAAAGAGCAGCCACCGGGCGAACAGTGACCGAAAAACAGTGACCGGGGCGGGACCGGGATGGGATCCGGATGGGACCGCCGGGGCGGGACTGGGGCGGGATCGGCGTGGGACCGCCGGGTGGGATCGGGTTGGGACCGGCCGGGGTGGGGCCGGGGTGGGATCGGGACGGAATCGGGGTTGGGACCGGCCGGGCTCAGCGGTGCCCGGGGCGCGGATCGTGGCGGTGCGCGAGGGCCTCGTACGACGCGGAGAGGGCGGGCGCCGCCGATTCGTACGTCCGCTGGGCGACCCCGATGAACAGGCAGTCCACCACCAACAGCTGGCTGGTGCGGCTGGACATGGCCGCCGGGCGCAGCTCGCTCTCGCGGGCGGTGGAGGTGGTGAGCACCAGGTCCGCGTACTGCGCGACCTCGCCGTTCGGCCGTCCGGTGATCGCGACGGTGGTCGCCCCGCGCTCGAAGGCCACTCGCAGCGGCTCGATGACGTCCGTCGTACGCCCGGAGTGGGTGATCGCGATGGCCACGTCGCCGGAGTGCAGCTGGACCGCGTTGGTGACCGCGAGGTGCGGATCGGCGTGGGCATGGGCTATCAGCCCGATGCGCAGCAGCTTCTGGACCAGGTCCTGGCCGACCAGGCTGGACGCCCCGACCCCGTACACATCGATCCGGCGGGCCGCGGCCAGCGCCGAGACGGCCGCCTCGACCTGGCCGGTGTCCAGACCGGCGGCGGTGTCCGCCAGGCACTGCTGCTCCTCGCGCGCCAGCTTGGTGACCACGTCGGCGATCGGATCGTCGACCGCGATGTCCGCGGTGACGGCCGGGGCCCGGCCGGCGGCCTGCTGCGCGGCGAGCGCGGCGAGCGCGAGGCGCAGATCGCGGTATCCGGGGTAGCCGAGCAGCCGGGAGGTGCGCACGACGGTGGCCTCGCTGGTGCCGGTCCGCTCGGCGAGCCCGGTGACGGTGAGGGCCGCGCAACCGGCCGGATCACCCGCCACGGCCTCGGCGACGCGCTGCATGGAGCGGGTCATGGAGGGGCCTAAGGTGCGGACCTTCGCGGCGAGGGCGGCCGGGGCGGGCGGGGTGGGCGGAATCGGCGGGGTGGCGTCGGGCTGCGGTGGAGGCATGAAAGTTTCCTTCAGATGGCTACTCATCCGCGAAAACTATTTCCGGCCACGGGCTCCGTCAACCCTCCCGGCCCCCGCGCGACCCGCCGGTGAACAGGGACCACCGATGAACAGGGACCACCCCGCCGGTGAACAGGCACCGAGACGAAATGAACCGGGCGGGAGTGAGCCCGGGGACGAAACGAACAGGCGGCGGAAGGAAGCAAAGGTGACAATGGGACCCATGAAGCTCGAACAGGCACTGCACGCGGCCCGCGCCCTTGTTCTGGCCGACCTCGCCGCGGGGGAGGTCGCCCGGGCCGACATCGTCTCGCTGGTCGAAGACGCGATCGCGCATCGGCGGTGGTGGGTCGAGCAGTGGCCGGAAGGCGTCGCGTATGTCGCCGGTCTGGTCGCCCAGGACGTCCAGGACGCCCTGCTGGAACGGTACGGCCGATGGCCGCTGTGCCCGGTCTGCACCCAGGGCGGCGACCTCCACGCCCTCGATGTGGAGCCCGAGTTGGGCCCCGACCCGCACTGGGTCTGCGGCAAGACGGCGGTCGCGGTGGCACGCGTGGGATCGCTGGGCACCACCCTCTGATGGCCGTACTGATCGACCCGCCCTCATGGCCGGGCCACGGCCGCCTGTGGTCCCACCTCGTCAGCGATGTCTCCTTCGCCGAACTCCACGCCTTCGCCGCCCGCATCGGCGCCCCGCGCCGGGGCTTCGACCGTGACCACTACGACCTGCCGAGCGAGCTGTACGCGAAGGCGGTACGGGCGGGCGCGGAGGAGGTCGGCAGCAAGGAACTCCTCCGCCGCCTCAAGGCCGCGGGCCTCCGCCGCCCCAAGCGGGCCGCGGGCCGCCTGGGGCGCTCCGGCTCCTAGCTCCTACGGTTCGATCGGGTCGGGCTCCTACGGTTCGATCAGGTCGAGCTCCTACGGTTCGATCAGGCCGACGCGGATGGCGTAACGGGTCAGCTCCAGCCGGTCCTTCAGGCCGAGTTTCTGTAGCAGGTTGGCGCGGTGGCGCTCGACGGTCTTGACGCTGATGACGAGCAGGTCGGCGATCTGCTGTGAGCTGTGTCCCTCGGCGACGAGCTTGAGGATCTCCTCCTCGCGGCTGGTGATGGGCCGCCCGGGGATGCTCTCGCCCTCCTGGAGGCGGCCCAGGTAGTTGCGGATGAGCGCGTTGACGGCGCCGGGGTAGAGGAACGGCTCGCCGCGCATGGTGGCGCGGCAGGCTTCGACGAGATCGCGGTCGGCGACGGACTTCAGGACGTATCCGGAGGCGCCGGCTGCCAGCGCCTCGAAGAAGTACTGCTCGTTGTCGTACATGGTCAGGATGAGGATGCGCGTCTCCGGCTGGCTGCGGGCCAGCTCCCGGGCGGCCTGGAGACCGGTCATACGGGGCATGGCGATGTCGAGGATCGCCAGGTCCGGCCGGTGGGCGCGGGCGGCCTCGATGGCCTCGGCGCCGTCTCCGGCCTCGGCGACGACGGTGAGGTCGGGTTCGCCTTCGAGGATGAGGCGGACTCCGCGGCGGACCAAGGCGTGGTCGTCGGCGAGGAGGATGCGGGTTTCGGTCGCCTCGGGCATGGTCACTGGCTCCGGTGGGGGACGGGGACGGTCAGGCGTACGTCGGTGCCGCCTCCCGGAGCGGACCCGAGGTCGAGTTCGGCGCCGATGAGCAGGGCCCGTTCGCGCATGCCGCGGATGCCCGCGCCCTCGGCGGCGTCGCCCAGGCCCCGGCCGTCGTCGCGGACGCGCAGTTCGACGCCCACGGGGCCGCGGTTGAGGGCGAGCTCCGCGCGGCGGGCGGCGGCATGGCGCGCGACATTGGTCAGGCTCTCCTGGGCGACGCGGTAGAGGACGAGTTCGGTCTCCGCCTCCAGCGGCGGCAGATCGGCGGCGATGCGGTGGTGTACGACCAGGGTGGCACCGGTGAACTCGTTGGTGAGGGCCTTGAGGGCGCTGGTCAGCCCCAGCTCCTCGAGAACGCCGGGGCGCAGCCGCCGCGCGATGCGGCGGATCTCGTCCAGGCCGGTCCGGGTGGTCTCCTGGACCTGGTGCAGATCCTCGTGCAGATCGGGCGGCGCGTGGGACGCGGCCCGGTTGAGTTCGAGCAGGACGGCCGTAAGGCTCTGGCCGACCTCGTCATGGAGTTCCTGGGCGATCCGATGACGCTCGGACTCCTGGGCGGACAGGGCGCGGGCGGCGCTGGTGGCGCGCTCGGCCTCCAGCCGGTCGAGCATGGCGTTGAACGTCGTGATCAGCTCGGCGACCTCGCCGCGCCCGCCCACGGCGGGGCGCTGTGCGGGGCGCAGCAGATCGATGGTGGTCATGGCGCGGGTGAGCCGCTGGAGCGGGACGAGGCCGATACGCAACAGCAGCCCATTGGCGATCAGCATCACGCCCAGCCCTCCGGTGAGCACGGCGGCCTCGGTGAGCAGCACCGGGGTGGAGACCGTGACGGGCCCGAGCAGCAGCGCGGTGGCAATGATCAGCACCACGGCGTTGAGCAGGAAGATCCGCCAGAACAAGGACATCGTGTGCCGTCTGCTCCTTTTGGTCCTTTTGGCGGGGTGGGGTGGGGTGGGTCGGCCGGGTGGTGCGGTGAGGTGGACCGGTGGCTGTTGGCGGCGCGCCAGTCGCCTCTTCTCTATCACCCGTGGCCGTTGTCCCGGCCGGAGGAAGGGACGGGGCCGAGCCGGGTGTCGGGATGAGGGCCGGGACGGGTGTCGTCATGAGGGTCGTCCACCGGCGGAGATGGGGGTCGGCCCCGATGGTGGGGCGCGTGGCCGACGTGTGACCGTGGTAGTGACGCCGTGCAGGCCCGTCCGTGGGAGGAGCAGCGATGGCAGCGCCCGGAGACATCCAGCTGCACGAGCTCGAGGAGCGGATGGCGCGGAGTGACCCGCGCTTCGCCCGTGGCCTGGGAGAGGGACGGCCCCGCCGTCCCCGGGAGTACCGGCGTGGACCGGCGTGGGTGCTGCTCGCCGTCTCACTGGCGATGCAGGTGGCCGGGATGCTGCTGCCGCAGGGTCTGCTCCTCGCGGCGGGCCTGGTCGTGGCGGGTATTGCGGCACACCAGTTCGTATCCCCGCCCGGACGCCGATCCGATCGGCCCTGGTGGCGGCTGCCACATTCCCGGCACGGCACGAATGGGCCCGCGCCGAGGCACGGATGACCCCGAGCCGAGGCACGGATGAACTCAGGCCGAGGCACGGATGAGTCCGGGGCGTAGCGTGCCCGAGCCCGCGCTGGAGTGCGACCGAGCCCGCGCGGATGGGTGACCAGGCCCGCGTCGGTGGGTGACCGAGCCCGCGCCGAACGGCGAATTGCCCTTTGACGAGGGGTGACTTGCCCTCGGACGAGGGGCAACGGGCCCTGGACGAAGGAAAAGGAGGACGCATCCGCCTCGTACGCCGCGACCGCCGCGGCATCCCGGCCCGCTCCCGCCGACGAATCTGAATGAATCTGAAGAATGCGACGAAGCTCATGAAGGTGGTGACCCGTGGGACATGCCGACACTCTGCTCGCTCTGGGCGGCGCCTTTCTGGCCGCCGCTGTCCTTGCCCGCCTCGGCAGCCGGATCGGGCTGCCGACCATCCCGCTGTTCATGCTCGCCGGGATCCTGCTGGGCCCCCACACCCCCGGCCTGGTCCTGGTCGAGGATGCGCGCGACTTCGAGATGCTCTCGGCCCTCGGGCTGGTGCTGCTGCTGTTCTACCTGGGCCTGGAGTTCCACCTCGACGATCTCCGGAGCGGTGGCCGGCGGCTGCTGGCCGCGGGCGGGATCTACCTGCTGCTGAATGTCGGCGCGGGCCTCGGGTTCGGGTTCGCCCTCGGCTGGGGTGCCCGGGAGGCGCTGGTGCTCGCGGGCGTCCTGGGCATCTCGTCCTCCGCGATCGTCACCAAGATCCTGATCGACCTGGGCCGTATCGCCCGCCCGGAGACGCGTCTGATCCTGGGCGTGATCGTGGTGGAGGACATCTTCCTCGCGCTCTACCTCGCCGCGCTCCAGCCCGTCATCAGCGGTGCCCAGGGCATCCAGGAGACGGTTCTCCAGGCGGGCAAGGCATTCGGGTTCCTGCTGGCGCTGGCGGTCGCGGCCCGCTACGGCACCCGGCTGATCGGGCGCCTGATCTCGGTTCGCGACAACGAACTGCTGGTCATCACCTTCCTCGGCACCGCGGTCCTGGTGGCCGGGGTCTCAGAAGTCCTCGGGGTCGCCGACGCCATCGGCGCCTTCATGGCCGGACTGATCCTGGCGGGGACCCGTTCCGGTCCGCGGATACGCGAACTGGTGCACCCGCTGCGCGACGCCTTCGCGGCCATCTTCTTCTTCGCCTTCGGGCTGGCCATCGACCCCGGCGACATCGCGTCCGTCGCCGCCCCGGTGGCCGCCGCCGCGGCGCTGACCATCGTCATGAACGTGATCGCCGGACTGCTCGTGGCGCGCCTCTACCGCTATGGCCCTGAGCCCGCCGCGGACATCGCCACCACGCTGCTGGCGCGCGGGGAGTTCGCCCTGGTCCTGGCCGCCATGGCCACCAGTGCCGGACTCGATGCGAGGCTGGCGCCGTTCATCGCCGGTTACGTCCTGGTCCTCGCCGTCCTCGGCCCCGTCGTCGCCGGACGCGCACACCTGCTGGCCCGCGTGCTGCGGTCGGCACGCACGACCCCGCCCGACGACCGACCGGACCCCGCCTCGGCTGCCCCCGCCCCGGCACCGGACGCGCCCGGCGCCAGCGGCTCCGAGACTGCCGGTGCCGGATCCCGGCCAATGCCATCGGCACCGGTGTCATCCGCACGGGTGTCATCCGCGGGGGTGTCATCCCCAGGGGAACCGGAACGGTGACACCGGGTCCGCCCGGGACGGGGCGGGAGGCGCCCACCGTCGCGTCGAGGCGGCTCCACCGAAGAAGGCGCCGAAGCCCAACGCCGCCCCCCGCGGCTCGGCCGCGCCGCACCAGAGAAGCCACCGGGTCCCGCGCATCCGAGCCCGGCACATCGGAATCGGCACGCCCGAGCCCAGCCCCCGATTCCGGCGCGGCTGAACCCCGTACTCCGTGCATCCGAACCCCGCGCACGCGAACCCAGCACCCGTGCCCGGCGCAGCCAACCCCGCCCACGCGAATACCGCGCAGCCGAGCCCTGCACAGGCACCCGGCGCCGAGCCCTGCCCATCACCCCTGCGCGCCCGAGCCCAGTATCCGAGCCGATTCACCCGAGCCCAGCGCGGCTGAACCCCGTCGTACGCGAACTCCGCGCGGCCGAACCCCGCCCCGAGCCCGGCGCGGCCGAACCCGGCACGCGACCCCCGCGCACCCAAGCCCCATGCACCCGACCCCGTTACACCCAAGCCCGGTACGCCCACCCGCGCGCCCGAACCCAGACGCACACGCCCCCCGCTTCCCCCCCGCCCCCGCTACCGCGTCTCCGAACGCTGCGACGGCCGGGAGTCCGGGGCGTACGAGGCGGCAGGTGCCGAGGACGCGATGACGCGTGAGGCGCCCGCCGCGTGGTGCAGTCGCATCGCGGCGACCGTCGTCACCGCGCCCGTACCGGCGAGCGCGGCGCCCGTCCAGGCGACGGCCGGGTAGCCCCAGCCCGCGTCGATGACAAGGCCGCCGAGCCACGGGCCCACGGTGTTGCCGATGTTGAAGGCCGAGGTGTTCGTCGCGCCCGCGAGTGTGGGCGCGGAGTTCGCCAGGTTGAACATCCGGGCGTTGAGCGCGGGCGCGGTGAGGAAGGCGGTGAAGCCGAGCATCAACGCCAAGGTCACGGCCGCGACCGCGCTGTGCGCAGTGAGCGCCAGCGCGCTCAGCACGACCGTCGAGGCGACGATGCCCCAGAACATCGTGCCGAACAGATGCGCGTCCGCGATCCGACCGCCGATCACCGTACCCAGCAGCGCGCCGACCCCGAACAGCGCGAGCACGGTCGGCACCCAGCCCTCGTCCAGCCCCGCCACATCCGTCAGCAGCGGCCCGAGGTAGGAGAACAGGCAGAAGACGGCGCCGCCGCTCAGCGCGGTGGCGGCCAGCGCCAGCCACACCTGCCGGTCGCGGTAGATGCGCAGCTCGACCCGCAGCCGTGGCTGGTCGTCCCCGGTGGGCACCTTCGTACGCGGTACGAGGGTGGCGACCCCGATCAGCCCGAGCACCGACAGCCCGGCCACCGCCCAGAAGGCGGCCCGCCAGCCGGCGTGCTGCCCGAGGAGCGCCCCGGCCGGGACCCCGGCGATGTTCGCGATGCTCAGCCCGCCGACCATCACCGCCATCGCCTTCGCCCGCGCGTTCACCGGCACCAGCGATACGGCCACCGCGGCGCCCACGGCCCAGAACCCGGCGCACGCCAGCGCGCTCACCACCCGGGACGCGAACAGCACCCCGTACGACGGCGCCACCGCCCCCGCGACCTGCCCGAGCCCGAACACCGCCAGCAGCGCCATCAGCGTCGTCCGCCGCGGCAACCGCAACGTGGCCGCCGCCAGCACCGGCGCCCCGACCACCATCCCGATCGCGAAGGCCGATATGAGCAGCCCGGCCGTGGGAATCGACACCCCCATGTCCCGCGCGACGGGTTGCAGCAGCCCGGACAGCATGAACTCGGAGGTACCGAGCGCGAACACGGACAGCCCGAGGACGTAGACCGCCAGGGGCATGCGGGAGCGAGCGGAATCCGCCGGGGAGGAGGAGGGCATGCCAGGCTCAACATCGTGGAACGACGTCGGCATTCCTGCGCGGAACATCGGGATGTGCGTCTTTCGAACGTTCACTCGATGGTGTGGACTGACGGTGGTGATCTGGTTTCGTCACGCTGAGTGAGGAAGGATGGATATATGAACCCGCTGGGGGAGGCGGGTTGAGGTGATCACTGGGGGGTGGTCGACATGACGGAGGAGACGACCAGCGAACTGAACGGCGCGGGCACACCGGACGAATGGGCCGCCTATCTGGCAACAGCAGCACCGGGGCCGGAGACCGCGGCCGTACTGCCGGTCCTGGACGCGGAGAAGCTGTCCCGCGCCGGTCGGATCGACGCACTGAAAGCTCTGGAGCGTCACACGGGATGGATCCAGGCGCACCAAGCCCAGATCCTGGCCGCGTTGGAAGCGGAAGCCGAGGCGGAGCCACCGGCGGCCGTACGGGAGCGCGACGCGGAGGCCGCCTGGAACTTCACCTGCGAGGAAGTCGCCTGTGCGCTGAAGCTGTCCGGCACGACGGCCGCAAGGCGCCTGGAGGTCGCCCGCGAGCTCGACCGGCACTACCCCACCACGCTGGGGCTGCTGGAGCGGGGAGAGATCTGCTACATGCAGGCAGTAGCCGTCACCGAGGCATGCGCGGTCCTGGACCCGGAGGTGGCCGGGCAGGTCGAGGCCGTCTTGGTGGAGAAGATGCCAGGTTTGGCCACCGGCCAGACCCGCCGCGCTCTGTCCCGCGAAATCCTACGAGCCGATCCGCACGGCGCCGAGCAGCGCCACCAGGCCCGTAAGCGCGAGCGACAGATGGTCCACTACCCGAAGGACGACGGCATGGCGCTCTGGGGCGCCACCCTCCCGGCCGAACAGGCCGCCGCCATGAACGCCGCCGTGGACGCCCACGCCGGCACCCTGCCGGACGAGGGCCGCACCTTGGAGCAGAAGCGGGTGGACGCCCTGGTCGACCTGGTGCTCAACCGCACCGACCCGGGTGCGGCGACTTCAGGGGTGCGGCCTTCAGGCGGGCCGGCTTCGGGCGGGCCGGCTTCGGGCGGGCCAACCCCGAGCGGGTCGGCCCCGGACAGGCTGGACCCGGACAGGTCGGGCCCAGGCGGGCCGATCACCAGTGGCCCGATCACGCGTGGGACGACCGCAGGCGGCCGCTCGGCGGCGGTCGTCCAGGTCACCGTCCCCTTGGACGTCCTGATCGGCGACAGCGACGACCCGGCCCAGCTCAAGGGCTACGGCCCGATCACCGCAGGGCAGGCCCGGAGGATCGCCTTCGCCAAGGGCACGGTCTGGCACCGCCTGATCATCGAACCGAAGACGGGGATGCTGATCAAGACCGACCCCACCACTTACAAACCCACCGCCGAAACGGAGCGTCATGTCATCGCGCGTGACGCCTACTGCACCTTCCCTGCTTGCCGCATGCCCGCTCGCCGCTGCGACCTGGACCATGTCGAGCCGTTCAACCACCACGACCCGGCGGCGGGCGGCCAGACGGTCCCGGAGAACCTCGGGGCGCTGTGCAGACGTCACCACCGCATGAAAACCCACCACCCCGGCTGGGCGGTGAAGCGCGATTCCCGAACCGGCACCACCACCTGGACCGCTCCCACCGGCCACAGGTACACCAACCGACCCCATGACTACCGTCACTGATCGGCTTGGTTCCGTTCGTCGGCGCCGCGCTCACCATGGACAAGGAGCCGTCCACCCCTGCTCTCTGCGACGCGCAACACGTCCGTCAACGCCTCGGCCAGCCGCCGGGCCAGAAAGCGGAGTTCACCGCAGCTCGCCGTGTCCTCGTCGAGCAGAGCGCCGGCATGGGCAAGCAGTTGGGCGCCCATGGCGAGTTGGAGCGCCTCGATCTCGTCGGCTTTCCGGCTCAACCGGCTGTTGCTGTCGTCCGTCGCCAGGTAGCAGGGCTTACCCTCCGGGCTGGACCATGGCAGGAGGCGCAGACCGTTCACGTCATCAGCTCCATTCGGCTGTTTCTGGCGACGCCGAAATGGGCACCGCGTGTAGTCAATTGGTCACGCGGATAACGCGAATGCCAATAGAATGAGACGCCTTGAACGGCAGCGTGCAAGTCCGTGACCTGCCGAGATGCTGGCACTGATCACAAAGCGAGAGGTCACGGCATTGGACGAGACCACCCCACCCGCTTACGTGAACCCGCTCCAGCGCTTCGGCCGTGACGTCAAGCAGGTCCGTCTCGCCCGCAAGCTCACGCAGAAGCGCCTGGGCCAGGCGGCTGGCTACTCGGAGGCGTACGTCAGCAGGGTGGAGGCTGGGAAGCTTCTGCCCAGACCCAGCGACAAGTTCGCGAAGGGCTGCGATATCGCCTTCGGCACGGGAGAGTTGTTCGCGGGCATGCTTCGGCGGATCGATGAGGGTGACCATCCCTCGTGGTTCACCCCGTACCTCAACCTGGAGCGGAAGGCGTCGCGCGTACTGGACTACTCGGCGAACCTCGTGATCGGCATCCTTCAGACGAAGGACTACGCAGGGGCCATCTTCCGCACGTACTTCTCGCAGGAAGAGGCCGAGGTGATCGAGGGCAAGGTCGCAGCACGTCTGAGTCGACGCGAGGTGTTCGAGCTGGAAACTCCGCCGCTCCTGTGGGTCATCCTGAACGAAGCATGCCTGCGAACGGTGGTAGGCGGTACCGACGTTATGAGCGAGCAACTGGAGTACCTGCTGATGGCTGCCGCGTCGCCCCACATCACGCTTCAAGGCCTGCCGTTCTCAGCAGGCGCTCCAGGCGCTTCAACGAAACCCTTCACGTTGCTGCGCTTCCCGGACTCGCCCACGGTGCTGTACACCGAGACCCGGGTAGGAGGGAGGATGCACGACTCTCCTCGGACGGTCGCCTCGGCTCTGGATGACTATGATCTGCTCAGGGCGCATGCGCTGTCCCCGGATCGATCACTGGCCCTGATCAAGACGCTGGCGAAGGAGTACCGCGCATGAGCACCGACTTGGATCTCACCGCTGCCGAGTGGATCAGGTCCTCCTACAGCGACGCCAACGGCGGCCAGTGCGTCGAGTTCTCCCGCACCTTCGCTCAGACCCACGACACCATCCCGGTCCGCGACTCCAAGAACCCCCACGGACCGGTGCTGATCGTCTCGGCAGCGGGCTGGGCGTCGTTTGTCTCGGGCCTCATACGCGGAGCGTTCCCCGCAGCCTGATCCTGCGGGCCTTACCCGAACCAGCCCTCCGCCTCGTGCCCGAGGCCGATGCGGGTGGCGGTGAGCGCGGCTTCCCTGAAGGTCTTGCGGGCTCGCGCGGCAGCGCAGGCGATGGCAGCCAAAGACACTGCGCGGCCCTGCCACTTGGACGCGGGTGTCGGCGCCCCCGTACGGCCTCCGGCGAGAGTGTCGGTCAATACCTCTTCCGCTTCGAGGTCCCTCCGGAACTCCTCGGAGACCGAAGGAGTACCCAGACTCCAGCGCTTCAGCGTATCGGCGATGTGGTCGATCGAGCTGCCCGTGCACCGTGCGGCGACATACAGGTGCTCCTGAGGCACTCTTCTTCTGATGTCGGCGAGATAGGTCAGCTCGCCATCCTCATCGCTGAGTTCTTCCAGAACCGCCGGATCGACGCCGATGTTCCAACCGACCCTGACACACCGCTCGGCCATGCTTCGAGGGGATGTCCCGGCCGCTCTTGCCAACCGTACGAGACCGGCCGCCGACAGAGGGAGCCGCCGTTCGTTGGTCATGACGAACTCCATGTCCTCCGGGCTCAGCCGACTTGGCTCTGGAAGATCCCGCGGCAAAGCGAATCCGAAAGCGTCCAGTCTTCCGGCGATCTCACACGTATCGCGTCCGGTGCACTGGGCCGCGGTCGCCAGGTACCGCTGGGACACCGGCGCGCCGATGTGCAGTCCGGGGACCCGGTGGCCCAACAACGCGGCGTCGACCTCATCGAACTCGTGGGATGTGTCAAGCGTCGACAGGAGTTCGAAGCCCTGTTCCCGCAGAATCTCCTGTGCTCTGCCGATGGGCAGCCTGGCCCGAAACGAGGCCATGGCCACCTGCGCCGTCGAGAGCTGGTGGGCCGCTTCGAAGGGGACCTTGACGACATGCCAATCCCACAGGTGGGAGATGAGCCATCGGGCGTCATCATCGGTCACGGTTGGAAGTGACGCGCTCTTGGCGGGCACGCCCCAGCCCAGATTGGAGAGCCGCGCGGCGACCTCGGCCACCGGACGCCCGGTGCCCGCAGCGCTGTACGCGATCTGCGCAAGCGGAAGTTTCGCTCCAGGGGGTAGCCAGCCGTTGCCCCTGCCTATGGGGCGCAGCAGGTTCCGGTCGTCTCGTCCGGCTGCCGCAGCTTGTCCCAGCCAGGGTGGTTGGTATCCGAGTGCCTTGAACCGTCCCGCGATGTCACCGGCGCTTTGGGTGTTGTCGAGCAGCCGACTGAACACCTCATCCGAATCGACTTCGGACCTCGCGGTTCGCCAGCGAAAGATGCGTATCAAGAGAGGGGCGATGTCGGCGAATGTGGCCGACGGCCTGTGCTCTGCTCTTCGTGTGTCCCTTTCGGACAGTTGCCAATCGAAGAGATCCGGCCCTCCCGTTTCACTGAGCAGAGTCATGTCCGAGGGCAACGCATGGGTGGTTGCCGCTCCGCTTCGTGCGACCGCCGACACCGGGTCGCCGAGACCGGTGTCATACAGGGCCAGTAGGCGCCACCGAAGAATCCGTTCCGGAAGGGTGCGTACGATCGCGTACGGCTCCGGCGCGATCCTCGCGTCATCCGGATACTCTCCCGTCACCAGGGGCATCAGGATTTCGTCAGGGGGGAAGAGACCGGTCCTACTGACGGGCACGGGATGTCCGTTCATCAGCCATGGGGCGCCAGTCCGGCATGCACGCTCGATTATTTCGTTCGCGAGGAGGGGCTCCTTCCTGCTGAACCTCGTGAGCCACTGCGGGGTCAGTAGGGGAGGGCTGCTCCTGACGAGATCCGGAATGGCTTTGTGTATCAGTGTGCGCAGCCAGGCGCCGTCCACTGACCGCACCCTCTTGCGGTCCGCTGTGAGCTCGGGCTGATGAGCTCCGCGCAGGTTCACGATCAGTCCATGGGGCACATCGCTGAACGCTTCAACCCAGATGCCGTCGGAGAGGACAGCGCCTTCGCCTTCACGCCACCACAGGTCAACGGCCGCGGTGGGCACGCAGCGGCCGGGGGCCCGGTCACGGCGGTACCTCGTAAGGTCGCGGAGCCCTTCCTCGTAGAGCTCTCCCGCGGGCCACTCCCGCGCTCGCGCATCGTGCACCGCCCTGGTGCGGTACGGCGCGACAAGCAGCACCTTCCGGAGCTCCTCGACACAGGACGGCTGCTGTGTACGCTCCGTGAGGTGCAGCCGTATCGTCGTCCCGGCGGCCTGCCCGGGCCCCAGGTCCTCTATGCGGAACAGATTGCCGGGGCCCGCGATCGTGACCTTGAGTTGGTGCTCCGGGCGTCCTTGGCGGTCGAATCTACAGGTGTGGATGGTGACCTCGTCGGCGAGCATGAAGTAGCTCAGGACGCCGATACCGAAGCGGCTGTTGGGGTACAACTCAATCGGTGGATCAAGCTTCGCCCAGGCCAGTCGCTCCTCGATGTACTCCGGGAGATGCACAAAACGGGTGCCGACCTGGGCGAAGGCCCGGCTGAGATCGTTGATGCTCATGCCGATGCCGTTGTCCCGGCACTCCAGATAGGGGCGCCCCGATTCATCGACGCCCTGTACGAACTCGATCAGCCCTTCCCAATCGGGAAGGTCATGGCCGGTGCGCCGCAGATATGTCGTGCGGGCCTCGCGGTAGCGACAGGCGTCGATGGCGTTCTGTACGAGCTCCCGGACAGCCAGACCGCGGTCTCCGTACAGGGCCTCGCCCATGAGCAGTTCCTGGACCCGGTCCTCCGCCAAATGGAAACGGATTCCCGCGGAGAGGTTCGCGGGGGTCATTCCGCTGACACGCACGCGGTCGGCTTTGGCATACGGGGGCAGGGACGCGAGCGGGCCGAGTACGTGCCCCGCAGCGGACGCGTGGTGATTGATGTCGCGCAGGAGGGAGTCCACGCTCACGGCATGGTCATGCAGAGCGATCTCCACTGCCGGATGCTGACATGAGGCGTTGAGCGTGCGGCCGGTGCCGGAGGGAAACCAGTTCGATGCCCGCAGCGTGGCGTGCAGTTCACCCAGATCGACGCTGTCGGAGATCCCGAGATGTTCGGGAACCACCTCCGGGAGGGCGAGGGGGTCCACGGCGAGGGCATGCGCGGCCTTGACCAGGCAAGCGACCAGAGGTTCGCGCACGTGGTGCTCGTCTCCCGTGCTGGGCCCGATCGGGTCGCTGTCGATGAGCTGGGAGGGACTGAAGGCGGCGAAGGGGGCCGTCCGTTGATCCTTCACCAGGCGGGCGAAGCGCTCGTGGGCCAGCGCCTCGACCAGCCAGCCGGGAGAGATGGACGCGCCTGGCAGCGGGCCGAGCAACTCCTGGAACGTCTCCGGTGTGTATGCATCCGGCTGCCGGGTCAGCCAGCGGTGGAACAGCCACCACGTGATGGCCGGTCCCTCGCCGGTCTCCGAACGCTCGATGGCGCGGAGTCTTCGGTACAGCCGTGGATAGAGATGGGCCAAGCCGCCGCCGGTGGCATCCGGCGCCGGGGCCCCATCGGGGGAAGCGGAGGCCAGACGCCGTGCGACTTCCTGTACCCGGCTTGCCTGGGCGACTAGAGGCAGCAGTGTCAGAAGTGCCGCTTCGGTCGGGGACAGCCATGAACCTCGTCCCATTTTGCCGAGTAGGAAGCCCATTCGGTCGTGGGTGCGCTTGGCGAGCTCGCTGTCATGCCATGGATCGTCCCGCAGTGCCGCGGCGCGTCGTTCGTACGCCTCGACCAGCCGGCCCGCCTGCGCGACGCACAGTTCCTTGAGCGCGTCGCGCGCCGCGCACAGCTCCGGGTCGGTCCGCTCCCACGCCGGGTGGCCGGCGACCGCGCGTACCCAGGGGTGCTCGCTTGCGTCGCGGGCGGGTCCGGGCAGCACTGCGAAGTCCGACTTCTCGGCGTCGGTTCGTACGCGGATCAGCTGAAGTGGTCGGGACTTGCGGTAGGCGGTGTGCAGTTCGGCGATGCGCTGCTGTACGGCGGCCTCGAATTCGGCCAGATGCATGGCGTGCGGGAGATCGGTCACCACGTCGCACACGGCGCGGGAGAAGAGGCTGAAGGACTCGCCCGGTGACGTCCCGGCGTCCACGCCGTCCCCGACGGCCTCGCCTTCCTGTACGAACAGCGCGAACTGGCCCGGTGAGCAGGCGTACACATACGCGACCTCACGTCGCAGGGCGTCGGCCTGCTTCCGCTTGGCCCACCCCTCGATCCCCGCCGGGCCCATCGAGTCCTGCTCGATGCCTTCCCGGCAGGCGTCGACGAGGAAGACCGCCCGCAGGGCGGCCGTCTCGTTGAGTTCCTTGCTCCAGTCGATGGGGACGCAGCTGGAGGCGAAGGGGTGGACGTGGAAGCTGGCGTCTTCGGGGATCAGATGGTCGGTGCCCTCGTAGTGCTGGCCGTGCCCGCTGAGCAGGATCCACAGTGTGTCGTCCCGCTTGGCCTCCCGCAGGAACCGGCTGACCTGCTCCTTGACGAAGTTGAGCGTGATCCCGCGCTTGGACTCCGCGACCTCCGCCGAGTGGAAGCCCCGCTCGGTGAGGGCCGCGGACAGCCGTGCGAGGTCGTCGCGGACGAAGGGGAGCGAGCGGATACCCGACTCGTCGTAGTCGCTCGCGCCGATGAGCAGCGCCTTGTGCCGTGTGGTCATGGTGCGCCGCGCGGCCTCAGGAGCGCTTGAAGGTGAGGGTGAGCCCTCGGGTGCCCTGGACCTGGCCGGTGCCTATGAGCTGGACGCCGCCGCTCGCGGTGACCTGGAAGGACAGCTGGGCCTCCGCGAGTGGGAGAGTGCCGCCGCGGGCGGCGACGTCGGCGAAGACCTGCTGGAGGGCGTCGACGGTCGCGGCGAGATTCTTGCGCAGCGGGCCGAGCGGGACCATCCGTAGCTCGGGGTTGCCGCCGCCGGGATGCCCATCGAGTCGTCGTCGCCGTCCTCGGTCACCTCGACCCAGAAGGGGAGTGCCTGGTCAGCGAGGTGTACCGCGTTGTCGTCCATGCTGCCCCCTGGCGTGCGCGGATGGTCCGTCAACTCTAGAGCCACGAACGGCACATATTACGCACCCAGCAGTTCCAGCTCCGTGGTCATGTTGTGGCGGGCGGGGGCCTCCCAGCGGTCGTGGGCCGCCGGGGTGCGGAAGAGGCGGGACAGCCCCAGCAGGTGGCGGAGGACGTTGGCGCGGCCCTCGCGGAAGGTGTCGTCGGGGACGAAGGCATACTCCTCCCGTACCGCCGCCGCGTAGGCGCCGTAGTCCTCGGGGGAGCCCGCCAGGACGGCGAGGTCGGCGTCGCAGAGGACTTCGCCGTTGGTGTCGCCCTCGGCGGGGTCGTGGTCGCGGGTGAGGAGGACGAGGCGGACGGTTTCGGCCGTGCGGGGGGCCGGGACGGCGGCCTCGGTGAGGGCGCGTTCGGCGAGGCGGGCGCTGCGTTCCTCGTTGGTCGAGCGGTCGGGGAGGTAGACGGCGTCGTGGAACCAGGCGGCGAGGCGGACGGCGGCGGGGTCGGGGGCCTGGACATGGGGCAGCAGCTCGTCCACCCGGTCCAGGACCGCGAGCAGGTGGTCGGTGGTGTGGTAGCGGCGCTGGGGTTCGGCCCAGCGGGTCAGGAGGTCCTCGCCGTACGGAACGGGAGACGGAGTCTTCGCTCCCGTCGTCGCTTCGCGGGCGGTGGTGAGGAGGTCCGCCCAGCGGGTGAGCAGCGCGTCATGGGCCGGATGGCGGGCGGGTGCGGGTGCGGGCATGGGCCAATTGTGGGGTACGGGTTTGACCTCTTGTGCGGTGTGGCAAGCTGTGGGGCATGTCTAGACCAATTCTCGAGGTAATCGCCCTGAACCCGGCGGACGCGATCGCCGCACAGGCCGGAGGGGCGGACCGCCTCGAACTGGTCACCGACATCGCCGCCGATGGCCTCACCCCGTCCCGTGAGACCTTCGCCGCCGTCCGTTCGGCCGTCGACCTGCCGGTGCGGGTGATGCTCCGCGCGTCCGACGGCTTCGCGGCCGGGGACAGCGCCGCGTTCGACGCGCTGTGCGAGGCCGCCGCCGTGCTGCACTCGGAGGGGGCGGACGAGTTCGTCCTGGGCTTCCTGACCGACGACGGTGGGGTCGACCTGGCCGCCGTGACCGCGCTGGCCGAGGTCGTGGGCGCGGGCGGCGGCGTGGACGAGAGCCGCTGGACCTTCCACCGGGCCATCGACCGCGCCGCGGACCGTGACGGGCTGCGCAAGCGGCTCGCCGACGTCCCCGGCCTCGACACATATCTCACCGCCGGGGCGGCGCGCGGCGTCGACGACGGTCTGCCGACCTTGGCCGAGGAAGCGGCGCGGGCCGGTACGCCGGGCTACGAACCGCGCGTCATGGTCGGCGGCGGGCTCCGCATCGACCACCTGCCCGCCCTGCGCGCCGCCAGGATCGACGCCTTCCACATCGGCGGCGCGGCCCGCCCCTCGGGGTGGTCGGGCCCGGTCGACGCGGCCGTGGTCGGCCAATGGCGCATGGCCCTGGACGCGCCCGTCCCGGTGGGCTGAGCAGGAGGTCGACCGCCGGATCGCGTCCCGTCTCCGTGAGGCGGTTGTCGGGGCGGGTCCCGTCTCCGTGAGGCGGTTGTCGGGGCGGGTCCCGTCTCCGTGAGGCGGTTGTCGGATCGTGCTCTGTCTCCGTCGGGCGGTTGTCGGGGCGGGTCCCGTCTCCGTCGGGCGGTTGTCGGGGCGGGTCCCGTCTCGGTCAGGCGGTT
>NZ_JANIIC010000010.1 GCF_024519315.1 Streptomyces malaysiensis subsp. samsunensis | reverse complement strand
GCGGGGGGCCGGGGGGGGGGGGGGGGGCGGGGGGGGGGGGGGCGGGGGGGGGGGGGGCGGGGGCGGGGGGGGGGGGGGGGGGGGGGGGGTGGGCGGGGGGGGGGGGGGGGGGGGGGGGGGGGGGGGGGGGGGGGGGGGTGGGAGGGGGCGTAGCAGCGGCACGAGTGCGGAGGGAGGATCGGCGATGGCCGGTTCCACAGCGTTCGATCGCGGAGAGTGGCGGACCACACTCGATCAGATCACGGCCGAGCACCAGGGCGAACTCGCCACCATCGAGGTGCTGGAGCCCTCGGTCGGGCATCAGTACGAGGCCGAGCGGCTGCCCTTCTCCTCCCTCGCCTACGACCCGAAGGACGACACGGTGATCGGTGCCGTGGGCGGGAAGTCGCCGCGGTATCCGGTGGTGCTGCGGCACATGGTGTCGCATCCCACCGAGGTCGATGTGGCCACGGAGGACATCCCGGAGGCGGCCGTACGCGTCGTCGCGCCGGATGGCACCGCCACCTTGATCACCTTCTACCCGGAGGAGTCGGGGACGGCGGGTTAGCGCCACAGGGACATCGCCAGGCCGAGGCCGCCGAGTGCGATGGCGATCCGGAGTGGGGTTTCCGGCAGACGGCGGACGACCAGAGGGCCGAGTGAACTGCCCAGGAGGGCGCCGAGGCCGAGGGATACGGCGGCGGCCCAGTTCACGGGTGCGACGGCGACGTAGGCGATGGCGGCCACGATGTTGGCGGCACCCGTGGCGACGTTCTTCACGGCATTGGTGACCGGGAGGGGTTCCGTGGCGGACAGCGAGAGCACCGCCAGCATCAGAACGCCCGAGGCCGCGCCGAAGTAGCCGCCGTACAGGCCGACCAGCAGGACCGCGCACGCCAGCGGGAGGCTGGGGCGGGCGGTGTGGTGCGCGACGGAGCGTGCGCGGGAGGCCATGAGCCGGCGGAGCGGATCACGGACCAGGATCAGTACCGAGCTGAGGGCGATCAGCCACGGTACGACGGCCTCGAAGGCGGAGGACGGCGTTCCCAGCAGGAGGGCGGCTCCGACCGCGCCGCCCAGGGCCGCGATGGCGCACAGCCACAGGAGGCGGTCGCGCTGGCCGCGGAGTTCGGTGCGGGAGCCCGCCGCGGTGCCGACGGTGTTGGAGAACAGGGCCACCGTGTTGGTCACATTGGCGGCCACCGGCGGCAGCCCCACCGCGAGCAGCGCCGGATAGCTGAACAGCGAGGCCAGTCCCGCGATCGAACCGGCGAGTCCGGATGCCACCCCGGCCGACACCAGCAGGGCGACGGAACCGATGTCCATCCGTCCCCCATCCTTGTGCCGGTCCATGTGTGCGTCAGCGTGCGCCGCGTGGGCGGCGCCGCGCCTCATCCTCACAGGGGTGGCGTCCCGTATGCAAGACAGGGTTCATGTATGTGTACGCGGTCTGCATGTGGCAGCGTTGTCGCGTTACGTCGTCGCGTTACCAGGACAGGGCGTCTCACCAGGACAGGGCGTCCTGGAGATCCGTCTGCCAGTACGTGACCCGGGCGGCGCTGTCGACGAAGACCGAGCCACCGGGCAGTTCGACCTCGGCGGAGTCCTCGTTCCCGTCGATGAACACCTCAAGCGAGTCGATCTTGCTGCCCTCGTCGCCCGAGCCGTCCGCCGCGGAGGTGGTGATGCCCGCGTAGGCGCTCTCGCCCGGGGCGAGCACGACGACGGACTGCGGCTTGCTGTCCTCGTTCACCGGGGTGGCGGCCTGCGCGTCGGCGCCGAACTTCAGGCTCGGGTAGCCGACCAGCTTGCAGTCCACACCGGCCCCGTTGGTCGCCTTCAGCAGCATGTGGTTGATGGGGTTCTTGACGTTCTGGACGGAGAGGACGGTCTTGTTGATGTCGCAGTCGCCGATCGGCTCGTCGTCGGACGCCGCGCCGGGCTTCTGGGCCTGCGCCTTCGCGTCCTTGACGTCCGCGGCGCCGCTCTTGCCGCCCTTGTCCGCCGTACCCGACTCACCCGCGCCGTTCGCCGCGTCCGTGCCCTTCTCGGTGCCCGCGTCCTGTCCGCCCGAAGACGCCGAGGCCGACGAGTTCGCCTTGCCCGCGTTGTCGGAACCCCCGTCGCCGTCCCCGCCGCACGCCGCGGTCAGGCTCAGAGCGGCGACGGCCACGATCGACGCGGCGATGGTACGGACGGTGCGGCCGCGGCGGAAGGCGGTGGTGTACATGGCGGGTTCCTCCTGTGGGTCTGCGGTCCGCGGTCTGCGTGGCCGCGGGGTGTGGAGCTGCGGTCCGCGGGTCCGCGGTCTGCGGATCTACGGTCTGCGGATCTGCGGTCTGCGGATCTGCGGTCCGGCCGGTGTGCTCACCGGCTCGGTGTGACTATGAGTTTTCCTTGGTCCGCTGACGCAACGCTGCCGCCCCGACGCCGTTCCGCTAACGCCGCGCTAACGCATCGCCGGGCGTACCGGAGGTCACCGTTCCGCCACGTCATCGGCCACTTGGTCCGCCGATGCCCGCGACCGACCTAATGTGGTCTCCGGTACGGCCGTTCAAGACGCGGAGACGGCGCGGGAGAGGCGCGGGAGAGGGGATCGGCGATGCCGCTGGCCACCGGGGATCCGGAATCCATAGGCGGCTATGCCCTGGTCGACCGGCTCGGGCAGGGCGGCATGGGCGTCGTCTATCTCGCGCGTGCGGCCTCGGGGCGGCAGGTCGCGATCAAGCTGGTCCATGAGCAGTACGCGCGGGACGAGGAGTTCCGGACCCGCTTCCGGCAGGAGGTCGCGGCGGCGCGGCGGGTGAGCGGTGCGTTCACCGCCCCCGTGGTGGACGCGGATCCGGAGGCCGACCGGCCGTGGATGGCCACGCTGTACGTACCGGGGAGCACCCTCTCCGAGGTCGTACGGAAGAACGGCCCCTTGAACGGGCGGGAGTTGCGGACGCTCGGCCTCGGACTGGTCGAGGCGCTGCGCGACATCCACCGGGCCGGGGTGGTGCACCGGGACCTCAAGCCCGCCAACATCCTGATGGCCGAGGACGGGCCGCGCGTCATCGACTTCGGCATCTCCCGCGCCGTCGACAGCCAGACGCTCACCGTCACCATCGGACGGGTGCTCGGCACCCCGCCGTTCATGTCGCCGGAGCAACTGCGCAGCCCGCGGGGGGTGACGGCCGCGTCGGACGTGTTCTCGCTGGGGTCGCTGCTGGTGTTCGCGGCGCGGGGCAGCAGTCCGTTCGAGTCCGACAGCCCTTACCTGTCGGGCTACCAGGTGATGTACGAACATCCGACGCTGGAGGGGGTGCCTGAACCGCTGCGGGTCATCGCCGAGCGCTGTCTGGCCAAGGCGCCGGAGGCCCGGCCGGAGCTGGAGGAACTCCACCGCGTGCTGCGCGCGCTGCCGGACTTCCCGGCGGCGGAGCGGGTGAGCGGCCAAGGCGGGGAAGGCAGCGAAGGCAGGGAAGGTGGGGAAGGCGGGGAAGCGGCGGGGGTTGAGGGGGCGTCTGCCGGGGGGCCGGGGCCCGGGACGGCCCATGGCCCGGTCACGCCGCACCCCGCAAGTACGGCCCACGGCCCCGGGACTACGGCTCACGGCCCTGGGGCGGCCCACGGCCCCGCGACCACGGATCACGGCCCCGCGACTGTCGACGGCCCCGCAACGGCCGGCGCCGGGCGTCCTCCCGTCTCCCCGCCGCCCGAGACAGAGCACACCCGACCGGCGCGGGGAGCCCGGCGGCGGCTCGTCGTCACCACCGTCGGGGTGGCCCTGGGCGTCACCGGGCTGAGCGTCGCGGCGGCGGTCTTCGCCCCGGACAGGGGGGAGTCGTCGGGCGACCCGTCCACCACCACCGCGCACTCCCTGCCGCCCGCGTCGCTCCCCGCGGGCTGGCGGCCGTGGCGGACGGATCTGCGGGTCGAGACCGAAGGGCCGCCCCTCGTCTACAACGAGCCCGGATGTGTCTCGGAGAGCGGCCGGACCCTGTACTGCGGTGGAAACGGGTTCACGATCGCCAAGGTCGACGCCGCCAACGGCCGCGTCAAGTGGCGCTGGAGCTTCCGCCCCCAGGCGGCGCCGCCGATCGGCGTACGGGACGGAATCGTCTACGGCTACCGGGAGTCGCAGGACGGCCGGCGGTCGGTGGTGGCCCTGGACGCCGCCACCGAGAAGCAGCGGTGGGAGAGGCGGATCAGCGAATCCGCGACGGTGCGACCGTTCCGCGGCGGGGTGCTGACGCTGTCGTCGGACAGCCGACAGCTCATCGCCTATGGGGCGTCGGGCGAGCCGCTGTGGCAGTCGCCCACGCCGGAGGGGAAGTTCTGCGAGCCGACGGTGCTGGGCGGCGCGCCGTACGGCATGTGCGCGCCCACCGACTCCCACGGCCTGGCCGCCGAGGGCCCGTACGACCTGCTGCGGCTCGACCCCTCCGACGGCACACAGCACACGCTCACCACCCTTCCGGAGAAGACGCTGACCGTCGGCGCGATCCAGGGCAAGCCGCTGTTCGTGGTGGCGCAGACCACGAAGGAGGTGTACGACTCGGGGTACGAGCGCCCGTACAAGGCCATGGTGCGGGTCGATCCGCGCACCGGCGAGATCAAGCGGATCCCGCTGCGGCGCCCGGTGCTCGGCAAGCCGACCCTGCTGCACGGCACCGTCTACTTCGTCCGTCCCAACGGGATGGTCACCGCGGTGGCGGCGGACAGCGGCCGGGAGCTGTGGCAGCGTGCGACGGAGACGGAGAGCCTGTCCGCGCCCGTGCTGTCCAGGCGGTACGGGAAGCTGTACTTCGCCAACCGCTTCGGCCGTCTGCTGGCGCTGAACGTGGACGACGGCAAGGAGGCGTGGCGCACATCCGCGCTGGAGGACCCCGGGACCGCGGCGCAGGACACGGAGCCGAGGGTGCTGCTCGTCAAGGACGCGATCGTGGCGATGGCCGGGGACACGGTGTTCTCCATGCGCCCGGACCGGCCCTCGGCCCGGCCCTCACCCTGATCTGCCTTTTCCGTCTTGCCCGTCTCGCCTATCTTGTCCGTCCTTTTTGTCCGCAGGTCCCGCTACGTTGCTCGTTCGACGTCGCTACGTCCGAGCCGCGCCCACGAGTTCTCCCAGGACGTCCGTCATCGTGACGAAGCCCAGGACCGTGCCGGTGTCGGACGACACGGCGGCCAGGTGGGCGCCGGTGGCGCGCAGGGTGGTGAGGGTGTCGTCCAGCGGGGTTTCGGCGTGGACGCGGGGGACGGTGTGCACGGCGGTGCGGGGGAAGGGACGGTCCCGGTCGGTGATGCCGAGGGTGTCCTTGATGTGGAGGTAGCCCAGGATGGCGCCGCCGGGGCCGGTGACCGGGAGTCGTGAGTAGCCGGAGGCGGCCGCCGCGCGCTCCAGTCGGGCGGGGGTGACGCGGTGGTCGACGGTGACCATCGCGTCGAGCGGGACGAGGATGTCGCCGACCCGCCGGGTACCCAGTTCCAGGGCGTCGCGCAGCCGGTCGCCGCCGGACGTGCCGAGCAGCCCGGCGTCGCTGGAGTCCCGTACCAGCCGGATCAGCTCGGCGTCCGTGAAGACCGACTCGATCTCGTCCTTGGGCTCGACCTTCAGCAGCCGCAGCACGCCGTTGGCGAAGGCGTTGACGCCGAAGACGACGGGGCGCAGGAGGCGGGTGAGGGCCACCAGCGGCGGGCCGAGGAGGAGCGCGGTGCGCTCGGGGGCGGCGAGGGCGATGTTCTTGGGGACCATCTCGCCGATGAGCATGTGGAGATACGTGGCCGCCGTGAGCGCGAGGACGAACGCGATCGGATGCACCAGGGCGTGCGGGACATGGACGGCGTCGAAGACCGGCTCCAGCAGATGGGCGATGGCCGGTTCGGCGACCGCGCCCAGGACGAGGGAGGAGATGGTGATGCCGAGCTGGGCCGTGGCCATCAGCGCGGACAGGTGCTCCAGCGCCCACAGCACACCGCGTGCCCGCTTCTCCCCCGCCTGCGCACGCGGCTCGATCTGGCTGCGGCGCACGGAGATCAGGGCGAATTCGGCACCGACGAAGAAGGCGTTGGTGAGGAGGGTGAGGGCGCCGATGGCGAGTTGGAGGACGGTCATCGGGGGGCCTCGGGGGTTGCGGGGGTCTTCGGGGTTTCGGGGGTCTTCGGGGTTTCGGGGGTCTCGGGGGTCTCGGGGGTCTCCGCGCTCTTGGCGGTCTCCTCGTTCTTGGTGGTCTCGGCGCGCCGCGCACCCTCGGTGATCTCGGCGATCTCGGTGATCTCGGTGATCTCGGTGATCTCGGTGATCCGTACGCGGTCGGCCCGGTGGTGGTCCACCTTCAGGACCGTGAGCTGCCAGCCGTCGGTCTCGAAGGTGTCCCCGGCCGCCGGGATGCGCCTCAGGGCCGTGGCCAGCAGGCCCGCGACGGTTTCGTACGGGCCCTCGGGCGCGGTCAGGCCGATGCCGGTGAGCTCGTCCAGCCGTACGCCGCCGTCCGCCTCCCAGGCGCCGGGGCCGAGGGGCACCAGGCCGGGGGCCTCATCGGTGTCGTGTTCGTCGCGGACGTCGCCGACGACCTCCTCGACGATGTCCTCCAGGGTGGCGACCCCCGCCGTGCCCCCGTACTCGTCGATGACGACGGCCATGGTGCGCGCGCCGCGCAGCCGGTCCAGCAGCCGGTCCACCGGGAGGCTGTCGGGGACCAGGAGCGGGGGCGTGGCCAGGTCGGTGACGGGGGTGGTGGCGCGGCGGGCGGCGTCGAGGGCGAGGACATCGCGGATGTGCACGGTGCCGACCACCTCGTCCAGGCTGTCGCGGTAGACGGGGAGGCGGGAACGCCCGGTGGCCAGGGTGAGGTTGGCGGCGTCGGCGGCGGTGGCGTGGGCCTCCAGCGCCTGGACGTCCACGCGTGGGGTCATCACGTTCTCGGCGGTCAGCTCGCTCAGGTGGAGCGTACGGACGAACAGCTCGGCCGCGTCCTGCTCCAGCGCGCCCTCGGCGGCCGAGTGGCGGGCCAGCGCGACCAGTTCGTCCGGGGTACGGGCGGAGGCCAGCTCCTCGGCGGGCTCCAGGCCCAGGCGGCGCACCAGACGGTTGGCCGTGTTGTTGAGGTGGTGGATCAGCGGGGCGAAGGCGGCGGTGAAGGCGCGCTGCGGGGCGGCGACCGCCTTGGCCACGTGCAGGGGGCGGGAGATGGCCCAGTTCTTGGGCACCAGCTCTCCGGCGACCATCAGCACCACCGTGGACACGGCCACGCCCAGCACCACCGCGGCCGTCGACGCCGCGCCCTCGGGCAGGCCGGCCGCGGTGAGCGGGCTCTCCAGGAGAACGGCCAGCGAGGGCTCGGCGAGCATGCCGATCACCAAGGAGGTGACGGTGATGCCCAATTGGGCCCCGGAGAGCTGGAACGTCAGCCGACGCACCGCCGTGAGCGCGCTGTCGGCCCCGCGCTCACCGGCTTCGGCGGCGCGCTCCAGGTCGCCGCGTTCGACGGTGGTGAGGGAGAACTCGGCGGCCACGAAGACCGCGCAGGCGAGTGTGAGGGCCAGCGCGAGAAGCAGCAGCAGGGTCGCGGTCACCGTGCCACGCCCGTCTCCCTGATCGAGCTGATCGAGCTGATCAGGGGCGCCCCAGTGCGGGGCGGGTGGGGGGTGGCACGGGTGGTACTGGGAGGTTCACCCATTGCGGGTCTGGTGCTCCTTCATCGCTCGGAGGGTGCTGGCGGGGCGCTTGTGTGCGCTTGTGGGGCGCTGGGAGGGCGCCGGGAAGGCGCCGGTAGGTCAAGTGTCCCCACACCCATAGTAAAGGGACAGTAAAGGCGTGCGGCGCCGGGCCGCCGCTACGGCCCGCGCCGAAATCGGCTCCGCGTAACCTGCGGCTTTTCCGTGTCTGCTCGATTGGGAGCGGGGTTGCCTGTCGGCGGCACAGGTTTATCCGCAATACTTCCCGCCGTGGAGCAGAGCACTGGACCGATCATCCCGCCCATTCACACAGCCGGGACGGATCCGGGGTATGTCCCCGGCCTGACGTCCCCGCGCCCTGCCGATGTGGAGGAGGACACCCCGGACAAGGCAGCAGAGCGGCCGCCGGAGAAAGTCACGGCCGAGGACGAGCCCGACGAGGACGAGGGCGTCGACGCCGAGGCGGAGTCCGACGCCGACGCCGACGGCGATGTCGACGGCGGAGCCGATACGACGAGTGACGTCGCGTCCGACGAGGACCGCGAGAACGGCGCGGACGAGGACCGCGAGAACGGCGCGGACGAGGACGGCGGGGCCGTCTTCGAGGTGTCCGACCGGCGCGGTGTGATCCGCGCTGAGCGCGGTGGCGTCACGTTCGAACTCGACGGCGAGAAGGCCGAGTTCGGATGGGACGAGATCGGTGCGGTGGAGGTCGACACCCCGCGGTTCGGGAAGCGGTTCGGCATCACGGTCTATACAACCAACCGGCGTTGGTACACGGCCGATGTCGAGGCACCGGCCCGAAGGCTCCTCAAGGAGTGGACGGCGGAGCTCGACGTAGTGCTCGACGCGTATTTCGAGGACTCGGCGGACTCGGAAGACTCGAAGGAGCCGGAGGAGTCGAAGAGCTCGGAAGACTCCATGGGCTCGGAAGACTCGAAGGACTCGGCCGCCAGCGAGCCGGCCGAGAGGGCCGAGAAACGTGACAACTGACCGCCCGCACCGCGTCAGCGTCGCCGGAGTCATCGTGGACGAACGCGGCCGAGCGCTGCTGATCAAACGGCGCGACGGCAGCACCTGGGAGCCGCCGGGCGGTGCGCTCGACCCCGAGAGCACCGCCCCCGACGCCCTCCAGCGCGAAATCCTCGAGGAGACGGGCGTCAAGATCGCGCTCCCGGCCGCGCTCACCGGGGTCTACAAGGACATGAACGACCTCACCGTCTCCCTCGTCTTCCGCTGTGCGGCCCTCGACGGCACCCCCGTCACCGGCCCCCGCACCCGCGCTTGGCGCTGGGCCACCCGCGCCGAGGTCCCCGACCTCGCCGACGAGGCGTACGCCGTACGCGTCCTGGACGCCCTCGACGCCACCACCCCACCGGCGATCCGCGCCCACGACGGCGTCACGCTGGTCTGACGCCGGTCCGACGCTCGCGTCAGGCGTTCGTCCGGCGTTCTCCGGCGTTCGCCTGACGCACAGCTCACGCCGCGAGCCGCCGCGTCAGCCCGCCGAGAGCAGCCGCGTCAACTCGTCCGCCACCGCCCGTGCCGCCGGACTGGTCCAGCGGCGCCGGTGGCGGGTGAGCTGGACGGGAACCGGCGGGATGGGCGGGCCGTGTACCTCCGCCAGCTGGCCGTCGGCGAGCTGGCGCTCCACCGTGGCACGGGGGAGCAGCGTCAGGCCAAGGCCCGCCGCGACACAGGAGCGGGCGGCCTCGATGCTGCCGAACCGGGTGAGGCGGGGCGGCAGGCCCGGGAGGGTGAGCAGGGTGCGGACGAGGTGGTCGCTGTAGGAGCAGCCCTGTTCGTGGACGAAGAAGCTCTGCCCGGCCAGCTCGTCCCAGCCCACCTCGTGTCCGGCCATCGGGTGGCCGGGGGCGGCGAGGTAGACGAGGGGGACGAGGACGCGCGCCGCTACCGGTTGCGGTACTTCAGCCCGCTCGCCGAAGTCGCCTTCTGTGGGCACGCCACCATCGCCACGGCCGTGGCCCTCGCCGAGCGCGACGGCCCCGGTGAGCTGGTCTTCGACACCGCCTCGGGCGAGATCCGCGTCGAGACCACGGCCGACGGCGACGGCCCGCCCCGTGCCACGCTCACCAGCGTGCCCACGCGGTCCCGCCCCGCCGACCCGGGCACGGAGATCGGGCCGACGCTCGCGGCGCTGCGCTGGTCCGCGGACGACCTGGACCTGGCCCTGCCCCCGCATGTCGCCTACGCGGGCAACGACCACCTCGTCCTCGCCGCCGCCACCCGCGAGCGGCTGGCGGACCTCGACTACGACTACGACGCGCTGGAGGCGGTGATGCGGCGGCGCGGCTGGACCACGGTGCATCTGGTGTGGCGCGAGACCGCGGACGCCTCCGCGGGCGGACCCGCGAAGGACTCCGCGAACGGCCCCGCGAACGGCCCCCCGGGCGGCCCCACGGAGGGCTCCAGGGACAGCTCTACGGACGGCCCCACGAACGACTTCGCCAACGACTTCGCGAACGGCACCGCGAACGGCCCCGCGGACGACTCCACGGGCGGCCTCGCCAACGGCCCCGCCGACAGCCCCGCGCAGGGCTTCGTCTTCCACGCCCGCGACCCGTTCCCCGTCGGCGGGGTCGTCGAGGACCCGGCCACCGGTGCCGCGGCGGCCGCCTTCGGCGGCTATCTGCGGGTACTCGGCCTGGTCGACGGCCCGACCCGGGTCCGTATCCGCCAGGGCGAGGACATGGGCCGTCCCAGCGACCTCCTGCTCGACGTCACGCCCGGCGACCCCCGGGTGCGGGTCAGCGGGCAGGCCGTCCCGATCCCGTCGACCGTGTGAGGAACGGTGTGATGAAGACGCGCTACTACCACCTGCCGCGCCTCACCGGCGTGGACGCACTCCGCCTCGACGAGCGCGAGGTGCCCGCCCCCGGCCCGCGCGAGGTGCTGGTCCGGATGCGGGCCTGGTCGCTCAACTACCGGGACCTGATGATCGCCTCGGGCACCTACGGGCGCGCCCTGAAGCCGGACGCGGTGCCGGTGTCCGATGGGGCGGGCGAGGTGGTGGACGCCGGTTCCGGCGTCACCCGGTGGCGGGAGGGGGACCGGGTCGCCGGTGTCTTCATGCCCGGCTGGATCTCCGGCCCGCCCACCGCGCGGAAGACGGCGGGCGTGCTGGGCGGCCCGGCCGACGGGGTGCTCGCCGAGTACGTCCTCTTCGACCAGGACGCCCTGGTCGCCGCCCCCGCCCATCTGGACTCCGCCGAGACCGCGACGCTGCCGTGCGCCGCCGTGACCGCCTGGCACGCGGTGGCGGTCACCGGCGGGCTCACCCCCGGCCAGACGGTGCTGACCATGGGCAGCGGCGGGGTGTCACTGTTCGCCCTGCGGTTCGCCGCGCTCGGCGGGGCCCGTGTGTTCGCCACCTCCAGCGACGACGCCAAGCTAGAACGGCTGCGCACCCTGGGCGCCGCGGACGGCGTGAACTACGCCCGTACCCCCGAGTGGGGCCGGCTGGTGGCCGAGGCGACCGGCGGCGGCGTCGACCACGTCGTGGAGGTGGGCGGTCCGGGCACCCTGCCGCAGTCGCTGGACGCCGTACGCGTAGGGGGCCGGATCAGCCTCATCGGCGTCCTGGCCCAGGACGGCGTGGCCGACCCGTCCGCGGTGCTGCGCAAGGGCATCACGCTCCAGGGGATGTTCGTGGGCAGCCGCGAGATGTTCGAGCAGATGAACCGCGCCATCGAGCACCACCGCCTGCGCCCCACCATCGACCGCGCCTTCCCCTTCACGGAGGCGCCCGCCGCATACCGGTATTTCGCGGGGCGCGGGCACTTCGGGAAGGTGGTCATCACGGCTGAGTGAGCGCGCCGCGCGGGCCCGTCACCCCTGCCGGTAGCGGTGGCGCTCCCACCGGCAGCCGCGACCGGAGGGCCGGACCCGTCGGAAGCCGCAACCGGAACGTGGAGGTCGGCGCACCAAAGGCCGCAGAGCCCGGCGCTACCGAAGCCCGTGCAGCTTGGCGATCAGACGCCGCAGCAGGGCCACCCGGTCGCCGCCGCGCGGTCGGCAGTCCTCCAGGCGCCGGACGACCCCCGGCGGCACATCCTCGGCCCCAACCGCGTCCACGACCTTGTCGAGCGCGTGGATGCCCCAGTACTGACTGAACGCGAGCGGCTCCTTGACGACGGCGTCCGCGAGGGCGGCCAGCGCGTCCGCGTCCGGCACCGCGTACAGCCGCGCGTACGCCGCCAGCCGCAGACCGCCGTCCGGGGAGGTGAGCCAGCCGTCCAAGTCGGGGTCCGCGAGTCGCTGAGTGGCGCGCACCAGCCGCGCGAAGATGCCGTTCATGCGCTGCGTACGGGCGGACCCACTGCTCATGGACCCACGCACCTCAAGATACTCGGCGGCCAGCCGGCGCACGTCCCGCAGCACGGTGGCACCGTCAGCTTCCGGCCCGTCGTCGCCGCTTCCGACGAGGGCGGCGTCGGCGATGCGCTCTGCGGCCTCGATGCGCCGTTCGACCGCCTCCTTGAACTCCAGGCGGACCCCGCCCGGCAGCTCGATGCTGTTGAGCAGATCGCGCAGCCAGGGCACGACGGCCACCACCAGGAGCGCCACGGTGACGTTGTCGATCTTCAGATCCGGCGCCAGCACATGGGTGACCGCCACCGCGACGGCCACAGTGCTCACTACGGACGCGACGACGTACCGGCGCCACGCGGCCCGCCGCGCAAAGCGCTCGCCCTCCCCGGGCTCCCCCTGCCTCATGCCCCCAGCATCCCCCAACCGGGCCCGGTCCAGCGCGAATACGCACAGGTCCGGCCTCAGAAGCTCACACGTCGAGGCCCGGGTGGATGCCCAGGTGGATGCCCGGGTGGATCGTCAGGCCCGCCGGGAAACCCCGTCCGGCCAGACGACATCCACGGGCACGCCCGCCCCACGCGCCTGCTCCACCACGTCCGCCGTACCACCGCCCTTACCGGAGGGCGGCCGCCCGTCCCACACCGCCATCAACCGGTCGGCACGCTCCAGCAGCACGGCGTTCGCGGCTTCGTACGCCTGCCGGTTCGCCGTCTCATGCGGCATCACCAGCACCTCGTCCGCGGCCTCCACAAGGCGGTCGAAGGTCTCGGCGTGGTCCGGCTTGACCTTGGCCCGCCGGTAGTCCCGCGACGGAATCACCACGACCAGCCGCCCGCCGACCGCCAGGACCGCGTCGGCGAACAAGCTGTCACTGCCCTTGGCGATGCATGACACACCGACCAGACCGACGGGCTCGTAGGCGCCCAGGAGCCTGTCCAACTCCCCTCGGACCAGCGGCACCGACGCGTCGGTGAGATCCATATGCCCGGTCACAGCGATCGTCGTCATCAGGGCCATCGCCTCCTCATCAGGTGGTCAGCAGAGTACGGATACCGACACGCACTTCGGTGACGGCCCGCGGCACGCCGTCCCCCACCGTGTACGGGTACAGCTGCGCCAGCTGTGCGCGCACGCGCCCGGAGAGCAGATCGGACGCGACCTCTACAGCGCGACGAGAGTAGTCGGCGGCGCTGCCGAGGTCGCCCAGCAGGAAGGCGCACTCTGCCAGTCCGATCCAGTCCAGAGCGTGGCCACGTCCAGCCTCAGGGCCGCGCCGGTCCAGGGCAGTACGGATGTGGTCGGCGGCTTGGCCGGCGTAGCTACGCGGGTCTGAGCGGGCCATGTCCAGGAGCCTGCCGCCGGTGACCCCGGCGAGTTCGGCGTCGTCGAAGTAGCCGATCCAGTAGGGCTCGCTGTCGGGTCGTCCGGCGTCGCTGAGCGCTTCGGCAGCCTGCCCGGTCGCACGTCGGAAACCGGATGGCCGGTCCATGCACGCCAGGGCCCACGCCTCCCGTGTGTGGAGCATCGCCCGCAGCCTCGGGCCCGCTGTGCGGCGCGCTCCATCCTGGGCGAGCCGGATGAGTTCGAGGGCGTCATGCGGCTGGTCGTGGTACAGCATCTGCCTGGCCATCCCGGCCAGCACATTGGCACCGAATTCGGTGTCAGCGCCCGCGTGGGCTGCGCGGAGCGCCAGGCGGTAGTAGTCCTGGGCGCGGCGCTGCTGGCCGACGTCCCAGGCCATCGAGGCTGCGGTGCCCGCGAGTTGGGCCATGACACGGTAGAGGCGCTGTTCGATGGCTGGGGCCTGGTGCTCCTCGAGAGCGGCGGCTACCTCGGCAAGTTGCCCGGCGACGGCCTTTCTGCGGAGCCCGCCTCCGCCGGTGCGGCCCCACTTCCGGAAGGCGCGGGCGGTGGACTCCAGCTCATCCACTTCGCGTGCGCCCAGACGGCCGGGGCGGCGCGCTCGGTCATCGGTGGCGGCTGGTGTGCGCCAGCCGTCGAGAGCGTCGAGAAGTGGTGCGCCGGTGACGGCGGCGCCAGCAATGGCACGCGTCGCGGCTCGGCGGTCCATCACGAGATCGCTCCTGGTCAGATCGGCGGCCATACCAGCGGTGGCGTCGGGCCGCCACGGTACGGCGTCGGTACCTGGTTGCCGTGTGTCGGAGCCGGGCGTCCGCTGTTTGTCCAGTAGAGCGTTCCCGCTCTCCCACGGTCGGGGCGAAAGACCCACGAGGTGCCCCGGGATGCGCAGCCCGTCCGAGATCCGGCGGATGACCTCGATGGAGGTGACTCTGCTGGATCCGTTCATGATCGTGGAGACCTTGCCGGGGGTGAGTCGACAGGCCGCGGCGATCCGGTTCTGGGACAGTCCGCCCCACTTCTTGATCAGGGAGAAAGCTGCGGCGAAGTCATGCTCTTCCAAGGCTCGGCGCAGGTCATCCCGGTCAAGGACGTCTGGAGCGAGCAGTCCGGGCGTGGTGGCGTCCATGGTGCCAACTTCCGGTGGGTCGTAGGCGCAAGCAATGCTCGTACCGAGCAGAGAACGAGCGTATTACCGCTTCGGTAACACCCGCCGGTTATCCCGTGATCGATGTCACACGGCCAATCTCAACGTGTGCCCAAGAACCTTCTTCGATGACACGGGGGCGAACGTGCTGACAAATCCCCATGCCCAACCATGGGCGCCGCCGAGCGGCGCCGACGTAGAGATGGTCCTGGTCGGCCCGCACTGGGACGCCGTACGCGCCCCCGCGGGCCTCGGTGAGCGGGCCCTGGCCTTACTCGGTGGGGCGACCGGTGCCGTCATCGCCGACTACAACCTCGTGTACTGGCTCATCCGCCCTGGAAGCGCCCAGTACTGGCGCCGCGTCCGGCAGGTTCAGACGCTCGGTTCGGGCCGCGTTGAGACCTCGTACATCGGCGTTCCGCCCAGCGACCGCACCAGCGGGCCGTATCTGCATTGGCGCGTCCCGCTCGGGCCGGGGCGATACCTCACGGATGCCAACCGGCTCCGCGAGGCGCTGGTCCGGGCTGCCGTCGCCGAGCTGGGCATCGGTGCGGGGGACGGCCGGTGACCGACGGCCGTCCAGTTGCCCGGCAGTCGCTCGCGGCAGCGCGTGGCATCGAGCTGCCGGATCCGGACACGCTGACCGGGCCTCAGCTGGAGGGCTGGGACTGTGCGCTGTGCGAGCGGCGGCTGCTCGCGGATCAGTTGCTCGGGACGGTCGAGTGGACCTGTGGCAGCAGGACCCGGGAGGTTGAGCTGTGGGTGTGCCGGCCGCTCTGCGGGGACGGCTCCGATGGCGCGTAGGTGTGCCGGCCCGGCTCAGGTCCGGCCTGAGCCGGCCTGTGCCGGCCCGGCTCAGGCCGGGTACGCGTGGGTCTGGGTGGCCTTGAGGGTGGCCCAGACTTGGCGGCCCGGGTGGAGGGACAGTTCGGCCACCGCCGCCGTCGTGAGGTCGGCCAGGAGGGGGAGTTCGCCGGTGAGGTCGACGCGGATCTGGTCGCCGTGGGACTCCAGGCCAAAGACCTCCAGCCGCCACAGGTTGCGTGCGCTGGAGTCGGGCCGGTCGCGGTGGAGGGTGACCGCGGCGGGTGGGAAGGCGACGAAGACCGGGCCGGTGAGGTCCTCGGTGGTGGTGATGGCGGCGCCCCCGTCGAGCCGTACCGTGTGGCCGTCGGCGCGGCCCTGGTAGAGGTTGAGGCCGACGAGGCTGGCGATGTAGTCGGTGCGGGGGCGGCGGGAGATGTCCGCCGGAGTGCCCTCCTGGACGATACGGCCCTCCTCGACCACCACGAGCCGGTCGGCCAGCACCATCGCGTCCAGCGGGTCATGGGTGACCAGGACGGCCACCGCCTCGAAGTCGGCCAGATGGCGGCGGAGTCCGGCGCGCACGTCGAGGCGGGTGCGGGCGTCCAGCGCGGCGAGCGGCTCGTCCAGCAGGAGCAGCCGGGGCCGGGTGGCCAGGGCGCGGGCGAGGGCGACCCGCTGGGCCTGACCGCCGGACAGGGCGCGGGGTTTGGCGCCCGCGCGGTCGGTCAGGCCCATCCGCTCCAGCCACTCGGCGGCCTGGGCGCGGGCCTCCGCCTTGGGCACTCCGTGGCAGCGCGGGCCGAAGGCCACGTTGTCGAGCGCGGTGAGATGCGGGAAGAGCAGATAGTCCTGGAAGACGACGCCGACCGGGCGGTCCTCGGTCGGCACCCGCACCCGGCTCTCCGGCTCCTCCAGGGTCCGGCCGTCCAGCCGCAGCGACCCGGCGGTGAGCGGGGTGAGCCCGGCCAGGGCGCGCAGCGCGGTGGTCTTGCCCGCGCCGTTGGGCCCGAGCAGGGCGAGCACCTCACCGGGCGCGGCGGACAGCCGCAGATCGAGCCGGAAGGTGCCGCGGTCCACGAGGAGACGGGCGTCGAGGCCATCGGTGCGCAGCACGGCCTCCTCGGTGGGGGAAGTGTCCGTGGTCATGAGACGGCCATCCAGCGGTCGCGCAGTCCGGCCAGGACCGCGATGGAGACGGCGAGGAGGACGAGGCTGAGCGCGATGGCGGCGGCCGGATCGCTCTGGAGCGCGAGATAGACCGACAGCGGCATCGTCTGCGTACGGCCGGGGAAGTTGCCCGCGAAGGTGATCGTGGCGCCGAACTCGCCCAGCGCCCGCGCCCAGGCCAGCACCGCCCCGGCCGCCACGCCCGGCGCGACCATCGGCAGGGTGACGCGCCGGAAGGCGGTGAAGCGCGAGGCGCCGAGCGTGGCGGCGGCCTCCTCGTAGCGGGGATCGGCCGCCCGCAGTGTGCCCTCGACGCTGATCACGAGGAACGGCATCGCCACGAACGCCTCCGCGACCACCACCCCCGCCGTGGTGAACGGCAGGGTGACGCCGAACGCCGAGTCCAGCCAGCGGCCGACGATCCCGTTACGGCCCAGTGCGAGCAGCAGCGCCACACCGCCCACCACCGGCGGCAGCACCAGCGGCAGGGTCACCAGGGCGCGCACCAGCCGGCGGCCGGGGAAGCGGGCGCGGGCCAGCAGCCAGGCCAGTGGCACGCCCAGCACCAGCGCCACGGCGGTGGCGGCGGTCGCGGTGATCAGCGAAAGCCGCAGCGCCTGCCACACCGCGACACTGGTCAGCTGGTCGGGCAGGCTCCGCCAGGGCGCCCGGACCAGCAGCGCCAGGAGCGGGAGCACCAGGAAGACCAGGCCGACGAGGGCGGGCAGCAGCAGCGGCAGCGGGGTGCCCGTCCGGAGGCGGGGGGTGCCGAGCCACGGCCGGGTGCCGCCGCCACCCAGGACCTCTGTCGGCTCGGTCCCGGCCTTCCGCTCCGCCCCCGCCCTCGGCTGCGCCCCCGCCCTCGGCTCGGTCCCGGCCTTCCGCTCCGCCCCCGCCTTCGGCTCCGTCACGGCTTGAGGAAACCGGCCTGGCCGAGCACCTTCTGGCCCTGCGCGGACTTCACCAGGTCGATGAAGGCGGTGGCCGCCTCGGCGTTGGGGGCGTTCTTCAGCAGGGCGATCGGATAGTCGTTGATCGCCTTCTTCGACTCGGGGAACTCCACACCCGTGACCTTGCCGCCCGCCGCCTTCACATCGGTCTTGTAGACGACGGAGGCGTCCACCTCCTTCAACTGCACCTTCGTCAGGGCGCCCTTGACGTCCTGCTCGTACGAGACCGGGGTGAGCTTCAGCCCGGCCCCGTCCAGCACCTTCTGGGCCGCCGCCCCGCAGGGCACCTCCTTGGCGCACAGCGCGACCTTCAGCCCGGAGCGGGTGAGGTCCTTCAGCGTGGCGATCTTCTTCGGATTGCCGGGGAGGGTCGCGATCTCGAGCTGGTTGCGGACGAAGGTGGCCGGGGCGCCCTTGGAGTCCTTGGCGTCGGTGACGGTCTTCATGGTCTTCGGGCTGGCGGCGGCGAAGACGTCGGCGGGCGCGCCGGAGGTGATGCTGGCCGCGAGGGCGTCGCTGCCGCCGAAGTTGAAGGAGACCTTGGTGCCGGGGTGCTCCTTCTCGAAGGTCTTGCCCAGCGAGGTGAAGCTCTCCTTCAGCGAGGCCGCCGCGAACACGGTCACCGTGCCGGAGAGCTTCTTGGAGGAGGAGCCGGACGAGGACTTGGTGGAGGAGTCGTCGGCGCCGTCCGAGTCGCCGGAGGAGCAGGCGGTCAGCGCCACGGCGGCGAGCGCGAAGCCGCCCACCGCACGGAGGGTCCAACGGGCTCGGGGTCGCGATCGGGGTCCGGATACGGAACGGGTCGTCATAGGGTCTGTCTCTCCCTCTCTGCCACTGCCACTGCCGCTTCCGCGGCTTCTGCCGCCACTGCCGCCCTCGGCGCGTGTGTTCACGGGGTTTCCACGACCACGTTGGTCGACTTGATCACGGCGACGGCCGGAACTCCGGGCTCCAGCTTCAGCTCCTCCGCCGACTCCCGGCTGATCATGGACACCACGCGAAACGGCCCCGCCTGGATCTCCACCTGCGCGGACACATCGCCAAGGATCACCTCGGTGACGATGCCCGAGAAGCGATTGCGCGCCGAGGAGCCGGGGTGGTCGCGCTCCGCGCTGGTGGCGACCTCGCGGGCGAACGCGGCGAGCGCCGGGCCCGGAATGATCCGGCGCCCCTGCTCGTCCCGTTCGGCGGCCAGCCGTCCGCCGTCGACCCAGCGCCGCAAGGTGTCGACGCTGACCCCCATCAGGGCCGCGGCCTCACCGATCCGGTACGTATGCATTCGCCGATGGTAACGCCGCAGCTGCGAGGGGGTACATCGCGATCAGGTGGTATCCGTCCAACGATTCGGGCACGGAGGCTGGCATCTGCCAGCGATCACCAGAGGAGGACGAGGGCTCAGAGCCCTTCACCGCCGTCCACGTCCTCGTCCCCTTTCGCCTCACCGGGGCCGCGAACGGCCGTGACGGATCACACCGCACATCCCCCCGACATGCGGCTGACCACGGCGATCGCGCTACCGGACGCGACATCCGAGGGACCGGCAAATCACCTCGCCGTAAATCTCCGAAAACGCACAGGGGTTCACACGGCGAACGATGCGGTCTGGACCTTTTTCGGGCCCCGGTTTTGTGTCGCATGGGGCAGTGAACGTGACTACTATTCACGTCAATCCGGCCCGATCACACGGCTTGTCAGGTGGTTCATAATCCCAAACGGGGACTGGCCTTCGTCTCTTGTCAGCCTGGTCACCGGCGTGAAAGGCTCGGCGCGCCCCGTAAGGGGAATCCCCAACTCCGAGGCAGAGCTGTGCTGTTGGCTGACCACCCCGCAGCCGTTTATGAGAAGGTCGCCCCCGGCGGGGGCACCGCTGTTCGTGAGTGAGGAAATGCCTCCATGCCCGACCACTCATCTCCCGGGGAATCTCCTGGGAACGGCTCCCCGACGCGCTCCGGTCCTGCCGGGGCGCCCGCCGAGGATGTCGATGGCGCGGCTTCCGCGACGGCGCTGCTGGGCGCCTATTGGGACGCGGTCGCCGATTACGCCGAACTGTGCACCACCACGCCGGAAGACGGGATGCGGCTGGCCACCGAGGCGTTCCGGCGGGGGATCCGGGAGACCCGCAACCGCCGTACCCGGGGCTTCGGCAAGCGTCTCCCGTGGCTGCCGCTCTTTCTGACCTCCATACGGAAGACCGCCGCCGACTGGCAGGCCCACCGCCACGGCGACCGGCTCAACCCGGAGCTGCGGACCTGGCTGGCCTCCGACCGGGCCGCCCGTTTCGCCGCGCCGCCCCGCGACCAGCCGCTCGCCCTGCGCGCGCTGCGGGATCTGCCGGAGGCGGACGGGGAGCTGCTGTGGCTGGTCGAGGTGGAGGCGCGATCCACGGAAGCGGTGGCCCGGCAGCTGGGCTACGACCCGGAGTACGCCACCGAGGAGATCGCCCGGGTCCGCGCGGCCTTCCGCGAACGGTGTCAGCGCGCCCATGTGGACACCCTCACCGACGAGGAGTGCCGCAGCTACGCCAAGTTGCTGGACGCCGCCACCCGGGCGCCCGACTCCCCCTCACCCGCCGACCTGTGGCAGCACCTCGCCCGCTGCCGGTCCTGCCGGGACGCCGCCACCTGCATGTATGTGGACGGGGACGGGCTGCCCGGCGCACTGGCGGGCGGGGTCATCGGCTGGGGCGGGAACCTCTACGTCAAGCGGCGCCGCACGCTCGCCGAGCGGGCCCCGGGCACCGTGCCGAGCGCCCGTTCCGCCGCGCCCACCGCGCACGCGGTCCGCGCACCGCTGTGGGAGCGGCTGCGCGACGGGGTCCTGGACGCGATCGGGGCGCGCCGGAGCAGACGGGCCGGTGATGCGGGCAGCAGATCCGGCGCGGGTGGCGGAGTCGGTGCGGGTGGCGGAGTCGGCGCGGGTGGCGGAGCCGGCGCGGGTCGCAGAGTCGGTGCGGGTCGCAGAGTCGGTGCCGGTGGCAGAGTCGGTGCCGGTGGCGGAGCCGACGCGAGCGGTGCGGGGGGTGCGGGCGATGCGAGTGCGGGCCGCGCCGAGGGGCACCGGGTCATCCGGGGCCGCGCCGCCCGCCGCCGGTTAAGAAGAGCCCGTACGGCCGTCATCCTGGCGGTGATCGCCGTCATCGCCCTCGCCGCACTGGTCGCGTCGCTGACCAGAACCGCCGCGGACTCCGACGACCGCAGCGGCGGGTCCAGAGGTCCGGAGACGACCCCCAGCGGCCTCGTCCCGGCCACCTCATCGCCGTCGCCGTACAACCCCGGCGCCCCCGCCTCCCCGAGCCCCTCGAAGAGCGGGAGTGGGAGCGAGGAAAAGGACCCCGGCAAGGGTTCCGGCCAGGATTCCGGCAAGGGCTCGAAGAAGCCCGGCCGCTCCTCCGCCCCGACCCCCTCGCCCTCCAAGGGTGGCTCCGGCTCCGCCTCCGGCCATGGCGGAAGGCCGCCCTCCGGCCGGATGCCCGGCGGACACGCCGACTGCACGGCCCGCTTCCGGCTCGTGAACCAATGGCCCGACGGCTTCCAGGCCGCGGTCACCCTCACCTCCCGCGAACCCCTCGACGGCTGGCGGGTCACCTGGAGCTTCCGCGGCTCCCAGCGGGTGACGCAGATGTGGGACGGGGAGTTCACCCAGCGCGGTGCGAAGGTGACCGCCACCGCGGCCGACTACAACAAACGGGTCAAGGCGGGCGGCACCCTCTCCATGGGCTTCCTCGGCACCTGGAACGACGGCAGCCGGCCGCCCGGCTCCTTCACCCTGAACGGCCGCCCCTGCGCGAACTGACGACACCGCTCCACCCGGCCGACACCGATCCACCCGGCCCGAACGGCGTTCCCACCCGGATGGCGGAACAAGACCTCCGCCCGGGGGGAAACCATCTCGGAATGAGCAGTGTCCTCAGCGGCATCGTGACCCTGCCCCCCGACGCCCCTGCCGGGCGGGCGGCGCGGGTGGTGGTGGAGGTGCGCAACGTGTCCCGCTCCGATACCCCCGAGTCGATCGTGGCGGCGCAGGTCCTCACCGATGTGCCGCTGAGCCCGGGAGGCCATGTGCCGTTCAGCGTCACCGTCCCCGGTGAGCTGGTCCCGGGCGACAACTACGGGCTGCGGGTCCATGTGGACGTCAGCGGCTCCGGTGTCATGGAGAGCGGCGATCTGGTCAGCACCGAGGCCAACCCCGTACCGGCCGGATCCACCGCCGGTCTGATCGCCCCGGTCACGATCGTCTGACGGAGGGGTCCCCGGCACGAGGCCGGGCGCCGGGGACCCTCCGGGTCAATGGTCGTTCGCCGCGTCGGAGTCCGGGGTGCTGATGACCACCCCGCCGCTGCTGGAGCGGCTGGCCCGGCACGACGACCTCATCGAGCTGATCGGGGAGAAGGTCAAGGGCATCATGTGGGGCGGCGCCCATATGGACGCCGACACCCGCGATCTGCTGCGCACCGAGGTCTTCCCCGGCTGTGCGCTCTACGGCACCTACGGCGACACCATGATCCTCGGCGGTGCCACCGAGCGGCTGGGGCTCGGCCCGGACGAACCGTGTGTCTTCGATCCGCGCACACCGTTCGTCACCGTCTCGGTGGTGGACCCGGCGAGCGGGGCACCGGTGGCGTACGGGGAGCGCGGCCAGGTGGTGATGAACCACGTCAGCGAGTCCGCCCTGCTGCCGGGCAACCTCGAGCGCGATCTGGCGATCCGCGTGCCGCCGCTGGAGGGCGCGGTCGGGGACTCGGTGGCGGATGTGGGGCCGGTGGCGATGTTCGACGACGAGGTCGTGATCGAGGGCGTGTACTGACGGCGTGTCCTGACGGGCGTGCGTGCGGCGCGGGCTGGTAGCGGGGCAGCACGCCTGACGTGGGGCGTCCCTGACATCGGGCGCCGCTGACGCCCGTGCGCCCGGCGCCGCGCCACCACGCCCCCACCAGGCGTTTGCCGCGTTCCGCCATGGACCCATTCATCGCGACAGTCGCAGTGGTTACGATCTGGCCCGATGGGCAGAGGGCAGGGCGGAGGAGAGGCCCACATACGGAGGGGCCACATACGGCGGGACCCGGTGCGCGGCACCGTGCCCGCCGCCGTCTGGCGTGCCGTACTGCTGCTCGCCGCGGCGATATGGGTGGCGCCCTCGTGCATCCACCCCGCCGCCGACCACAACACCCTGTCCACGGGGTGCCCGCACCGGCTGGCGGACCGCGCGCCGGACCAGCAGCCGCCCGAGGGGCCGGTCAGCCATCCGGCTCCGGGGCACGGCCCGGCGGACGCCTCCGGCCCCGGGCCCGGAAGCGACAACTGTGTCGCGGGTCCCCGGGGAGTGGTCCAGGCCCTGGTGCCCACGCCCGTACCCCCGCCCTCCCTCGCCGAGGTTCCACCGCCCGACGGCACCCGGGGCCCGGACTCCGTCCGGGCGCCGCCCGACCACCCCGTCCGCGCCCTCGGCCTCCATCAGCTCCAAGTGCTTCGGACCTAGGCCGGCGCCGGTAACCGCGATTCACCGCTCCACCCATCCAGCGTGCGAACTGCGCGAACTGCGAGTACTGCGAGGTTGAGGACAGCCATGGGCTCCAAGGGATCGAAGACGAAGGGCACCGCGGCCGACCGCCGCGCGAAGATAGAGGAGTTGCGCCGCGCGGAGAAGGCGCGCGAGCGCCGGTACCGGATCATCACCATCACCTCCGTCACGGTGATCGTCGCCGGACTGGCCGTCGGGGGCTACTTCCTCGTCGACGCGAGCGACAAGAAGGACGAGAAGGAGGCCAAGGTCACCTCGTCGGTCGTGCGGACCGGCGAGTTCAAGGGCATGAAGACCTGGAAGAACCTGGGCCGGACCCATGTCCAGGGCACGGTCGAGTACGCGATGTCGCCGCCGGTCGGCGGAAACCACAACCAGGTCTGGCAGAACTGCAACGGCGACGTCTACACCAAGCCGCTCACGAAGGAGAACGCGGTGCACTCGCTGGAGCACGGCGCGGTGTGGGTGACGTACACCGACAAGGCGTCGAAGGAGGACGTCGAAGCCCTCACGGCGCGGGTGAAGAAGACCCCGTACTCGTTGATGAGCCCCTACCAGGAGCAGGACTCGCCGATCGTCCTCAACGCGTGGGGCAACCAGCTGGACGTCCAGAAGGCGTCCGACCCGCGGGTGGCCGACTTCTTCAAGAAGTTCGTCCAGGGCAAGCAGACCCCCGAGCCCGGCGCCTACTGCACCAACGGGAAGACTTCGTGAGCGACGGGACGACCGCCGTCGGCCGCGCGTCACGCCAGCCGCTGGTGGCGGGGATCGCCGCCGCCCTGGCCCTGCTGACGCTGGTGACGGTGGCGGTGCTGTGGCTGACCAGCGACCGCTCGGAGGGCACGACCGACACGGGTACGCCCAAGGACACCTCCGCCGAGGCCGGTTTCGCCCGCGACATGTCCGTCCACCATCAGCAGGCGGTGGAGATGTCGTTCATCGTGCGTGACCGCACCACCGACGACGAGGTGCGGCGGCTGGCGTTCGACATCGCCAGCACGCAGGCCACCCAGGCCGGGATGCTCCAGGGCTGGCTGGACATGTGGGGGCTGGACAAGACGTCCGAGGACCCGCCGATGACGTGGATGAAGAACGCGTCGTCGGACGGCATGGAGGGCATGGAGGGCATGGACCACGGCTCGATGAAGGGCATGGGCGGCGGCGCGTACAAGCCGCACGACGGCTCGCTCATGCCGGGCATGGCCACCAACACCCAGCTCGACGAGTTGCGCAAGGCCAAGGGCAAGGCGGCCGAGGTGCTCTACCTGAAGCTGATGACCGCCCATCACAAGGGCGGCGTCGACATGGCGAAGGGCGCGGTCGAGCTGGTCAAGGACTCGACCGAGAAGCATCTGGCCCAGACGATGGTCCAGGGCCAGCAGTCGGAGATCCAGCTGATGGCCGACATGCTCAAGGCACGTGGCGCGTCCGCCTGACGCGACGCCGATGGCGCCCCGGCCCGCGGGGGCTCGGGGCGCCATCACCCCCGGGCCCGCGGGGCGCCATCACCCCTTCCGCACGAACACCCCCGACCGAGCCGCCTGATACGTCGCCTCGACGGTGGTGTGCACCAGCCGCTCGTCGATGACCCCGCGCAGAATCAGCACCCGGTAGTAGAGCGGCGCCGCCAGCGAGGCGATGACCTCCCACGCGTCGGTGTCCCCGGGAATCTCCCCCCGTTCGATCGCAAGCCGCACGATCCAGGTCACCTCCTCGGTCCGCCGCATGAACGCGCTGCGGACGATCTCCTCGACCCGTGCGTCATGCGCGGCCGCCGCGAGCAGCCCCTGTATCACATTGCGGTTGCGCAGCGTGTTGTTGAAGTCCGCGATGGCCTCGGTGAGTTGCGTCAGGTCCCGCCGGAAGTCCCCGGTGTCCGGCGTGGGCAGCACCGAGCTCCGCTCGGCCAGCAGATCGACGACGACCCCCTCCACCGTGCGCCAGCGCCGCCGGATGGTCGACACATGCACCCCCGACCGCCGCGCGAGCCGGTCAAGGGTGAGCGCGGCGATCGAATCGCGGTCGAGCTCCTCGTACGCGGCCGCCAACACGGCGGCACGGGTCCGGGCCGTACGCCCCCCTGGGCGAGCCGACCCATGCGGTGGTCGCTCTGTCATGACGCGCCGACTCTACGGCCCCTCCGCCCTCGTGAGCACCAGATCTTCACGACATCAGGGCGCCATACGCCGGGTAACCCATTGCACGGCGTACACACCCCTCGCTAGTGTGACACCCGTTACTTAATGCGCGCGATAGCGCATTAAGGCAACGCGGCACGGAGTTTGCCGGACCTTCCTCACGAGGGGAAGGAAGGTCCAGCACGCCGCCTTCCTTCCCCTGGCCTTCGGCCTCCGGACGATCGTGCTCAATCCGGTCCCCGAGCCCCCGCTCGTCCTCACAGCCCATGGCCATCCCGACGGCTGGAGCGAAGAAGCGCGGTCATCCCGCCCCGCCGTCGAGCAGCAAGCTCTAGCGCAGCCGCAGTGCCCGCTCCGTGCTGGCCGCCACAGTCACCAGCCCGAGCACGATGTTGCCCCATGCCGGCATATCAATGGGCGAGGTGAAGGTCCCGACGTAATGGGAGACGCCCTCCGGCGCCCGGGTGATCTGTTCCATGAGTTGCAGGATGAGGAGAACCAGGCCGATGACGAGCACGACCAGCGAGAGGAGGCCGATACAGCGGCTCAGTGCGGGGTGCGCGCGGTCGAGGCGCGCGCGGCGCCCCTCGGCGGAGGCGGGGTCCGGGATGAGTTGGTGCTCGACCCCCTTGGTGGTGACGTAGTGGCAGCGCGGAAACGCTTCAGCGGTCGCCCGACCCCGGGCTTGACCCGCTGCACGGCCCGACGATGCCGCCACTCCTTGAACATGTCTCCGCTCCCGCTCCCGCTCCCGCTCCCGCTACTCGCTCGGCTCCGCCGCGCAGGCGAGGTTCCGCGGCGGGCGCTGTCCGGTGGTCAGGAAAGTCGTCACCGCGTCTTTGGCACACGTGTTGGGGCCGAACGGATAGACGCCGTGGCCGCCTTGGTCGGCCGTCACCAGCGTGGCCCGCTTCCCGAACGCCCGCCGCAGCTTCCGGGCGCCGGTCAGCGGCGTTCCCGGGTCGCGTTCGTTCTGCACCATGAGCACGTTCGACGGGCCCCGGTCACCGATGCGCACCGGCGGCTCGACCCGCTCGGTCGGCCAGAAGGCGCACGGTCCGATGCCGGCCGTGGACCCGCCCAGCATCGGATACTTCAGCCGGTCGACCGCGACATTGCGCTGATACTCGCGAACCGTCCCCGGCCAGCGCGTATCACCGCATACCACATAGAAACGCGCGGCCATGAGGTTCTCGAGGTTCGGCAACGGCGGAATGGACGGCACCGGCCGGTCCGTGTCGAGCGCCTGCCAGAACTCGGCCAGCTGGGGCATGAGCCCATCGGCGTAGAGACGGTCGAACGTGAACCCGCGGAACGCGTTGCCGTCGATGCCCTGGACCGGCTTCGCCTCCAACTGCTCCGCGAGTTCGAAGAACTTCGCGGTCACCTGCTCCGGTGTGGTGCCCAGCCCGTACTCCGGACGCGCGGCCGCGAACGCCGCGAAGTCCGGGAACCGGTCCTCCAGTCCACGGGCGAACAACCGCATGGCCGTGGCGTCGTAACCGCCGGGCCCCAAGTTGCTGTCGAGCACGACCCGGTCGCCGCGCTTCGGGAACATCGTCGCGTACACCGCGCCGAGGTACGTGCCGTAGGAGTGACCGAGGTACGAGAGTTTCGGCTCGCCCAGCGCCGCCCGGATCCGGTCCATGTCGCGCGCGGTGTTCGCGGTGGTGGTGTGCGGCAGCATCCACGCCGTCCGCGAGGTGGCGCACTGTTCGGCGACGGTCAGCGCGTTCCCCGCCTCCCGCGCGACATCGGCCGCGGTGTGCGCGTACGGCGCGAAGTTGCCACGGTACTGCTGCTCCTGCGTCAGATCGCAGGTCACCGGTGTGCTGTGGCCGACGCCCCGCGGGTCGAAGCCGATCACGTCGTAGGAGTCCAGCACCTTCCGCGGCAGTCCCGAGCCGGCGAGAACGGCCGGGTAGTCGAGCCCCGCGCCGCCGGGGCCGCCCGGATCGGTCAGCAGCACACCGCGGCGCTGCGACGGTTTCTCGCTCGCCAGTCGGGAGATGGCGATCTCGATCTGCCGGCCGTCCGGATGCCGGTAGTCCAGCGGGACGTCGAGCGTCGAGCACTCGAGACGGGGTGAGGCGACGTCCTCCGGGCACGGGCCCCACCGCACGGTGTCCGGCGTCGTCGCCACCGAAACCTTCGGCGTCGCCGCCACCGACACTCCCGGAATCGCGGCCGCCGCCACCACGGTGGCGGTGAGAGCGAGGGACCGGGTTCTGCGCATCTGATGTCCTCCTGAAGGGGTGCACGAGGCACACGGGGCGCCGGAACGGCGCGGGCTCAGCGGGCCCGGCGGGCTCAGCGGGCCCGGCGGGCCCGGTCGTCGGCCGCGTGCCGTGGTTGAACAGGCCACCGGCGTTCCTCCGGTGGTGCGGTAGGAGCGAGTCCGTCGTTCGGATCGCGTCGTTCCGGATCGCGCCCCGGATCGCATCGTCCCGGATCGCGTCAGGCCGTTTCCCGGCCGCGGATTCCCCCGGAATCACCGGCCCGGTCGGTGTCCGGTCGGTCCCCGGCGGGTGTGTGCCCAGCCACCGGACACCATGGCGACGAGCCCGATGAATCCGAGGAGGACCAGCTGGCCGGCAAGGCCGCCCGGAACCCCGTTGAAGATGCCCCAAAGCGGCTCGGAGTCCCGGTCGAGCAGACCGTGGATCACCGCTTGGCCGGCCAGGGCCGTGATCACCATCCCGACCGCCTCGAGCGCCGCTAAGCCACCCTCGCGCATCGCGCTTCTCCGTCTCGTATCCGGTTGTCTCAGCACATGACCGAGCCTGTCCCGACGGCGCGGCCGGCACATCGGCCCGGCGGCCAGAACCGACCTCGACCGCGGGCGAGGCGGTGCTTCGACTCTGGTCTAGGGCGCATCAGCCCTCGGTCCGACTCGCCGGCCGCACGGTGTCGCGATAATGACCAGGTGAACACTGACGTCGCGCCACGGCTCGGGTGGTGGCAGCAGACCTGGCGGCTGACGGCGGCCGCGGCGGTGGGCATCCCGATCTGGCTCTCCACCGGTGTGCTGCTACGGGGGCAGTCGGCCGAAACCGGCTCGTGGTTCCTCATCGGTGATCCGCTGGTCGCTCTCGGCTGCCTGGTGGTGCTTCTGTGGCGGCGGCGGTTCCCGCTCACTGTCGCCATGACGGTCGCGATCGCCTCGACCGCGTCGGCACTCGCCACCGGCGCCGCGCTTCTGGCGCTGGGCTCGATCTCCACTCGTCGCCGTCCGGTAGAGATCGGGGCCGTCGGGCTGGCCTTCGTGACCGCGTCACAGTTCTCCGCGTTCTACTCGATCCAGAGCCCGCCCAGCTCGTTGTGGCTCCAGCTCTCTTTCTCGGTGCTGATCGCGGGCATCGCGGTGGCCGCGGGCATGGCCATCGGCGCGCGACGGGTCGAAGTGCGGTCCTTGCGAGAGCGGGCGGAGAGCGCGGAACGGGAACAGACCGCACGAGCGGCGCAGGCACGGGCCCTGGAACGCAACCGGATCGCCCGCGAGATGCACGACGTACTCGCGCACCGGATCTCCCTGGTCGCCATGCAGGCCGGAGTGCTGGACCACCGCGGCAACCTCACCGCCGAGGAGACCCGCGTGCTGATCCGCGGCATCGCCGACGGCTCCCACCAAGCCCTGGAAGAACTACGGGATGTCCTCGGGGTACTCCGAGCCGACCCGGGCCGCCCGGAACCACCACAACCCTCCCTCGACCGCATCCCCGGACTGGTCGACGACGCCCGCGCCTCCGGACTGGACGTCACGCTCACCACCACCGTGACGGGAACACCATCCGATGTCGTGGGACGAACCTGCTACCGGATCGTCCAGGAAGGACTGACCAACGCCGTCAAACACGCCCCGGGCGCACACGTACACATCACCCTCGAAGGCACGGCGGGCGACACACTCGGTGTCAGCGTCCGCAACTCCGCGGCCACCACACCAACCGCACAGCCACCGGCCTCGGGATTCGGTCTGCTCGGCCTCACCGAACGAATCAACCTCGCCGGCGGAGAACTCGACCACCACCCCACACCCGACGGCGGATACCTCCTCACCGCACGACTACCCTGGCCGAACCCCACGCACGAAAAGAGAACATGAGTGGACAGCCGTCGGGACCCGGTACGTATCGTCATCGTCGACGACGAACAGCTGGTGCGCATGGCGCTGCGGCTCGTCATCGACGGCGAGCCGGACCTGAGCGTCGTCGCGGAGGCGGCCGACGGGGACGCCGCGATCACCGTGGTGAACGAGCACCGGCCGGACGTCGTGCTGATGGACGTACGGATGCCCGGCCGCGACGGTCTCAGCACGACCCGGGAACTCCTCGCCCGACCGGCGCCGCCGCGGGTGCTCATGCTGACCACATTCGACTCCGACGATCTGGTGCTCGGCGCACTGCACGCCGGAGCACTCGGGTTCGTCCTCAAGGACACCCCACCGCCGCACATCCTCGACGCGGTACGGACCGTCGCGGACGGCAACCCCGTGCTGTCACCAGCGGCCACGGCACGAGTGATCGCCGCAGCCACCAGCCCGCGGTCCTCCCACGCCCGCGACTCATCCCGCGAAGCCGCCCGGCAGCAGCTGTCCGCACTGACCGAACGAGAACTCCAAACCGCCCGCGCCATCGCGGACGGACTGGGCAACCCGGAGATCGCCCAGCGGCTGCACATCAGCATCGCGACCGTCAAGGCACACACCGGCAACCTGTTCGCCAAGCTGGCCGTCGAAAACCGGGTACAGATCGCACTCCTGGTCCGCGACGCGGAGGAATGACCGGTCGTTCGAGGGGGCAGGGGGGCCGAGCTCCACTCGATGACCGCCCTCTGCCCCCGCCCAATCTCACACTGTCGGCGGCATCCACACCATGTGGGCGTCGTCCACGGTGTTGAAGCCGAGCTGTTCGTACAGCGCGTGCCCTTCGGCCGAGGCACGGAGCTGTACGTGTGAGCAGTCGTGTTCGGCGAGCCACTGCAAGAGGGCGATCAGGCAGGCCCGCCCGTGGCCGTTGCGCCGGTGCGCGGGGTTGGTGATCACGGAGTGCACGTGTCCTACGTTGGCGGCGGTGGATCGAGGGCTGGGGGGTCGTCTTGTGTATTCGCCAACGGCACAGGACAGCAGTGGGCCAGAGCCGGGGACACCGATCACGAACGCCGCGAACGACGGATCATGCGCCAGCCGCTCAGCGAAGGCACCCAGGCACCTTCGCATCCACCTGTCGTCCGAGGGCGTCGGCCCCAGGCTGGTGAACATGACATGGCGCAGCCGTACGAGCTCTCGTGCGTCGGCCCTCGTGGCACGCCGCGCCTTCACGGGGCCATTCCGGCGAGGAGGGCTGTCAGTTCGCCGGATGTGGGACGCTTATCCGGATCCGGATGCAGACAGGCCATCAGGGCCTCTTCGAATGCCGGGAAAGGCCACGGTCGCGCCAAGGCGAGATCACGTGTAAGTCCCTCGGCGATATCCCGCAGCTTTCCCTCTCTCGAACCGTTCGGCTCGTGATAGGGCACGGGCCGCTGCCCGGTCCAGCACCAGAACAGCGACGCGCCCAGTGCCCATACATCGGATGCCGCCACGACGGGGATGTGCTCGGACTCGGAGGTGTCCAGCACGGCTTGGGCGATTTCCGGAGCCGTGGTGTGGGTGAGAGCCCCACGGTACGGCACGCGGTCGGTCTCCAGATCGGGCCGACCGGCAGTCACAGGACCGCACGCCAGCGCATAGTCGATCAGCATTGCCGTTCCGTCCTCGGTGACCAGCGTGTTGGTGGGCTGGACTTTGGAGGCAATGGTCTCCAAATCGCTGCCCGGAGCCGGCTGGTAGCGCATCCACCGGGTCTGCCCGGTCCGCGTCGCCGGAGTCAGATACGGGCAGTTCCCGGCTACGGCATTCATGTACGGCCCGAGGCCCACCGCCGCGGCGTCGCCGACGCTCACCTGGCTCAGTAGCCGAGGTGCGGGCAGGGCCCTGGCGGATTGGGTCCGCCGAGGCCCTGTTGCCGACGTGGTCATGACCGTCGCGCGGTCGCGGTCCGCGTCGGTGTCGCAACCTCGTCGTCGCCATCGCCACCGCTCGGCACCGGCGAACAGTCCCAATTGGCGACCACGGTCCCGGTGCGTTCGTACCCGCTGAGGATCTCCGTGTCGATCTTGCCGGAAGCGTCGGCGAACCACACAGCGGGCAGGGCGCCAAAACGGTCGGTGTACTCGTCGATCCAGTCCACGCGCCCCGCCCCCTTGACCGGCGCGTGGCCGATGGGAGTGCCCGCGAACGACGGCTGGGCCGGGCCTCAGTACCGCTGTCGGCCTCCGGGGTAGCGGACCGGTTCACGGCACTCTGGTGCGTCCGTAGGAGGGGCCCAAGCACCCAGCGCGTAACACAGAGCCGCGTGCAGTTGCTCCGCCTCGGCGACCGTCAACACCAGCGAGGCAAGGGCGACGTGCTGCCCGGAGCGGACGGCCTGAAGCGGCAGTTCCAGGTGGCCATCCCGCGCGTGGCGCAGACCACGGCCCGGGACAGGCCCGACCTGCCACGTCTCTGCCCCAACGGATCGGGATCGGTTCATTCACACGCTCCCCTCGGTGTCATTGGCGGCCTACCCGGCCCCGGTCCCATGGGCCTCACCCGTCGATCCCACATCGCAACTCGCCCCACACCCGCTTCCCCCAGGGCAGCCGATCGATCCCCCATCGCCAGGCGCACTCCTCCACCACGGCCAGGCCCCGACCGCGCTCGTCGTCGGCTCCGGCGGTGCGCGGCACCGGCAGTGTGCGGCACTTGTCCACCACGGCGACGCGGACCAAGCCAGGCGCGGGACGGGTGACGGTAACGCGGATGACGCGGGTGTCGGTGTGGTCCACCGCGTTGGCCACCAGCTCCGAGACGATGAGGGTGGCGGCGTCGACGCAGTGCTCTATGCCCCAGACCGCCAGCGCAGTACGGACGAGACGACGAGCCGTGGCGGCGCTCTGGGCCGTGCACGGCAGGGTCTCGGTGTAGCCGGGGTGCCCGGAGGAGCGGGTGGTGGTCACAATCATGGCGGACCTCGCGGTTCGTGAACGTGAGCGCACGCTATGACCGCTGAGAGCGACCGGACAGTTACCGTACGTACTACATTGACGCGGGGGTGGGACGCCGTGTCCTACCCGTCCAGGTTGAGCCGGTCGGCCAATTCGGTCACGGGGGAGGTGCGGCGGCGCTCACGACCCCGCAGTTCCGCAACCACCCGCCGGGCCGTTCCGTGGTAGCGCATCCACTCCGGTGCGTCGCCCTCCGCGACCAGGAGAGCGCGAATGGCGCTGTCGTCCTTGCCGAGGTCCACACAGGCCAGGGCGCGATCGACATGGAACCGGGCGCGCCAAGTCGGCGGAAGCCGGTGGAGTTCGGGGACGGTCCGGGCCGCGGTCAGCGCCTTTGCGCCGCGCTCCATCTCCACCAGGAAATTGACCTTGGCGACACCGACGTTGGTCGGGCCGAACGGTGTGGCGTAGTCGAGACGGTCCTCCCCGATGCGGGAGGCGGCGGCCGTCGCCATGTTGAGCAGTTCGTCCACGGTGTCGTGCTTGCCGCGTCGCACGGCCGCGGTCGCCGCACGCAGCAGCAGGATTCCCCACAGGGACAGATCGATGGGCCGGGACCGGAATCCTGGCTCGGTCCGCTCGGCGGCGGTCAGGGCGACGCGCTCGGCGTCCTCCAGCCGGCCCTGCTTGGTGAGGATCCACGACAACGTGGAGACGCCCATGGTCTCGAGGTGCGGATCGTCCGACCGCCTGGCGGCCTCCATGGAGCGCTCCAGCGCCGTGAAACCGGCATCCTCCTTGCCCAGTGCGGCCAGCGTGGTGGCCGCCACCTGATACGCCTCGGCCAGCACCGCATGAGCCGCGGCGGAATCGGCGCCGCCGTGGGCACGGGCCGCCGTCCTGGCGTCCCGGATGAGTTGAGGCAGCAGGACGCCGATTTCGGCCATCCGGCCCTCGCGGCGGATGCGTTCGGTGGAACGTAACGCGGCGCGCAGCGCGCCGACGGTGGGCGGAGCCTCGGGGTCGGCGTCCTCTCCGAGGAGTTCGGTCAGTGGGGAGATGGCCTGCCGCAGCGCGAGCACGGACGGCGAGTCGCCCTCCTGGCGGGCCTCGAAAGTGGTCGGCTGACCGATCAGTACGGACGGTTCCACATCGAGTGCGCGGGCGAGGGCGTTGATCGTCGAGAGCCGCGCCGTCTGCCGCTGCCCCTGTTCCAGTTTGCGCACCACGTCCACGGACAGCTCCGCCCGTTCGGCGAGCCGCTCCTGGGTGAGCTTGCGCCGGACCCGGAACCGAGCGATCCGGTCCCCGAGCCCCCGCTCGTCCTCACAGCCCATGGTCCCGGCCCCCAACTCACCATCAGATATCGGGCGAATGTGGCTTCCACGCTACGCCCTCGCCCGCGCCATATGGGAAATCCGGTGCCCTTTTCGTCTCCCAGCGGTGGCAACGCACCGCCGGGGGACAAGGCCGGGACGAAGGGTCAGTGCAGATGGGCCGGGGTGAATTGGACCGGGAGGGCGGCCACCCCGCGCATCACCAGGGTGACTCGCCAGTCGAGGTCGGCCGGGGGGACGGAGAGGGTGACGTCCGGGAGGCGGTCGAGGAGGACCTCGATGGCGGCGGTGGCGATGACCTCGGCGATTTCGCGGGCGGCCGGGGGGCAGCCGTGTTTGCCGTGGCTGAAGGCCATATGGGCCTGGTTGCCGCCGGCGCCGGAGTGGAAGTCCGGGCGGACGTCGGGGTCGGCGTTGGCCGCGGCGAGGCCCAGCATCAGGCAGTCCCCCTTTCTGATGCGCTGTCCGCCGAGCATGGTGTCCTCGGCGGCCCAGCGGCCGATCCAGAACGGGACCGGGGTGTCCTCCCACAGCACCTCGTTGAGCGCCTGGCCGACGCTGCGGCGGCCGCCGGAGAGGGTGATGGCGAACCGTTCGTCCGTCAGCATGAGCCGGAGGGCGTTGCCGATCAGGTCGCTGGTGGGCTGCTGGACGGCGTAGATGGAGCCGAGCAGATCGTTGATGATCTCGTCGTCGGTGAGCCCGGCCGGATGGGACACCAGATGGGCGGCGACGCTGACCTGGTCGGGGTTCTCCCGGACGCGCTCGATCAGCGCCTCCATGCGGGTCTGCATCCTCTGGAGGGCGACGGGGGCCTCGGACCCGGTGAGGTGGAGCGAATCGTCCTGGAGGGCGGCGGATTCGGCGTCGTCCAGGCCGTACAGCCGGGTCACCACCCGCAGCGGGATCTGGCCGGCGTACTCGGCCACCAGATCGGCGCGGCCGCTGCCCGCGAAGGTGTCGATCAGCTGGTCGGCGACGCGCTCGCACTGGGCGCGCAGCTCGAACTGGTCCACCGAGGCCAGACCGTCGCAGATGGCCTCGGACCGCCGCTGGTGGTCGGCGCCCTCGCTGAAGAGCCCGGTCGGGCGGTAGCCGACGAAGGTCGTCAACTCCCAGTCGGGCGGCACCAGATGCCAGGAGTGCCAGCGGCGGGAGTCGCGGGCGAAGCGGTTGGGGTCGGTGGTCACCCGGACCACCTCGCGATAGCCGAGCACCATCCAGACCGGGATCTTCCCGTCCAGCAGGATGGGCACCACCGGGCCGTGCTCCCGGCGCAGCTCCCGGTAGAACTCCAGCGGTTCGTCCCGGAACCGCTGGTAGTCCAGTGGCACCGACCCGGCGGGCACCACCCCGTCGGGCGGCGCCGGGGCCGACGGAAAGACGGGCCCGGACGGGGAGGTGAGGTCAGGGGTGGTCACGCGGTGCTCTCCCCGGCGGCGCCGTTGGTGGACAGGGAGTAGAGGTAGCGGGCGAGCGCGACCAGTACGGCCTTGCTGGAGTCGCGCTTGCGGGCGTCGCAGTCGATCATCGGCACATCGGGCGGGAGGTCGAGCGATTCCCGCACCTCCTCCAGCGTGTGCCGCGGCTCGGTGAAGTTGTTGCGGGCCACGATGAACGGTGTGCCGTGGTGCTCCAGCCGGTCCAGCGCGTACCAGGAGTCGGACAGCCGGTTGGTGTCCACCAGGACCACCGCGCCCAGGGTGCCGGAGAAGAGCCGGTCCCACAGGAACCAGAACCGCTCCTGGCCCGGGGCGCCGAACAGATAGAGCACCATCTGCTCGTCCAGGCTGATCCGCCCGAAGTCGAAGGCCACCGTGGTGGTGGTCTTGTTGCGGACGAACGAGGAGTCGTCGATGCCGACGCCCGCCTGCGTCATCGTCTCCTCGGTGCTGAGCGGGCGGATCTCGCTGACGGACTTCACCATCGTCGTCTTGCCGACGCCGAACCCGCCGACGATCGCGATCTTGAGACCGTTGCTCGCGCTCTCCCGCAGCGGGGACTGTTCGGTGCCGTGGAGAACCGTGCTGACGGTGCGTTCAGAGATTCTGGAGTGCAACGAGCACCTTCTTCAGGGTTTCGGGCCCGGGCAGCCGACCGCCGAGGCGGGCCACCTGCGGATGGCGCGCGGTGATCCGGCCGGTGTCCAGCAGATCGCACAGCAGGATCTTGACCACGCTGACGGGCAGTTCCAGATACGAGGAGATCTCCACGACCGACAGGGGGCGGCGGCACATCCGCAGGATCTTGACGTGCTCGGACTGCATCCCGGGGGTGGGGTCGCTTTCGCTCACGATCAGCGTGACCATGTCGAACCGGCTCTCATCGGCCCGGCTGCGGCCGCCGGTGACGGTGTACAGCCGGTCCGGCCCCTCCTTGTCCAGCGGGCCTCGGATCATGCTTTCGTCCCGCCGCCGCTGCCGCCCGCGGCCACCCGCGGAGCGGCGCGCAGATGGTCCCCGATCTGCTCGACCAGTTCGTTCATGTTGTGGCCGATGACGCCGACATCGGCATCGTCATGGGCCACCACGGCGAGGTGGGCGCCTTCGCCGGCCTCGACGATGAACAGAATTCCCCCGTGGAACTCCGTCATCGACTGCCGTACGCCGCCGCTGCCGTCGCCGAACTCGATGGACGCGCCATGGGCGAGGCTCTGGATGCCCGACGCGATGGCCGCCAGCTGATCGGCCTGGTCCACGGACAACCCGGAGGAGAGGCACAGCTTGAGCCCGTCCCGTGAGAGCACCAGGGCGTGGCGCGAGCCCGGGGTCTTCTCCAGCAGGTTCTCCAACAACCAGTCCAAGCTGCGGTCAGTGGTGTTCATCGGCGTTCCTTCTGTCACGGCTTGTCGTTCTCGGCAGGCTCGGCGGACTCGGCGGACTCGGCGGACTCGGTGTGCTCCGCGGATACCGAAGGCTCGGTGTCACACGGGGCACCGGCGGCGGAACCACCCCGGGCCGCCTGGCGGAAGGCGCCGAAGCGGGCTCCGGCTTCCTCGGGTCGTGGACGGCTCGTCCTGGCCTTGGGTTCCTCCTCGGCCGCCTGAGCGGCCGCCCGGGTGGCGGCGGCGAGCGTCTCGCCACGGCGCCGCTTGGGCAGTCCGTTGACCCGCGAGGGCTGCTCGGCGGGGTCCGGCGCGGACGAAGGCGAGGTGGACGGCGGCGTGGACGGCGAGGTGGCGGGGGCCAGGGTGGCGGTGGCGGTGGACGCGGCAGACCCGGTGGACCCTGCGGACGCCTGCCGGGGAAACCCGGAGCGGACCGAGCCCGGCGTGTCGAGGACCACGGCGTCCTGGTTGAGGTGCGTGATCAGCTGCTGCGGGATCAGGACGACCACGCCGGTGCCGCCCCGCGCGGACGGCCGGAAGGAGACGGTGAGCCCGTGCTTACGGGCCAGACAGCCGACGACCGCGAGGCCCAGCCGGGTGCCGGACAGGCTCATCAGGTCCAGGCTCTCGGAGGAGACGGCCTTCTGGGCGCGGTCCAGGGCGGCCGGGCCCATCACCAGTCCGCCGTCCTCGATGGTGACCACGACGCCCGCGTGCGTCTCCTCGACGTACACATGCACCTCCTCGGTGGGAGGCGAGAAGCTGGCGGCGTTGTCCATCAGTTCGGCGAGGGCGTGCATGACGCCCTCGGCCGCGTAACCGGCCACCGCGGCGTTGCTCGCCGAGTGGACCCGTACCCGCTGGAAGGCGCTGATCCGGCCGATCGCGCCGCGCAGCACGGACTCCATGACGATCGGCTTGGTCCAGCGGCGCCCGGAGCGCGCACCGGTCAGCACCGCGATGCTGTCCGCGATCCGGCCCGCCTGGGCGGTGGTGTGGTCCAGCTTCAGCAGATCACCGAGGACGGTTTCGTCGTGGCGGTTCTCCATCTCCCGCAGATCGGCCAGCATGCTGGTGGCCAGCGCCTGGACGCGGCCCGCGGCGTTGGCGCACGCGGCCATCGCGGAGGCGCGCATCCGCTCACCGTCGCCGATCTCGCGCAGCAGCGTCCGCAGCAGCTGCTGATGGGCCCTGCTGGTGGGGCGCTCCATGCGGGTGACCACGGTCTCCACCGAGCCGCCCGCGCGCAGTTGCCGCACCGCGGACGGAATCGTTTCCTCGGCGAGCCGGGTGGCCTCGATCTCCCGCGCGGCGGACGCGTTCTCCAGCGCCGTGACCCGCTCCCGGAGCCGGCCGATGGTCAGCGAACGCTGGGTGGCGACCGCGAGCGCCACGCCCAGCAGCACGGCGGCGGCTCCGCAGAAGACGGCGACGAGGGCGCGCTGGTCGGATGGGACCGCGGTGGTCACCCACAGTCCCGCCGCACCGGCGACGACGGCTGCCAGCAGCGGGACGGCCAGGGCCGACCGCGTCACCGAGGGCCCTTTGTACGGATGGCTGGATATGTGTGCTGACATCTATCAGGTCCTCATGGGCGCGTTGAGGGTTTCCGGCTGGACCACGCGGACATCAAGCCGTGGGCGCCACATGTTAGTGGAGTCACGCCACTTTGACCGGTCCCTCCCAGCACATGGATTATGACGATCCGTCAAATCCGGGCGCCGTGGAGCGTCATCTTCCGGACGCATATGCCGCCGCCATCGGCGGCCATCGCCCTGCCGGTCGTATGGGGGCGCGCGGCGGACGCCCCGCCTCGCCGTGTCCCGCGCCGTTACGGAATCGCCAGCTCCGCCCAGATGACCTTGCCGTCCGAGGTGTAGCGGGTGCCCCAGCGCTCGGCGAACTGGGCGACCAGGAAGAGCCCCCGGCCGCCCTCGTCCATCGTCGCCGCGTACCGCAGATGCGGGGAGGTGCTGCTGGAGTCGGAGACCTCGCAGATCAGGGCGCGGTCGCGGAGCACCTGCACCCGGATCGGGCCGGTGGCGTGGCGGATGGCGTTGGTGATCAGCTCGCTGAGCACCAACTCGGCGGTGAACGCGACCTCGTCCAGCCCCCATTCGTCCAGCTGCCGCATGACATCGGCACGCACCCCGGCCACGGCGGCGGGGTCGGACGGCACGTCCCAGGAGGCCACGCGGTCGGTACCCACGACCCGGGTACGGGCGGCGATCAGGGCGATGTCATCGCTGGGGTTGCTGGGCAGCAGCGCGTCCAGCACCTCGGTGCAGATCTCGTCGGGCGTCCGGCCGGGGTGGGACAGGGCGGCGCGCAGCATCTCCAGTCCGGTGTCGATCTCCCGGCGGCGGTCCTCGATGAGCCCGTCGGTATAGAGGACGAGATGGCTGCCCTCGGCCAGCTCCACCTCGGCGGTCTCGAACGGCAGCCCGCCCAGGCCCAGCGGCGGCCCCGCGGGCAGATCGAGGAACTCCACCGAACCGTCCGGACGCACCAGCGCGGGCGGTGGATGACCGGCCCGCGCCATCATGCAGTGTCGGGTGACGGGATCGTAGATCGCGTACAGACAGGTGGCCCCGGTGATCCCCTCGCTGCCGCCGCCCCCGCCGCTGCCGTTCGGCCCACCGGGGCCCTCGTCCTGGTCGATCCGGGCGATCAGATCGTCGAGATGGGAGAGGATCTCATCGGGCGGGAGATCGAGCGTGGAGAAGTTGTGCACCGCCGTACGCAGCCGTCCCATCGTCGCGGCCGCGTGCAGACCGTGCCCCACCACATCGCCCACCACCAGCGCCACCCGCGCCCCCGGCAGCGGAATGACATCGAACCAGTCGCCGCCCACCCCCGATTCGGCCGGCAGATAGCGGAAGGCCACGTCCAGGGCGCTCTGGGTGGGCAGGGCGCGCGGCAGCAGGCTGTGCTGGAGGGTCACCGCCATGGTGTGTTCGCGGGTGTAGCGGCGGGCGTTGTCGATGCAGACCGCGGCGTGCGAGGCGAGCTCCTCGGCGAGGGAGACCTCTTCCTCCTCGAAGGGCTCGCGCTGCTTCATGCGCCAGAAGTTGACCACGCCCAGCAGCACGCCCCTGGCCCGCAGCGGCACGGTGACCAGCGATCGGACGCCGTAGTCGATGATCTTGGCGGTCCGCTCGGGGTCCTGGGCCTGCCAGCCGGTGGCCTCGGAGAGATCGGTCTCCACGACCGGTTCACCGCCGCTCAGCCCGAACGCCTGGGGTGAGGACGGGACGAACGAGAAGATCCGGCCGGCCGGATAGAAAGGGGGATCGGAGCGGATGCCGTGGACGGCCGACCGGCGCATCTCGACGCCGCCGATCGCCAGCGGCTCATCGCCGCGCGCCACGGGCTCCGCCAGGTCGACGGTGACGAAGTCGGCGAAGCGGTCGACCGCCACCTGCGCCAGCTCCTCGGCGGTCCGGCCCACATCGAGCGTGGTGCCGATCTCCACGCTCGCGTCGTAGAGCAGTTTGAGCCGCTTCTGCGCCACTTCGGCACGGCCGGAGAGGGCGCGCAGCTCGGTGGAGTCGCGCAGGGTGGCGACGCTGCCGGGCGGGCCGCCGGCCCGGTCGGTCAGCCGGTTGTTGATGGCCAGCAGCCGGTCGCCGGCCACCAGTACCTCGTCGGTGACATCCCGCCCGGAGGCCAGCACATCGGCGACATGGGGCTCCAGGCCCAGGTCGTCCACCAGCCGTCCCTCCGGCCGCAGCGGCAGATCGAGCAGCCGCGACGCCTCGTCGTTGGCCAGTACGAGGCGCCCGTCGCCGCCGACGATCAACACGCCCTCGCGCACCGAGTGCAGCACCGCGTCATGGTGCTCGTACATCCGCGTCATCTCGACCGGATCCAGGCCGCGGGTCTGCCGCCGCAGCCGCCTGGTCACCAGCGCGGTGCCGCCGGTGGCGAGGACGAGCGAGGCGGAGACGGCGCCGACCAGGAGCGGCAGCTGACGGTTGGCGAGCCCGCTCACCTTCTGGATGGTGATCCCCGCGCCGACCGCACCGACGACCTTGTGGTGGCTGTCGAAGATGGGCGCCACCGCGTCCATCGCCTCCCCCAATGTGCCGGGACCGGTATGGGTGATGGTGTGCCCGTGCAGCGCCGGCTCGATGACACCGACGTAGTGTTGGCCGATCCGGTTGGGATTGGGGTGAGTGAGCCGGATCCCCCTGGTGTTCATGACCACGACAAAATCCAGCCCGGACCCCTTGCGGGCGGCCTCGGCCCTGGGCTGGAGCACCTTGGTGGGACTGGTGCTGTGCAGGGCCTGGACGATACCGGGGGAGTTGGCGAAGGACTCGGCGACCGCGATGGACCGGCCGCGGGCCTCGTCGGTGGCGTCGTGCCGCACCTGGAGCACGAGGGCGAAGGTCGCCGCCGCGCCGAGCAACAGCACGATCACCAGCTGGAGAACGAAGACCTGCCCGGCCACGCTGCGGACGCTCAGCCACGATCGAAAGCGCCGGCCCGCCACCTCCGGGCGCTCCCGGCGCCGACTCCGTGGGCGCCGACCGGGGAACATGCGGGCAGCCCACGATCGACCCATAAACCGGGCCATACAGATACATCTACACCGGGAATTCCTGGAAGGCGAATCTCCGCTTCCACTGGCCAGGCGCCCTTACATTCCGCATGCGACGCACGACTTTCCGTATCGAGTCGCTTACGGAACGCCCCCATCGCGGGCTCCGCGACAGGACTTTGGGCGGACCTTCGGTGGGCGAGGTGCCGAAGGCGAGGCTCTATGCAAATCTAAGAAAAAGGGTAATTCACCCTTATTGCCGCACATCGGTGTCATGGTGGCGCCGATTGCGCCTGACGAAGGAGCCCGACATGGCCAGTCACGCCGGTGGAGTTCAGACAGGGGCCGCCCCGGGCCACATGCACCGGGCGGTGAGCGGATGGCTCGTCTTCGCGGCGGTCATGATGATCTTCAGTGGTCTGATGAACCTGCTCCAGGGCATCTCGGCCATCCAGACCGACCGAGTGTTCCTGGTCACGCAGAGCTATATCTTCCAGTTCGACCTCGCCGGATGGGGATGGGTCCACCTGGGCGTGGGCATCGCCCTCCTGGTCGCCGGATTCGCGGTGTTCACCGGGGCGATGTGGGCCCGCGTAGCCGGTGTGGTGCTGGCCGGTCTGGCTCTGATCGCCAACTTCCTGTGGCTGCCGTACTACCCGGTCTGGGCCACGGTGCTGCTCATCGTCGACGCCCTCGTCATCTGGGCGCTGTGCGCCGGGCCGAGCCGTGGCGGCGCGGGACGCGCGGACATGGGACGTGGCGACACGGGACGCGCGGACATGGGACGCACGGAGCCGGGCCGCACCGACATGGGCCGCACGGACACGGGCCGCACGGACATGGGACGTGGCGACACGGGACGCGGCGACACGGGACACACGGAGCCGGGACACCCCGCCTGAGGGGCGCCGCACCTGGTTTCCGCCCGGGGTGCGGGGCAGGCTGGAGCCATGCTGCTGGCTGATGTCGCGCGGACCTCCCGCCAGGTCGCGGCCACCTCCGCCCGCTCGGAGAAGATCGCCGCGCTGGCCCGGCTGTTCCGGCGTACGGAACCGGCCGAAGCGGCCGTGGTGATCACCTACCTCGCGGGCAAGCTGCCCCAGCGCCGCACCGGAGTGGGCTGGTCCACCCTGCGCCACCGGCGGGAACCCGCCGCCGAGCCCACGCTGACCGTGCTCGATGTGGACGAGGCCCTGAGCCGGGTCGCGGCGGTCTCCGGCAGCGGTGCGACGGCGGCCCGCAAACGGCTGGTGGGCGAGCTGCTGTCCGCCGCGACCAAGGAGGAGCAGGGCTTTCTGCTCGGCCTGATCGGCGGCGAGCTGCGGCAGGGGGCGCTGGAGGGACTGGCCGTGGAGGGGCTCGCCGAGGCGGTGGGCGCACCGGCCGCCGAGGTGCGGCGGGCGGTGATGCTCGGCGGTTCGCTGGGCGCGGTCGCGGGGGCGCTGCTGGCGCGCGGCCCGCAGGCGCTGGCCGACTTCCGGCTCGAGGTGGGGCGGCCGGTGCTGCCGATGCTCGCGCGGAGCGCCAAGGACCTCGACGAGGCCATGGACCGGCTGGGGCCGTGCGCGGTCGAGGAGAAGCTGGACGGGATCCGGGTGCAGGTGCACCGGGACGGCGCGGACGTACGGATCTACACCCGCACCCTCGACGAGATCACCGACCGGCTGCCGGAGGTCGTCACGGCCGCGCGGGAGCTGGCGGTGGACCGGGCGATCCTCGACGGCGAGGTGATCCTGCTGGACGCCGAGGGGCGGCCCCGGCCGTTCCAGGAGACCTCCGGACGGGTCGGCTCCCGGCTCGATGTGCCCGGGGCGTCGGCCGCGCTGCCGCTGTCCCCCGTCTTCTTCGATCTGCTCGTGGTGGACGACCGCGATCTGCTCGACCTCCCGGCCCATGAGCGCCATGCCGAACTGGCCCGGATCACCCCCGGGCCCCGGCGGGTGCGGCGGCTGGTGGCCGACGACCCGGCGGATCCGGAAACCCGGCGGGCGGCACGGGAGTTCGCCGCGGACGTGCTGGCCAGGGGCCATGAGGGGGTGCTGGTCAAGGCGCTGGAGGCGCCGTACGGCGCGGGACGGCGCGGGGCGTCCTGGCTGAAGGTCAAACCGGTGCACACCCTCGACCTGGTGGTGCTTGCGGCGGAGTGGGGGCACGGCCGCCGCACCGGGAAGCTGTCCAACCTCCATCTGGGCGCGCGGGCGGCGGACGGCACGTATCTGATGCTGGGCAAGACCTTCAAGGGGCTCACCGACGCGATGCTGGAGTGGCAGACGGAGGCGCTGCTGGGCGTCGCGGTCAGCGACGACGGCTGGGTGGTGCGGGTGCGGCCGGAGCTGGTGGTGGAGGTGGCCTTCGACGGGCTCCAGCGCTCGTCCCGCTATCCGGCGGGCGTCACACTGCGGTTCGCGCGGGTGCTGCGCTACCGGGAGGACAAGCCGGCGGATCAGGCGGACACGGTCGAGACGGTGCTGGCACTGCGCGGCGGGTGACGACGGGGCCCGGCGGCCCGAGGCCCGGGACCCCGGAGGCCCGGCACGCCGGAACCCCGGGCCGCGCGGCGGCCCGGGGTCGGCCCCTGGTCAACCGGGGAATCAGGCGGGGTTCTCCGCGTGGGTCAGGGTCTCCCAGCCCAGGAAGAGGCTGTTCGTACCCGCCGGGCGCTGCTGCTCGGTGAGCTTCTGGGTGTTGGTCATGGCGGTGCCGAGCCGGGTGTGCAGGGCGTTGAAGCCGACCTCGGTGACCGGTCCGAGGCCGCGCTTGACGCTGCCGCCGCACAGCCAGGACGGCGGGGCCTCGCCCAGTTCGTACTTCGACTGGAAGCCCAGCGCCTGCCGCAGCCGCTCGCCCACCTCGGGGTAGAGGTCCTGGCCCTGGATGCGGCTGGTCTCGGCGACATGCGAGATGGAGGAGATGCCGTATCCGGTGTGAGTGAAGTCGCGGCAGGTCTCCTGGGTGAGGCCGGTGACGAAGGTCGACTGGCCCTGCCAGTAGTTGATGATCTTGTCGCGGGTGTCCAGTCCGCTGCCGGGCGCGGTCTTGGGCAGGGCGCCGTCGGACCCCAGGTAGATATAGGCGGGGACGCGGCCGCGGAACTTGGCGATGGCCTTGTCGTAGTTGGCCCGGTCGTCGAGGAAGACGGAGATGCCGGTGGCGGCCTCCATCATCGTCAGCTCCCAGTTGCCGTTGGAGTTCGAACCGCCGATGACCTTCGGCAGATAGACGTTGCGCAGCATGGTCTTGAAGCGGTCGATCGAGGCGGCGGACCAGCCGTCGTAGGTGTAGCGGATGATCTCGGCCGCCCGGGGCCACGAGGACCCGGCCCAGCCGGTCTGGAGCGGGGCGTTGCTGTTGGTGTGGTCCTTGATGGTGGCCGACCAGGCGTCCATGATCTGGATCGCCTTGTCGGCGTAGCGGCTGTCGCGGCTGATGTACCAGGCCAGCGAGAGGGAGTAGGCGGCGAGCGCGTCCTGGCGCTCATCGGTGCAGCCGATGTTGGGGTCGGAGTAGGGACCGCATTCGACGACCGCGCGGGGCTTGGGGGTGCGCGACAGCGAGGCGTACGGGCTCGCCAGCATCGCGTCGTACGCGCCCTTCCAGGGCTGGGCGCCCGCGTTCACCTTGGAGCGGACGAAGTCGAGCTGGGCGCGGCTGACGAGGACGCCGGGGTGGGTGAAGGCGGCCTTGGGGGTGGCCTCGGGCGCGGCGGACGGCTGGGTCTGCCCGGCCGTGGCCGGTCCGGTGAGGACGCCCGCCAACAGCGCGGCCAGCGCTGTGGCGAGGGCGAGATGCAGAGCTCTGGTGCGCATGGGGGCGGCTCTCCTGTCGAGGCGATGGGTTCTTGTATGTGAACAACGGATGCCGACATGAACTCCTGCGATGCCCCGGGAAGTTAGCTCATGAACACGTCAAGGTCTAGACCTTCTGTGCGTACGAGAGAATGTGCGCCCCCGCCCCGATCGAGAGGCCCAGCGTGGAGACGACAGTCGCGGAGGACCGAGCCGCCGACCCCGGCCGGCCGCCCGGCGCCCCGCGCGGCGCCCGGGGCGCCGCCGGCCGGCTGCTACGACTCCCCGCCGGACGGGGCCGACGCTGGGCGGCCTGGTGCGCGATGCCGCCGCTGGCCCTGGTCAGCGTGGTGGTGATCTGCCGGGCCACGGACACCGACGGCATCACCCCCATACCTCAGCTGCTGGCCTTTCTGCCCTGGCTGCTCGTCCCGGCGGCGCTCGCACTGATGCTCGGCACGGCCGCCCGCTGGCCGCTGGGGTGCGGCTGGGCGCTGGCGGCAGCGGCGGCCACCGGGTGGTTCATCCAGCCGTACGACAACGGCCCGCTGCCCGAGCCGCGCGGACCGGTCCTCGCCCGGCTGCGGGTGATGACCGCGAACCTCGAGTTCGGCCAGGCCAGGGAGGGGCTGCTGAGCGCGCTGCGCCGGGAGCGGCCGGATCTGGTCGCGGTGCAGGAGTGCGATACGGAGTGCGCCGAGGCGCTGGACTCGGCCGACGTGCGCACCGGCTACCCGTACCGGAGCATCGCCCTCGGCGACAGCCCCGCCGCGGGCTCGGCCATCCTCAGCCGCCATCCGCTGACCCCGGCGGAGGGGGTGCGCGGAACGCTGCGGATGCCGGAGGCCGTCGTACGGATCGCGGGGCAGCGGCTGCGGATGCAGGTCGCCCACCCCATGCCGCCGGTACCGGGCGGGGTGGACCTCTGGCGCACCGAGCTGGGGCGGCTGCGGGCCTACGCCGCCGGGCGGGGCGGGGAACCCACCCTGATCGCGGGCGACTTCAACGCCACCCAGGACCACGCCGCGTTCCGCGCCGTCCTGGACACCGGGCTGCGGGACAGCGCACGGGCCGCCGGAGTCCCCCGCACGCCCAGCTGGCCGAGGGCCACGACCCCGATCCTGGGGGCGCAGATCGACCATGTGCTGGTCAGCCAGGCGCTGCGGCCGCGCACCGCCCGCTTCCTGGATCTGCCGCACACCGACCACCGGGCGCTGCTGGTGGAGCTGGACCTGTACGGACCACGGGGCTGATCCGGGGGCTCGGCTCCCACTCGGCTCCCACTCGGCTCCCGCTCAGCTCTCGCTCGGGTCGTAGGAGTTGGCCAGCTCGAACGGATCGGGCTCCAGGCCCGCCGTCGGCCAGCGCTGCTCCCGCTGCCAGCGCGCGTTCTCCTGCGCGAGCGCGTCCCAGAGCAGATTGAGCGGATGGGCCGCGTCGTAGGACGCGCGCTCACCGCGCCGGGCGAAGGCCCCCAGCAGCACCTCCAGCCGGGGCCCGGTGTCATTGACCAGCTCGACGGCGCGCAGCCCGCGTCCGTACGCCACCCTCGGATCGCCCGCCGCGTCCGCGACGCCCTTGGTGACCAGCATGCAGCCGCGCAGCAGACCCGAGCGCAGCAGCTCGAAACCGTAGTTGACGGTGTCGATCTCGGCGGCGATGCGCAGCTTGTTGCGGTAGTCCCCGCCGAACCAGGTGTGCAGCACCCCCGCCATCAGCCCGCTGGCCGAGACCACCAGCGGCAGGGTGCGCAGCGCGCTGGTCGGAGCGGTGGGGCCGGGCAGTTCGGCGCCGGACAGATTGGTCAGCAGCGAGACCCCGCTGCGGCGCCACTCCATCACATCGAAGGCGGCGAGTTCGTCGTCGCCCTCGGGCCTGGTCACCACCGAGCCGCACACCAGGTCGACATCCTTCGCCCGCAGCTTGGCCAGCACATCCCGGGTGCGCACATGGCCGACCTTGAGCTCGATGGCGCGCTGCCGGAAGTCGTCGGCCACCCGTTCCCCGGCGCCCGCCAGATAGCTGAGGGTAAATCGGGTGGTGCCCACCATCAGGGTTTTTCCCAAGCGCCGCCGCGACTCATGGATGCCGTCCAGCCAGTCGCCGAGAGTTCCGCGCGCCAATTCGACCAGGGCTTCTCCGGTGCCGGTGAACAGCACGTCCTTGCCACGCCCCTGCTTGAGTATGAGAGGTTCGCCGCAAAGCTCGCGAAAGTTCCGGTTCATGGTGTCGATCTGCTTTTGCACACTGGACTGTTCACGGCCCAGAATCCGTGCGGCGCCCAGTGCGGTACCGGCCTCATGGACCATGATCAGAGTGCGCAACTGGTCCATCGTGGTATCCATGAGCGCGAGCGGGCTCTGCGCCCAGCGGCCGCGCCGATCCGTCGTCGGCGGGCCGGGCGATCCGGGTCTCACCATGATTTCCCCCGCTTTTCAACGTCCTACGGTTTTCCTGACTTCAGAGTTTAGTCAGCGATCCATGTGGTTACCCGGGTCCGATATGAGCGAGAAGCGGACCGATGCACGGAACGTCAGGAGCGGGGGCCGCACCGTACGGATCAGCCGGCCGGAAAAGGAGCTCTTCCCCGGCGACGGGATCACGAAGTGGGATCTCGTCGAGTACTACCGTTCGGTCTCCCGCCGCATCATTCCGCAGTTGCGCGGCCGCCCTTTGATGATGGAACGCCATCCGGACGGAATCGGCGGCAAGCCGCTCATGCAGAAGAACGCACCCGACTACTTTCCGGACTGGGTGCGCCGCGCCGTACTCCCCAAAGAGGGCGGCGAGGTCGTCCATGTGGTCTGCGACGACACCGCGACCCTCCTCTACCTCGCCGACCAGGCATGCGTCACCCCGCACCGCTGGCTCTCCCGCGCCGACCGGCCCGACCACCCCGACCGGCTGGTCTTCGACCTCGATCCGCCCTCGTCGGGGGAGTCCGGCTTCGAGGAGGTGCGCTGGACGGCCCGCCGCTGCTGCGGGCTGCTCGGCGAGCTGGGACTGCCGGGGCTGCTGATGACCACCGGCTCGCGCGGACTGCACGTCATCGTCCCGCTGGACCGCCGCGCCGACTTCGACACCGTGCGGTCCTTCGCCCATGACGCCGCCGATCTGCTGGCCGCCCGCCACCCCGACCGGCTCACCACCGAGCCGCGCAAGGCCAACCGGCGCGGCCGGCTCTACCTGGACATCCAGCGCAACGCCTATGCGCAGACCGCCGTCACCCCGTACGCGGTGCGCGCCCGCCCGGGAGCCCCCGTCGCCACGCCCATCGACGGGCGGGAGCTGGACGACCCGGAGCTGCGGTCGGACCGCTGGACGCTGCGGACCCTCCGCGAGCGGCTCGCGAACGACCCCTGGGCCCGTACGGACACCAGGGGCCGTTCGCTGCGCGCCCCGCGCGAGCGGCTGAAGCGGCTCGCGGAGGGCGAGGGCGAGGGCTAACGCTTGAGCGTCATACGCCTCACGCGTCTCGTGTGCCCCGCGTACCTCAGGCGCCGATGTCGCCGCCGTCGCGCCGCCAGACGCTGATCACGGACGGCCGGGTCAGCTTGCCCGGACCGTCGGGCCAGGTGGACGCGGGCTTCTCGACGCTCGCACCGTCGAGCTCGCCCGGGTGCTGCACGGCCACCAGCACCCGCCGGTCCTGCACGATCGGACCGCAGGTCTCGGCGCCGGTGGGCACGGTCAGGAACTGCTTGACCTCACCGCGCCGGCTGCCCGCCGTCGCCACGCCGAACAGCCCGTCGTGGTTGCCGAGCGCGTTGCCGTCGGTGGAGATCCACAGATTGCCGTACGCGTCGAAGGTGATGTTGTCCGGGCAGGAGATCGGGCTGACCTGGTCCTTGGGGAAGCCGCCGAAGTAGGTGCTCGGGTCCTCGGGGTCGCCGCAGACCAGGAACAGCCGCCAGTTGAAGCGGGTGGAGCCGGCGTTGTTCCAGCGCTCGGTCAGCTCCAGGATCTGGCCGTGCTTGTTGCCGTTGCGCGGGTTGGCCTCGTCGGCCGGGGCCTTGTCCGCCTTGCCGCGGTCGGTGTTGTTGGTCAGCGCGATGTAGACGCGGCCGGTGCGCGGGCTCGGCTCCACGTCCTCGGGGCGGTCCATCTTCGTCGCACCCACCTTGTCGGCGGCGATGCGCGTGAAGACGTACACCTCCTCGGCAGTCATGCCCTCCACGAAGGAGCGGTCGCCGCAGGCCAGCGGGATCCACTCACCGGCGCCGTCGAACTCGCCGTCCTTGGGCAGCTTTCCGGAGCCGTCGATCTCGGCGGCCGGGCTGTCACCGGTGAACTTGGCGACGTACAGCGTGCCCTCGTCCAGGAGCGTGCGGTTGTGCTCGCGGGCGATGCGGCTGTTGCCCTTCATCATCCGCTTGGCGGAGACGAACTTGTAGAAGTAGTCGAACTTCTCGTCGTCGCCCATGTAGAGGACCGGACGGCCGTCGCTGGTCAGCCGGGGCTCGGCGGCCTCGTGCTTGAAGCGGCCCAGCGCGGTCAGCTTGCGCGGGGTGGAGTCGGGGTCGAACGGGTCGATCTCGATCACCCAGCCGAAGCGGTTGGTCTCGTTCGGCTCCTTGACCACGTCGAAACGGTCGTCGAACCGTTCCCACTTGCGCTCGGAGGCGGCACCGGCGATTCCGTAGCGCTTGAGGCGGGCCGCGGTGGTCGGGTCGGTGACCGAACCGGCGTTGGCGAAGTACTGGTTGAAGTTCTCCTCGCCGGAGAGCACCGTGCCCCACGGCGTGATGCCGCCACCGCAGTTGTTCAGCGTGCCGAGGATGCGCTTGCCGGACGGGTCGGCGGAGGTGCGCAGCAGCTCGCTGCCCGCCGCCGGGCCGGTGACCTCGAACGCGGTGGTCGCGGTGATACGGCGGTTGAGGCGGTGCCGGGGCACGGCGGTGAGCCGGCCCAGCCTGCGCTCCTCGGCCGTCACGACCACGGACAGCCCGTGCGCGGCCCAGCCGATCTCGGCCTGCTCGCGGGTGGGGTTCTCCGGGTCGTACCCGGAGAACATCAGCACCTCGTCGGTGTACTCGTGGTTGACCACGAGCAGCTGGTGGTCACGCTCGCCGGGGACGTCCAGCACCGCCATGTAGTCGTTGTTGTAACCGAACTGGCCCTCCTGGGCCTTGGCGCTCTGCTTGTCCGGGTCGAACGCGGGCGCACCGCGCAGGATCGGGTCGCCCCAGCGGATCACCACGTTCTGGTCGTGGCCCTCGGCGGTGACCACGACGTCCTCGGTGTTGGGGGCGACCGGCGCGAAGCGGAGGCCGCGGGCGGCCTTGCCCTTGGCCGCCGCGCCGGCGGGGGCGGCGGCGCTGTTCGCCGCGGCGGACGCCTGCGGCGCCCGCTCCACCGCCACGACACCGGTCGCGGCGGCCACGGTCACCACCGCGCCGGCCCGCAGCAGCGAACGGCGCGACGCGGCACCGGCGATGACATCGCCCACGTAGGCGTTGTCGCTGGTGTTCGGCGTCTCGTGAAAGCAGGCGTCGCCACAGCGGTACCGGCATGTCAGCGCGGAACGACCGCCCGGGTGTGAGCTGATGAGCGGCAGGAGGTTGCGCACGTCTTCCCCTCCGTAAGGGTGTCACGTATGGGCTTCGCACGGCCCGCATGGGCGGTGAGCCCACGCGGTCCGGGCCGACATGACGTCGGGATCCTTTGGCGGCGAAGCTATGGGCGTAGAACCGCATAGCGGCGACGAACGCCTGAACCAGAGGTGAACGAAGCGCGAGCGGAATCGGCGGAAGAGGGCCGCCGAACGGCCCGCTAGCCTTTCGGCACCACGGTCATGCACCGCCATGCACCGCACTCGACACGTGAGAGGTATCTCCCATGGGCATACGGGACCTACTGCGCAAAGTTTTCGGCCGCTCCCGAACCACGGGGGTGGACGATGCTTCTGCTGCGCCGGAGGCGGCGGTTGTCCCGGACCCCCAGTCCGCGGAGCCGAAGTCGGCGAAGCCGACGGTGGACGAGGAGGCCGGGCAAAAGGCCGAGTCGGACGCCGGACCCACGAAGGAGGCTGAGTCCGCGGTTGAGGCTGAGCCGAAGCCTGACCCTGAATCGACTGCGGACCCCCTGGTCCCGGCCTCGGACTCCTCGGATTCCCCGGATTCCCCGGATTCCCCGGACGACGAATCCGCGCACGACCCGGCCCTGTCCACCCCGCTGAAGTCCCTCGACGAGATCCTGAAGTCCCCCGAGCACGAGGACACGTCAACGTCGGACGGTGAGTCCGCGGTTGCGGCAGCGGCCGACGAGAAGGAAACGGCCGCCCCGGAGCAGGGGGCGGACGAGCCCGCCGCCGAGGCCGAGGCAAAAGCCGCGTCCGAGCCGCCTGCGGACGATGACGACGCCACGTCCCCCACCGCGTCGGCGACCGACGTGAAGGACGAGGCGGAGACAGCCGAGGCCGAACCGGAGTCCACCGCCACGGCTGAGGCCGACGCGGACGTGGACGCGGATGCGGATGCCACGGCGGCTCCGGCGGCGGAGGCACGTGCCGCCGCCGAGGCGGAGACGGAGGCTGGCGACGAGCCCGCCGAGGCGGAAGCGGCAGCCAAGCCCGCAGCCGACCACAAGCCCGCGGAAGCGGAGGCGGAAGCCAAGCTGGAAGCCGAGCCCGCAGCCGCAAGCAAGCCCGCGCCCCAGACCGACGACGAGCCCGCCGAGACTGAGGCGGAAGCCAAGGCCGAGGCGGAGCCCGCAGCCGCGAGCGCCCCCGAGCCCGCAGCCGACCACAAGCCCGCAGAGGCAAAGGCCGAACCCGCCGAGCCGGTGGCGGAAGCCGCCGAGGCGGAGGCGGAGACCGGTACGGCGTCCGACTCCACGGCCGAGGCCGAGCCAGTCGCCGAGGCTGAGGGCAAGACGGAAGCGACCGAGGCCGAGGCGAACGCCGATGCCACGGCAGCCTCGGCACCGGAGCCGAGTGCCGAGGCGGCGGCCGCAAGCGCCCCTGCACCCGAAGCCGACGCCGAGCCCACGGAAGCGGAAGCCAAGCCGGAGGCCGAGCCCACAGCCGCAAGCGACCCCCAGCCCGAGGCCGACGACAAGCCCGCCGAGGCGCAGGAGGGCACCGCCGCAGCCAAGACCGACGATGAGCCCGCCGAGGCGAAGGCGGAAGCGGAGGCCGAAGGCGCCCCCGCCTCCGAAGCCAACGACGAGCCCACGGAAGCGGAAGCCAAGCCGGAAGCCGAGCCCGCAGCCGACGTCGAGCCCGAGACTGACGCCGAGCCGAAGGTCGAGACCGCAGCCGATGCCGAGGCCAAGGGCGAGCCCGCGGCCGCGGCCGCATCTGAGGTCGAGGCCAAGGACGGCCCCGAGCCCGAGACAACGCCCGAGCCCGCGGCCACGCCCGCAGCCGACCCCGAGCCCGAGCCTGAGCCCGCGGCCACGCCCGACCCCGAGCCGGTCGCAGCCGCCACCGCAGCCGCAGCCGCCACTGCACCCACCGCCACCGCCACCGCAGCCGCCCCCAAGACCGACGCGCCCGCCACCGCAGCCGCCCCCAAGACCGACGCGCCCGCCACCGCAGCCGCCCCCAAGACCGACGCGCCCGCCACCGCAGCCGCCCCCAAGACCGACGCGCCCGCCACCGCAGCCGCGTCCGAGGCCGACGCGCCCGGCATCCCCCTCGGCGATCTCGAGTCGCGGGCGTCCGGGCTGGTCGGGGCGTACAGCGCCGCCGGGGAGGCCGTGCGGGCGCATGGGCTGGCCGGGCAGCGGGCGGTTGTCTACCTCGTGCTGGACCGGTCCGGGTCGATGCGGGGGTACTTCAAGGACGGCACCGTTCAGCACCTCGCCGACCAGGCACTCGCCCTGTCCGCGCGGCTCGACACCAGCGGCACCGTGCCCGTCGTGTTCTTCTCCACCGACATCGACGGCACCGCCGAGATCGAACTGGACCACCACACCGGCCGTATCGAGGAGCTGCACGGCTCGCTCGGGCACATGGGGCGGACGAACTACCACACCGCCGTCAACGCCGTCATCGAGCACTACAAGGCGTCCGGCACCACCGACCCCGCGTTCGTGATCTTCCAGACGGACGGCGCGCCCACCGCCAAGACCGCCGCCGAGAAGGCGCTGTGCGAGGCGGCGGGGCTGCCGCTGTTCTGGCAGTTCCTCGCGTTCGGGGACCCGGAGGCGAAGGGGTTCGACTTCCTGCGGAAGCTGGACACCTCGCCCGCCCTCGCCGTCCCGGAGAAGCGGGCGGTCGACAACACCGGCTTCTTCCACGCGGGGCTCGACCCTCGTACGGTCGCCGACGCCGAGCTGTACGGGGAGATCCTGAAGAAGTTCCCGGGCTGGCTGGCCGCCCGCGAGCAGGGCTGACGAGCGACCTCACCCAGGCGGGCGCCGCTCCGGCGCCACCCCGGGGGCCATCCGCCGCGGAAAAAACGCCGCGCGGGTGGCCCCCGCCGCTCGGATACGATATTGGCGGCTCAGTAGAGCAAAAAGTCACTTACCGTATCGACTCGGGAGCAGCCTGCAATGGCTCGACACCTCATCACCAGCGCCCTTCCCTACATCAACGGGATCAAGCACCTGGGCAACATGGTGGGGTCCATGCTCCCGGCCGACGTCTACTCCCGCTATTTGCGCCAGCGCGGCCATGACGTCCTCTACATCTGCGCCACCGATGAGCACGGCACCCCCGCCGAGCTGGCCGCCAAGGAGGCCGGGCTGCCGGTCGACGAGTTCTGCGCCCAGCAGCACGACGCGCAGCGGGCGGTCTACGACGGCTTCGGGCTCGCCTTCGACTACTTCGGCCGCAGCTCCTCCGCGCAGAATGTGCAGATCACCCAGACGATCGCACGTGAGCTGAAGGCGAACGGCTTCATCGAGGAGCGCTCGATCCGCCAGGTGTACTCCAACGCCGACGGCCGCTTCCTTCCCGACCGCTATATCGAGGGCACCTGCCCGCACTGCGGCTACGACAAGGCCCGCGGCGACCAGTGCGAGAACTGCACCCGTGTGCTCGACCCGACCGATCTGATCGACGCCCGCTCCGCGATCAGCGGCAGCAGCGATCTGGAGGTCCGGGAGACCAAGCACCTCTTCCTGCTCCAGTCCAAGCTGGCGGACGAGGTCGCCGCCTGGGTCGACGAGCACGGCAAGGAGTGGCCGACGCTGGCCTCATCGATCGCCCGCAAGTGGCTGAACGAGGGGCTCCAGGACCGGGCGATCACCCGCGACCTGGACTGGGGCGTACCGGTGCCCGCCGACGCCTGGCCGGACCTGGCGGCCGAGGGCAAGGTCTTCTACGTCTGGTTCGACGCCCCGATCGAGTACATCGGAGCCACGAAGGAGTGGGCGGACGCCGCGAAGGACACGGACGCGGAGCTCCGCGACTGGAAATCGTGGTGGTACGACGTGGACGAGTCCGTCCGCTACACCGAGTTCATGGCCAAGGACAACGTCCCGTTCCACACCGTGATGTTCCCGGCCACCCTCCTCGGCACCCGGGACGCCTGGAAGAAGGTCGACTACGTCAAGGCGTTCAACTGGCTGACGTACTACGGCGGGAAGTTCTCCACCTCCCAGAAGCGCGGGGTGTTCACGGACGCCGCGCTCGAGGTGCTGCCCGCCGACTACTGGCGCTACTTCCTGATGGCGAACGCCCCCGAGTCCGACGACACCTCCTTCACCTGGGAGCACTTCACCGCCACGGTCAACAAGGACCTGGCCGACACCCTCGGCAACTTCGTCAACCGCGTGCTGTCCTTCTCCCGCAAGCGGTTCGGCGACGAGGTCCCGGCCGGGAAGGCCGCCGGTGAGGCGGAGGAGCGCCTGGGCGAGGAGATCGCGCGGCTGCTGGCGGAGTACGAGGAGCACATGGACACGCTCCAGTTCCGCAAGGCCGCGGCGGCGCTGCGCGCCCTGTGGAGCGCGGGCAACTCCTATTTGGAGGAGAAGGCTCCCTGGCTGGAGATCAAGGCCGACCAGGAGGCCGCGGCCCTCACCCTCCGTACGGCGATGAACCTCATCCACCTCTACGCGATCGTCTCCGAGCCGTTCATCCCGGCCTCGGCGCGGGCCATGCGGTCGGCGTTCGCGCTGGGCGAGGACACCGCGACCTGGGTCGGCCAGGAGGAGGCGCGGGCGCTGGCGTCGGTCCCGGCGGGCACGGCCTTCACCGTTCCCCCGGTGCTCTTCGCGAAGATCACCGAGGAGGACCTGGAGTCCTACCGGGAGCGGTTCGGCGGCGCGGAGCAGAACGGGAACGGCGCCGCGTAAGGCGTTTGTACGCGGTGCCGCACGGCCGCTCATGCGCGTGTTGATCGCGCGACAACCGTTCGTTTAGTCCTCTCGATGACCCTGTGGAGTCCAATTCCATCGGGAAGTCGAGGAATGCGGTGCCGGACGTACGTGTCACGGTGACGGTCCACGGCCCCGACCCGCTCAGCCGGGCCGGGGTCTTGCGTCATCTGAAGCATCAGCCCAGCGTCGAGCTGGTCGACCGGCCAGGTCCGCTCGGTGGCGAGCCCCGCGGCGCGGTCGCCGTCATGCTCGCCGAGCGCCTCGACGACCGCGCGGGGGCGGAGCTGCGCCGCCTGGTGCGCGGCGGCCGGCAGCGGGTGGTGCTGATCGCGGGTGAGCTCCGTGAGACGGAGCTGATGGCGGTGATGGAGTACGGCGTCCAGGCCGTCTTATGGCAGCACCGGACCACGCCGAAGCGGCTGTTGCGCGCCGTGCACCGGGCGGCCCGCGCGGACCGGGGCACACCGTGCGGCGTGGACCGGCGGCTGTGACCCCACGACTTCAGGGCTCCACGACTTCAGGGCCCCGGCGCTTCAGAGGTCCGTGCCGTCGTGGGTCGCGTCGGGGTCGACCCCCAGGGTGAGGCTTCCGGCGACCCCCTTCTCGATCCTTCCCTCGCGGTACTTCAGGCGCAGCAGACCGCCCCGCGCGCCGTTGCCGGGGGTTGGCAACTGCTCGCCCGGGAGTGAGTAAGGCCGGTTTAGCTCGATCGTGTGATGGTCGGCTTCTGGCCTTGCGGCGCCACAGGCGGGTTGGGTTAGCGTGGCTGTGCGATCTGGGACGCCGGGTGCGGTGCCAACGTGCGGGGCCCCTGCTCCACCAGAGAGATGGTTCAGGGCCTCCCCGTCGCCTCTGGCCGCATCCACATGGCCAGGTCGTGAGGGACTCCGCCCACCCGGCTCGGACCACGGACGCGATCCGTGTCGCCGCCCGGGACGCGAAAGCGGACGACCAGTACGCCCAAAACCGTTCGGGGCGTGCCAGTGAGCGGGCTCACTCCCGCTCACTGCCCAGGAATGGTAGATCCCGTCCTCGTCGAGGGTGGTGCGCCGGTGGTGCTGGTGTTGTACGGGGCCACTTCAGCCGTCGGTGGGCGGTGTCCCGGTCGGCGGGGTGCCGCCACCGCCGCCGCTCGAGCTCTCATGGAGGGTCATCGGGATGCCCTCCTTGCCCTCGGTGATGTCCTATCTGATCTTGTCGGCGTCTATGTAGTACGGCCCCTCGGTGGTCTCCGAGGTGAGCCGGTAACAGACCTCCCCGGACGGGGAGGACGCGGAGGCCGAGGGGTGGCGGAGGCGGCGGACGCGGATGTCCCGCCGGCCGATGCGGTGGTGGCGACGGCCGCTCCCAGGCCCGCCGCCGCGACCGCCGCGCCGCCCGCCACCACGATCCGCCGTCTCGTCATGTCCCGCCGGGGCCGCGGCCCGGGGTCGTTGCTCTGCTGTTCGGTCATGGGCCGGGACAGTAGGGAGACAACCTGGGAGCCCCATGGGTGCCGGCTGTGAATGGCTGTGCGAAGCGCGTCATTCGGCCACCGGCCGTCCACGGCCACTCATACGCGGGGCGGGGGCGCGCCGTTCGGCACGCCCCCGCCCTGTGGGTCTCGTTCCGCCCCGTCTACTCGGCGGGCTTCTCGGCCGTCTCGCCCGTCTTCTCGGCCTGCTTGACCTGCGGCGGCTTGCGCAGCGACAGGTGCAGCTCGCGCAGCCGGGTGTCGTCCACCTCGCTGGGCGCGCCCATCAGCAGGTCCTGGGCGTTGCCGTTGAGGGGGAAGGCGATGGTCTCGCGGATGTTGGGCTCATCGGCCAGCAGCATCACGATGCGGTCGACGCCGGGGGCGATACCGCCGTGCGGCGGGGCGCCGAAGTGGAACGCGCGCAGCATTCCGCCGAACTCGCGCTCGACCTCTTCCCGGGAGTAGCCCGCGATCTCGAACGCCTCGTACATGACCTCCGGCTCGTGGTTCCGGATGGCGCCGGAGGACAGCTCCACACCGTTGCAGACGATGTCGTACTGCCACGCCAAGATATCCAGCGGGTCCCGCGTGCGCAGGGCCTCCAGGCCGCCCTGCGGCATCGAGAAGGGGTTGTGGGAGAACTCGATCTGCCCGGTGTCCTCGTTCCGCTCGAACATCGGGAAGTCCACGATCCAGCAGAAGCGGAAGACGCCGTCCTCGAAGTGGCCGGCCCGCTTGGCGGCCTCGACCCGCACCGCGCCCATGATCTTGGAAACCTCGTCGAAGTCACCCGCGCCGAAGAAGATCGACGTGCCGGGCTTGCCCTCGACCTCGGTGATCAGCTTCTCGACGTCCTCGTCGGTGAGGAACTTCGCGATCGGGCCGGTCAGCTTGGAGTCCTCGCCGATCCGGACCCAGGCCAGCCCCTTGGCGCCCTGCTCCACGGCGAACTCACCGAGCAGGTCGAAGAACTTCCGGGGCTGCTCGGCGGTGTCCGGCACGGCCAGCGCGCGTACGTGCTTGTCGGCGAACGCCTTGAAGCCGGAGCCCTCGAAGATGTGGCTGACGTCCCGCAGCTCCAGCTGGGCCCGCAGGTCCGGCTTGTCGGAGCCGTACTTCAGCATGGCCTCGCGGAACGGGATCCGCGGGAAGGGCGAGGTGACGTGGCGGCCGCCGCCGAACTCCTCGAAGAGCTCGGTCATGACCTTCTCGATGACGCCGAAGACGTCCTCCTGCTCGACGAAGCTCATCTCGACGTCGAGCTGGTAGAACTCGCCCGGCGAGCGGTCGGCGCGGGCGTCCTCGTCGCGGAAGCAGGGCGCGATCTGGAAGTAGCGGTCGAAGCCCGCGATCATCAGCAGCTGCTTGAACTGCTGCGGGGCCTGCGGCAGCGCGTAGAACTTGCCCGCGTGCAGCCGGGAGGGGACCAGGAAGTCCCGGGCGCCCTCCGGCGAGGTGGCGGACAGGATCGGGGTGGCCAGCTCGTTGAACCCCTGCGCGGTCATCTTCTGCCGGATGGCGGAGATGACCGCTGAGCGCAGCATGATGTTGCGGTGCATCCGCTCGCGGCGCAGGTCCAGGAAGCGGTACTCCAGCCGCCGCTCCTCGCCGACCCCGTCCTCGGGGAAGACGGTGAAGGGCAGCGGGTCGGCGGCGCCGAGCACCTCGACGTCGGTGACCTCGACCTCGATCTCGCCGGTCGGCAGTTCGGGGTTGACGTTCTCCGCGCCGCGCGCGATGACCCGGCCGTCGACGCGGACGACGGTCTCCTTGGTGATCGAGCTCAGCGCCTCGTTGGCGGCGGTGTCGGGGCGCACCACTAGCTGGACCAGGCCGTAGTGGTCGCGGAGATCGATGAAGAGGATGCCGCCCAGGTTCCGTCGATTGTGGAGCCATCCGGAGAGCCGGACGTCGGTGCCGACGTCAGCGGCGCGGAGCTGACCACAGGTGTGGGACCGGTACCGATGCATCATTCATCCAAGTCGTGTCGAGCGGGAGGCGTACGTACCCTCGGGGAGCTTCCGGCCAAGCCTACCGGCGCGGTGCCCCTCACTGGTAAGCCGTTGGCAAACCCCCATAAGGTAGTGCAATGCGCACCGAGGACCTGCTGGCCGCCATAGCGACCGGCCTATGGCGGTGGGACAGTGTCTCGGGCGCTGTCACCTACGACGCGGAGGCGGCCCGGCTGGTGGGCCTTCCCGCCGAGCCCGTCACCGTTCCCGAGGCCGCCGCCCGCGCCTGTTTCCACCCCGCGGACTGGCTCGAGGTCAAGGCCATAGTCCAGCTCGCGGTGGCCGAGGGCACCCTGGCCGAGGCCCGGCTGCGCATCGTGGACGAGAAGGGCACCGTGCTGCGAACCGTGCGCACCCGGTCCCGGCCGATAGCGCGGGGCGGCAGCGAGGACGGCTACTACCTGCTCGGCACCCTCCAGGAGGTGCCCGATCCGCTGCCGGGCACCTCGGCCTTCGGCCCGCCGATCACCGGCGACTGGCGCCGCAACCGCGAGGCGTTCCTGCTGGACGCGGGGCGGGCGCTGGCGGAGGCGATGTCCACCGCCGAGGTGCTGCGGGTCGCGGCGGGGCTGTCCATGCCGGGCTTCACCCCGGACGGGCTCGCGGTCTTCGGCGTCCAGGGCGAGCGGATCTCGGTGATCGGCCATCACGGGCCCCGGGCGGGCACCGACCGCCCCCTGCACGACATCACGCTGAACACCGACCATCCGGCGGCCGAGGTGGTCCGCACCGGCCGGGCGGTCTATCTGCCCACCCCGGAGGAGTACCGCGGCCGGTTTCCGACCGCCTGGACGCCGGGCCGGACTCGTATCCGCCGGTCCTGGGCGTTTCTGCCGCTGATCGTCGCGGGCCGCACCATCGGCGCGTGGATGGCCGGATTCGCCTATCCGGTGTCGTTCTCGCCCGATGAGCGCTCGGTGCTGACAACGATCGCCCGGATGCTGGCCCAGGCGCTTTCCCGCACCGCGCTCCAGGAGACCGAGCGGGAGCTGGCGGACGGGCTCCAGCGCTCGATGCTGCCCGCCGACAAGCCCGATATCCCGGGGCTGACGGTGGCCGCGCGCTATGTGCCGACCGGCGGCGGGCTCCAGGTCGGCGGGGACTGGTACGACGTGATCGGGCTGCCGTCGGGGCGTACCGCGCTGGTGATCGGCGATGTGCAGGGCCACGATGTGCGCGCCGCGGGGATCATGGGCCAGCTGAGGATCGCGGTCCGGGCGTACGCCTCCGAGGGCCACCACCCCGACGCGGTGCTCTCCCGCGCCTCCCGTTTCCTGGCCGGTCTCGCCGAGCCCGAGGGCCCGGACGGCCGGTACGACCCGAGGTTCGCGACCTGCCTCTACATGGAGGTGGACCCGGTGGCCGGCACCCTGGACATCGCCCGCGCGGGCCACCCCGACCCGGCGGTCCGGCTCGCCGACGGCACGATGATGATCAGGCCCACGGCGGGCGGGCTGCCGCTGGGCATCGACCCGGACGCCGACTATCCGACCACCCGGGTGGTGCTGGAGCCCGGTGAGACGCTGCTGATGTGCACCGACGGGCTGATCGAGACCGGCGGGCACGATCTGGAGACCGGCTGGGACCGGATCCGGAAGGTCTTCGAGCGGCCCGTCATCCCGGCCGCCGGCTCCGGCGGTCTGGACTCCGACGATCTCGAGGTCCTGGCCGACTCCCTGGTGCAGGCGGTGCACGGACCGCCCTCCCACCACACCACCGGCCCGCTCGCGGACCGGCGCGAGGACGACATAGCGCTGCTGCTGATCCGCCGGGAGGCGGAGCTCTGCCTGGTCGGGCCCGGTTCTGCGCCGGTGCGGCGTACGGCGGTCACGGTCGCGCAGGCCGAGCCCGAGCGGATAGCGGGCGCCCGGCAGCAGCTTCGCGACATGCTGCACGACTGGGCCGACCCGGAACAGGTGGAGTCGGCGGTGCTGATGCTCTCCGAGATGGTCACCAACGTCCTGGTGCACACCGACGGGGACGCCCTGCTGGTGGCCGAGGTCCGCGGGCGGCACGGGGCCCGGCGGCTGCGGCTGGACGTCGCCGACAGCAGCGATGAGCTGCCGCACCGCCGCCGTCCGGGCGAGCTGGCCTCCTCCGGGCGCGGGCTGCTGCTGATGGAGGTGCTCGCCGACACCTGGGGAGTGGATCCGCGCGGCGACGGCAAGTGCATCTGGTACGAGCTGTACGAGGCCACGCCGGAGGACGGGGCCTGAGCGGCCTCGCTGAAGTCCGGTGCGGTTCGGGTGCGCCCCGAAGGGGCGCGGGGCTGTGTCGATATGCGGCTCCGCCGCGGCTGTGTCGATATGCGGCTCCGCCGCGTGGGACCAGCCACGACGGCGCCGCAGTCAGCCGACGACGCATCGGGGCACTTCCCGCGGAGCGCATTCAGCGGAAGAGCCGGGAACCGAGCGGGTGTTGTTCGTCGAAACCAGGAAGGATCAGGAAGGTCGCACTGGCGGTCGTGGTCGTGTATTCCAGCAGGGCGTCGGAATTGTCCATACGGGTGAGGGTGTTGGTGAACGTCCGTATGTCGTTCTGGAAGCTCATGAAGAGCAGGCCGGGAGTGGGTCCGTCGAAGCTGTAGGAGCGACGGAGCATGAGGCCGACGCCGACCGCCGTGGCGTGTGCCCTGCGGGCGTGGGCGTCCGCAGGGACGAGGTAGCGCCCGTCCGGCGTTTTGGCGCCGAGGTCCGGGCCGGAGGCGATGGTGCCGCCGGAGAGGGGTACGCCGGTGGCCCGGCGGCGGCCGAAGACCGCTTCCTGTTCGGCGACGGACAGCTTGGCGAACCGCGGCAGGTCGACTTCCATACGCCGTAGTACGGCGAGGGTGCCGTGGGCGACCGGAGCCGGCCCGGCCAACCACAGGTCGCGTCGTTGTTCGGCCCTCGTATGGGGGCCCACGATGCCGTCGATGAAGCCGAAGGGGTTTCGTGGCGCGGTGACGCCCCGATCCACCCGCACATTCGAACCGCGGACCCCGGACTGCCGCCAGCGTTCCCGTATCCGGTCACCGGCCTGCTCGACAAGCGCGGCGGCCACGACCGGTATCACCAAGGCGTCGTCGGCGCAGATCTGTATCAGCAGATCGCCGCCGCGTGCCCGGGAGGCGATCCGTTCGCGGGAGAACCGTGGGAGGTCCTTCGCGCCGGGCAGGGCGGGATCGACCTCGCGCACCAGCCGGGGGCCCACCCCGATCGTCACCGTCAGATCGCCCGGCTCCAGGCCCATCAGCCGTGCGTCGGTCCCCGCGACCAGGGTGCGGACGGCCTCGCCGAGTTCGGCCAGCAGCGGACGGACGGACACGGCGTCAACGAGGTCGGCCACCACGGCCAGCAGGTTCCGCTGGGCCGGCTGGGGAAGCGTGATGCCCGCCTGGTAGCGGCCCGTTGGTGACACCGGCGGGGTCGGCGCGGGGGCGTCGTCCCGGTCCGGCGGGGCGGAACGCGATTGGCACCCGGCGGAGAGGCCGACGGCGGTCACGGTGCCGGTGGCACCGAGAAACGTGCGGCGTGACGGGCGGGAGTCGGCTTGGCACACAGTGTGAACTGTGCCATATCCGCATCGGCGTCTGCGACTTGGCCCGCGCCGTGCCAGGATGGGGCCATGCCTCGTCTCCGTCTTCGCCTGATCGCCGCGGTGCTCGGAACCCTGGCACCCGTACTGGTCGGTTGCGGCGGAGGCGATGACGGATCGGACGACGGCCGGCGACCGTCCGGTGAGCACGTGACGATCAAGGTGCCGGGTGACGCCCCGACGATCTCGGCCGCGGTGTCCCTGGCCCGGCCCGGCGATCTCGTGCTGGTCGCGCCGGGCAAATACCACGAGTCGGTGAAGATCTCCACGGCTCGTATCACTCTTCGCGGCGAGTCCCGGGGCAAGGTGGTCATCGACGGGCGGTTACGGCAGCCGAACGGCATTGTCGTCGCCGCTCCCGGGGTGGCCGTGGAGAACCTGACCGTGGAGAACAACACGCAGAACGGGGTCCTGGTCACCGGCTCGGCGAAGGCGGCCGCCGGAGCGCCGGGGCAGTCCGGCGGCTACGACACCGGCGATGAGCCCGTCACCTTCCTGAAGTCGTTCCTGGTCTCCCACGTGACAGCGACCCGCAACGGGCTGTACGGCATCTACGCGTTCTCCGCGCAGAACGGCGTCATCGAGCACTCGTACACCTCGGGCTCGGCCGACTCGGGGATCTATGTCGGGCAGTGCAAGCCCTGTCGCATCGTGGTGCGGGACAACATCGCCGAACTCAACGCGGTCGGTTACGAAGGCACCAATGCCAGTGGCGACATGTATGTGGTCGGCAACCGCCTCGCCGGTAACCGGGTCGGACTCACCACCAACTCCGACCACCAGGAGAAATTGCTCCCGCAGCGGGATGCCGTCATCGCGGGCAACCTGATCGCGGCCAACCAGCAGTCGGCCACCCCCGAACAGGCCGACGGCGGATGGGGCATCGGCATCGGCGTCGACGGCGGCACCGACAACCAGTTCATCCGCAACCGGATCACCGGCAACAGCAACGCCGGGCTGGTGATCACCGCGACCGCCGACATTTCGCCGGACGGCAACCGGATCCTGGACAACACCTTCGCCGCCAACAGCGTTGACGTCGGCTGGACGTTCCCCACCGCCACCAAGGGACGGGGCAACTGCCTGCGCGGCAACGAGCTGCGCACGACGGTGCCCGCCCGGCTCGCGACCACCGCGTCCTGCCCGCGTCCCGCCCGGTCGGCCTCGCCGGCCGGCACCTGGGCGAAGCCGACGCCGCCCGGCGGTATCCCGTTCACCGAGGTGGCGGCGCCCGGACCACAGCCGCAGTTCCCGAAGGCCACCACCACGGGCGCCACCGCTGTTCCGGCCGTTCCGGCGCTACCGGAAACGGCGGACATCCGGCTGCCGTCGGCGGCACTGCTCGCCGCGGACGCGCGGGTGCGGACGTCCTGAGCGGCGGCTACCGCGCCGGAGTGGCTCCCGGTACCGGCCGGACCGGAACGTACTTCTGGGTGTCGAAATCGATGACCACCGGCCGCGATGCGGAAGCCACGCCGACGCGAACCCGGTACATGGTGCCGTCCGAGCCGATCCAGTAGCGCACGGCACCCGGCGTACCGGACCTGGTACGGGCGCTCGGCCCGGTCATGATGTCCACCTGATGGCCGTCCAGCCGGTCCTGCCCGACCCAGGCGGCACCGTTCTGCGGCAGCAGTTCGGCGTTCTCCGGCCGGTCGCTGCCGAGCTTCAGCGCGATGGCCAGCGAACTGTCCAGCGAACTGCCGTAGTTCTGGAGCGGACGGCGGTACCAGCCCGACTCCGGCGGCCATGCCGGTGCCTTCGCCGGGGTGTTCGCCATCGGGTGGACGAACACGGTGGTGGCCGTCCACTCGATCAGCCCGTCGCTGGACGTATCGCGCCCGGTGCCACGCACCACGCCGTAACCGATCTTGCCGCGGTAGTCGATGGATCCGGTGACGGTCAGCCCGCCGGCGGTGTTCGGCACGTTGATCGTCACCGCGCGCCCGCCCGCCTGGTAGTTGCGGAACCGCGTGACCGCCAGAAGGTTCGCCTGATCCGACGTCAATGCCTTTGGACCGCTGGGGGCGGAGCCGCTGCCGATGGCCAGGAACGCGGCCACCGCGACCGCCACACCGCCGATGGCGACTGCCACCCAGCGTGGCCGTAGCCATCGGCGGCGGCCGGCCGGGCGCCGCGGGAGACTTTTCTTGATTCTCGTGCTCCGCACCCTGCGCATTGCTAATTTCGTCCGCTCATTCACCCTCTGCTCTACCCCCGATCTTGGCGGCCACCCGGTACAGTATCGTCCCTGGTAGGGCGGTTCAGGATGACTATTCAGACTCTTGTGCTGTTTCCATGTGGGGAAGCGAGGACGAGTGCGACTGGCCTGGGGAAGGCACTCCCGAGTCCCTGAATTCGTCACATCCTCCAGAACGACCGAGAACGACCGGGTCCACCGAAACAGTGGTGGGCTCTTTTTCATGGCCGATGTGCGTTCGGCTCACATCACGAGGGGAGTGTGATGGCTGTGCGAAAAGTGTGTAGAAGATTACGCCGAACAGCCGGGAAGAGTACGGGTCCACTGGCTCGAGTGGGCTTGTCTGTTCTCCTGCTGTCGGGTGGCGCCATGGGCGCGACGGCCGGGACGGCCACCGCTTCCACTGGCGACGGCACCCTGACCGTCGAGGTGCTGCGGGATTTCTTCGGCACCGGCGTGATCAACACGACCATGGACGTGCCACAGCGAGGCATGAAGGTTGAGGTGACCGACCCCGCCGGCCATCGGGTCTCCGGCACCACGGATGCCACCGGAAAGGTGGTGGTCTCGAAGTCGGCCGAACTGACCGGCGGCCAGTACCGCGTCGACGTCACCATCCCGGCGCCGTACGACAAGTATCTGCGGGCGGCACCGGCCTCGACGGCGGAGAACCACTTCGACAGCTTCACGACGTTCGTGGACGTGTCGGACGGCAAGGACGACTCGGTCATCACCGGGGTCTGGAACCCGGCCGACTACACACTGCCGGACTCGCGGTATTTCGTGCCGGTCCAGAGCGCTGCCAACGGGCAGGACACCCGGGCACTGGTGGCGTTCGGGACGGACAAACGAGGTACGTGTCCTGGCGATACGGAGTGCCCGACCGTCGTCAACACGCAGGACCAGGTGGGCACGACGTTCGCGCTGGCCTACGACAAGTACCAGAAGCGGATCTTCCAGGGCGCGTTCGCCCGGCGGTACACCCCGTACGGGCCGGGCGGCGGTGGCGCGATCTACACCACGCCGACCGACGGTGGGACGCCGACCCTGTTTGCTCAGGTGCCGGGCGCCGCGGTGACGCCGCACGACGCCACCAACATGATCAAGGACGCCGGATTCACCAATGCGCCGGGGAAGGAGAGCATCGGCGGCCTGGCCCTGTCCGAGGACGGCTCGACGCTGTACGCGGTGAACCTGCTGACCCGGCGCCTGGTCAGCTTCGACGCGACTGGTACCACGGCATCCGCACCCGAGGCGACGGTGCGCATCCCGGACCCGGGCTGCGCGAGCCCCGGCGACTGGCGGCCGTTCGGTCTTCAGGTCCACGACAACAAGCTCTACGTCGGCGGCGTGTGCAGCGCGGAGAGCACACAGCAGCGCGAAGACCTGAAAGCCGTCGTCTACACGTACGACGGTGAGCGGTTCACCGAGGTGCTGAGCCACCAGCTCACGGACAAGCGCGGCAGCGTCTTCGGTTCCGGCGACAAGGTCACCCACTGGAACCCGTGGAACACCAGCCTGGACACGTGGGACGACCGGAAGTCGGGCAACGTCTTCGGCGATCCGCAGCCGGAGCTGGCCTCCCTCGCCTTCGCCCGCGACGGCTCGATGATCCTGGGTTTCCGCGACCGGTTCATGGACGTGCTCAGTTGGGGAGGGCTGGACCCCCGCCCGGGGAACGACACGGCGGAAAACGGCATGTCCGGTGGTGACATCACCATGGTCTGCGCCACTCCCACCGGTGAATACCAGTGGGAAGGCACCGGGAGCTGCCCCAACCACGCCACCCCCGCCAACAGTGGCGGCCAGCCCGCCGATGTCGTCGAATACTTCCCGGGCGACTCCTACGCCAACGCGCACCAGGAGACCGCGCTGGGGTCGGTGGCCTATATCCCGCAGCAGCAGTGGGTCGTCAGCACGGAGTTCGACCCGGTCGCCGACGTCGCGACCTCAGGGACCGGGTACCACAACATCACCACCGGCCAGGGCCCGGGCAACAACCCGAAGGCCAACGGGTTCCAGTTCGTCAGCCGGGAACAAGGCGGGTTCGGTAAGGCCGGTGGGCTCGGCGATATCGCCTATGAGGCGGCGAACGCGCCGATCCAGATCGGCAACCGGGTGTGGTTCGACGGCGACCACAATGGGATCCAGGATCCCGAGGGTGCCAACGAGGTGCCGCTGCCGGACGCGACGATCAACCTGTTGGACGCCGATGGCAAGCAGGTCGCCACGACCAAGACCGATGCCGCCGGCGAGTACTACTTCGGTGGAGTCGGCGCCGACTACGAGCTCGAGCCGGGTGCGAAGTACACGGTGGAGTTCGATGTGTGTACCGCGGACACCGCCAAGGTGCCGAGCCAGCCGCCGGCCACCGAGCTGCGGTTCACGCTCCCGCGGGCCGGTGACAACCGGGCACATGACTCCAATGTGACCCCGCCGAGGACCGGGCGGCTGTGCGACGGACAGGCACCTGTCACGGCGCCGGACAAGCCGGGAGAGGTCGATCACACGATCGACGCCGGCGTGTACATCCCCGAGGAGGCACCGCCGACTCCCACGCCGACGCCCACTCCGCCGTCGTCCGAGCCGCCGAACTCCGAGCCACCGAGCCATGAGCCGCCGACCCATGAGCCGCCCGCGTCCGAGCCGCCCAACAATCCGGGCCCCCAGGGTGGCGGAGGCGGAGGCGGTGGTTCACTGGCCAACACGGGTACGTCCGGCCTGCTGAAGATCGCCTCCCTCAGTGCCCTGCTGCTCGGTTCGGGCGCGGCATTCGCGTTCGCGACCCGGAAGCGTCATGCCAGGCAACACTGAGACAGCCACACAACGCTGAAAGCGGGTGATCCGCCCGTAAGCGCCGACGAGCCCCGTCCATATCCGGACGGGGCTCGTTCGCTTTTCTTCCCGGCGGGCCTTTCTTCCCGACGAGCCTTATATTCCGCCCTCGCCGCCCTCGGGATTTTCGCCCTCGGACATCCCGTGCACCGCGGGGATCGTGCCGAGCCGGCCCTTCTGGAAGTCCTCGAACGCCTGCTGGAGCTCCGCGCGGGTGTTCATCACGAACGGCCCGTAGTGCGCCATGGGCTCACGGATCGGCCGGCCGCCGAGGAGGACGACTTCCAGGTCCGGCGTATGGGAGTCCTGCTTCTCGTCCGCGCGCACGGTCAGCGCGGAGCCGGGGCCGAAGACCGCGGTCTGGCCGAGGTGGACCGGGCGGTGCTCGGTGCCGACGGTGCCGCGGCCCGCGAGCACATACGCGAGGCCGTTGAAGTCCTCACGCCAGGGCAGGTTGATCCCGGCGCCCGGCGCCAGCGTCGCGTGCACCATCGTGATCGGGGTGTGCGTGATGCCGGGCCCGTCGTGACCGTCCAGCTCACCGGCGATGACGCGCAGCAGCGCGCCGCCGTCCGGGGAGGTGAGCAGCCGGACCTGGCCACCGCGGATGTCCTGGTAGCGCGGCGGCATCAGCTTGTCCTTCTTCGGCAGGTTCACCCACAGCTGGAGGCCGTGGAAGAGGCCGCCGGACACGACCAGGTGCTCCGGCGGCGCCTCGATGTGGAGCAGACCGGCCCCGGCCGTCATCCACTGGGTGTCACCGTTGGTGATGGTGCCGCCACCGCCGTTGGAGTCCTGGTGGTCGAAGATCCCGTCGATGATGTACGTGACGGTCTCGAAGCCGCGGTGGGGGTGCCAGGGGGTGCCCTTGGGCTCACCCGGCGCGTACTCCACCTCACCCATCTGGTCCATCATGATGAACGGGTCGAGGTGCTTGTAGTCGATACCGGCGAAGGCCCGGCGCACAGGGAAGCCCTCGCCCTCGAAACCGCTGGGAGCGGTCGTGACGGCGAGGACGGGGCGCTGTCGTGCCTCGGCGGGTGCCGCGACGGGCGGCAGGGTCAGCGGGTTCTCTACGGTCACTGCGGGCATGACGGCCTCCTCGGTCGTTCACCATTCAACTTAATTGAACGCTGAACGACCCGCAAGGGGGCCTTTATTTCCACCCGAGCGCCTTACGCGGCGAACGGTGTTTTCCGGACGTATACCGATCTATCCGTACATACGCCGCATAGCGAAATCGACCATCTGTTCCACCGCCTTCGCATCGAAGACGATCCGGTGCTCGCCCTCCATGTCGAGGACGAAGCCGTAGCCGGTGGGCAGCAGGTCGATCACCTCGGCGCCGGTGATCACGAAGTACTTGGACTCCTTGCCCGCGTACCTCCGCAACTCCTTGAGCGAGGTGAACATGGGGATCACCGGCTGCTGGGTGTTGTGCAGCGCCAGGAAGCCGGGGTTGTCACCGCGCGGGCAGTAGACCTTCGACCCCGCGAAGATCTGCTGGAAGTCCTCGGCCGACATCGAACCGGTGGTGAAGGCACGCACCGCGTCGGCGAGCGACGGCGGCGAGGGCTCCGGGTAGAGCGGCTGCTGGCCGTAGCCCGCACCCGCCGTGTGATGTGACGCATGCGGCTGCTGTTGCGGCGGAGGCGGCGGGGCGGCATAGCCCTGCCCTGCGCTCGCGTTCTGGTCGTAGCCGTACATGCGCAGAAGCGTACTGAGTCACAGTTACCCGGTTGAGGGTTGCCCTTTATTACCCACGGGTAGCATCATGTGGACAGCTGATCCGATACGCGTCAACGCAGAGGTCCTGGCCTCCCGATCCTTACGGAGCCGTCGCCATGGGGCACTACAAGTCGAATCTCCGCGACATCGAGTTCAACCTCTTCGAGGTGCTCGGGCGCGACACGGTGTACGGCACCGGCCCGTTCGCGGAGATGGACGTCGAGACCGCCAAGAGCGTGCTCTCCGAGATATCCCGGCTCTCCGAGCACGAGCTGGCCGCGAGCTACGCCGACTCCGACCGGAACCCGCCCGTCTACGACCCCAAGACCCACACGGCGCCGCTCCCCGAGTCGTTCAAGAAGAGCTACCGGGCCTACATGGAGGCCGAGTGGTGGCGGCTGGGCGTCCCGGAGGCGCTCGGCGGCACGGCCTGCCCCCGCTCGCTGCTGTGGGCCTCGGCCGAGTCCATCCTCGGCGCCAACACCCCGATCTGGATGTATGCCTCGGGCCCGGCCTTCGCGGGTGTGCTGTACGACGAGGGCACCGAGGAGCAACTGAAGATCGCCCAGCTGATGGTGGACGAGCAGTGGGGCTCCACCATGGTGCTGACCGAGCCGGACGCGGGCTCCGACGTCGGCGCGGGCCGCACCAAGGCGACCCGGCAGGAGGACGGCAGCTGGCACATCGAGGGTGTGAAGCGGTTCATCACCTCCGGTGAGCACGACCTCTCCGACAACATCATCCACTTCGTGCTGGCCCGGCCCGAGGGCGCCGGCCCCGGCACCAAGGGCCTGTCGCTGTTCATCGTCCCCAAGTACGACTTCGACTGGGAGACCGGTGAGCTCGGCGAGCGCAACGGCGTGTACGCCACCAATGTCGAGCACAAGATGGGCCTGCGGGGCTCCAACACCTGTGAGCTGACCTTCGGCGCCGACGGCCCGGCCAAGGGCTGGCTGCTGGGCGAGAAGCACGACGGCATCCGCCAGATGTTCAAGATCATCGAGTTCGCCCGGATGATGGTCGGCACCAAGGCCATGGCCACCCTCTCCACCGGCTACCTCAACGCCCTGGAGTACGCCAAGGAGCGCGTCCAGGGCCCGGACCTGGCGGCCTTCACCGACAAGAGCGCCCCGCGCGTCACCATCACCCACCACCCGGATGTGCGCCGCTCGCTGATGACGCAGAAGGCGTACGCGGAGGGCCTGCGCGCGCTGGTGCTGTACACCGCCACCGTCCAGGACGAGATCCTGATCAAGGAGGCCGCGGGCGAGGACGCCTCCGCCGCGAACCGCCTCAACGACCTGCTGCTGCCCATCGTCAAGGGCTACGGCTCGGAGAAGGCGTACGAGCAGCTGGCGCAGTCCCTCCAGACCATCGGCGGCTCCGGCTACCTCCAGGAGTACCCGCTGGAGCAGTACATCCGGGACGCCAAGATCGACACGCTCTACGAGGGCACCACCGCCATCCAGGGCCAGGACTACTTCTTCCGCAAGATCGTCCGGGACCAGGGCCAGGCGCTGACCGTCGTCTCGGAGGAGATCAAGAAGTTCCTCGCCGAGGCCGCCGGGGGCAAGGAGCTGGAGGCCGCCCGCGACCAGCTGGCCCAGGCCGCGGTGGACCTGGAGGCGATCGTCGGCACGATGCTCACCGACCTGGCCGCCACCGAGCAGGACATCAGCTCGATCTACCGGGTCGGGCTCAACTCCACCCGGCTGCTGCTGGCGTCCGGCGACGTGATCATCGGCTATCTGCTCCTCAAGGGCGCGGCCGTGGCCACCGAGAAGCTGGGCACCGCCTCCTCGAAGGACCGCTCCTTCTACGAGGGCAAGATCGCGGCCGCGAAGTTCTTCGCCCATGAGGTGCTGCCGGGCGTCTCGATGCAGCGCTCGCTGGCCGAGTCGGTCGACAAGGGGCTGATGGACCTGGACGAGTCCGCGTTCTGAGGGCTCCTCGCACATCGTCCAGGGGGCCGGCCGGCCCATCCTCCAGCGGGGCGGCCGGCCCCCTGGCCCGTGCGCGTGTCATGTCGTCACCGTTCCTGGTCGCCGGGCGGCCGCTCCCGCAGGGCCCGTTCCACCTCTTCCCGGGCCCACCGCCTGAGCTCCTCGCCCTGCGCGAGCAGCTCCTCGAGCGTCTCGCCCCCGGCCTCCGGCGGGCGGGGGCGGGCCCTGAGCTTCTCCAGCAGATCCCGGCACGCCTCGTCCTCGGTGGCGAACCGGCTGGTGTCCCGGTCCAGGGAGCGCTCCCTGAGCCCGGTCTCCCAGCCGCCGTCCGGGGCGGGTCTGAGGTAGTAGTACGCGTCCGGCTGCACCGGGATGTCCCGCACTCCCGGGATGTCGTACAGCGCGTCCGGCACCTGCTCGTCGCGGAGGGTCCGGACGAGTTCCGTTCTGTCCACCGCTCCAGGGTCTCAGTTGAGCGGGCGGAGATTACCGGAGGCGACCAATTGGGGGATCGAAGGCCCGGTCAGATACTGGAGACCGAAGCCGGGTTGACCGAACCAGGAGCGGATGGGACCGGCCTCGACCAGGAAGGACTGGGTGACCTCATAGAGGTGATAACCGTTCGGATACGCCGGGTCGAGGGTGTTGAGGTTGCTGGGCGGCAACGCGCGCTCCGCGTAGGGCGTGCCCGCCGGGGCGAGGAAGTGGCCGAAACCGCTTCCGAAGAGGTCGACCTTCTGACCGACCTTCAGCCTGACCGTGGTGTGCAGGGGTGAGTCGTTGAGGAGGACCCAGCCGTCGGGGTACGGGAACCACCAGCCGTTGGTCCGCTCGTTCCAGTAGCAGTCGAGGAACGCGTAGGAGCTGGAGAAGTGGTCGAGCCGTTCGTAGCCTTCGAGCATCTCCCCGATCGCGCCGTAGCGGGGGAGCTGAGCGGGTCCGAGCCGCCAGTCACCCTGGTAGTAGCGGTCGAGCGGAGGATTGGGCGCGGTGTTGGTCCCCCCGATGCGGTCCTTCGTGGGACAGGAGGGAGGGTGGCCCTTGCCCTCACCGTCCCCGCCGCCGCCCGGACGCGGGCCGGGCGAGGGCGCGGCCGCCGGCTCCGGGGCGGCCACGGGGGCCGGCGCCGCGGTGAAGTCCGTGACGGGCTTGGCCATGGCCGGTCCGCCGGCGCACAGCAGCAGCAGCGACCCCAGGACGACAAGCAGGTGTCGAAGAACGCGCATCCGGTATCCCCTCGAGTTACGACTCAGTGCGACGTTGCTCGGTCACGGGGAATATCGACCGATTCGCCCGACTTCTCGCCTTAACTGACGTGCTTTCATCAGATTGGATCAACGTGGCCCCACGGATGGATGCCGCGACCCGTACCAGGGCGAGCCGCCCCCCGGCGAATCTATGCTGAGCACATGAGCGCACAACCCGGCATCGACCGCGGCCACACCGATGACCTGATGTCCTTTCTCCGCGCCAGCCCTTCGCCGTACCACGCCGTGGCGAGCGCCGCCGAGCGGCTGGAGAAGGCCGGGTTCCGGCGGATCGAGGAGACCGCGCCCTGGGACGGCACGGCCGGTGGACGGTTCGTACTGCGGGGCGGCGCGATCATCGCCTGGTACGTACCGGAGGGGGCGGAGCCCGCCACTCCGTACCGAATTGTGGGCGCTCACACCGACTCTCCCAATTTGCGGGTCAAGCCGATTCCCGACACCGGTGCGCACGGCTGGCGCCAGATCGCCGTCGAGGTCTACGGCGGAGTGCTGCTCAACACCTGGCTCGACCGCGACCTCGGGCTCTCCGGCCGGATCACCCTCCGGGACGGCTCACACCACCTCGTCACCGTCGACCGGCCGCTGCTGAGAGTGCCCCAGCTCGCCGTCCACCTGGACCGATCGGTGAACACCGAGGGCCTCAAGCTGGACAAGCAGCGCCATATGACGCCCATCTGGGGGCTCGGCGGCGTCGAGGAGGGCGACCTGCTCCGCTTCGTCGCCGAGGCGACCGGGGTTGCGGCCGAGGAGATCGCCGGCTGGGACCTGATGACCCACAGCGTCGAGCCGCCCGCCTACCTCGGCCGGGACCGCGAGCTGGTCGCCGGTCCCCGGATGGACAACCTGGTGTCCGTACACGCCGGTACGGCCGCGCTCATCGCCGCCGCCGCGCGCCAGGAGCTGCCCTACATCCCCGTACTGGCCGCCTTCGACCACGAGGAGAACGGCAGCCAGTCCGACACCGGCGCCGACGGCCCGCTGCTCGGCACCGTGCTGGAGCGTTCGGTCTTCGCCCGCGGCGGCGCGTACGAGGACCGGGCCCGCGCCTTCGCGGGCACCGTCTGCCTCTCCTCCGACACCGGCCACGCCGTGCACCCCAACTACGCCGAGCGCCATGAGCCGGGCCACCACCCCCGGCCCAACGGCGGCCCGATCCTGAAGGTGAACGTCAACCAGAGATATGCCACCGACGGCGCCGGGAGAGCCGTCTTCGCCGCCGCCTGCGAGCGCGCCGGGGTCCCCTGGCAGAGCTTCGTCTCCCACAACTCGATGCCGTGCGGCACCACGATCGGCCCGATCACGGCCGCCCGGCACGGCATCGCCACCGTCGACATCGGCATCGCGATCCTGTCCATGCACTCGGCGCGGGAACTGTGCGGAGCACAGGACCCCCGGCTGCTGGCCAAGGCGCTGCACGCCTTTCTGGAGGGCTGAGTTGGACTTCTCCCTGCTGGGCCCGGTGACCGTCACCGCGGGGCCGCCGGCAGCATCCGTCGAGCTTCCCCTGGGGCCCGCCAAACGGCGCAGCGTGCTGGCGATGCTGCTGCTGCGGCCCAACGCGACGGTGTCCATGGAGCAGTTGATATCCAGCCTGTGGGAGGACGAGCCGCCCGCCCACGCCCGCACCGTCATCCAGGGCCATGTCTCCCGGCTCCGCGCCGCCCTGGCCGAGGGCGGCGCCGAGCACCACGGCGTCGAGCTGACCACCCACAGCTCCGCCTATCTGCTGCGCATCCCCGACGCCCTGATCGACACCCAGCGCTTCGACCAGCTGACCGCCCAGGCCAGCCCGGAGTCCGCCCCCGGCGAGGCCGTCCAGCTGCTCCGCCAGGCGCTCGGCCTGTGGCGCGGGCCTGCGCTCACCGGGACCGTGGCCAGCCCGCCGTTCGCGGCCGCCGCGCACGCCCTGGAGGAGCGGCGGCTGAGCGCCGTGGAGGCCCTGGCACGGGCGCACGAGGCGCTGGGCGAACATGAGCAGGCGGTGCGCGCCCTGCACCCCGCCGCCGTCGCCAACCCGCTGCGCGAGGGGCTGATCGCCGCCCTGATGCTGGCGCTGTACCGCTCCGGGCGGCAGTCCGACGCGATCGCCTGGTTCCACCGCACCCGGCAGCTGCTCGACGACGACCTGGGCGTCGACCCGGGCCAGCGGCTGAGCGCCGCCTATCAGGAGATCCTGCGGGCGGCCCCCGCGGCGGACGGGCCGCGCGGCGGCGCCGAGGCCGCCGGAGCGCCGGGCCCCGCGGGGCAGCCGGGCGCCCAGCCGGTGGCGTCGGCCCCGTCGCATCCGCTGTCCGCGGCCGCCTCGGCGCCCGCGCCCGAGCTGCTCCCCCGGCCCCCGGCGGGCTTCCACGGCCGGGGCGCGGAGCTGGCCGAGCTGACCCGGCTGGCCCTGGGCACCGCGGAACCGGCCCAGGGCGGCGCGGCAGCCGGCTCCGGCTACCCCCAGGAGGGCGGTATCGCACTGCTCAGCGGGCCCGCCGGGGTCGGCAAGACCGGTCTGGCGGTCCACTGGGGCCACGCCCACGCCGCCGCCTTCCCCGACGGACGGCTCTTCGCGGATCTGCGCGGCTTCAGCGGCGGCGAGGCGGTGGTGCCCGACGAGGTGCTGCGCGACTTCCTGCTCGCCCTGGGCACCCCGGCCGAGCAGATCCCCACCTCGCCCGAGGCCGCCTCCGCGCTGTACCGCTCGCTGGCGGCCCGCCGCCGCCTGCTGGTGGTGCTGGACAACGCGGGCAGCTCCGCCCAGGTGCGCCCGCTGCTGCCCGGCGGACCCCACTGCGCCACGCTGGTCACCAGCCGCAGCAGGCTGGACGGGCTGATCGCCACCGACGCCGCCCGCCCCGTACGGCTGCACGCCCTCGGCCCCGAGGACGGGGTGGCCCTGCTGGGCGGGCTGCTGGGGCCCGCCCGGGTCGCCGAGGACCCGGAGGCCGCACGGGAGCTGGTGGCGCTGTGCGACGGACTGCCGCTGGCGCTGCGCGCCGCCTCCGCCCAGCTGATGGCCCGGCCGCGCTGGCGGCTGGCCCGGCTGGCCGCCGCGCTGCGCGACGAGCGGCGCCGGCTGGCGCTGCTGTCGGCGGAGGACACCGGAGTGGCCGCCGCGCTGCGCAACTCGGTGGCCCGGCTCTCGGCGGACGACGCACAGCTGCTGCGGGCCCTGGGCGCCGGTTTCGCGCGGGAGGTCAACACCGCGGAGGCGGCCGCGCTGTCGGGGGCGGACCCGGAGCTGATCCAGGACTCCCTGGAGCGGCTGGCGGAGATGCATCTGCTGGACGAGGAGGCCACCAACCGCTACGTCATGAGCGACCTGGTGAAGCTCTTCGCCCAGGGCGACGAGAGCGGACGCGGCAACACCCCCGGCGGTGCCTCAGGCGATCCGTCACAGGGGGGCTGAGCAGGGGTGAACAGCGGGGCGTTAGCGGGGCGTTAGCGGGCGGCAGCCGTGCACCAGCCGAACGGCAGCGGGTCCGGACAGGCTTGAGCCGTACCGGAAGACGCCAGAACACCCGCTGAGGGGAGACCCGCCATGCCGCTCACCACCGCTCGCCTCGCCCACCGCGCCGGCACGCTGCGCTCGGTGGCGGCCGGATTGACGGTCGTCGCCGCGGGCATCACCCTCGCGGCGTGCGGCACCGCCGACGCGTCGGGCGTGAAGACGGCCGGCGCGGCGGACAGCGTGGCCCTCCCCGCCGTGCACGAGGACGACCTCGGCGGGCAGCCCGACGACACCCGGCAGGCCGCGCGGGGGACGGTGGCGGGCGGGGCCGACGCCGGGGCCCAGGGCGGTCTGCGGGCCGAGAGCGGCACCGAGGAGAACGCCGGCGCCTGCCGTCTCGACACGATGTCGGTGGGCGTCACCTCCGTCCCCCGGCCGGCCAACCATCTGCTGCTGGAGATCACCAACCAGTCCGGGGTGACCTGCCGTCTCATCGGCTTCCCCCTGGCGCGGTTCGACGACGCGCGGTCGGCCGTGCCGGAGGCCGCGGACACCCGGCCCCAGACGGTCGTCACGCTGGCGCCCGGCGAGAGCGGCTACGCGGGCCTCACCACCTCCACGGCGGACGCCCCGGCAGCCGACACCCACAAGGCCACCGGGCTGACCGTCTCCCTCCCCGGCGAGGACAGCCGCCGCGCCGTGGACCTCCCCGGCGACTCGGTGGAGATCGGCGACGGGGCGGAGGTCGGCTACTGGCAGAGCGACGCGTCCGACGCCCTGCTCTGGTGACCCCTCACCCTCCGCTCCGGTGACCGCTCGACCCCGAGCCCCTCAGCCGGACAGGTAGCCGACTCCCCCCGGTTACCTGCCCCGGACGGCCCCCGCCCCGGCGGGGGCCGTCTCGTCATGTCCCACGGCACGGCCGTTCCCGTCCCGCTCCTGGCCCATTCCGTAGGCGTCTTGGCAGGTCGTCAGGGGTGTGCCCGGATGGGACGTCCCAGAGGACGGCTCGGCGCCCGAAATCCCCGGCGCCGCGGCCCACAGTGGTGTCCGTCGCCGCGGCGGACGGACGCCGCGGCCTCGACCGAGCGGCGCCGACGCCCGTCGACGCCCTCACAAGGGGGACAGACATGACGCACTCCATCAGCGCGAGCCGACGCCGGACCCTCCTGCGCAAGGTGCTCCCCGCGGTCGCCGCGGCGGGCATCGGCGCCACCGGGCTCGTGGGCTGCTCCGGCGGGGACGACACGGCGGGCCACGACGCCAAGGCGGGGAAGGGCGGGAAGGTCGCCGAGAAGAGCGTGACGAGCCGCGACACCAAGGCCAGGGCCGGGGACTCCGCGCTCGAGCTGAAGACCACCACGGGGGAGTTCGGCACCAAGGCCGCGGCCACCGCCGACTTCCCCACCTGGGGCACGCGCTGGGTGGTCCACCAGAGCGCCGACACCAACTCCCCGTCCGTCGGCATGCTCAACAAGACCGCCCCGGGCCAGGACCGCATCACCGCCGACTACCAGGTCAACACCGGCAACAAGGTCTGCGAGGACGGCGCCTGCTCGACCTACATGGCCCATATCACCGGGCCGGTGGGCGGCTTCGTGACCGTGGTCGCGGTGGACATCCCGGAGGACTCCCTGCCCGGGGTCCCGGTGCAGAACGGCGGCGGTGAGCCGCCGAAGCCGCCGCAGACCGGCGGCACCCGCGCCGAGGCGCTCCAGCGGGCCGCCACCTGGCTGACCGCCGACAACGGCGGCCGGGTGCCCTATAGCCAGGCCAAGGTCTGGAAGGACGGCTACCGCCAGGACTGCTCGGGCTACGTCTCCATGGCGCTGGGCCTGCGGGCACCCGGCACCAACACCATGGGCCTCACCAGTTCCAGCATCACCAAGCCGATCGCCCTGGGCGACCTGCGGCCCGGGGATCTGCTGATCGACGCCTCCGGTGACAACAACACCCGGCATGTCGTGATGTTCGAGAAGTGGAACGACGCCGGCCACACCTCGTACACCTCCTACGAGCAGCGCGGCGACTTCGGGACGGATCACACGACCCGCCGCTATGGACTGGAGCCGGGCAGCGAGTACAAGCCCTACCGGCCGCTGAAGTTCACGGACTGACGCGTCCGGCGACCCGGTTCCGTAACGAGCGGCACGTCCACCTCGGGGGTGTGGACGTGCCGCTCGGCATGTTCATGATCCTCGTGCTGCAATGGTGTATGTGCCAGCGCTACCGAATCGCCCAGAGAACCCACGACGAAAGCCACTCGCCCCGCTTCCCGAGGAACTCTCCGGCCCGGTACGGGAATTCGTCACCGCACTGCGCCGGATGCACGGCGAACTGGGACTCAGTCTGAAGGAACTGGAGGGGCGGCTGCCGGCGAGCCGCTCCTCCCTCTCCCGCTATCTGCGCGGCCAGAGCCTCCCCGACGAGCGGCTCCTGATCCAGTGGGGCAAGCTCTCCTTCACCGCCGAGGACCGGCTGCCCGAACTGGTGACCCTGCTGCACCGGGCCACCGAGGCCGAGGCCGCCGCGGCAGCCCCCGGCGGGACGGTGCCGGAGCGGCCCGGGGCGGCCGCCCCGCCGCCCCGGGAGGAGCCCCCGCGGGACCGGCCGTCCCGGCGCCGGACGCGGCTGGCGCTCGCGGCCGCGGGCACGGTCGTCGTCATCGCCGGGGCCACGGCCGGTGTCATCGCCTTACAGTCCTCCGGCGACGACGGGTCCACGGGCGGCGCGGCGGGCTCCTCGCCCCTGGGCGACGCCCGGATCACCGTCTACAACGCCGAGCAGTCCTGCCGGCACAAACGCGTCCGCGAATGCTCCCTGGGCCTGGCCGAGGATCCGTACGTGGCCTACCGCCCGTCGAACATCGTGGGCCGGGCCTGGCACGACGACGTGCTGCACGCCGACTGCCGCATCGCCAACGGCGTCACGGTGACCGACGAGGCGGGCGGGCACAGCAGCATGTGGTTCCGCGTCTCCAAGGGCGGCAAGCGGATGTGGGTGCCGGGCATCCGCATCCGCCAGGACCAGGTGCAGTACTCCACGCTGCCCAACTGCCCCGACTGACCGCCGGTCGTCTCAGCCGTCCATTCCGGCGAGCACCAGCGGCAGCCGGGTCGCGCCGCCCTCGGTGACGCGCACCGGGACGCCCCAGTCCTGCTGGTGCACATGGCAGGCCGGGTACTCGTTGGAAAGGTCATCGTCACAGGAGGCGGCCATGGCCGAGACATGCAGCACGCCCTCGGTCACGCCCGCCGTAAGGACGAGCTCACGACTCAGATCCGTGCCCGCGCCGTCGCCCCCGGCCAGCAGCTCGGGCGGGGTGGAACTGATCAGCAGCCGGGTGGAGGGGCCGTAGCGGGTGTCCAGCTTCTGGCCATCGGGCGCCTGGAAGACCACGTCGAGCCGGAGCGTCCCCGGGGCGATGTCGGTCGCGGCGCGCTGGGTGCGGTGGGCCACCGACTCGACCCTTACGGCCTCCTCCGGCAGCCGCAGCCGGGTCAGCCGGTGCCGGGCGGACTCCACCACGACGATGTCCCCGTCGGCCAGGACCGCGCCGGAGGGCTCGCGCAGATCGGTGGCGAGCGTGGAGACCTCGCCGGTGGCCGGGTCGTAGCGGCGCAGCGCGTGGTTGTAGGTGTCCGAGATGGCCACCGAGCCGTCCGGCAGCGCGGTGACGCCCAACGGGTGCTGGAGCAGCGCCTGATCGGCTGGGCCGTCCCGGTGGCCGAAGTCGAAGAGCCCGGTGCCGACGGCGGTACGGACCACGAAGCCGTCGGCAGCCCCCTGAGGGTCGCGCTCCACATAGCGCACCGCGGAGGTCTCGGAGTCCGCGACCCACAGCCGGTCGCCGGCCGCGGCGAGCCCGGAGGGCTGGGCGAACCACGCCTGCTCGGCGGGGCCGTCGACCAGGCCCTCGTTGGTGGTCCCGGCGGCGGCCCGTACGGTCCCGGCCTCCGGGTCGTAGGTCCACAGCTGGTGGACGCCCGCCATGGCGATCCACAGCCGGTCGGCGAACCAGGCCAGGTCCCAGGGGGAGGACAGGTCGACCTCGCGGGCGGGCCCCTCGGTGCGCGACCCCTGCCACCACTGGCGGCCGGTCCCGGCGAGCGTGGTGACCTCGCCGGTGGCGGGGTCGAAGCGGCGCAGCGCGTGGTTCACGGTGTCGGCGACGGCCACGGTGCCGTCGGGGAGCGGGGCGAGTCCCTGGGGCTCGCTGAAGCGGGCCCGCCCGCTCGGGCCGTCGTCGAGGCCGCGCTCGCCCGCGCCGATCCGGCGCACCACGCTCTCGCCGTCCGCCGCGAGCTCCACCAGCTGATGTCGGGTGGTGTCGGAGACGAGGAAGGTGCCGCCGGGCAGCCGCAGCGCCTTACCGGGGAAGCGCAGCTCGGTGGGGACCGGCTCCGGCGGCACATACGGGGCGTCGCCGCGCCGCAGGGTGCCCTTGGCGGCGTGGTCGGCCTCCAGCTGCGCCACGAGGGTCTCCAGGGCGTGGGCGTGGCCCTCGCCCGCGTGCTGGGCGACCACATAGCCCTCGGGGTCGATGACCACGAGGGTGGGCCAGGCCCGTACCGCGTACTGCTTCCAGGTGGCCAGCTCGGGGTCGTCGAGGACCGGGTGGTGCACCTCGTAGCGCTCGACGGCGTCCACGACCGCCTGATGCTCGGCCTCGTGGACGAACTTCGGCGAGTGCACCCCGACGATCACCACGGTGTCGCGGTGCTTCTCCTCCAGCTCGCGCAGCTCGTCCAGGACATGCAGGCAGTTCACACAGCAGAACGTCCAGAAGTCGAGAATGACGATGCGGCCTCGCAGATCGGCGAGGGTGAGGTCGTTACCGCCGGTATTGAGCCAGCCGCCCCGGCCGATCAGCTCGGGGGCGCGGACGCGTGCACGTGAAGCCATATCACCATGAAACAGCAGTCCCGGTCGCGCCATTCCCCCACCCCCCGAGGGCATTCGCCCGTTGTGCACGAGTCTGTCCGGAGATAAGGGCGAGGCGGGCGCACACTACCATCGCGGGCAGGCTGTCAGCCGCCGAACCGGGCCTACGATCAGACCCGAAAGCACTGCCCGTGCGCTCGTGGGCAGCGTAACTTGAACGCACACACCAGCACCCAGCCCGCGCACCAACCGCCCGAGGGGTCCCGTGACCGTCCATCCCAGCCTTCAGACCTCCATCGACGCCTGGACCCACTCCATCGACGCGATAACGGAGTTGGTCAACCCGCTAGCGGAGAGCGAGTGGAACCGCCCCACCGAGTGCCCGGGATGGTCGGTGCGGGACGTCGTTTCTCATGTAATCGGACTTGAATGCGAGATGCTCGGCGATCCCCGCCCCATCCACAGCCTGCCGCGCGACCTCTACCACGTCACCAACGAGCTGTCGCGTTACATGGAGGTCCAGGTCGATGTCCGGCGCTGCCACACCGCGCCCGAGATGACCTCCGAGCTGGAGTACACCATCATCCGGCGGGGCCGTCAGCTGCGGAACGAGAAGCGCTCCCCGGAGACCATGGTGCGATGGCCCGGTGGCACCGAGGTGACGCTGGGGGAGGCCCTGACGCGGCGGGCCTTCGACGCCTGGGTGCATGAGCAGGATCTGCGCCGGGCCCTCAACAGGCCCGGCAACCTGGACTCGCCGGGCGCCTCGATCACCCGTGACCTGCTGCTGTCCGCGCTGCCGAAGGTGGTCGCCAAGGACGCGGGCGCGGCGCCCCAGTCGGCCGTCGTCTTCGATGTGCACGGCCCGATGGAGTTCATGCGGACGGTCCGGGTCGGCCCCGACGGCAGAGGCACCATCGACGGCAGCGTCTCGCTCGGGCCGACGGTCACCGTCACCCTGGACTGGGAGACCTACGTCCGGCTGGCCTGTGGGCGGGTGCGGCCCGAGGCGGTCTCGGGGCGGCTGAAGATCGAGGGCGACCAGCAGCTGGCCGAGGCGATTCTCGGACATTTCGCGATCACGCCGTAAGCCCCTCGGGGGCCACGGCGTAACGGCCCTGGAGGGTCACGCCGTGACGCCCCCGGGGGTCACGCAGGTACGTGCACCGCCTCGACGCGGCTCGCCACCACGCGCTCGCGCTCGCGGCGGTGCGCCCGTCCGCGCAGCCGCAGGATCTGGACGACGCCGAGCGCCTGGAGCACGAACACCGAGGCGAACGCGATCCGGAAGTTCTCACCCGTCAGGTCCAGCAGTACGCCGACGGCCAGCAGTGTGGTCATCGAGGCCGTGAAACCGCCCATGTTGACGATCCCGGAGGCGGTGCCCATCCGCTCGGGCGGGTTGGCGGGCCGGGCGAAGTCGAAGCCGATCATCGACGCGGGCCCGCAGGCGCCGAGCACCACGCACAGGCTCACCAGCAGCCACATCGGCGCGTGGTCGGACGGCCAGAGCAGCACGGTGCCCCACAGCAGCGCGGTGGCGCCGACCGTACCGAGGGCCAGCGGGCCGCGGGCGGCGTGGTGCCGGGCGATGACCTGCCCGTAGACCAGACCGACCGCCATGTTGGACAGCACCACGAGGGTCAGCAGCTGACCCGCGGTCGCCCGGGACAGCCCCTCCGCCTCGACCAGGAACGGCATCCCCCACAGCAGCAGGAAGACCATCGCCGGGAACTGGGTGGTGAAGTGCACCCACATGCCGAGCCGGGTGCCGGGCTCGCGCCAGGCGACCGCGATCTGCCGGCGGACGTAGTCGGCGCCCATATGGGTGACGGGCGCGGGCTCGAAGCCCTTCGGGTGGTCCTTGAGGAAGAGCAGCACCAGGACGAAGACGACCACGCCGCCGAGCGCGCTGCCCGCGAAGGTCGTGGTCCAGCCGGCGCCGTGCAGCGCGCGGGCGATCACCAGCGTGGAGATCAGGTTGCCCGCCATGCCGAAGAGCGCGGCGACCTGGGCGATGAGCGGCCCCCGGCGGGCCGGGAACCAGCGCGAGCCGAGCCGCAGCACGCTGATGAAGGTCATCGCGTCACCGCAGCCGAGCAGCGCCCGGGAGGCCAGGGCCATGCCGTAGGAGTGGGAGAGCGCGAAGCCGAACTGCCCCAGGGTGAAGAGCAGTACGCCGAGCATGAGCACCTTACGGGTGCCGAGACGGTCGACCATGAGCCCGACCGGTATCTGCATCCCGGCGTAGACCAGCACCTGGAGGATGGAGAAGGTGGACAGCGCCGAGGAGTTGATGTGGAAGCGCTCGGCGGCGTCGATACCGGCGACGCCGAGGCTGGTGCGATAGGTGATGGCGACGAAGTAGACGGCGACGCCCAGGCCCCATACGGCGACGGCACGACGGCCGCCGGGCGGATCCCCGGGCAACTGGGCCGAGGTCATCGCACCTCACCCCGGGCGAGGTTGTTCACCCAGCTGATGTGGCGCTGCACCAACCCGGCCGCGAAGGCGGCGTCGCCGGCGCGCAGGGCCCGGAGGATCTCGGTGTGCTCGGTGATGTTCTTGGCGATGCGGTCGGGCTCGGCGTGCATGGTGGCCACGCCCATCCGCAGCTGGCGGTCCCTCAGCTGGTCGTAGAGCTGGGCCAGGATGGCGTTTCCGGCCGCCCGGACGATCTCCGCGTGGAAGCAGCGGTCGGCGGCCGCGAAGGCGGCCAGGTCCCCGGCCGCGGCGTGCATCCGCTGCTCCTCCAGCAGCTCCTCGAGCCGGGCCAGCAGCCGCCCCCCGGCCGGGACGACCTTGGCGACCGCGTGCTGCTCCACCAGCAGCCGGGTCTCGACCACGTCCGCGATCTCCTGGGAGGAGACGGGCAGCACCAGGGCGCCCTTCTTCGGATAGAGCTTCAGCAGCCCCTCGGCCTCCAGGCGCAGCAGGGCCTCCCGGACGGGCGTGCGGGAGACCCCGACGGCGTCCGCGAGTTCGCCCTCGCTCAGCAGTGTGCCGCCCTCGTAGCGGCGGCCGAGGACGGCTTGTTTGACGTGGTGGTAGACGCGTTCGGCGGCAGGGGGCGGCTTGGTGGCCGTATCGGCGGGACTCATGATGCGCACATCATAGATACAAGATGCATGCGCACTCATCCCCCGTCCGCCATGCGGACGGGGGATGAGTGTCAGAGGGTGATCAGGCCCCCGGGATCAGGCCCACGTGATCAAGCCCGCGCGATCAAGCCCGCGTGACCGCGTCCGGGCGATCAGGCCCAGGTGATCAGGCGCTTGGGACGTTCCAGGACGGCGGCGACGTCCGCGAGCACCTTGGAGCCCAGCTCGCCGTCGACCAGCCGGTGGTCGAAGGAGAGCGCCAGCGTGGTCACCTGGCGCGGCTTGACCTCGCCCTTGTGGACCCACGGCTGGAGCTTGACCGCGCCGAAGGCGAGGATCGCCGACTCACCGGGGTTGATGATCGGGGTGCCCGCGTCGATGCCGAAGACACCGACGTTGGTGATGGTGATCGTGCCGCCGGACATCTCGGCCGGGCTGGTCCTGCCCTCACGGGCGGTGCCGACCAGATCGCCCAGGGCGGACGCCAGTTCGGGCAGGGTCTTGGCGTCGGCGTCCTTGATGTTGGGGACGATCAGCCCGCGCGGTGTGGCCGCCGCGATGCCCAGATTGACGTAGTCCTTGTAGACGATCTCCTGGTTGCCCTCGTCCCAGGTGGCGTTGATGTCCGGGTTGCGCCGGATGGCCACCAGCAGGGCCTTGGCGACCAGCAGCAGCGGGTTGACCCGCAGCCCGGCCAGCTCCGGGTCCTGCTTGAGCTCGGAGACGAGCTTCATCGTGCGGGTCACGTCGACCGTCACGAACTCGGTGACGTGCGGCGCGGTGAAGGCGCTGTTGACCATCGCCTGCGCGGTGGCCTTCCGTACGCCCTTCACGGGCACCCGGCGCTCCCGGCCCTGGGCGGCGGTCGCCGGAGCCGCCACGGGCGTCTCCCGGGCCGCCTGGACGGCCTCGGCGGCCGCGTGGACGTCCTCGCGGGTGATGATCCCGTCCGCCCCGCTCGGGGTGACCGTCTCCAGGTCGATGCCCAGGTCCTTGGCCAGCTTGCGGACCGGGGGCTTGGCCAGCGGCCGCGCGGGCCGTCCGCTGCCGTTCAGCTCGGGCGCGGCCTCGGGGCGCGCGGGAGCGGGGGCGGGAGCGGGCGCCTGGGGAGCGGGGGCCTGGGGCGCGGGCGCCGCGGCGGAGGGGGCGGGCGCGGACCGCTGCGCGCTGGGCAGCGGCTTGCGCGGACGGCGCTTGGTGGAGGCGGGCGCCGCCCCGTAGCCGACCAGATTGGCCTGGCGGCCCTCCTTCTCCTCGGGCTCGGGCACGGCGGCGGGCTCCTCGGCGGCGGCCTCACCGGCGGCAGGAGCGGCCTGGGGCGCCGCCTCCCCCGCTCCGGGGTCGGTGTCCACCGAGATGATCGGTGTGCCCACGTCCACGGTGGTGCCCTCGTCGAAGCGCAGCTCGTGCACCACGCCGTCGAAGGGGATGGGCAGCTCGACGGCGGCCTTGGCGGTCTCGACCTCGCACACCACCTGACCGTCGGTCACGGTGTCGCCCGGCGCCACGAACCACTTGAGGATCTCGGCCTCGGTCAGCCCCTCGCCCACATCGGGCATCTTGAACTCACGGAAGCGCTGTTCGACTGCGGTCATCGTCACGATCTCCTCAAGCCCTTCAGTACGCCAACGCACGGTCTACGGCGTCGAGCACCCGGTCCAGCCCAGGAAGGTACTCGTCCTCGAGCCGTGACGGCGGGTACGGCGAGTGGAAACCGCCGACCCGCAGCACCGGGGCCTGAAGGTGATAGAAGCACCTCTCGGTGATGCGTGCGGCGATCTCCGCACCGGTGCCCAGGAACACCGGCGCCTCGTGGACGACGACCAGCCGTCCCGTCCGCTCCACGGACCGCTGAACGGTGTCGAAGTCGATCGGCGACATCGACCGCAGGTCCACGACCTCGATCGACTTGCCCTCCTCGGCGGCGGCCGCGGCGGCGTCCAGGGCGACCTTCACCATAGGGCCATAGGCCGCGAGCGTCAGGTCGGTCCCCGGCCGCGCCACCCGGGCGGTGTGCAGCGGCCCGGGGATCGCGGCGGTGTCGACCTCGGACTTGTCGTGGTAGCGGCGCTTGGGCTCGAAGTAGATCACCGGGTCATCGCTGCCGATGGCCTGCTGGAGCATCCAGTAGGCGTCGGAGGCGTTGGCGGGCGAGACCACCTTCAACCCCGCCACATGCGCGAACAGCGCCTCCGGCGACTCGCTGTGGTGCTCCACCGCGCCGATGCCGCCGCCGTACGGAATACGGACGACGACCGGCATCTTGACCTTGCCGAGCGAGCGTGCGTGCATCTTGGCGAGCTGGGTGACGATCTGGTCGTAGGCGGGAAAGACGAAACCGTCGAACTGGATCTCCACCACCGGGCGGTAGCCGCGCAGCGCGAGCCCGATCGCGGTGCCCACGATGCCGGACTCGGCGAGCGGGGTGTCGATGACCCGGTCCTCGCCGAAGTCCTTCTGGAGCCCGTCGGTGACGCGGAAGACGCCCCCCAGCTTGCCGACGTCCTCGCCCATGATCAGCACCTTGGGGTCGGACTCGAGGGCTGTGCGAAGGGACGCGTTGATCGCCTTGGAGAGCGACATCTTCTCGGCGGCCATGTCAGATGCCTTCCTCGGCGGTGATGAACGAAGCCTGGTACTCGGCGAACTGCGCCCGCTCCTCGTCGACCAGCGCGTGCCCATCGGCGTAGATGTGCTCGAACATCGCCATGTCATCGGGGTCCGGCATGGCCCGCACCGCGTCCCGGACCCGCTTGGCCAGCGCGTCGCTCTCCTCCTCGAGCCCGGCGAAGTACGCGTCGTCGGCCAGGCCCTCGCGGGTCAGCAGGGTGCGCAGCCGCAGGATCGGGTCCTTCGTCTCCCACAGCTCACGCTCCTCGGGGGAGCGGTAGCGCGTCGGGTCGTCGGAGGTGGTGTGCGCGCCCATGCGGTAGGTGAACGCCTCGATGAGCATCGGGCCCTGGCCGGTGCGCGCCCGCTCCAGCGCGGCCTTGGTGACGGCCAGACACGCGAGCACGTCATTGCCGTCCACCCGCACCCCGGGGAAGCCGAAGCCCTGGGCGCGCTGGTAGAGCGGGACCCGGGTCTGCTTCTCGGTGGGCTCGGAGATGGCCCACTGGTTGTTCTGGCAGAAGAAGACGACCGGGGCGTTGTAGACCGCGGAGAAGGTGAACGATTCGGCGACATCGCCCTGGCTGGAGGCGCCGTCGCCGAAGTAGGCCAGGACCGCGGCGTCCGCGCCGTCCTTGGCCACGCCCATCGCGTAGCCGGTCGCGTGCAGCGTCTGCGAGCCGATCACGATGGTGTACAGGTGGAAGTTGTTGCTGTTCGGGTCCCAGCCGCCGTGGTTCACCCCGCGGAACATCCCGAGCAGATTGGTCGGGTCGACGCCCCGGCACCAGGCCACACCGTGCTCGCGGTAGGTGGGGAAGACGTAGTCGGCGTCGTTCAGCGCCCGGCCGGAGCCGATCTGCGCCGCCTCCTGGCCGAGCAGCGACGCCCACAGGCCCAGTTCGCCCTGGCGCTGGAGGGTGGTCGCCTCGGCGTCGAACCGCCGTGTCAGCACCATGTCCCGGTACAGACCGCGCAGCTCCTCCGGGGTGGGGTCGATGGCGTACTCGGGGTGCTCGACTCGCTCGCCCTCGGGGGTCAGCAGCTGTACGAGTTCGGTCTGGCCCGCAGGCTGCTTCTTGGCGTCCCGCGCTGTGGTGCTGCGCTTGGCTCCGCTGCGGCGCGGCTTGCGCGCGGCAGTGCTCTCCACGGTCACGTGTGCTCCTCCGTCTGTCCGGCCCCCGGGATCCGCCGGCGGCCAGTTGCGGCTCGCCCGTTCCGTCGCGGCACACGGGGTGGGTGCGCCGAGGCATGACCGGGCGTGACAGGTTCCCGGCGGCTGGCCCTGCACAAGGCACGTTACCCAGTGCGTCGCGTGTCTGCGAAACCCCACCTGACCTGCAATTTTGCTTGGATTTCCAAGTAAATCGCGCGAGTGGGGGAACTTCCACTGGTCACAGCCCCGCAGGCCGCCGGACAAGCGCACGTTATACCGGTGGACAACGGCACGGGAAGGCTTCGTGTGTGAGACTGGATCCGTGCGCGAAGAGGGAAAAATAAGGATTTTCCTGGTCGACGACCATGAAGTCGTACGACGCGGCGTACGGGACCTGCTCGCGAGCGAGCCGGACTTGGAGGTGGTCGGCGAGGCGGGCACCGCGGCCGACGCGCTGGCCCGGATCCCGGCCGCCCGTCCGGACGTCGCCGTCCTGGACATCCGGCTGCCCGACCGCAGCGGGGTGGAGGTCTGCCGGGAGATCCGCGCGCGCGACGAGAGCGTCCGCTGCATGATGCTCACCTCCTTCGCCGATGACGAGGCGCTCTTCGACGCCATCATCGCGGGCGCCTCCGGCTACGTCATGAAGGACATCCGCGGCGATGAACTGCTCTCCGCCGTCCGGGACGTGGCCGCCGGCCGGTCGCTGCTCGACCAGGTGGCCACCGCCCGGGTGCTGGAGCGGCTGCGCGGCCAGACCACCCCCAAAGCGGATGAGCGGCTCGCCGGCCTCACCGAGCAGGAGCGCCGGATCCTGCTGCTGATCGGTGAGGGGCTCACCAATCGGGCGATCGGCGAGCGGCTCCACCTCGCCGAGAAGACGATCAAGAACTATGTCTCCAGCCTGCTCTCCAAACTGGGCATGGAGCGCCGATCGCAGGCGGCGGCATACGTCGCCCGCATGCAGGCGACGCAGACCCCGAAGCGGTAGCCCTGGCGGGCGGCGCGGGACCGGAGACGCCGACCCTGGCGGAAGCGGAACGGGACCGGAAGCGCCAGCCCCACGGGCAGAGGCCCGGCGCACCCCGGGAGCGCTACGGGGATCCGCCGAACCACGCGGCGAAACCACATACCGACGCCATCCCCACCCCGCGCCACCAACATCCGGCCCCGCCTCGCGACAGCGGCTGCGCCCCGGCCCCCAGGGGCTGGCGCACAGCCCCGGGGCCGGGGCTTGGGGCGGAACCCCGAGATCGGGGGCTGGGGTCTGAGGCGCAGCCCCGGGGACCGGCGTCTGAGGTGTGGGGCGCAGGCCCGAGATCGGGGCTTGGGGCGGAGCCCCGGAGCCGGGGGCTGGGGCGGAGCCCCAGTTTCGGGAAGGGGCGGGGAGGGGAACAGCCCGCCGCAGGCGCCACCACGCGCCGACCCCGCCCCGGTCAACAGGCCGCGCCCCAGGGCACCGTCTCCCATCCCAGTGCGCACTGACGACGACGCCCGGTGATCTAACATCTGGCAGGTGCCGCGCTCACTTGTACACTGCGCCGAAGCCGCTCCCGACGGGGAAACCCTGAGCGCCCTGCTCCGCCGCTACGACACCGCCGGTGAGGCCGTCTCCTGCGAACCGCTCACCCAGGGACTGCTCAACCGGGGCTACCGCCTCGCCACCACCCGCGGCCGGTTCTTCCTCAAACACCACCTCGACGGCGACCGCGCCGCCATCACCCGCCAGCACCGGGTCACCCAGCGGCTGGAGGCGCTCGGAGTGCCCGTCGCCCCGCCGGTCCCCGACGCCGACGGCCGTACGGTCGCCGTGATCGGCGGCCGCTGCTACGCGTTACACCCCTGGATCGACGGGCGGCACCGCGACGGCGGTGAGCTGACCGCACCGCAGTGCTGGCGGCTGGGCGGGCTGCTCGGGCTCGTCCACACCTGTCTGGAGCGCGTCATGCGGGCCCGTACGGGCGACCGCAGACCGCCCGGGGACGCGGCCGTCCCCGAGGACACCTTCGCCGTCATCGACGAGCTGCTCGCGCTGATCCGGGGGCGCCGCGACCGCGACACCTTCGACGAACTCGCCGAGCACCGCCTGGTCGAGCGGCGGACGCTGCTGGAGCGGCACGCCCACCGCCGCCCGGAGGCCCACGCCGTCCCGGTGGCCGGCTGGGTGCACGGCGACTTCCACCCACTGAACCTGCTCTACCGCGACACGGAACCGGCCGCCATCGTCGACTGGGACCGGCTCGGGGTGCAGCCGCGCGCCGAGGAGGCGGTCCGGGCCGCCGCGATCTTCTTCGTACGGCCCGGCGGCACCCTGGAGCTCGCCAAGGTGCGGTCCTACGCACGGGCGTACCGCTGCGCGGCGGGGGCCGGGACCTCCGAGATGGCCGCGGCCGTGCACCGGGTGTGGTGGGAGCGGCTCAACGACTTCTGGATGCTGCGCTGGCGCTACCAGCTCGGGGACCGGCGCGCCGACCCGCAGTTCCCGGCGGCCGCCGCACTGGTGGTGTGGTGGACCCGGGAGTACGACGCGGTCTGCGACGCCTTCTGCGGGTGAGGGTGGCTTCCGTGGCCGCGGGAGGGCGTTCCCGCGGCGGCCGGAGCGGGTGCTCCTACGGCCGAAGGGCCCCTTCCGCGGGGAAGGGGCCCTTCTCCTACACCTGAGGCCGAGGGGTCACGCCTGAGGCCGAGGGGGCGCCGCGGGGCGCCGCCCCCGGTCGTCAGGGGGCCTGGCCGCCGCCGTCCGTGGCGCCCGCCGTGCCACCGGTGGGCTCGCTGGTACCCGGCTCCGTCTCCGGGTCCGTCGGCGGGGTGGTCGGCTCGTCGCCGCCCGAGGTGGTCGGCTCGCCGGTCGGCTCGTTCGTGCCCGGATCCGTCTCCGAGTCCGTCGGCAAGTCCGTGGGCCTGTCGGAGTACGTCGGCGTCGGGTCCTCGGTCGGGGTGTAGTCGCTGCCCGTGTCCCCGGAGGTGGTCTCGTCGGTCGGGGCCGAATCGTCGGTCGACTCATCGGTCGGCCGGTCGGTCGGCTCATCGGTCTTCTCGTCCTGGGTGACCGACGTCTGGTGCTTGCCCGGCTGCTTCCCGTCGTCCTTGTTGCCGGCCTGGAGGGCGAAGGCGACCCCCGCCGCGACCGCGAGCACCGCGAGCACCGCGATCAGCCACATCCTGCCGCGGCCCTTACGGCGGCCGCCGCCGCGGCCGTGGTAGCCGCCGTCACCGCCGCCGGGGCCGATGACGATCGGCTGCTGGGAGGTCTCGCCGTGGCCCGGGTGCGGCAGCGCGGTGGTGGCCCCGGACAGGCCCGGCATGCCCATGGCGGGGGTGGCGGCGCCCAGGTGCTGGGTGACCGGGCCGGTGTTCCAGACACCGGTGTGGCCGCCCGCCTCATGGAGCATCTGGAGCGCGTACTGGACCATTCCGCGCATTTCCTCGGCGCTCTGGAACCGGTCGTCCGGGTCCTTGGCGAGGGAGCGCATGACCAGGCCGTCCAGCTCCGGCGGCACGGTGCCGGAGGTCTCCGACGGGGGCACCGGGGTGTCCTGGACGTGCTGGTAGACCACCGACAGCGGGGTCTCCCCGGTGAACGGCGGGCGCAGCGCCAGCAGCTCGTAGAGCAGACATCCGGTGGCGTACAGGTCGGAGCGGTGGTCCACGGCCTTGCCGAGGGCCTGCTCCGGCGAAAGGTACTGCGGTGTGCCCATGACCATGCCGGTCTGGGTCATGGTGGACTGCGCGCCGTGCAGGGCGCGGGCGATGCCGAAGTCCATCACCTTGACCGCGCCGCCGTGGGTGATGATCACGTTGGCGGGCTTGATGTCACGGTGCACGATGCCGTGCTGATGGCTGTAGGCCAGCGCCTCCAGCACCCCGGAGACGATGATCAGCGCCTGGTCCGGCGGCGGCGCCTCGGCGTTCAGCAGCAGATCGCGGATGGTCCGGCCCTCGACCAGCTCCATGACGATGTACGGCACGGTGTTCGGACCGACGACGTCCTCACCGGAGTCGTAGACCGCCACCACGGCGTGGTGGTTCAGCCCCGCGACGGACTGTGCCTCGCGGGTGAAGCGGGCCTTGGAGACCGGGTCCTCGGCCAGGTCGGCGCGGAGCAGCTTCACCGCGACCGTCCGGCCGAGCCGGAGGTCCTCGGCGGCGAAGACCTCCGCCATGCCGCCGCGGCCGAGCCGGCTCGTCAGCCGATATCGGCCATCGCCGACAAGTCCTCCATTACCCCACGTCTCGGGCGTGTCCGGCATTCCGGGTCCGCTGGCGTCAGGTTCGGAGGGCCCCTGGGCGCCCTGGGTCTGTGCCATCGGTCCTCGCCGTCTCGTTCTCGGTGGGGGTCTGGTCGAGATCGCCCCGCCCACGGGCGGTACGGTTCCTGCTAGGCACGCTACAGCCTTCGCGTCGCGCATCGGTTGGTGATGGACCGGCCATCAAACCTGTTGACGGTGAAGCGATGCAAATCGCGTGACGGGTTCTTGCGCATCCGGTCACGGAACGGGCACGCGGCTTGACGTGTCCGTGGCCTGGGGCAGACTTGGCCACGATATCCAGAACATCAAGATCAATGCGTCGAAACGTGCGCGTCAGAGTAGTGAGTGCGCCAGGGGGGAAGTACGAAATGAGCCAGTACGGCGCATCGGGCAGGTATCAGGGCCACTCTCTGGCGAACGGCCGCTATCAGCTCCGTGACCTGCTGGGCGAGGGCGGAATGGCCTCCGTTCACCTGGCCTATGACTCCGTACTGGACCGTCAGGTCGCGATCAAGACGCTCCACACCGAGCTGGGACGCGAACAGTCCTTCCGCGAGCGCTTCCGCCGCGAGGCCCAGGCGGTGGCGAAACTCACGCACACCAATATCGTCTCGGTCTTCGACACCGGCGAGGACTCCATCGACGGCTCGCTGATGCCGTACATCGTCATGGAGTACGTCGAGGGGCAGCCGCTGCGCTCGGTTCTGGACACCGATGTCCGGCAGTACGGCGCGATGCCGACCGAAAAAGCGCTGAAGATCACAAGCGATGTGCTGGCGGCGCTGGAGATCAGCCATGAGATGGGGCTGGTCCACCGCGACATCAAGCCCGGTAACGTGATGATGACCAAGCGTAATGTGGTCAAAGTCATGGACTTCGGCATCGCCCGCGCCATGCAGTCCGGGGTCACCTCCATGACCCAGACCGGCATGGTCGTCGGCACTCCGCAGTACCTCTCCCCCGAGCAGGCGCTGGGCCGCGGCGTCGACGCCCGCAGCGATCTGTACTCGGTCGGCATCATGCTCTTCGAGCTGCTGACCGGCCGGCTGCCCTTCGACGCGGACTCGCCGCTGGCCATCGCGTACGCGCACGTCCAGGAGGAGCCGGTCACGCCCTCCACGATCAACCAGTCCATACCCCCGGCGGTGGACGCGCTGGTCGCCCGAGCCCTGAAGAAGAACCCGAACGAGCGCTTCCCGACCGCCGAGGCCATGCGTGACGAATGCGCGCGGGTCACCCGCATCGGACAGACCGGCGCCTCGCCGATCATCATCAGCGGCGGTCCGCCGGCCCGCAGCGGCTCCGGTGTCGGCTCGGCGGTCTTCCCGCCGATCGACCAGCAGACGCCCACGCCCGGCCCCGGCGGCGTCCAGACGCCGTACCAGCCGCAGCACTCCGCCGGGCAGCCCTCCGTCCCCGGGCAGTACGGCGCCTTCGGCCCGTCCACGCCGCCGCCGTCCGGCGCGCAGCTGGGGCAGCAGGGCTACCAGACCCCGACGCCGTCGTACCAGGGCGGGCCCGGCGGCCCCAGTACCCCGCCGCCGTACAACATCTCGCCCTCGACGCCGTCCGGAAGCGGCGGCGGCAACGGCAACAAGCGCGTGATCATCGGCTCGGCCGTCGTCGCGGCGGTCGCGGTCATCGCCGTGATCCTGGTCATCGCGCTGAGCGGCAGCGACGGCGGTTCCAAGGACGAGAGCAAGGGGGGCGACGGCGGCGACAAGTCGGCCTCGCCGACGGCCTCCGACACCGCCTCGGGCTTCCGCATGGGCGACAAGACCAAGACCATCGAGGCGTCGAAGTGCACCGACGCGTACGAGAACACCGACGAGAAGGGCACGTACTCGGTGCCCGACTTCCAGAACCTCTACATCGACTCGGTCAAGAAGTGCATCCGGGCGGCGGGCTGGAAGTACCGCGTGGTGCCCCAGGACGAGAATCTGTGGGGCAAGGGCACCGTCCTCAATTACACGTACCGGAACTACGAGCCGTACAACCCCAAGACGGACACCATCGAGCTGACCGTCTCCACCGGCAACCCGGAGTAACCGCGGCTCGCACCACGCCTTCGGCGCGACGACGCGGCGGGCCCCACCTTCCGATGGGGCCCGCCGCGTCGTTTCGTCGTATCCGGTCGCGAGGCTCAGAGATCCGGTCGCGAGGCTCAGAGATAAGGACCCGAGCGGGCGCCGCTCTGCTTGAGCGCGCCCTCGTCCTCCTCGCCCCCGCCGATCCCCGGCGGCAGCGCCCGGCGCATCTGCTCCAGCTGGGCGCGCGCCGCCATCTGCTGGGCGAACAGGGTGGTCTGGATGCCGTGGAACAGCCCCTCCAGCCAGCCGACCAACTGGGCCTGGGCGATGCGCAGTTCCGCCTCGGTCGGCACCGCCTCGTCCGTGAAGGGCAACGACAGCCGCTCCAGCTCCCCGATCAGCTCGGGGGCGAGCCCGTCCTCCAGCTCCTTCACCGAGCTGGAGTGGATCTCCTTGAGCCTCACCCGGCTGGCCTCGTCGAGAGGTGCGGCGCGGACCTCCTCCAGAAGCTGCTTGATCATGCTGCCGATCCGCATGACTTTCGCCGGCTGTTCGACCATGTCGGTCACGGGAATCTCGCGCGACTCGTCGTCACCACTTCCCTCTCCGGAAGCAGGAGCGACGCCACCGAGTGCCATGCCGTCCGGACCGACGACCAGGACGTGCGGGCTCTCCTGCGCTCGTTCGTTCATCGGCTGGTTCATACCCCCATTGTTCCGCACCGGCACCCGGTACGGCGGGCGAGGGTCGAGGATTGGGCACCGATACCGGTGGGGTATCGGCGAGGCCGTCGGTGACGGGGGTCTGCGGCGGAGGTCTACGACGGGTATCGGTGGCGAATGTCCGTGGCGGCCGTCAGCGGCGACGCAGCCGGAGACCGAAGAACGCCAGGCCGAGGCCGAGGCCGGTGAGCGCCAGACCGGTGCCCAGCGGCAGCACCCGCATCGCCCGCCCACTGGGCTCGGCGGCGGTCCGCTGAGCACCGTAAGGCTGCCCGGACGGGAAGGGCTCGCGCGCCTGGTCCCGGTCGGTCCGCTGCGGTACGGGAAGGGAGGAGGCCGTCCACTCGGGTACCAGCGAGAAGCGCCCGGTCCCCTCCTCGTCGTTCCGGTGCCCCTGGTCGCCGTCTCCCCTCCCGGCCGAGGGGTCCTCGTCCGACGGGTCCTCGTCGGACGGCGCGGGGGTGGGCGTCTCGGTGCGGCCGGGGTGCGTACGGCCCTCGCCCGCGCGGGTGCCCGCCAGCCCGCCGCCGTCGTCGGCGGGGGTCGCGGAGGCGGCGGACGCGGTGGGGGTGGCGGTCAGGGCGGTGCCCGCCAGCAGGGCCGCCGCGGGGAGCGTGCGAAGCGTCGCGGGGTTCACGGTGGTCACCCTCCCGTGCCGAACCATTGCGTACGGAATCAGCGTCACATGAGGGTACGGACCGGGCATCCTGAACGCCGCCGTACGGACGCGGCGTCACCGTAAGGAGGCGGGCGCCACCGTAAGGACGCGACGTCACCGTAAAGGCCGTAAGGACCGCGCCGAGCCGGTGCCGGTCCACGCCCGGAGCGGTCGGGATCGATCGGGACGGAGTCCGTCCGGAGCGATCCCGACCCGCGTCGCTCAGGTCGTCAGCAGGATCTTCCCCACATGTTCACTGGACTCCATCAGCCGGTGGGCCTCCGGGGCCTCCCGCATCGGAACGGTGCGGTAGACGATCGGGCGGACCCGGCCGCCGCCGATCAGCGGCCAGACGTGCTCCCGCACCGCCGCGATGATCGCCGACTTCTGCGCCAGCGAGCGGCCCCGCAGCCCGGTGGCCGTCACGGCGGCGCTCTTGGACAGCAGGGTGCCCAGGTTCAGCTCGGCCTTCACCCCGCCCTGAAGGCCGATGATCGCCAGGCGCCCGTTGAGGGCGAGCGTCTCCACGTTCCGGGCGAGGTACTTCGCGCCGAGGATGTCCAGGATGACGTCCGCCCCCGCGCCGTCGGTGGCCCGGCGGACCTCCTCGACGAAGTCCTGCTCGCGGTAATCGATCAGGATGTCGGCCCCCAGCTCCCGGCAGGCCGCCAGCTTCTCCGGGCCGCCCGCGGTCACCGCGACCCGCGCCCCGACGGCCTTCGCGAGCTGGATCGCCATGGTGCCGATGCCGCTCGAACCGCCGTGCGCCAACAGCGTCTCGCCCGGCCGGAGATGGGAGATCATGAAGACGTTGGACCATACGGTCGCCGTCACTTCGGGCAGCGCGGCGGACGTGACCAGGTCCACGCCCTCGGGGACGGGCAGCAGCTGCCCGGACGGGACCACCACCTTCTCGGCGTATCCACCGCCCGCGAGCAGGGCGCACACCTCATCGCCCACCGCCCAGCCGGTGACGCCGGGGCCCAGCGCCGAGATCCGGCCCGAGCACTCGAGACCGGGGTAGGGCGGGATTCCGGGCGGCGACGGATAGTGGCCCTGGCGCTGGAGCACATCGGCGCGGTTGACGCCGGCGGCCGCCACGTCGACCAGGACCTCGCCCTCACCGGGCACGGGATCGGAGACCTCGGCCCATACCAGCGCTTCGGGGCCACCGGGTTCGGGAATCGTGATCGCATGCATGGCCGCGAGGCTACTCCTGGACCATCGGCGCGCGAACGATCGTGATCAGCCGGTCGGCGGCCTGGAGCGGGCTGGCGTCGGGGTCGTCGTAGGCGAGGAGGCGATGGCCGCGCAGCACGGACACCACGAGATCGTCCGTGTCCCGCACCGACTTGCCCACCTCCGCCTTCACCACCGTGCGCTCCACCAGGTCCAGGCCCGTGCCCTGCTGGATCAGATCCTCGATCACCGCCCCGGCGGTCGGGCTCTGCACGCTCATGCCCAGCAGCCGGCCGGCCGCGCTGGCGCTGGTGATCACCGCGTCGGCCCCGGACTGGCGCAGCAGCGGCGCGTTCTCCTCCTCGCGCACCGCCGCCACGATGTTGGCGCCCCGGTTGAGCTGCCGGGCCGTCAGCGTGACCAGGACGGCGGTGTCATCGCGCTGGGTGGCGATCACGAACTGGCGGGCGCGCTGCGCCTCCGCCCGCAACAGCACATCGCTGCGGGTCGCGTCGCCCACCACCCCGGCGAGCCCGTCCGCGTTCGCCGCCTCGATCACCTTCTGGTTGGGGTCGACCACGACCACCCGGTTCTTGGGCAGCCCGGTCGCGCAGAGGGTCTGCACCGCGGACCGCCCCTTGGTGCCGAAGCCGACGACGACGGTGTGATCACGCAACGCTGACCTCCAGCGGTTCAGGCGGTACTGCTCGCGGGTGCGTTCGGCCAGGACTTCCAGGGTGGTGCCGACCAGGATGATCAGAAAGAGCACGCGCAACGGCGTGACCAGCAGGATGTTACTGAGCCGCGCGCTGTCGCTGTACGGCACGATGTCGCCGTATCCGGTCGTCGACAGCGTGACGGTCGAGTAGTAGACGGCGTCGAGGAAGTCGACGTTGTCATCGGCGTTGTCGTGGTAGCCGGAGCGGTCGATGTACACGATGAGCACCGTCAGCACCAGCACCAGCAGCGCCAGCAGCAGCCGGCGGACGACCTGGCGCAGCGGGCCCGTGGAGAACTGGGGCAGATGGACGCGGTGGCCGCCGTCCCCGGGGTTGCGGGCGGCCGCGTCATGGCTGGGCAGCTTCACGCCGGGCCCTCCCGGGGGGATATGTCCTCGGCGTCTCCACGGGCCACCGGTCGGTCGGTGCGCTGGTTTCGGTTCGCCCGGGGTGTGCGTTGAGCGGCTGGGTCCGTGCCCTTGGCCGCTCGGTCCGTGCCCTTGCTCACTTGGTCCGTGCCCTTGCCCGTTCGGTCCGTGCCCTTGCTCACTTGGTCCGTGCCCTTGCCCGTTCGGTCCGTGCCCTTGCTCACTTGGTCTGTGCATTGGCTCGCTCGGCCGGTGCCTCGGCTGGTTCGGTTTGTGCCTCGGCCCGTTCCGTCCGCGCCGTGGCGGGCTCGGTCGGTGCCGTGGCGGGCTCGGTCCGTGCCTCGGCTCGTCTGGTCCGCATGGCTCAGTTGCTCCGTCACGGTCGCCGACCACGGGAGGTCCAGCACCTCGACCTCCGTGCCCCGCTTCGCGCCGCCGGGCGGGATCACCGCGAGGCCGTCGGCCACCGCGATTCCGCGCAGCATCGCCGGGCCGTTGAAGCGCAGCGGCACGGCCGCGTCCTGCCGGAAGGTCACGGGGACCAGCCGGGTGTCCCGCGGATGCCCCTGTACGGCCTCGGCCAGCGGGGCCGGGCCGGGTGCGGGAGCCGGGCGGCCCGTCAGCGTCCGCAACAGCGGCTCCGCGAGGGTCAGCAGACCGGACACCGCCGCGAGCGGATTGCCCGGGAGCCCCACCAGATGCCGGGCGGGGCGGGTCGGGGGCTCGGGGTTCCCGGCGGCGAGGCGGGCCAGCAGCATCGGGTGGCCGGGGCGTACCGCCACGCCGTCCACCAGCAGTTCGGCGCCCAGGCGGCGCAGGGTGGGGTGGACATGGTCCACAGGGCCCGCGGCCGTGCCCCCGGTCGTCACGACGACATCGGCGGACGACTCGGCCACCGCCGCGTACACCGCGTCCGCCTCGTCGGTCAGCCGCCGGGTGCCCATGACCTCGGCACCGAGCGCCCGCAGCCACGGCCCGACCATCGGCCCCAGCGCGTCCCGGATCCGGCCGCCGTGCGGCAGCCCCTCGGTGAGCAGTTCGTCGCCGAGGATCAGCACCTCGACGCGCGGTCTGCGCACCGTCGGCAGCTCGTCGTACCCGGCCGCGGCGGCCAGGCCCAGCACGGCGGGGGTGACCAGGGCCCCGGCGGGCAGCAGCTGATCGCCGCTGCGGCACTCCTGGCCGCGGTTGCGGATGTCCTGGCCGAGGACGACGGGGTGGGCGGCGGACGCGTGGAGCCAGCCGTCGCCCGCGTCGGTGCCGTATTCGCTGCGCAGCACGGCGGTGGCGCCGGGCGGTACGCGGGCGCCGGTGGCGATGCGGACCGCGTGGCCGTCGGGCAGGGGGGCCGTCTCGCCGTGTCCGGCGAGGATGCCGCGGTGGTCCTGGTCCTCTTCATCGGTCGGCAGCCGCCAGGGGCCGGGGCCCGCGAGCGCCCAGCCGTCCATGGCGGAGGTGTCGAAGGGCGGCAGGTCGGTGAGGGCCTCGAGCGGCGCGGCCAGGACCTGCCCGAGCGCCTCGGACAGCGGCCTCATCACCGGGGCGGCGTGGGCGGCCTCCTTGACGGCGGCGCGGGCGGCGATGGCGCGGGCGTCGGGCCAGGAGGTGGGGCTGTGGTGCGGTTCATTCATGGGCTGGTGTGACGGGGGCGGGTGCGGGCGGGAGGTGGGTCCGGGGGCGCGTTTCGGATGCGGGGGCGGGGTCTGCGGCGCGGGGGCCCTGGACCGCATGCCTGCGGCGCCAGTGCCCTCGGACATTGGCTTGCCCGGAGATCGGCGCCGCGAATACTCCCCCGGCCTTCGGCTTGGGGAACTCCAAGCGTCCAGTGCCTCCGCCCTTCCGGCTCCGTCCCCGCCCGTCCCATCGCGGGTCGGCCGCTGATCGGCGGACCATCCATGGGCCAGGTCGAGCGCGGTTTCGACCCAGTCCACCCCGGCCCCGGCCGCGTCGCCGGTGTCGTCGGGGCTGTCGGGGCTGTCGGGGCCTCGCTCGCGGGCGGATGGGGCCGGGCGGCCGTTGGCCAGGTTGAGGGCGGCGTCGGCCCAGTCCTCTTCCGTTTCCGTGCCGGGCGGCTCCGGGCCCTGTCCCTGGGATTCATTGGCCAGCGCCAGCGCCTCGTCCATCTCGCGGTCGAGCGGATCCCCGTCCCGGGGGTGGCGAGCTGTCACTGCTCCTCGGCCCAACGCGCCGCCAGGGCGGCGGCCTTCTCGGTCGCGGCGGCCAGCTCCTCGGGGCCGCCGCCCTTCTGGGCCGCGGCATAGCCGACGAGAAAGGTGGTCAGTGGGGCGGCGGGCCGGGCGACGCCATGTGCGGCATCACGGGCCAGATCGAGTAGGGCCGCGGTGTCGACATCCAGATCGATCCCGAGCTCGGCCTTGACTGCGGCAATCCATTCGTCCAACACGTGTCCATGCTCCCTGATGCGTGCTCGAGCCGTGGTGATGTCTTCCCAGGTGTCGCAGTCGAACGACGCGGTGGGGTGCTGAAGGCGGGCCAGCGCCAGCTCGGAGACGAGGAGGCGGAGGGGCAGCCCGCCGAGGCCGCCGTGTTCGGTGGCGAGGAGGGCGATCTCGCGGCGCAGCGGCTCGGCGCGGTAGGCGGCGACAAGGGGCTGCTCACGGCCGTCGGAGTCGATGAGCACGGTGCCTTCGATGCCCTGGACGCCTCCGGTCGCATGGACGCCCACGGTCGCGTCGGTGCCTCCGGTCGCGTCGGTGCCTTCGGTCGCCTGGCTGCCTCCGGTCGCCTGGACGCCCTCGGCTCCTTCGATGCCTCCGGTCCCCTCGATGCCGTCGAGGAGGGCCCGCACGGTCTCGGGTGTGAGGAACGGCAGATCGGCGGAGAGCACGAGGACCAGCGGCGCGGTGGTCTGCCGGACGCCCGCGTCGACGGCCGCGACCGGACCGCCGCCGGGCGGCTCCTCCCGGGCCCACCGCACGGGCCGCACCGTGGGCCTGCGCGGGCCGACGACGACGGTCCGCCCGGCGCCGCGGCAGGCGTCCAGCACCCGGTCGAGCAGGGCTCGACCGCCCACCCGCAGCGCGGGCTTGTCCACCCCACCGAGCCGCCGAGCGGCGCCTCCGGCCAGGATCACTGCGTCATACGCACCTGGAGTCACCCCATGAGTATGGCGCCGTCAAGCACCCGCTACAGCCGTCGCAACAACACCATGGGCTGTTCCACGCAGTCGGCCACATACCGCAGGAATCCACCGGCGGTGCCCCCGTCGCACACCCGGTGGTCGAAGGTGAACGACAGCTGCACCACCTGGCGGACCGCCAGCTCGCCCTGGTGCACCCAGGGCTTCGGGGAGATCCGCCCGACCCCGAGCATCGCCGCCTCGGGGTGGTTGATGATCGGCGTGGAGCCGTCGACCCCGAAGACCCCGTAGTTGTTGAGCGTGAAGGTGCCGCCGGTCAGCTGCGCGGGGGCGAGTGTCCCGGTCCGCGCGGCCTCGGTCAGCCGGGCGATCTCCTCGGAGAGACCCTCCAGGGTGCGCTGATGGGCGTCGCGCACCACCGGGACCAACAGGCCCCGGTCCGTCTGCGCCGCGAAGCCGAGGTGGACGCCGGGGAGCCGGATGATCTCCCGGCTGCCCATGTCCACCGTGGCGTTGAGCTCGGGGAAGCGTGCGAGGGCGGCCGTGCAGATCCGGGCCAGGAGGGCGAGCACGGAGACCTTGGGCCCGCCCGCGGCGTTCATCGCCGTACGGGCGGCGAGCAGTTCGGTCGCGTCGGCGTCCACCCAACAGCTCGCGTCGGGGATCTCGCGCCGGCTGCGCGCGAGTTTGTCGGCCACGGCGCCCCGCACCCCGCGCAGCGGAACCCGCTCCCCCTCCGGGGCGGGAGCCGTGGGGGCGGTAACCGTCGCCGCGGCGGCCGTCGCCGTGGGGGCGGGAGCGACGGGGGCGGGAGTACCAGGGGCGGGCGCGACGGAGGCGGTAGCCGTGGCCGCGACCGCTCGTTCGACGTCCGCCCTCAGGATCAGCCCCTCGGGGCCCGAGCCCTTGAGCCGCCGCAGATCGACGTCGTGCTCCCGGGCCAGCCGCCGCACCAGGGGCGAGATCACCGGAAGGGGGCCGGTGGGACACACCACCGTCTCGGGCACCGGACCGCCGGGGGCCGCCGCCGTCTTATGCGACGGCTCGCCGGGGGCCACCGCCGGGGCTCCGCGCAACGGCCCGCCCGGAGCCGCCGCCGTGGTCTCGTGCAGCGGCCCGGGGGAGGGCTGAACGCGACGGCGCCGGGCGGTGGGAGCGGCCGTGCCATAGCCGACCAGCACATTGCCCGATCCGCCGTCGACCGCGCTCCCGGTGACCGGCGGACCGGATCCGTCATCGGAGCCGCCCGGCACGGCGACCGTGATCAGCGGCGCCCCGACCGGCACCTCCGCGCCCTCTTCGCCGTAACGGGCCGTCACCACACCGCCGTAGGGGCACGGCACGTCCACCATCGCCTTGGCCGTCTCGACCTCGACCACCGGCTGGTCGACCGCGACCACATCGCCGACCTGGACCAGCCAGCGCACGATCTCGGCACCGGTCAGCCCCTCGCCCAGATCCGGCAGGGTGAACTCCCGTACGACAGCCATCAGACGGCGCTCCCCTCGGTCCACTCCGACTCCCACTGGAGCCGGGCGACGGCATCCAGCACCCGGTCCACACCGGGCAGGTGGTGCCGCTCCAGCATGGGCGGAGGATAGGGGATGTCGAATCCGGCGACGCGCAGCACGGGCGCCTCCAGATGGTGGAAGCAGCGCTCGGTGACCCGGGCGGCGATCTCCCCGCCGGGACCGCCGAAGCCGGTGGACTCGTGGACGACGACCGCACGGCCGGTGCGGCGCACGGAGGCGCAGACCGTGTCGTCGTCGAAGGGGACGAGCGAGCGCAGATCGACGACTTCGAGGTCCCAGCCCTCGGCCCGGGCCGCCTCGGCGGCTTCGAGGCACACCGGCACGGAGGGGCCGTAGGAGATCAGGGTGGCGCCGCGCCGACCGCCGGTGGCGGGCCTGCGCACCACCGCGCGCCCGATGGGCTGCACCTGCTCGGGGGCGTCGGCCGACCAGTCGGCCTTGGACCAGTACAGCCGCTTGGGCTCGAGGAAGATCACGGGGTCGTCGGAGGCGATGGCGGCGCGCAGCAGCCCATAGGCGTCGGCGACGGTCGCGGGGGCGACGACATGGAGGCCGGGGGTGGCCATGTAGTAGATCTCGGAGGAGTCGCTGTGGTGCTCGACGCCGCCGATGCCGCCGCCGTAGGGCACCCGCACGGTGATCGGCATCGGCATCGCGCCCCGGGTGCGGTTGCGCATCCGCGAGACATGGCTGATGAGCTGCTCGAAGGACGGGTAGGCGAAGGCGTCGAACTGCATCTCGACCACCGGCCGCAGCCCGTACATGGCCATGCCCACGGCGGTGCCGAGGATGCCCGCCTCGGCCAGCGGCGTATCGGTGCAGCGGTCCTCGCCGAACTCCTTGGTGAGCCCGTCGGTGATCCGGAAGACGCCGCCCAGCGCGCCGACGTCCTCGCCGAGGACATGGACGGACGGATCGGCGGCCATGGCGTCGCGCAGCGCGCGGCCGAGGGCCTGGGCCATGGTGGCGGGCTTACGGGCGGTGTCGGGCCCCACGGCGGTGGTCATCGCTCCCCCTTCCCGGAGTCCGTGGCCGTCCCGGAGTCCGCGGCCTCGGCGTCGAGCTCCGCGCGCAGCTGGGCGGCCTGCTCGCGCAGCTGGCCGGTCCGGTCGGCGTAGACATGCTCGAAGAGCGCCATGGGGTCGAGGACCGGGTCCTGGTGCATGCGCTCGCGCAGATCGGCGGCGAGCCGCTCCGCGGACTCCCGCGCGGCCCTGACCCCCTCGTCGTCCAGCAGATGGCGGTCCCGCATGGCGTCCTCCAGGAGCGCTATCGGGTCATGTGCGCGCCATGCCTCGACCTCGGAGTCGGGGCGGTAGCGGGTGGCGTCGTCGGCGTTGGTGTGGGCGTCGATCCGGTAGGTGACCGCCTCGACCAGGGTGGGGCCGCCTCCGCCGCGGGCCCGGCGCACCGCTTCCGTCAGGACCTGGTGGACGGCGGCCACGTCATTGCCGTCGACGAGACGGCCGGGCATCCCGTATCCGACCGCCTTGTGGGCCAGGGAGGGCGCGGCGGTCTGCTTGGCCAGCGGGACGGAGATGGCGAAGCCGTTGTTCTGGACCAGGAAGACGACCGGGGCGTGCCAGACGGCCGCGAAGTTGAGGGCCTCGTGGAAGTCGCCCTCGCTGGTGCCGCCGTCGCCGACCAGGGCGAGGGCCACGACATCGTCCCCCTTGAGGCGGGCGGCGTGGGCGAGGCCGACGGCGTGCGGCAGCTGGGTGGCCAGCGGGGTGCACAGCGGGGCGACGCGGTGTGCGTGCGGGTCGTAGCCGGAGTGCCAGTCGCCGCGCAGCAGGGTCAGGGCGTCGACGGGGTCGAGCCCGCGGGCCACGGCGGCCAGGGTGTCGCGGTAGCTGGGGAAGAGCCAGTCGCGGTCCTCCAGCACCAGCCCGGCCGCGACCTGGCAGGCTTCCTGCCCGGTGGAGGAGGGATAGACGGCCAGCCGGCCCTGCCGGGTGAGGGCGGTGGCCTGGGCGTTGTAGCGGCGGCCGCGCACCAGCTCGCGGTGGAGCCGGGTCAGCAGATCGGGGGAGATGTCGGCGGCAGCGGCGGTGCCCAGCAGGCGGTACGGCTCCGCGTCGGGCAGCAGCGGCGCGGCGTCGACGCGGGGCTGCCAGCCGGGCGGGGGAGTGGGCCGGTAGGCACCGGGCTGCTCAAGGACCGTCATGACGCGACCTCCTGGGCGTGGCGTACGGCGGGAGGGCGGGGCATGCCGTGCGGCATCACCCTCCCCTACCGATTGTTCGGTCGTTGACGCAATTTGGCTACAGGCGACCCAAGCCTGTGGACAAACGGTTCTGCGCCACCTGTGATGAGGACAGGACGTCCATGAAGGGGAGGCAGGACGATATGCGGGACGAACAGATGGCCAATTCGGAGGGCAGACCCCCGGTGCGCCCGCTGGATGCCATCGACCGCGACATCCTGCGTCTGCTCCAAATGGACGGCCGCGCCTCCATACGCTCCGTGGCCGAGCAGGTGCACGTCTCGCGCGCCAACGCCTACGCCCGGATCAACCGTCTGATCGACGACGGAGTGATCCGCGGCTTCAGCGCCCGGGTGGACCAGGAGCGGGCCGGTCAGGGCGCGTCCGCGTACATCACGCTGAAGATCGTCCAGAACTCCTGGCGCACCGTGCGCGAGCAGCTCCGCCAGCTCCCCGGGGCCGCTCACATGGCCCTGGTCAGCGGGGACTTCGATGTGCTGCTGCTGGTGCACACCGAGGACAACCGCTCGCTGCGCGAGCTGGTCCTCACCCGGATCCAGGCCATACCTGAGGTGCTGAGCAGCCGGACGCTGCTGGTCTTCGAGGAGACGGACCTGGACTCGGAGCCGTAGCGGTGGCCGCCGGGGCCAGGGCCGCGGCCGGGTACGGACGCGGCGGGGCCTGGTACGGACGCGGCGGGCCCTGGTACCGGGTTGCCGCGGCGGGGTTCAGTGCCAGGTTGCCGCAGCCGGGCCTGGCGCCGGGATGCCGCGACGGGGCCCTGGTGCTGGACAGAGCGGCAGCAGGACCTGGCGCTGGGCCGCCGCGGTGGGGCCTGAGCGGATCCGCGGAAGCCGGCCGCGGTTCGGCAGGGGCCCTGAAGGGGCGCGGGGCCGCGTCGATCGGCGGCCCGCCGCGGGGCGCGGCGGCAGGACGGCGCCGCCGACGATCGAGGGCGTCTTCGCGCCCGTCCAGCGGAGCGCTCAGCGCTGCGTGCGCAGACCCGCGAAGGCCGTACGGACCACGGCCTCGGCCACCTCCTGCGAGGTCGCGGCCCCACCGCGCCCCGGCCGGTACCACTCCACAATGGAGTTGATCATGCCGAAGAGCAGCCGGGTCGCCAGCCGGGCGTCCACATCGGACCGCAGATCGCCGTCGGCCGCCGCCCGCTTGAGCAACTCGGCGACCTGGTGGTCGAACTCCCGGCGCCGCTCCATGGCCCACCGCTCGGTGTCCGTGTTGCCCCGGACGCGCAGCAGCAGGGTGACGTAGGGCAGCTCCTCCATCAGCACCTCGGCGGTGCGCCGGGCCACATGCTCCAGCCGTTCGATGGCCCGTCCGTCGAGTGAGGCGGGCTCCTGGAGGATGCCGAACAGCCCGTCCAGGGCACGGCTTATGGCGAGCCGGAGCAGCTCCTCCTTGCCCTTCACATGGTGGTAGATGGAGGACTTGGAGATCCCGGCGGCCCGGGAGAGGTGCTCCATGGAGGTGCCGTCGTAGCCACGCTCGTTGAACACCTCCACGGCGACCGCGAGCAGCGATTCGGGCGTGTAGGTGTCGCGCTTGGCCATGGTCATGATTAGAGCAGTCCCTCATCGGCGGCCGCACGCCGGATCAGCGCCTGGGAGGGGGCGTAGCGGCCGGTCGGACAGGCGTGGTGGAGGTTGCGCAGGGTGTCACGCACCCAGTGGGCACCGAGCGCGCGCCCCCATGCCAGCGGTCCGCGCGGGTAGTTGACGCCGGTCAGCATGGCGGTGTCGATGTCCTCGGGGCTCGCCACCCCGCGTGCGGCGGCGTCCTCGGCGAAGTCCACGAGCATCGCGACGGTACGGGCCACGACCATGCCGGGGACGTCCTGGACGACGCTGACCGCCTTACCGAGCGCCTGGAACAGGCCGATCGCGGACCGCAGGGACTCCTCGGGGGCGGCCGGGGACGCCGCGAGGGCGACGCGGGTGGCGGTGCGGTAGTCCAGCGCCAGGTCGAAGCGGACCGACGCGGCGAAGGGGTCCTCTGCGGCCGTCGTGCCGTCGGCCAGGGACAGACGGGTGCCGTCGGGCAGGGCGAGATGCGCCCCGACGGGCTCGCGGGTCACCGCGATGCCCGCCTCCTCCATGAGGCCGACCAGCCCTTGAGCGGGCCCGAGGTCGCCATGGACGACGACCTTGCCGGGCGGCTCGCACGGCTCGGCGGTGTGCGGGGCGGGCCGCCCGGCGCCCTCGGAGTGGTCGAACCAGCCATGACCCGTCTTGCGTCCGAGCCGCCCGGAGGCCACGAGCTGCCGCTGGGCGAGGGACGGGGTGAATTTCGGATCGTGGAACAGCGCTTCCCACACGGAGCGGGTGACGGCCTCGTTCACGTCCTGGCCGATCAGGTCGGTGAGCGCGAAGGGGCCCATCCGGAAGCCGCCGGACTCGCGCAGTACGGCGTCGAGGGTGGCGGGGTCGGCGGCGCGCTCCTCGTACGCCCGGAACGCCTCGGCGTAGAAGGGGCGGGCGATCCGGTTGACGATGAATCCGGGGGTGTCGGCGCAGCGCACCGGGGTCTTTCCCCAGGTCGCGACGGTGGCGTGGGCACGGTCGGCGGCGGCCTCGTCCGTGGCGGCGCCGCGCACCACCTCCACCAGCGGCATCAGCGGGGCCGGATTGAAGAAGTGCAGGCCGACGAGGCGGCCGGGGCGGCGCAGGACGCCCGCGACGGCGGTGACGGAGAGGGAGGAGGTGTTGGTGGCGAGCAGACAGCCGTCGGAGACCACCGACTCCAGGGCGGTGAACAGCTGTTGTTTGGCGCCGAGTTCCTCGAGGATCGCCTCGACCACCAGATCCGCCTCGGCCAGGTCCGCGAGGTCGGCGACGGGGGCGAGCCGGCCGAGGGCCGCGTCACGGTCGGCGGCCGGGAGGCGCTCCTTGGCGACCAGCCGGCCGAGCCGGTCCGCGATGGCGTCGACGGCCTGGGAGGCTCGGCCGGGCGCGGCGTCATAGAGCCGCACGGGATGGCCCGCGGCCAGCGCCACCTGGGCGATCCCCTGGCCCATCGTGCCGGTGCCGACGACGGCGACGAGGCCGGCGCGGTCGATCCCACGGTCGATCGCAGTCATGCCGCAGATCCTTTTCGACGAAGTTGTCCACAGGTTCGCCAGGCCCTCTTGTCCCGACCGATCGTTCGGTTACTCTAACTCTGTCGCCCATCCCAGCCCAGCCCCAGCTCGACGAGGAGTTGGTCAGTCGTGACCGCCGCACTCACCACCGCGCAGTTGACGCAAGAGCACCGCCCCACCCTCGACCAGGCCCTGGAGGCGATCCGTACCCGCGCCTATTGGTCGCCGCACCCCGAGCACCCCAAGGCTTATGGCGGCGAGAGTGAAGGCGGGCGCCGGAGCCTGAGCGTCGCCGAGGGCCAGGCGGCGTTCGAGGCGCTGCGCGGCGAGCGCTTCGAGCTGGACCAGCCGGGCACCGACGGCTGGGCGGGCTCCGAGGTCTCGCCGTTCGGAGCGGAGATGGGCATGGAGTATCCGCATCCGGACATCGAGGTGCTCCTCCCGGCGATGCGGGCGGGTATGCCCGCCTGGCGGGACGCCGGCCCCGAGACACGGGCCCTGGTGTGCCTGGAGATCCTGGCCCGGATCGGCGCCCGGTCCCATGAGTTCGCCCAGGCCGTCATGCACACCAGCGGACAGGCGTACATGATGGCCTTCCAGGCCGGCGGCCCCCACGCCCAGGACCGCGGCCTGGAGGCGGTGGCGTACGCGTTCGCCGAGCAGACCCGCACCCCGGGCGCCGCGGACTGGTCCAAGCCGCAGGGCAAGCGCGACCCGCTGCGCCTGCGCAAGACGTTCACGGCTGTCCCGCGCGGTATCGCGCTGCTGATCGGCTGCAACACCTTCCCGACGTGGAATGGCTATCCGGGGCTCTTCGCCTCGCTCGCCACCGGCAATCCGGTGCTGGTCAAGCCGCATCCCCAGGCCGTGCTGCCGCTGGCGCTGACCGTCCAGGTGGCGCGCGAGGTGCTGAAGGAGGCGGGGTTCAGCCCCGATCTGGTGGCGCTGGCCGCCGAGCGGCCGGACGAGGGGATCGCCAAGGTCCTCGCCGTCCGCCCCGAGATCCGCGTCATCGACTACACGGGCTCGACCGCCTTCGGCGACTGGCTGGAGACCCATGCCCGCCAGGCCCAGGTCTTCACGGAGAAGGCGGGGGTCAACACGGTGGTGATCGACTCCACCGATGACTACCGGGGCATGCTGGCCAATCTGGCGTTCTCCCTGTCCCTCTACAGCGGCCAGATGTGCACCACCCCGCAGAATCTGCTCATCCCCCGCGACGGCATCACCACCGACGCGGGCCTCAAGACCTACGACGAGGTGGTGGCCGACCTGGCCGCGGCGGTCGACGGGCTGCTGGGCGACGACGCACGGGCCGCCGCGCTCCTGGGAGCGATCGTGGGCCCGCGGGTCCAGGAGCGGCTGGAGGCCGCCCCCGGCCTGGGCGCGGTCGCCCTGGCCTCCCGTTCGGTGGCCCACCCCGAGTTCCCGGATGCCACGGTCCGTACGCCGCTGATGGTCAAGGCGGACGGCGCGCGGAAGTTCTGGGAGGGGGCGGACGCGGACGCGCCGTATCTGTCCGAGTGCTTCGGCCCGGTCTCCTTCGCCGTCGCCGTCGACTCCACGGAGGACGCGGTCGCGTTGCTGCGCCGGACCACCCGGGACAAAGGCGCGATGACGGTCGGCGCGTACACCACCTCGCCCGAGGCGGAGCGGCTGATCGAGGAGGCGTGTCTGGAGGAGTGCGCCCAGCTGTCGCTCAATCTGACCGGCGGGGTGTATGTGAACCAGACCGCGGCCTTCTCCGACTTCCACGGCTCGGGCGGCAATCCGTCGGCCAACGCCGCCCTGTGCGACGGGGCGTTCGTGGCCGGCCGTTTCCGGATGATCGAGGTCCGCCGCCCGGCGGAGTAACGGGGCCGGTGTTCGGACGGGGCGGGGTGCGGGGCGCTCACCGCACTCCGCCCGCCTGCTCCTTCCGCGCCGTCGGACCCTATGCGGGGCGGTCGGGGCCGCCCCAGTGGAAGAGAGCCATGGCCACGCTGGTGGCCAGGTTGTAGCTGGACACCTGCGGGCGCATGGGGAGGGCCACCAGCCTGGTGGCCCGCTTCCGCAGCTCGGGCGAGATCCCGTGCCGCTCGGAGCCGAAGGCGAGCAGCGCGTCATCGGGGATGGTCACGGACCGGATGTCCTCCCCCTCCGGGTCCAGGGCGTAGAGCGGCCCCTCCGGAAGGGCGTCGCCCGGCAGCCGCTCCACCGCGGTGGCGAAGTGCAGCCCCGCGCCCGAGCGCACGGCGTTCGGATGCCAGGGGTCGATATCACCGGTGGTGACCACGCCCGTGGCCCCGAACCCGGCGGCGAGCCGGACCACGGCCCCGACGTTCCCCAGGTTGCGGGGGTTGTCCAGGACGACCACGGGGGCCGTCCTGGGCAGCGTGGACAGCTCGTCGAGATTCCCCTGGCGGTCGCGCCGGACGGCCAGGGCGGCGACCCGTGTGGGGTGCACCCTGGGCACCAGATCGCGCAGGGTTCCGGGCTCCACCTCCACCAGCAGGTCGGCGATCGCCTCGGTGAGGTCGTCGGCCAGATCCCCGGCGAGTTCCACGGCGGCCGCCTTGTCGCTGGTGACCGCGGCGCGTACGTCCGCGCCGAACCGCAGCGCGTGCTTCAGCGCGTGGAAGCCGTCGAGCAGCACGGTCTCGGGGGCCGTCGCGCGCCAGTGCCGTACGGTCCGGGCGACCTCGTCATCGATCATTCCCTCAGCGTACGAGGGTGCCCGCCGGGGATTTCTCCACGCTCTCCGGCGCCCGCTGCCCCGGCAGCCACCCGGCGCGCTCCACCAGCCGGTCCCGGGTCCGGCCCAGCCGTGCCTCGGCCCAGCGCAGGAAGTTCGTCGGCAGGAAGATCGCGTCCGCCGAGATCACGGCGAGCGAGAAGAAGGGCAGCCCCAGCATCACGGCGATGCCGAGGTGCTCCAGCATCAGCAGGACGAGCATCACGTTCTTGGCCCGCCGGTTGAGCAGGGTGAACGGGAAGGCCACCTGGACGATGACCGTGCCGTAGGTCAGCACCATGACCAGGGTGCCGCTGGCCGCCATGACATCGGCCAGACCCGGCCAGGGCGAGAAGTAGTCCAGATGCAGCGGGTAGTAGAGGGCGGTGCCGTCCTGCCAGCGCGAGCCCTGGATCTTGTACCAGCCGGCCGTGGCGTACAGCAGACACACCTCGGCCATGATCACCAGCAGGGCGCCGTTGTGCGCCACATTGGCCAGCGCGTCCATGACGGTGCGCGGCTCCCCCGGTGCGTAGCGCTTGACGAGCCACCAGCCGGCCTGGACGGTCCACAGCCCCCACAGGACGGTGCCCCAGCCCAGCCCGGGCAGCGGGCCGTCGGCGGTCAGGGAGAGCCGGGCGTCGGTGAACAGCTGCGCCCAGAGCAGGGCGGTCCCGCTGAGGGCCCACAGCACGATTCCGGCGGTGTCGCGCGGCGGCCACTCGCGGTCCGCCCGCCGGGCCGCCCGGCGCGCGTCCAGGGACCACACCTGACCGCATCGGGTCAGCACCAGGTACATCGACATCAGATGGATGAGATTGTCGCCGCCGTCCCCGACGAAGATGCTGCGGTTCTGGAGCGACAGCACCCCGATCATGAACAGCACGGACATGGTGCGGGTGCGCCAGCCCAGCAGCAGCAGGGCGCTGGAGACGATGGCGAGGGCGTAGACGACCTCGAACCACACCGTGCTGTCGGTCCACATGAGCGCGCTGAAGGCGCGGTTGCCGTCGATCAGCCGCGCGGCCATGTCCCAGTTCCACGGGCCGTCCGGCCCGTACAGCTCCCGGCGGTGGGGCCATTCCCGCACCAGGAAGAGCAGCCAGGTGAAGGAGAAGCCGATGCGCACGACGGCGCTCTGCCGGGCGCCGAGCGCGGATCCGGTGACACGGGCCTGGCCGCGCGCCACGGCGGTCTGGAGGCGGGCGGAGAGGGTCACCGGCGCTTCGCCTCCGGGAGGTCATCGGTGGTCACCGTCCACCAGGGCAGCGTCCGGTAGACGGTCCTGATGTCGGTCTTCTCGTCACTCCAGTCCGGCGGGGCCACCGCGGTGGTCGCGGAGCGCACCTGTATTCGCTCCACGGCCCCGCCGTCCTCCTCGCGGCCGAGGCGGAGCATCACGATCCGGCGGATGTACTGCTCGGAGAGGCTGCCGCGCATCCCCTGCGGTCGCTCCCGCGCATCGTGCGAGCCGACGTACAGCTCCCAGGCGCGGCGCAGTTCGTTCTGCTGCGTGTGGCTGGGCAGCGGGTTGTGGCGGATGGCCGCCCCGTCCTGGGCCGAGAGGTCGCGCCAGCCGGTGGTCGCGGTGCCCCCGTCGGGGGTGCGGATCTCGGCGCGGGCCTGGACGGCGATGTTCTGCTGGAGCGGGTTGGGGGCGAAGAGCTTCCAGACCCGTTCGAACTCGGGATAGATGTAGTCGTCTATCGCCGCGCCGTGCCGCTTGGTGACGGTGTTGGGCGGTGAGACGTTCAGAAAGGCCGCCGAGAGATGGATCGCGGCGGCCACGGCGACGGCCGCGATGGCCACCGCGATGATCAGCTGTCCCGGCAGGGAGAGCGCGGTGATCGGTTCCGCCGCGTCGTCGTCCGGCCCCGGTTCCATCGGTTCCGGTTCCATCGGCCCCGGATCCGTCGGTTCCGGCCCCGTGTCCGCCATACCCCGCCCCGCTCCCGATGGTCCAGGTCTTCGCGCACGCCGGTCGACCGCGCGCCCCCGTGGCCCCCACGCCCCTCGGCACCGTACCCATGCGGAACCACTCGGCACAGCGTCCTCAGCGTTATCCACAGGGTTGACACCCTACGTTCCTCAGCACACCATTGAACCGAACGATCGGTCGGTCGGTTGGCCGGTCGGCGGAGACAGACGGGCGGAGGGGCTTCGCATGACGACGATGGCGGCGGACGCGGGGGCGTACGAGGCGGTGTTCGACGCCGCCCTGGCCGCGGACGAGCGCATCGAGCCGCGCGACTGGATGCCCGATGAGTACCGGGCCACGCTGGTGCGGCAGATGGCCCAGCACGCCCACTCCGAGATCATCGGCATGCAGCCGGAGGCAAACTGGATCACCCGCGCCCCCTCGCTGCGGCGCAAGGCGATCCTGATGGCCAAGGTCCAGGACGAAGCGGGCCACGGTCTGTATCTCTACAGCGCGGCGGAGACCCTGGGCACCAGCCGGGGCGAGCTGCTCGACAAGCTCCACAGCGGCCGCCAGAAGTACTCCTCGATCTTCAATTACCCCACGCTGACCTGGGCCGACGTCGGCGCCATCGGCTGGCTGGTGGACGGCGCCGCGATCACCAACCAGGTCCCGCTGTGCCGCTGCTCCTACGGGCCCTACGCACGGGCGATGGTCCGCATCTGCAAGGAGGAGTCCTTCCACCAGCGCCAGGGGTATGAGCTGCTGCTGGCCCTGAGCCGGGGCACCGAGGCCCAGCACGCCATGGCGCAGGACGCGGTGGACCGCTGGTGGTGGCCGTCGCTGATGATGTTCGGCCCGCCGGACGACTCCTCGGCCCACTCCGCGCAGTCGATGGCCTGGAAGATCAAGCGCCACTCCAATGACGAGCTGCGCCAGCGCTTCGTCGACATCTGCGTCCCCCAGGCCGAATCCCTCGGCCTCACCCTCCCCGACCCCGAGCTGCGGTGGAGCGAGGAGCGGGGGCACTACGACTTCGGGCCGATCGACTGGGACGAGTTCCGCGAGGTCCTGCGGGGAAACGGCCCGTGCAACACCCAGCGGATCACCCAGCGGTGCCGGGCCCATGAGGAAGGCGCCTGGGTGCGCGAGGCAGCCGCCGCTTACGCGGCCAAGCACGGGAAGGCACAGGCATGAGCGGCAGCCCGAGCGCCGAGTGGCCGCTGTGGGAGGTGTTCGTCCGCAGCAGGCGCGGGCTCTCGCACACCCACGCCGGCTCCCTCCACGCCCCGGACGCGGAGATGGCTCTGCGGAACGCACGGGATCTGTACACCCGGCGCTCCGAGGGCGTCTCGATCTGGGTGGTGCCGTCCGCGGAGATCACCGCCTCCTCTCCGGACGAGCGGGATCCGTTCTTCGAGCCGTCCGCGGACAAGCCCTACCGCCACCCCACCTTCTACGCGATCCCGGAAGGGGTGCGGCACCTATGACCGCGGCCCTCGCCCTGGGCGACGACGCGCTGGTGCTCTCCCACCGGCTGGGGGAGTGGGCCGGGCACGCCCCCGTGCTGGAGGAGGAGGTCGCGCTCGCCAATATCGCCCTCGACCTGCTCGGCCAGGCCAGGGTGCTGCTCTCCCTGGTGGGCGACGAGGACGAGCTGGCGTATCTGCGCGAGGAGCGGGCGTTCCGCAACGTCCAGCTGGTCGAGCAGTCCAACGGGGACTTCGCCCACACCATCGCCCGCCAGCTCTACTTCTCCACCTACCAGGAGCTGTTGTACGAGCGGCTGGCGCGCGGCACCGGCCCCTTCGCCCCGCTGGCCGCCAAGGCGGTCAAGGAGGTGGCCTACCACCGCGACCACGCCGAGCACTGGACCCTTCGGCTCGGCGACGGCACGGCCGAGAGCCATGAGCGGATGCGGCGGGGGCTGGAGGCGCACTGGCGGTTCACCGGCGAGCTCTTCGAGCCGGTCGAGGGGTGCGAGGTGGAGTGGCACACCCTGCACGACGCCTGGCTGACCCGGATCACCTCGGTCCTGGAGCGCGCCACCCTGGCGGTGCCCGAGGGGCCGCGGCGCACCGGCTGGGCGGCCGGCGCGGGGCGCCAGGGCATCCACACCGAGCCGTTCGGCCGGATGCTCGCCGAGATGCAGCATCTGCACCGCAGCCACCCGGGGGCGGCATGGTGACGCCCACGCCCTCCGCGGCGCCCACCCCCTCCGCGGCGCCCACGCCCTCCGCGTCCGGCACCACCCCGCTCGAGGAGGAGCTGCTCCGGCTGGCCGGATCCGTACCGGACCCCGAGCTGCCGATGGTGTCCCTGGCCGAGCTGGGCGTGATGCGCGGGCTGCGCCTGCTGGGGCCGGGCCGGGTCGAGGTCGAGCTCACCCCCACCTACACCGGCTGCCCGGCGCTGGAGTCGATGGCCACCGATATCGAGCAGGTGCTCCATGACCACGGCATACCCGAGGTCGCCGTGCACACGGTCCTCTCCCCGCCCTGGACGACGGACGCGATCAGCGCCGAGGGCCGCCGCAAGCTGGCGGAGTCCGGGATAGCGCCGCCCGCGCCGCGCGGTGCCACCGCGGCGGACGGCCCGGTCCCGGTGGCCCTGGCGGTGCGCTGCCCGCACTGCGGCTCGACCGAGACCGAGCTGCTCAGCCGCTTCTCCTCCACCGCCTGCAAGGCGCTGCGCCGCTGTGCGGCATGCCGTGAACCATTCGACCACTTCAAGGAGTTGTGATGGCCGCGGAGGCGGTGAAGCGGGCCGCGCCCCACCATGGCGCGTTCCACCCGCTGCGGGTGGCGGCGGTCGACCGGCTCACCGATGACGCGGTGGCGGTCACCCTCCTGGTGCCGCCCGCGCTGCGGGAGACATTCCGCTTCACGGCGGGTCAGCACATCGCGGTGCGCCGGTTCGCGGACGGCGCGGAGATCCGGCGGACGTACTCACTGTGTGCCCCGGCCCCGGGCGCGGAGGGCCCGGAGTTGCTGCGGATCGGAGTGCGGCTGGTCGAGGGCGGCGAGTTCTCCACCTATGCCCTCAAGGAGCTGGCGGTCGGGGAGGTCATGGAGGTGATGGCCCCGGCCGGCCGCTTCGTCCTGGAACCCCGCCCCGGCCACTTCGCGGCGGTCGTCGGCGGCAGCGGTATCACCCCCGTGCTGTCCATCGCCGCCACACTGCTCAGCCGCCAACCCGAGGCGCGCTTCTGCCTGATCCGCAGCGACCGCACCGCGGCCTCGACGATGTTCCTGGAGGAGGTCGCCGACCTCAAGGACCGCTGGCCCGACCGGTTCCAGCTGGTGTGCGCGCTCTCCCGGGAGGAGCAGCAGGCAGGGCTGGTGTCCGGGCGGCTGGACGAGGAGCGGCTGTCCGCGCTGCTGCCCGCGCTGCTCCCGGTGGGCTCGGTGGACGGCTGGTTCCTGTGCGGGCCCTACGGTCTGGTGCGCGCGGCCGAGCGGGCGCTGCGCGGCCTCGGGGTCTCCCGCGGCCGGGTCCATCAGGAGATCTTCCATGTGGAGTCGGCCCCCGCCGAGGGCGTCTCCCCCGCTCCGGGCCCGGTCCGGACCGCCTCGGACAGCTCGGTCACGGCGACCCTGGACGGCCGCTCGGGCACCTGGCCGGTCCAGGACGGGGAGCCCCTGCTGGAGACCGTACTGCGCAATCGGGCCGACGCGCCGTACGCCTGCAAGGGCGGGGTCTGCGGCACCTGCCGGGCCTTCCTGGTCTCCGGCGAGGTGCGGATGGACCGAAACTTCGCGCTGGAGCCGGACGAGGTCGAGGCGGGCTATGTGCTGGCCTGTCAGTCCCGTCCGGTGAGCGAGCGGGTGGAGCTGGACTTCGACCGCTGACCGCCCCCGAGCGCGGCATCGGCGTTCCCTTCTTGTAGAACTTGTTCTATCTTGACGGGCCGTCAGACAAAGCCGCGGCGCGGGAGGTACGGACAGTGGACTTCACCTTCACCGAGGAGCAGCAGGCGGCCGTCGAGGCGGCGAAGGCCGTCTTCTCCTCCGTCACGCCGGACAGCGTGCCCAGCCCCGCGCTGACCGCGGGCGCCGTCGCCGAGGACTTCGACCGCGCGCTGTGGCGGAAGCTGGCCGAGAGCGATCTGCTGGGCCTGACCCTCGACCCCCGGTACGGCGGCTCGGGCCTCGACCCGCTCGCCCTCTGCCTGGTGCTGCGGGAATGCGGCCGGGTGCTGGCCCGGGTGCCACTGCTGGAGTCAAGCGCCGCCGCGCTGACCGTGCAGCGCTACGGCGAGGCCGAGCTGTGCGCCGCCGTGCTGCCCCCGGCCGCCCGCGGCGAGCTGGTCCTCACCGCTGCCTCCAGCGGCCGCACCGGCCATGGCCCGGCCGAACTCGCCGTCCAGGCACGGCGGAACGGCGAGGGCTGGGCGCTGGAGGGCGTCCAGACCGCCGTCCCCTGGGCCCATGGCGCCGAGCGAGTGCTGATCCCGGCCCACACCGGGGAGGGCCGTACGGTCCTCGCTCTGGTCCCCCGCGACCACGAGGGCGTCGTCCTCGATGAGCAGATCTCCACCAGCGGTGAGCGGCAGGCCGAGATCCGGCTGGACGGAGTGCGGCTCGCCGACCACGAGGTGCTGGCCGCGGACGGCGCCTGGGAATGGCTGCGCGACCTCCTCACCACCGGCACCTGTGCCCTCGCGCTGGGCCTCGGCTCGGCGGTGCTGGACCTCACCAGCTCCTATGTGAGCCAGCGCGAGCAGTTCGGCTTCCCGCTCGCCACCTTCCAGGCGGTCGCCGTGCAGGCCGCCGACCGCTATATCGATCTGCGGGCCATGGAGGCCACCCTGTGGCAGGCCGCCTGGCGGCTCTCCCTGGCCGAGGCACGGCCGACGGTGAACGGGACGCTGCCCGTCGCGGGAGATGTCGCCGTCGCCAAGATCTGGGCCGCCGAGGGCGTGCGCCGCGTCGTACAGACCGCACAGCATCTGCACGGCGGTTTCGGCGCGGTCACCGACTACCCCCTGCACCGCTATCACGCCTGGGGCAAGCAGCTGGAGCTCTCCCTGGGGTCCGCGGCCGCCCATGAGGAGGCGCTGGGCGAGCTGCTCGCGGCCCATCCCCTCGGCTGATCGGCGGGCCCCGCCGATCCATAGGGAATCCCCTAGAGAGGCGAACCCCTAGAGCACAAAGGCCCCTTCGGCGGTGCCGTCGGGGCCGCTCACCATCGGCCGACCGGCCGCGTCCCAGGCGAGCATCCCGCCGTCCACGTTCACCGCGTCCAGCCCCTGCGCGACCAGATACTGCGTCACCTGCGCGGAGCGGCCGCCGACCCGGCACATCACATGCACCCGGCGCCCCTCGCCGACCGCCGCGGTCAGCTCATCGAACCGCGCCACGACCTGACCCATCGGGATGTGCAGCGCGCCCTCGACATGCCCGGCCGCCCACTCGTTGTCCTCCCGGACGTCCAGCAGCAGGCCATCGGCCGGTACCACCGCCGCCTCCACCTGGGGAAGCTGGGCAAAATGCATCGGACACACCTCTCACATCACATCGGCAGCTGCGCTGCAAACCTACTACCGCGCCAGCTCCGCGAGCCGGGCCTCCTTCTCCGCGGCCTGCGCCAGCAGCTGCTCGGCGATCTCGTCCAGCAGCCGGTCGGGGTCCTCGGGCGCCATCTTGATCATCGCGCCGATCGCGCTCGACTCCAGCTCCGCCGCGACCGCGGCCAGCATCTCCTTGCGCTCGGCCAGCCACTCCAGCCGGGCGTACAGCTCCTCGCTGGGGCTCGCCCGCCGCTCCGGCGGCGGCGGACCGGCCTCCCACTCCTCGGCCAGCACCCGCAGCGCCTCCTCGTCCCCGGCCGCGTACGCCGCGTTGACCCGCACGATGAAGGCACCGCGCCGCTCCCGCTCGGCCTCCTCCTCGGCCAGATCCGGATGGGCCTTACGGGCCAGCTCCCGGTAGATCCGGCGGGCCTCCTCGCTCGGCCGCACCCGCGGCGGCGGCTGCACGGGCCGCTCGGTGAGCATCGCGGCCGCCTCCGGCGAGAGCCCGTCCGAGTCGATCCAGCCGTGGAACAGCTCCTCCACGCCCGGCATCGGCTGCACCAGCCCCCGCGCCTCACGGGCCTTGCGGATGTCCTCCGGATCGCCGGTGCGCGCCGCGACCGCCTCGGCGATCAGCGCGTCCAGCTCGTCGAGGCGTGAGTACATCGGCCCGAGCCGCTGGTGGTGCAGCCGGGAGAAGTTCTCCACCTCCACCCGGAAGGTCTCCACCGCTATCTCGAACTCGATCAGCGCCTGCTCGGCCGCGCGCACCGCCCGCTCCAGACGCTCGGCGGCCTGAGCCTCCTCCTGCGACCGGTCGTGCGACTCCGCCTGGGGCTCCGCGTCCGACACCGATTGCCGTGCCTGTTGCTGCGCTTCCGGATTCGTCACCCGCTCAGACTACGTCCGGCGGTGATCGGCGATGGAGCTCACACCCCCACCCGCGCCTCACACCCCCATCTCGGCGGCTATGCGCCCATTGCGCACCGCCACGACCAGCGCGGAGTGATCCGCTTCCGTGCGATCCGCGTACACCACCGCGAAGGCGGCCACCGCCTCGTCCAACTCCTCCCCCTTGCCGCAGTAACCGGCCAGCAGCCGAGGGTCCGCGGTGTGGGCATGCGCCCGCGCCAGCAGCGCCCCGGTCATCCGCCCGTAGTCGTCCATCTGGTCCGCGGCCAGCGCCGCCGGGTCCACGCTTCCCTTGCGGTTGCGGAACTGCCGCACCTGGTAGTGGCGCCCCCGCACCGTCGTCCACCCCAGCAGGATGTCGCTGACCACCTGCATCCGCTTCTGGCCGAACACCACCCGCCGCCCCTCGTGTGTGACATCCGGCACCTCGAAACCGGCCTTCGCGGCATGCGGCAGCAGCGCGGAGGGGCGCGCCTCCTTCACCTGGAGCACCAGCGGCTCGCCCCGGTGGTCGAGCAGCAGCACCACATACGAGCGAGTGCCCACGCTGCCCGTGCCGACCACCCGGAACGCCACATCGTGCACCTCGTACCGCGAGAGCAGCGGCAACCGGTCCTCCGGCAGCGTGGCCAGATACTCGGCCAGCGACGAGGCCACCGCCTCCGCCTCCTCGTCCGGCACCCTCCGCAGCACCGGCGGCGCGTCCACGAAGCGCCGGGCCCGGGGCCGGCCGGAGGAGCCCTCCTCGCCCGGCACGGGCTCGGTGGATCGGGCGGCGTACCGCGCGCTGGTGTTCCGCCGGGCCTTCTCGGAGATCCGCTCCAGCGTCCCGACCAGGTCCTTGGCGTCCGTGTGGGAGACCAGCTCCTCGTCCGCGATCGCGTTCCACGCGTCCGTCGCCGGCAGCTTGGCCAGCAGCCGCACCGTGCGCCGATAGGCGCCCACGGCGTCCTGGGCCGCGGCCCGGCAGGTGTCCTCGTCGGCGCCCGCCTCCCGGCCCGCCAGCACCAGCGAGACCGCGAGCCGCTTCACATCCCACTCCCACGGACCGTGGACGGTCTCGTCGAAGTCGTTGAGATCGATGATCAGGCCACCGCGCGCATCCCCGTAGATCCCGAAGTTGGCGGCATGGGCGTCGCCACACAGCTGGGCCCCGATACCGGTCACCGGCGTGGTCGTGAGGTCGTGCGCCATCAATCCGGCGGCCCCGCGCAGAAAGGAGAAGGGGGTCGCGGCCATCCGCCCCACCCGGATCGGGGTGAGCTCCGGCAGCCGCCCGGTGTTCGACCGCTCGACCGCCGCCACCGGATCCGGCCGGCCGTCGGCACTCGGTGGCTCGGCATGCGCCGAGCGCGGCATCCGCTTGCGCAGCGCCTTGCCCAGCTGCCGGGGAGACGGCCCGTCGCCGCGCCAGACGGCGAAGCCCGGGACCGGAGACAGCCGCCGGGCCACCCCGCCCGCGGCGCTCCCACCGTCCGCGCCGCCCGGCCCCCACTCACCGATCTCGCCGCTACGGCCGCTTTCGCCGCTCTCACCGGTCTCGTCGCTTCGACCGCTTTCGCCACTACGGCCGTTCTCTCCGCTATGACCGCTCCGGCCCGTCTCGCCGCTTCCGTCGCCCTGAACGCTCCGGTCGTCCGTCATCGCGCCCCCGCCTCCTCGCACACGACATCGACTGAGCAGACCGTACCCCCTGGCAGCCCACCCCGTCAGAGCCTGTGGAAAACCTCGATGATCATGGTGAAGTCCCAGCTCAGACCGGCTCGGATGCACACGAGCCGCACCCCCACTCGGCCCAGCCCCGACCCAGCCCCGGCCCGGCGCAGACGCAAGCTCGACGCGGCTCGATCCGGGACCGACAAGCCCCAGCCCCGACTCAGCCCGGGACCGACTCGGCCCAGCCCCAGAGCCCAAGCCCAAGCCTCAGCCCGAGCCTCGGACCCCAGCCCCCGCTCAGCCCCGGAGCTGCTCCGGGCAGTCGCTGCCGCCCGAGGGCAGATGGCTCTCCGCCCACCGCGACAGCTCCTTCAGCGCGGGCTCCAGCGCCTTGCCCGCGTCCGTCAGCCGGTAGGCCACCCGCAGCGGCGGCCCGGCGTCGACCTCCCGCACCACCAGACCCGCCGTGGAGAGCTCGGTGAGCCGGTCCGACAGCATCCGCTCACTGATCCCCGGAATGGCCCGCCTCAGCTCGGCGAAGTAGGCCCCCTGCTCCGTCAGCACGGCCACGATCAGCCCCGTCCAGCGCTTGCCGAACAGCTCGAAGAACCGCGTCATCTCGCCGTCGACCTGCTTGCAGGACTGCTCGCTGTGATCCCCACGATCCTTCGCCATGGAATACACACTACTGCTTTCCAGTTCGGGACTACGGAAAAGTAAGCTACTGTGCCTTCCGTAGGTACGTAGGTATTGCTGGCTCCTTACCCGAGCCCTGTCACCGGAGGCATCCATGCCAACTCTTCTCCACGTCGACACGTCCGTTTTCCCTGGAGAAGCCTCCGCTTCCCGCTCGGTCACGGCTACCTTCCGCAAGGAATGGGAAGCCCAGCACCCGAACGGCACGGTGATCTACCGCGATCTGGCCGCCGAGCCACTGCCGCACCTGGACGGCCTCGCCGCCGCCGCGGGCTTCGCCGCTCCCGATCAGCGCTCCCCCGAGCAGGAGGCCGCCTTCGCCCTGCGGGAGACCCTTGCCGGCGAGCTGGAGCAGGCCGATGTGGTCCTGATCGGGGCCCCGATGTACAACTTCACGATTCCCTCCACCCTGAAGGCGTGGCTGGACCACGTGATCATCATGGGCCGCACCGCTGGCGCCGAGCAGACGACCACCTCGGGCACCCCGGCCATCGTGGTCGCCAGCCGTGGCGGCGGTTACGGCCCGGGCACCCCGCGGGAGAGCTTCGAGTTCGTCACCAACTACCTGGGCAAGGCGCTGGGCGACGGGCTCGGCCTCGATGTCACGTTCGTTGTGCCGGAGCTCACGCTGGCCCGCTCCAATCCGGCCATGGCCGACCTCGTCGAGCTCTCGGACGCCTCCAAGGCAAAGGCCCACGAGGACGCCACGACCCACGCCAAGGCGCTCGCCGCCCGCTTCGCCGCCTGAGCGGACCGACCGCCCGATCCACCGGATCCATCCGGTCTGCCCGATCCATCGGTCTGCCAGATCCATCGGTCTGCCAGATCCATCGGTCTGCCAGATCCAACTGATCGTTCCGGCCATTCCGGTCGGTCCGATCGTTCCGGCCCGTCCGATCCGGTCCCACCCGGACATCGGGCCATATCGAGCCACAGGGGCCTCCCCTCCCGGGGAGGCCCCTGTCATCCGCCGTGCCCTCGGAGACCCCCGTCACGGGTCACAACGCGAAGCAGGCCCCTCCGGAGCGACTTTCGTCACTCCGGAGAGACCCGCTCCGACTGGTGCGCGAGGGGGGAGTTGAACCCCCACGCCCTTTCGGGCACTGGAACCTGAATCCAGCGCGTCTGCCTATTCCGCCACCCGCGCATGGGTGCTGTCTTCCGGCTACTCGCCCCGCTCCCCGGCTTGATCGTCTCGATCCGTCCGGTTCCTGTGGGGCGCCTTCCGACATCCAGAACACTAGCACGCTGCGCGGGGTGCAATCACACCCGTTATCGGTGCCCCCGCCCCCGCCCATCCGAGGACCGTCACGGTTGCGGGACACTGTCGTCAGGGCACCTCTACGATCCCTGTGAGAGGTGACACTGCTCCACAGGGCCAGGAAGGGGAACCACCCGATTTCCCGACGCGTGGATACGATCAGTAAGCAGTACCAGGACGACCTAGAGCACGACTGAGGAAGGAGGTGCCCCGTGGGAGTACTGAAACGCTTCGAGCAGCGTCTCGAGGGCCTCGTGAACGGCACCTTCGCCAAGGTGTTCAAGTCCGAGGTCCAGCCGGTCGAGATCGCCGGCGCGCTCCAGCGCGAGTGCGACAACAACGCCACGATCTGGAACCGCGACCGGACGGTCGTCCCCAACGATTTCATCGTCGAGCTGAGCACGCCCGACTACGAGCGGCTCAGCCCGTATTCCGGCCAGCTCGGCGACGAGCTGGCCGGTATGGTCCGCGACTACGCCAAGCAGCAGCGCTACACCTTCATGGGCGCCATCAAGGTGCATCTGCAAAAGGCGGAGGACCTCGACACCGGTCTGTACCGGGTGCGCAGCCGGACCCTGGCCTCCAGCGAGTCCCAGAGCCCGCAGCAGGCGTCGGGCCGCTCCGGCTCCGGAGCCCCGCAGCAGCGCCCCGGCGGTTACGGCTACCCCGCCCAGCCCGCCGGCGCCCCGCCGATGCCGTCCGCGCCGCCGAGCGCCCGTCCGGTGCCCCGCACCGGCGGAGCCGGTGCGGGTGCCGGTGGCCAGCAGCAGGGCCAGTCCCGCCGCTGGATCGAGATCAACGGCACCCGCCACCAGATCTCCCGGCCCACGCTCGTCCTGGGCCGCTCCACCGACGCTGACGTGCGGATCGACGATCCCGGAGTCTCCCGCAGACACTGCGAGATCAGGGTCGGAACCCCACCGACCGTCCAGGATCTCGGATCGACGAACGGCATCGTGGTGGACGGACAGCACACCACCCGCGCTACGCTCCGCGACGGCTCGCGGATCGTCGTGGGCAGCACCACCATCGTTTACCGGCAAGCCGAAGGGTGAAGCGGGGGCAATGTCAGAGCTGACCCTCACGGTCATGCGGTTGGGTTTCCTCGCCGTACTGTGGCTGTTCGTCATCGTGGCCGTCCAGGTCATTCGCAGCGACCTGTTCGGGACCCGCGTGACCCAGCGCGGTTCGGCGCGGCGCGGGGCCCCCGACCGGCCGCAAGCGCAGCAGCGGCAGAGCGCGCCGCCGCCGCAGCGCCAGCAGTCCGGGGGCCGCGGCCGCCGCGGTGCCCCCACCAAGCTGGTGGTCTCCGAGGGCACGCTGACCGGCACCACGGTCGCCTTGCAGGGGCAGACCATCACCCTCGGCCGTGCGCACGATTCAACAATCGTGCTCGACGACGACTACGCCTCCAGTCGGCATGCCAGGATCTACCCGGACCGTGACGGCCAGTGGATCGTCGAGGACCTCGGGTCCACCAATGGCACCTATCTCGACCGGAACCGACTCACCACACCGACACCGATTCCGCTGGGTGCGCCGATCCGCATCGGCAAGACCGTCATCGAGCTGCGGAAGTAGTAGGACCATGACGACCGGAGGGTGGGCAGCGTGGTTGGCAAGGGGCTGTACCCGGAGCCGACGGGCGAGGTGCGCATGAGTCTGTCACTGCGTTTCGCGGCCGGATCGCACAAGGGCATGATCCGGGAGGGCAACGAGGACTCCGGCTATGCCGGTCCCCGGCTGCTCGCCATCGCCGACGGCATGGGTGGCCAGGCCGCCGGCGAGGTCGCCAGCTCCGAGGTGATCTCCACCCTCGTCCAGCTCGACGACGACGTCCCGGGTTCGGACATCCTGACGTCCCTCGGCACCGCCGTGCAGCGGGCCAATGATCAGCTGCGCCTCATGGTCGAGGAGGACCCCCAGCTGGAGGGCATGGGCACCACGCTCACCGCCCTGCTGTGGACCGGCCAGCGGCTCGGTCTGGTGCACGTCGGCGACTCGCGCGCGTATCTGCTGCGCGACGGTGTGCTCACCCAGATCACCCAGGACCACACCTGGGTGCAGCGCCTGGTCGACGAGGGCCGGATCACCGAGGAGGAGGCGGGCACCCATCCGCAGCGCTCGCTGCTGATGCGCGCGCTGGGCAGCGGCGACCATGTCGAACCGGATCTGTCCATTCGCGAGGTCCGGGCCGGTGACCGCTATCTGATCTGCTCCGACGGCCTGTCCGGCGTCGTGAGCCACCAGACCCTCGAAGAGACCCTCGCCAGCTACCAGGGCCCCCATGAGACGGTGCAGGAGCTGATCCAGCTCGCACTGCGCGGCGGCGGCCCCGACAACATCACCTGCATCGTCGCCGACGTCCTCGACGTGGACGGCGGTGACACCCTGGCCGCCCAGCTCAACGACACCCCCGTGATCGTGGGCGCGGTCGCCGAGAACCAGGTGCCGCTCGGGGACGGCGGCGCGGCGCACACCCCCGCGGGCCGGGCCGCCGAGCTCGGCCGCTCCGTACCGCAGCAGGGGGACCCGCACGGCGGCTTCGGACCGCCCGGCAGCGGCGACCCGGCCATCGGCGGTCTGCCACAGGGCAGTTACGGCGACTACGCCGAAGGTGACTTCACCAAGAAGAGCGGCCGCAAGACATGGGCCAAGCGGTCGCTCTTCATCGTGCTGGGCCTCGCCGTGATCGGCGGCGGGCTCTACGGCGGCTACCGCTGGACCCAGACGCAGTACTACGTGGGCTCCAATGGCGACCACGTGGCGATCTACCAGGGCATCAGCCAGGACCTCGCCTGGATCAAGCTCAACAAGGTCCATGAGGACCACCGCGAGATCGAACTCAAGTACCTCCCGCCCGACCAGCGCGGCCGCGTGGAGGACACGATCACGGTCAGCGGTCTCGGCCAGGCACGGGACAAGACCAAGGACCTCGCCACCCTCGCCGGCGCCTGTAAGAAGGCCGACGCCCAGGACAAGGCCGAGGACAGCCAGAAGGACCTCACCCGCGGCGACAAGGGCAAGGGCGACGGCGCCTCCGGGGGCAGCGCCTCCAGCAGCGCCGACCCGTCCCACAGCAGCAGCGGCCAGCCCGGGAACGAGAAGACCGAGAGCCAACTCGGGACGCGCGCCGCCAAGGCCACGAACAAGCCCACGCCGACGACGTCTCCCACTCCGAAGCCCGGCCCCACCCTCTCGGAGGAGGAGAAGAAGTTGGTCCCGCAGTGCAGCAGCACCCAGTAGTGAGTCCGTAAGGGGCCGTCCACCCATGAGCAGTAGTACGACCAACACGACGACGATCAGTACGGCCGGGCCGCCGAGCAGGCGGAACACCGAGCTGGCCATGCTCGTCTTCGCGGTGATCATTCCGGTCTTCGCCTATGCCAACGCGGGTCTTGCGCTCAGCGACGAAATGCCCTCGGGCATGCTGAGCTACGGTCTCGGGCTCGGGCTGCTGGCCGGCGTCGGACATCTGGTGGTCCGGAAATTCGCGCCGTACGCGGATCCGCTGCTGCTGCCGATCGCCACGCTCCTCAACGGGCTGGGCCTGGTGCTCATCTGGCGGCTGGACCAGTCCAGGCGGCTGGCCGACCGGGCGGAGGCCGTCGACCAGGTCTTCTCGCCCTCGGCGCCCAACCAGCTGATCTACTCGGCACTGGGCGTCGCCCTCTTCGTCGGCGTCCTGATCCTGCTCAAGGATCACCGCCTCCTCCAGCGCTACACCTACATCTCCATGGTGGCGGCGCTGATCCTGCTGATCCTTCCGGTGTTCTTCCCGGCCCGATTCGGCGCCCGTATCTGGATCACCATCGGCGGCTTCTCCATCCAGCCCGGCGAGTTCGCCAAGATCATCATCGCCGTGTTCTTCTCCGGCTATCTGATGGTCAAACGGGACGCGCTCGCGCTGGCCAGCCGCCGCTTCATGGGGCTGTACCTGCCGCGCGGCCGCGACCTCGGCCCGATCCTGGTGGTCTGGGGGATGAGCATCCTCATCCTGGTCTTCGAGACCGACCTGGGCACCTCGCTGCTGTTCTTCGGCCTCTTCGTCGTGATGCTGTACGTGGCCACCGAGCGCACCAGCTGGATCGTCTTCGGCCTGCTGATGTCCGCGGTCGGCGCGGTCGGCGTCGCCAGCTTCGAACCGCATGTGCAGCAGCGCGTCGACGCCTGGCTCGACCCCTTCGCGGCCTTCAAGACCGGCGGCAGTGACCAGATCGCTCAGGCGCTGATGGCCTTCGGCTCCGGCGGTGTCTTCGGCACCGGTCTCGGCCAGGGCAACTCCGACCTGATCGGCTTCGCCGCCAACTCCGACTTCATCCTGGCCACGGTCGGCGAGGAGCTCGGGCTCGCGGGCACCATGGGCGTCCTGCTGCTCTACGGCCTGATCGTGGAGCGCGGTGTGCGCACCGCCCTCGCGGCCCGTGACCCGTTCGGCAAGCTGCTGGCCATCGGCCTGTCCGCGGCCTTCGCCATCCAGGTCTTCGTCGTGGCGGGCGGTGTGATGGGCCTGATCCCGCTGACCGGTATGACCATGCCGTTCATCGCGTCGGGTGGCTCGTCCGTCATCGCCAACTGGGCGCTCGTCGCCATCCTGATCAAGGTCAGCGACACCGCGCGCCGTCCGGCGCCGGCGCCCGCTCCCACCACTGACGCCGAGATGACCCAGGTGGTCCGACCGTGAACAAGCCCCTGCGCCGAATCGCGATCTTCTGCGGACTCCTCGTCTTCGCCCTGCTGCTGCGGGACAACTGGATCCAGTACGTCCAAGCCGACGAGTTGAAGGACCATACGAAGAACCGCCGTGTCCTGATCGCCCGTTACAGCCAGCCGCGCGGCAACATCATCGTCGACGGCCAGCCGATCACCGGATCCGCCGAGACCAACGGCACCGACTTCAAGTACAAGCGCACCTACAAGAACGGCCCCATGTGGGCGCCGGTCACCGGGTACGCCTCCCAGGCATACGACGCCAACCAGATCGAGAAGATCGAAGACGGCATCCTCACCGGCAATGACGACCGCCTCTTCTTCAACCGGACGATCGACATGATCACCGGTAAGAAGCAGAAGGGCGGCGACGTCATCACCACGCTGAACGGCAAGGCCCAGGAGGCCGCGTTCAAGGGCCTCGGTAACAAGAAGGGCGCCGTCGCCGCACTCGACCCGCGCACCGGCAAGATCCTCGCCCTCGCCTCGACCCCGAGCTACGACCCCTCGACGATCGCGGGCGGGTCCACCAAGGACGAGAAGGCGTGGAACGCGCTCAAGCCGACGAACGACAAGGACGACCCGATGCTCAACCGGGCGCTCCGTCAGACCTACCCGCCCGGTTCGACCTTCAAGGTCGTCACCGCCGCGGCCGCGCTGGAGAACGGCAAGTACGACGACATCGACGGGCCGACGGAGTCGCCGCTCCCCTGGAGGCTGCCGCTGTCCACCCAGAACCTGCCCAACGAGGGGAACATCCCCTGCAAGGACGCCTCGCTGCGGCAGGCGCTCCGCTACTCCTGCAACACGGTCTTCGGCAAGCTGGGTGACGACCTCGGCAAGGACAAGATGCGGGAGCAGGCCGAGAAGTTCGGCTTCAACAAGACGGTCGACACCCCCGTCCGCGCCTACGCCAGCGTCTACCCCGAGGACATGGACCGGCCGGGCAACGCGATGTCGGCCATCGGCCAGTTCGACAACCGGGCCACCCCGCTCCAGATGGCGATGGTCGCCGCCGCCGTCGCCAACGACGGCAAGCTGATGAAGCCGTACATGGTCGACTCGCTGCGCGCCCCCAACCTCAACACCGTCGAGCAGACCGACCCGGAGCAGATGAGCCAGCCGCTCAGCTCGGAGAACGCCCAGAAGCTCCAGAGCATGATGGAGACCGTGGTCAAGGAGGGCACCGGCACCAGCGCCCAGATCCCGGGCGTCACGGTCGGCGGCAAGACCGGTACCGCTCAGCACGGCGTCGCCAACAGCAAGAACCCCTATGCGTGGTTCATCTCCTACGCCAAGGGGAACGACGGCTCGCCGGTCGCGGTCGCCGTCGTCATCGAAGGGTCCGACACCCTCCGCGGCGACATCGCCGGTGGCAAGCTGGCCGCGCCGATCGCCAAGAGCGTGATGCAGGCCGTACTGGAAACCGAGCGCGACAAGTGACCCCCGTCACGTCCGGATATCAATCCCGCACGTCGCCGTACCGGTCCGGTATCAGATAGCGACTGACGCCGGGTCCCGTAAGACGTGCCGGGTACCGTATGCGCGAGCAGCACTTCGCCGGCCCCCACAGCAGGTGCCGGGAACCACGGAAGAGGGCTGGAGTAGCTATGGAAGAGCCGCGTCGCCTCGGCGGCCGGTATGAGCTGGGCTCAGTGCTCGGCCGCGGTGGCATGGCGGAGGTCTACCTCGCGCACGACACCCGCCTCGGCCGTACTGTCGCTGTGAAGACGCTGCGGGCGGACCTCGCCCGTGACCCGTCCTTCCAGGCCCGGTTCCGCCGAGAGGCCCAGTCGGCCGCCTCGCTCAACCATCCCGCGATCGTCGCGGTCTACGACACCGGCGAGGACTACGTCGACGGTGTCTCGATCCCCTACATCGTGATGGAGTACGTCGACGGTTCCACGCTGCGTGAGCTCCTCCACTCGGGCAGAAAGCTGCTCCCCGAGCGCTCACTGGAGATGACCACCGGCATCCTCCAGGCTCTCGAGTACTCGCACCGCAACAACATCGTCCACCGCGACATCAAACCGGCCAACGTCATGCTCACGCGGAGCGGCCAGGTCAAGGTGATGGACTTCGGCATCGCCCGGGCCATGGGCGATGCCGGTATGACCATGACGCAGACGGCCGCCGTCATCGGTACCGCCCAGTACCTCTCCCCCGAGCAGGCCAAGGGCGAGACCGTCGACGCGCGCAGCGACCTGTACTCCACCGGGTGTCTGCTCTATGAACTGCTGACCGTAAGACCGCCGTTCGTGGGCGACTCCCCGGTGGCCGTCGCCTATCAGCACGTGCGGGAGGACCCGCAGCCGCCGAGCACATACGACCCCGAGATCACCCCGGAGATGGACGCCATCGTCCTGCGGGCGCTGGTCAAGGACCCCGACTACCGCTATCAGTCGGCCGACGAGATGCGCGCCGACATCGAGGCGGCCCTGGAGGGCCAGCCGGTGGCCGCCACCGCGGCGCTGGGCGCGGTCGGCTACGGCTCCGACGACCAGCCCACCGCGATGCTGCGGCCGCAGAACTCCGGCGCCGGGGCGCAGACCTCGATGCTCCCGCCGATGCGCGAGGACGACGGCGGCTTCGGCTACGACGAGCGGCCGGACCGCGGCCGGGGGCGCGGGGGCCCCGGCAAGAAGAGCAACCTCTCGACGATCCTGCTGATCGTCGCAGGGATACTGGTGCTGGTCGGCGCGATCTTCATCGGTAAGTCGCTGTTCGGCGGCGGTAAGAACGACGACATGGTCCCGGTCCCCAACCTCGTCGGCAAGACGCTCGACGACGCCAAGAGCCAAGGGGAGAACGGCGACTTCAAGGTCAAGACCGTCGGCTCCAAGTTCTGCGAGAACGCGGACAAGAACACCGTCTGTGAGCAGACCCCCAAGAGCGGCGACGAGGTCAAGCGGCACGGCACGGTCGAGCTGACCATGTCCAAGGGCCCCAAGCCCGCCGCGCGGGTCGAGGTGCCCGACGTCCTCAACGTTCAGTTCGAATCCGCCAAGCAGCAGCTCGAGGCCAAGGGCTTCGAGGTCAACCAGAAGACCGAGCAGTCGGACCAGACCGCCGGCAAGGTGATCGACCAGGACCCCAAGGGCGGCAAGAAGGTCCCCAAGGGCGCCACGATCACCCTGACGGTCGCCGAGGCGCAGCAGAAGGTCGTCGTCCCGGACGTGACCACCCAGAAGGTCGAGGACGCCACGAAGTCCCTCGAGGCGAAGGGCCTCAAGGTCCAGGCGCAGGAGGTCGACAACGGCGACGTCGAGCCCGGCACGGTGACCGACCAGACGCCCAAGGGCGGCCAGGAGGTCCTGCCCGGTTCGACGGTCACGCTGACCGTGGCCAAGGAGCCCGCGGAGCAGGAGAACGTGCCGGTGCCCAACCTGGGCGGCCAGAAGCTCAAGGACGCCAAGAAGGCGCTCCAGGACCTGGGCCTCAACGTGGGCAACATCGCCGGTCCGCAGGACGACAACGCCACCGTGGTGGCCAGCCAGCCCGGTGCGGGCACCCAGGTGCCCAAGGGCCAGTCCGTGAACCTCATCACGGTCGCCGGGCAGGGTGGCAACGGCGGCGGTGACAACGGCGGCGGAGGGATCTTCGGCGGCCAGAACGGCTTCTAGGCACGGCACGGCGACACGAAGAAGCCCCCGGCACTCCGAGAAGGATGCCGGGGGCTTCTTCGTGCTCGGGCTCTCCGGGTGCTCGGGCTTTCCGGGTACTCAGGCCCTCAGGGATCGTCGCGAGCGGGTCAGCGCAGTTCCTCGGGGGGCGTGCGGTCCGCGTCGACCTTCTCGGTGCGCTCCAGTTCGCCCCACACGATGTAGCGGTGGCGGGAGGTGTAGACGGGGGTGCAGGTCGAGAGCGTGATGTAACGGCCCGGCCGCTTCCTGCCCGACTCCTTCGGGACCGCGTCCAGCACATCCACGTTGTACTTCGAGGTCTCCGGCAGCGTCGCGTAGACCTTGTAGACGTACCAGGTGTCGCGGGTCTCGAAGACCACCGGATCGCCTTCGCGCACCTTGTCGATGTTGTGGAACTGCGCGCCGTGCCCGTCCCGGTGCGCGGCCAGGCTGAAGTTGCCCTTCTTGTCCCACGGCATCGCGGACTTGACCGGCTTGGTGTAGTAGCCGGCCACACCGTCGTTGAGGGTCTCGGTGCTGGTGCCCTTCTTGACCAGCACCTCGCCGTTGTGCATGGACGGCACGTGCAGGAAGCCGATGCCGTCCTTGGTGTCCAGCTTGCCCGGCCCTTGCTGGGCCCAGTGCTTGCGCACCTGGTCGCCCTGCTTCTTCGCCTCACGGTCGGCCAGGACATTGGTCCACCACAGCGAGTAGACGACGAACAGGGCGAGGATCAGCCCCGCGGTGATCAGCAGCTCGCCGAAGACCGCTATGGCCGCGGCGACCCGGCCACGGCCGGGACGGCGGCTGGGCGTCGCGGGCGGGCCGGGGTGCCGGTCCTGTCGCTCGTCGTGGTCGGTGCGTGCCACCGCGTCGTACCCCTTTTTCTGGTTTCCCGGCTGTACCCGCTTATTCGACCAGCGCGTCCGGCTTTCCCTTACTACGCGGCCGTTCGTCGACCATCTTGCCCCAGACGATCATCCGGTAAGTGCTGGTGAACTCCGGGGTACAGGTGGTCAGCGTGATGTATCGGCCCGGTCCGGTGAATCCGGAGCCGGGCGGCACCGGCTTGATGACGCCCGTGTTGGACGGCGGCGTCTGCGGCAGGATGCTGCTCATCGCATAGGTGTAGTACCGGCTCTGCGTCTCGATGACGATCTCGTCGCCGGGCTTGAGGCGGTTGATGTAGCGGAACGGCTCGCCATGGGTGTTGCGGTGCCCGGCGAGCGCGAAGTTGCCCTTCTTGTCCCACGGCATGGCGGTCTTCAGGGGGCTCTTGCCGTAGTGGCCGACCATGCCGCGGTCGAGGACCTTGTGCTTGTCGATGCCCTCCGCGATCGGGGCCTTCACATCCAGCTTGGGGATGTAGAGGATCGCGAACCCCTGCCCGGGGGAGAAGGTGCCCGGGTCCCGGTTGTCGCCGCTCTCGTCCCACTTCTTCTGCAAGTTGTTCGCGGCGCCGTTGGCCTGCTGATGGGCACGGATGTTCGTCCACCACAGCTGATAGGTGACAAAGAGCAGCATCACCACGCCGAGCGTGATGAACAGCTCGCCGACCACCCGGCTCGCCACCACCCCGGGGCTGTCCTTGCGCGCCCGCGCGGCGCGCTTGGCCTCCATACGGGTGCGGGGCCGGGCGCCCCCCGCGCCCTCCGCGGCCCGCCCGTCGTCCGCCTCCGCCGTGCCGCGCCGGGCGCGGGAGCCATGGCGTCCGGCGCGCTTCCCGGTCCCCTGGGCGGCCTTACGGCGGGCGGCCCGGCCGCCGGGCGGGGTCGTGGGGTCGGCGTCCTGGTCCGGCTCGACCTTGCGCAGCATCACGGTCTGGTCGGCGAGGTGCGCGTCCACGGCGCGCAGGGCGACCGTCTCGTCGTCGCCCTGGGGCCTCACCGGAGGCAGGACGGCCGTCTCCGCGGCATCGGGGACGCGTGCGGACGGCTCGCCGGAGAAAAAGCCGGAGCCTGGGCCGGGGCCTCGGCCCGAGGACGCCCCCTGGGCGTCGCGTCCGGGCGTCTGGGCGGCGTGTGCGGGCCCTGGGGGCCCCGAGGGGGCCGCGCGGGCGCGTCGGCGCCCCGTGGGCGGCCCGGCCGCCTCAGCAGGCTCCTCAGGGCCGGTGGAGGCCGGGCGGGCGCGCCGGCGGCGGCCGGTCGGCGGCGGCACGGAGAGCGACGCGGTGCCCGTGGTACGCCCCGTGGGCCCGGACGGGACGGAGTCCGGCAGCGAGTCGGCCGACGGGCCGGTCAGCGAGTCTCCAGGACCCTCCACAGCCGCCGCGAACGCCTCCGGGCCCCCATGGGCGGCATGGGAGCCGTGGGCGCCATAGGCGTCATGGGCGGCGTGCCGCTCATGAGACCCGTACGACGCGTACGGGGCGGGCTCCCGGGCGCCACGGGCGGCGCCCTCGCGCTCGTGGCGCGGTCCGGTCACTCGCCGGCCTTACCGCCGACCGCCCCGACCACCGGGGCGAGCCCCGCGGACCGCCCCACGGCATCCGTGTCCCCGCACTCCACCAGCCAGTTGGCGAGCATTCGGTGGCCCCATTCGGTGAGGACCGACTCGGGGTGGAACTGGACGCCCTCGACGCGCAGTTCACGGTGGCGCAGCCCCATGGCGATACCGGTCTCCGTCCAGGCCGTGATCTCCAGCTCCGGGGGCACGGTGCCCCGTTCCACGGCCAGCGAGTGATAGCGGGTGGCGGTGAAGGGCGAGGGCAGCCCGCTGAAGACGCCGGCCTCCTCGTGGGTCACCAGCGAGGTCTTGCCATGCAGCAGCTCCGGGGCCCGTCCGACGACTCCGCCGTACGCGACGGCCATGGACTGCATCCCCAGGCAGACGCCGAACACCGGTACGCCGGTGCTCGCGCAGTGCCGCACCATGTCGACGCAGACCCCGGCCTCCTCAGGGGTGCCGGGCCCGGGGGACAGCAGGACCCCGTCGAAGCCGTCCTGGGCGTGGGCCAGGGAGACCTCGTCGTTGCGCACCACCTCGCACTCGGCGCCGAGCTGGTACAGGTACTGGACGAGGTTGAAGACGAAGCTGTCGTAGTTGTCGACGACCAGGATGCGCGTGCTCATCGCGGACCCGCCATCCCCTGGTCGACGGTCACGTCGTTGAACGGCAACAGGGGCTCCGCCCAGGGGAAGACGTACTGGAAGAGCACGAAGACGATCGCCAGCACCAGCACGAGCGAAATCAGCGCCCGCATCCATGCGTTACCCGGCAGATGCCGCCAGATCCAGCCGTACATGCCATCCCTACTCACCGATGACGAAGTCGATTGCAGCACCGGAGTGCAGCACCAGAGTAAGGGTCGAGGGGTGGGGCCGGAGGGTCAGCTGTACAAAGCCTTGGGCTTGCCTTGGGCTACGGATTGGGTCGCGTCGAGGTGTGCCCAGGCGATCAGACGGTGGCTGTGGCCCCACTCCGGCTCACAGGTCGTCAGCGTGAGATAGCGGCCGGGGCGCCGGAAACCGGAGGCGCGCGGCACCGGATCGATCACCTCGGTGTCGGTCGGCAGGGTGCGGTAGGGCCGCCGGTCGACCCGGTAGGTGAACCAGGTGGTGCCGTCGCTCAGCACCACCGCGTCACCCGGGCGCAGCTGGGGAAAGCCCTTGAAGGGGTCGCCGTAGGTGCGGCGGTGCCCGGCGACGGAGAAGTTGCCGAGGGCACCGAGGCGGGCGGTGCGGGAGTAGTGGCCGAGCCCCTTCTTCAGGGTGCCGGTGGCGGTGCCCTCGAGGACGGGTTTGGCCCAGTCGGCGCCGAAGCGCGGGATGTACATGATCGCGAAGGAGGCGCCGGGCTCATAGTGGCGCGGCTCGGACGAGGGTTCGGCACCGGCGGAGACCGTGCCGGTGGCCCAGCGGTCCTGGAGGTGGTCGATCTCGCCGTCCATGGCGCGGTCGGCCCGTACCGAGGTCCAGTAGAGGACGTAGACCACCAGAAGAACGATCAGAGCCCCGACGGTGACACAGATCTCACTGAGCGTTCTGACGATCAGCCGCGTTCTCATCGGCCCCCACTGTCCGCTCCCGCCGTCCCGGTGACGCCTACCGGTGTCCGCCGGCGCTATCCGATGGGCTGTGCCTGGTGCAGATCCACTGTGCCGGAGTAGCCGGGAAGAGTCACCGTGTCGTGCTTGTCGACTTTCCAGCCGAGGCCGTACGCATCGACATAGCTGCGGTAGTTCTGGATCGCGGGCGAGGCGGAGAGGGCGGCGCTCAGCTTGCCCCGGTCACCCACGGCGGTGACCTTGTAGGGCGGGGAGTAGACCTGGCCCTGGAGGATCAGGGTGTTGCCGACACAGCGGACCGCGCTGGTGGAGATCAGCCGCTGGTCCATGACCTTGATCCCCTTGGCGCCGCCCTGCCACAGCGCGTTGACCACGGCCTGGAGATCCTGCTGGTGGATGACGAGATCGTTGGGCTGGGGGTCCGGGACGCCGGGGATCTTCGGGGTGGCGTTGGGCGGGGCATCGGTGAGGGTGACGGTGAGCCCGGAGCCGGAGAGCTCCCTGGTGCCGGCGGTCTCCTCCAGGTCGGCCAGCTTGCGGCGCTCGGCCTCGGTGCTGCCGTTGTCCCGCCGGGCGAGGGCGTCGACCTCGGAGCGTATTTTGGCGGTGCTCTCGCCCAGGGTGCCGTTCTTACGGCTGCGCTCCTGGATAAGATCGGAGAGCCGCAGCATCGATTCATCACTGCGGAGATTGGTGCCCTGGGCTGTGTTGAAACTGGTCCAGAAGATCACTCCGGCCAGTGCGAAAACCGCTCCCGTGAGCAGCCGCACGGGCCGGAACCGGGGGTGGCGGGACGCCGGGGTGGGGAAGTCAGCGGAATTGCTCAACGTACCCTTACTCCTTACGACGCCGCGGAAGGACTACGCTAACCGACGTGTGGGGGAGGGACGTGGTCCCCGTCGCTGTCCCGCCCCGGCGCCGTCCGTACACATCCCCGCGCGGTCACGCAGCGCATCGACAGGAGAGTTCCTCGTGCCGAAGTCACGGATCCGCAAGAAGGACGACTTCACGCCGCCGCCCGCGAAGCAGGCAGCCAGCATCAATCTGAACAGCGGCCGCCGGTGGGTGGCACCGCTGATGCTGGCCATGTTCCTGATCGGCCTCGCGTGGATCGTCATCTTCTACGTGACCACGGGGGACATGCCGGTCGAGTCACTGGGCAACTGGAACATCGTCGTCGGCTTCGGCTTCATCGCCGCGGGCTTCGTCGTCTCCACCCAGTGGAAGTGACCTGGCTGTCCTCAGGGTCGTCCCCAGGTTGTCCACAGAGTTATCCACAGCCGGGGAAAACTCAGAAGATCTGTGGATAACCTCTGCCGTGTTGACGCCGGTGTGACCGGCGACGGGCGTCTGTTCGATCGTTCATACCCCCGCCTTCCTGCGAAAACGCAGGTCAGTCGGGGGGCGTCCGCAGGTTCTCCACAGGTTGCCTAAGATCCACCACTCGCTGTGGACAACTGAGCGGGTCCGGCCCGGTTCAGGTCATCGGAGATCGTCGGGAACCGTCCACGGCACTGTGGGCGGACGTCCGGCATGGCCCGCCGCTCACCGGCCGACCACTCCGCTCAGCCGGTGAGCTGCACCGTCCGGATCCACACCATCGCGACGATCGCGAGCAGCACCAGGACGCAGGTCCCGCGCTGCACCAGCGCCCGCTTGTCACGGGGCGCGTGCACCATCCCGTACGCCACCACCGTGCCCGCGACCAGGCCGCCGACATGGGCCTGCCAGGCGATTCCGGACCAGGTGAAGGTGAAGAGCAGATTCAGCGCCAGCAGTGCGATGACCGGGCGCATGTCGTAGTTCAGCCGGCGCATCAGCACGGCGGTGGCGCCGAGCAGACCGAAGATCGCGCCGGAGGCGCCAAGCGACGGCTGGTTCTGCGCGGCCAGGAGATACGACAGCGCACTGCCGCCCAGCCCCGACAGCGCGTACAGCACGATGAAGCGGGCGCGGCCGAGCGCGGCCTCCAGCGGGCCGCCGATCCACCACAGCGAGAGCATGTTGAAGGCGATGTGCATCAGCTGCTGGTGCAGGAAGACCGAGGTCACCAGGCGCCACCACTGGCCCTCGGCGACACCGACGATCTGCACCGTGCCGGGGTCGTAGGCGCGGCCGACCAGGTCGAGATCGTTCACCAGCCGGTCGCCCGCGGACAGCACCGCGAGCCATACCGCGATATTGATAGCGAGCAGGATCTTGGTGATCAGCCGGGGGTCCGACGTCATCGTGCCGCCGGCCAGTGTGCGCGGCCGCGCGGCACTCGGCGGGGGACCGGCGGCCGAGGCCCCGGACCCGGACGACACCCGTCCGCTCACGCACTCAGGGCACTGGAACCCCACAGAAGCGCTGATCATGCACTCGGGGCAGATCGGGCGCTCACAGCGGGTGCAGGTGATGCCGGTCTCCCGCTGGGGGTGCCGGTAGCAGCAGACCGCCTGGTCCTCCATGGTGTCCCCTCGCCCCTTGTTCCACTTCTGATCGGGCGTTCCCCCGCCCCGCTTGTTCACACGGACACTTGTTCACACGGACAAGCGGGGCATGAAAGTTCCCCGATGCGCTCAGCCCTCGCGGGTCTCCACGACGACCGACTCGATGACGACGTCCTGGAGCGGACGGTCGGTGCGCGGATTGGTCGCGGTGCCCACGATCGCGTCGACGACCTTCTTGCTGGCCTCGTCGGCGACCTCGCCGAAGATGGTGTGCTTACCGGTCAGCCACGCGGTCGGGGCGACCGTGATGAAGAACTGCGAGCCGTTGGTGCCCGGGCCGGCGTTGGCCATCGCCAGCAGGTACGGCTTGTTGAAGGCCAGGTCCGGGTGGAACTCGTCACCGAACTCATAGCCGGGGCCGCCGGTCCCGTTGCCCAGCGGGTCGCCGCCCTGGATCATGAAACCGCTGATCACCCGGTGGAAAACGGTGCCGTCGTAGAGCTTCTCCTTGGCCTTCTTGCCAGTGGCCGGGTGAGTCCACTCGCGACTGCCTTCGGCCAGTTCAACAAAGTTCTTGACCGTCTTGGGGGCGTGGTTCGGCAGCAGCCGGACCACGATGTCGCCATTGTTCGTCTTCAGGGTGGCGTAAAGCTGCTCGGCCACGATCAACCTTCCATCGTTTTCACTTCCGTCTCCTGATCCTCGCACGGACGCAACGCCGACGAGTAGCCGCGGAGGCGCCGCCGGGCGTGCCGACCCGAGCGGTTTCACCGAGAACCCCCCTATGACCCGGATGCCCGTTCACACATGCTGACCGCGCCGCCAACGGGCATGATCTCCACAAACAGGCATGATCTTTCTTGGGATGGAAACACGAAACTGGGCAAATAGAGCGCGCGAGGAAAACGCACGACTCTGAACCCCGGAGCTTGACCACGCCACCGAGGAGGAGGATCCCGTGACCCGCATTGACAGCGTGCGAGCCGCGACCGGCACGGCCAAGGGCAGTGTCCTGCACGCCGCGGAGGCGGTGGCACCCTACGCCGGCACGGCCAAGGACACCGCGGCGCGCTACGCGAACGAGGCCCGCGTACGGCTGGCGCCGAAGGTCTCGACCGCGGCGCACCAGGCCCGGTGCACAGCCGGTGCCCAGTACCACGCCCATGTCGCGCCACGGCTCAACCAGGCCCGCGGCACCCTGCCGCCGAAGGTGGACCAGGCCGCCACACGGGCCGCCAAGCGCACCCGTAAGGCGGCGCGGTACGCCGCCCACTACACCGCACCGCGGATGGAGCAGGCGATGGCCGGGATGCGCGCCGCCGCCGGACCCGCGCGCGAGGAGGCGGCCATCCGCACGGGCGCGGCCATCGCGGCGCTGCGCACCCATGTGACGGCCGCGGAGATCGAGAAGCTGGCCAGGAAGCACCGCCGCCGGGCCCGGGCCGCCCGTATCGCCAAGCGGGCGGCCTTCATCGGGCTGGTGGGCGCGGCCGTCTACGCCGCGTGGAAGTGGTGGGACAGGCAGGCCAACCCCGACTGGCTGGTCGAGCCCCCGGCGGCGACCGAGGTGGGCGACCGCGAGCGGCTATCGGCGGTGGACGGCAGCGACCAGAACACCCTCGACCCCGAGGCGCGGGCCAAGCAGGCCGAGGCCCGCAGGGACGACGAGCGCTGAACGGCGCCGCCGCACAGGGCGCCCGGCGCGGCCCTCCACGGCGAGCGCCCGGCGCGGCCCTCCACGAGGGGCGGGAGACCAAGGGATCTCCCGCCCCTCGCCCCGTCTCACCGCCTCGCGCCGTCTCCACGCCGCGTGCCGTTTCCGCACCAGCCCCCGGCTCAGCCCCAGTCCGCCGGGTCCTCCCCCTGGGAACGGCGCTGCCTCCGCTCCAGGAAGATCTCGGTGAAGACCGAGACCTTGGCCCGTAACGCCCAGGGGTCGAATGGCTTGGCCATGTAGTCCACCGCACCGGCCGCATAACCCCGCGAGGAGTGCTCGGGATCGGCGCCCATCGCGGTGAGGAAGATGATCGGGATGTCGCGGTTGCGAGGACGGCGCTTGATATGGGCCGCCGTCTCATAGCCATCCATCTCGGGCATCTGCACATCCAGCAGGATCACCGCGAAGTCATCGTGGTCGAGCAGCGCTTTGAGTGCCTCCTGTCCGGAGGTCGCGGTCACCAGCTCCTGGTCGAGCGTGGCCAGCACGGCCTCCATGGCCAGCAGATTGTTCTGCTGGTCGTCCACCACGAGGATCTTCGGCCGCGGGCCCGTGCCCCGCTTGGGCGCCGTGGGCCCCTCCGGACCCCCGGGCGCCTGCTCGGGCTGTGGCACGACGACCGGAGGCTGGGACTCCACCATGGCCAGCTGCCGCTCCAGGACCAGGCAGCGCTCCTCCGCCCGCCGCCCCCGCAGCCGCACCTCCTCCAGCTCCTCGGCCAGCCGCCGCACCTCCTGCTGGAGCAGATCCCGCTCCTTGAGCAGCTCGTCCCGGTCCGGGAGGTCCCGCTCCAGCGCGTCCGCCCGGGCACGCTCCGTCGCCCATGCCGCCTCGGCCTGGTTCAGCCGCACCTCGAGATCGGCGATGCGGTGCTTGCGGTCCAGCAGCGCCTCGCCCAGCGCGTCCTGGTGCGCCATGGAAACCCGCGCGTCCCGGTCGGCATCGGCCAGCTGGACCTGGAGGATCTCCATGGCGTGCCCGGGGGAGCGGCTGGTGCGGACCGCGGCCCGGTGCAGCTCCCGCACCAGCTCGATGGCGGCGGGGGTGGGAGCGACGCCCCGCCGCGCGGCGAGATCGGCGAACAGATCGAAGACGAACTCCCACGGCGGGATGCGGGTGCCGTTCAGAAACCGCGAGACGGTGCTCGGGTCCCGGTGCCTGCGCACCGCGTATCTGCGCACCGAGATCCCCAGCCCCAGGAACAGCTTCCTCAGCTCCACCGCGAACACCCGGCACTCCTCGGGCAGGTTCTCGCCCAGCGGATGCAGTTCACCCATCGTGTCCCCCTGTACGGCGGCCTGCGCCGATCAGACGACTCCCGGGCGATCTGCCCGAGTTGTGGGAAACACCCTGGAGCATCCCGCGGGTGTTGCGCCGGGTATTGACAGGAGTGGCAACACCGATATCAGGGGCGAAACGAAACAGCCAGGACACCGATCACGGTGTCCCGGCTGGCGATGGAGGTGGAGCCTAGGAGAGTCGAACTCCTGACATCCGCCATGCAAAGACGGCGCTCTACCAACTGAGCTAAGGCCCCTTCGCCGATCAGGATACCTGGTACCGACCACCATTCCCGACCGGGTATCGCTCGCGCGTAGACCTCTCCGTAGGATGCCACGCAAGATTCGCGGCAGCGAAGCGAAGGGGAGAGCGAGATGGACGCAACACAGCAGGATGCCACCGCGCGCGCACGGGAGCTTCAGCGCAGCTGGTACGGGGAGCCGCTGGGGGCGCTCTTTCGCCGTCTCATCGACGATCTCGGTCTCAACCAAGCACGTCTCGCCGCCGTCCTCGGTCTGTCCGCGCCCATGCTCTCGCAGCTCATGAGCGGCCAGCGAGCCAAAATCGGCAACCCCGCGGTCGTCCAGCGGGTACAGGCGCTCCAGGAGCTGTCCAGTCAGGCGGCGGACGGCAGGGTCAGCGCCGCCGAGGCAGCCGAGCGCATGGAGGAGATCAAGAAGTCCGCGGGCGGCTCCGTTCTCAACTCCACCCAGACCACGGCGAGCACGGGCGCCCCGACCGTAAGGCGAGTGGTGCGCGAGATCCAGTCGCTGCTGAGGTCCGTGTCGGCCGCGGGAGACATCATCGATGCCGCCGACTCCCTCGCCCCCACCCACCCCGAGCTGGCAGAGTTTCTCCGTGTGTACGGCGCCGGGCGGACCGCCGAGGCGGTCGCCCACTATGAGGCGCACCAGAGCTGACGGGCTGAACTGCTGACGAGTCGATGACGGGGCGGGCACGGCGCGATGGGTGAGATCTTCGCGGGCCGGTACGAGCTGGTGGACCCGATCGGGCGTGGAGGGGTGGGCGCCGTATGGCGCGTCTGGGACCATCGCCGCAGACGGTACGTGGCAGCGAAGGTGCTCCAGCAACGCGACGCCCACACACTGCTGCGCTTCGTCCGGGAACAGGCCCTGCGGATCGATCACCCCCATGTACTGGCACCGGCCAGCTGGGCGGCCGACGACGACAAGGTGCTGTTCACCATGGACCTGGTGGGCGGCGGCTCGTTCGCCCATCTCATCGGGGACTACGGCCCGCTGCCGCCCCGTTATGTGTGCACACTGCTCGACCAGCTGCTCGCCGGACTCGCCGCGGTGCACGCCGAGGGTGTGGTGCACCGGGACATCAAACCCGCGAACATCCTGCTGGAGTCCACCGGGACCGGCCGGCCGCACGTCCGGCTGGGCGACTTCGGCATCGCACTGACCAAGGGCGAGCCGCGCCTCACCGAGGCCAACTACGTGATGGGCACGCCTGGTTACTTCGCGCCCGAGCAGATGATGGGCGACGACCCGGACTTCCCCGCCGACCTCTTCGCCGTCGGGCTGGTGACGCTCTATCTGCTCACCGGGCACAAGCCGGACGGGGAGGCGCTCGTCAAGCTGTTCGAGCAGGGGGTGCCGAACGCGCCCACGGACGTGCCCGAACCGCTGTGGCAGGTGATCGCAGGCCTGCTGCAACCGGACCCCGAGAACCGCTTCCGCACCGCCACGGGAGCGCGGAAGGCGCTGGCGACAGCGATCGATCTGCTGCCCGAGGCCGACCTGGACGACGAGGCCATCGAGGTCTTCGACCATCTCGGGCCGCTGCCCACCGGGTTCGGCCCCGAAGGCCCGACCCGGCCGCGCCGCCGCCATGCGAAGGCCGACCCGCCCCAGGGGAACGGCTCGGCGCCGTCCGGACCTCAGTCCACCGCCGAGACGGCCCCGCCGTCGGCGCGGCCCCCGCCGCCCAAGCGGACCCGCCCCAGCAGCCCGCCGGTGAGGCGGCTCCTCCCCAGCCGGCCACTCCACAGCCGTCCATGTCCGACACCGGCAGCTTCACCCTCCCGCCGCCGCTCCCCCGGAACGACCAGCCACAGGTCCCGCAGACCCCGTCCGACCGGGCCTCGCGCCCCGAGACCCCGCCCGGCCGCACTCCGCACACCCATACGCCCGGGGCTCCTGGGTCTCCCGGGGCTCCGTCCTCCGAAGTCCGGTACACCGGGCCCCCATACGCCCAGGCGCCCCTGAACCGGACCCCACCGCCCCAGCCCGCGGGCCCGCCGACACCGACGCCCCCGCCACCGGCCGCCCAGCCCGCGACTCCGCCCCCGCCGGTCCAGCAGCCGTCGATACCCCACCCGCCGGCCCCGCCGACCCCTTCGACCGCGGCCCCGCTCCCACCGGCACAGCCGCCCGTGCACCATCCGCACCACGCACAGCAGCCCCCACACCCCGTACAGCCGGTGCAACATGCGCACCCGCATACGCCCACCCCCGCTCCCCATCCGACCGCGGCTCCCTCGCCGACTCCGACGCCGACACCCACGCCGACTCCGACACCGACCCCGACGCCGCCCCCGCGTGATTTCCCTTCTACTCGTCCATACACCGCCGAGCGGCCGCAAGTTCCCACCGCGACCCGGCGACGCCCCGGGCCGTCCCGGAGGGCGACGCTCTCGATCCTGATCGTCGCGGCGCTGTGCTTCGCCGTCGGCGCATGGGCGCTGGTCGCCTCGGGCTGAACAGCGCACTCCCCTGAGGCCCCCTGACGACGCCCCCGCTGACGACGCCCCGCGACACGCCTCGGAGAAATCAGACCCCGGCGACCGAACAGACCCGAGCCGCCAAACAGACCCCGGCCACCAGGCAGACCCCAGCCGCCGAACAGACCCCAACTACCAACCCGACGGCGGCCCGTACTGCTGAGACGAGGCCCGGCGCCTGGCGGCGTACGTCCACACGCCGAGCCCGAGCACCAGGGCCGTACCGGTGCCGATGCCCGCGTACCCCACCACCCGCAGCGCGGCCTTCGAGTCGGCGATGCCGGAGCCGGGCCCCTCCATCCGGTCGTCGTCCGCCGCGGCGTCCGGATGGCGCTTGGCCGCCCGCCGGTCGGCCGCCGTGAGCCCGAACCCCGCCTCGACCGGGTCCTTGTCGTAGCTGGGCCCGCCGCGCGCGGCGCCCGCGACCCGCACCCGCAGGACGACCGGCACCGAGGTGTTCAGATGCGGTGCCACCTGTGGCGGGTTGAGGGTGACCGCCAGGAAGTACCCGCCGCTGAAGCTCATCGCGCGGACCGTGGAGCCGGTGTTCGCATACCGGTTTCCGTAGGCCACCGGCGCGGTGGTCACCTGGGTGCGGGGCGACTCGCCGTCCTGTGCGGCGGGGGTGCCGCGCTTCGCGAGTCCGCGCGCCGGGTTGTAGGCGTGCATCGACAGTGCGCGGTCGAGCAGACGGGTGCTCTGGTCCTTGCCGTCGGCGGACATTTCCGCGACGGCGGAGAGGCGCTGGCCCCAGTCGACGGGCACCCGGTAGAAGTGCGTCTCCCCCGGCGTGATCTCGTCCCTCCACACCCCGGTCCCCAGGGTCGGCGCGTCGGTGAAGCCGCGCCCGCCGCTCCTCGGCCAGGCCGTGCCCTCCGGTGGCTCGGGCGGCGGTGTGCTCGAACTCCCCTCCGGGGCCGCCCCGGTGGCCCCGCCCTTCACGGGTGGTTCCACCATCAGCCGGAGCTCCACGGGCCAGCGCTCCGGGTCCGGCGATCCGTCCTGGCGCTCCACCGTCACCGCATAGCGCCCCGCCTGGTGGCAGGAAGCGGGGCCGGAGTCCGTCTGGCGGGAGGCGTAGTCGGCCAGGGGATAGGCGACGCCACTCGTCTCGACCTTCGGGGAGGCGGTGCCGCAGATGGCCCCGTCAGGGCTCTCCAGCGTCACCTTCACACCGTCGCGGTACGAGGTCACCTCCGCCCCCGGCCGGGGCGCCGCGACCGCCGAGACATAGGCGGCCGACTTCGTGTCGAGCGTCACGCCGTAGTACCGCTTCTCGCCCGGCCCGATGCTGTCGACATAGGTGCGGCCGGCCGCGAGGGAAGGGGCGCCCGGCTCACCGTCGGCGCCGTCTATCCGGGTGCCCCGGGTCTCGTACGCCCGGGCCCCGGCGGCACCGTCGGCGAGGGACGTCCCCGGTGCCGCGGCCACCGCGCACAGCGCCACCGCCGCGGCGAGACCGGCCCTGACCTTGCGGCGGTCCTTCATCGCGCGTCACTCCTCGTCGTACCGGCCGGTCAGCCCGTTCAACTTTGCCTGTGCAAGCTATTCGTTTGCGAGAGTGAAACACGAAGGCCGCCCGACATCCCGTCCCCCGACGCCCCCGCGACTTCCCCGTCAGGCGCCAGTAAAGCCGACGGGGCCCCGACCACTCCAGCGGTCGGGGCCCCGTATCGGGACTGTCGTAGGGGCTCACACACCCGAGCCTGCGGGCACGGAGTCGGTCGCCTCCGTCCACAGATCCTGCTCGGCGCGATCCGCCTGGATCTGGCGGTACACGAGGAGCCCGCCGATGGCGGCCAGTGCGACCAGGAGCAGCTTCTTCACTGCGCTACCTCGTCTCTTTCTTGACGTAGGGGACCTCTGGCGCCCGATGATACACACCGACCGATACCGATCGGTGACCTATGACCGGCATTGGCAGGTGAGAAATCGGGAAGGAACCGGGGATCAACTCCCGGCCCTCATACGACATCAGCCTGGACGGAGAAGATCTCCATCCAGGCTGATCGCGACGGTGGGGCTAACAGGACTTGAACCTGTGGCCTCTTCCTTATCAGGGAAGCGCTCTAACCGTCTGAGCTATAGCCCCGCGCTGCACCGAAAGATTAGCGCACCACCTGCCCCGTCCCAAAATCGGTATCGGCGGGCCGCTACTCGTCCTCGGCCAAGGTCAGCTCGACGCCGCCCACGAAGCCCGCCGACAGGTTGTAGATGAAGGACCCGAGCGTGGCCAGCGCGGTCGCCAACACCACATTGATCACGGCGATGATCGCGGTGAACCCCAGGACACGCGGAAGCGACAGGAACGACTCCAGGTCGAACCCGCTGCCCTTCTGCGACTCCGTCGCATCGCTGATGGTGTTGCCCACCGCGCTGAAGACGCCCATGGCGTCCATGACCATCCACAGCACCGCCACCGCGATCACGGTGCAGACGCCCAGCGCGATCGCCAGTAGGAAGCTGACCTTCATGACCGACCACGGATCGACCTTGGCGACCCTCAGCCGCGCCTTACGGGTCCGCGGCGCCTGACGGGCCCCCGCGGACGTACGGGGGCGCCGGACGCCCGTGGCGGCCTGCTGGTGCCCCTGCTGGGCGCCTTGGGCCGACTGCCCGGGCACCCCGGAACCGCCCCGTCCGGCCCCGCCGCCGGGCGGCGGGGCGTATGCCTGCGGCGGGTGGTACGGCTGCGCGGGCTGGGAGGGGGCGGGGCGCTCATTGGGGAGCGGGCTGGCGTACTGGGGGTGCGGATCGCGCTGCGGCCGCAGCTTCCGGGTCTCCGTCACGGCGGACTCCCCGGCCGGGCCACGGGCGCCTTCCCCAGCGGCGGTGCCGCCCACCGAAGTCGGGGCTCCCGGTCCCGGACGCCCTCCGGCGTCCGCACCGCCGCCCGCGGCACCCGTGGCTCCACTCACGACTTACTCCTCGGTCTCGTCGGCCGGGGGCTCTGTGCCCTCGGCCGCCTCGGACGCGGCCTCCTCGGCTGCCACGTTCCCGGACGAGGATTCCTCCTCGACCTCTTCAGCCTCACGACCGGCCTCGGCGTTCCGGGCGATGCCCACGACGGCATCGCGCTTACCCAGGTTGATCAGTTGGACGCCCATGGTGTCACGGCCCGTCTCCCTGACCTCATTGACCCGGGTACGGATCACGCCACCGCTGAGCGTGATGGCGAGGATCTCATCCGTCTCCTCGACCACCAGCGCCCCGACCAGGGAACCACGGTCCTCGACGATCTTCGCCGCCTTGATCCCGAGACCGCCGCGCCCCTGGACGCGGTACTCATCGACATTGGACCGCTTCGCGTACCCACCGTCCGTGGCGGTGAACACGAACGTACCGGGCCGGACCACATTCATCGAGAGGAGTTCGTCATCCTCGCGGAAGCTCATGCCCTTCACACCGGAGGTCGCGCGCCCCATCGGCCGCAGCGAATCGTCCGTCGCCGTGAACCGGATCGACTGCGCCTTCTTGCTGATCAGCAGCAGATCGTCCTCGGAGGAGACCAGCTCGGCACCGATCAGCTCGTCCTCGCGGCCGTCCTCCATCTCCCGGAGGTTGATCGCGATCACACCGCCGGAGCGGGGCGAGTCGTAGTCCTTCAGCGGGGTCTTCTTCACCAGCCCGGACTTGGTGGCCAGCACCAGATACGGCACCGCCTCGTAGTCCCGGATGGCAAGAATCCGCGCGATCTTCTCATCGGGCTGGAAGGCCAGCAGATTCGCCACATGCTGGCCGCGCGCGTCGCGTCCGGTGTCCGGGAGCTCGTACGCCTTCGCCCGGTAGACCCGGCCCTTGTTGGTGAAGAACAGCAGCCAGTGGTGGGTGGTCGAGACGAAGAAGTGCGAGACGATGTCGTCCTGCTTCAGCTTCGTCCCGCGCACGCCCTTGCCGCCGCGCTTCTGCGAGCGGTAGTCCTCGGTCTTGGTGCGCTTGACATAGCCGCCACGCGTGATCGTGACGACGATGTCCTCCTCGGCGATCAGGTCCTCGATGGACATGTCGCCGTCGAAGGGGACCAGCTTGGAGCGCCGGTCGTCGCCGTACTTCTCGACGATCGCGGTCAGCTCCTCGCTGATGATCTGCCGCTGCCGCTCCGGCGAGGCGAGGATCGCGTTGTACTCGTTGATCTTCGCCTGAAGCTCGTCGTGCTCCTGGATGATCTTCTGACGCTCCAGGGCGGCCAGCCGCCGCAGCTGCATCTCCAGGATCGCGTTGGCCTGGATCTCGTCGATCTCCAGCAGCCCCATCAGGCCGCCGCGCGCGGTGTCGACCGTGTCGCTGCGCCGGATCAGCGCGATGACCTCGTCGATCGCGTCCAGGGCCTTGAGCAGACCGCGCAGGATATGCGCCCGCTCCTCGGCCTTGCGCAGCCGGAAACGGGTCCGGCGGACGATGACCTCGACCTGGTGCGTGACCCAGTTACGGATGAACGCGTCCAGCGAGAGGGTGCGCGGCACACCATCGACCAGCGCCAGCATGTTGGCGCCGAAGTTGGTCTGAAGATCGGTGTGCTTGTAGAGGTTGTTGAGCACGACCTTGGCGACCGCGTCCCGCTTGAGCACGATGACCAGGCGCTGGCCGGTGCGCGAGGAAGTCTCGTCGCGGACGTCGGCGATGCCGCCGATCCTGCCGTCCTTCACCAGGTCGGCGATCTTCTGCGCGAGGTTGTCCGGGTTCACCTGGTACGGCAGCTCGGTGACCACCAGGCACTGCCGGCCCTGGATCTCCTCGACCTCCACCACCGCGCGCATGGTGATCGAGCCGCGCCCGGTGCGGTACGCCTCCTCGATGCCCTTACGGCCGACGACCAGCGCCCCGGTCGGGAAGTCCGGGCCCTTGATCCGGTCGATCAGGGCGTCGAGCAGCTCCTCCTGCGTGGCCTCGGGGTTGGCCAGGGCCCACTGGGCGCCCTCGGCCACCTCGCGCAGATTGTGCGGCGGGATGTTGGTGGCCATGCCGACCGCGATCCCCGCCGAGCCATTGATCAGCAGGTTGGGGAAGCGGGCCGGCAGGACCGTCGGCTCCTGGTTACGGCCGTCGTAGTTGTCCTGGAAGTCGACGGTCTCCTCGTCGATGTCCCGGAGCATCTCCATCGACAGCGGCGCCATCTTGCACTCGGTGTACCGCATGGCCGCCGCGGGGTCGTTGCCCGGGGAGCCGAAGTTGCCGTTGGAGTCGACCAGCGGCATCCGCATGGACCAAGGCTGGGCCAGCCGCACCAGCGCGTCGTAGATCGACGAGTCACCGTGCGGATGGTAGGTGCCCATGACGTCGCCGACGACGCGGGCGCACTTGTAGAAGCCCTTCTCGGGGCGGTACCCGCCGTCGTACATCGCGTACAGCACCCGGCGGTGCACCGGCTTGAGGCCGTCCCGGACGTCGGGCAGCGCACGGCTGACGATCACGCTCATCGCGTAATCGAGGTACGAGCGCTGCATCTCCGTCTCGAGGCCGACCGGCTCGACGCGGAGGGCGGCGCCGTCGGCGAGCTCGTCGGGGGTCTGGTCGTCGGGCGTGTTCGGGGTGTTCTCGTCGGCCATTGCTGGTCAAAGTCCTTCTGTCGTCTGCGGCTGGGGGCCGACTCAGATGTCGAGGAAGCGGACGTCCTTGGCGTTGCGCTGGATGAACGAGCGCCGTGCCTCGACGTCCTCACCCATGAGGACCGAGAACAGGTCGTCGGCCTGTGCCGCGTCGTCCAGCGTGACCTGGCCCAGGACGCGGTGGTCCTGGTCCATCGTGGTCACTCGCAGCTCTTCGGCGTTCATCTCGCCCAGACCCTTGAAGCGCTGGACGGAGTCGTCCCTGATGCGCTTGCCCTGTTCACGGCCGGCCTGGATCAGCGCGTCCCGCTCCCGGTCCGAGTACGCGTACTCGACCTCGTCCCGCCCCCACTTGATCTTGTAGAGGGGCGGACGGGACAGGAAGACATGGCCCGCCTCGACCAGCGGGCGCATGAAGCGGAAGAGGAAGGTCAGCAGCAGGGTGTTGATGTGCTGGCCGTCGACGTCGGCGTCCGCCATCAGAATGATCTTGTGATAGCGGAGCTTGGTGATGTCGAAGTCCTCGTGCACCCCGGTGCCGAAGGCGGAGATCAGCGCCTGGACCTCGTTGTTCTGGAGGATCTTGTCGACCCGGGCCTTCTCGACGTTGAGGATCTTGCCTCGGATCGGGAGGATCGCCTGATACTGCGGGTTACGGCCGGACTTGGCCGAGCCGCCGGCGGAGTCACCCTCGACGATGAAGATCTCGCACTTCGCCGGGTCGTTGGACTGGCAGTCGCTCAGCTTGCCCGGCAGCGACGCGGTCTCCAGCAGCCCCTTGCGGCGGGTCAGATCGCGCGCCTTACGGGCCGCGACACGGGCCGTGGCCGCCTGGATCCCCTTGCGGACGATGTCCGCCGCCTCATTGGGGTTGCGGTCCAGCCAGTCGGCGAGATGCTCGTTGACGATCTTCTGGACGAAGGTCTTGGCCTCCGTGTTGCCCAGCTTGGTCTTGGTCTGGCCCTCGAACTGTGGCTCGCCCAGCTTGACCGAGATGATCGCGGTCAGACCCTCGCGGATGTCCTCGCCCGTAAGGTTGTCATCGCGCTCCCGGAGCAGCTTCTTGTCGCGCGCGTACTTGTTGATCAGGTACGTCAGCGCGGCGCGGAAGCCCTCCTCGTGGGTGCCGCCCTCATGGGTGTGGATGGTGTTCGCGAAGCTGTAGACACCCTCGGTGTACTGCGCGTTCCACTGCATCGCGAGTTCGAGGGAGAGCATCCGCTCCTTGTCCTCGGCCTCGAAGCCGATCACCGTGGGGTGGACCAGCTCGCCCTTGCGGGAGTTGAGGTAGGTGACGAAGTCGACGATGCCGCCCTCGTAGTGGTACTTCACGGAGAGCGGCTTGCCCTCCTCGTCCACATGGGCCTCGCGCTCGTCCGTGAGCGAGATCGACAGCCCCTTGTTGAGGAACGCCATCTCCTGGAAGCGCCGGGCCAGCGTCTCGAAGGAGTACTCGGTGGTCTCGAAGACGTCCGGGTCCGCCCAGAAGGTGACCGTGGTGCCGGTCTCCTCCGTGGCCTCGTTCCGGGCCAGGGGCGCGGTCGGCGCTCCCGTCTTGTAGTCCTGGGTCCAGCGGTAGCCGTCCGTCCTGACCTCGACCGACACCTTCGACGACAGGGCGTTGACGACGGAGACGCCGACGCCGTGCAGACCGCCGGAGACGGCGTAGCCGCCGCCGCCGAACTTGCCGCCCGCGTGCAGCACGGTCAGCACGACCTCCACGGCCGGCTTCCCCTCCGAGGGGACGATGCCCACGGGGATGCCACGGCCGTTGTCGACGACGCGTACGCCGCCGTCGGCGAGGATCGTGACCTCGATGCTGTCGGCATGACCGGCCATGGCCTCGTCGACGGAGTTGTCGACGACCTCTTGGACGAGGTGGTGCAGGCCGCGCTCACCGGTGGAACCGATGTACATACCGGGTCGCTTGCGGACCGCCTCCAGCCCCTCCAGGACGGTGATCGCACTGGCGTCGTACGACGGCGAGGCCAGGGCCTCGCCATCGGGCGTGGACGGGATGTTTTCGATGGGGTTGCCGGAATCGGCCACGAAGCGCCCTTTCTGGCACAGCACGAGCCGTCTCCGGACAGGCGGGAGCGGCTGCGTCGTTCAACATGTGTCCGCAAGCGCTCGGTGCGCCAGCGGCGACGGTGTACGGCCCCAGTCTACCGGTAGCGCCGACAAGAATGGGGGCTTGCTGGCGCCTGAGTCCGCATGTGCCGCCCTGAACCGCCCGCCGCCGACTCCCCATATGCGGGGACGGGCTCCAAGAGGCTCACACCGCCACTCAGCGCTTCGGGCTGTCAACCACCGGCTACCGTGACCGGGGGTCTCAGCAGTCAACCTGTTACCGCCGGTTAACACGAGGGCGCGAGCCCCTGCTCAGCCGTAGGTGTCCCCGGGTCCTGTGGAGCCCGGGGAACGCAGCGGGCCATAGCGGCGGGGCGGGCCGCCGGGGCCCAGAACCTTGATCATCTTTACGGTGCCCTGGCCCAGATCCGCGTTCAGCCGGGCCACGAGCTGCGGGGCGAGCAGCCGCAGTTGGGTCGCCCACGCCGTGGAGTCGCAGCGCACCGTGAGCACCCGGGCGTCCTCGTCATAGCGCTGGGGCTCGCAGTGCTGGGCCACCTCGGGCCCCACCATCTGGGGCCAGCGGCCCATCACCCCGCCGACCGCGGCCGGGGTCTCCCAGCCGCGCTCGGTGATCAGCCGGTTGATCGCCGCACCGAGCGGAAGCGGATCGCGGCCATCGGCGCGTGCGCCGGAGCGCAGGCCCCCTCTGCGCGCCTGCTTCTTCTGCTGGGCCGCGGCCCCCCGGGCGCGCGCCTGCTCCTTGGCGGCGCGCAGCGCCACCCGCGCGAGATCGACCCCGGACGGCTCGGGCGCCGAGGGCTCGGGAACCGGCGAAGGCCGCCCTGGCTGGTCCATCCGGTCCGTCATACGCGCCGCACCTCGCCATCGGACACCGTGTAGCGCGTGCCGGCCAGCACATGCGGGACGTCGTCCTCCACCGCCGCGGTCACCAGCACCTGCTCCCCGGGGGCGACCAGCTCGGCCAGCCGCTCCCGGCGCCGCGCGTCCAGCTCCGCGAAGACGTCGTCCAGCACCAGCACCGGCTCGCCCGCCTCGGTGCGCAGCAGATCGTAGGAGGCCAGCCGCAGCGCGAGGGCGTACGACCAGGACTCACCATGGCTGGCGTAGCCCTTCGCCGGGAGCCGGCCCAGCTTGAGGACCAGGTCGTCGCGGTGCGGGCCCACCAGCGTGACCCCGCGCTCGACCTCCTGCTTACGGGCCTGGGTGAGGGCGGCCATCAGCAGCTCGTACAGCTCCTCGCGGCTGCCCGCGTCCATCAGGCCCTCACCGGCCGAGCCGCGGTACTCCAGCAGCACGGGGCCGCCGCCCGGGGCGAGTTGCTCGTACGCCTTGTCCGTGAGCGGCTGGAGCACGGAGATCAGATCGAGCCGCTGGGCGAGCAGCTCGGCACCGGTCCGGGCCAGATGCTGGTCCCAGACGTCGAGGGTGGACAGGGCCGCGTCGCCGCCACCGCCGCGCGAACCGTGGCGCCGGGCGAGGGCGGCGGTCTTCAGCAGGGTGTTGCGCTGCTTCAGCACCCGGTCGTAGTCGGAGCGGACTCCCGCCATCCGGGGCGCCCGCGCGGTGATCAGCTCGTCGAGGAAGCGACGGCGCTCACCCGGATCGCCCTTGACCAGGGCCAGATCCTCCGGCGCGAACAGCACCGACCGCAGGATCCCCAGCACATCACGCGGTCTGACCTGCGAGGACCGATTGATACGGGCGCGATTGGCCTTGCCCGGGTTGAGCTCGAGCTCGACGAGCTGCTGCCGGTCCCCCTGGACGACCGCGGCCCGGACCACGGCCCGCTCCGCGCCCATGCGCACCAGCGGGGCGTCGGAGGAGACCCGGTGGCTGCCGAGGGTGGCGAGATAGCCGACGGCCTCGACCAGATTGGTCTTGCCCTGGCCATTGGGCCCGACGAAGGCCGTGACGCCCGGGTCGAGAGCCACCTCGGCCCGGGCGTACGAGCGGAAGTCGGCGAGCGAGAGATGCGTGACGTGCATAGTGGGCTGCGCCGACCTCCCCCGGCAGGACTGCTTGCTCCACCCCGCGGGGTGGTTACTTCTCGCTGCTCTCGACGGCGTGGCCGCCGAACTGATTGCGCAGCGCGGCGACCATCTTCATCTGCGGCGAGTCCTCCTGGCGGGAGGCGAACCGGGCGAAGAGCGACGCGGTTATCGCGGGCAGCGGCACGGCGTGGTCGATCGCGGCCTCCACGGTCCAGCGGCCCTCACCGGAGTCCTCCGCGTAGCCCCGCAGCTTGGACAGGTGCTCGTCCTCGTCCAGGGCGCGGACGGCCAGGTCCAGCAGCCAGGAACGGATGACCGTGCCCTCCTGCCAGGACCGGACGACCTCGCGGACGTCGGTGACCGAGTCCACCTTCTCCAGCAGCTCCCAGCCCTCGGCGTACGCCTGCATCATCGCGTACTCGATGCCGTTGTGGACCATCTTGGCGAAGTGGCCCGCGCCGACCTTGCCGGCGTGGACGGCCCCGCCCTGGCCCTCGGGCTTGAGCGCGTCGAAGATCGGCTGGACCCGGGCCACATGCTCGGCGGCGCCGCCGTACATCAGGGCGTAGCCGTTCTCCAGGCCCCAGATACCGCCGGAGACACCGCAGTCGACAAAGCCGATGCCCTTGGCGTTGAGCTGCTCGGCGTGCTTCTCATCGTCGGTCCAGCGGGAGTTTCCGCCGTCCACGACGATGTCGCCGGGCGACAGCAGCTCGGCCAGCTCATCGATGGTGATCTGGGTGGGGACGCCCGCCGGGACCATGACCCACACCACACGCGGGCCCTTGAGCTTGCTGACGAGCTCGTCGAGGCTGTGGACATCGGCGACATCCGGGTTGCGGTCGTATCCGATGACGGTGTGGCCTGCGCGGCGGATGCGCTCGCGCATGTTGCCGCCCATCTTGCCGAGGCCGATGAGACCGAGCTCCATCAGTGATCCTTCGTAGTCCCTAGCGTTTCGCGGTGAGTCCGAGCCTACGCCCGCGGGTAGCCGCACAGATGTGGGCTACACCTGCTCATTCGCGCGTCTCAGCCGCTCAGCCGGACCGGCATGATCAGGTACTTGTACGCCTCGTCCGCCTCGGCGTCCATGGCGGGCTTGCCACTGAGCAGGGCGGGCTTGGTCGAGGTGGTGAAGGACAGCTGGGCGACCGGCGAGTCGATCGCGCTGAGCCCGTCCAGCAGGAACGTCGGGTTGAAGGCGATCGAGATGTCGTCGCCGTCGAGCTGGGCGTCCACCCGCTCCACAGCCTGTGCGTCGTCGCTCGATCCGGCCTCCAGGATCAGCACCCCCTGCTCGAAGGTGAGCCGCACCGGGGTGTTGCGCTCGGCGACCAGGGCCACACGCTTGACGGCCTCGACGAACGGGGCGGTCTCGATCACCGCGACCGAGTTGAACTCGGTGGGGAAGAGCGTGCGGTACTTCGGCAGGTCACCCTCGAGCAGCCGGGTGGTGGTACGGCGCCCGGCGCCCTCGAAGCCGATCAGGCCCTCGCCCGCACCCGAGCCGGAGAGCGCGAGGGCGACGGTGTCACCGCTGGTCAGCGACTTGGCGGTGTCGAGGAGCGTCTTGGCGGGCACCAGCGCGACGGCGGAGATGTCGGGGGTCTCGGGCTTCCACAGGAACTCGCGGACGGCGAAGCGATAGCGGTCGGTGGAGGCCAGCGTGACGGTGTCGCCCTCGATCTCGATCCGCACACCCGTGAGCACCGGCAAGGTGTCGTCACGGCCGGCGGCGATGGCGACCTGGGCCGCGGCGGCGGCGAAGACCTCACCGGGGACGGTGCCGGTCGCGGTCGGCATCTGCGGCAGCGCCGGGTACTCCTCCACAGGCAGGGTGTGGAGTGTGAATCGCGAGGAGCCGCAGACCACGGTGACCCGCACCCCGTCGGTGGAGATCTCCACCGGGCGGTTGGGAAGGGCGCGGCAGATGTCGGCGAGAAGGCGGCCGGAGACGAGGACCGTGCCGTCGTCCTCGATGTCGGCCTCCACGGAGACGCGGGCGGAGACCTCGTAGTCGAAGCCGGAGAGGCTGAGCGCGCCCTCCTCCGCCTTCATCAGGATGCCCGCGAGGACCGGCACCGGCGGTCGGGCCGGGAGGCTGCGGGCCGTCCAGGCCACCGCCTCCGCGAGTACATCGCGCTCCACCCGGATCTTCACCGTAAGCCGCCTCCTGCTGTTGCTGGCTCGCCCTGCTGGCCTTCGTCGTCGGCTGAGTCGCCGGAGACCAGTCTGACGCACGCCAGGGACAGTCGGTGCGGCTCGGGGTCAAGTCGGTGCACGGGGTGTCGGGCGGCTCGGCCCGAGGTTGTGCACAGGCCCCACTTCGAAGCGATTTCCCGGCTAACTCTATGTGGTCGTAGTAGTAGGGCCTGTGGAAACCGTGGAAAACTGAATACGCCCTGGTCAGGGACGGTTTTTTATCCACCGTGCCTGTGGGCGGAGGCCGTGGACAACCGGGGCTTTCTGTGGATGCCGAAGAGTTCTGCACATGCGATGCACAGACATCGGCCGGTTCTCCCCAGCGTCGTCCCCAGTTTTACCCACCTTCCCCACAGCCCAACCCGCCTCCTTGGTGTGACGCCTTTCACTCTCGCCGGTGACCGTGGCCGTTTCGTTGCCGAACAGTGGACAGCGGTGTGGAGAAGCTGTGGGCAATGGGCCTTCGGCTGTGGGTTGCCGGTGGACAAGCTGACGCGCGGCCCGTGGGCAGCTCGGTCATCCACAGTCTGTGGACTTCGGATAGCCACAATTCCACAACCACCTGACCTCGGGCGATGCCCTGCCCACCCCACACCCTGTGGACAGGATCGGGACAACTCATATGTCCCCAGGGTGTGGACGGTGGATGAGCTGTGGATCTGTGGAGAACCGGGTCTCCCGGACGGCGAATCGAACAGCTTCGTAGCCATGAACGACCACGCCCGGCGACGCGCGGCCCATGAACAGCGATGAACGGCTGTGCGCGGCGACGCGAGGCCATGACAGCGATGAACGGCCCTGCGCGGCGACGCGCGGCCATGAACGGCCATGAACGCTGAAGGGCGCCCCGGGAGTTGTCCGTCCCCGGAGCGCCCTTCAGCGGTTCGCGGTGGCCGTGTGCGGCTCCTCGCAGCCGTCTCAGCCGTTCTTGATGCGGTTGGTCAGCTCGGTCACCTGGTTGTAGATGGAGCGCCGCTCGGCCATCAGCGCCCTGATCTTGCGGTCGGCGTGCATCACCGTCGTATGGTCGCGGCCGCCGAACTGCGCGCCGATCTTGGGCAGTGACAGATCGGTCAGCTCCCGGCAGAGGTACATCGCGATCTGCCGCGCGGTGACCAGCACCCTGCTGCGGGAGGCGCCGCACAGATCGTCGACCGTATGCCCGAAGTAGTCGGCGGTCGCCGCCATGATCGCGGTGGCGGTGATCTCCGGGGCCGCGTCCTCGCCGCCGGGGATCAGATCCTTCAGCACGATCTCGGTGAGCCCGAGGTCCACCGGCTGCCGGTTCAGGCTCGCGAAGGCGGTCACTCTGATCAGCGCGCCCTCCAGCTCACGGATGTTGCGGGAGATCCGCGAGGCGATGAACTCCAGCACCTCCGGCGGAGCGTTCAGCTGCTCCTGCACCGCCTTCTTACGGAGGATCGCGATACGCGTCTCCAGCTCCGGCGGCTGCACATCGGTGATCAGGCCCCACTCGAAGCGGTTGCGGAGCCGGTCCTCCAGGGTGACCAGCTGCTTGGGCGGCCGGTCGGAGGAGAGCACGATCTGCTTGTTGGCGTTGTGGAGCGTATTGAAGGTGTGGAAGAACTCCTCCTGCGTCGACTCCTTGCTCGCCAGGAACTGGATGTCGTCGACCAGCAGGATGTCCATGTCGCGGTAGCGCTTGCGGAACGCGTCCGCCTTGCCGTCGCGGATGGAGTTGATGAACTCGTTGGTGAACTCCTCCGAGCTCACATAGCGCACCCGGGTGCCGGGGTAGAGGCTGCGTGCGTAGTGCCCGATGGCATGCAGCAAGTGGGTCTTGCCGAGCCCGGACTCCCCGTAGATGAACAGCGGGTTGTACGCCTTGGCCGGTGCCTCGGCGACGGCGACCGCCGCGGCGTGCGCGAAACGGTTGGACGCGCCGATGACGAAGGTGTCGAAGAGGTACTTGGGGTTCAGCCGCGCGGTCGGCTCACCGGGGCCGGACGCGGGTGCGGGCTGAGCGGCGAGCGGGCCGGGGGCGCCGGTCTGCGAGGGCAGGACGGGCGGTCCGCCGCGGGCGCGCTCGAGCGGATCGGGCAGATCGTGGCGCTGCTCGTACGGTGGGCGGTCGGGGCCCGGTCCGGGGCCGCCGTGGCCGCCACCCGGGCCCGGGCGCTCGACGCCCGGACCGCGGTAGTCGCCGCGCGGCTGCTGGTCGTACGGCTGCTGGTCATAGCCGGACGAGGAGTGCTGGGAGGCGTAAGGATCGCTCTCGGGAAAGCCGCCGAGCCGGGGCTGCTGCCAGCCGTAGTCGTCACGGGGCCGCGGCCAGGCGCCCGGATCGGGGCGCGGCTGCTGATAGCCGGGGTAGGCGGGGCGGGCCGACGGCAGATCGTCCGGCGCCTGGCGGCCGTAGCCGTCCCGGCCGTCGTAGCTCTCGTAGGACTCGCGCTGCTCGCGCTGCGACTGCGCCGGGACGATCGGTTCGCCGGCCGACTCGTCGACCGTGATCGCGATGCGGATCGGGCGGCCGCACTCCCGGCTCAGCGTTTCGCTGACGACGGGGGCCAGCCGGCCCTCCAGTACGCCCTTGGCGAATTCATTGGGGACGGCGAGCAGCGCGGTGTCGGCGACCAGTGCGAGGGGCTGGCACCGCTTGATCCAGTGCTCGTCCTTGGCCTCGACGCCTTGTCCGCCCTGCCCGGAGCCCTCTCCCAGCAGCCGCTCGAGCACACGTGGCCACACTGCGGCAAGATCGGCGGGTACGTCAGCCACAGGGCACGCTCTCTCACTCGCTGGGTGGGGGACGCCGACAGGTCCCACGAATGCGTGGTTCTCGGGACGGGCGTGAAGGAATCGGAGCCCAGCCACGGTAGTCAGGCCGGGGTGCACGGTTCAAGTCGTTGTCCACAGGGTGTGTACAAATGTGCCATGCGATGTCGCCGGGCGTTCCCTTGCCCCTAGCCTGAGGGGGAAAGCGCGCTGTCAGGGTGTCGGCCACCGGTTTGACCGGATGGCGTAACCGCGCGTACCGTAACGAGGTCGAGTTGTCGATGGCTGCTGCCGCCTGCCTCCGATGGGCAAGGATCACGGGCGTGATGACCTGTGATCGTGAAGCGGTGCACTCGGGCGTATTGCGAGCTACTCGTGGGCGCACGGTGACAGCCAAGCGATAGACCGCCACCTTCCGATTCATCTCTGGAGCCCCCGAGTGAGCAAGCGCACCTTCCAGCCGAACAACCGTCGTCGCGCGAAGACCCACGGCTTCCGGCTGCGGATGCGCACCCGTGCCGGCCGCGCGATTCTCGCGTCCCGCCGCAGCAAGGGTCGCGCCCGCCTGTCGGCCTGAGCAGCCTGACCCAAGGTCCATGACGTGCTGCCTACCGAGCATCGGCTGAGGCGGCGCGAGGACTTCGCGGCCGCGGTACGCCGAGGACGCAGGGCCGGTCGCCCGCTCCTTGTCGTCCATCTTCGTACCGGCCTCACCAGCGGTGATACGGACCCGCACGCATCCGGGGAGAGTGCTCCTCCGGCGCGTGCGGGTTTCGTCGTAAGCAAGGCTGTGGGCGGCGCCGTCGTCCGTAACCTGGTGAAGCGGAGACTGCGCCATCTCATGCGGGACCGCATCGACCGTTTTCCCGCAGGTAGCCTTGTGGTCGTACGGGCGCTGCCCGGCGCGGGTGAAGCGGGTCACGACCAGCTGGCCCGTGATCTCGACACGGCAGTGCAGCGGCTACTGGGAGGGGTGCCGCGATGAAGTACCCGCTGCTGTGGTTGATCAAGCTGTACCAGTGGACCATCAGCCCGATGTTGGGACCGGTCTGCAAGTACTACCCGTCGTGCTCGCACTATGGCTATACGGCCATCGATCGGCACGGCGCGGTAAAAGGAACGGCGCTGACGGCCTGGCGCATCCTGCGCTGCAACCCATGGTCGCTCGGTGGCGTCGACCACGTCCCGCCCCGGAAGCGTCCGGTGTGGCACCAGCGGCTGCGGAACCGCCTCGGCGGGCATCCGGCTGTGGAGCCTGCCGCACAGCCCGAGACCCAGCCCAACGCCCAAGGAGCCTGATTCGTGGACACGATCCTCGGTCCTCTTTATGACGTAGTTTCCTGGATCATCGTCCAGTTCCACTCGTTCTACAGCTTGATCTTCGATCGGGACAGTGGCTGGGCGTGGGGTCTGTCCATCGTTTCGCTGGTGGTGCTGATCCGTATCTGCCTGATCCCGCTCTTTGTGAAGCAGATCAAGTCGACGCGGAACATGCAGGCGCTCCAGCCCAGGATGAAGGCGATCCAGGAGCGCTACAAGAGCGATAAACAGCGTCAGTCCGAAGAGATGATGAAGCTCTACAAGGAGACGGGCACCAACCCGCTCTCGAGCTGTCTCCCGATTCTGGCGCAGTCACCGTTCTTCATTTCGCTGTACCAGGTGCTCAACCACATCGCGAACAACCGGACGGTCGGTGTCATCGACCAGTCCCTGCTGGACAGCGCCCGTAACGCCCATATCTTCGGCGCTCCGCTGTCGGTGAAGTTCCTGGACTCGGCCTCGAAGGTCGAATCCCTCGGCGCCTCGCTGACCGACGTCCGCATCGTCACGATCACCATGATCGTCCTGATGTCGGCGTCGCAGTTCTTCACCCAGCGCCAGCTGATGACCAAGAACGTCGACCTCACGGTGAAGACGCCGTTCATGCAGCAGCAGAAGATGCTGATGTACATCTTCCCGGTCATGTTCGCCGTCTTCGGCATCAACTTCCCCGTCGGTGTCCTCGTCTACTGGCTGACCACCAACGTCTGGACCCTGGGCCAGCAGATGTTCGTCATCCGCCGTAACCCGACCCCGGGCAGTCTCGCCTTCCAGGCCCGCCAGGAGCGGCTGCGGGCCAAGGGCAAGCTGAAGGAGGAGCCGGCCGAGGTCGCCGCGAAGGAGGCGGCCGAGACGGCGCGTGCCAACCGTCAGCAGCCCAAGCGCCAGACCAAGGCGCAGCGCGCCACGACCGGCCACAGCAAGGCCAGCTCGCAGTCGGGTCCCCCGGCCGATACGGAGAAGTCCACTGCTGCGGACAAGCCCGCCGAGAAGCAGGGCGCGGGGCAGAAGAAGGGCGCGCAGGGCGGCAAGCCGGCCGGCGGCTCGGCTTCCGGCTCCGCCCGCGCGAAGTCCGGCCAGCGCAAAGGCCAGCAGCGCCCCAAGCACCCGTCCAAGAAGTAACGAAGGAGTCCATCCGTGACGGAAGGCACCACCCCGGCCGCCGAGGGTGTCGACACCCTGACCCGCCTTGAGCAGGAAGGGGAGATCGCGGCCGACTACCTCGAGGGGCTGCTGGACATCGCGGACCTCGACGGCGACATCGACATGGACGTCGAGGCCGACCGCGCAGCGGTGTCGATCATCAGCGACTCGACCAGCCGCGATCTCCAGAAGCTGGTCGGCCGCGATGGCGAGGTGCTGGAGGCCCTTCAGGAGCTGACCCGCCTCGCGGTGCACCGGGAGACCGGCGACCGCAGTCGGCTGATGCTCGACATCGCCGGATACCGGGCCCGTAAGCGTGCTGAGCTGACCGAGCTGGGCACCAAGGCGGCCGAGGAGGCCAAGGGCACCGGTCAGCCGGTGAAGCTCAAGGCGATGACGCCCTTCGAGCGGAAGGTGGTGCACGACGCGGTGGCCGCCGCCGGGCTGCGCAGCGAGTCCGAGGGCGAGGAGCCCCAGCGCTGCGTGGTCGTGCTTCCGGTCTGAAGCAGTACCGCCTCGTGATCCACCCGGCCCCGTCTGCACGCAGACGGGGCCGAATCTTGTCAGCCTTACATCATCGTTCAGCACAGTGTTCGGTACGGAAGGATGGTCCCCGTGACGGAAGCAGCGGAGCTCCCCCCAGCGCCCCCCGAGGCAAGGGATGTATTCGGTGACCGTTTCCCGGAGGCCGTCCGCTACGGCGAGCTGCTGGCCGATGTGGGAGTGACGCGCGGGCTGATCGGCCCGCGTGAGGTGCCGCGGCTGTGGGAGCGGCACCTGCTGAACTGCGCCGTGCTCTCCGAAGTGGTGCCCAACGGCGTCACCGTCTGCGATGTGGGCTCGGGGGCCGGGCTTCCTGGTATCCCGCTCGCCCTGACCCGGCCGGATCTCCGGATCACGCTTCTGGAGCCGCTGCTGCGCCGGACGAACTTCCTGCGGGAAGTGGTGGAGCTGCTGGGGCTCGAGCATGTGACGGTGGTGCGCGGCCGCGCCGAGGAGGTACTCGGCAAGCTGGCTCCGATGCATGTGGTGACGGCTCGGGCGGTGGCCCCGCTGGACCGGCTGGCCGGCTGGGGGGTTCCGCTGCTGCGCCCGTACGGCGAGATGCTGCTTCTGAAGGGCGACACCGCCGAGGAGGAGTTGAAGCAGGCCCGGGCCGCGCTGGGCAAGCTGGGGGTGGTGGAGACCTCGGTGCTGCGTGTCGGTGAGGGTGTGGTGGACCCGCCGTCGACGGTGGTGCGGGTCGAGGTCGGGGAGAGCCCCGGAGGTGTGCGCTTCGCGGCGAAGCGGGCCAAGGCGGCTCGGCGGTCGCCCCGCCGTCGCCCCTGAGCCATCGACCTTGATCAGTGCCCCTGATCAGTTGGCTCCGAGTCATCGACCCTGAGCCGTTGGCTCGGAGTTGTCGGTCCGGAGTCGAGGGCATTGCTCCATACAAGCTGGCAAAACTACGCATACCGGAGTGTCGCGACCAATCGGCGAGGCGTCCCGTGCATCGTGTTTCACGTGAAACGTCGCTCCCTGCTGCATGGAATCATCAGTCGCGGTCGTGCGGCGGCCTCGCCCCGCGACCGCCGACCCCGTATGAACGTGGATTCATCCACAGGAGAACGGGCCTCGCTGGTTCACGACCCCAAAAGCATGGCAGGCTCTGCTTATTGCGAGCCTGATGTCGAGGAGAGTGAATCCTTGCGGTCCGACGCCAACATCGCGGGGCCGATGACCGATCCGGTCCCCGGCCCCCGTACTGAATTGTCGGGGGAGGATGTTTCACGTGAAACGCCGCCCCCGATGGACGACACCCCGATCGGTCGTGCCGCTCAGCTGGCGGTAGAAGCCCTGGGCCGTGCCGGTGAGGGACTGCCCAGGCCGGAGCAGACCCGGGTGATGGTGGTCGCCAACCAGAAGGGCGGGGTCGGAAAGACCACGACGACGGTCAATCTGGCCGCCTCGCTGGCCCTGCACGGTGGTCGTGTTCTGGTGGTCGACCTTGACCCCCAGGGCAATGCGTCGACGGCGCTGGGGATCGACCACCACGCTGAGGTTCCATCGATCTATGACGTGCTGGTCGACAGCAAGCCGTTGTCCGATGTGGTGCAGCCGGTCCCGGATGTGGAGGGACTGTTCTGCGCTCCGGCCACGATCGATCTCGCCGGTGCCGAGATCGAGTTGGTCTCCCTGGTGGCGAGGGAGAGCCGGCTTGAGCGGGCCATCGAGGCATATGAGCAGCCGCTGGATTACATCCTGATCGACTGCCCGCCTTCGCTGGGTCTGCTGACGGTCAATGCGCTGGTGGCCGGTGCGGAGGTGCTGATCCCGATCCAATGCGAGTACTACGCGCTGGAAGGGCTGGGTCAGCTGCTGCGGAACGTGGACCTGGTGCGGGGCCATCTCAACCCCAAGCTCCATGTCTCGACGATCCTTCTCACCATGTACGACGGCCGCACCCGACTGGCCTCTCAGGTCGCGGACGAGGTGCGCAGCCACTTCGGCGGTGAGGTGCTCCGGACGAGCATTCCCAGATCGGTGCGTATCTCCGAGGCCCCCAGCTATGGGCAGACCGTCCTCACCTACGACCCCGGGTCGAGCGGGGCGCTCTCCTATCTCGAGGCGGCCCGTGAGATCGCCCTCAGAGGTGTCAACGTGAACTACGACGCCCAGCACGCTCATGCCTTGCCCGAGTTCAGCCAGCACGACCAGCACAGCAGCATGCAGGAGGGGATTCAGTGAGTGAGCGACGCAGAGGACTGGGCCGTGGGCTCGGTGCCCTGATTCCTCCCGCGCCGAAGGGGACGGATAACGCCGGGCCCTCGGCGGGGGCGGGAACGGTCACGACGACCGGGGCCACCACCTCACCGACCGCGGTCCCGGTGCTCACCCAGGAGCGCGGAGTGGCGGCGGCCAAGGTGGCCGGTCTGCCCACGCATACGGTTCCACAGGAAACGGAGCCCGCACCGCGGGAGAAGGAGCCCGAGGCCGTCGAGCCGGTGGTGATGCCGGAGGAGGTGGCCGGGGCTCATTTCGCCGAGTTGCCGCTGGACTTCATCACCCCCAATCCACGGCAGCCCCGCGAGGTCTTCGACGAGGACGCGCTCACCGAGCTGGTCACCTCGATCCAGGAGGTCGGTCTCCTCCAGCCCGTCGTCGTACGCCAGTTGGCGCCGGAGCGCTATGAGCTCATCATGGGCGAGCGCCGCTGGCGGGCCTGCCGTGAGGCCGGGCTGGAGAAGATCCCCGCGATCGTCCGCGCCACCGACGACGAGAAGCTGCTACTCGACGCGCTGCTGGAGAACCTGCACCGGGCTCAGCTGAACCCGTTGGAGGAGGCGGCCGCGTACGACCAGTTGCTGAAGGACTTCAACTGCACGCATGACGAACTGGCCGACCGTATTGGGCGCTCACGTCCGCAGGTCTCCAATACCCTGCGGCTGCTGAGGCTCTCCCCGTCGGTTCAGCGCCGGGTGGCCGCAGGGGTTCTCTCCGCGGGGCACGCCCGGGCGCTGCTCTCCGTGGATGACCCGGAGGAGCAGGACCGGCTGGCCCACCGCATTGTCGCCGAGGGGCTCTCGGTGCGTGCGGTGGAGGAGATCGTCACTCTGATGGGGTCGCGGTCGGGTGGTACGACGAAGTCCAAGAGTCCGAGGGCGGGCGCGAGGGTGTCCCCCGCGCTCACGGATCTGGCGTCGCGTCTCTCCGATCGGTTTGAGACTCGGGTGAAGGTCGACCTCGGTCAGAAGAAGGGAAAGATCGTCGTCGAGTTCGCCTCGATAGAGGATCTGGAGCGGATCCTCGGCTCGCTGGCTCCCGGTGAGGGGCCGGTGCTGGAGCAGCCGCTCTCTCCCGAGGGCGAAGAGGCGGACGAGGACGAGTGAGGCGCTGCCCGTGCGGCCATGCCGTAGGGGCAGCGCGTGGGGCGGGTCGCGTACCGAGATGGTCGGAACGCGACCCGCTGTTTGCCAAAGGGCGGTATCGGTGCAATCTCGGCACGGATACGATGCGATCAGATAGGGCGGATCCATGTGGAGGCGCCGCATGTGGAGGTCAGGGCCATGCGATCGGTGAGCCGCACCGGACTGGTGGCCACAGGATTGGGTCTGGGCGCTGTCGGAGGTTTCGTCGGCAGTCTGCTCAGGGAGCGTAGTGCGCTGTCAGCCGCCCGTGGCGCGGCTGGCCACGGAAGTGAAGGACTGGCTTCATGGGGCGTCGGCTCGTACCGCTCACGCTGGACAACCTCCCGGACATCCCCAAGCGCTGTCGCGCCTGTGTCTTCTGGGAACTCGATCCGGTCAGCGGCGAGGCAGCCGTAAGGGCCGGCCGGCCGGAGCTGGAAAAGGAGGCATGGATCTCGGCCGTACTGCTGGAGTGGGGCTCCTGCGGCCGGGTGGTCTATGTCGATGAGGTTCCGGTGGGCTTTGTGCTGTACGCGCCGCCGGCGTATGTGCCGCGCTCCACGGCCTTCCCCACCAGTCCGGTGGCAGCGGACGCCGTCCAGTTGATGACGGCATGGCTGATGCCCGGATACCAGGGGCAGGGGCTGGGCCGGGTGATGGTGCAGACCGTCGCGAAGGATCTGATCCGCCGGGGCTTCAAGGCGGTGGAGGCGTTCGGGGACGCCACCTGGAAGGAACCGGCGTGTGTGCTGCCCGCCGATCATCTGCTGGCCGTGGGCTTCAAGACCGTACGGCCGCATCCGCGCTACCCCCGGCTGAGGCTTGAGCTGAGGACTACGATCTCCTGGAAGGAGGATGTCGAGCTGGCGCTGGACCGGCTGCTCGGCGCCGTCCAGAAGGAGCCCGCGCTTCGGCCGCTGTAGCGGATTCCGCGCTGTACAGCGTTCCACGTGAAACACGAAGGGGGCTGCCCGTACGGGCAGCCCCCTTCGTGGATGAGGACGACGCGAGGTTCGCTCAGCCGATGAAGTCGGACAGGTCCCGCTCGATGGCGGCCTTGGGCTTGGCACCGACGATGGTCTTGGCGACCTCGCCGCCCTGGTAGACATTGAGCGTCGGGATGGACATCACGCCGTACTTGGCGGCCGTCGCCGGGTTCTCGTCGATGTTGAGCTTGGCGATGACGATCTTGTCGGGGTGCTCGGCCGCGATGGCCTCCAGGGAGGGGGCGATCTGGCGGCACGGACCGCACCACGCGGCCCAGAAGTCGACGAGTACCGGCTTGTCGCTCTTGAGGACCTTCTCCTCGAAGTCGGCGTCCGTCACGGTGACCGTGGCACCGGCCATGGCAATCTCCTTAGTGAGTTGGTGCAGGGGTGGGAAGCGAAGTCAGACGGTGGCGTCGCCCTGACCGAGCGAGGCCAGATACCGCTCGGCGTCCAGCGCCGCCGAGCAGCCGGTGCCGGCCGCGGTGATCGCCTGACGGTAGGTGTGGTCCACGACATCGCCCGCGGCGAAGACACCGGACAGGTTCGTCCGGGTGGTGGGCGCATCCACCTTCAGGTAGCCGTCGTCGTCCAGGCCAAGCTGGCCCTTGAACAGCTCGGTCCGCGGGTCGTGGCCGATCGCGATGAACAGCCCGGTGACCGGCAGCTCCGAGGTCTCGTCCTTCTTGACATCGCGGATGGTGAGACCGGAGAGCTTGCCGTCTCCGTGAATCTCCTCGACCACGCTGTCCCAGACGAACGAGATCTTCGGGTCGGCGAAGGCCCGCTCCTGCATCGCCTTGCTGGCGCGCAGGGTGTCCCGGCGGTGGACCACCGTGACCGACTTGGCGAACCGCGACAGGAAGGTCGCCTCCTCCAGGGCCGTGTCGCCACCGCCGATGACGGCGATGTCCTGGTCCTTGAAGAAGAACCCGTCACAGGTGGCACACCAGGAGACACCACGACCGGAGAGCTCGTCCTCGCGCGGCAGTCCCAGCTTGCGGTGCTGAGAGCCGGTGGCCACGATGATGGTCTTGGCACGGTGGACCGTACCGGCGGAGTCGGTGACGGTCTTGATCTGCTCACTGAGGTCGACCGCGGCCACATCGTCCGGGATGAGCTCGGCGCCGAAGCGCTCGGCCTGGGCCCGCATGTTGTCCATCAGATCGGGGCCCATGATCCCGTCCCGGAAACCGGGGAAGTTCTCCACATCGGTGGTGTTCATCAGAGCACCACCGGCGGTCACGGAGCCTTCGAAGACCAGCGGCTTCAAGGAAGCGCGGGCGGTGTAGAGCGCGGCCGTATAACCCGCGGGCCCGGAACCGATGATGATCACGTTGCGGACGTCGCTCACGGATGACTTCCTTGTCTCTGCCGACTGCCGGACTGCTGACTGGGCGGGCGGCTCCGGGTTTCCCCCGGAATTCCGCTGCCACCCCACCCAACGGATCCTACGGGTCAGGCATTCCCGAGCGCTGTCAGGCAGGGCCCTGTGTGCGGTGTGCCTCAGTGCCGCGGGTAGGTCCGGGTCACCAGAAGCTCCCCGGGGGTCGACGGGGACGCCGAGACGCAGGATGCGTCGATCACGAAGGCGTCGACGCGTGTGCTGTCGGAGGGGTGCGGGAGGACGACGATATAGGCGGTCTGGCCGTCGTAGGTGTCCTGCTGCGCCGCGAGAGCCGGTTCCTTGCGCCCGGTGCCGCTCTGTACACAGGACGGCACCTCAGGGTCGTCGTCGGCACGCAGCGGCACATCGGGTGAGTTGCCCTGCCCGGTGACGCCATCCGACGCGGTGGACTTCCGGTCGGCGAGCAGCTCGTGCACGCGGTCCTTGAGCGTGCCCGAGGAGAGGGCGGAGTTCCCGGCGGAGCTCTGGCTGGCATGAGCCTGCTGGTCGGCGTCGCCGTGATCACCGGAGGGGCCGCTCGGGATGAAGAACGAACCGATGCCGATCACCGCCGCGGCGCATGCGCCACCGAGGACCACCTTGCGCCAGCGGCGAGCGCGGCCCGGGCGGGTGCCGGGTCCGGTGGATCCCCGTCTCGGCCCGGTGGCCCCACGCGGGCGCCCGGCGGGTCGGTCCGTCGCGGTGGAGCTCTTGGAGGCGGGCTCCACGGTGTCGGAGCCGGGGGTGCTGGAGATGCTGTCGGCCGTTTCACGTGAAACGGGCTCGGGCTCCGGAGTTTCACGTGAAACATCGGCCACGCCCTCGGGGGCGGTCGCGTCGAGAAGTGCTTCGGCGGCCAGCGCCGCGTCGATCCGGCCCGCGATCTCGGCGGGCATCCGCACCGGCCCGGGCAAGGTCCCGAGCAGAGAGCGGATCTCGTCCAGGGACTCCCATACGTCCGTGCACAGCACGCAGCTCGCGAGGTGAGTGCGCACATCGACGGCGCGGGACGGAGAGAGCAGACCTTCGGTGAGTGCGGAGATCTCCGCGACCTCAGGGTGCTCGTCCGTGTCCGTCGAGGATGTCACGCTCGCCCACCTCCGCCCTTCACGGCATCTGTGTCGTTCGGTCCTGCCGTCGGTGGGACGGACGTCCCCTGCGTCCGGTTCCTTCCCACGCCCGAGGGTGAGCTACCTCTCCCGCTGGGGTGGAGATGTGAGAGCAGCGGCAGCAGCCGTGCGCGGCCCCGGGCGCAGCGGCTCTTCACCGTGCCGGTGGGAACCTCCAGGACTTTCGCCGCCTCGGCGACGGGGTAGCCCTGCATATCGACCAGCACCAGGGCCGCGCGCTGCTCGGGAGGGAGGGTGCGCAGCGCCCGCAGCAGTTCGCGGTGGAGATCACCACGCTCGGCGGGAGCGGCGGCTGATTCATGAGGTTCCAGAAGTTGCTCGAGCCGCTCTGTGTCGTCGACGGGGGAGGTACGACGGGAGGCGGCCTTGCGGGCCCGGTCCAGACAGGCGTTGACCGTGATGCGGTGGAGCCAGGTCGTCACGGCGGACTGGCCCCGGAAGGTGTGCGCGGCGCGGTAGGCGGAGACGAGCGCGTCCTGGACCGCGTCGGCCGCTTCCTCACGGTCGCTGAGGGTGCGCAGCGCCACCGCCCAGAGTCTGTCGCGGTGGCGCCGCACTATTTCACTGAAGGCGTCCGGGTCGCCGTCGACGTGCCGGGCAAGGAGCTCGCTGTCGCTCGCCCCGCCGATGGTGGCGTCATCCAACGTTGAGCCCCCTGCCCGATCAACCGGCTCAGCCGGTGAACTTCACTTCGGCTATGGCCTGCTTGTAGCCGGGGTCGCTGTATGTGTCACCGGGCGCTTGCGGCATCGCGGTCATCCACACGACGACGTACCGGGCCGATTCAGGCCGGTTCACGGTGAGCTTGGCCGTGGTGTCCGAGGTCGTGGTTGTTGCGAGCTTCTTCATGGAACCCAACGGTGCGGAGGAGGAAAGCGAGTCCGCCGCGTACAGCGACACCGTGGTGTGGTCGCCGCCGTACTTTAGCCCGAGCGTGGCCGTCTTGGGCTTCTGCCCCGCACCAAGGTCGTACACCAAGCCCACACCCTTCTTGAAGGCCGGGTTGAGATCGGGGCCTTCGTCGTAGGACTTGCTGCGCCACACGGTGTCTGGGTTGTCGTCGTAGGTCAAGGGCACCTGGTTGGTGTGCTGGGGATTCCCGTCGGGGTAGTACTCCACGGCGTTCTGAATCTTCAGCGGTTTGCTGGCAACCTCCGCGCCCTTGCCGTCGTCCTTCTCACTGGAGTTGCTCGGACCGGGCTTGTTCTCCTCCTTGAGGAGAGTGTCCGCGAGCTGCCAGCTGCCGAGGCCGAGGGCGGCGATCAGAAGCGCGGAGACGGTCCACTTGAGGGCCTTGCCCGTGCGGCTCTGCAACGGCGGCGGAGGCGGCACGGGAGCGGCCGGGCGGGCCGTGTGCGGGGCACCGCCCCGGTTCGGCGGCTGGCCGTACACGCCCTGCTGGTACGTCGTGCGCTGGTACGCCGGGGAGGGGGTGAAGGCGGGCTCGGGCGGCCGGATGCGCGGCATGGCCGCGACGGCCTTGGCCAGCTCCTCGGGGGTGGTGCAGGGCTGGTCCTGACGGGACGCGGTGGCCCCGTCGTTGACCAGCGCGCGCATCGCGAGTTCGGACAGGCCGCGGTGCACTCCCGCGCGGACCTGGTCGGGGGCGATCAGGCCCACGCCCTTGGGCAGCCCGGAGAGGCCATAGGCGTTGGTCTCGTACGGCCAGCGCTGAGTGAGCGCCGCGTACAGCAGCGCGCCGATCGCCTCGGTTTCGGTGCGCTGGGGGTGGTCGGCGCTGATTCCGCGCAGGGCAGCCATCACGGCGAGTCCGCGGATGCGGTACTGGCCGGACTCGGTGCGCAACACGGAGCCGGGGTTCAACCGCAGATGTGCCAGGCCCTCGCGGTGGGCGGCGGCCATGGCCTGGGAGACCTGGCTGACCAATTGGTACGCGTCGTGCGGCTCGAGGGGCCCGGCGGCCAGCACGGCGGTGAGTTCGGTGGCGTCGGGGAGCCACTCATGGACGACATAGACGAGATCGTTCTCCTCGACGGCGTCGAGGACCTGGACGAAGCGAGGATCGCCCAGCAGGGCCGCCGAACGGGCGGCGGCCAGCACCGGCCTGGCACGTGGATGGTCCGCGGGCACCACATGCACCCCGACCGCACGCCGCAGCTTCTCGTCCACGGCACGCCAACTGCTGAATCCGTCCAGACGGGTGACGCACTCCTCCAGACGGTAACGTCTGGCCAGTTTGTGACCGCTGTGCAGCTCCAGCGAGTTGGCTTCGGCCGCGGCGCCCGCATCATCGGTGACCGCGGCCTCTGTCCCCTTACCGACCTTCTTCTTCGTCCCCGCCCCGTCGGCCGTGGCCTTGCCCGCCTCGGCGGTCAGCGGCTCCTCTCCACCGCTGTCGGCCACGTCGACGGCAGCCGTGCTCCGTTCCGCCACCGTCGTTCCTGCCTCCCCATCCGTTGCGCCTACTCCGAGCCAAGACAATTGTGCCCACAGTCCGCCGCTATGCACGACACACGGTGGCGGACGATGGTTGTGCTCAATGATCAGCGTCCGAGTCGTCCGCGCACCATACCGACCATGGCCGTCAGCTCCTCAACGCGCATCCGTTTCGCAGCAATGTAGAAGACCGCGATAAGAACGAGACCGCCGCCCAGCAAAGCCGCTACGGAGCCGACGACGCCCATTCCGAGGGTCTGCATGATGGCGTAGGCCGCGCCGCCGCCCAGGAGGGCGGCGGGGACGCTGGCGCCGACGAGACGGGTGTAGGTGCGTACGACGCGGGGGCCGTCCAGATCGCCGCCCAGCCGCTTGCGCAGCCGCTTCCAGGCCACGCCCACGCCGATGGCGTAGGCCAGGCCGTAGGCGGCCGCCATCCCGGCGACGGCCCAGCGGGCGGGGAGCACGACATAGGCGAGTGCGGAGCCGGCGGCGTTGACCGCGGCGATGATCACCGTGTTGTAGAAGGGGGTGCGGGTGTCCTCGTAGGCGTAGAAGCCACGGAGGACGACGTACTGCACGGAGAAGGGGATCAGACCGAGGCTGAACGCCATGAGGATGTAGCCCATGGAGACGGCCGCGTCGGTGCCGGAAGCGCCGAACAGCAGCGTGCACATGGGGATGCCCAGGGCGATGAAGCCGAAGGCGAGCGGGACGATGGCGACGGCGGAGGTGCGCAGGCCCTGTGAGATGTCGTCGCGGACCGCTCCGGAGTCGCCGTCGTGGGCCGCCCGGGAGATCCTGGGCAGCAGCGAGGCCATGACGGAGACGGTGATGATGGCTTGTGGCATGCCCCAGATGAGCTGGGCGCTGGAGTAGCCGACGAAGCTCATGCCCGGCGCGTTCTGGTTCTCGGCCTCGGAACCGGCCGCGGTGGAGAGCTGGGTCACGACCAGCACGCCCGCCTGGTTGGCGAGGACGAACAGCACTGTCCACTTGGCCAGCCTGGCGGCCTTGCCGAGGCCGTGGCCGCGCCAGTCGAAGCGCGGCCGGAAGCGGAAGCCGGTGGCTCGCAGATACGGGAACATCGCCAGGGACTGGACGACGAGCCCCAGCAGGGTGCCCATGCCCAACAGTCGGATGCCTTCGGCGGTGATGGTCGTGGTGTCCATCTTGGAGCTGCCGGCGGTGCCGAACACCCAGATGAACAGTCCGAAGGTGAAGATTATGACGATGTTGTTCAGGACCGGGGTCCACATCATCGCCCCGAACCGGCCCCGGGCATTGAGGATTTGGCCGACCACCACGTGAATGCCCATGAAGAAGATGGTGGGCAGGCAGTAGCGGGCGAAGGTGACCGCGACCTCGTTGTCGGCGGGGTTGTCCGCGATGGTCGGTGACATCGCGCGGATCAGCAGCGGCGCGGCGACCACGGTCACCGCGACCAGGAGGCCGAGCACCACCATCACCAGCGTGAGCAGCCGGTTGGCGAACGCCTCGCCGCCGTCGTCGTCCTCCTTCATCGCGCGCACGAGCTGCGGGACGAAGACCGAGTTCAGACCGCCGCCGATGGTGAGGATGTACACCATGGTCGGCAGCGTGTAGGCGAGGGCGTAGGTGGAGCCGAGGGTGGCCGCGCCCAGCCCCGCGAGGACCACCATCTGCCGGACGAAGCCGGTGAGCCGGGAGACCAGGGTGCCCGCGGCCATCAGCGCGCTGGACTGGAGCACGCTGGACGCGCGGCCCTTGCCGCCTGAGGACTTCTTCTGCTCGGGCTCGGCGGCGGGGGCGGTCACCACAGGAGCGGCCACCGTGGGAGCGGCGGCCGTCGCGTTGGCGGACTCGGATCTCGCCGGCCCGGGGACCGGTGCCTGCCCCTGTGCGTGAGCCTGTCCGTGCGGGTGGTTCTCCGCGCCCTGCGGATAGCCGCCCTGGCCCTGGGCGGGCCGGGGCTCATAGGGCTGCTGATCGCGGTAGAGATGCGCGAAGGCGTCCTGCTGCGGCTGCTGCGCCGTGCCGTAGCCGTTGCCGGGCCCCGGATAGCCCTGGCCCGGCTGATCGGCGGTGTACGGCTGCTGTGCCGTGCCCTGGGGGCCGGCGGCGGCCTCGGGGGCCCATGCGCGCGGGTCGGGGCCCTGCGGGGTGGGGGGCTGCGGATAGTGCTGCTGCTGGTAGCCGCCCTGCTGCGGGGCGTGCCGGTCGTAGATCGGATCCGTCAGCGGATCGTGGGCGTAGCGGTCCTGCGTCGGATACGGGTAGGGCGTGAAGCTGCCCGTCGCGTACGCGTCGTCCAGATACGGATCCGGTGCGTAGTACTGCTGGCCGTACGCCTGGCGCGGATCGGCCTGGGGAGCCTGGTGGGAATCGCCCAGATACGGATCCCGCTGGTGCGGTTCCTGTCCGTAAGGGTCGTGGGAGCCATGAGGGGAAGGCTGCGGCGGTGGTGGCACTCGGCCATCACCGTCATACGGCGCGTTCATCGCTACCCCACCTCATCGTCCACTGCGGCCGACCGGCCCCGGCATTGCTCAATGGTCCACTTTCTCACCCGAGCCGGATGGGCCAGCGCTTTGCGATCCGGTGTCCGGCGCCGGGTCACTCGGCTGCTCGGGCACGAGGGCGTGTGCGGGGTCACACCGGTCGGTCCGCGGTGCCTCGCTGTCGTCCTCATCCTGCCCGTGCGCCTTCTCGGCGTCTTCCCCGTCTCCGCCATCCTCATCGCTCTTCGCGGCCGCGCGCTTGCGCTGGACGTAGATCCGGACACCGGCGAGGACCAGCAGCAGCACACCGCCCGCGATCACGAGAATCACGGTGGACGTGATTTCGGTGACATTCACCTCGAACAGCATCTCCCGGCCGTAAGGCTGTCCGTCCGGGGTGTAGAGCTGGGCCGAGACCCACACCGGGCCGTTGGCGTTGGCCGTGGTCCCGAACTTCACGGACTGGCTGTGGCCGCCCTCCACATTGACCAGCTGGGGCTCGCTGACCGCCAGCCGGTTGCCCTGCTGGGAGCGGAGGACGAGCCGCAGCTCGACGCTCTGCACCAGGTTGTTCTGCACGGTCACCGGGACGGTCGCGCTCCGCCCGGAGAGGGTCATGTCCGTCTTCGGGACCAGGCGCACCTTCTTGGTGAGTCCGGACAGATAGGTCTGCACGTCGTGACGGAAGCCGGCCGCGTTGCGCGCCTCGCTCCGCCACGAGGTGGACATCTCGCGCCTGATCGCGTTCCCGAAGGGGGTGACCACCCGGTACTTGGCGGTGAGGATCGGCTCGAAGTTGTCCAGGGTCTTCTGGGTCTCCTGGATCTTGTTGAACGCGTCGGTGGGCAGCTCCCGCGCCCGCAGCGACCGGGGGTAGGAGCGGGAGCTGGGAACCCGCTGGGTGGCGTTCGGGTCCGGCTTCGCCTTCGCGGCCTGCCCCAGGCCCAGCGGCTGTGTCCACTGCCCGGAGAGGCCCTCCAGGGCCGCCGCCATCGCCTGCGCCTGGCTGGTGGTGGGCGTCCGCTGGGGGGCGACCACGATGCTGCGCTGCTTGTCCGGCGCCTGGAGGTTGACCATCTGGCTCTGGGCCAGGAACCGCTGGATGGCGAGCGTGGAGTTCTCCGCCTTGGACATGTCGCCGGTGAAGGCCGTCGACAGCCGCGCGTCGGCGACCACCGCCGTATTGCCGCCGCCGATCTGGCGGGCCGCGGTGGGGGTGTAGGAGAGACCGCCGGTCTCGCGCAGGCTGTCGCTGCGGGCGATGACGTTGTGCGCGCCCGCGGAGGTGGCGACGTCCACGATCGAGGAGTCGACCGCGCCGTCCACCGGCCAGGCGAAGTCCGTGCGCGGCCTCACCCCGAGGATGGTCTCCACGGTCGTCGAGGCGAGCTCGGTGGCGCCCTGGAGGTGGCTGAGGGCGCCGGTGACGTTCTTACCGCGGTGGGCGAGCGAGGCGAGGTCGGGATCGGCGAACGGCAGCGCGACCACCTGCTTGCCGTCCACGGCCTTCTGGAGGGCGTCGAGCCACTGCTTGGCGACCGTCTGGCCGCTGCCCGCCCTGGTCCCGTTGCCCGAGGGGTTCTGGACCTCGTACTTCTTCGTCATCGCGTCGACCGTGGCGAGCAGGTCGGGGTCGATCACCCAGGTGATGGGGAGGTTCTTCCCCAGCGTGACCATCTGCTGCAACCGGCCGCCCGGAGCCAGCTCCTCGGCGAGACGGTCGTCCCGGAAGATCGGGGTGCGGTCCTCGTCGTTGTCCGTGCGGGCGGTCACATGGACGGCGGAGATCAGCGGCCACAGATAGGTGAGCTGGGACTTCTTCGTGGACGGGCCCGACTGCCAGGGCAGGAAGGTCCGCTCGATGCCCAGCACCTGCGGCCACGGCTGACTGGAGGTGCCACCGGTGAGCGAGACGCCGAGCTGATAGACGCCGTTCTCCCCCAGGTGCAGCTGATCCACCGGTATGGACAGGGAGAAGTCACGGCTGGCGCCGGCCGACAGCTTGCCGATCTTCTTGGCGTATTTGCCGCCGATCTCGGTGCCGTCGAGGCCCTCGGAGTAGCCGGTGCGGTGGGCGGCGGTGTCGATCGCGTTGCGGCCGTTCATGGTCGGACCGACGCGCAGGGCCACCTGGGCGCCCGAGACGGTGCCCTTGGTGTCGTTGGTGACGGTGCCGCTGACGGTGAGGGTGTCGCTCTTCTTCGGTGCGGTGGGGGTCAGTGAAGTAATGGAGACGTCCACCGACCGCGAACCGGTGGCCTTGCTCTCCGCGTGGGCGGCCGGTGCCGCCGGAATCTGTGTCAGGCCCGCAATCATCGGCGCCGCGGCGAGCAGGGCCGCCGTGCGCCGCAACCATCGTCGGGCGCGAGCGGAAGTTGTCCCCCGGAGGTCTGCCGCATCGGCCACGCGCTCGCCCGTCCCTCGTCGTCAGTAGGTCGTCAGTGGTCGTCGCATTGTGCGTCCACGAAATGGTAACGATGCCCGCTGTGACGAAGTGCTGTGGACGGCTCCACAAGATCGTTACGCAGTGGTGGTACGCATCGGGTGTGGAGTCTCCGGGGCGCACGGCCACGTACCCTGTTCTGTTGTGCCGAACGCCAACAATGACAGCCGAACCCCGCAGCCGACCAACGCGCTCAGCCAGGTCCAGCGCCGCGCCGTGGGCGAACTCCTGCGGGTATCTCCCGTTGCCGACGATCTTGCCCGCCGTTTCCAGCAGGCGGGTTTCCGCCTGGCTCTGGTCGGCGGCTCGGTACGGGACGCGCTGCTCGGCCGGCTTGGTAACGATCTGGATTTCACCACGGATGCCCGGCCGGACGAGGTACTGAAGATCGTACGGCCCTGGGCGGATGCCGTCTGGGACGTCGGCATCGCCTTCGGCACGGTGGGCTGCCGTAAGGGCATGTCCCCAGGAAGTGGACCGGATCAGAGCTTCCAGATTGAAATCACGACTTATCGGTCAGAAGCCTACGATCGGACATCTCGGAAACCCGAGGTGTCGTACGGCGACTCCATCGAGGACGACCTGGTCCGTCGGGACTTCACGGTCAACGCGATGGCGGTGGCGCTCCCGCAGAAGGAGTTCATCGATCCGCACCACGGTCTGGAGGATCTCGCCGCCCGGGTGCTGCGCACCCCCGGGACGCCCGAGGAGTCCTTCTCCGACGATCCGCTGCGGATGATGCGTGCCGCGCGCTTCGCCGCACAGCTGGACTTCGAGGTGGCGCCCGAGGTGGTCGCCGCGATGACGTCGATGGCCGACCGTATCGACATCGTCTCGGCGGAGCGGGTGCGTGATGAGCTCAACAAGCTCATTCTGGCCGCCCACCCCCGCGAGGGGCTGCGGCTGCTGGTGGAGACCGGGCTCGCCGACCGCGTACTGCCGGAGCTTCCGGCGCTGCGCCTGGAGCGTGATGAGCACCACCGCCACAAGGATGTGTACGAGCATTCGCTGACGGTGCTGGACCAGGCCATCGATCTGGAGACCGAGGGGCCCGATCTGGTGCTGCGGCTGGCCGCGCTGCTGCATGACATCGGTAAGCCCAAGACGCGCCGCTTCGAGAAGGACGGACGGGTCTCTTTCCACCACCACGAGGTGGTGGGGGCCAAGATGACCAAGTACCGGATGACGAAGCTCAAATACTCCAATGAGCTGATCAAGGAAGTCTCACGTCTGGTCGAGCTGCATCTGCGCTTCCATGGCTATGGCACGGGGGAATGGACCGACTCCGCGGTCCGCCGCTACGTCCGTGACGCCGGGCCGCTGCTGGAGCGGCTGCACAAGCTGACCCGCTCGGACTGCACCACCCGTAACCGGCGGAAGGCGATGGCGCTCTCGCGGGCGTACGACGGCCTGGAGGAGCGCATCGCCCGGCTGGAGGAGCAGGAGGAGCTGGACGCCATCCGGCCGGATCTGGACGGGAACGAGATCATGAAGATTCTCGGCATCCCTCCGGGTCCGAACGTCGGCAAGGCGTACAAGCATCTGCTGGAGCTGCGGCTGGAGCACGGCCCGATGGAGCGGGATGATGCGATCGCCGCCCTCCAGGAGTGGTGGGAAGCCCAGTCGGAGGGCTGAGCCCCTCAGGTTTCACGTGAAACGTCGACCCGCTTGGCGTTCTCCTGGTCATGTTTCACGTGAAACATGACCAGGAGTGCGGTGGCCGCGTAGAGCAGCGCCACACCGATCAGCAGCGCGGCGGATGTGCCGTCCGGCGGCAGTATCACCGCGGCGACCGCGGCGGCTCCCACGAAGGCGACGTTGAACAGCACGTCATAGAGGGAGAAGATCCGGCCGCGGAACTCATCGGCGATGTCGGACTGCACCACGGTGTCGGTGGCGATCTTCGCGCCCTGGGTGACAAGCCCGAGGACGAACGCGGCGACAAGCATGGGAGCGGGCTCGAAGGGCAGCCCGAGACCCGGCTCCAGAAAGGCCGCGCCCCCCGCGCACACCATCACCCAGGAGAGCCGGCCGTCCGGTCGGGGGGAGGTACGGGCCCGCAGCCGGGCCACCGCCCATGGCGTGATCACCGCCGCCGCGAAGAAGCCGGCCCCCGAGACGCCGACGGCCAGCCCCAGAAGCGCGAGCCCCTCGGACTCGGTATCGGCCCATGCGTAGCGGCAGAGCATCAGCACCGTCACCGTGAGCGCGCCGTAGCAGAAGCGCATCAGCGTCATCGCGATCAGCGCCACGGTGGGGTCCCGGCGTTCCAGCAAATGGCGTACACCCGCGACCAGGCCCCGCGCGGTGCTCATCAGGGCCGCGGAGAGACGGGGCTGAAGGGACGCGGGGTCGGGCCCCAGCAGGCCCGGTGTCATCAGCAGGGCCGTGAGCCCGGCGACGAGATAGAGCGCGGCGCCCACCAGGACGACCAGCGCGTCCGATGAGGTGCCGCCCGGGCCCGACAGCCGGACGATGAAGGCGAGGCTGCCCCCGGCCGTGGCGGCGAGCGTTCCGGCGGTCGGCGAGAGCGAGTTGGCCATGACCAGACGCTCCTGGCTGTCGACGACCCGCGGCAGGGCCGCCGAAAGCCCGGCCAGGACAAAGCGGTTGACGGCCGTCACCGACAGGGCCGAGACATAGAAGAGCCACTCCGGCACCTGGCCGAGGACCAGCACGGCGGTTCCGGCGGCCAGCCCCGAGCGCAGCAGATTGCCGTAGAGCAGCACCTGCCGCCGGCGCCAGCGGTCCAGCAGCACACCGGCGAAGGGGCCGAGCAGGGAGTAGGGGAGCAGCAGGACGGCCATGGCGGAGGCGATGGCCGCGGCGGAGGTCTCCTTCTCCGGGGAGAAGACCACATAGGTGGCGAGCGCGACCTGGTAGACGCCGTCGGCCGACTGGGACAGCAGACGGATGGCCAGAAGGCGGCGGAAGTCCCGCAGTTGCAGCAGTACGCGGAGATCACGCACAACAGGCATGGTGTCAGCCTCACACACCACACGGGCCTCCGGGTGTATTACCCGAAGGCCCGTGATCATGCGGCGGGAATCAGCGCATGGCGCTTCAGCGCTCGACCTCGCCCTTGATGAACTTCTCCACGTTCTCCCGCGCCTCGTTGTCGAAGTACTGCACCGGCGGGGACTTCATGAAGTAGGAGGAGGCGGAGAGGATCGGGCCGCCGATACCGCGGTCCTTGGCGATCTTCGCGGCGCGCAGCGCGTCGATGATGACACCCGCGGAGTTCGGGGAGTCCCACACCTCGAGCTTGTACTCAAGGTTCAGCGGGACATCGCCGAACGCACGGCCCTCCAGGCGGACGTACGCCCACTTGCGGTCGTCCAGCCAGGCCACGTAGTCCGACGGGCCGATGTGGACGTTGTCGGCGCCCAGGTCGCGGTCGGGGATCTGCGAGGTGACGGCCTGGGTCTTGGAGATCTTCTTGGACTCCAGGCGCTCGCGCTCGAGCATGTTCTTGAAGTCCATGTTGCCGCCGACGTTCAGCTGCATGGTGCGGTCCAGGATGACGCCCCGGTCCTCGAACAGCTTGGCCATCACGCGGTGCGTGATGGTCGCGCCGACCTGGGACTTGATGTCGTCACCGACGATCGGCACACCGGCCTCGGTGAACTTGTCCGCCCACTCCTTGGTGCCGGCGATGAAGACCGGGAGCGCGTTGACGAAGGCGACCTTCGCGTCGATGGCGCACTGGGCGTAGTACTTGGCGGCGTCCTCGGAGCCGACCGGGAGGTAGCAGACCAGAACGTCGATCTGCTTGTCCTTGAGGACCTGCACGACGTCGACCGGGGCCTCGTCGGACTCGTCGATGGTCTGGCGGTAGTACTTGCCGAGTCCGTCGAGCGTGTGGCCGCGCTGGACCGTGACACCGGTCGTCGGCACGTCGCAGATCTTGATGGTGTTGTTCTCGCTGGCGCCGATGGCGTCGGCGAGGTCCAGACCGACCTTCTTCGCGTCCACGTCGAAGGCGGCCACGAACTCCACGTCCTTCACGTGGTAGTCGCCGAACTGCACGTGCATCAGACCCGGCACGCGGATGTCCGGGTCGGCGTCCTTGTAGTACTCGACGCCCTGCACCAGCGAGGCGGCGCAGTTACCCACACCGACGATGGCTACACGAACCGAACCCATTCCGGTTGCTCCCTGTGTGTACTGGACGAGGCCGAGCGGATGCCGGGCCTCACTTGGCGGTGTCATCGGACGGATCCGGCAGGGAACCACCCCGGTGCCGGGGCGGGCCGTCCGTATCTCCTGACTGGTCCTGCTGTGGCGGCCGGTCCTCGTCCCGCTCGGTCGTCCGGTCCTGCCCGGCGGCGCCGCCGCGCTGGTGGCGCCCGGCCCGCTCACTCTCGATCAGCTCGTTCAGCCAGCGCACCTCGCGCTCGACCGACTCCATCCCATGCCGCTGTAGCTCGAGGGTGTAGTCGTCCAGCCGCTCACGGGTGCGGGCCATGGCGGCGCGCATCTTGTCCAGGCGCTCCTCCAGGCGGCTGCGCCGCCCTTCCAGCACCCGCATCCGGACGTCTCGTGACGTCTGGCCGAAGAAGGCGAAGCGGACGCCGAAGTGCTCGTCCTCCCAGGCGTCCGGCCCGGTGTGGGAGAGCAGCTCCTCGAACCGGTCCTTCCCCGCCGCCGTGAGCCGGTAGACGATCTTCGCCCGGCGGCCGGAGAGCGGCGTCGCGGGAGCGTCCTGGGAGACGCTGCCGGACTCCTCGATCAACCAGCCGTTGCCGACCAGCGTCTTGAGGCAGGGATAGAGGCTGCCGTAGCTGAAGGCACGGAAGACGCCGAGTGACGTGTTGAGCCGCTTCCGCAGCTCGTATCCGTGCATCGGGGACTCGCGCAGCAGGCCGAGGACGGCGAACTCCAGCACGCCGGAACGTCTGCTCATCCCCCGCCTCCCCTCTCTCTTGGACCCGCTATGTCGAGCTGATGTATCGACTCGATACATCCAGACGATAGAACTGTGCTCCTTGCGGGACAAGAGGGACCACGGTGAACGCCGTCACATCATCAATTCGTGGCACTCAATCTGACGGTTATGGAGTGAAGGTGGCGGCTGGGCGGGTTTTGACCGTGCGTACTCTGTTCGCCATGCAGACCTATGGGAACCATGTGACGCCGCGATGCGTCCTCGTCCCGGATGCAGTGCGTCCGGTTGCCTGGTGCAGCCGGATCGCACACTGGGGGGACCGGAAGCCATCTGCCGCTTTCAGGCGATAGCGCCTGCCCGAGGAGAAGTCGTTCCATGAGCGAGCACCGTCGCAAGCCGCCACAGCCCCAAGGCGGCGGACGAGCAGCGGCCCGGCGAGCCGGACAGCAGCCGTCCGGCCGCCGCGCAGCACCGACGCACAACGCCGCAGCCGGCTCCGGCGCCGCCCCGCAGGGGGAAGAGCGTCCTTACGGCGGCCGGGCGGCGGCCCGGCGTGCCGCCCAACGGGGCGGTGGCCGTAGACGAGTATCCGATCCAGGCCCTGGCCACGGCGGTGGCGGCCGCCGGGGAGGTGGTGGTGGCCGACGTGGCTCGGGGGGCGATGGGGACCCCGGTAAGAAGCGCTTCATCGACTACCCGCGCGGGGGCAGGTCGGGTTTCCGGCGCTGGGTCCCGTCCTGGAGGCTGGTGACGGGCACCTTCATCTTCTTCTTCGCGGTACTTCTCGGCGCCGTCGGCATAGGACTGTTGCTGGTGGAGGTACCGACCGCCCAGGCCGCGTCCCAGACCCAGAAGAACGTCTACTACTGGGGGGACGGCAAGCAGATGGTGGTCTCCGGCGGTGGTGACCTCAACCGTCAGATCGTCCCCCTCAGCAAGATCCCCAAGTCCATGCAGAACGCGGTGATCTCCGCGGAGAACGCCAGCTTCTACGACGACAACGGCGTCGACCCGATGGGTATCGCCCGCGCGGTCGTCAACATGGCGAAGGGTGGGGCGACCCAGAGTGGTTCGACCATCACCCAGCAGTTCGTGAAGAACACCTACCTGGATCAGTCGCAGACCGTCACCCGTAAGGTCAAGGAACTGTTCATCTCCGTCAAGGTCGGAATCAAGATGGACAAAGACGACATCCTCGCGGGGTATCTCAACACCGCGTACTACGGACGCGGGGCCTATGGCTGCCAGGCGGCGGCCCGTGCGTACTACGACCGGGACTGCGAGGACCTGACGCCGAGCCAGAGCGCCTTCCTGGCCTCGACGCTCAATGGCCCGAACCTCTACGACCCCAATGGTGGCTACGGCGCCACGGCCACCAAGGAGGCCAACACCAAGCGGGCCAAGGGCCGCTGGGAGTGGATCCTCAAGCGTGAGGCCGCGGTGCGCAGGATGCCCGGGACCGAGGCCCAGGAGTGGATCGGCAAGGGGTTCCCGATGCCGCAGGACCCCAAGGTGGCCACCAACAAGCAGGGCCAGATCGGCTACCTCACGGACCTCGCCGACAACTACATCATCGCCAACTCCAATATCAGCAAGTCCCAGCTGGACAAGGGCGGCTATCAGATCCACACCACCTTCGACCGGAAGAAGATCAGCGAGCTGACCCGGGCGGTCGAGAAGGTCTCCAAGGAGAGCATCAAGCCGAAACAGCGCGAGGTGGACAAGTACGTCCAGTTCGGCGGCGCCTCGGTGGAGCCCAAGACGGGCAAGATCGTGGCCATCTACGGCGGCAAGAACGCGCTGGAGCACTACCGCAACAACGCCGACTACACCGGTGTCCAGGTGGGCTCGACCTTCAAGCCCTTCGTGCTGGCCGCCGCGATGACCAATGGCGCCCGCGATCCGAAGGGACCACGGGAGCAACCCGACTCCGAGCGGACCCTGGTCGCGCCGAACAGTGTCTACAACGGCGACAACAAGGTGACCCTGCGGGACTACGACGGCAATGTCTGGCACGACAAGGACGGCAAGGAGTGGCACCAGAGGAACGACGGTGACGAGGACAAGGGCCCGATCAGCCTGCGCACCGCCATGCAGTTCTCGGTGAACACCCCGTTCATCCAGCTGGGCATGGACGTCGGCACCGACAAGGTGCGGGACGCGGCCCTGGCGGCCGGCCTCAGCAAGGAGCAACTGGCCTCGATCACCCCGACGTTCTCGCTCGGCACCTCCGCGCCCAGCGCCATCCGGCTCGCCGGGGCGTACGCCACCTTCGCGGCCAGCGGTCAGCAGGCCGATCCGTACTCGGTGGAGCGGGTCGAGGACAAGAACGGCCCCGTCTACGACCACAAGCAGGACGCCGAGCTCAAGCGGGCGTTCGACTCGAACGTGGCGAACAACGTCACCGACGTCCTGGAGAACGTGGTCCAGCACGGCACCGGCACCTCGGCGAAGATCGGCCGTCCGGTCGCGGGCAAGACCGGAACCACCGACGAGAACAAGTCGGCCTGGTTCTCCGGCTACACCCCGCAGCTGTCCACCGCGATCGGCATGTGGCGGGTGGACGACCAGGCCAAGAGCCAGAAGTTCCTGTCCATGCGCGGCGTGGGCGGTCAGGAGACCATCCACGGTGCGTCGTTCCCGGCGCAGATCTGGGCCGACTACATGCGCGGTGCCCTGGAGGGTGTGCCGGTCAAGAACTTCCCCGCGGCCACTCCGCTCGGCGAGAAGGTCTTCGGCGACGGCGCGAGCCCGAGCCCGACCCCGACGACGGACAAGCCGTCGGAGTCCCCGTCGGAGTCCCCCTCGGAGTCCCCGTCGGAATCGCCCTCGGAGTCGCCGTCCGACAGCCCCAGCCCGACGGACACCTGTGACCCGCTGGACCTCGACTGCCAGGACAACGGCGGCAACGGCAACGGCGGCCAGAACGGAGGCGGGAACGGCGGTCCGGGCGATCCGACCTCGTCGCCGACCACGGAGCCGCCCGGCGGTTCCGGTGGCATATTCGGCGGCCCATCGGGCCGCAAGAAGGACTAGCCCGCAGCCCCGTACGATCCGTTCACCACTCGCCGGCCGCGCCGGAGCGAATACCGCTCCGGCGCGGCCGACGCCGTTCCAGGCCCTGGACGGCCCTCTGCGCCTCTCGCACACCACTCCCCGCCCGGGGAGCCCACCCAGGCGTCCGCGGCGCGCTCAGCGGCCGCTGGGGCGGTCCTGACTCCTCCCGTGAGGCTCGTACGGCAGGATGGAGGCCATGAGCGTGCGCGAGGACCCACAGGCCCAGCCCGTCAGGCCGACCTCCGAGGACCCGGTGGCCGCGGCCGGCAGCGAGCTGATCGGTGGGCCGGCCGGGCGCCGGGCCCTGCTCGGCACGGGCTGGTGGACCCCGGTGCGGATCGTGGCGATCGTCGCCATCGGCATGTTCGCCCTGGGCATGGCGCAGAAGCTGCCGTGCTACGACGGCGGCTGGTTCTACGGCGCCACCGCCCAGTACACCCACGCCTGCTACTCCGACATACCGCACCTCTACAACGGCCGCGGCTTCGCCATCGACCTCGTCCCGTACTTCGACCGCATACCGGACAGCGTCTCGGGCGGGATGCAGTACCTGGAGTACCCGGTCCTCACCGGCCTTTTCATGGAGGTCGCCTCCTGGATGACCCCGCACGGCGGCTCCATCCAGGACCGTGAGCAGATCTACTGGCTGGTCAACGCGGGCATGCTGATGGTCTGCACCGCGGTGATCGCGGTCTGTGTGGCCCGTACGCACCGCCGCCGCCCCTGGGACGCGCTGCTGGTCGCCCTGGCCCCCGCCTTCGCGCTCACGGCCACCATCAACTGGGACCTGTTCGCCGTCGCCCTTACGGCCGCCGCCCTGCTCATGTGGTCCCGCAGCCGCCCATTGGCCGCCGGTGTGCTGCTGGGGCTCGCGACCGCCGCGAAGCTCTACCCCGGGCTGCTGCTCGGCCCGCTGCTGTTGCTCTGCCTCCGCGCGGGACGGCTGCGGGCCTTCTGGACGGCGGCGGGCGGCGCCTTGGCCGCCTGGCTCGTGGTGAACCTCCCCGTGATGGTCTCCACGCAGGGCGGTCTGCACATCCGCGACGGGTGGAAGACCTTCTACACCTTCAGCCAGGAGCGCCCCGTCGACTTCGGCTCCCTGTGGCTGATCATCTCGCAGCGCACCGGGAACCCCCTGGAGGATGTCAACACCTACGGGACCGTCCTGATGGTCCTGGCCTGCGTCGGAGTGGCGGCGCTCGCCCTGTGCGCCCCGCGCCGTCCGCGCCTGGCCCAGCTGAGCTTCCTGATCGTCGCGGCGTTCGTGCTCACCAACAAGGTGTACTCACCGCAGTACGTGCTGTGGCTGATCCCGCTGGCGGCCCTGGCCCGACCGCGCTGGCGGGACTTCCTGGTCTGGCAGGCGTGCGAGGTCATGTACTTCCTCGGGATCTGGATGTACCTCGCGTACACGGGCAGCGGCGACCAGCACCGGGGGCTGCCCGCCGAGGGCTATCAGCTGGCGATCGCCGTGCATCTGCTGGGGACGCTCTATCTGTGCGCCCTGATCGTCCGGGACGCGCTGGTGCCGGAGCGGGACCCGGTGCGCCAGGACGGTTCCGACGACCCAGGGGGAGGCGTGCTGGACCGGGCCCCGGACGCGTTCGTGCTGGGGGAGGCGCGGCGTGCTTCCCGGTACGAGGGCGCGGCGCTGGTGGACTGGGGCGTCCACCGGGAGTGAGCTCCGGACGGGAGCTCCTCCCGGTGGTGCGGACTCAGCGGTCGAGCAGCCGGTCGAACTGCGTCGTGGTGTGCCGCAGATGCGCCACCAGTTCGTCCCCCACCTGGGGCGCCGGGACCTCGGTGGGCACGAACAGGATGGACACCTGCATATGCGGCGGCTCGGCGAACCACCGCTGCTTGCCCGCCCATACGAACGGCGAGAGGTTGCGGTTGACGGTCGCGAGACCGGCGCGGGCGACCCCCTTGGCACGGGGCATCATCCCGTGCAGCGCCTTGGGCGCCTCCAGCCCGACGCCGTGGGAGGTGCCGCCGGCCACGACGACCAGATAGCCGTCGGAGGCGGCCTTCTGCTGGCGGTAGCCGAAGCGGTCGCCCTTCGCGACGCGGGTGACGTCGAGCACCGAGCCCCGGTACTCCGTCGAATCGTGGTCGCCCAGCCACAGCCGGGTGCCGATGCGCGCCCGGAAGCGGGTCTGCGGGAACTGCTGCTGTAGCCGGGCCAGTTCCTCGGCCTTGAGGTGGCTGACGAACATGGTGTGCAGCGGCAGCCGCGCCGCCCGCAGCCGGTCCATCCAGCCGATGACCTCCTCGACCGCGTCCAGGCCGTCGGTGCGGTCGAGCGGGAGGTGGATGGCGAAGCCTTCCAGCCGGACGTTCTCTATCGCGGCGTGCAGCTTGGGCAGGTCCTGCTCGGTGATGCCGTGCCGCTTCATGCTGCTCATGACCTCGATGACCACACGCGCGTTCACCAGGCCGTAGACGCCGTCGACCGACGAGACCGAGCGGATCACCCGGTCGGGCAGCGGTACCGGTTCCTCGCCGCGGCGGAAGGGGGTGAGCACGAGCAGGTCACCACTGAAGAAGTCCTTCATCCGGGCGGCCTCGTACGTGGTCCCGACGGCGAGGATGTCGCTGCCGATGCGGGCCGCTTCCTCGGCCAGCCGTTCATGGCCGAAGCCGTAGCCGTTGCCTTTGCAGACCGGGACTATCCCTGGGAACTGCTGGATCACCATCTGCTGGTGCGCCCGCCAGCGCGCGGTGTCGACGTAGAGGGTGAGCGCCATTGACCGGTCCCGGAACCTTTCTCGTAGCCGCGGTGTATTGGAGATATGGGAAACAGCGAATCGAGGTCAGCGGCGCGACATGTAGATGTCGAGCGCCTTGTGCAGGAGCTTGTTGAGCGGGAAGTCCCACTCGCCGAGGTATTCGGCAGCCTGCCCGCCGGTGCCCACCTTGAACTGGATCAGGCCGAAGAGATGATCTGTCTCATCGAGGGAGTCGCTGATGCCGCGCAGGTCGTAGACGGTCGCGCCCAGCGCGTAGGCGTCGCGGAGCATCCGCCACTGCATCGCGTTCGAGGGCCGGACCTCGCGTTTGTGGTTGGCGGAGGCGCCGTAGGAGTACCAGACATGGCCGCCGACGATCAGCATCGTCGCGGCGGCCACGGCCTCGTTCTCGTGCATCGCGAAGTACAGCCGCATCCGGTTGGGGTCCTCGGTGTTGAGGGCCGTCCACATGCGCTGGAAGTAGCTGAGCGGGCGGGGCCGGAAGTGGTCGCGCTCCGCGGTGATCTCGTAGAGCCGCTGCCACTCGGGCAGATGCTCGTAGCCGCCCTGGACGACCTCGACACCGGCCTTCTCGGCCTTCTTGATGTTGCGGCGCCACAGCTGGTTGAAGCTCTTGTGGACATCTTCCAGGGAGCGGTTCTCCAGCGGCACCTGGAAGACGTACCGCGGCTGGACGTCACCGAAGCCGGCCCCGCCGTCCTCGCCCTGCTGCCAGCCCATGCGCCGCAGCCGCTCGGCGACCTCGAAGGCGCGCGGCTCGATGAAGGTGGCCTCCACATCGCGCAGCCGCTTGACGTCGGGGCTCTGGATGCCGGACTTGATCGCGTTGGCATCCCAGCGGCGGATGATGACCGGCGGGCCCATCTTCACGGAGAACGCGCCCTGCTGCTTCAGATGCGCGAGCATCGGACGCAGCCAGTCCTCCAGGTTGGGCGCGTACCAGTTGATGACCGGGCCCTCGGGGAGATAGGCGAGATAGCGCTTGATCTTGGGCAGCTGACGGTAGAGGACGAGACCGGCGCCGACGAGCTGACCCGTGGTGTCGAACCAGCCGAGGCTCTCCGAGCGCCACTCCGACTTGACGTCGGCCCATGCCGGGACCTGCATGTGGCTGGCCGCCGGCAGGCTCTGGATGTACGCCAGATGCTGCTCTCGGCTGATCGTCCTCAGGGTCAGGCTCATGTGGGGCGCTCCTCGGCAGGTTTGTCCCCAGGGTCGGGGCTCCGGCTCTCGCGCCGAAGCCTACTGCGACCGGGACGCGCCCCGTTCGGGCCTGGGGCAACCGGGCCCTGGCGGGCTCAGCCCAGCACGCCGCCGAAGAGCCCTCCGTGTGCCATACCGAGGTAGAAGCCGACCGCCGAGGCACCGAGCCCGATGATCAGCACGAACCGCTCGCCGGTGGTCGCGGAGATCAGCTGGCCCCAGGCGCCGGTGAGCATCCCGACGAGCCCGGTCCAGGAGCTGACCAGGTGGAGCTGGGTGAAATGCGCCGTGATGAAGGCGATCGCCCCGATCACCAGCGTGGTCACGGCGAAGGCGTTCTGAACGGGATGCGGCTTGCCATCGGTGTCCAGGAAGGAGAGCAAGCCGTGATGGGGTCGTGCTGCCTGTGCCATGGGCCACCTCCAGGTAGGCACATAGAGCAAGGCGGCGAACTGTAATGCCGCTCACACCCGATGTGTACAGATTGCGGGCTAAGACGCCCGGATTTCAAGCGGGCGGCCGTAGCCGGGTACTGTGTACCGTCCGCGGTGGTGTCTGTACGGACGCCGAAGCGGATACGCATCACGACCCTCCTGCCACGGATCGACCGTGGCCGCTGAGTCCAAAGGAGGTGGGTTCCACATGCGTCACTACGAGGTGATGGTCATCCTCGACCCCGATCTCGAGGAGCGCGCTGTCTCCCCGCTGATCGAGAACTTCCTTTCCGTTGTCCGTGAGGGCGATGGCAAGGTCGAGAAGGTCGACACCTGGGGCCGTCGTCGTCTCTCGTATGAGATCAAGAAGAAGCCCGAGGGCATCTACTCGGTCATCGACCTTCAGGCCGAGCCTGCGGTCGTCAAGGAGCTCGACCGCCAGCTGAACCTGAATGAGTCGGTCCTCCGGACCAAGGTCCTCCGTCCCGAGACCCACTGACGCGTAAGCGTTCAGCGGTCATCGGGGCCGTATCGCAACGAGTAGCAAGCAGCCCAGCAGTACCCGCCGAGAGGTTCCCCCAATGGCAGGCGAGACCGTCATCACGGTCGTCGGCAATCTCGTCGACGACCCCGAGCTGCGTTTCACCCCGTCCGGTGCGGCGGTCGCGAAGTTCCGCGTCGCGTCCACTCCCCGTACCTTCGACCGGCAGACCAACGAGTGGAAGGACGGCGAGAGCCTCTTTCTCACGTGCTCGGTGTGGCGGCAGGCCGCGGAGAACGTGGCCGAGTCGCTCCAGCGCGGTATGCGCGTCATCGTGCAGGGCCGGCTGAAGCAGCGGTCCTACGAGGACCGTGAGGGGATCAAGCGCACGGTCTATGAGCTGGATGTCGACGAGGTCGGCGCCAGTCTGCGCAACGCCACAGCCAAGGTCACCAAGACCACCGGTCGCGGTGGTCAGGGCGGCTATGGCGGCGGTGGCGGGCAGGGCGGTGGCTGGGGCGGTGGCTCCGGCGGCGGTCAGCAGGGCGGCGGCGCACCGGCCGACGACCCGTGGGCGACCAGCGCACCGGCTGGCGGCCAGGGTGGCGGCGGCGGCGGTGGTGGCTGGGGCGGCGGCTCCGGCAACTCCGGCGGCGGCTACTCGGACGAGCCGCCCTTCTAGACCCGAGGCGTTGTTTCACGTGAAACGAGGCGTTGTTTCACGTGAAACAGCGCGCGGTCTGGTCAGGGCGACCAGCACACACTTCTTGATCACACTGGAGAGAGACAATGGCGAAGCCGCCTGCTCGCAAGCCTAAGAAGAAGGTTTGCGTGTTCTGCAAGGAGAAGATCTCCTACGTCGACTACAAGGACACGAACCTGCTGCGGAAGTTCATCTCCGATCGCGGCAAGATCCGTGCCCGCCGGGTCACCGGCAACTGCACCCAGCACCAGCGTGACGTCGCCACGGCCGTGAAGAACAGCCGTGAGATGGCGCTGCTGCCCTACACCTCCACCGCGCGATAAGGGAAGGGTGACCGAGTCATGAAGATCATCCTCACCCACGAGGTCTCCGGCCTCGGCACTGCCGGTGACGTCGTGGACGTCAAGGACGGTTACGCCCGTAACTACCTCGTTCCCCGTGGTCTGGCGATCCGCTGGACCAAGGGCGGCGAGAAGGACGTCGAGCAGATCCGCCGCGGTCGTCGCATCCGCGAGATCGCCACGATCGAGCAGGCCAATGAGGTCAAGGCTCGGCTCGAGGGCGTCAAGGTCCGGCTGAAGACCCGTGCCGGCGATGCCGGCCGGCTGTTCGGCTCCGTCACCCCGGCCGACATCGCTTCGGCGATCAAGGACGCGGGTGGCCCGGACGTGGACAAGCGCCGGATCGAGGTGCAGTCCCCGATCAAGACCCTGGGCGCGCACCAGGTCTCGGTCCGTCTGCACGCCGAGGTTGCCGCCAAGGTCGGCGTCGAGGTCATCGCCGCCTGACGACGACCGCGACGGTCGCCCTGGCCACCGTGCACCGGAGGGCCGCACCCTAG
>NZ_JANIIC010000001.1 GCF_024519315.1 Streptomyces malaysiensis subsp. samsunensis | reverse complement strand
GCTGCGCCGCCGTGGCCTGCGTGCGATGGCGCCGGATCTGAACCTGGTCGCCCTTCAGCGGGTCCTGTCCCGCCCGGAAACCGTCGTCACGGTGGCGGATGTCGACTGGGAGCTCTTCCTGGCGACGTTCACCGCGGTGCGGCCGAGTCCGCTGCTGGCCGAGCTGTCGCGGCCGCGGGACGCCGGTGGACGGGAGGCCGGCGGACGTGGTGAGGGCGGGCGCGAGTCGGCTTCCGCGCTGGCCGAGCGGCTGCTCGGGCTGCCCGAGGCGGAGCGGACGCGGGCACTGCTGGATCTGGTGCGTACCCATGTCGCGGGGGTGCTGGGTCATGCCGATGTGGCGGAGGTCAGCGCCGAGCGGGCGTTCCGGGAGATCGGTTTCGACTCGCTGACCGCGGTTGAGCTGCGAAACGGTCTGAACGCGGCCACTGATCTGCGCCTTCCCGCCACGCTCATCTACGACTACCCGACGCCGGTCGCCCTTGCCGACCATCTGTTCAGCGAGCTTCTGGGCGGGCATACGGCCGCCGCCGGCGGCGGCCCGGCGGTGGCGGATGCCACGGTGGCCGATGACGAGCCGATCGCGATCGTGGCGATGAGCTGCCGGTTCCCGGGCGATGTGGGTACTCCCGAGGAGCTGTGGCGGCTGCTCATGTCCGGTGCGGACGCGATCTCGGGTATGCCCACGGACCGGGGCTGGGACCTGGAGGCGCTGTACGACCCGGACCCGGATCAACCGGGCACCTCGTACGCCCGTGATGGTGGATTCCTCCATGACGCGGCGGAGTTCGACGCGGCGTTCTTCGGGATCTCGCCGCGTGAGGCCCTCGCCATGGATCCGCAGCAGCGGTTGCTGCTGGAGACGTCCTGGGAGGCGTTCGAGCGGGCCGGGATCGACCCGGCGACATTGCGCGGTTCCACGGCCGGCGTTTTCGTCGGCACCAATGGCCAGGACTATCTGTCGGTACTGCTGGACGGTGAACAGGACGGCGTCGACGGCCATGTGGGCACGGGCAACGCGGCGAGCGTGATCTCGGGCCGGCTGGCGTACACCTTCGGGCTGGAGGGTCCGGCCCTCACCATCGACACCGCCTGCTCCTCCTCGTTGGTCGCCCTTCACTCGGCGGTCCAGGCGCTGCGCGCCGGTGAGTGCTCCATGGCGCTGGCCGGTGGGGTGACCGTGATGTCCACCCCGGGCGCGTTCATCGAGTTCAGCCGTCAGCGGGGGCTCGCGCGGGACGGCCGGATCAAGGCGTTCGCGGCGGGTGCGGACGGCACGGGCTGGTCCGAGGGTGTGGGCATGCTGCTCGTGGAGCGGCTGTCGGACGCGCGGCGCAATGGCCACCCGGTGCTGGCGGTCGTGCGTGGTACGGCGGTGAACCAGGACGGTGCGTCGAATGGGCTGACGGCGCCGAACGGTCCGTCGCAGCAGCGGGTGATCCGGCAGGCGCTGGCGAATTCGGGTCTGACGGCGTCCGAGGTGGACGCGGTGGAGGCGCACGGTACGGGTACGTCGTTGGGCGACCCGATCGAGGCGCAGGCGCTGCTGGCGACGTATGGCCAGGACCGTCCGGAGGACCGGCCGTTGTGGCTGGGGTCGGTGAAGTCGAACATCGGCCATACGCAGGCGGCGGCGGGTGTCGCCGGTGTGATGAAGATGGTGCTGGCGATGCGGCATGGTGTGCTGCCGCGTACGTTGCACGTGAACGAGCCGTCGCCGCATGTGGACTGGTCGGCGGGCGACATCGAGCTGCTGACCGAGACGCGGCCGTGGCCGGAGACCGGGCAGCCGCGTCGTGCGGGCGTCTCCTCGTTCGGCTTCAGTGGCACCAACGCGCATGCGGTGTTGGAGCAGGCGCCGCTGGACGGGGCGGACCCGGCCGGGTCCGCGGCCGAGGGGGACGGTCCGGCGGTGGATGTGCTGCCGTTGGTGCTCTCGGGCAAGACGCCGGAGGGGCTGCGGGCGCAGGCCGGGCGGCTGCGCGACCATCTCGCGGGAGAGACCGGGTCCCGGCTGGTGGATCTCGGCTTTTCCCTGGCCATCGGCCGGTCGGCGCTCGAAGAGCGGGCGGCGGTGGTCACGGACGGCCGGGACGGGTTGCTGGCCGGTCTGGAGGCGCTTGCGGAGGGCCGTACCGCCGCCGGGGTGGTTCAGGACTCGGTGACCGGTGGCCGGGTGGCGTTCCTGTTCACGGGGCAGGGGAGTCAGCGGTTGGGGATGGGGCGTGAGTTGTACGAGGCGTATCCGGTGTTTGCGGATGCGTTGGATGAGGTGTGTGCGGAGCTGGACGCGCATCTGGATCGGCCGTTGCGGGATGTGCTGTTCGGGGATGATGCGGCGGTTCTGGATCGGACGGGTTTCACTCAGCCCGCGTTGTTCGCGGTCGAGGTGGCGTTGTTCCGGTTGGTGGAGGCGTGGGGTGTCAAGGCCGATTTTCTGTCCGGGCATTCGATTGGTGAGTTGGTGGCCGCGCATGTGGCGGGTGTGTTGTCGCTGGCGGATGCTGCGGTGTTGGTGGCGGCGCGTGGTCGGTTGATGCAGGAGTTGCCGTCGGGTGGTGCGATGGTGGCGGTGCAGGCGTCGGAGGACGAGGTGGTGCCGCTGCTGACCGAGCGGGTGAGCATTGCCGCGCTGAACGGGCCGACGTCGGTGGTGATCGCGGGTGATGAGGACGTGGCGCTGGAGATCGCGGCGTTCTTCGAGGCGCAGGGTCGGAAGGCCAAGCGGCTGACGGTGAGTCACGCGTTCCATTCGCCGCGGATGGACGGGATGCTGGAGGCGTTCCGTGAGGTGGCCGAGGGGCTGACGTACGAGGCCCCGCGGATCCCGATCGTGTCCAATCTCACCGGTGCCGTGGTGTCGGCGGAGGAGGTCACGAGTCCGGACTTCTGGGTGCGCCATGTGCGGGAAGCCGTCCGCTTCCTCGATGGGGTGCGGGCTCTGGAGGCCAAGGGTGTCGCTACGTTTGTCGAGTTGGGTCCGGATGGTGTGCTCACCGCGGCGGCGCAGGAGTGTGTGACCGGTGAGGGGGCTGCCTTCGTTTCCGTGCTGCGCAAGGAGCGTGGCGAGGCGGAGTCGCTGACGACGGCCGTGGCGCGGGCGCATGTGCGTGGTGTGGCGGTGGACTGGGCCGCGTTCTACGCCGGAAGGACTGCGACGCAGGTCGAGTTGCCGACCTACGCCTTCCAGCGGCAGCGGTTCTGGCCGAAGGTCTCGTCGCTGTTCCTCGGTGATGTGGCCGCCGTGGGTCTGGGCGAGGCGGGGCATCCGCTGCTGGGGGCGAGTGCTGAGCTGCCGGACGCGGACGGGATGCTGTTCACCGGTCGGCTGGCGCTGTCCACTCATCCGTGGCTGGCGGAGCACACCATCCTGGACACGGTTCTGCTGCCGGGCACCGCTCTTGTGGAGTTGGCGGTCCGGGCCGGTGACCAGGTGGGTTGTGACCATCTGGAAGAGCTGACACTGGAAGTGCCGTTGGCGCTGCCCGAGCGGGGCGGTGTGCAGCTGCGGCTCGCCGTCGGCGCCGCCGACGGCGCGGGCCGGCGGCCGTTGTCGCTGCACTCCCGGCTGGAGGGGCTGCCGGTCGAGGAGCCGTGGACCCGGCACGCCAGCGGTGTGCTGTCGTCCGGTGGCACGCCGGAGGCGTCGTTCGAGCTGAGCGCATGGCCTCCGGCGGACGCGGCCGAGGTCGAGCTCGACGGCCGCTATGAGGGCTTGCTGGACATCGGTTTCGCGTATGGGCCGGTGTTCCGGGGGCTGCGCAGGGCGTGGCGGCGTGATGGCGAGATCTTCGCCGAGGTGACCCTGCCCGAGGACGCGGTGGAGGAGGCGGGCCGGTTCGGTCTGCATCCGGCGTTGCTGGATTCGGCTCTGCACGCCGTGGGGCTTGAGGGGCTGGGCAATACCGGCGGGGAGGGGCGGCTGCCGTTCGCGTGGAGCGGGGTGTCGCTCTACGCGAGTGGGGCTTCGGCACTGCGGGTGCGGTTGGCGCCCGTCGCGGGTGACGGGGTGCGGCTGGAGATCGCGGACGCGGCCGGCGCGCCGGTCGCGGCGGTCGAGGCATTGCGGTTGCGTCCGGTCTCGGCCGAGCAGCTTCGGAGCGCGCGTACGGAGTATCACGAGTCGTTGTTCCGCCTGGAGTGGATCGAACTCGCGGGTGCCGCCGCCGCGGGCGGTGGCCGGTGGGCGGTGCTGGGCTCCGACGACCTCGCACGCGGTGCGGCGGGCGCGGGCGCCGAGGCCACCGTGTACCCGGATCTCGCGGCGCTGACCGCGGCGATCGAAGCCGGTGCGGCCGTACCGCGGGTCGTGCTGGTCGCACCCTCCGCACAGGCCGGCGGGGACGTGGCCGGTGCCGCGCACCGGGCCGCCGCCGAGGCGCTGGCGCTGGTGCAGGCGTGGCTGGGCGACGAGCGGTTCGCGGACACCCGACTGGCTGTGCTGACCTCGGGGGCGCTGGCCACCGGGGCCGATGAGCCAGTGGCGGACCTGGCGGGCGCCGCGGTGCGGGGCCTGCTGCGTTCGGCGCAGTCCGAGAACCCGGACCGCTTCGTCCTGATCGACGTCGACGGCCGTGCGGACGGATTCGCCGCCCTCCCCGCGGCGCTGGAGAGCGGCGAACCCGATATCGCGGTCCGGCTGGGTGTCCTCAGGATTCCGCGGCTCGCCCGTGCCGTGTCCGTGGCCGAGAACCGGGCCCCGGAGTGGAACCCGGACGGCACGGTGCTGGTGACCGGTGCCGCCGGCTCGCTGGGCGGTCTGTTCGCCCGGCGTCTGGTGGCCGAGTACGGGGTACGGCATCTGCTGCTGGTGAGCCGTCGGGGCGAGGCGGCGCCCGGTGCCGCCGAGCTGAGCGCCGAGCTGGCCGGTTCGGGCGCGGAGGTGCGCTGGGCGGCGTGCGATGTGGCGGACCGCGAGGCGCTGGCCGAGGTGCTGGCGGCGGTTCCGGCCGGACATCCGCTGACCGGCGTGGTGCACACCGCAGGTGTGCTGGACGACGGGGTGATCGGATCCCTGACGCCGGAGCGGCTGGCCGGGGTCCTGCGGCCGAAGGTGGACGCGGCCTGGAATCTGCATGAGCTGACCCAGGATCTGGACCTGACGGCGTTCGTGCTGTTCTCGTCGGTCGCCGCGGTGTTCGGCAGTCCGGGGCAGGGCAACTACGCCGCCGCCAACCTCTTCCTGGACGCGCTGGCGCAGCACCGTGCGGCGCGTGGTCTGCCCGGCACCGCCCTGGCCTGGGGCCTGTGGGCCGGCGGCGGTATGGGCGACACGCTCGACGAGGCCGATATCGCCCGGATGCGGCGGGCGGGACTTCCCCCGCTGCCCGTGGCGGAGGGCTTGACGCTCTTCGACACCGCGCTGTCCGTGGGCGAGGCGTCCCTGGTGGCGATGCGGGTGGATCTCGCGGGCTTGCGCACACAGGCCGCGGCGGGTGCGATCTCACCGCTGTTGCGCGGTCTGGTGCGGGTGCCGGCGCGGCGTGCGGTGGATGCCGCGGCCGGGGCGGGCGAGCCGGACCTGACGCGGCGGCTCACCGGGCTGCCGGAGCCGGAGCGGGAGCGGTTGCTGCTGGACCTGGTCCGTGGGCAGGTGGCGGCGGTGCTCGGATACGCGGGTACGGAGGCCATCGGACAGGGCCGGGCGTTCAAGGAGCTGGGCTTCGATTCGCTGACGGCGGTCGAACTGCGCAATCAGCTCAATGCGGCGACCGGACTGCGGCTGCCCGCCACCCTGATCTTCGACTACCCGGATCCGACGGCCCTCGCCCGCCATCTGCGCACCGAGCTGGTGGGCGATCAGGCGGACGAGGGCGTGGCGGCGCCCGTGACGGCCGTGGCCGTCACGGGCGACGATCCGATCGTCATCGTCGGCATGAGCTGCCGCTACCCGGGTGGGGTCACCACCCCCGAGGAGCTGTGGCGGCTGGTCACGGATTCCGTGGACGCCATCTCCGACTTCCCGGCCGACCGTGGCTGGGATCTGGACGGGCTGCTGAGCGACGACCCCGACAAGGCGGGCACCAGCTCCACCGGGCAGGGCGGTTTTCTCCACGACGCGGCCGAGTTCGACCCGGACTTCTTCGGCATCTCGCCACGTGAGGCCCTCGCCATGGATCCGCAGCAGCGGCTGCTGCTGGAGACGTCCTGGGAGGCGTTCGAGCGCGCGGGCATCGACCCGACGGCGATGCGCGGCAGCAAGACCGGTGTCTTCGCCGGCGTCATGTACCACGACTATCTGTCCCGCCTGAACGCCGTCCCCGAGGGGCTGGAGGGCTATCTGGGCACCGGCTCCGCGGGCAGTGTCGCCTCCGGCCGGGTCGCCTACACTTTCGGCCTGGAGGGCCCGGCGGTTACCGTCGACACGGCGTGTTCGTCGTCGCTGGTGGCCCTGCACCTGGCGGCGCAGGCGCTGCGCAACGGCGAATGCTCGCTCGCCCTGGCCGGCGGTGTCACCGTCATGGCCACGCCGGAGACCTTCATCGACTTCAGCCGTCAGGGCGGTCTGTCGACCAGCGGCCGCTGCAAGTCCTTCGCGGCCTCGGCGGACGGGACGGGCTGGGCCGAGGGTGCGGGCATGCTGCTGGTGGAGCGGCTGTCGGACGCGCGGCGCAATGGCCATCCGGTGCTGGCGGTCGTGCGGGGCACCGCGATCAACCAGGACGGTGCGAGCAATGGTCTGACCGCGCCGAACGGCCCGTCCCAGCAGCGCGTCATCCGGCAGGCGCTGGCCAACTCCCGCCTGACCACCGCGGATGTCGATCTGGTGGAGGCGCACGGTACGGGGACGACGCTGGGTGACCCCATCGAGGCGCAGGCGCTGCTCGCCACGTACGGCCAGGGCCGCCCCGAGGGCCGGCCGCTGTGGCTGGGGTCCATCAAGTCCAACATCGGTCATACGCAGGCCGCCGCCGGAGTCGCGGCCATCATCAAGATGGTCATGGCGATGCGCCACGGTGTGCTGCCGCGGACGTTGCACATCGACGAGCCCACCCCGCATGTGGACTGGGCGGCGGGCGATATCAAGCTGCTGACCGAGGCCCGGTCGTGGCCGGAGCTCGACCGGCCGCGCCGGGCGGCGGTCTCGTCGTTCGGTGTGAGCGGTACGAACGCGCACGCCGTCCTGGAAGCCCCGGCCCCGGAGGAGATCCCCGCCGCCGGTCCGGCGGCGGAGCCGCCGGCGGTGCCCTGGGTCCTCTCGGCCAAGTCCGAGGCCGCCCTGCGGGGTCAGGCCGGACGGCTCCTGGCCCATCTCGGCACCCTCCCCGAGCCGGACACCGCGGACGTCGGCTACGCGCTGGCGACGGGCCGGGCGGCGCTGGAGCGGCGCGCGGTGGTCGTCGGCGCGGACCGGGACGGGCTGCTGTCCGGCCTGGCGGCGCTCGCCGAGGGGCGTACGGCGGCCGGACTGGTCCGGGGCACGGTGGCCGAGGGCGGCAAGGTGGCGTTCCTGTTCACGGGGCAGGGGAGTCAGCGGTTGGGGATGGGGCGTGAGCTGTACGAGGCGTATCCGGTGTTCGCGGATGCGTTGGATGAGGTGTGTGCGGAGCTGGACGCGCATCTGGATCGGCCGTTGAAGACGGTGCTGTTCGGGGATGACGCGGCGGTTCTGGATCGGACGGGGTTCACTCAGCCCGCGTTGTTCGCGGTCGAGGTGGCGTTGTTCCGGTTGGTGGCGGCGTGGGGGCTGCGGGCGGACTTCCTGTCCGGTCATTCGATCGGTGAGCTGGCGGCGGCCCATGTGGCCGGTGTGCTCTCGCTGGCGGACGCTGCGGCGTTGGTGGCGGCGCGTGGCCGGTTGATGCAGGAGTTGCCCGGCGGTGGGGCGATGATCGCGGTGCAGGCGTCGGAGGACGAGGTGGCGCCGCTGCTGACCGAGCGGGTCTCGATTGCCGCGCTGAACGGGCCGACGTCGGTGGTGATCGCGGGTGATGAGGACGCGGCGGTGGAGATCGCGGCGTTCTTCGAGGCGGAGGGCCGGAAGACCAAGCGGCTGACGGTGAGCCACGCGTTCCATTCGCCGCGGATGGACGGGATGCTGGAGGCGTTCCGCGAGGTGGCCGAGGGGCTGACCTACGAGGCCCCGCGGATCCCGATCGTGTCCAATCTGACGGGTGAGCTGGTCTCCGTCGAGGAGATCACCACCCCCGACTTCTGGGTGCGCCACGTCCGGGAAGCCGTGCGCTTCCTCGACGGCATACGCACCCTGGAAGCTCAAGGTGTCACCAGCTACGTGGAGTTGGGTCCCGACGGTGTGCTCACCGCGATGGCTCAGGAGTGCGTGTCCGGCGACGCCGCTCCCGCCTTCGTCTCGGCGCTCCGTAAGGGACATGCCGAGCCGGTCGCGCTGACGGCCGCCCTCGCCGCCCTCCACACCCGGGGGCTCGCCGTGGACTGGCGGGCGTTCTTCGCCGGTACGGGGGCCCGTGGGGTCGAGCTTCCGACGTATGCGTTCCAGCGGCAGCGCTTCTGGGTGGAGGACCCGGAGGAGGTCCGCGAGGCCGCCGCGGCGGTGGATTCCGTGGACGCGCGGTTCTGGGAGGCCGTGGAGCGCGAGGATCTGGAGGCCCTCGCCGGGGCGCTCCAGTCCGAGGACGCGGACGCCGACGCGCTCTCCTCGCTGGGCGCCGTCCTGCCGATGCTGTCCTCGTGGCGCCGCCGCCAGAGCGAGCGGTCCACCGTGGACGCCTGGCGCTACCAGGTGATCTGGAAGCCGGTGGCCGCGCGCGCCGAGGGGACGCTGACCGGCCGCTGGCTGGTCGTCACCAGGGCCGAGGCGGCGGACGGCCCGCTGGCCGAGGAGGTCGTACGGACGCTGTCGGCGCGCGGCGCCGAGGTCCAGCGGGTCGAGCTGACCGCCGGGGACCGTACGGGCATGGCCGAGCGGCTGCGCGAGGCGGTCGCCGACGCACCGGTGGCCGGCGTGTTCGCGCTGCCGTCCCTCGCCCAGAACGCCGAGAACGCCGACGGGCTGGTCCGTACGGCCGCCCTGGCGCAGGCGCTGGGCGATCTGGGCGTGGCCGGGCCGCTGTGGGTGGCCACGCGGGGCGCGGTCTCGACCGGCCGGTCCGACAGTCCGGTGGACCCGTGGCAGGCCCGGGTCTGGGGCCTGGGCCGGGTCGCCGCACTGGAACTGGCCGAGCGGTGGGGTGGTCTGGTCGATCTGCCGGAGTTGGTGGATGACCGGGCGCTGTCGCGGCTCGCGGGCGTGCTGGCCGGTGGCGAGGGCGAGGACCAGGTGGCGGTGCGCGCCTCCGGTGTCTTCGGGCGCCGGCTGAGCCGGTCGGCCAAGACCGGGCGTGGCCGTGACTGGCGGCCGGGCGCGGGTTCGGTGCTGGTGACGGGTGGCACGGGTGCGCTGGGTGCGCATGTGGCCCGTTGGCTGGTCGACCGGGGTGCCGAACATGTGGTGCTCACCAGTCGCCGTGGCCTTGAGGCTCCCGGCGCGGCCGAACTGCGTGATGAGCTGAGGGAGTCGGGCGCCCAGGTCACCGTTGCCGCGTGTGATGTGGCCGACCGGGAGGCGCTGGCCGGGCTGCTGGCCGACCTCCCCGGCGAGTTCCCTTTGACGGCGGTGGTGCACGCGGCGGGGGTGTTGGACGATGGTGTTCTGGAGTCGTTGACGCCTGAGCGGTTTGTCTCGGTGCTGCGGGCCAAGGCCGATGCCGCGGCTTGTCTGCATGAGGTGACGCGGGATCTGGATCTGACGGCTTTCGTTCTGTTCTCTTCGTTCGCGGGCTCGATGGGTGCGGCGGGTCAGGCCAATTACGCGGCTGCCAACGCTTTCCTGGACGCGTTGGCCGAGCGGCGTCGGGCCGAGGGCTTGCCTGCCACGTCGGTGGCCTGGGGACCGTGGGCCGAGGGTGGGATGGCCGCGGACGATGCGCTGGAGCAGCGGATGCGCCGTGGCGGTGTGCCGCCGATGGCGGCGGAGCTGGCCATCGCCGCGTTGCAGCGCGCCCTGGACCTGGACGAGACCGCGGTGACGGTCGCGGACATCGACTGGGCGCGGTTGGCTCCCGGCTTCACCGCCTCGCGGCCGAGCCCGCTGTTGCTGGAGCTGCCCGAGGTGCGTACCGCGCTGGAGGCCGAGGGCTTGCGGGCGGCGATGACCGGCGGCGAGGACGAGTCTTCGTTGGTCCGGCGGCTCGCGGGGGTCCCGGCGGCGGAGCGTGAGCGGCTGCTGCTGGATCTGGTGCGTTCGGCTGTGGCTGATGTGCTCGGTCACTCCGATGCGGAGGCGGTGGAGGCCGACCGGGCGTTCCGGGAGCTGGGTTTCGATTCGCTGACCGCTGTGGAGCTGCGCAACCGGCTGAACACCGTGACCGGGCTGCGGCTGCCGCCGACCCTGGTGTACGACTACCCGTCGTCCTCGGCGGTCGCCGTTCACCTTCGTACGGAGATCCTGGGTGAGGAGGACGCGGCCGGGGCCGTGGGCGGTGTGCCGGCCACGGCGGTGGCGGTCGCCGATGACCCGATCGCGATCGTGGGTATGAGCTGCCGTTTCCCGGGCGGGGTGGACAGTCCGGAGGAGCTGTGGCGGCTGCTGGTGTCGGGTCAGGATGCGGTGACGGAGTTCCCGGCCGACCGTGGCTGGGATCTGGAGTCGCTGTATGACCCGCAGGGCGCGGGCGAGTACACCAGCTATGTCCGTGCGGGTGGATTCCTCTCCGACGCGGGGGACTTCGACGCGGCGTTCTTCGGTATTTCGCCGCGTGAGGCGCTTGCCATGGATCCGCAGCAGCGGTTGCTGCTGGAGACGTCCTGGGAGGCGTTCGAGCGGGCGGGGATCGATCCGACCACGCTGCGCGGTCAGCAGGTCGGTGTGTTCGCGGGCACCAACGGCCAGGACTACATGTCGCTCGTGCTCCACTCGCCGAACGGCGACGACGGGTTCCTGGGCACCGGCAACGCGGCGAGTGTGCTGTCGGGCCGGGTGTCGTACGCGTTGGGGCTTGAGGGTCCTTCGGTGACGGTGGACACGGCGTGTTCGTCGTCGTTGGTGGCGTTGCACTGGGCGGTTCAGGCGTTGCGGGCGGGTGAGTGCTCGTTGGCGTTGGCCGGTGGTGTGACGGTGATGTCGACGCCGGGTGCGTTCGTGGACTTCAGCCGTCAGCGTGGTCTTGCGGCGGACGGCCGGATCAAGGCGTTCGCGGCGGGTGCGGATGGCACCGGCTGGGGTGAGGGCATCGGCATGCTGCTGGTCGAGCGGCTCTCGGACGCGCGGCGCAACGGCCATGAGGTGCTCGCGGTCGTCCGTGGCTCGGCCATCAACCAGGACGGTGCGTCCAACGGCCTGACGGCGCCGAATGGTCCGTCGCAGCAGCGGGTGATCCGGCAGGCCCTGGCGAGCGCCGGGCTGTCGACGTCCGAGGTGGACGCGGTCGAGGCGCATGGCACGGGGACGACGCTGGGTGACCCGATCGAGGCGCAGGCGCTGCTGGCCACCTACGGCCAGGAGCGGCCGGAGGGGCAGCCGCTGTGGCTGGGCTCCATCAAGTCCAACATCGGGCACACGCAGGCCGCGGCCGGCGTCGCGGGTGTGCTGAAGATGGTGCTGGCGATGCGTCACGGTGTGCTGCCGCGGACGCTGCACGTGGACGAGCCGACCCCGCATGTGGACTGGTCGGCGGGCGAGTTGGAGCTGCTCACCGAGGCCCGGCCGTGGCCGGAGACCGGCCGTCCGCGCCGGGCCGCGGTGTCCTCGTTCGGCATCAGCGGAACCAACGCCCACACCCTGCTGGAGCAGGCCCCGGCTCCGGAGGAGCACCCGGTGTCCGCCGCTCCGGCGGTGGTACCGCCCACGGTGCCGTGGGTGCTCTCGGCCAAGTCCCGGGCCGCGTTGCGGGGGCAGGCTGAACGGCTGCTGGCCCACCTCGGCGGCGAGTCCGCACCGGCCGCCCTGGATGTGGCGTACTCGCTGGCCACGACCCGTGCCGCCCTGGACCACCGGGCCGTGCTCACCGCCGAGGGCGGGGACGGGCCGCCGGCCGGTCTCGTCGCGCTGGCGCGGGGCGAGTCCGAGGTGCCGGGCCTGGTCGAGGGTTCGGTGGCCGGTGGCAAGGTGGCGTTCCTGTTCACGGGGCAGGGCAGTCAGCGGCTCGGCATGGGCCGTGAGCTGTATGAGTCCTTCCCGGTGTTCGCGGACGCGCTGGACGAGGTGTGCGCACATCTGGACGCGCATCTGGAGCGGCCGCTGCGGGATGTGCTGTTCGGGGACGACGCCGAGGCGCTGGACCGGACCGGCTTCACCCAGCCCGCGCTGTTCGCCATCGAGGTGGCGCTGTTCCGGCTGGTCGAGGCGTGGGGCCTCAAGGCCGACTTCCTCTCCGGTCATTCGATCGGTGAGCTGGCCGCCGCCCATGTGGCGGGTGTGCTCTCCCTCTCCGACGCGGCGAAGTTGGTGGCCGCGCGTGGTCGGTTGATGCAGGCGCTGCCCACGGGCGGTGCGATGATCGCCGTTCAGGCGGCGGAGGACGAGGTGGCGCCGCTGCTCACCGAGCGCGTGTCCATCGCCGCGCTCAACGGGCCGACGTCGGTGGTCGTCGCGGGTGACGAGGACGCGGCCGTCGCGGTCGCGGCGTCGTTCGAGGCCCTGGGCCGTAAGACCAAGCGGCTGACGGTCAGCCACGCGTTCCATTCGCCGCGTATGGACGGGATGCTGGAGGCGTTCCGCGAGGTGGCCGAGGGGCTGACGTACGAGGCCCCGCGCATTCCGATCGTGTCCAACCTCACCGGAGACGTGGTCTCCGGTGAGGAGATGGCGACCGCCGGCTTCTGGGTGCGTCACGTCCGCGAGGCGGTCCGCTTCCTCGACGGGGTGCGGACGTTGGAAGCCCAAGGTGTCACCAGCTACGTCGAGTTGGGCCCCGACGGCGTCCTCACCGCCATGGCGCAGGACTGCCTGAAGGAGCCCGACGCGGCCGAGCCGCTGTCCGCGCTGCGCAAGGGCAGGCCGGAGGCCGAGGCGGTGTCCGGCGCCCTGGCCCGGCTGTACGTCCGTGGTGTGGCGGTGGACTGGGAGGCGTTCTTCGCCGGTACGGGCGCGCGGAAGGTCGCGCTGCCGACGTACGCGTTCCAGCGCAGCCGCTACTGGGTCGACGCCCTGCTGGGCCTGGACGAGGTCGCCTCGGCCGGGCTGGGCTCGGCCGACCACCCGCTGCTGGGCGCGGCGGTGGAGCTGCCCGACGCGGACGCGTATGTGTTCTCCGGCCGGCTGTCGCTCGCCTCGCACACGTGGCTGGCGGATCATACGGTCGCGGACACGGCCGTGCTGCCCGGCTCCGCGTTCGTGGAGCTGGCGGTGGGCGCCGGGGACCATGTGGGCTGCGCGCTGCTGGAGGAGCTGACCCTGGAGGAGCCGCTGGTCCTGCCGGAGCGCGGCGGGGTGCGGCTGCGGGTGACGGTCGGCGAGCCGGACGACGCGGGCCGCCGTCCGCTGGCCGTGTACGCGCGTCCGGAGGCGTCGGACGCGGACCGGCCGTGGACCCGGCACGCCGCCGGTGTGCTCGCCTCGGGCGGGGCCCCGGCGGCCGGCGCCGAGCCGTTGTCGGTGTGGCCGCCCGCCGACGCGGAGGCGGTGGACACCGACGAGCTGTACGCGGGCATGGCGCGCGCCGGGCTGCTGCACGGCCCGGCGTTCCAGAGCCTGGAGCGGGTCTGGCGGCGTGGCGAGGAACTGTTCGCGGAGGTCCGGGTCGCGGAGGAACGGCGGCCCGAGGCCGCCCGCTTCGCCCTGCACCCGGCGCTGCTGGACGGCGCGCTCCAGCCGCTCGCGCCGGGCGCGGGCGGTGCCGCGGTGGCGCGGTCCTGGCGCGGGGTGAGCCTGTACGCGGTCGGCGCTGAGGCGCTGCGCGTCCGGCTGGCGCCGGCCGGGGACGGCGCGGTGTCGCTGCTGGCGGCCGATGAGACGGGTGCGCCCGTGGCGTCGGTGGCCACGCTGGTGACCGAGGCGCTGGAGGTGGACCGGATCACCGGCGGGGCCACCGAGGACCGCCGGGATTCGCTGTTCCGGATCGACTGGGCGCCGGTGGCGGGCGTGGGGACCGGGCCGGCGGCCGTGGAGACCGGGTCGGCGTCCTTCGCCGTCCTCGGCGGCGATGAGCTCAAGCTGAGCGTGGCCCTGGAGACGGCCGGGTCCGGCGTCACCGTCCACGACGACCTCGGCTCGCTGAACGCGGCGGTCGAGGCGGGCGGGCCCGTGCCGGACGCCGTACTGGTGCCGTTCCCGCCCGAGCCGGGCGGTGCGGAAGGCGGTCTCGCCGCCGGTGCGCACGCGGCCGCTCACCGCGCCCTGGGCCAGGTCCAGGAGTGGCTGAACGGCGGGCGGCCCGGCGCCGCCCGGCTGGTTGTGGTCACCCGCGGCGCGGTGGCCGCGGCCGGTGACCCGGCGGTGGCGGACCTGGTGAACGCCCCGGTGTGGGGTCTGCTGCGGTCCGCGCAGACGGAGAACCCGGATCAGTTCGTCCTGCTCGACGTGGACGGCGAGGTGTCCTACCCGGCGATTCCGGCGGCGCTGGACTCGGACGAGCCCGAACTGGCGCTGCGCGCCGGGACGGCGTACGCACCACGCCTGGCCAGGGTCGAGGCGACCTCGGCTACCGCGGCAACCAGGACCGTCGGCGCCACCGAGGCCGTCCAGGGCATCGGCGTCCCCGGGAGCGCCAAGGCCACCGGGGCCATTGGTGCCACCGGGGCCGCCAAGGCCAACGACGCTGCCGACGCCGTCCAGGCCATCGGCGCCGCCAAGGCCATCGACCCGGACGGCACGGTGCTGATCACCGGTGCCACCGGCGGTCTGGGCAGGCTGTTCGCCCGCCATCTGGCCACCGCGCACGGCGCCCGCCATCTGCTGCTGACCAGCCGCAGCGGCCCCGCCGCCGACGGCATGGCCGAACTGGTCGCGGAACTCGCCGAGTTGGGCGCCGAGGCCACCGTCGCCGCCTGCGACGCGGCCGACCGGGAGGCGCTGGCCGGGCTGCTGGCCGGGATTCCCGCCGACCGTCCGCTGACGGCCGTGGTGCACACCGCAGGCGTCCTCGACGACGGTGTCGTCGACATGCTGACGCCCGAGCGGGTGGACACGGTGCTGCGGCCCAAGGTCGACGCGGCGGTCCATCTGCACGAGCTGACCCGCGACCTTGACCTGTCCGCCTTCGTGCTCTTCTCGGCCGCGGCCGGCACGCTGGGCGGCGCGGGCCAGGGCGGCTACGCGGCGGCGAACGTCTTCCTGGACGCCCTCGCCGGACACCGCCGGGCCACCGGCCGTACCGCACTGTCCCTGGTGTGGGGCATGTGGGCCGAGGAGCGGGGCATGGGCGGCCGGCTCGGCGAGGCCGACCAGCAGCGGGCGGCGCGCGGCGGGGTGCTGCCGCTCTCCGCCGAGGAGGGGCTCGCCCTGTTCGACGCGGCGCACGCCGCGGCCGGCGACCGGGCGGTGCTGGTGCCCGTACGGCTGGAGCCCGCCACGCTGCGCGCGGCCGCCGCCACCGGACAACTGCCGCCCCTCTACCGCGGTCTGGTGCGCACGCCCGTGCGCCGCGCCGCGACGAGCGCCTCCGCCGCCTCGGAGGCCGTGGCGGAGACCGGGGAGGGCACCCTGGCCCAGCAGCTGGCGCGGCAGTCCGAGGCCCAGCGACAGCGGACCGTACTGGACCTGGTCCGCCGTCAGGTGTCCGCCGTCCTGGGCTACGCCTCGAAGGAGCAGGTGGGCGCCGAGCAGGCGTTCAAGGAGCTGGGCTTCGATTCGCTGACCGCGGTGGAACTGCGGAACCGGCTGAACGCGGCCACCGGGCTGCGGCTGACGGCGACGCTGGTCTACGACTACCCGACACCGGTCGCGCTCGCCCACCATCTGCGCCGGGAAGTGGCGCCGGAGGCCGACTCCACCGGGGCGTCCGTACTGGAGGAGCTGGAACGGTTGGAGAACAGCCTGTCCACGCTGACGCCGGACGCGCTGGAGTCAGTGGCGGAGGACGAGACCGCGCATGCGAACATCGCGGTGCGCCTCCAGACGCTGCTGGCGAAGTGGAACGACGTGCGGCGCGCCACGGACGAGACCGGGGCGGACGCCGGGGCGGACGCGTTCGAAGAGGCCAGCGACGACGAGCTCTTCGACTTCATCGACAAGAGGTTCGGCAACGGCTGAAACGCGGCAGCGACCCCACCCGAACCCCCCCGACGATCCACAGCATCGCGAATAGGTGAACGTCCATGGCGACTCCGAACGAAGCCAAGCTCCGCGAATATCTGAAGAAGGTCACCACCGATCTCACCGCCGCCCACCGGCGGTTGCAGGAAGTCGACGACCAGGCCCATGAGCCGATCGCCATCGTGGGCATGAGCTGCCGCTTCCCCGGAGGGGTGCGCACCCCCGAGGAGCTGTGGCAGCTCATGGCCTCCGGTGGTGAGGCGCAGACGGAGTTCCCGGCCGACCGCGGCTGGGACCTGAAGAACCTGTTCGACCCGGATCCGGACACCCCGGACACCACCTACACCCGCGAGGGCGGGTTCCTCGGCGACGCCACCCGGTTCGACGCGGCGTTCTTCGGGATCTCGCCCCGTGAGGCGCTCGCGATGGACCCGCAGCAGCGGCTGCTGCTGGAGACCTCCTGGGAGGCGTTCGAGCGGGCCGGGATCGACCCGGCCACCGTGCGCGGCAGCCGGACCGGTGTCTTCGCGGGCATGAACGCCTCCGACTATCTGAACGTGGCGCTCGGCGCCGAGGACGATTTCGGCGGACACCTTGGCACCGGCAACGCCGGCAGCGTCGTCTCCGGCCGGCTCTCCTATGTGTTCGGACTGGAGGGCCCGGCCGTCACCGTCGACACGGCCTGTTCCGCGTCCCTGGTGGCGCTGCACCTGGCCGTCCAGTCGCTGCGGCTGGGCGAATGCTCGCTCGCGCTGGCCGGCGGCGTCCATGTGATGTCCACCCCGGGGCTGTTCATCGAGTTCAGCCGCCAGCGCGGACTGTCCAAGGACGGCCGCTGCAAGGCGTTCGCGGCGGACGCCGACGGCTTCGGCCCGGCCGAGGGCGTGGGCGTCCTGCTGCTGGAGCGGCTCTCGGAGGCCCGCCGCAACGGCCACCGGGTGCTGGCCGTGGTGCGCGGCTCGGCCGTCAACCAGGACGGCGCGTCCAACGGTCTGACGGCGCCCAACGGCCCGTCCCAGCAGCGCGTCATCCAGCAGGCGCTGGCCAGTGCGAGGCTGTCCGGCGGCGATGTGGACGTCGTCGAGGCGCACGGCACGGGGACGTCGCTGGGCGACCCGATCGAGGCGCAGGCGCTGCTCGCCACCTACGGCCAGGACCGCCCCGAGGACCAACCGCTGCTGCTGGGGTCGGTGAAGTCCAACATCGGCCACACCCAGGGCGCCGCGGGCATCGCCGGGGTGATGAAGATGGTGCTGGCGATGGAGCACGGCGTGGTGCCCGAATCGCTGCACATCGCCGAGCCGTCCCCGCACGTCGACTGGGCGGCGGGGAAGGTAGCGCTGGTCAGGTCGGCCACGCCGTGGCCGGAGACCGGCCGTCCGCGCCGCGCCGCGGTGTCCTCGTTCGGCTTCAGCGGCACCAACGCGCACACCATCCTCGAACAGGCCCCCGCCGAGGAGCCGGAGCCGGTCGAGCTGGTGTCCAAGCAGCCGGGTGTGCTGCCGTGGGTGCTCTCCGGCAAGAGCGCGGCGGCGCTGCGCGCCCAGGCCGGGCGACTGCTGGACCGGCTCCACGACGAGCCCGCGCTGCGCCCGGTGGACGTCGGGCTGTCGCTGGCCACCACCCGCTCCGCGCTGGACCACCGCGGGGTGGTCCAGGGCCGGGACCGCGAGGAGCTGATGGCCGGGCTGACCGCCCTCGCCGAGGGCGGCATGGCCGCCGGTGTGGAGCGGGGCACCGTGGTCGCCGGGCAGACCGCGTTCGTCTTCCCGGGGCAGGGGTCCCAGTGGGTGCGGATGGGCGTCGGGCTGATGGACGCCTCGCCGGTCTTCGCGGCGCGGATCGAGGAGTGTGCGGGGGCGTTGGCGGAGTTCACCGACTGGTCGTTGGTGGATGTGTTGCGGGGTGCGGAGGGTGCGCCGTCGCTGGAGCGCGTCGATGTGGTGCAGCCGGTGTTGTTCGCGGTGATGGTGTCGCTGGCCGAGTTGTGGCGTTCGCTGGGTGTTGTTCCGGCGGCGGTGATCGGTCATTCGCAGGGTGAGATCGCGGCGGCGTGTGTGGCGGGGATCCTGTCGCTGAAGGACGCCGCCCGTGTGGTGGCGTTGCGCAGCCAGGCGATCGGCCGGGTGCTGGCGGGCAAGGGCGGCATGGTGTCGGTGGCGCTTCCGGTGGCGGACGTACGCGAGCGGATCGCGTCGTGGGGCGAGGAGCGGATCTCCATCGCGGCGGTCAATGGGCCGTCGTCGGTGGTCGTCTCGGGCGAGCCGACCGCGCTGGACGGGCTTCTCGCCGCGTGTGAGGCGGATGAGGTCCGGGCCCGGCGGGTGCCGGTGGACTACGCCTCGCACTCCGCGCAGGTCGAGCTGCTCCGGGAGGAACTGCTGGAACTGCTGGCGCCCGTGCAGCCGAAGGACGCCCGGGTGCCGTTCCTGTCCACCGTGACGGGGGAGTGGGTCGAGGGTCCGGAGCTGGACGCCGAGTACTGGTTCACCAATCTGCGTCGTACGGTCGAGCTGGAGGGCGCCGTCCGGCGGTTGCTCGACGAGGGCTTCGGGGTTTTCATCGAGTCCAGCGCCCACCCGGTGCTCACCATGGGCGTGCAGGAGACCGCCGAGGACGCCGGTCTCGACGCGGCCGCGATCGGCTCGCTGCGCCGGGACGAGGGTGGCCTTGACCGGTTCTGGGCCTCCGTCGGCGAGGCGTGGTCGCGCGGGGTGACGGTGGACTGGGACGTGGTGTTCCACGGCACCGGAGCCCGCCGTATCCCGCTGCCCACCTACGCCTTCCAGCCGCGGCGCTACTGGCCCGAGGCCGCGGCCGCGCGGGCTGCGGGGGAGCGCGGACACGACCCCGTGGAGGCGAAGTTCTGGGCCGCCGTGGAGGCCGAGGACTGGCAGGCGCTGGCCGCCGAGCTGACGGTCGACGGCGACCAGCCGATGAGCGCCGTCCTGCCCGCCCTGGCGTCCTGGCGCAAGCAGGCCCGTGAGCAGTCCACCGTGGACGGCTGGCGCTACCGCGTCACCTGGAAGCCGCTCACCGAGGAGCGGTCCGCCCGGCCGGCCGGCACCTGGCTGGTCGTCGCGCCCGCCACCGAGGCCGAGTGGCCGGACGCGGTGGCCGGTGTGCTGGCCGAACGGGGCGCCGACGTACGGCGGTTCGCGGTGGACACCGGCGCCGAGGGCCGCGACGAACTGGCCGGGCGGCTGCACACCGCGCTCGCCGAAGCCGAAGCCGACGGCGCCGCGTTCGCCGGAGTGGTGTCGCTGCTGGCCCCGGCCACGGGCGCACACCCCGAGCACCCCGCCCTGCCCGCCGGAACGGCCGCCCAGCTGGCGTTGGTCCAGGCCCTCGGCGACGCCGGGATCGGCGCCCCGCTGTGGTGCCTGACCCACGGCGCGGTCTCCGTCGGCGGCTCGGACCGGCCGGCCGCCCCCGAGCAGGCGCTGGTCTGGGGCCTGGGCCGGGTGGCCGCGCTGGAGCACCTGGAGCGCTGGGGCGGGCTGATCGACCTGCCCGAGACGCCCGACGAGCGCTCCCTGGCCCGGCTGGTGGGCCTCCTCGCCTCCGACGGCGACGACGACCAGGCGGCGATCCGCGCCGCGGGCGTCTACGGCCCCCGGCTGGTGCGGGCCCCGCTGGCTGACACCTCCGCCGTACGGTCCTGGCAGCCGGCCGGCACCACGCTGGTCACCGGCGGTACGGGCGCGCTGGGCGGGCAGGTGGCCCGCTGGCTGGCCGCGGCCGGCGCCGACCATCTGGTGCTGGTGAGCCGCCGGGGCGCCGACGCCCCCGGTGCGGTCGAGCTGGAGGCCGAGCTGACCGCGCTCGGCACCAAGGTCACCCTCGCCGCCTGCGATGTGACCGACCGCGCGGCGCTCGCCGAGGTGCTCGCGGCCGTCCCGGCCGACCAGCCGCTGACGGCCGTCGTGCACACCGCGGCGGTCAGCGACGACGGAGTGATCGAGGGGCTGAGGCCGGACCAGGTGGAGCGGGTGCTGCGGCCGAAGGTGGACGCCACCCGCCATCTGCACGAGCTCACCCGGGACCTGGACCTGACCGCGTTCGTGCTGTGCTCGCACTTCTCGGCCACCTTCGGCGCGCCCGGCCAGGGCAACCAGGCGCCCGGCAACGCCTTCCTGCACGCCTTCGCCGAACAGCGCCGCGCGGACGGGCTGCCCGCCACCACGCTGACCTTTGGCCCGTGGGGCGACGGCGGCACGGTGGACGGCGCCGTCGGCGACCGGATGCGCCGCCACGGCATCAACGAGATGGAGCCCGAACCGGCCGCCACCACGATCCAGCACGCCCTGGACCGCGACGAGACCGCGCTGACCGTCATCGACATGGACTGGCGGCGCTTCACCCTCGCCTTCACCGCCGACCGGCCGCGTCCGCTGCTGCACGATCTGCCCGAGGCCGTCGAGGTCGTCGAGGAGATGGCCGGCGGCTCAGCCGCCGATGGAGCTGCCGCGACGGCCGGAGTGGCACTGGCCGGACAGCTGGCGGCGCTGCCGGAGACCGAGCGGGAGCGGGTGCTGCTCGACCTGGTGCGCGCCGCGGTGGCCGCCGTACTGGGCCACTCCGGAGCCGAGGCCATCGAGGCCGGCCGGGCCTTCAAGGACCTGGGATTCGACTCGCTCACCGCGGTCGAACTCCGTAACCGGCTGGGCGCCGCGAGCGGGCTGAAGCTGCCCCCGAGCCTGATCTTCGACCACCCTACGCCGACCGCGGTGGCCGCCTATCTGCGGGCCGGGATCGTGCCCGACGAGGCCGCCTCCGGCGCGTCGGTGCTGGAGGACCTGGACAAGCTGGAGACCACGCTCACCGGCAGCGCGCCCGACAACATCACTCGGGCCCGGATCACCATGCGGCTGCGGTCCCTGCTGGTGAAGTGGGACGAGTCGGACGGTACGGCGGTGGCCGCCGAGCCCGCGGCGGCGGTTCCGGCGCAGGCCCCGGCGAAGGACACGGTCGACGCCGACCAGCTCCAGTCGGCCAGCGACGAAGAGCTCTTCGCATTCATCAACAAGGGTCTGGGAAGGGCATGACGGGAATTCTGCTATTGACGTCCTTCTCGATGTCGGACAGGATTTTCACTACGCTCGAATAGCTTATGAAATACCGGCTGCCCCCCTATTCTCCTTGGTTCCGCCAGGGGGTCGTAGGGGGCAGTTAGGGGTTGGCGCGGGGATTAGTTCGAGCCTAGCCTCTGAGCGAGAAGTCGACTGATTGTTTGCCGGTTACCGGCTCCCCTTTCGGGATCTGTAGAGCATTTTCCAATGCCGTCTGCCGTAAATGGATTGCGTAAATGGCGAATGAAGAGACGCTGCGGGACTACCTCAAGCTGGTAACGGCGGATCTGCACCAGACTCGCCTCCGCCTGCAAGAGGCCGAGGCGAAGAACCACGACCCCATCGCCATCGTGGGGATCGGCTGCCGTTATCCCGGAGGCGTGTCGTCGCCCGAGGACCTGTGGCGTATCGTCAGCGACGGTGTCGACGCGGTCAGCGAATTCCCGACCGACCGCGGGTGGGACGTCGACAAGATGTACCACCCGGACCCGGACCACCCCGGCAGCAGCTATGTGCGCGAGGGCGGATTCGTCGACGGGATCGCCGACTTCGACCCGTCCTTTTTCGGCATCAGCCCGCGTGAAGCGCTCGGCATGGACCCGCAGCAGCGGCTGCTGCTGGAGACGTCCTGGGAGGCGTTCGAGCGCGCCGGAATCGACCCGGTCTCGGTGCGCGGCAAGCAGATCGGCGTCTTCGTCGGTACCAGCAACCACGACTACCTGGGCGCGATCCTCAGCTCCGGTGAGAACTTCGAGGGCTACTTCGGCACCGGCAACGCCGCGAGCGTCGCCTCCGGCCGGCTGTCCTACACCTTCGGCTTCGAGGGCCCCGCCGCCACCGTCGACACCGCCTGTTCCTCCTCCCTGGTGGCCCTCCACCTCGCGGTCCAGGCGCTCCGCAACGGCGAATGCTCGCTCGCGCTGGCCGGCGGGGTGACCCTGATGGCCGCGCCCGGCGTCTTCATCGACTACAGCAAGATGCGCGGACTGGCCTTCGACGGGCGTTCCAAGCCGTTCGCCCCGGAGGCCGACGGCTTCTGCCTGGGCGAGGGCATCGGCATGCTGCTGGTCGAGCGGCTCTCGGACGCCCAGCGCAAGGGTCATCCGGTGCTCGCCGTGGTGCGCGGCTCCGCCGTCAACCAGGACGGTGCGTCCAACGGTCTGACCGCGCCCAACGGCCCCTCGCAGCAACGGGTCATCCTCCAGGCGCTGGCCAACGCCAGGCTCACGCCCGACCAGGTCGACGTCGTCGAGGCGCACGGCACCGGCACCGCCCTCGGCGACCCGATCGAGGCGCAGGCGCTGCTCGCCACCTACGGCCAGGGCCGGCCCGAGGGGAAACCGCTGCTCATCGGCTCCATCAAGTCCAACATCGGCCACGCCCAGGCGGGCGCCGGTGTCGGCGGTGTCATCAAGATGGTCATGGCGATGCGGCACGGTGTGCTGCCCAAGACGCTCCACCTCACCGAGCCCACCCCGCACGTCGACTGGACGGCCGGGGACGTCGAGCTGCTCACCACCACCCGTGAGTGGGCCCGGGACTCCGAGGGCGCGACGCCGCGCCGTGCGGGCGTCTCGTCATTCGGCATGAGCGGCACCAATGTGCACACCATCCTGGAGGAGGCCCCGGCCCCCGCCGAGGACACCGAGCCGGAGCGGGCCGACCTGCCACTGGTCCCGGTCGTGCTCTCGGGCAGGAGCGAGGAGGCACTGCGGGCCCAGGTGCTGCGGCTCCACGCCCATCTGACCGCCCACCCCGGCCACCACCTCACCGACATCGGCTACTCCCAGGCCGTCACCCGCGCCGCCCTCGACCGCCGCGCCGTGGTCGTCGCGGCCGACCGCGATGAACTGCTCGCGGGCCTCGGCGCGCTCGCCGAAGGCCGCCACCACTCCGAGGTGGCCGAGGGAGTGGCCGCCGAGGGCAAGGTCGCGTTCCTCTTCACGGGCCAGGGCAGCCAGCGGCTCGGCATGGGCCGTGAGCTGTACGAGACGTACCCGGTGTTCGCCGAGGCGCTGGACGCGGTCTGCGCCCAGCTCGACCGCTTCCTCGACCGGCCGCTGAAGGACGTGCTGTTCGGCGACGACGCCGCCGCGCTCGACCTGACCGGCTTCACCCAGCCCGCGCTGTTCGCCGTCGAGGTCGCCCTCTTCCGCCTCGTCGAATCCTGGGGGCTGCGGCCCGACTTCCTCTCCGGCCACTCCATCGGCGAGATCGCCGCCGCCCATGTCGCCGGGGTGCTCTCGCTCACCCACGCCGCCGCCCTGGTGGCCGCGCGCAGCCAGCTGATGCAGCAGCTGCCCACCGGTGGCGCGATGATCGCCGTCCAGGCGTCGGAGGACGAGGTCGCGCCGCTGCTCACCGAGCGCGTCTCGATCGCCGCGCTGAACGGGCCGACGTCGGTGGTCATCGCCGGTGACGAGGGTGCGGCGGCGGAGATCGCCGCGTCGTTCGAGGCCCAGGGCCGCAAGATCAAGCGGCTCACCGTCAGCCACGCCTTCCACTCCCCGCACATGGACGGAATGCTGGAGAACTTCCGCCAGGTCGCCCGGCGGCTGACGTACGAGGCTCCGCGGATCCCGATCGTCTCCAGCCTCACCGGCACCCTGGTGGGCGCCGACGAGATCACCAGCCCCGACTTCTGGGTCCGCCACGTCCGCGAGACCGTCCGCTTCCTCGACGCCGTCCGCCGGCTCGAGGACTACGGCGTGACGACCTTCGTCGAACTGGGCCCCGGCGGGGTGCTCTCGGCCATGGCCCAGGACTGCGTGGCCGGTGCCAAGGCGCGGACGTACGCGTTCCTGCCCGCCCTGCGCTCCGACCGTCCCGAGGCCCGCACCCTCAACCAGGTGCTGGCTCGGGCCCATGTGCGTGGCGTCCCCGTCGACTGGCACGCGTACTACAGCGGTGCCGGCGCCCGCCGCGTCGACCTGCCCACCTATGCCTTCCAGCGGCAGCGGTACTGGCCGGCCCACCCCTTTTCGGACTCCGACGCCCCCGGGAATCCCGCCGCGCCCGCCGTGGCCGACGCCCGGTTCTGGGAGGTCGTGCACACCGAGGACCTGGCCGCCCTGGTCGAGACCCTCGGCCTCGACGGCGACCAGCCGCTCAGCGAGGTGCTGCCCGTCCTGTCCGCGTGGCGGCGGCAGAGCCACGACCGGTCCACGGTGCACGGCTGGCGCTACCGCACCCTCTGGAAGCCGCTGCCGCAGACCCAGCCCCGGCCGTTCACCGGCACCTGGCTCGTCGTCACCCCCGCCGGGCACACCGGCGACCCGTGGGTCACGGAGCCGGTACGGGCCCTGACCGAACGCGGCGTACGCGTCCACGAGATCGCCGTGGACGGCACGGCGGACGACCGGGCGGGCATCGCCGAGCGGATCCGCACCGCGCTGGCCTCGCCCGACGACCCGCGGCGGACCCCGCACGCCGACGGCGTCCTGTCCCTGCTCGGCCTCGATGAGCGGCCGCACACCGAACACCCCGCGCTCACCGCCGGACTCGCGGGCACCCTCGCCCTCGTCCAGGCCCTCGGTGACGCGGACCTCGACGCCGCGCTGTGGGCCGCCACCCGCGGCGCGGTCTCCGTGGGCCGTTCCGACCGGCTCACCCGCCCCGACCAGGCCCGGATCTGGGGCCTGGGCCGCACCGTCGCCCTCGAACACCCCGAGCGCTGGGGCGGTCTGATCGACCTGCCCGAAACCGCCGACGACCGCGCACGGGGCCGGCTCGCCGACATCCTCTCCGGGCCCGAGGGCATCAGCGGCGAGGACCACCTGGCGATCCGCCCGCAGGGCATCCACGCCCGCCGGCTGGCCCGCGCCCCGCACCACGAGACCACCGGCGACGGCTGGACCACCCACGGCACCGCGCTGATCACCGGCGGCACCGGCGCCCTCGGCGGCCATGTCGCCCGCTGGCTCGTGGCCCACGGCGCCGAGCACATCCTGCTCGCCGGCCGCCGCGGCCCGGACGCCCCCGGCGCCGGCGAACTGCGGGACGAACTCACCGCCCTCGGCGCCCGGGTGACCATCGCCGCCTGCGACGTCGCCGACCGCGACGCCCTCGCCGGACTGCTGGCGTCCATACCCGCGGAGCACCCGCTGACCACGGTCGTCCACGCCGCCGGAGTGCTGGACGACGGGGTGCTCGACGCCCAGACCCCACGGCGGATGGCCGATGTGCTGCGCGTCAAGGCCGACGGCGCCCGCCATCTGCACGAGCTCACCCGCGGCCTCGACCTGTCCGCCTTCGTGCTCTTCTCCTCCATGGCCGCCACCTTCGGCGCCGCCGGACAGGCCAACTACGTAGCCGCCAACGCCTATCTCGACGCGCTCGCCGAACAGCGCCGCGCCGAGGGGCTGCCCGCCACCTCGATGGCCTGGGGGGCCTGGGCCGACGGCGGTATGGCCACAGACGAGCTGGTGGCCGAGCGGCTCCGGCACTCCGGGCTGCCCGCCCTCGCTCCGGAACTGGCCACCGCCGCCCTGGGGGCCGCGCTCGACCTCGACGAGACCTTCTCCCTCGTCGTCGACATCGAATGGGACCGCTTCGCACCGGGCCTCTCCGCCCACCGTCCGAACCCCCTGCTCGCCGACCTCGGCGAGGCGAAGCGCGCCATCAACGCCGCGCGTGCGTCCCATGACGGCCCCGCCCGCTTCGGGGGGACCACCTCGCTGGCCCAGCGGCTCACCGACGCCGGAACCGACGAGGAACGCGAGCGGATCGCCGTGGACTTCGTCCGCACCCAGGTGGCCGTCGTCCTCGGCCACCCCGGACCGGACTCGGTGGAGCCCGGCCGCGCCTTCCGCGACATCGGCTTCGACTCCCTCACCGCGGTGGAGATCCGCAACCTGCTCTCCACCCTCACCGGGCTGAAGCTGCCCGCCACCATCATCTACGACTACCCCACCCCGATCGCCCTCGCCGATCACCTCCAGGCCGAACTCATCGGCTCCCGCCCGGCGGTGACCGGCGCGTCGTCGGTGGGCGTGGCTCTGGACGATGACCCCATCGCGATCGTCGGGATGAGCTGCCGCTTCCCGGGTGGCGTACGGTCGCCCGAGGAGCTGTGGCGGCTGCTGGCGTCCGGCCAGGACGCGGTGACGGAGTTCCCCGCCGACCGCGGCTGGGACCTGGAGTCGCTCTACGACCCGGACTCCGCCACCGAGTACGGCAGTTACGTCCGCGAGGGCGGATTCCTCGCGGACGCGGCCGAGTTCGACCCCGGCTTCTTCGGTATTTCGCCGCGTGAGGCGCTTGCCATGGATCCGCAGCAGCGGTTGCTGCTGGAGACGTCCTGGGAGGCGTTCGAGCGGGCGGGGATCGATCCGACCACGCTGCGCGGTCAGCAGGTCGGTGTGTTCGCGGGCACCAACGGCCAGGACTACCTGCCCGTCATCCTGTCCGCCCCCGATGGCTCGGAAGGCTTCGTGGGGACGGGTAACGCGGCGAGTGTGCTGTCGGGCCGGGTGTCGTACGCGTTGGGGCTTGAGGGTCCTTCGGTGACGGTGGACACGGCGTGTTCGTCGTCGTTGGTGGCGTTGCACTGGGCGGTTCAGGCGTTGCGGGCGGGTGAGTGCTCGTTGGCGTTGGCCGGTGGTGTGACGGTGATGTCGACGCCGGGCTCGTTTGTTGATTTCAGTCGTCAGCGTGGTCTTGCGGCGGATGGTCGGATCAAGGCGTTCGCGGCGGGTGCGGATGGCACCGGCTGGGGTGAGGGCATCGGCATGCTGCTCGTGGAGCGGCTGTCGGACGCGCGGCGCAACGGCCATGAGGTGCTGGCCATCGTGCGCGGCAGCGCCATCAACCAGGACGGCGCGTCGAACGGTCTGACCGCGCCGAATGGTCCGTCGCAGCAGCGGGTGATCCGGCAGGCCCTGGCGAGCGCCGGGCTGTCGACGTCCGAGGTGGACGCGGTCGAGGCGCACGGCACCGGCACCAAGCTCGGCGACCCCATCGAGGCCCAGGCGCTGCTCGCCACCTACGGCCAGGAGCGGCCCGAGGGGCAGCCGTTGTGGCTGGGCTCCATCAAGTCGAACTTCGGCCACACGCAGGCCGCGGCCGGTGTCGCCGGTGTGCTGAAGATGGTGCTGGCCATCCGGCACGGAGTGCTGCCGCAGACCCTCAACGTCGATGAGCCCACCCCGCACGTCGACTGGTCGGCGGGCGCGGTGTCGCTGCTGACCGAGGCGCGGGAGTGGCCGGAGACCGGCCGTCCGCGCCGGGCCGCGGTGTCCTCGTTCGGTATCAGCGGCACCAACGCGCACACCATCATCGAGCAGGCGCCCGGGTACGCGGACGAGAGCGAGGACGCGGGGCCCGTCGCTGCGCCGCGGTCCGGCGTCCCGGCCGCCTGGGTGCTCTCCGCCAAGTCCCCCGAGGGCCTGCGCGACCAGGCCGCACGGCTGCGCGCCCACCTCGGCGACCGGCCCGAACTGGACGCCACCGATGTGGCGTTCACGCTCGCCACGCGCCGTGCCGCCTTCGAGGAGCGCGCGGCGCTCGTGGCCGAGGACCGGGACGGGCTGCTGTCCGGCCTGGCGGCGCTCGCCGAGGGCCGCACGGCGGCCGGGCTCGTGCGGGGTTCGGTGTCCGGTGGCAAGGTGGCGTTCCTGTTCACCGGGCAGGGGAGCCAGCGGCTGGGGATGGGCCGTGAGCTGTACGACGCCTTCCCGGCGTTCGCGGACGCGCTGGACGAGGCGTGCGCCCATCTGGACGCGCATCTCGAACGGCCGCTTCGTGAGGTGTTGTTCGGGGAGGACGCAGAGGCGCTGGACCGGACCGGGTTCACCCAGCCCGCGTTGTTCGCGGTCGAGGTGGCGCTGTTCCGGCTGGTCGAGGCGTGGGGTCTGAAGGCGGACTTCCTCTCCGGGCACTCGATCGGCGAGCTTGCCGCCGCGCATGTGGCGGGTGTGCTGTCCCTCGCCGACGCGTGCACGCTGGTGGCGGCCCGTGGCCGTCTGATGCAAGAGCTTCCGGCCGGTGGCGCGATGATCGCGGTGCAGGCGTCCGAGGACGAGGTGGCGCCGCTGCTCAGCGAGCGGGTGTCGATTGCCGCGCTCAACGGGCCGACGTCGGTCGTTATCGCGGGTGATGAGGACGCGGCGCTGGAGATCGCGGCGTCGTTCGAGGCGCAGGGGCGTAAGACCAAGCAGCTCACGGTCAGCCACGCGTTCCACTCGCCCCGCATGGACGGGATGCTGGACGCGTTCCGCGAGGTCGCGGAGGGCCTGTCGTACGAGGCCCCGCGCATCCCGATCGTCTCCAACCTCACCGGGAACGTCGTCTCCGCCGAGGAGATCGCGACCCCCGACTTCTGGGTGCGCCACGTCCGCGAGGCCGTCCGCTTCCTCGATGGCGTCCGGACGTTGGAAGCCCAGGGCGTCACCACCTACGTCGAGCTCGGCCCCGACGGTGTGCTCACCGCCATGGCCCAGGAGTGCGTGGACGCCGAGTCCGACGCCGCCTTCGCCGCCGTGCTGCGCAAGGACCGTCCCGAGGCCGAGGCGCTCACGAAGGCCGTCGCGCGGGCGCATGTCCGTGGCGTCGTGATGGACTGGGCGGCCTACTACGCCGGTACGGGCGCCGCGCGGGTCGAGCTGGCCGAGTTCCCGACCTACCCCTTCCAGCGGCAGCGCTACTGGCCGAAGGTCTCGTCGCTGTTCCTCGGCGATGTGGCCGCGGTCGGGCTGGGCGAGGCCGAACATCCGCTGCTCGGCGCAAGTGCCGAACTGCCGGACGCGGACGGGATGTTGTTCACCGGACGGCTGGCGCTGTCCACGCACCCGTGGCTCGCGGGCCACACCATCCTGGACACGGTGCTGCTGCCCGGTACCGCGTTCGTGGAGCTGGCCATCCGCGCCGGTGACCACGTCGGCTGCGACTATCTGGAGGAGCTGACCCTCGAAGCGCCGCTGGTCCTGCCCGCGCAAGGCGGTGTCCAGCTGCGGCTCTCGGTCGGTGCGGCGGACGGGACCGGCCGCCGCCCGCTGGCGCTGCACTCCCGGCTGGAGAGCCTGCCCGCCGATGAGCCGTGGACCCGGCACGCCACCGGTGTCCTGTCGTCCGGCGGCCGTCCGGAGGCGTCGTTCGAGCTGACCGAGTGGCCCCCGGCGGGTGCCACGGAAGTGGAGCTGGACGGCCGTTACGAGGGCCTGCTGGACATCGGCTTCGCCTACGGCCCCGCGTTCCAGGGGCTGCGCAGGGCGTGGCAGCGCGGTGGCGAGGTGTTCGCCGAGGTGGCGCTGGACGAGGGCACGGCCGAGGAGGCCGGCGCGTTCGGGCTGCACCCGGCGCTGCTGGACTCCGCGCTGCACGCCATCGGGATGGGCGGCCTGGGCAACACGGGCGGGGAAGGGCGGCTGCCGTTCGCCTGGACCGGTGTGTCGCTGTACGCGAGCGGCGCCTCGGCGCTGCGGGTGCGTCTGACCTCCGCGGGCAACGACGGTGTCCGGCTGGAGATCGCCGACACCACGGGTGCGCCGGTCGCGGCCGTCGAGACGCTCGGACTGCGCCCGGTCTCGGCCGAGCAGCTCCAGAGCGCGCGGACGGCCTACCACGAGTCGCTGTTCCGCCTGGAGTGGACGACTACGGCCGGGCTCGCCGACGCGGCCGGGGCGGATGTGCCGACCGACGGCCGGTGGGCGGTGCTGGGCGCCGATCCGTTCGGGCTCGGGACCACGGCGTACGGGGATCTCGCGACGCTGGCCGCGGCGGTCGCCGCGGGCACGGCGCCCGCGCCCGAGTACGTCGTCGTATCGCCGTCCGCCGAACTCGGTGAGCAGTCGGCCCGTGCGGCGCACCGCGCCGCCGCCGCGGCGCTCACCGCCGTCCAGCGGTGGCTCGAGGAGGAGCGGTTCGGGGACGCCCCGCTGGTCGTGCTGACCCGTGGCGCGGTGGCCGCCGAGGCCGACGAGCCGGTGGCGGACCTGGCCGGTGCGGCCGTCTGGGGTCTGCTGCGCTCGGCGCAGACGGAGAACCCGGGCCGGTTCGTGCTGGTGGACATCGACGGTGCCGAGGAGTCGCTGCGCGCCCTGCCCGCCGCCCTGGCCTCGGACGAGCCGCAGCTGGCGATCCGCGCGGGCGCGGTGTCCGTGCCCCGGCTGGCGCGGGTGGCCGTGGAGCCGGAGGGCGACGACGCCCGGGGTCTCGACCCCGAGGGCACGGTGCTGGTGACCGGTGCGTCCGGTTCGCTGGGCGGTCTGGTGGCGCGGCATCTGGTGGCCGAACGTGGCGTACGGCATCTGCTGCTGGTCAGCCGCCGTGGCGACGAGGCGCCGGGTGCGGTTGAACTCACCGCCGAGCTGGGCGAGTTGGGCGCCGAGGTGGCCTGGGCGGCCTGTGACGTGGCGGACCGGGGCGCGCTGGCCGCGACCCTTGCCACCGTCCCCGCCGAGCATCCGCTCACGGCCGTCGTGCACACCGCCGGTGTGCTGGACGACGGTGTGATCAGTTCGCTGACCTCTGAGCGCGTCGACCATGTGATGCGTCCGAAGGTGGACGCGGCGTGGAACCTCCATGAGCTCACCCGCGACCTGGACCTGACGGCCTTCGTTCTGTTCTCGTCCTCCTCCGGTGTGTTCGGCGGTCCGGGGCAGGGCAACTACGCGGCCGCCAACGCCTTCCTGGACGCGCTCGCCCGCCACCGCACCGCGCAGGGCCTGCCCGCCACCGCGCTGGCATGGGGCCTGTGGGCCGGGGCCGGGATGGGCAGCACGCTGGACGAGGCCGACATCAGCCGGATGCGGCGCGCCGGACTGCCGCCGCTGCCGGTGGCGGAGGGCCTCGCGCTGCTCGACACCGCACTGACCGTCCGCGAGGCGTCGCTGGTGCCCATGCGGGTGGACCTCGCGGCGCTGCGCAACCAGCCCGCGATCTCGCCCCTGTTCCGCGGTCTGGTGCGGATTCCGGCGCGGCGCGCGGTGGACGCGGCCGCGGCCGGGGGCGAGTCCGGTCTTGCCGGGCGGCTCGCCGGGCTCTCCGAGCCCGAGCAGGAGCGGCTGCTGCTGGATCTGGTCCGGGCGCAGGTGGCCACCGTGCTCGGTTACGCGGGCGCGGAGACCATCGGTTCCGGCCGGGCGTTCAAGGAGCTTGGCTTCGACTCGCTGACCGCCGTCGAACTGCGCAACCAGCTCAACACCGTCACCGGGCTACGGCTGCCCGCCACGCTCATCTTCGACTACCCGGACCCGCAGGTCCTGGCCCGCCATCTGCGGACCGAGCTCGTCGGCACGGACTCCCCGGCGGTGCACACACCGGTGCCGGTCGTGGCCGCCACCGACGACGAGCCGATCGCCATCGTGGCCATGAGCTGCCGCTACCCGGGCGGGGTCACCACGCCCGAGGAGCTGTGGCAGCTGCTCGCCGCGGGCGAGGACGGCATCTCCCGCTTCCCGGACAACCGCGGCTGGGACCTCGAGGCGCTCTACGACCCGGACCCGGAGACCCAGGGCACCTCCTACGCCCGCGAGGGCGGTTTCCTGCACGACGCGGCCGACTTCGACCCGGCGTTCTTCGGGATCTCGCCGCGCGAGGCCCTCGCCATGGACCCGCAGCAGCGGCTGCTGCTGGAGACCACGTGGGAGGCGTTCGAGCGCGCCGGAATCGATCCGCTGTCGGTGCGCGGCAGCCGTACCGGTGTGTTCGCGGGCGTCATGTACCACGACTACGGGTCCCGGCTGCACGCCGTGCCGAACGAGGTCGAGGGCTATCTCGGCACCGGCAGCTCCAGCAGTGTGGTGTCCGGCCGGGTGGCGTACACCTTCGGCCTGGAGGGCCCGGCCGTCACGGTCGACACGGCCTGCTCGTCCTCGCTGGTCGCGCTGCATCTGGCGGCGCAGGCGCTGCGCCAGGGCGAGTGCTCGCTCGCGTTGGCGGGCGGCGTCACGGTGATGTTCACCCCGGGTACGTTCATCGACTTCAGCCGCCAGCGCGGACTGGCCAGGGACGGCCGCTGCAAGTCCTTCGCGGCCGCCGCCGACGGCACCGGCTGGGGCGAGGGCGCGGGCATGCTGCTGCTGGAGCGGCTGTCGGACGCGAAGAAGAACGGCCATGAGGTGCTGGCGATCGTGCGCGGCTCGGCCGTCAACCAGGACGGTGCGTCGAACGGTCTGACGGCGCCCAACGGCCCGTCCCAGCAGCGCGTCATCCGCCAGGCCCTCGCCAACGCCCGCCTGACCACCGGTGAGGTGGACGTGGTCGAGGCGCATGGCACGGGCACGACGCTGGGCGACCCGATCGAGGCCCAGGCGCTGCTGGCCACCTACGGCCGGGAGCGGGACGCGGAGCGGCCGCTGTGGCTGGGCTCCGTCAAGTCCAACCTGGGCCACACCCAGGCCGCTTCCGGTGTCGCGGGCATCATCAAGATGGTGCTGTCGATGCGGCACGGCCTGCTGCCGCAAACCCTGCACGTGGACGAGCCGTCGCCGCATGTGGACTGGTCGGCGGGGGCGGTGTCGCTGCTGACCGAGGCGCGGGAGTGGCCGGAGACCGGCCGTCCGCGCCGGGCCGCGGTGTCCTCGTTCGGCATCAGCGGCACCAACGCCCACGCCATCATCGAGCAGCCGCCCGCCCTGGAGCCGGATGAGCCCGCGGTGGAGCCCGAGGCCCTGCCGTATGTGCCCGTGCTGGTGTCAGCCCGTACCGAGGACGGTGTGCGGGCCCAGGCGCGGCGGCTGCGGTCGCGGATCGCCGCCGAGCCCCGGACCGCCCTCACCGATCTGGGCTTCTCGCTCGCGACGACCCGCGCCGCGCTCGAACACCGCGTCGCGCTGGTCGCCGAAGGCCATGACGGGGCTGACGAGGTGCTGGGCGCGCTGGACGCGCTGGCACGCGGTGAGCACCCGGCGCAGGCGCTGCGCGGAGTGGCCACCGAGGGCAAGGTGGCGTTCCTGTTCACCGGGCAGGGCAGTCAGCGGCTCGGTATGGGCCGTGAGCTGTACGGGGCGTTCCCGCGCTTCGCGGAGGCGCTGGACGAGGTGTGCGACGAGCTGGACCGCCACCTCGAACGGCCGCTGAAGACCGTGCTGTTCGGCGAGGACGCCCAGGCGCTGGACCGCACCGCCGTCACCCAGCCCGCGCTGTTCGCCGTCGAGGTGGCGCTGTTCCGGCTGGTCGAGGCGTGGGGTCTCACACCGGACTACCTGGCCGGCCACTCCATCGGTGAGATCGCCGCCGCGCATGTGGCGGGCGTGTTCTCGCTCGCCGACGCGTGTGCGCTGGTCGCCGCCCGCGGTCGGTTGATGCAGGAGCTTCCGGGCGGTGGCGCGATGATCGCCGTCCAGGCGTCCGAGGACGAGGTGGCGCCGCTGCTCACCGACCGGGTGAGCGTCGCCGCCGTCAACGGGCCGACGTCGGTGGTCATCGCGGGTGACGAGGACGCGGCGGCGGAGATCGCGGCGGCTTTCGAGGCGCGGGGCCGCAAGACCAAGCGGCTCACGGTCAGCCATGCCTTCCACTCGCCGTATATGGACCCGATGCTCGCGGACTTCCGCAAGCTGGCCGAGGGCCTGACCTTCAACGCCCCGAAGATCCCGCTGGTGTCCTGTCTCACCGGCACCGTGGCCGCCGCCGACGAGATCCGTCTGCCGGAGTTCTGGGTGCGCCACGTCCGTGAGTCCGTCCGCTTCCTCGACGGCGTCCGCACCCTGCGCGACCAGGGTGTGACCACCTTCGTGGAGCTCGGCCCGGACGGGGTGCTCTCCGCGATGGGCGAGGACTGCCTCGCCGAGACGGAGACCGGCACCGACGGGGACACCGACGCCCGCGCGGTGTTCGTCCCCACCCTGCGCGGCGGCCGCTCCGAGGCCCAGGTGCTCGCCACCGCCCTCGCCCAGATCCATGTCCGCGGCGCGGCCCCGGACTGGGCGGCGGTCTACGGCGGGCGCGGCGCCCGCCGCGTGGCGCTGCCCACCTACGCCTTCCAGCGCCAGCGCTACTGGCTCGACGTGGGCATCTCCGTCGAGGACGTGGTCCTGGCGGGCCTCGGCTCGGCCGACCATCCGCTGCTGGGCGCGGCGGTGGAACTGCCCGACACCGGTGGCTTCGTGTTCACCGGGCGGCTGGCGCTGCCGACCCACCCGTGGCTGGCCGACCACGCCGTCATGGACACGGTGCTGCTGCCCGGCACCGCGTTCGTCGAGCTCGCGCTGCGGGCCGGCCACGAGGCGGGCTGTGACACGGTCGAGGAGCTGACCCTCCAGGCCCCGCTGGTCCTGCCCGAACAGGGTGCCGTCCAGCTACGGCTGGAGCTCGCGGCGGCCGACGAGACGGGGCGGCGCGCGCTGACCCTGCATTCGCGCCGCGAGGACGTCCCCGCCGACGAGCCGTGGATCCGCCACGCCACCGGCTTCCTCGCCCCGGGCGAGGCCGACTGGCCCGAACAGCCGGACCTGGGCGTGTGGCCGCCCGCCGACGCGACGGCGCTGGCCACCGAGGAGTTCTACGCGGGCGCGGCCGCCGCCGGACTCGGCTACGGCCCGGTCTTCCAGGGGCTGGACGCCGCCTGGCGGCGTGGCGACGAGCTGTTCGCCGAGATCCGGCTGCCCCAGGGCTTCGAGCCCCAGGCCGCCGCGTACGGGGTGCATCCGGCGCTGCTGGACGCCGCCCTGCACACCCTCGGCCTCGACTCGGAGCGCGAGGGCGGCGAAGGGGCGCGGCTGCCGTTCGCCTGGACCGGTGTACGGCTGTACGCCGGGGGCGCCGCATCGCTGCGCGTACGGCTGCGGCCCGGCGCCGAAGGGGTGTCGCTGCACCTCGCCGACGGCACCGGCGCCCCCGTCGCCACCATCGACGGCCTCGTGCTGCGGCCGCTCGCGGCCGAGCAGTTGGACGCCTCGCGGGCCGCGTACCACGAGTCGCTGTTCCGCCCGGAGTGGACGGCCCTGTCCGCGTCCGCCACCGATATCCCGCTGGGCGAGCGTTGGGTGACCCTCGGCGCCGCCACCGGCTTCACCGTGGCGGGCGAGCGGCTGGACGACCACGCGGACCTCGCGGCACTCACCACCGCCCTCGACGGCGGCGCGGCCGCCCCCGATGTGGTCGTGGCTCCCCTCGCCGACACCGGCGGCGTCGCATCCCTCGCCGACACCGCGCGGGCCGCCGCCCGGAACGCCCTGGACCTGGTCCAGAACTGGCTGAACGACCAGCGGCTGGCCGACACCCGACTCGTCCTCGTCACCCGGGGCGCGGTCGCCGCGGCCCCCGGCGATGACATCGCCGACCTGGTCCACACCACCGTGTGGGGCCTGGTCAAGTCCGCGCAGTCGGAGAACCCCGGCCGGTTCGTCCTGGTCGACACCGACGGCACCGACGCCTCCCAGCGGGCCCTGCCGTCGGTGCTCGCCACCGATGAACCGCAGCTGGCCCTGCGCTCCGGCACCGGCCACGCCTACCGGCTCGCCCGGGTCCCGGCCCTGCCGGACACGCCCGAGCCCGCCGGTCTCGGCGACCCGGACGGCACCGTGCTGCTCAGCGGCGCCACCGGCGCCCTGGGCGGCCTGTTCGCCCGCCACCTGGTGCGGGCGCGCGGCGTACGCCGTCTGCTGCTGCTCAGCCGACGGGGCGGCGACGCCCCCGGCGCGGCCGAACTCGCCGCCGAACTGGGCGAGATGGGCGCCGAGGTCACCTGGGCCGCCTGTGACGCCGCCGACCGGGATGCCCTGGCCGCGACCCTCGCGGCCCTCCCCGCCGACCGTCCGCTGACCGCCGTGGTACACACCGCGGGCGTCCTGGACGACGGCGTGATCAGCTCGCTGACCGGTGAGCGGATCGACACGGTGCTGCGCCCCAAGGTGGACGCGGCGTGGAACCTCCACGAGCTGACCCGGGAGAAGGACCTGGCCGCGTTCGTGCTCTTCTCCTCCGCCGCCGGTGCCTTCGGCAGCGCGGGACAGGGCAACTACGCCGCGGCCAACGCCTTCCTGGACGCGCTCGCCCGGCACCGCCACGCCCAGGGCCTGCCCGCGAGCTCCCTCGCCTGGGGCCTGTGGGCGACCGCCGACGGCATGGCCGGAAGCCTGGACACCACCGATGTCACCCGCATCTCGCGCGGCGGCTTCGAGGCGCTCGGCCAGGACGAGGGCCTGGCGCTGTTCGACGTGGCGGGCACTCTGTCCGAGTCCGTACTGGTGCCGATCCGCGTCGACACGGGCGCCCTGCGCGGCCAGGCCGCCGCCGGGCTGCTGCCGCCACTGCTGCGCGGCCTGGTCCGTACCCCCGTACGGCGCTCCGCCGACACCGGGGCCACCGGTGTCGGTGCCGTGGCCGACTCGGGTGCGGGCTCGCTCGCCGAACGGCTCTCCGGGCTCTCGGAGACCGAACGCGACCGGGAGCTGCTGGAGGTCGTCCTCGGCCATGTGGCCGCCGTCCTCGGCTACGCCACCCCGGACGACGTGGACGCCGGGCGGGGCTTCCTCGACCTGGGCTTCGACTCGCTCACCGCCGTGGATCTGCGCAACCGGCTGGGCGCCGCCGCCGGGCTGCGGCTGCCGGTCACGCTGATCTTCGACTACCCGACGCCCACCGCGCTCGCCGGATATCTGCGCGAGGAGCTGGGCCTGGACAACGCTGCCGGACACCAGCCCGTGCACGCGGAGCTCGACAAGCTCGAAACGCTCCTCGCCACGATCGCCCCGGACGACACCGAGCGCACCGGCATCACCACCCGCCTGCGCGACCTCCTGTCGAAGTGGAATGAAACGCACAGTGCTACGGACAGCACCGCAGAAGACCGTGAAATCCAGTCCGCTACGGCAGACGAGATCTTCGATCTCCTCGACGACGAGCTCGGGCTCTCCTGACCTGCTCCACAAGAGCTCATCGACTCATCTCAGCACCGCGGAGACGGCGTAATGGCGACGGCGAACGAAGAGAAGTACCTCGACTACCTCAAGCGGGCCACCACCGACCTGCGCGAGGCGCGGCGGCGGCTGCGCGAGGTCGAGGAGCGTGAGCAGGAGCCGATCGCCATCGTGGCGATGAGCTGCCGCTACCCCGGCGGGGTCAGCACCCCCGAGGAGCTGTGGGAGCTCGTCGCCCGCGGCGGCGACGCGGCCACGCCGTACCCCGCCAACCGCGGCTGGGCCACCGACGTCCTCTTCGAGCCGGACCCGGACAGCGGCGAGGAGCCCTACGTCCACGAGGGCGGCTTCCTGCACGACGCGGCCGACTTCGACCCGGCGTTCTTCGGCATCTCGCCGCGCGAGGCGCTCGCCATGGACCCCCAGCAGCGGCTGCTGCTGGAGACCTCCTGGGAGGCGTTCGAACGGGCCGGGATCGACCCGACCACGCTCCAGGGCAGCCAGACCGGTGTGTTCGCGGGCGTGATGTACCACGACTACGCCTCCCGGCTGTTCTCCGCGCCGGAAGACGTCGAGGGCTTCCTCGGCAACGGCAGCTCCGGCTCCATCGCCTCCGGCCGCGTCGCCTACACCTTCGGCCTGGAAGGCCCGGCCGTCACCATCGACACGGCCTGCTCCTCCTCGCTGGTCGCCCTGCACTTCGCCGCGCAGGCGCTGCGCCGGCGCGAATGCTCGCTGGCGCTGGCCGGCGGTGTCACCGTGATGTCCACCCCCGGCACCTTCACCGAATTCAGCCGCCAGCGCGGACTGGCCAGGGACGGCCGCTGCAAGTCCTTCGCCGAGGCCGCCGACGGCACCGGCTGGGGCGAGGGCGCGGGCATGCTCCTGCTGGAGCGGCTCTCCGACGCCCGCGCAAACGGCCACCAGGTGCTGGCCCTCGTCCGCGGCAGCGCCATCAACCAGGACGGCGCCAGCAGCGGACTCACCGCGCCCAACGGCCCCTCCCAGCAGCGCGTCATCCGCCAGGCCCTGGCGAGCGCCCGGCTCTCCGCCGGACAGATCGACGTGGTCGAGGCCCACGGCACGGGCACCACCCTCGGCGATCCCATCGAGGCGCAGGCCCTGCTCGCCACGTACGGGCGCAACCACACCGAGGACCAGCCGCTGTGGCTGGGGTCCATCAAGTCGAACATCGGGCACACCCAGGCCGCCGCCGGTGTCGCGGGCATCATCAAGATGGTCATGGCGATGCGCCACGGGGTGCTGCCGCAGACGTTGCACGTCGACCAGCCCACCACCAACGTCGACTGGGCCGCGGGCGCCGTCTCCCTCCTGACCGAGCGCCAGGCATGGCCCGAGACCGGCAAGCCGCGCCGGGCCGCCGTGTCCTCGTTCGGCATCAGCGGCACCAACGCCCACACCATCCTGGAGCAGGCGCCGGAGCCGGAGGAGGCGGCAGAAGCCGCGAAGACGGCCGACGACGCCCCCGCCGAGACCCGCGCGGCAACCGCGCTGCCGCTGTGGACCGTGGCCGCCAAGAGCCGCCCCGCGCTGCGCGCCCAGGCCGCCAACCTGCGCGCCCACCTCGACACCCACCCCGAACAGCGCCTCACCGACATCGGCTTCTCGCTGGCCACCGGCCGGGCCGCCTTCGACCACCGGGCGGCGATCGTCGCCGAGGACCGCGAGGGCCTGATCCGCGCCCTCGACGCGCTCTCCCACGAGGAGCCCGCGACCGGGCTGGTCGAGGGGAAGGTGGCCGGTGGCAAGGTGGCGTTCCTGTTCACGGGGCAGGGGAGCCAGCGGCTGGGGATGGGGCGGGAGCTCTACGACGCGTTCCCGGCGTTCGCGGACGCGCTGGACGCGGTGTGTGCGGAGCTGGATCCGCATCTCGAACGGCCGCTGCGGGATGTGCTGTTCGGGGAGGACGCGGAGGCGCTGGACCGGACGGGGTTCACTCAGCCCGCGCTGTTCGCGGTCGAGGTGGCGTTGTTCCGGTTGGTGGAGGCGTGGGGTCTGACGCCGGACTTCCTGTCCGGGCATTCGATCGGTGAGCTGGCGGCGGCCCATGTGGCGGGTGTGTTGTCGCTGGCGGACGCTGCGGCGTTGGTGGCGGCGCGTGGCCGGTTGATGCAGGAGTTGCCCGGCGGTGGTGCGATGGTCGCGGTGCAGGCGTCGGAGGACGAGGTGGCGCCGCTGCTGACCGAGCGGGTCAGCATCGCCGCGCTCAACGGGCCCACCTCAGTCGTCATCGCGGGTGACGAGGACGCGGCGGCGGAGCTTGCCGCCTCGTTCGAGGCCCAGGGCCGGAAGACCAAGCGGCTGACGGTCAGCCACGCGTTCCATTCGCCGCGCATGGACGGGATGCTGGAGGCGTTCCGTGCGGTGGCGCAGGGGCTGTCGTACGAGGCCCCGCGCATCCCGGTCGTGTCGAATCTGACCGGTGGTGTGGTCTCCGCCGAGGAGATCACCAGCCCGGACTTCTGGGTGCGCCATGTCCGCGAGGCCGTCCGTTTCCTGGACGGGATACGGACGCTGGAGGAGCGCAACGTCACCACGTATCTGGAGCTGGGCCCGGACGGTGTGCTCACCGCCATGGCCCAGGACTGCCTGACCCGCGACGACGCCACCCTTGTGTCCGCGCTGCGCTCCGGCCGCCCGGAGCTGCCGAGCCTGGCCAGCGCCGTCGCCGGGGCGCATGTCCACGGCGTCTCCCCGGACTGGACCGAGGTGTTCGCCGGGGCGGACACGGCCCGTACCGACCTTCCGCTCTACGCCTTCCAGCGCGAGACCTACTGGCTGGACACCGGCTACTGGGCGGGCGACATGGCGGCCGCCGGACTCGGCGCGGCCGACCACCCGCTGCTGGGCGCGGCGGTGGCGCTGGCCGACTCCGACGGTTTCCTCTACACCGGCCGGCTCGCCCTCGACACCCATCCGTGGCTCGCGGATCACGCGGTGGCGGGGTCGGTGCTGCTGCCGGGGACCGCCTTCGTCGAGCTGGCGATACGCGCCGGTGACCAGGTCGGCTGCGAGGTGCTGGAAGAGCTCACCCTGGAGGCGCCGCTGGTGCTGCCCGAGGTGGGCGGCGTGTCGTTGCAGCTCTCGGTGGGCGCGCCCGACGGTTCGGGGCGGCGTTCGCTGATGGTGTACTCGCGATTCGAGGACGCGGCGGCCGATGAGCCGTGGACGCGGCACGCGTCTGGTGTGCTGGGCTCGGGCGCGCACACGCCGTCGTTCGACCTGGCGGTGTGGCCGCCGGAGGGCGCGTCGGCGCTGCCCGTCGAGGGGCTGTACGAGGGCCTGGCCGAGGCGGGGCTGGCGTACGGCCCGGTGTTCCGGGGGCTGACGTCCGCCTGGCGGCTGGGCGATGAGGTCTACGCGGAGCTGGAGCTGCCGGAGGACGCGCGGGCCGGGGCCGGTTCGTTCGGACTGCATCCGGCGCTGCTGGATTCCGCGCTGCACGCGGTGGGCCTGGGCGGTCTGATCGAGGGCGAGGGCGGGGCCCGGCTGCCGTTCTCGTGGGCTGGTGTGTCGTTGCACGCGGTCGGCGCTTCGGTGCTGCGGGTGCGGTTGTCGGCGGCTGGTACGGATGCGGTGTCGTTGGCGGTGGCCGACGGCGCGGGGCGTGCCGTGCTGTCGGTGGACTCGCTGGTGCTGCGGCCGGTGTCGGTCGAGCAGATCCAGGGTGCGCGCGGTGGCCGTCAGGAGTCGCTGTTCCGGCTCGACTGGACTGAGGTGTCCGCCCAGGTCCCGGCCGGGCGATGGGCGCTGCTGGGGACCGACGGCCTCGATCTGGCGTCGGCGGGGCGGCCGTTCGACACCTACGCCGACCTGGACGCGCTGGCCACGGCGGTCGAATCCGGCGCCGCGCTGCCGGATGATGTGGTGGTGTGCTGCGCGCCCGATGGCGAGGGCGGCCCCGCCGCCGTCCACCGGGCCACGGCGGAGGCCCTGGAGCTGATCCAGAAGTGGCTGGCCGACGAGCGATTCGCGGACGCGCGGCTGACCGTGCTCACCTCGGGCGCCGTGACCGCCGGTGCGGATGAGCCGGTGGCGGATCCGGCCCATGCCGCCGTCTGGGGCCTGGTGCGCTCCGCCGAGTCGGAGAACCCGGGCCGCTTCGTGCTGATCGATGTCGACGGCGCGGAAGCGTCGCTGTCGGCGGTGCCGGACGCGCTGGCGTCGGGCGAACCGCAGGTGGCCGTGCGGGACGGGGCCCTGCGGGCGCCGCGTCTGGTGCGGGCGGCGGTGGACGCCGAGGCCGCCGCGCCGGACTTCGACGCCGAGGGCACGGTGCTGGTCACCGGTGCGAGCGGCACGCTGGGCGGGCTGTTCGCCCGCCATCTGGTGGCCGAGCGCGGCGTACGGCATCTGCTGCTGGTGAGCCGCCGTGGTGGCGAGGCTACGGGTGCGGCCGAACTCGCCGCCGAGCTGGCCGAGTTGGGTGCGAGCGTGCGCTGGGTGGCGTGTGATGTCGCCGATCGTGAGGCCCTGGCCGAGGTGCTCGGGGCGGTACCGGCCGAACACCCGCTGACCGGCGTCGTGCACACCGCCGGTGTGCTGGACGACGGTGTGATCGGTTCGCTGTCGCCGGAGCGGCTGGCGCGGGTGCTGCGGCCGAAGGTGGACGCGGCGTGGCATCTGCACGCGCTGACGCGTGAGCTGAACCTGTCGGCGTTCGTGCTGTTCTCGTCCGCCGCCGGTGTCTTCGGCGCCGCCGGACAGGGCAACTACGCCGCCGCCAACGCCTACCTGGACGCGCTCGCCCAGCACCGTACGGCGCGCGGCCTGCCCGGCACCTCGCTGGCCTGGGGGCTGTGGGCGGCCGAATCCGGCGGGATGGCCGGTGAGCTGGACCAGGCGGACGTCTCCCGGATGAGCCGGGGTGGCGTCGTCGCGCTCTCCGCCGACGAGGGCAAGGAGCTGTTCGACGCGGCCGGGCGGACCGGCGAGGCGCTGCTCGTGCCCGTACGGCTGGACCTGGCGGCGGCACGGGCCGAGGCGGCGTCCACCGGTGCGGTGGCCCCGCTGATGTCCGGGCTGGTGCGGGTCCCGGCGCGGCGTACGGCGGAGGGTTCCGCCGGAGCGGGCGCCCTGACCCAGCGGCTGGCCCGGCTGGGCGCGGCCGAGCAGTTGGAGACGCTGCTGGAGCTGGTCCGTACCCAGGTCGCCGCCGTTCTGGGCTACGCCACCGCCGACTCCGTGGACCCCGACCGCGCCTTCCGCGACCTGGGCTTCGACTCGCTGACCGCTGTCGAGCTGCGCAACCGGCTGAACGCTGTGACCGGGATGCGGCTGCCCGCCACCCTGGTCTTCGACTACCCGACCTCCCTCGTCCTGGCCGAACACCTCCGGAACGAACTCGCGGGCACCGGCGCCCAGTCGGGCCTGTCGACGGCGACCGTGGGCGCGGTGGACGACGAGCCCATCGCCATCGTGGCCATGAGCTGCCGTTTCCCGGGCGGCGTGCGCACCCCCGAGGACCTGTGGCGGCTGCTGTCCACCGGCCAGGACGCGGTCTCCGGCTTCCCCGTGGACCGTGGCTGGGACCTGGACGCGCTCTACCACCCGGACCCGGAGCACCCCGGCACCTCGTACACCCGCGAGGGCGGTTTCCTCCACGACGCCGCCGACTTCGACCCCGCCTTCTTCGGGATCTCGCCCCGCGAGGCCCTCGCCACCGACCCGCAGCAGCGGCTGCTGCTGGAGACGTCGTGGGAGGCGTTCGAACGGGCCGGGATCGACCCGACGACGCTGCGGGGTTCGCGTACCGGTGTGTTCGCGGGCGTGATGTACCACGACTACGCCACCCTCGTGGAGCAGGCCCCGGACGGCGGCGGCGAGGGCGCGATCGGCTCCGGCAGCACGGGCTCCATCGCCTCGGGCCGGGTCGCCTACGCCCTGGGCCTGGAGGGCCCGGCGGTGACGGTGGACACCGCGTGTTCGTCGTCCCTGGTGGCGCTGCACTGGGCGATGCAGGCGCTGCGCTCGGGCGAGTGCACGATGGCGCTGGCCGGTGGCGTCACCGTGATGGCGACCCCCGGCACCTTCATCGGCTTCAGCCGTCAGGGCGGGCTGTCCGCCGACGGCCGCTGCAAGGCGTTCTCGGCGGACGCGGACGGCACCGGCTGGGCCGAGGGCGCGGGCATGCTGCTCGTCGAGCGGCTCTCGGACGCGCGGCGCAACGGCCACCCGGTGCTCGCGATCGTGCGCGGCTCGGCGGTCAACCAGGACGGTGCGTCGAATGGGCTGACGGCGCCGAACGGTCCGTCGCAGCAGCGCGTTATCCGCCAGGCGCTGGCCGGTGCGGGGCTGTCCGTCGCGGATGTGGACGCGGTCGAGGCCCATGGCACGGGTACGACGCTGGGCGACCCGATCGAGGCGCAGGCGCTGCTGGCAACGTACGGCCAGGAGCGGGACCCGGAGCGGCCGTTGCTGCTCGGCTCCATCAAGTCGAACATGGGCCATACGCAGGCCGCGGCCGGTGTCGCGGGTGTGATGAAGATGGTCCTCGCCATGCGGCACGGGGTGCTGCCGCGGACACTGCACGCGGACGAGCCGTCGCCGCATGTCGACTGGTCGGCGGGCGCGGTGTCGCTGCTCACGGAGCAGGTGGAATGGCCGGAGACGGGCCGCCCGCGCCGTGCGGGCGTGTCGTCGTTCGGCATCAGCGGCACGAATGTGCACACCATCATCGAGCAGGCGCCGGTCCGCACGGCCGAGTCGGCGGAGGCCCCGGCGGCTCCCGCCGTGGTGCCATGGGTGGTGTCCGGCCGCAGCGCGGCCGCCCTGCGGGCGCAGGCCGAGCGGCTGGTCGCGCACGCGGCGGACCGGCCCGAGCTGGGCGCGGTCGACCTGGGCCACTCGCTGGCGACCGGCCGCTCGGCGTTCGACCACCGCGCGGTGGTAGTGGCCGAGGACCGCGACGGGCTGCTGACGGCTCTGGGGGCGCTGGCCGAGGGACGCCGCGCCGCCGCGCTCGTCCAGGGTGCGGTGGCCGGTGGCAAGGTGGCGTTCCTGTTTACCGGGCAGGGGAGTCAGCGGCTGGGGATGGGGCGTGAGTTGTACGCCTCGTATCCGGTGTTCGCGGAGGCGTTCGACGCGGTGTGTGCGGAGCTGGATCCGCATCTGGAACGGCCGTTGCGGGATGTGGTGTTCGGGGAGGACGCGGAGGAGCTGGACCGGACGGGGTTCACTCAGCCTGCGCTCTTCGCGGTCGAGGTGGCGCTGTTCCGGCTGGTGGCGGTGTGGGGTCTGAAGGCCGACTTCCTGTCGGGGCATTCGATCGGTGAGCTGGCGGCTGCGCATGTGGCGGGTGTGTTGTCGCTGGCGGATGCGGCGACGTTGGTGGCGGCTCGTGGGCGGTTGATGCAGGAGTTGCCCGGCGGTGGGGCGATGATCGCGGTGCAGGCGTCGGAGGACGAGGTGGCGCCGCTGCTGACCGAGCGGGTCTCGATTGCCGCGCTGAACGGGCCGACGTCGGTGGTCATCGCGGGTGATGAGGACGCGGCGGTGGAGATCGCGGCGTCGTTGGAGGCGGAGGGCCGGAAGACCAAGCGGCTGACGGTGAGCCACGCGTTCCATTCGCCGCGTATGGACGAGATGCTGGAGGCGTTCCGTGCGGTGGCGCAGGGGCTTTCGTACGAGGCTCCGCGCATTCCGATCGTGTCCAACCTGACCGGTGCCGTGGTTTCCGCCGAGGAGATCACCACCGCCGACTTCTGGGTGCGCCACGTCCGGGAGGCCGTCCGCTTCCTCGACGGGGTGCGGGCGCTTGAGGCGCAGGGTGTCACCACGTTCGTCGAGCTGGGCCCGGACGGTGTGCTCACCGCGATGGCGCAGCAGTGTGTCACTGGTGAGGACGCCGCGTTCGTCTCGGCGCTGCGCAAGGGCAGGGCCGAGGCCGAGACGCTGACGAAGGCCCTCGCGCGGGCCCATGTGCGCGGTGTGGCGGTGGACTGGGCGGCCGTCTTCGCGGGGACGGGCGCGGCCCGGGTCGAGCTGCCGACGTACGCCTTCCAGTACGCGCGCTACTGGCCCGAGCTGCCCGCCGCCGTGGGCGGCACGGCCGGGCTGGGGCTGGCCACCGTCGACCATCCGCTGGTCGGGGCCGCCGTGCCGCTGGCCGGTGGCGAGGGGCTGCTGCTCACCGGCCGGCTGGGGCTCGACACCCATCCGTGGCTGGCGGACCACGCCGTGATGGGCTCGGTGCTGCTGCCGGGCACGGCGTTTGTGGAGTTGGCGGTTCGTGCTGGTGATGCGGTGGGTTGTGATGGGGTGGAGGAGCTGACGTTGGAAGCGCCGTTGGTGCTTCCTGAGGTGGGTGGTGTTCAGCTTCAGGTGTCGGTGGGGGCGCCGGATGGGTCGGGGCGTCGTGGGTTCGAGGTGTACTCGCGGTTCGAGGACGTGGCCGCCGATGAGGTGTGGGTGCGGCACGCCTCGGGTGCGCTGGTGGAGGGTGCGCCTGCGGCCTCGTTCGACCTGGGCGTATGGCCTCCGGCGGGTGCGACACCGGTTGCGGTCGATGGCCTCTATGAGGGTATGGCGGGTCTGGGGCTCGCCTACGGCCCGGTGTTCCAGGGGCTGACGTCCGCCTGGCGGGTCGGCGATGAGGTCTACGCGGAGCTGGAGCTGCCGGAGGACGCGCGGGCCGACGCGGGTCTGTTCGGTCTGCATCCGGCGCTGCTGGACTCGGCGCTGCATGCGGTGGGTCTTGGTGGTCTGATCGAGGGTGAGGACGGGGCGCGGCTGCCGTTCTCGTGGGCCGGTGTGTCGTTGCATGCGGTGGGTGCTTCGGTGCTGCGGGTGCGGTTGTCGGCCGCCGGTTCCGACGCGGTGTCGCTGGCGGTGGCCGATGGCGCCGGGCGTGCGGTGCTGTCGGTGGATTCGTTGGTGTTGCGGCCGGTGTCGGCTGAGCAGATCGGCGGTGCGCGGGGCGGTCGTCAGGACTCCCTCTTCCGCCTGGAGTGGACCGAGTTCACGGCCGAGCCGGCCGCTCGGGTCGGCGACGGCTGGGCGGTGCTCGGTTCCGAGGTGTTGGAGCGTGGCCTCTCCGGCTCGGACGTGGCCGCGTACGCGGATCTGGCCGCGCTGGGAGCGGCGATCGAGTCGGGCGCGGCGGTGGCCGATGAGGTGCTCGTCGACTTCTCGTCCGACGGGGACGGCGGTCCCGCCGCCGTGCACCGGGCCACGGCCAGGGCGCTGGAGCTGATCCAGACCTGGCTGGCCGACGAGCGGTTCGCGGATGCGCGTCTGACCGTGCTGACCTCGGGCGCGGTGGCCACCGAGGCCGCCGAACCGGTGGTGGACCTGGCGGGTGCCGCCGTATGGGGTCTGCTGCGCTCGGCGCAGGCGGAGAACCCGGGCCGGTTCGTGCTGGTGGATGTGGACGGCGCGGCCGACTCGCTGTCGGCGCTGCCGGGTGCGCTCGGTTCCGGTGAACCGCAGGTGGCCGTACGGGACGGGGTGCTGCGGGCACCGCGTCTGGCGCGGGCCGCCGTGGACACCGAGCAGCCGCTCGACGTCGATGCCGAGGGCACCGTGCTGGTCACGGGTGCGAGTGGCACGCTGGGTGGTCTGCTGGCGCGGCATCTGGTGGTGGAGCGTGGCGTACGGCATCTGCTGCTGGTGAGCCGCCGTGGTGGCGAGGCACCGGGTGCGTCCGAACTCAACGCCGAGCTGGTCGAGTTGGGCGCGAGTGTGCGCTGGGCGGCCTGTGATGTGGCGGACCGGGACGCGGTGGCCGCGACCCTCGCCACCGTCCCCGCCGAGCATCCGCTGACGGCGGTCGTTCACACGGCCGGTGTGCTGGACGACGGGGTGATCGGTTCGCTGTCGCCGGAGCGGTTGGAGCGGGTGCTGCGTCCGAAGGTGGACGCGGCCTGGAATCTCCACGAGCTGACCAGCGACCTCGACCTCTCCGCATTCGTGCTGTTCTCGTCCGCCGCCGGTGTCTTCGGCAACGCGGGGCAGGGCAACTACGCGGCCGCCAACGCCTACCTGGACGCGCTCGCCCAGCACCGCCGGGCACATGGCCTGGCCGGTACCTCGCTGGCCTGGGGTCTGTGGGCCGACTCCAGTGCGATGACGGGTGAGTTGGACGAGGCCGATGTGTCCCGGATGAGCCGGGGTGGCGTCGTCGCGCTCTCCGCCGCCGAGGGCCTGGAGCTGTTCGACGCCGCGTACCGCACCGACGAGGCGCTGCTCGTGCCCATGCGGCTGGACCTCGCCGCGATGCGCGCCGAGGCGGCGTCCACCGGTGTGGTCGCGCCGCTGCTGCGCGGGCTGGTGCGCGCCCCGGCGCGGCGTGCGGCGGAGGGTGCTGCGGCGTCGGGTGCGCTGGCGCGGCGGCTGGCCGGTCTGAACGAGGCCGAGCAGCTCGGCGCCCTGCTGGAGCTGGTCCGTACGCAGGTCGCCGCCGTACTCGGCCATGACTCGCTGGACACCGTCGAACCGCATCGCTCCTTCCGTGAGCTGGGTTTTGACTCGCTGACGGCGGTGGAGTTGCGGAACGCTCTGGGTGTGGTGAGTGAGCTGCGGCTGCCCGCGACGTTGGTCTTCGACTATCCGACGCCTGTGGTGTTGGCGGAGTTCTTGCTTGCTGAGGTTGTGGGTGCGGCTGCTGCGGTGGCGGGGCCGGTGGTGGTGTCGGCGGTGGATGATGAGCCGATCGCGATTGTGGGTCTTGGTTGCCGTTATCCGGGTGGGGTGGAGAGTCCGGAGGATCTGTGGCGGCTGGTCATGGAGGGCCGGGACGCGATCTCGGAGTTCCCCACCGACCGTGGCTGGGATCTGGACGGCCTCTACCACCCGGACCCCGACCACCCGGGCACCTCGTACTCCCGCGAGGGCGGCTTCGTCGACCGGGCGGGCCACTTCGACCCGGCGTTCTTCGGTATCTCGCCGCGTGAGGCGCTCGCGATGGATCCGCAGCAGCGGTTGCTGCTGGAGACGTCGTGGGAGGCGTTCGAGCGCGCGGGCATCGACCCGGGTGTGCTGCGCGGCAGCCGTACCGGTGTCTTCGCCGGTGTGATGTACCACGACTACGCCTCCTCGCTCCCGGCGCTTCCGGAAGGCGTGGAGGGATTCGTCGGTACGGGTAATGCGGCGAGTGTGATTTCTGGGCGGTTGGCGTACACGTTTGGTCTTGAGGGGCCGACGATCACGGTGGATACGGCGTGTTCGTCGTCGTTGGTGGCGTTGCATCTGGCGGTTCAGGCGTTGCGGAATGGTGAGTGTTCGCTGGCGCTCGCGGGTGGTGTGACGGTGATGGCGACTCCGGCGCCGTTTGTGGAGTTCAGTCGTCAGCGTGGGTTGGCTGCTGATGGGCGGTGCAAGGCGTTTTCGGCGGATGCGGATGGTACGGGTTGGTCCGAGGGTGCGGGCATGCTGCTGGTGGAGCGGCTGTCCGATGCCCGGAAGAACGGCCATCCGGTGCTGGCGGTCGTGAGTGGCTCCGCCATTAACCAGGATGGTGCGTCGAATGGTCTGACGGCGCCGAATGGTCCGTCGCAGCAGCGCGTGATCCGTCAGGCGTTGGCGAATGCGGGTCTGTCGGCGTCCGAGGTGGATGCGGTGGAGGCGCATGGCACGGGCACCAGTCTCGGTGACCCGATTGAGGCGCAGGCGCTTATGGCCACTTATGGTCAGGAGCGGGATGGGGAGCGGCCGTTGCTGCTGGGTTCCATCAAGTCGAATATGGGTCATACGCAGGCTGCCGCCGGTGTTGCGGGGATCATCAAGATGGTGATGGCGATGCGGCATGGTGTGTTGCCGCGGACGTTGCATGCGCAGGAGCCGTCGCCGCATATTGACTGGTCGGCGGGTGCGGTGTCGTTGTTGCGGGAGTCGGTGGAGTGGCCGGAGTCGGGTCGTCCCCGGCGTGCGGCGATCTCCTCGTTCGGCTTCAGCGGTACCAACGCCCACACGATCATCGAGCAGGCCCCCGAGCCCGAGCCGACGGAGGCCCCCGCTACCCCGGTCGCCAAGCCGTCCGTTCTGCCGTGGGTGCTCTCCGGCAAGAACACCGACGCGCTGCGTGCCCAGGCCGAGCGGCTGCTCGCCGATCTCGACCGGCGCCCCGACGTGTCGCTCACCGACCTCGGCTACTCGCTCGCGACCACCCGCGCCGCGCTGGACCACCGCGCGGTGGTCGTCGGCGGGGACCGCGCCGGGCTGGTCGAGGGGCTGGAGGCGCTGGCGCGCGGCGAGTCGACGGCAGGGCTCACGCAGGGCGCGGTGGCCGACGGCAAGGTGGCCTTCCTGTTCACCGGGCAGGGCAGCCAGCGGCTCGACATGGGCCGCGAGCTCCACGACGCCTACCCGGCGTTCGCCGAGGCGCTGGACACGGTCTGCGATGAGCTGGACACGCACCTCGAACGGCCCCTGAAGACCGTGATGTTCGGCGAGGACGCGTCCGCGCTCGACCGGACCGGGTTCACCCAGCCCGCGCTGTTCGCCATCGAGGTGGCGCTGTTCCGGCTGGTCGGGACCTGGGGTCTGAAGGCGGACTTCCTCTCCGGGCACTCGATCGGTGAGCTGGCCGCCGCGCATGTGGCGGGTGTGCTGTCGCTCGCCGACGCGGCGAAGCTGGTGGCGGCCCGGGGCCGTCTGATGCAGGAGCTTCCGGCCGGTGGCGCGATGGTGGCCGTCCAGGCGTCGGAGGACGAGGTGGCGCCGCTGCTCACCGAGCGCGTGTCGATCGCCGCGCTCAACGGCCCGACGTCGGTGGTCATCGCCGGTGACGAGGACGCGGTTGTCGCGATCGCGGCCGATTTCGAGGCCCAGGGCCGTAAGACCAAGCGCCTCACCGTGAGCCATGCGTTCCACTCGCCGCGTATGGACGGCATGCTGGACGCCTTCCGCGAGGTGGCGCAGAGTCTGTCGTACGAGGCCCCGCGCATTCCGATCGTCTCCAACCTCACCGGCACCATCGTCTCCCCGGACGAGATCGCGACCCCCGACTTCTGGGTGCGCCACGTCCGCGAAGCCGTCCGCTTCCTCGATGGCGTCCGCACTCTCGAAGCCCAGGGCGTCACCACCTACATCGAACTCGGCCCCGACGGTGTCCTCACCGCCATGGCCCAGGAGTGCGTCACCGGCGCCGACGCGGCGGTGGGCTTCGCCGCCGCGCTGCGCAAGGGCCGTCCCGAGGCCGAGGCGCTGGTGACAGCCCTCGCGCGGGCCCATGTCCGTGGTGTGACGGTGGACTGGGCGGCGTTCTTCGCCGGGACCGGTGCCCACCGCACCGAGCTGCCGACGTACCCCTTCCAGCGCGAGCGCTACTGGCTGGAGGCGCCCGCCGGAGCCGTCGGCGATGTGGTCTCGGCCGGGCTCGGCTCGGCGGACCACCCGCTGCTGGGCGCGGCGGTGGAGCTGCCGGACTCCGAGGGTGTCCTCTTCACGGGCCGGCTCTCGCTCCGTACGCACCCCTGGCTGGCCGACCACGCCGTGCTGGACACCGTGCTGCTGCCCGGTACGGCGCTGGTCGAGCTGGCGGTGCGCGCCGGTGACCAGGTCGGCTGCGATCTGCTGGAGGAGCTGACCCTCGAAGCGCCGCTGATCCTGCCGGAGCGCGGCGGAGTGCAGCTGCGGGTCGCGGTGGACGAGCCCGACGGCCCCGACGGGCAGCGTGCGCTGACCGTCTACTCACGGCTGGAGGACGCCGCCGACGAGCCGTGGATCCGGCACGCCTCCGGTGTGCTCACGGTCGCCGGCCCCGCCGCCGTCGCCACCGGCCCGGCGGAGTGGCCCCCGGCCGCCACCGGGACCGCCGACCTCGAACCGCTCGACGTGGACGGGCTGTACGACGGCTTCGCCGCGCTCGGCCTCGGCTACGGGCCGGTGTTCCAGGGGCTGCGGGCCGCATGGCGGCGCGGCGACGAGGTGTTCGCCGAGGTGGCGCTGGACGAGGAGCGGCAGGGTGAGGCCCGTGCGTACGGGCTGCACCCGGCGCTGCTGGACGCCGCGCTGCACACGGTGGCGCTCGGCGGGTTCTTCCCGGCCGAGGAGGCGGGCCGGGCCCGGCTGCCGTTCTCGTGGGACGCCGTGCGGCTGCACGCGGTCGGCGCGGCCGCGCTGCGGGTGCGGGTCTCCCCGGCCGGTTCGGGCGCGGTGGCGCTGGAGGTCACCGACGAGGCCGGTGCCCCGGTGGTGTCGGTCGGCTCGCTCGCGCTGCGGCCGCTGGACGCCGAGCAGTTCGCGGGCGCCCGTACCGCACACCACGAGGCGCTGTTCCGCGTCGACTGGGCCGCGCTGCCCGCGCCCGCCGAGCGGCAGCGGACCGAGGACACCGCGCTGTGGGCCGTCCTGGACGGCACCGGCGGCGGCGATCTGAAGATCACGGCCGCGCTGATGGACGCGGACACCGGTATCGAGGCCGAGACCTACGCGGGGCTCTCCGCGCTCGCCGAGGCGGTGGAGGCCGAGGGGATCGCGCCCGATGTGGTCCTCGTGCCGTGCCTGCCCGACCTGGGCACGCCCGGGGACACCGCGGGCGCCGCGCACACGGTCGTCCGGCGGACACTGGCGCTGGTCCAGGAGTGGATCGCCGACGAGCGGTTCGCCGACTCCCGGCTGGTCCTGCTCACCCGTGGCGCGGTGGCCGTGACCACGGGCGACGACACCCAAGGGGAGGTCGAAGGCGCCGAGGGTGTGGACGATCTGACGCACGCCGCGGCCTGGGGTCTGGTGCGCTCGGCGCAGGCCGAGCACCCGGGCCGGTTCGTCCTGGTCGATGTCCACGGCGACCCGGCCAACGGGGCCGCCGACGGCTGGCTCCCCGCCCTGGTGGCCGCGTTGCGCACCGACGAGCCACAGCTGGCCGTGCGCGCCGGGGCCGTCCACGCACCGCGCCTCGCGCGGGTGGCGGCCCTGGACGAGGCGGCCGTGCCCGGTCTCGACCCGGCGGGCACCGTGCTGGTGACGGGCGCGTCCGGCACCCTGGGCGGGCAGCTGGCCCGCCATCTGGTGACCGAGCGCGGCGCCCGGAGGCTGCTGCTGACCAGCCGCCGTGGCGCGGAGGCGGCGGGGGCCGCCGAACTCGCCGCCGAGCTGGGCGCGTTGGGCGCCGAGGTCGCCTGGGCGGCATGTGACGCGGCCGACCGGGACGCCCTGGCCGAGGTCATCGCGTCCGTCCCCGACGGCCACCCCCTCACCGCCGTGATCCATGCGGCGGGTGTGCTGGACGACGGGGTCGTCGAATCCCTCACCCCCGAGCGTGTCGAGCGGGTGCTGCGGCCCAAGGTGGACGCGGCGTGGAATCTGCACGAGCTGACCCGCGGCCTCGACCTGGCGGAGTTCGTGCTGTTCTCCTCGGCGGCCGGTGTCTTCGGCAACCCGGGGCAGGGCAACTACGCGGCGGCCAACGCCTTCCTGGACGCCCTCGCCCAGCACCGCCGCGCCCAGGGGCTGCCCGCCACCTCGCTCGCCTGGGGTCTGTGGGAGGACGAGGGCGGCATGGCCGCGACCCTCGCGACCGCCGACCGGCAGCGGATGAGCCGCGGCAGCATGGGGGCGCTGAGCAACGCCGAGGGCCTGGCCCTGTTCGATGTGTCCGGGCTCGCCGGACACGCGGTGCTCATCCCCGCCGCCCTGGACATCGCCGCCCTGCGTGCCCAGTCCACGGCCGGGGTCGCCCCGCTCCTGCGCGGGCTGATCCGCACCCCCGTACGGCGGGCCGCGGCCGGTGGCGGCGGGGCGGACGAGGCGGCGAGCCTCGCCGAGCGGCTCGCGGGCATGTCCGCGGCCGAACGGGACCGCTTCCTGCTCAACCTGGTCTGCGGCCAGGTGGCCACCGTGCTCGGCTACGGCAGCGCGGCGGCGATCGAACCCGGCGCGGCCTTCAAGGAGCTGGGCGTCGACTCGCTCACCGCCGTGGAACTCCGCAACCGGCTCGGCGCCGCCACCGGGCTCCGGCTGCCCGCCACGCTGATCTTCGACTACCCGACCCCCGAAGCCCTGACCGACCATCTGCGAGCGGAACTCCCGCACGGGGACGGCGCCGGTCCTTCGGTGTTCGGCGAACTCGACCGGCTGGAAGCCGCCCTGGCGGTGGCCGCGGACGACAGCGTCACCCGCTCCAGGATCACCATGCGCCTCCAGGCGCTCCTGGCGAAGTGGAACGACGCCCAGGACGCGACCGGCGACGGCGAAACCGATGACCACGACCTCGAATCCGCGACCGACGATGAGCTCTTCGACCTGCTCGACGACGAACTCGGCTCCTCCTGAACGGGAGCGTTCTGAATCCATGGAACCCATGAGCACCACCTCCCTCTTCGCAAGGAGCCGACGCAATGGTGAATAACGAGGACAAGCTCCGGGACTACCTCAAGCGGGCCACCGCCGACCTGCGTCAGGCCCGCCGGCAGCTCCGCGAGGTCGAGGAGCGGCACCAGGAGCCCATCGCCATCGTCGCGATGAGCTGCCGCTACCCCGGCGGGGTCACCACCCCCGAGGAGCTGTGGCAGCTCGTGCTGGACGGCCAGGACGCGATCTCCGGGTTCCCCACGGACCGCGGCTGGGACGTCGAGTCGCTCTATGACGCCGACCCCGACCAGGCGGGCGCCAGCTACGTCGACGAGGGCGGATTCCTCTATGACGCGGGCGGCTTCGACCCGGCGGTCTTCGGGATCTCGCCGCGTGAGGCCATGGCGATGGACCCGCAGCAGCGGCTGCTGCTGGAGGCGTCCTGGGAGGCGTTCGAGCGGGCCGGGATCGACCCGACCGGGCTGCGCGGCCACCGGACCGGTGTTTTCGCGGGTGTGATGTACCACGACTACACCTCGCGGCTCGACTCCGTGCCCGAGGGCGTCGAGGGCTTCCTCGGCACCGGCAGCTCCGGCTCCATCGCCTCCGGCCGGGTGTCCTACACCTTCGGCCTGGAGGGCCCGGCCGTCACCGTCGACACGGCGTGCTCGTCGTCGCTGGTCACCCTGCACATGGCGGTGCAGGCGCTGCGCAACGGCGAATGCTCGCTCGCGCTCGCGGGCGGTGTCACCGTGATGGCCACGCCCTCGACGTTCACCGAGTTCAGCCGGCAGCGCGGCCTCGCCGCCGACGGCCGCTGCAAGCCCTTCGCCGCCGCCGCGGACGGCACCGGATGGGGCGAGGGTGTGGGCATGCTGCTGGTCGAGCGGCTGTCGGACGCCCGCAGATACGGCCATCCGGTGCTCGCCGTCGTGCGTGGCTCGGCGATCAACCAGGACGGCGCCTCCAACGGTCTGACGGCGCCCAACGGCCCGTCCCAGCAGCGCGTCATCCACCAGGCGCTCACCAACGGCCGCCTCTCCGCCGCCGATGTGGACGCCGTCGAAGCACACGGCACCGGCACCACGCTGGGCGACCCGATCGAGGCCCAGGCGCTGCTCGCCACCTACGGCCAGGAGCACACCGAGGACCAGCCGCTGCTCCTCGGCTCCATCAAGTCCAACATCGGGCACACCCAGGCGGCCGCCGGTGTCGCCGGGATCATCAAGATGGTCAAGGCCATCGAGCACGGTGTGCTGCCCAGGACGCTGCACATCGACGAGCCGACCCCGCATGTCGACTGGTCGGCGGGCGCGGTGTCGCTGCTCGCCGAGACCACCCCCTGGCCGGAGACCGGCCGTCCGCGCCGGGCCGCCGTGTCCTCCTTCGGCTTCAGCGGCACCAACGCGCACACCATCCTGGAGCAGGCCCCCGTCGAGGAGGCTGCCGAGGATGCCACCGAGGCACCGGCCCCGGCCAAGCCGCTGGACGTGGTGCCGTGGGCGCTGTCGGGCAAGAGCGCGGCCGCGCTGCGCGCCCAGGCCGAGCGACTGCTGGCCCACCTCGAGGCCGACCCGTCCCTCAGCCCGCTCGACGTGGCCCTCTCGCTGACCACCACCCGGGCCCAGCTCGACCACCGCGCCGTGGTGCGTGGCCAGGACCGCGACACACTGCTGACCGGGCTGACCGCCCTGGCCGAGGGCGGTATGGCGGCGGGTGTCGCACAGGGCTCCGCCGTCGGCGGCCGTACGGCGTTCGTGTTCCCGGGGCAGGGTTCGCAGTGGGCCGGGATGGCGGTGGGGCTGATGGATGCCTCGCCCGTGTTCGCGGCGCGGATCGAGGAGTGTGCGGGGGCGTTGGCGGAGTTCACCGACTGGTCGTTGGTGGATGTGTTGCGGGGTGCGGAGGGTGCGCCGTCGCTGGAGCGCGTCGATGTGGTGCAGCCGGTGTTGTTCGCGGTGATGGTGTCGCTGGCGGAGTTGTGGCGTTCGTTGGGTGTTGTTCCGGCGGCGGTGATCGGTCATTCGCAGGGTGAGATCGCGGCGGCGTGTGTGGCGGGGGCCCTGTCGTTGAAGGACGCGGCGCGTGTGGTGGCGTTGCGCAGTCAGGCCATTGGGCGGGTGTTGGCGGGTAAGGGTGGCATGGTGTCGGTGGCGCTTCCGGTGGCGGAGGTGCGGGAGCGGATCGCGTCCTGGGGCGAGGAGCGCATCTCCGTCGCGGCCGTCAATGGGCCGTCGTCGGTGGTCGTCTCCGGTGAGCCGACCGCGCTGGACGAGCTGCTGGCGTCCTGTGAGGCGGATGAGGTGCGTGCGCGGCGGGTGCCGGTGGACTACGCCTCGCACTCCGCGCAGGTCGAGCTGCTCCGCGAGGAACTCTTGGAGCTGCTCGCCCCCGTGGAGCCCAGGGCTGCCGAGGTGCCGTTCCTGTCGACGGTGACGGGGGAGTGGGTCGAGGGTCCGGAGCTGGATGCCGAGTATTGGTTCACCAACCTCCGTCGCACGGTTGAGCTGGAGGGTGCGGTCCGCCGTCTGCTGGACGAGGGCTTCGGAGCCTTCATCGAGTCCAGCGCGCACCCCGTTCTGACCATGGGCGTGCAGGAGACGGCCGAGGACGCGGGCCGTGAGGCGGCCGCGATCGGGTCGCTGCGCCGTGACGAGGGCGGTCTTGACCGCTTCTGGGCCTCCGTCGGCGAGGCGTGGACACGTGGCGTCACCGTGGACTGGGACGGCGTGTTCGACGGTACGGGCGCGGTCCGCGTCGAGCTGCCCACGTACGCCTTCCAGCACCAGCACTACTGGCTGGAGTCGGGCACCCCCACCGCCGACGCCACCCCCGCCGCCGACCCCGTGGAGGCCCGCTTCTGGGAGGCCGTCGAGCGCGAGGACTGGCAGTCGCTCGCCGCCGAGCTGGACGTGGACGGCGACGAGCGGGTCAGCGCGCTGCTGCCCGCGCTGGCGTCGTGGCGCAAGCAGGCCCGTGAGCAGTCCACGGTGGACGGCTGGCGCTACCGCGTCACCTGGAAGCCGCTCGCCGATGGGCAGCCCGCGCGGCTGACCGGCGTCTGGCTCGTCGTCGAACCCGGCGTACCGGGCACCGAGAACACCGACACCTGGACCGACGCCGTGGCCGGGGTGCTCGCCGAACGCGGCGCCGACGTACGGCGGATCGCCGTGGACACCGACGCCGACGGCCGCGAGGAGCTGACCGAGCGGCTGCGGGCGGCGCTCGCGGAAACCGACGGCATCCCGTTCACCGGAGTGCTCTCGCTGCTGGCCCTCGACGGCCACCCGCACCCCCGCCACCCCTCCGTCCCGGCCGGAGTGGCCGCCCAGCTCGCGCTGGTGCAGGCCCTCGGCGACGCGGAGATCGGCGCGCCGCTGTGGTCCGCCACCCGGGGCGCCGTCTCCGTCGGCCGTGCGGAGCCGCTGGAGTCGCCCGAGCAGGCGCTGGTCTGGGGGCTGGGCCGGGTGGCCGCGCTGGAGCACGGCGAGCGCTGGGGCGGTCTGGTCGATCTGCCCGGGGCGCCCGACGAGCGGGCGCTGGCCCGGCTGGTGACCGCGCTCGCCGGGGCCGAGGAGGAGGACCAGGTCGCGATCCGCGCCACCGGGCTGCTCGTACGCCGTCTGGTGCGCGCCCCGCTGGCCGCCACGCCCCCTGTACGGACCTGGGAGCCGACCGGCACCATTCTGGTCACCGGCGGTACGGGCGCGCTGGGCGCCCATGTGGCGCGCTGGCTGGCCGGCAACGGGGCCGAGAATCTGGTGCTCACCAGCCGCCGTGGCCTGGACGCCCCGGGCGCGGCGGACCTGCGGTCCGAACTGACCGAGCTCGGCGCCAAGGTCACCATCGCCGCGTGTGATGTGGCCGACCGCGCCCAGGTCGAGGCGCTGCTCGCGGACATCCCCGCCGAACACCCGCTGACCGCCGTCGTCCACACGGCCGCCGTGCTGGACGACGGGGTGATCGAGGGCCTGACCACGGACCAGGTGGACCGGGTGCTGAAGGTCAAGGTCGACGCCACCCGCCATCTGCACGAGCTCACCCGGGATCTGGACCTGTCGGCGTTCGTGCTGTTCTCGTCCTTCGCGGCCACCTTCGGCGCGCCCGGCCAGGGCAACTACGCCCCGGGCAACGCCTTCCTGGACGCGTTCGCCGAGTACCGGCGCGCCCAGGGCCTGCCCGCCACCTCGCTGGCCTGGGGCCCGTGGGGCGAGGGCGGTATGGCCGAGGGCGGTGTCGGCGACCGGATGCGCCGCCACGGCGTCATCGAGATGGCACCGCGGTCGGCCGTCACCGCGCTCCAGCACGCGCTGGACCGCGACGAGTCGGTGCTCACCGTGGTCGACATGGAGTGGAAGCGCTTCGTTCTCGCCTTCACCTCCGGCCGCTCCCGTCCGCTGCTGCACGACCTGCCCGAGGCGCGGGACGTCATCCAGGACATGGCCGGGGACGCCGACGCGGACGGCGCGGGCGCGGTCGCGCTGGCCCAGCAGCTGGCCGGGGTGCCGGAGGCCGAGCAGGAGCGGCTGGTGCTGGAGCTCGTCCGCACCGCCGTGGCGGCCGTCCTGGGCTATGCGGGCGCCGATGACGTGGAGGCCGGCCGGGCCTTCAAGGAGCTGGGCTTCGACTCGCTGACCGCCGTCGAACTGCGCAACCGGCTCAGCTCCGCCAGCGGGCTGAAGCTGCCGCCGACCCTGATCTTCGACTACCCCACCCCCACGGTGCTCGCGCGCCATCTGCGCGGCGAGATCGCCGGTGAGCGGAGCGCCGCGGTGGCCGCGCTGCCCACCGCCGCGGCGCTCGCCGACGACGAGCCGATCGCCATCGTCTCCATGAGCTGCCGCTTCCCCGGCGGCGTGCGGACCCCCGAGGAGCTGTGGCAGCTGCTCGTCTCCGGTGGCGACGCGCTGTCGGAGTTCCCGGGCGACCGCGGCTGGGACACCGAGGCCCTCTACAACCCGGACCCGGACGCGCAGGGCACCAGCTACACCCGCGAGGGCGGATTCCTCACCGGGGCCGGTGAGTTCGACCCCGCCTTCTTCGGGATCTCGCCGCGTGAGGCCATGGCGATGGACCCGCAGCAGCGGCTGCTGCTGGAGGCGTCCTGGGAGGCGTTCGAGCGGGCGGGCATCGACCCGGCCACGCTGCACGGCAGCCCGTCCGGTGTCTTCGTCGGCACCAACGGCTCCGACTACTCCATCCTCATGCGCAGCAACACCGAGGGCTACGAGGGCCACCTGGCCACCGGCAGCGCCGCGAGCGTCGTCTCCGGCCGGCTCTCGTACACCTTCGGTCTGGAGGGCCCGGCCGTCACCGTCGACACCGCGTGCTCGGCGTCGCTGGTGGCGCTGCACCTGGCCGTCCAGTCGCTGCGCCAGGGCGAGTGCTCGATCGCGCTCGCGGGCGGGGTGACCGTGATGGCCACCCCGGGCACGTTCATCGAGTTCAGCCGCCAGCGCGGACTGTCCTCCGACGGCCGCAGCAAGGCGTTCTCCGCGGACGCGGACGGCTTCAGCCCGGCCGAGGGCGTGGGCATGCTGCTGGTCGAGCGGCTGTCGGACGCCCGCAAGAACGGCCATCCGGTGCTGGCGATCGTGCGTGGCAGCGCGATCAACCAGGACGGCGCTTCCAACGGGCTGACGGCGCCCAACGGCCCGTCCCAGCAGCGGGTGATCCGGCAGGCGCTCGCCAACGCCCGGCTGTCCGCGGCCGAGGTGGACGTCGTGGAAGCACACGGCACCGGTACGACGCTGGGCGACCCGATCGAGGCGCAGGCGCTGCTCGCCACCTACGGCCAGGAGCGGCCCGAGGGGCAGCCCCTGCTGCTCGGCTCCATCAAGTCCAACATCGGCCACGCCCAGGCGGCCGCCGGTGTCGCGGGTGTGATGAAGCTCGTGCTCGCGCTGCGCCACGGCGTTCTGCCCGAGTCGCTGCACATCGTGGAGCCCACCTCGCATGTGGACTGGTCGGCGGGCGAGGTCGAGCTGCTGACCGAGGCGCGGGAGTGGCCGGAGACCGGACGTCCGCGCCGGGCCGCGGTGTCCTCGTTCGGCTTCAGCGGCACCAACGCGCACGCCATCATCGAGCAGGCGCCCGCCGAGGAGCCGGACGAGACCGAGCCGGTGACCCGGCGGCCCGGGGCGCTGCCGTGGACGGTGTCCGGCAGGAGCGAGGCGGCGCTGCGCGCCCAGGCCGGCAAGCTGCTGGCCCACCTCGACGCCGACCCCACTCTGCGCCCGCTGGACATCGGCCACGCGCTGGCCACCACCCGCGCCGCCTTCGACCGGCGCGCGGTCCTGGTGGGCACAGATCGGGACGATTTCGTCCGTGGTTTGGACGCCCTCGCTAGGGGGCAGGTCGTTCCCAACCTGGTGCAGGGGGCCTCAATCGGGGGCAAGGCCGCATTCGTGTTCCCAGGACAGGGGTCACAATGGGTAGGCATGGCCGTGGAGCTGTTGGATGCTTCACCGGTGTTCGCTGCCCGTATTGATGAGTGTGCCGCCGCGCTCGCAGAGTTCACCGACTGGTCGTTGGTGGATGTGCTGCGCGAAGCGGAGGGCGCACCGTCACTGGAGCGGGTGGACGTTGTTCAGCCGGTGTTGTTCTCCGTGATGGTTTCGCTCGCGGAGCTGTGGCGTTCGCTGGGTGTGCGGCCGTCGGCCGTGGTCGGCCATTCGCAGGGTGAGATCGCGGCGGCGTGTGTGGCGGGGATTCTCTCGCTTCAGGACGCGGCGCGTGTGGTGACGTTGCGCAGTCAGGCGATCGGCCGGGTGCTTGCGGGCAAGGGTGGCATGGTGTCGGTGGCGCTTCCGGTGGCGGAGGTGCGGGAGCGGATCGCGCCGTGGGGCGAGGAGCGGATCTCGGTGGCGGCGGTCAATGGACCGTCGTCGGTGGTGGTCTCCGGTGAGCCCGAGGCGCTGGATGAACTGCTGGCGTCCTGCGAGGCGGATGAGGTGCGGGCCCGGCGGGTGCCGGTGGACTACGCCTCGCACTCCGCGCAGGTCGAACTGCTCCGTGATGAGCTGCTGGAGCTGCTCGCGCCGGTACAGCCCAAGACGGCCGAGGTGCCGTTCCTGTCCACCGTGACGGGGGAGTGGGTGGACGGTTCCGAGCTGGACGCCGAGTACTGGTTCACCAACCTGCGTCGCACGGTTGAGCTTGAGGGTGCCATCCGTCGTCTGCTGGACGAGGGCTTCGGTGTGTTCATCGAGTCCAGTGCGCACCCGGTGCTGACGATGGGTGTGCAGGAGACGGCCGAGGACGCGGGCCGTGAGGCGGCCGCGATCGGTTCGCTGCGCCGTGACGAGGGTGGTCTTGACCGCTTCTGGGTCTCGCTGGGCGAGGCGTGGACGCGCGGTGTGAGCGTGGACTGGGAGGCGGTGTACGAGGGGACCGGCGCGGTCCGCGTCGAGCTGCCGACGTACGCCTTCCAGCACCAGACCTACTGGCCGCAGGGCCCGGACGTCCCGGCCGATGAGTCGGGCACGCCGTCCGACGCCGTCGACGCCCGCTTCTGGGAGGCCGTCGAGCGCGAGGACCTGGAGTCGCTGGCCGACACCCTCGCGTTCGGGGACGACGGCGAGCGGTCCTCGCTCGGCGCCGTCCTGCCCGCGCTGGCCTCGTGGCGCAAGCAGGCCCGTGAGCAGTCCACGGTGGACGGCTGGCGCTACCGCGTCACCTGGACCTCGCTGACCGAGCGCCAGGCCCCCCGGCTGTCCGGGACCTGGCTGCTGGCCGTGCCCGAGTCCGCCGCCACCGACGACTGGACGCTCGGCACGATCCGGATGCTCGCCGAACGCGGCGCCGAGGTACGGCAGATCACCCCGACCGCCGTGGAGTCGGACCGCGCGTCGCTGACCCGCCTGGTGCGGGAGGAGCTGGCCGACGCCGGAACGGTCTCCGGTGTGCTCTCGCTGCTCGCCTTCGACGAGGGGACCGCGCCCGGCACCGACGGTGTCAACGCCGGGCTGACCGGCACCGCCGTGCTGATCCAGGCCCTCGGCGACGCCGGGGTGGACGCGCCGCTGTGGTGCGCCACCCGGGGCGCGGTCGCCGTCGGCCGGACGGACAGCGTGGACTCCCCCGAGCAGGCGCTCGTCTGGGGGCTCGGCCGGACCGCCGCGCTGGAGTACCCGGAGCGCTGGGGCGGTCTGGTGGACCTGCCCGGCGCGCCCGACGAGCGGGCGCTGGCCCGGCTCGCCGGGGTGCTCGCCGGGACCGACGGCGAGGACCAGCTCGCGGTGCGCACGGCCGGGGTGTTCGCCCGCAGGCTCGTACACGCCCCGCTGGCCGGTGCGCCCGCCGCACGGTCGTGGAAGCCGGTCGGTACGACGCTGGTCACCGGTGGTATGGGCGCGCTGGGCGCCCATGTGGCGCGCTGGCTCGCGGCCAACGGCGCCGAGCATCTGGTGCTCACCAGCCGCCGTGGCCTGGAGGCCCCGGGCGCGGCCGAGTTGCGGGACGAGCTGACCGGGCTCGGCAGCGAGGTCACCGTCGCCGCGTGCGACGTGGCCGACCGCAAGGCCGTCGAGACGCTGCTCGCCACCATCCCGGCCGACCAGCCGCTCACGGCGGTCATGCACGCCGCGGGCGTTCTGGACGACGGCGTCCTGGACGCGCTCACCCCGGAGCGGTTCGCCACCGTCCTCGGCCCCAAGGCCGACGCGGCGCGCCATCTGCACGAGCTGACCCGCGAGCTGGACCTGTCCGCGTTCGTGCTGTTCTCCGGTATCGCGGGCACGCTCGGCGACGCCGGACAGGGCAACTACGCGGCGGCCAACGCCTATCTCGACGCGCTGGCCGAGCGGCGCCGCGCCGACGGCCTGCCCGCCACCTCGGTGGCCTGGGGCCGCTGGGGCGAGACCGGGCTGGCCGCCGACGGGGCCATCGGCGAGCGGCTGGACCGGGGCGGTGTCCCGGCGATGGCGCCGCACGCGGCGATCACGGCGCTCCAGCGGGCCCTGGACCACGCCGACACGGTCGTGGCCGTGGCCGACATCCAGTGGGACCGCTTCGCCTACGGCTACACGGCGGTCCGCCCCAGCCCGCTCATCGGCGAACTGCCCGAGGTCCGGCGGCTGCGGGAGACCGGCGGCCCGGCGGTGGGCGAGCCCGGCGCGGGCCCGGACGGGTCCCCGGCGGAGGCGCTGCGCAAGCGGCTGGCCGGGATCTCCCGGGCCGAGCAGTCCCTGGTCGTCCTGGAGGTCGTGCGCTCGGGCGCGGCCGCCGCGCTCGGCCACCCCTCGACCGACGAGGTGGGCGCCGGGCGGGCGTTCAAGGAGCTGGGCTTCGACTCGCTCATCGCCCTGGAACTGCGCAACCGGCTGACCGCCGCCACCGGGCAGAAGCTGCCCGCCACGCTGGTCTTCGACTACCCGACCCCGACGGCGCTCGCCGAGTTCCTGTGCGCCCGGATCGTGGGCGACGGCGGTACGGCCGCCGCGCCCGGGGTCGCCGAGCTCGACGCGCTGGAGTCCGCGCTGTCCGTCCTCGACCCCGACAGCGGGGCACGGGAGACCATCGCGGCCCGGCTGCGGGACCTCGCGGCGAAGTGGGCGGAGCCCCGTACGGCCGACGCCGAGGCGGCCGAGGGCGACGGCGGGACCGTGACGGAGAAGTTGCAGGAGGCGACACCCGACGAGGTCTTCGCCTTCATCGACAAGGAACTCGGAATCTAAGGATCGATGGGTCCGCGGGCGCAAGGTTTGTGACGAGAAGCATGGGTGAGACTCCAATGGCGGATCAGGACAAGATCCTCGACTACCTCAAGCGGGTAACTGCCGATCTGCACCAGACGCGGCAGCGTCTTCGCGAGGTCGAGTCGCAGGAGCCTGAGCCGATCGCGATCGTCGGCATGAGCTGCCGGTTCCCCGGAGGCGTCACGTCTCCGGAGGAGCTGTGGGAGCTCGTGGCCGCGGGCGGCGACGCCATCGCGGACTTCCCCACGGACCGTGGCTGGGACGTCGAGTCGCTCTTCGCGGACGACCCCGACGAGCAGGGCACCAGCTACACCGACAAGGGCGGGTTCCTCGATGGCGCGGGCGAGTTCGACGCGGCGTTCTTCGGGATCAGCCCGCGCGAGACCCTCGGCATGGACCCGCAGCAGCGGCTGCTGCTGGAGACCTCCTGGGAGGCGTTCGAGCGGGCCGGGATCGACCCGGCCACGCTCCGCGGCAGCAAGGCCGGTGTCTTCGTGGGCACCAACGGCCAGGACTACCCGGAGCTGATGCACACGCTGCCGCAGGGCGTCGAGCAGTACCTGCTCACCGGCAACGCCGCCAGTGTCATCTCCGGCCGGATCTCCTACACCTTCGGCCTGGAGGGCCCGGCGCTCACCGTCGACACCGCGTGCTCGGCGTCGCTGGTGGCACTGCACCTGGCCATCCAGTCGCTGCGCAACGGCGAGTGCTCGCTGGCGCTCACCGGCGGTGTCACGGTGATGAACAGCCCGCGCGCGTTCATCAACTTCAGCCGCCAGCGCGGTCTGGCGCCCGACGGCCGCTGCAAGGCGTTCGCGGACGGCGCGGACGGCACCGGCTGGGGCGAGGGCGTCGGCATGCTGCTCGTCGAGCGGCTGTCGGACGCCCGTCGACACGGCCACAACGTGCTGGCCATCGTCCGTGGCTCGGCCATCAACCAGGACGGCGCCTCCAACGGCCTGACCGCGCCCAACGGCCCGTCCCAGCAGCGCGTCATCCGCCAGGCGCTCACCGACGCCCGGCTCACCCCGGCCCAGGTGGACGCCGTCGAGGCGCACGGCACCGGCACCAGCCTCGGCGACCCGATCGAGGCGCAGGCCCTGCTCGCCACGTACGGGCAGAACCGGCCCGACGGCCGTCCGCTGTGGCTGGGGTCGATCAAGTCGAACTTCGGTCACACCCAGGCCGCCGCCGGTGTCGCCGGGATCATCAAGATGGTCAAGGCCATCGAGCACGGGGTGCTGCCCAGGACCCTGCATGTCGACGCCCCCTCCCGGGACGTGGACTGGGACGCGGGCGCCGTCTCCCTGCTCACCGAGAACACCCCGTGGCCGGAGACCGGCCAGCCGCGCCGCGCGGGCATCTCCTCCTTCGGCGTGAGCGGCACGAACGCGCACACCGTCATCGAGCAGGCCCCCGTCGAGGACCGCGAACCGCGGGCCGCGGGCGGCGACGCCACGCCCTCGCGGTGGTCCGGCATCGGCGGTCTGGTGCCGGTGCTGGTGTCCGCGCAGAGCGCACCGGCGCTGCGCGCCCAGGCCGAGCGGCTCACCGCCCGCGTCCAGGACGACCCGGATCTCGGCCTGACCGACCTGGCCCACTCGCTGGCCACCACCCGCGCCGCGCTGGACCACCGGGCCGTGGTGCTCGCGGGCGAGGGCGGCCGCGAGGAACTGCTGCGCGGCCTGGCCGAACTCGCCGAGGACGCCCCCGCCGGGAGTGTCGTCCGGGGCGAGGTGGCCGAGGGCAAGCTCGCGTTCCTCTTCACCGGCCAGGGCAGCCAGCGCGCCGGAATGGGCCGTGAACTGTACGCGGCCGTCCCGGCCTTCGCCCGCGCCCTGGACGAGGTGTGCGCCGAGCTCGACCAGCACCTCCAGCGGCCCATGCGCGAGGTGATGTTCGGCGACGACAGCGGACAGCTGGACCGCACCGGCTACACCCAGCCCGCGCTGTTCGCCCTCGAAGTGGCGCTGTTCCGGCTGCTGGAGACGTGGGGTGTCAAGCCCGACTTCCTCGTCGGGCACTCCATCGGCGAACTGGCCGCCGCGCATGTGGCGGGCGTCCTCTCGCTCGCCGACGCGGCGAAGCTGGTGGCCGCGCGCGGCCGGCTGATGGAGGAACTGCCCACCGGTGGCGCGATGATCGCCATCCAGGCGTCCGAGGACGAGGTGGCGCCGCTGCTCACCGAGCGGGTGTCGATCGCCGCGCTCAACGGTCCGACGTCGGTGGTCATCGCCGGTGACGAGGACGCCGCTGTCGCGATCGCGGAGTCGTTCCGGGCGCGGGACCGCAAGACCAAGCGGCTCACCGTGAGCCACGCGTTCCACTCCCCGCGCATGGACGGCATGCTGGACGCCTTCCGCGAGGTCGCGCGGCAGGTCACCTATGCCCCGCCGGTCATCCCCATCATCTCCAACCTCACCGGCGGATCCGTCTCCGCCGACGAGATCTGCTCGCCCGACTACTGGGTGCGCCATGTCCGCGAGGCGGTCCGCTTCACCGACGGCATCCGCCGGCTCGAGGAGTACGACGTCGCCACGTATGTGGAGCTGGGCCCCGACGGGGTGCTCTCCGCCATGGCGCAGGACTGCGTCACCTCCGACGGCGCCGTGTTCGTGCCCGTACTGCGCGGCGACCGCCCCGAGGCCACCGCGCTGGCCGTTGCGCTCGCCCGCGCCCATGTCCACGGGGTGGCCGTCGACTGGGCCGCCGTCTTCGAGGGCTCCGGCGCCCGCCGCGTCGAACTGCCCACCTACGCCTTCCAGCGCGAGCTGTTCTGGCCCGAGCCGCCCGGCCCGTGGACCGGCGATGTCACCGCCGCCGGGCTCGGCTCCGCCGACCATCCGCTGCTCGGCGCCGCCGTGTCGCTCGCCGACGGCGCCGGATTCCTCTTCACCGGCCGGCTGTCCCTCCAGACCCACCCGTGGCTGGCCGACCACGCCGTCATGGACACCGTGCTGCTGCCCGGCACCGCCTTCGTCGAACTGGCCATCCGCGCCGGTGACCACGTCGGCGCGGACGTCCTGGAGGAGCTCACCCTCGAAGCCCCGCTCGTGCTGCCCCCGCAGGGCGGCGTCCAGCTCCAGGTGTCCGTGGGCGCCCCGGACGAGACCGGCCGCCGCTCGCTGACCCTGCACTCGCGCCTGGAGGACGCCGCCGACGGCACCTGGGGCGAGGGCGAATGGACCCGCCACGCCACCGGTGTGCTCGCGGGCGGCGCCACCACCCCGGACGAGAACCTCACCGCATGGCCACCGGCCGGTGCCACCGAAGTCCCCGTGGACGGCCTCTACGACTGGCTCGCCGAGACCGGATTCGCCTACGGCCCGGTCTTCCAGGGCCTCCAGGGCGCCTGGCAGCACGGAGACCAGGTGTATGCCGAGGTGCGGCTGCCGGAGAGCGCCCGCGCCGAGGCCGAGCTGTTCGGGCTGCACCCGGCGCTGCTGGACGCGGCCCTGCACGCCGTGGGCATCGGCTCCCTCCTGGAGGACACCGAACACGGCCGCCTCCCCTTCTCCTGGAGCGGCGTCCGGCTCCACGCCGTGGGCGCCGCCACCCTGCGCGTCCGGCTCTCACCCGCCGGTCAGGACGCGGTGACCGTACTGGTGACCGACGAGAGCGGCGCTCCCGTCGCCTCCGTCGACTCCCTGCTGCTGCGCCCCGTCTCGCCCGACCAGGTGCACGCCGCGCGCGGCGCCTTCCACGAGGCGCTGTTCCGCGTCGAGTGGACCCCCGCACCGGTCCCGGCCGCCACCACCGTCGTGGCCGGCCAGTGGGCGGTGCTGGGCGCCGAACACCCCGAGCTCGCCGCCGCCCTGCCCACCGCCGCCGGCTACGCCGACCTGGCCGCGCTCGGCGCGGCCGTGGCCGCGGGCGCCCCGCTGCCGCAGGCCGTCGTCGCCCCGTTCTTCGCGGATGACACCGGGCTTCCCGTCCGGGCCGCCGTGCGCGAGGCCCTGCACCGCGCGCTGGAACTGGTCCAGAGCTGGCTCGCCGATGTCCGCTTCGAGGGCTCCCGGCTGGTCATCGCCACCCGTGGCGCCGTCGCCACCTCGGCGGACGCCGACACCGAGGACCTGGCCCACGCCCCGCTGTGGGGTCTGCTGCGCTCGGCGCAGTCCGAGAACCCGGACCGCTTCGTCCTGGCCGATGTCGACGGCCGCGACGAGTCCCACCGGGTGCTCTCCGCCGCCCTGGCCACCGGCGAATCGCAGCTCGCGGTCCGCGCCGGCACCGTGGTCGTACCGCGTCTGGCCAAGGTCGCTTCCGCCGACCGGACCGCCCCCGCCCTCGACCCCGAGGGCACCGCCCTGGTCACCGGCGCCACCGGCACCCTCGGCGGGCTGGTCGCCCGCCATCTGGTGGCCGAGCATGGCGTACGCCGTCTGCTGCTGCTCAGCAGGCGCGGGGCCGACGCCCACGGCGCCGCCGAACTCGTCGCCGAACTGCGCGAGTCGGGCGCCGAGGTCACCCTCACCGCATGCGATGTGGCCGACCGGGACGCGCTCGCCGGGGTGCTCGCCGCCATCCCGGCCGAGCATCCGCTGACCGCCGTGGTGCACACCGCCGGTGTGCTGGACGACGGTGTCATCGGCTCGCTGACCGCCGAGCGCGTCGACCGCGTCCTGCCGCCCAAGGTCGACGCCGCGTGGAACCTGCACGAGCTCACCCGCGACAACCCGGATCTATCGGCGTTCGTGCTGTTCTCCGCCGCCGCCGGTACCCTCGGCGGCCCCGGCCAGGCCAACTACGCGGCCGCCAACGCCTTCCTGGACGCCCTCGCCCACCGGCGCCACGCCCAGGGGCTGCCCGCCACCGCCCTCGCCTGGGGCCTGTGGGCCGAGCGCAGCGGCATGACCGGCGACCTGGACGACACCGACATCCAGCGCATCAGCCGCGCCGGAGTGGCCGCCCTCTCCTCCGAGGAGGGCCTCGCCCTCCTGGACACCGCCCTCGCCGTGGGCGACCCCACGCTCGTCCCGATGCACCTGGACCTGGCGCCGCTGCGCCACGCCGATGCCACCATGGTCCCCGCGCTGCTGCGCGGCCTGGTGCGGGCCCCCGGCCGCCGCGTGGTGGAAACGAGCGGCGGCGCGGCCCCCGGCGGGCTCGCCGACCGGCTGCTCGGACTGTCCGTCCCCGAGCGCGACCGGCTGCTGCTGGAGATCGTCTGCGGTCAGGTGGCCGCCGTCCTCGGCTACGCGGGCCCGGAGGCCGTCGGCGCCGGGCGCGCCTTCAAGGAGCTGGGCTTCGACTCGCTCACCGCCGTCGAGCTGCGCAACCGCCTCGGCGCCGTCACGGGCGTACGGCTCCCGGCCACCCTCGTCTTCGACTACCCCACGCCCACCTCGCTCGCCGGCTTCCTGCGCACCGAGATCCTCGGCGACCAGGCGGACGAGGCCGCCGCGGCCCCCGCCGCCACCGTGGCCGTCGCCGACGACGAACCCATCGCCATCGTCGGCATGAGCTGCCGCTACCCGGGCGGGGTCACCAGCCCCGAGGAGCTGTGGCAGCTGGTCACCGGCTCGGTGGACGCCATCTCCGGCTTCCCGACCGACCGCGGCTGGCAGCTGGAGGGGCTGCTGGGCGACGACCCCGAGCAGACCGGCACCAGCGCCACCATCGAGGGCGGATTCCTCTACGAAGCGGGCGAGTTCGACCCCGACTTCTTCGGCATCAACCCGCGCGAAGCCCTCGCCATGGACCCGCACCAGCGGCTGCTGCTGGAGACCTCCTGGGAGGCGTTCGAACGGGCCGGGATCGACCCGGCGACCGTGCGCGGCAGCAAGACCGGCGTCTTCGCGGGCGTCATGTACCACGACTACCTCTCCCGGCTGACCGCCCTGCCGGACGGCCTGGAGGGCTACCTCGGCACCGGCACGGCGGGCAGCGTCGCCTCCGGCCGGGTGTCGTACACCTTCGGGCTCGAAGGCCCGGCGGTCACCATCGACACGGCGTGTTCGTCGTCGCTGGTGGCGCTGCATCTGGCGGCGCAGGCGCTGCGAGGCGGCGAGTGCACCATGGCGCTCGCGGGCGGTGTCACCGTCATGTCCACCCCGGACACCTTCATCGACTTCAGCCGCCAGGGCGGTCTGTCGGCCAGCGGCCGCTGCAAGTCCTTCTCGGCGGACGCCGACGGCACCGGCTGGGCCGAGGGTGTCGGCATGCTGCTGGTGGAGCGGCTGTCGGACGCGAAGAAGAACGGCCACAAGGTGCTGGCGGTCGTGCGGGGCACGGCGGTCAACCAGGATGGTGCGTCGAATGGTCTGACGGCGCCGAATGGTCCGTCGCAGCAGCGGGTGATCCGTCAGGCGCTGGCGAACGCGGGTCTGTCGGCGTCCGAGGTGGACGCGGTGGAGGCGCATGGTACGGGTACGACGCTGGGTGACCCGATCGAGGCGCAGGCGCTGCTGGCCACGTACGGCAAGGAGAAGTCCGAGGATCAGCCGCTGTGGTTGGGGTCGATCAAGTCGAACTTCGGTCACACCCAGGCCGCCGCCGGTGTCGCGGGCATCATCAAGATGGTGCAGGCCATGCACCACGGCGTACTGCCCCGGTCGCTGCACCTCGACGAGCCGTCCCCGCATGTGGACTGGGCGGCGGGCACGGTCTCGCTGCTGAGCGAGGCGCGGGAGTGGCCTCAGACCGGGCGTCCGCGCCGGGCCGGTATCTCCTCCTTCGGCGTCAGCGGCACCAACGCCCACGCCATCATCGAGCAGGCGCCGGAGCCCGAACCGGCCGAGGCCGCCGCGCTTCCGGCCGCCCGGCCGTCCGTTCTGCCGTGGGCGCTGTCCGGGAAGAACGCCGACGCGCTGCGCGCCCAGGCCGAGCGGCTGCTCGCCGACCTGGAGCGGCGGCCGGAGCTGTCCCCGACCGACCTGGCGTACTCGCTCGCGACCACGCGTGCCGCGCTGGACCACCGCGCCGTCGTGGTCGGCGGGGACCGTGCGGCGCTGGTCGTGGGCCTGGAGGCGCTGGCGCGCGGCGAGTCGGCCGCGGGGCTGGTCCAGGGCTCGGTGGCGGACGGCAAGGTGGCCTTCCTGTTCACCGGGCAGGGCAGCCAGCGGCCCGGCATGGGCCGTGAGCTCTACGACGCCTACCCCGTGTTCGCCGAGGCGCTCGACGCGGTCTGCGATGAGCTAAACGCGTATCTGATGCGGCCGCTGAAGACCGTGATGTTCGGGGACGACGCCCAGGAGCTGGACCAGACCGGGTTCACCCAGCCCGCGCTGTTCGCGGTCGAGGTGGCGTTGTTCCGGCTGGTGGAGGCGTGGGGTCTGCGGCCCGACTTCCTCTCCGGCCATTCGATCGGTGAGCTGGCCGCCGCGCATGTGGCGGGTGTGCTCTCGCTCGCGGACGCGGCGAGGCTGGTGGCGGCGCGTGGCCGTCTGATGCAGGCACTTCCGGCCGGTGGCGCGATGATCGCGGTGCAGGCGGCGGAGGACGAGGTACTGCCACTGCTGACCGACCGGGTGTCGATAGCCGCGCTCAACGGCCCGACCTCGGTGGTCATCGCCGGTGACGAGGACGCGGCGCTGGAGATCGCGGCGGCTTTCGAGGCGCGGGGCCGCAAGACCAAGCGGCTCACCGTGAGCCACGCGTTCCACTCGCCCCGCATGGACGAAATGCTGGAGGCGTTCCGTGAGGTCGCGCAGGGCCTGTCGTACGAGGCCCCGCGCATCCCGATCGTCTCCAACCTCACCGGTGCCGTGGTCTCCGCCGAGGAGATCACCAGCCCCGACTTCTGGGTGCGCCACGTCCGCGAGGCCGTCCGTTTCCTGGACGGCATCCGCACCCTGGCGGCCCAGGGCGTCACCACCTACCTCGAACTCGGCCCCGACGGTGTGCTGTCCGCCATGGGCCAGGACTGCCTCGCCGAGTCCGACGCCGACGCGGCCGGTTTCGCCGCCACGCTGCGCAAGGACCGCGCCGAGGCCGAGGCCGTGGCCACCGCCCTCGCCGCCCTGCATGTCCGCGGTGTGACGCCGGACTGGTCCGCGTACTTCGCCGGGACCGGCGCGCACCGCGTCGACCTGCCGACCTACGCCTTCCAGCACCGGCGCTTCTGGCTGACGTCCCCCGCGGGCTTCGTGGGCGACGTGGAGTCGGCGGGCCTGGACCGGGCCGACCATCCGCTGCTGGGCGCGGCCGTGCCGCTGGCGGACTCCGACGGCTTCCTGTTCACCGGCAGGCTCTCCCTGGAAAGCCACCCGTGGCTGGCCGACCACGCCGTCATGGGCACCGTGCTGCTGCCCGGCACCGCCTTCGTGGAGCTGGCCATCCGCGCCGGTGACCAGGTGGGCTGCGACCGGCTGGACGAGCTGACGATCGAGGCGCCGCTGGTGCTGCCCGAACGTGGCGCGGTCCAGCTCCAGATCGTGGTGGGCGCCCCGCAGCAGGCCGGACACCGCACGCTGGAGCTGTACTCGCGGGCGCAGGACGCGCCCGCCGAGATGCCGTGGATCCGGCATGCGAGCGGTGTGCTGGTGGCCGGTGCCCCGCGGCCCTCGTTCGATCTGACGGCATGGCCGCCGCAGGGCGCCGAGCCCGCCGAGGTCGAGGGGCTCTACGAGCACCTGGCGCAGGGCGGGTTCGCGTACGGCCCGATGTTCCAGGGGCTGACCGCGGCCTGGCTGCGCGGTGACGAGGTGTTCGCCGAGGTGCGGCTGCCGGACGACCGGAAGGCCGACGCCGCCACGTTCGGGCTGCACCCGGCGCTGCTGGACGCCGCGCTGCACAGCACGTTCGCCCGCGCGGGCGGCGATGAGCAGGGCCGGCTGCCGTTCTCCTGGAGCGGGGTGTCGCTGCACGCGGTCGGCGCCGACGCGCTCCGGGTCCGGCTGACCCCGGCCGGTGCCGACGGCGTGTCCCTGGAGCTGGCCGACGGCACCGGTGCCCCGGTGGCCTCGGTCGAGCAGCTCGCGCTGCGCCCGGTCTCGGCCGGACAGCTCGCGGAGGGGCGGTCCGCCGCGTACCACGAGTCGCTGTACCGGCTGGACTGGGCCACCGTGCCGCTGTCCACCGAGAGCCCGGCCGTGTCCTGGACCGTGCTCGGCGAGGGCGCGCCCGACCCGCTGACCTCCGGTGCCGAGATCCACGCCGACCTGGACGCGCTGGCCGCGGCCGGGGACGCGCCCGCGTACGTCCTGGCCTACCTCGACCCGCGCGGCGCCACCGGTGACGAGGTGACCGCCGCCGTCCACACTGCCACCCAGCGGACGCTGGCGCTCGTCCGGGCATGGCTGGCCGACGACCGGTTCGCGGCGTCCCAGCTGGTGATGGTCACCCGGGGCGCGGTGGCCACCGCGGGCGACGCCGGTACGCACGACCTGCCGCACGCCCCGGTGTGGGGCCTGGTGCGCTCCGCGCAGTCGGAGAACCCGGACCGGCTGGTGCTGGTGGACCTCGACGGCACCGACTCCTCCTACGAGGCGCTGGGCGCCGCGCTCGCCTCCGGTGAGCCGCAGTTCGTGCTGCGCCGGGGCGCCGTGCACGCCCCCCGGCTGGCCCGCACCGCCGCCACCGGGCCCATGGTGCCGCCGCCCGGCGAACCGGCCTGGCGCCTGGACATCCAGGACAAGGGCACCCTGGAGAACCTCACCCTGCTGCCCAGCCCGGAGGCCGCCGCGCCGCTGGAGACCGGGCAGGTGCGGGTCGCGGTCCGGGCCGCCGGCGTGAACTTCCGCGATGTGCTCAACGCGCTCGGCATGTACCCCGGAGACGCGGGCCTGATGGGCAGCGAGGGCGCGGGAGTCGTCCTCGAAACCGGCCCCGGGGTCACCGATCTGGCGCCCGGCGACCGGGTGATGGGCATGCTGCCGGGCGGCTTCGGCCCGCTGGTGGTCGTGGACCGCCGCATGATCGCGCCGATGCCGGAGGGCTGGTCGTTCGCCCAGGCCGCGTCCGTGCCGATCGTCTTCATGACGGCCTACTACGCACTGCGCGACCTGGCCGGCCTCCGGGGCGGGGAGTCGCTGCTGGTGCACGCCGCCGCCGGTGGTGTCGGCATGGCCGCCGTGCAGCTGGCCCGCCACTGGGGCGTGGACGTCTACGCCACCGCCAGCCAGGGCAAATGGGGCACGCTGCGTTCGCTGGGGCTGGCGGACGACCGTATCGCCTCCTCCCGCGACCTGGCCTTCGAGGAGAAGTTCCGCGAAGCCAGCGGCGGCCGTGGCGTCGATGTCGTGCTGGACTCGCTGGCCCGGGAGTTCGTGGACGCGTCGCTGCGGCTGCTGCCGCGCGGCGGCCGGTTCGTCGAGATGGGCAAGACCGACGTCCGGGCGCCAGAGGAGGTCGCGGCCGCCTACCCCGGCGTCTCCTACCAGGCGTTCGACCTGACCGAGGCGGGCCTGGACCGCATCCAGGAGATGCTGTGCGAACTGCTGGAGCTGTTCCGGCAGGGCGCGCTGCGGGCGCTGCCGATCACCGCGTGGGATCTGCGGCAGGCCCCGGACGCGTTCCGCTACCTCAGCCAGGCCCGCCACATCGGCAAGGTCGTGCTCACCGTGCCCGCCCCGTGGAACCCGGACGGCACGGTGCTGATCACCGGCGGCACCGGCACCCTGGGCGGCCTGGTCGCCCGGCACGCGGTGACCGAGCGCGGCGCCCGCCGTCTGGTGCTCACCAGCCGGCGCGGTGAGCAGGCCGCGGGCGCGGCCGAACTCGCCGCGGAGCTGCGCGAACTGGGCGCCGAGGTCACCATCGCCGCCTGCGACGCGGCCGACCGGGACGCGCTCGCCGCCGTCCTGGCCGGTATCCCCGCCGGGCATCCGCTGACCGCCGTGGTGCACACCGCCGGTGTGCTGGACGACGGTGTGATCGACTCGCTGACGCCGGAGCGGCTGGAGAAGGTGCTGCGCCCCAAGGTGGACGCGGCCGTGAACCTGCACGAGCTGACCCGCGACCAGGACCTGGCCGCCTTCGTACTGTTCTCCTCCGCGGCCGGTACCTTCGGCGGCCCCGGGCAGGCCAACTACGCGGCGGCCAACTCCTTCCTGGATGCCCTGGCCCGCCACCGCCAGGCCCAGGGCCTGGCCGCCACCTCGCTGGCCTGGGGCCTGTGGGCCGAGGCCAGCGGGATGACCGGTGAGCTGGAGGCCACCGACAAGTCCCGGATGACCCGCTCCGGTGTGCTGGGGCTGTCCTCCGCCGAGGGCCTGGCGCTGTTCGACGCAGCCCAGGAGGTGGGCGACGCCTTCCTGGTGCCCATGCAGCTCGACCTGGCGCCGCTCACGGGCGCGCCCATCGAGATGGTGCCGCCGCTGCTGCGCGGTCTGGTGCGCGGCGGTACGACCCGCCGCACCGCCGAGTCGGGCGCGGCCGGGGACGGGTCCTCGCTGGTGGAGCGGCTGGTCCGGCTGGACGCCGCCGAACGCGAGCGGACCCTGCTCGACCTGGTGCGCGCCCAGGTGGCCGTGGTGCTCGGCCATGACTCGCCCGACGCGGTGGAGGCGAGCCGGGCCTTCAAGGACCTCGGCTTCGACTCGCTGACCGCGGTGGAGTTCCGCAACCGCCTCGGCGCCGCGGCCGGGCTGCGGCTGCCCGCCACGCTGGTCTTCGACTACCCGAGCCCGACCGCGCTCGCCGGATATCTGCTGGAGGAGCTGCTCGGCTCCGAGGCGGCCGCGGCCGTCCCCGCGCGGGCGGAAGGCCCGTCGGGCAGCGTGACGGACGAGGACGACCCGATCGCGATCATCGCGATGAGCTGCCGCTTCCCCGGGGATGTGCGCACCCCCGAGGATCTGTGGGAGCTGCTGGCCGAGGGCCGGGACGGTATCGCCCGGCTGCCGGAGGACCGGGGCTGGGACCTCGAGGCGTTCTACGACCCGGACCCGGACCGGCCCGGCACCTCCTACGCCCGCGAGGGCGGCTTCTACTACGACGCCCACCACTTCGACCCGGCCTTCTTCGGCATCAACCCGCGCGAGGCGCTCGCCATGGACCCCCAGCAGCGGCTGCTGCTGGAGACGTCATGGGAGTCCTTCGAGCGGGCGGGCCTGGACCCGGGGGCGCTGCGCGGCAAGCAGGTCGGCGTGTTCGTCGGCCAGATGCACAACGACTACGTGTCGCGGCTGCACACCGTCCCGGAGGGCGTCGAGGGCTACCTCGGCACCGGCGGCTCCAGCAGCATCGCCTCCGGCCGGGTGTCGTACACCTTCGGCTTCGAGGGCCCGGCCGTCACGGTCGACACGGCGTGTTCGTCGTCGCTGGTGGCGCTGCATCTGGCGGCGCAGGCGCTGCGAGGCGGCGAGTGCACCATGGCGCTCGCTGGCGGTGTCACCATCATCACCACCCCCGATGTGTTCACCGAGTTCAGCCGTCAGCGCGCCCTGGCCAGGAACGGCCGCTGCAAGCCGTTCGCCGCCGGCGCCGACGGCACGGCCTGGGGCGAAGGCGTGGGCATGCTGCTGGTGGAGCGGCTGTCGGACGCGAGGAAGAACGGTCATAAGGTGCTGGCGGTCGTGCGGGGTACGGCGGTCAACCAGGATGGTGCGTCGAATGGTCTGACGGCGCCGAACGGTCCGTCGCAGCAGCGGGTGATTCGTCAGGCGCTGGCGAACGCGGGTCTGTCGGCGTCCGAGGTGGACGCGGTGGAGGCGCATGGTACGGGGACGACGCTGGGTGACCCGATCGAGGCGCAGGCGCTGCTGGCCACGTACGGCAAGGAGAAGTCCGCGGATCAGCCGCTGTGGCTGGGGTCGATCAAGTCGAACTTCGGTCACACCCAGGCCGCCGCCGGTGTCGCGGGCATCATCAAGATGGTGCTGGCGATGCGGCACGGTGTGCTGCCGAAGTCGCTGCACATCGATGAGCCGTCGCCGCATGTGGACTGGGAGTCGGGTGCGGTGTCGCTGCTGAGCGAGGCGCGGGAGTGGCCGGAGACCGGGCGTCCGCGCCGGGCCGGTATCTCCTCCTTCGGCATGAGCGGCACCAACGCGCACACCATCATCGAGCAGGCGCCGGAGCCCGAACCGGCCGAGGCCCCCGCGCTTCCGGCCGCCCAGCCGCCCGTTCTCCCATGGGTGCTGTCCGCCAAGACCCCCGAGGCGCTGCGCGCCCAGGGGGCCCGGCTCCGCGCCCATGTGGCCGACCACCCCGAGCTGTCCCTCGCCGGGATCGGCCACTCCCTGGCCGCCTCCCGGGTGCCCTTCGAGCACCGGGCGACGCTCGTCGCCGCCGACCGGGACGGCTTCCTGGCCGGTCTCGACGCCCTCGCCGACGGCCGCACCGCCACCGGGCTGGTCGAGGGCGCGGTGGCCGAGGGCGGCAAGCTGGCCGTCCTGTTCACCGGCCAGGGCAGCCAGCGGCTCGGCATGGGCCGCGAGCTCTACGACGCCTACCCGGCGTTCGCCGAGGCGCTCGACACGGTCTGCGACGCGCTGGACCCGCATCTGATGCGGCCGCTGAAGACCGTGGTGTTCGGGGACGACGCCGAGGAGCTGGACCGGACCGGATTCACCCAGCCCGCGCTGTTCGCCATCGAGGTGGCGCTGTTCCGGCTGGTGGAGACCTGGGGCGTGCGGCCGGACTTCCTGTCCGGCCACTCCATCGGCGAACTGGCCGCCGCCCATGTGGCCGGTGTGCTCTCGCTCGCCGACGCGGCGAAGCTGGTGGCCGCGCGCGGGCGGTTGATGCAGCGGCTGCCCGCCGGTGGCGCGATGATCGCCGTCCAGGCGTCCGAGGACGAGGTGACCCCGCGGCTGGGCAAGCGCGTGAGCATCGCGGCCGTCAACGGCCCGACCTCGGTCGTGGTCGCGGGCGACGAGGACGCGGCGCTGGAGGTCGCGGCGGCCTTCGAGGCGGAGGGCCGTAAGACCAAGCGGCTCACCGTGAGCCACGCGTTCCACTCGCCCCATATGGACGGCATGCTGGACGCCTTCCGGGAGGTCGCGCAGGGCCTGGCCTACGAGGCCCCGCGCATCCCGATCGTCTCCAACCTGACCGGTGCCGTGGTCTCCGCAGAGGAGATCACGACCGCCGACTTCTGGGTGCGCCACGTCCGCGAGGCCGTCCGCTTCCTGGACGGTGTGCGCACCCTGGAGGCCCAGGGCGTCACCACCTACGTCGAACTGGGCCCGGACGGGGTGCTGACCGCGATGGCGCAGGACTGCGTCACCGAGGACGGCGGCTCCTTCGCCGCCGCCCTGCGCGGCGGCCGTCCGGAGGCCGAGACGCTGCTCACGGCGGTCGGCACCGCCCATGTCCGGGGCGCGGCCGTGGACTTCACGGCGCTGTTCGCCCCGTACGGACCCGGTCTTGTCGACCTGCCGACGTACGCCTTCCAGCGCCGCTCGTTCTGGCTGGACGCCGGGCCGGTCGGCGGTGACGCCACCGCCATCGGCCTGCACGCGGCGGGCCACCCGCTGCTCGGCGCCGCCGTGGAACTGCCCGACTCGGACGGCATCGCCTTCACCGGACGGCTCTCCCTCCAGACCCAGCCCTGGCTGGCCGACCACGCGGTGATGGGCACGGTGCTGCTGCCCGGCACCGCCTTCGTGGAACTGGCGCTCCGCGCCGGGGACCACGCGGGCTGCGACCGCCTGGACGAACTGACCCTGGAAGCCCCGCTGATCGTGCCCGACCAGGGCGCCGTCCAGCTGCGGCTCTCGCTCGCCGCGCCCGACGACACCGGCCGCCGCGCGTTGACCCTGCACTCCCGCGCCGAGGGCGCCCCCGCCGACGAACCGTGGCTGCGCCACGCCACGGGCGCCTTGGCGGCGGGCATGGTGGAGAGTTCGTTCGACCTGAGCGCCTGGCCGCCCGCCGAGGTGGAGCGCATCGACACTGACGGCCTGTACGAGGGCCTGGCGGAGGCGGGCTTCGACTACGGCCCGGTCTTCCAGGGCCTGACCGCCGCCTGGCGGCGCGAGGACGAGGTGTTCGCCGAGGTACGGCTGCCGGAGGACCGCAAGTCCGACGCGGGGGCGTTCGGGCTCCACCCGGCGCTGCTGGACGCGGCGCTCCACGCACTGGGCCTGAGCGCGGCCGAAGAGGGCAACGGCCAGGGCCGCCTGCCCTTCTCCTGGAGCGGAGTCTCCCTGCACGCGGTGGGCGCTTCGGCCCTACGCGTGCGGCTGGGTGGCACGGCCACAGGCACGGTGACCCTGGAGCTGGCCGACACGACGGGCGCCCCGGTGGCATCGGTCGAGGGCCTGGCCCTCCGCACGATCTCCGCCGACCAACTCGGCGCGGCCCGCGCGAGCAGCCCCTCCGACTCCCTCTTCCGCCTGGACTGGACCCCGGTCCCGGCCCAGTCCACCGAGGTGACCCCCAACCACTGGGCGGCAGTGGGCCCCGACACCCTGGACCTCCCGGCCTACGCCGATCTGGACGCGCTGGCGGAGGCGATCGCCTCCGGCACGCGGCACCCGGAATACGTCGTGGCCGACCTGGCAAACCAAGCCCGTCCGGCAAACCAAGCCCGTCCGGCGATTGAGGACCGGGGTCCGGGGCGGAGCCCCGGTGGGGTTCAAGGGGCGGAGCCCCTCCACGCGGCGGAGCCGCATATCGATGCTGCGGGAAGGGGCGGGACTGGGGAAAGCCCCTCGCCCGCCGACACGGCGCACCAGGCCACCACCCACACCCTGGCCCTCCTCCAGAAGTGGCTGACCGAAGACCGCTTCGCGGACTCGCGTCTGGTCCTGCTGACCACGGGAGCCGTGAGTACTGGTCCGGACACATCCGACGTCGACCCGGCCCAAGCCGCCATCTGGGGCCTGGCCCGCTCCGCCCAGGCGGAGAACCCGGACCGCATCGTCCTGGTGGACACCGACGGCAAGGACGACCCGCGGCAGACCCTGGCCACCGCCCTGGCCACAGGCGAACCCCAGCTGGCCATCCGCGACGGCGCCGTCAAGGCGCCAAGGCTGGCACGGGCCACCGTGGCGACGGACCAGGAGACCCCCGCGCTCGACCCCGAGGGCACCGTCCTGGTCACCGGTGCCAGTGGCACGCTGGGCGCGCTCTTCGCGCGCCACCTGGTGGCCGAGCACGGCGTACGCCACCTCCTGCTCCTCAGCCGCCGAGGCGAAACCGCCCCGGGCGCCGCCGAACTCACCACCGAGCTACGCGAGCTGGGCGCGGACCCCCGCTGGGCGGCCTGCGACGCGGCCGACAGGAAGACGCTCGCCAAGACCCTGGCGGCCATCCCCGCCGACCACCCCCTCACCGCCGTGGTCCACACGGCAGGCGTCCTGGACGACGGTGTGATCGCCTCCCTCACCCCCGAGCGCATGGCCACCGTGGCCCGCCCGAAGGCACACGCGGCGTGGAACCTCCACGAGCTGACCCAGGACGCGGACCTGTCCGCGTTCATCCTGTTCTCCTCCGCCTCCGGCGTCTTCGGCGGTCCGGGCCAGGGCAACTACGCGGCGGCCAACGCCTTCCTGGACGCCCTCGCCCAGCACCGCCGGGCCAACGGTCTGCCCGCCACCTCCCTCGCATGGGGGCTGTGGTCGGTGGCCGGAGGCATGGGCGGTGAGCTGGACGAGGCCGAGATCGCCCGTATCCGGCGCGGCGGGGTCGGTGTGCTCACGGCCGAGAGCGGCCTGGAGCTGTTCGACGCCGTACAGGGCTCGGACGAGCCCCTGCTCGTACCGCTGCCGCTGGACATGGCCGCGCTCAGGGCACAGGCGGGCAGCGGCATGCTCCCGGCGCTCTTCCGCGGTCTGGTGCGGGCCCCGGCCCGCCGCGCGGCCGAGTCCGCGGCGGCCGCCGCGGCCGGTGCGGAGGCGCTGCGGGAGCGGCTCGCCGGGCTCTCGGACCCCGAGCGCGGGGAGGTGCTGCTGGAGCTGGTGTGCACCCAGGTGGCGGCCGTCCTCGGCTACCCGGGCCCGGAGACGGTCGACCCGGCCCGCTCGTTCAGCGAGGTCGGCTTCGACTCGCTGACCGCGGTCGAGCTGCGCAACCGTCTGAACGCGACCACCGGAGTCCGGCTCCCGGCGACGCTGGTCTTCGACTATCCGACGCCTAACGCACTGGTCGAGTATCTGCGCGGCGAGATTCTGCCGGACGACGCCTCGGCGGTCACCTCGCTGCTCGCGGAGCTCGACGGGCTGGAGAAGTCCCTGGCCGGAGCCACCCCGGACGACGAGGACCGGAGCAGGATCACCGCGCGGCTTCAGGCGTTGCTCGCGCAATGGAATGACAACCGAGGACCGGAAGACGGCGCCGGAGTCGCCGAGGAGCTGGAGTCCGCCACGGACGACGACCTCTTCGACTTCATCGGCAAGGAATTCGGGATCTCCTGAAGTGACCGTGGCCGGCGTGAAGTGACCCGACCTTCCGGATTCCTCGAGAGGGAAACGCACGTATGAATGAGGAAAAGCTCCGCTACTTTCTCAAGCGGGTGACCGCCGACCTGCATGAGACCCGACGCCGCCTTCAGGAGGTGGAGTCGGAGGACCAGGAGCCCATCGCGATCGTCGGGATGAGCTGCCGCTACCCGGGTGGCGTCAGCTCGCCCGAGGATCTGTGGCGGCTGGTGTCCGAGGGCGGGGACGGCATTTCCGAGTTCCCCACCGACCGCGGCTGGGACATCGGGCGGCTCTTCGACGACAATCCGGACGGCGCGGGCACGAGCTATGTCCGGGAGGGTGGTTTCCTCCACGACGCCAACTACTTCGACCCGGCCTTCTTCGGTATCAATCCGCGCGAGGCCCTCGCGATGGACCCCCAGCAGCGGCTGCTGCTGGAGACCACCTGGGAGGTGTTCGAGCGGGCGGGCATCGACGCCACGTCCGTGCGCGGCACCCGTACCGGTGTGTTCGCGGGCGTGATGTACCACGACTACGCCTCACGGCTGCGCGCCGTGCCGCCCGGTGTCGAGGGCTATCTCGGCACCGGCGGCTCCAGCAGCATCGCCTCCGGCCGGGTGGCGTACACCTTCGGCCTTGAGGGCCCCGCGCTCACCGTCGACACCGCGTGCTCCTCGTCGCTGGTGACCCTGCACCTGGCCATGCAGGCGCTGCGCAACGGCGAGTGCTCGCTGGCGCTGGCGGGCGGTGTCACCGTGATGTCGACACCCGGCACCTTCACCGAGTTCAGCCGCCAGCGCGGGCTGTCCTTCGACGGCCGCTGCAAGTCCTTCGCGGCGTCGGCGGACGGCACCGGCTGGTCAGAGGGCGCGGGCATGCTGCTGGTGGAGCGGCTGTCGGACGCCCGCCGCAACGGCCACAAGGTGCTGGCCGTCGTCCGTGGCTCGGCCATCAACCAGGACGGCGCGAGCAATGGCCTGACGGCGCCCAACGGCCCGTCCCAGCAGCGCGTCATCCGCCAGGCGCTCGCCAGCGCCCGGCTGACGGCCGACCACATCGATGTGGTCGAGGCCCATGGCACGGGTACGACGCTGGGCGACCCGATCGAGGCGCAGGCGCTGCTGGCCACCTACGGCAAGGAGAAGCCCGCCGAGCGGCCGCTGCTGCTGGGCTCCATCAAGTCCAACGTCGGCCACACCCAGGCCGCCGCCGGTGTCGCCGGGATCATCAAGATGGTCAAGGCCATCGAGCACGGCTATGTGCCGGGGTCCCTGCACATCGACGAGCCGTCGCCGCATATCGACTGGTCGGCCGGGGCGGTCTCGCTGCTGACCGAGGGCCGCCCGTGGCCGGAGACCGGCCGTCCGCGCCGCGCCGCCGTGTCCTCGTTCGGCATCAGCGGCACCAACGCCCACCTGATCATCGAGCAGCCCCCGGCCGAGGACCCCGATGGCGAGGAGGAGGCCGCGGAGGCCCCCGCCGAAGGGACGGCGGCGACGGAGGCCCTCGCCGAGGAGGCGGTGGCACCGGCCGAAGAGACGGCCGCGCCCCGCACCCTTCCGCTGCTCCCGTGGCTGGTGTCCGGCAAGGGCGAGGACGCGCTGCGCGCCCAGGCCGCCCGGCTCCACACGTATGTGGCCGAACGCCCCGAGCTGGACCCGGTGTCCCTCGGCTACTCCCTGGCCACCACCCGCGCCGCCCTGGAGAACCGGGCGGCCGTCATCGCCGCCGACCGCACGACCTTCCTCGACCGCCTCGCCGCGCTCGCCTCCGGTGAGCCCGCCGCCGGGGTGGTCCAGGGCGTGGAGACCCGCGGCAAGCTGGCGTTCCTCTTCACTGGCCAGGGCAGCCAGCGCCTCGGCATGGGGCGTGAGCTGTACGACGCGTACCCGGTGTTCGCGCAGGCGCTGGACGCGGTGTGTGCCGTGCTCGACCCGCGTCTCGAACGGCCCCTGAAGGATGTGCTGTTCGGCGACGACACTGGCGCGCTGGACCGGACCGGGTTCACCCAGCCCGCGCTGTTCGCCATCGAGGTGGCCCTCTTCCGGCTCGTCGAGTCATGGGGCCTGAAGCCGGACGTGGTCTCCGGACACTCCATCGGCGAGATCGCCGCCGCGCATGTCGCCGGGGTGCTCTCGCTCGACCACGCCGCCCTGCTGGTGGCGGCCCGTGGCCGGCTGATGCAGCGGCTGCCCGGCGGTGGCGCGATGATCGCCGTCCAGGCGTCCGAGGACGAGGTGACGCCGCTGCTCACCGAGGGCGTCTCGATCGCCGCGCTCAACGGGCCGACGTCGGTGGTCATCGCGGGCGACGAGGACGCGGCCGTCTCGATCGCCGCCTCGTTCGAGGCCCAGGGCCGTAAGACCAAGCGGCTCACCGTCAGCCACGCGTTCCACTCGCCGTTGATGGACCCGATGCTGGAGGCGTTCCGCAAGGTCGCGGAGAGCCTGACGTACGAGGCCCCGAAGATCCCGGTGGTCTCCAACCTCACCGGCACCATCGCGCCCGCCGACGAGATCGCCACCGCCGGATTCTGGGTCCGCCATGTCCGCGAGGCTGTGCGCTTCCTGGACGGCATGCGCGCGATGGAGGCGCAGGGCGTCACCACCTACCTTGAACTCGGCCCGGACGGTGTGCTGTCCGCGCTCGGCCAGGAGTGCCTGGCGGGCGAGTCCGAACATGTGGCGCTCGTCCCCGTCCTGCGGTCCGGCCGCCCCGAGGCCGAGACCCTGACCACCGCCCTGGCCACCCTGCACACCCGGGGCACGGCCCCCGACTGGGGGGCGTACTACGCGGGCACCGGCGCCGAACGCGTCGAACTGCCCACCTACGCCTTCCAGCGCGAGCACTACTGGCTGGACGCGGGCACCGCCTACGGCGACGTCTCCTCGGTCGGCCTCGGCTCCGCCGACCATCCGCTGCTCGGCGCGGCCGTCTCCCTGGCCGACGCGGAGGGCTTCCTCTTCACCGGGCGGCTCGCGCTGGACACCCACCCCTGGCTGGCCGACCACGCCGTCATGGGCGCGGTGCTGCTGCCCGGCACCGCGTTCGTGGAACTGGCGGTGCGCGCGGGTGAGCAGGCCGGATGCGATCTGGTCGAGGAGCTCACCCTGGAGGCCCCGCTGATCCTGCCCGAACGGGGCGGGGTCCGGCTCCAGATCGCCGTGGGCGCCCCGGACGACACCGGCCGCCGCACCCTCGCCCTCCACTCCCGCCCCGACGAGGCCGGAGACGACGAGCCGTGGGTACGCCACGCCACGGGCGCCTTGACGGCGGGCGCGGCGGAGGGTTCGTTCGACCTGTCCGCCTGGCCGCCCGCCGGGGCGGAGCGCATCGACACCGACGGGCTGTACGAGGGCCTGGCCGACGCGGGCTTCGGCTACGGCCCGGTCTTCCAGGGCCTGCGCGCCGCCTGGCGCGGCGACGGCGAGGTCTACGCCGAGGTCGCGCTCCCCGAGGACACCGACCCCGGCGCCGCCCTCTTCGGCCTCCACCCGGCCCTGCTGGACGCGGTCCTCCACACCATCGGCCTCAGCGACCTGACCGAGAACCCGGGCCAGGGCGGACTGCCCTTCTCCTGGACCGGTATCCGCGTCCACTCGGTGGGCGCCGACAGCGTACGGGTCCGGCTGTCGCCGGCCGGAAACGGCACGGTGTCCCTCCAACTCGCGGATGTGACGGGTGCCCCGGTGGCCTCGGTCGACCGCCTGGCCCTCCGCACGGTCTCCCCGGACCAGCTGACGGCCCCGGGCACCGCCCCCGACGCCCTGTTCAAGGTGGACTGGACCCCGATCCCGGCACCGTCCGAGCCGGTGTCCCAGGACGACTGGACGACGATAGGCTCCGACGCCCCCTACCCCGACCTGGCGACGCTGGCCGAAGCCGCCAATTCCGGAACTCCGCTCCCGCAGTACGTAGTGGTGCCCCTGGCATCGGACGGTGCGGCAAACCAAGCCCGTCCGGCGTTTGAGGACCGGGGTCCGGGGCGGAGCCCCGGTGGGGTTCAAGGGGCGGAGCCCCTCCACGCGGCGGAGCCGCATATCGATGCTGCGGGAAGGGGCGGGGTGGGGGAAAGCCCCTCGCCCGCCACCACGGCGCAGTACGTCACCACCCAGGTGCTGGGCCTGCTCCAAGAGTGGCTGGCCGACACCCGCTTCACCGACACCCACCTCGTCATCCTCACCGACGCCACCAACCTCGCCCACACCGCCGCCCACGGCCTCATCCGCTCCGCCCAGTCGGAAAACCCCGGCCGCATCACCCTGGTGGACCTCGACGCCCACCCGGACTCCCTCGCCGCCCTCCCCGCCGCCCTCGCGTCCGGCGAGCAGGAACTCGCGGTACGCGAAGGCACGGTCAAGGCCCCCCGCCTGGCCCGCGCCACCACGCAGCCGGAGACCGAAACCCCTGAGTGGAACCCCGACGGCACCGTCCTGCTCACCGGCGCGACCGGCACCCTGGGCACCCTCTTCGCCCGCCACCTCGTGGCCGAGCGCGGCGTACGCCACCTCCTTCTGGTGAGCCGCCGAGGCGAAACCGCCCCCGGCGCCGCCGAACTCACCGCAGAACTCGCAGAGTTGGGCGCCGAAGCACACTGGGCCGCCTGCGACACGGCAGACCGTGACGCCCTGGCCGAAACCCTGGCCACGATCCCCACCGCCCACCCCCTCACCGCCGTGATCCACACGGCAGGCGTGCTGGACGACGGCGTGATCGCGTCCCTCACCCCCGAGCGGCTGGCCACCGTCCTCCGCCCCAAGGCGGACGCGGCCTGGAACCTGCACGAGCTGACCCAGGACGCGGACCTGTCCTCGTTCATCCTGTTCAGCTCAGCCGCCGGAGTCTTCGGCGGCGCCGGACAAGGCAACTACGCCGCCGCCAACGCCTTCCTGGACGCCCTGGCCCAGCACCGCCGGGCGAACGGCCTCCCCGCCACCTCCCTCGCCTGGGGCCTGTGGGCCGAGCCCGGCGGCATGGCCGGAGACCTGGACGAGGCGGAACTCGCCCGCCTCCAGCGCGGCGGCGTCGCCGCCATCACCGCCGACCAGGGCCGTGAACTCTTCGACCTGGCGAACGCCACGGACAGCGCACTGCTCGTGCCGATGCCGCTCGACCTGGCCGCCCTCCGCACCCAGGCGGCCGCCGGAATGCTGCCGCCGCTCTTCCGCGGTCTGGTCCGCGTCCCACCGCGCCGCGCGGCCCAGGCCGCGGCCGCGGCGCGCTCCGGCGCGCTCGCCCAGCAACTGGCCGGGGCGTCCGCCGACGAGGCGGAAGCCATCGTGCTCGGCCTGGTCCGTGCGCAGGTGGCGGCCGTGCTCGGCTACGCCGGACCCGAAGCGGTCGACCCGCGGCGCGCCTTCAGCGAGGTCGGCTTCGACTCCCTCACCGCGGTCGAACTGCGCAACCGCCTGACCGCGGTCAGCGGTGTCCGGCTGCCCGCCACGCTGATCTTCGACTACCCGACCCCCGCCGCCCTCGCCGCGTATCTGCGGGCCGAGGCCCAGGGCAGCCAGGAGGACGCGGCCGCACCCGTGGCCGCCGCCACCACCGGCGACGACGAGCCCATCGCCATCGTGGCGATGAGCTGCCGCTTCCCCGGCGGGGTGACCTCGCCCGAGGATCTGTGGAAGCTGGTGGCCGAGGGCACCGACGCCATCACCGACATGCCCACCGACCGCGGCTGGGACATCGAGTCGCTGTACGACGACGACCCCGACCAGCAGGGCACCAGCTACGCCCGCAACGGCGGATTCCTGCACGACGCCCACCACTTCGACCCCGTCTTCTTCGGGATCTCACCCCGTGAGGCCCTCGCGATGGACCCGCAGCAGCGGCTGCTGCTGGAGACCACATGGGAGGCGTTCGAGCGGGCCGGGATCGACCCGGCGGCGGTGCGCGGCAGCCGGACCGGCGTCTACACCGGCGTGATGTACAACGACTACGGCACCCTGCTGCACCGCGCCCCCGACGGCCTCGAGGGCTACATGGGCACCGCCAGCTCGGGCAGCGTCGCCTCGGGCCGGGTGTCGTACACCTTCGGTCTTGAGGGCCCGGCGGTGACCGTCGACACGGCGTGCTCGTCGTCGCTGGTCACCCTGCACATGGCGGTGCAGGCGCTGCGCGCCGGCGAATGCTCGCTCGCGCTCGCGGGCGGTGTCACCGTGATGGCGACCCCCGGCACCTTCGTGGCCTTCAGCAAGCAGCGCGGCCTCGCGACCGACGGCCGCTGCAAGCCCTTCGCCGCCGCGGCCGATGGCACGGCCTGGGGCGAGGGTGTGGGCATGCTGCTGGTCGAGCGGCTGTCGGACGCCCGTAAGAACGGTCACCCGGTGCTCGCGATCGTGCGTGGCAGTGCGATCAACCAGGACGGCGCTTCCAACGGTCTGACGGCGCCCAACGGCCCGTCCCAGCAGCGCGTCATCCGCCAGGCCCTCGCCAACGCCCGCTTGTCCGCCGCCGAGGTGGACGTCGTCGAGGCCCACGGCACGGGCACCACCCTGGGCGACCCGATCGAGGCGCAGGCGCTGCTCGCCACCTACGGCCAGGAGCACACCGAGGACGAGCCGCTCTGGCTCGGCTCGGTGAAGTCCAACTTCGGCCACACCCAGGCCGCGGCCGGTGTCGCCGGGATCATCAAGATGGTCAAGGCCATCGAGCACGGGGTGCTGCCCAGGACCCTGCACGTGGACGAGCCGTCCCCACACGTGGACTGGACGGCGGGCGCGGTGTCGCTGCTCACCGAGCAGACCGAGTGGCCGGAGACCGGCCGTCCGCGCCGGGCCGCGGTGTCCTCGTTCGGCATCAGCGGCACCAACGCGCACACCATCATCGAGCAGGCCCCGGCGGAGCGGCCCACGGCCGCCTCCGATGCCCGCGCCCTCCCCCTGCTGCCGTGGGTGGTGTCCGGTAAGGGCGAGGACGCCCTGCGCGCCCAGGCCGCCCGGCTCCACGCCTTCGTGGCCGAACGCCCCGGACTGGATCCGGTGTCCGTCGGCCGTTCGCTGGCCACCACTCGCGCCGCTCTGGAGAACCGGGCGGCCGTTATCGCCGGGGACCGGGCTGCCTTCCTGGACCGGCTCGCCGCGCTCGCTTCCGGTGAGCCGGCCGCCGCCGTGGTCGAGGGTGTGGAGACCCGGGGGAAGCTGGCGTTCCTCTTCACCGGCCAGGGCAGTCAGCGCCTGGGCATGGGGCGTGAGCTGTATGAGGCGTTCCCGGTGTTCGCGGAGGCGCTGGACACGGTCTGCGATGAGCTGGACGCGCATCTGGAACGGCCGCTTCGCGAGGTGCTGTTCGGGGAGGACGCCGAGGCGCTGGACCGGACGGGCTTTACCCAGCCCGCGCTGTTCGCGGTCGAGGTGGCGCTGTTCCGTCTCGTCGAGTCCTGGGGCCTGAAGCCGGATGTGGTCTCCGGCCATTCCATCGGCGAGATCGCCGCCGCCCATGTCGCGGGTGTGTTCTCGCTCGACCACGCCGCGCTGCTGGTGGCCACGCGCGGCCGGCTGATGCAGGAGCTTCCGGCCGGTGGCGCGATGGTCGCGGTGCAGGCGGCGGAGGACGAGGTGGCGCCGCTGCTGACCGAGGGTGTTTCGATCGCCGCGCTCAACGGGCCGACGTCGGTGGTCATCGCGGGTGACGAGGATGCGGCGCTGGAGATCGCTTCAGGTTTCGAGGCTCAGGGCCGTAAGACCAAGCGGCTCACCGTCAGCCACGCGTTCCACTCGCCGTTGATGGACCCGATGCTGGAGGCGTTCCGCAAGGTCGCGGAGAGCCTGACGTACCAGGCGCCGACGATCCCGGTGGTCTCCAACCTCACCGGTGGTATCGCCCCCGCCGCCGAGATCGCGACCGCCGGCTTCTGGGTGCGCCATGTCCGTGAGGGGGTGCGTTTCCTCGACGGCGTGCGTGCCATGGAGGCGGAGGGTGTCACCACCTACCTCGAACTCGGCCCGGACGGTGTGCTGTCCGGACTGGGCCAGGAGTGTCTGGCGGGCGAGGCCGGGCAGGTGGCGTTCGTCCCCGTGCTGCGGTCCGGGCGTCCCGAGGCCGAGACCCTGACCACCGCCCTGGCCACGCTGCACACCCGGGGCACTGCCCCCGACTGGGAGGCGTACTACGCGGGCACCGGCGCACGCCGTGCGGAGTTGCCGACGTATGCGTTCCAGCATGAGCGTTACTGGATCGAGGTTCCGGTTTCGGTGGGCGATGTGGCCTCCGCCGGTCTGGGTACCGCTGATCATCCGCTGCTGGGCGCGGCCGTCGAACTGCCCGAGTCCGGCGGCTTCCTGTTCACCGGGCGGCTTTCGCTGGAGACGCATCCGTGGCTGGCCGACCACGCCGTCATGGGCTCGGTGCTGCTGCCCGGCACCGCGTTCGTGGAACTCGCGGTGCGCGCCGGTGAGCAGGTGGGCTGTGAGCTGGTGGAGGAGCTGACGCTGGAGGCGCCGCTGATCCTGCCCGAGCGGGGCGGGATCCGGTTGCAGATCGTCGTGGGCGCCCCGGACGACACCGGCCGCCGTCCCCTCTTCCTCCACTCGTGCCCCGACGAGGCCGGTGACGATGTTCTGTGGGTGCGGCATGCCACGGGTGTGCTGGTGGAGGGCGTGCCCGCGTCGGGTCCGTCGTTCGAGCTGAGCGCGTGGCCCCCGGCGGGTGCCGAGCCCATCGGGATCGACGGGCTGTATGAGGGGCTGGCCGAGGCGGGGTTCGGTTACGGTCCGGTGTTCCGGGGGGTGCGGGCCGCGTGGCGGGGTGACGGCGAGGTGTACGCCGAGGTCGCGCTCCCGGAGGACGCCGAGCCCGGTGCCGATCTGTTCGGGCTGCATCCGGCGCTGCTGGACGCCGTTCTGCACACCATCGGACTCAGTGATCCGAGCGAGGACCCGGTTCAGGGTGGACTGCCCTTCTCCTGGTCCGGTGTCCGGGTCCATTCGGTGGGTGCGGACAGTGTGCGCGTGCGGCTGACGCCCGCCGGGAACGGCACGGTGTCCCTCCAGCTCGCCGATGTGACCGGGGCCCCGGTGGCGTCGGTGGACCGGCTCGCGCTGCGTACTGTCTCCGCCGAGCACCTCGGCGCCACCCGCCCCAGTGGCGCGGCCGACGCCCTGTTCCGGGTGGAGTGGATTCCGGTTCCGGCTTCCTCAGGGACGCACTCCGTCGGACGCCCGGCGATCGTGGGCACGGACGTCCCCGGCCTCGGTGTCGAGGCCGACGTCTACGCGGATCTGGCCGCGCTGGCCGAGGCGATCGAGTCCGGCTCGGCGAGCCCGGACGACGTGGTCGTCTCCCTGCGCGCGGTGCCGGGGGAGAACTCCGACTCCTCGCCCGTCGCCCTGGCACACGAGACTGCCGTCCATGCGCTGACCCTGTTGCAGACCTGGCTGGAGGACGACCACTTCGCGAACACGCGCCTGGTCGTCCTCACTCAGGGCGCGGTGGCCACCGCCACCGCCACCGGCGACGCGGTGACCGAGCCCGCGCAGGCCACCGTGACCGGGTTGGTGCGCTCCGCGCAGTCGGAGAACCCCGGCCGTATCGTCCTGGTGGATCTCGACGGCCACCCGGACTCGGCCACCGCCCTCCCCGCCGCTCTGGAATCGGACGAGCAGGAACTCGCCGTACGCCAGGGCGCGGTCATGGCTCCGCGTCTGGCCCGCGCCACCGCCTCCGCCGACGCCCCGGCCCCGTGGAACGCGGACGGCACGGTGCTGATCACCGGTTCTGGTGGCACTCTGGGTAATCTCTTCGCTCGCCATCTGGTGGCCGAGCGGGGTGTGCGTCGGCTGTTGTTGGTGAGCCGCCGTGGCGATCAGGCGCCGGGCGCGACCGAACTGACGGCTGAGCTGGCCGAGTTGGGCGCCCGGGTGAGCTGGGCGGCATGTGATGTGACGGACCGGGACGCGCTGGCCGCGACCCTCGCCGCCATCCCTGCTGAGCATCCGCTGACGGCCGTGGTGCACACGGCGGGTGTGCTGGATGACGGGGTGATCGGTTCGCTCACCCCCGAGCGGGTGGCCCATGTCCTGCGTCCGAAGGTGGATGCGGCATGGAATCTGCATGAGCTGACCCGGGATCTGGATCTGTCGGCGTTTGTTCTGTTCTCGTCGGCCGCTGGTGTGTTCGGTGGTGCGGGGCAGGGGAACTACGCGGCGGGCAATGCGTTCCTGGATGCGCTTGCTCAGCACCGCGTCGCTGAGGGTCTGCCCGCCGTCTCTCTGGCCTGGGGGTTGTGGGGCGGGTCCGGTGGTATGGGCGGTGAGTTGGACGAGGCTGAGGTGGACCGGCTGCGGCGCGGTGGCATCGCCCCGATCACCGCCGAGCAGGGCCGGGAGCTCTTTGATCGGGCCGGCACCGCTGGTGAGGCGCTGTTGGTGCCGATGCCGTTGGATGTGGCCGCGCTCCGTGTTCAGGCGGGTGCGGGGATGTTGCCGCCGCTTTTCCGTGGTCTGGTGCGTGTTCCGCCGCGTCGGGCGGCTCAGACCGCGGCCGCGGCGCGGTCCGGCGCGCTGGCTCAGCAGCTGGCCGGGGCGTCCGACGCCGAGGCCGAGGCGATCGTGCTGGGTCTGGTGCGGGCGCAGGTGGCGGTGGTGCTCGGGTATGCCGGGCCGGAGGCGGTGGAGCCGCAGCGTGCGTTCAGTGAGCTGGGCTTCGACTCGCTGACCGCCGTGGAGTTGCGTAATCGTTTGACGGCGGTCACTGGTGTCCGGTTGGCCGCGACGCTGATCTTCGACTATCCGAACCCGATCGCTCTTGCCGGGTATGTGCGGGCTGAGGCTCAGGGGAGCCAGGTGGACGCCGCCGCACCCGTCGCCGCCGCCAACGCACACGACGACGACCCGATCGCGATTGTGGCGATGAGCTGCCGGTTCCCTGGTGGGGTCAGCTCGCCCGAGGATCTGTGGAAGCTGGTGGCCGAGGGCACCGACGCCATCACCGACATGCCCGTCGACCGCGGCTGGGACATCGAGTCGCTCTACGACGACGACCCCGATCAGCGGGGCACCAGCTACGCCCGTAATGGTGGGTTCCTGCACGACGCGCACCACTTCGACCCCGTCTTCTTCGGGATCTCGCCCCGTGAGGCCCTCGCGATGGACCCGCAGCAGCGGCTGCTGCTGGAAGCCACCTGGGAGGCGTTCGAGCGGGCCGGGATCGACCCGGCGGCGGTGCGCGGCAGCCGGACCGGTGTCTACACCGGCGTGATGTACAACGACTACGGCACTCTGCTGCACCGTGCGCCCGACGGTCTTGAGGGCTATATCAGCACGGCCAGTTCGGGGAGTGTGGCTTCGGGCCGGGTGTCGTACACCTTCGGTCTGGAGGGCCCGGCGGTGACGGTGGACACCGCGTGTTCGTCGTCGCTGGTGACCCTGCATATGGCGGTGCAGGCGCTGCGGAATGGTGAGTGTTCGCTGGCGCTGGCGGGTGGTGTCACGGTGATGGCTACGCCTGGCACTTTTGTGGCGTTCAGTAAGCAGCGTGGACTGGCCACCGATGGCCGTTGCAAGCCCTTCGCCGCCGCGGCCGACGGTACGGCCTGGGGCGAGGGCGTGGGGCTGCTGCTGGTCGAGCGGCTGTCGGACGCGCGGAAGAACGGTCATCCGGTGCTGGCGATCGTGCGGGGTTCGGCGATCAATCAGGATGGTGCGTCGAATGGGCTGACGGCGCCGAATGGTCCGTCGCAGCAGCGGGTGATCCGGCAGGCGCTGGCGAACGCACGGCTGTCGGCGTCCGAGGTGGACGTGGTCGAGGCGCACGGCACGGGCACGACGCTGGGCGACCCGATCGAGGCACAGGCGCTGCTCGCCACCTACGGCCAGGAGCACACCGACGACGCGCCGCTGTGGCTCGGTTCGGTGAAGTCCAACTTCGGGCACACCCAGGCCGCGGCCGGTGTGGCTGGGATCATCAAGATGGTCAAGGCCATCGAGCACGGTGTGCTGCCCAGAACCCTGCATGTGGATGAGCCGTCGCCGCATGTGGACTGGTCGGCGGGTGCGGTGGCGTTGCTGACCGAGCAGCTGGAGTGGCCGGAGACGGGTCGTCCGCGCCGGGCCGCGGTGTCCTCGTTCGGGATCAGCGGCACCAACGCGCACACCATCATCGAACAGGCCCCAGAGGCGGAGGAGACGCCCGAAGAGGGGGCCGAGCCTTCCCCCGGAGCGTCCGGTGCGCTGCCGTGGCCGCTGTCCGCCAGGGGCGAGGCGACGCTGCGCGCGCAGGCCGCCAAGCTGCTGGCGTACCTCGGCGCCGGCCCGGAGCCGCGTACGGCCGATGTCGGCTATTCGTTGGCCACCACCCGCGCCGCTTTCGATCAGCGTGCGGTCCTGGTGGGCACCGACCGCGACGACTTCATCCGCGCCCTGACGGCGCTGGCCCAGGGTGTGGCTCCGGTCCAGAACGTCGGGGCGGCCGACAAGACGGCGTTCGTGTTCCCGGGGCAGGGGTCCCAATGGGCGGGCATGGCCGTGGAGCTCATGGACACGGCGCCGGCGTTCGCGGCCCGTATTCACGAATGTGCCGCCGCGCTGGCGGAGTTCACCGACTGGTCGTTGGTGGATGTGTTGCGGGGTGCGGAGGGTGCGCCGTCGCTGGAGCGCGTCGATGTGGTGCAGCCGGTGCTGTTCGCGGTGATGGTGTCGCTGGCCGAGTTGTGGCGTTCGCTGGGTGTTGTTCCGGCGGCGGTGATCGGTCATTCGCAGGGTGAGATCGCGGCGGCGTGTGTGGCGGGGATTCTCTCGCTTCAGGACGCGGCGCGTGTGGTGACGTTGCGCAGTCAGGCGATCGGCCGGGTGCTGGCGGGCAAGGGTGGCATGGTGTCGGTGGCGCTTCCGGTGGCGGACGTACGCGAGCGGATCGCGCCGTGGGGCGAGGAGCGGATCTCGGTGGCGGCGGTCAACGGGCCGTCGTCGGTGGTGGTTTCGGGTGAGCCGACGGCGCTGGACGAGCTGGTCGCCGCGTGTGAGGCGGATGAGGTGCGGGCCCGGCGGGTGCCGGTGGACTACGCCTCGCACTCCGCGCAGGTCGAGCTGCTCCGGGAGGAGCTGCTGGAACTGCTGGCTCCCGTACGGCCGGGGAACGCCGAGGTGCCGTTCCTGTCGACGGTGACGGGGGAGTGGGTCGAGGGTCCGGAGCTGGATGCCGAGTACTGGTTCACCAACCTCCGCCGCACCGTCGAGCTGGAGGGTGCCGTCCGGCGGTTGCTCGACGAGGGCTTCGGGGTGTTCATCGAGTCCAGCGCCCACCCCGTACTGGCCATGGGTGTCCAGGAGACGGCCGAGGACGCCGGTCTCGACGCCGCCGCCATCGGCTCGCTGCGCCGGGACGAGGGCGGGCTGAAGCGCTTCTGGGCCTCGGTCGGTGAGGCGTGGTCGCGGGGTGTGTCCGTGGACTGGGACGCGGTGTACGAGGGGACCGGTGCACGCCGTGCGGAGTTGCCGACGTATGCGTTCCAGCATGAGCGTTACTGGATCGAGGTTCCGGTTTCGGTGGGCGATGTGGCCTCCGCCGGTCTGGGTACCGCTGATCATCCGCTGCTCGGCGCGGCCGTCGAACTGCCGGACTCCGACGGCTTCCTGTTCACCGGGCGGCTCTCCCTCCACACCCACCCCTGGCTCGCCGACCACTCCGTGGCCGGCACCGTGCTGCTGCCGGGGACGGCCTTCGTCGAACTGGCGATCCGGGCGGGCGATCAGGTGGGCTGCGATCTGCTGGAGGAGCTCACGCTGGAGGCGCCGCTGATCCTGCCCGAGCGGGGCGGGGTCCAGCTGCGGCTGACCGTCGGCGTGCCCGACGCGGACGGACGCCGGACCTTGGAGGTCTACTCCCGGCCGGAGCCGGACGCGGACCGGGGCGACGGCCCGGAGCGGTCCTGGAGCCGTAACGCCGGCGGCGTCCTCGCGTCCGGTGCGGCCGCCGAGGCGGCCGACGCCGCCGAGGGCCTGGCCGAATGGCCGCCGGCCGAGGCGGTGGCCATCACGGTGGACGATCTCTACGAGCGGTTCGCCGCCACCGGTATCGGCTACGGTCCGGCGTTCCAGGGGCTGACGGCCGCCTGGCGGCGCGGTGAGGAGGTCTTCGCCGAACTCCGGCTGGGGCAGCGGCAGCAGACCGACGCCGCGCTGTTCGGGCTGCACCCGGCGCTGCTGGACGCCGCACTGCACGGCGTGGCGCTCGGCGACTTCGTGAGCGCCGCCGACGGAGGCGCCGGCGGGATCCGGCTGCCGTTCTCCTGGACCGGGGTCACCCTCCACGCCGCGGGCGCCACGGCGCTGCGGGTACGGATCGCCCCGGCCGGACCGGACGCGGTGGCCCTGACCGTCGTGGACGAGAGCGGCGGCGTGGTCGCGTCGGTGGATTCCCTGGCGCTTCGGAGCATCGCCCCCGAGCAACTGCGCACGGCCCGGACGGCCTACCACGACTCGCTGTTCCGGCTGGAGTGGACCGCGGTGCCCGCGTCCCCGGCGTCCGCCGAGGACGTCCGCTGGGCCCTGGTCGGCCAGGACGCCGCGAACGGCATGGACATCTTCGGCCTCGTCGACGCGGTGGAGTCCACCGGAGCGGAGTGCGATGTCTTCCCCGATCTGACCGAGCTCGCCGCCGTGGTGGCCTCGGGCAGGCACCGGCCGGATGTCGTCCTCTTCCCGCTCACCGGCCCCGCCGGTGGCGGCGATCTGGCGGAAGGCGCCCGGCTGGCCACCCACGCCGCGCTGGACACCGCCCAGTCGTGGCTCGCGGAGGAGGGTTTCGCGGGGGCGCGGCTGGCGTTCGTCACCCGCGGGGCGGTCGCCACGTCCCCGGACGCCGAGGTGTCCGGGCTGCCGTACGCGCCCGTATGGGGGCTGATCCGCACCGCCCAGACCGAGACCCCGGACCGTTTCCTGCTGCTCGATCTGGACCACGAGGAGATCTCGGCCGACGCGCTCATGGGGGCGGTGGCCGGTGGTGAGCCGCAGCTCGCCCTCCGCGGCGGCGCCCTCCACGCGCCCCGGCTGGCCCGGGTCGCCGCCCAGGAGCCCCAGGAGCGGAACGAAGCCCAGGGCGAAGAGGGGTACGAGGACGGGGCGCTGGAGTTCGACCCGGACGGCACGGTGCTGATCACCGGCGCCACCGGTGTCCTCGGCGGGCAGCTCGCCCGCCATCTGGTGGCCGAGCGCGGAGTGCGCCATCTGCTGCTCAACAGCCGCCGTGGGCAGCGGGCCCAGGGGATGCCCGAGCTGGTCGCCGAACTGACCGCGCTGGGCGCCGAGGTGAGTGTCGCGGCGTGCGACGCGGCCGACCGCGAGGCGTTGTCGATGCTGCTGGCTGAGGTGGACCCGGCGCATCCGCTGACCGCCGTCGTCCACACGGCGGGAGTGCTGGACGACGGGCTGCTGTCCGCGCTCACCCCGGAGCGGATCGACACGGTCTTCCGGCCGAAGGGGGACGCGGCGCTCCATCTGCACGAGCTGACCCGCGACCTCGATCTGAAGGCGTTCGTGCTGTTCTCTTCCGCCGCCGGCACCTTCGGCACGCCGGGGCAGGCCAACTACGCGGCGGCCAATGCCTTCCTGGACGCCTTCGCCGCGTACCGCCGCTCCGTCGGTCTGCCCGCCCTCTCGCTGGCCTGGGGCATGTGGGAGCAGCGCAGCGAGATGACCGGCGCCATGACGGAGGCGGATGTGCGGCGTATCGCGCGCTCCGGGATGGCGCCGCTGTCCTCGCGGGACGGTCTGGAGCTGTTCGACACGGCGTGTGCGGTCGACGGCGAGGCGGTGCTCGTACCGCTCCACCTGGACACCGCGCCGCTGCGGGAGCAGGCGGCCGAGGGAGCGCTGCCCGCCGTGTTCCGCGGGCTGGTCCGGGTGACGCCCCGGCGGCGCACGGCCTCCGACGCGGCGGCCGCCGCGGGCGGCCCTTCGCTGGTGCGGCGACTGGCCGGGCTGGACGAGGCGGAGCGGGAGGGGGTCCTGCTGGATCTGGTCCGCACCCATGCCGCCGCGGTGCTCGGTTTCGAGGACCCGGAGGCCCTGGGGGCCACGCGTGGCTTCCTGGAGCTGGGCTTCGACTCGCTGACCTCCGTCGAGCTGCGCAACCGGCTCAACGCCGCGAGCGGGCTGCGGCTGCCCCCGACACTGTTGTTCGACCAGCCGACGCCCGAGCTGGTCGCCCGGCAACTGCTCGCCGGACTGGCCGGTTCGGTGGCCGCCGAGGGCGGTGCGGTGTCGGCCGCCGCGCAGGCGGAGACGGCGGGCGCGGAGCCGTCGTCCGTGTTCGGCGCGATGATGCGGGAAGCCGAGGAGCTCGGCCAGCAGGGGGAGTTCACCCGGATGCTGATGGATGTCTCGCGGTTCCGGCCCTCGTTCACGAGCGCCGCCGAGCTGGACACGCTGCCCACGCTGGTGCGGTTGTCCCGTGGGGAGACGGGGCCCGCGCTGGTGTGTTTCCCCTCGATCCTGTCGATCGGAGGCCCGCACCAGTACGCGCGGTTCGCCGCGGGATTCCGGGGCCACCGGGACGTCTGGGCGCTGGGCAACCCCGGTTTCGTCGCCGGGGAGCGGCTTCCGGCGAACCCGGAGGCGGTGATCGAGGCGCAGGCCGAGGCGGTGCTGCGGCAGACCGACGGGGCGCCGTTCGTGCTGCTGGGCCACTCCTCGGGCGGGCTGCTCGCCCATGAGGTGGCCGCGCGGCTGGAGAGCACCGGGGTCTTTCCGGAGGCGGTGGTGCTGCTCGACATCTACTCGCACGACCCGGAGGCGGCCCTGGCCGTCCAGCCCGGTCTGCGGGCCGGGATCGATGAGCGGAGCACGGGCCATGTGCCGGTGGACGACACCCGGCTGCTGGCCATGGGCGCGTACTTCCGGCTGTTCGGGGGGTGGCGGCCCCGCGAGGTCAAGACGCCGACCCTGCTGGTCCGTGCCGAAGAGCGGTTCTTCGACTGGTCCCGCGACGACGGCGACTGGCGGTCGTACTGGCAGCTGCCGCACACCGCGCTCGATGTGGCCGGGAACCACTTCACGATGATGGAGGAGCACGCCGGGACGACGGCACGGGCCGTGGAGGACTGGCTGTCTTGACCTCGACCCACCGGTCGGTTTCGCAGCCGGGTGTGGGCAGGGCGTATCCGCATCGAGAAGTGGGGCTCCGGCGCGGCGGCAGGCGGCGACCACGCCGACGGTGGCCAGGGCCTCGGTGACGAACCGTTCGGCTCGGCGGGAGTTGGTCGGCTTGCCCTGCCGCAACCGGACGGCCGCGATGACCGGCCGGGTGGTCGGGGTGCAGATCGTGGGTGGGTGCCGCTGTCAGACCCCGTCCGTCCGGTGCGGTCCGGTCAGGTCCATTCGTGGGGCCGGTGGGAGCGGGCCGGGGCGGGACGGGGGATGGGCCTGGAAAGACTGGAAGAGATAGGTGAGGAGGCGGCGGGCGGCGGGCAGCGCGGTTTCGGGGGGTTGGCCGGCCAGGCCGCTCACCGCCAGGAGGAGCAGGGGGATGTCGGCGGTGTCGAAATCCTTGCGGAGCTGCCCGGCGTCGAGGGCGCGTTGGACCAGGTGGTTCAGGCCCGCCTCGGCGCAGGCCCGTTCGCGGCCGCAGTCCAGTGCCTCAGGGAAGCCGGTCATGAACACGGTGTCGAAGCCCCGGTCGGTCACCAGCGTGGTGCACACCGTTTCCAGGAGGGTGTAGAGGCCGTGTCCGGGGTTGGGGTCGGCCAGTGCCTCTTCGAAGACGGTTGCGCACTCGGCGAGCTGGTCGTCGAAGGCGGCGGCGAGGAGTGCGGAGCGGGTGGGGAAACGGCGGTAGAGGGTGGCGACGCCGACGCCGGCCCGGCGGGCCACCGTGCTCATGGGTGCGTCGATGCCCTGGGCCGCGAAGACCTCGCGTGCGGCTTTCAGGACGCGTTCGCGGTTGCGGCGGGCGTCGGGGCGCAGGTCCGCGGGAAGCCTGTCGATGGCCGTTCCCAGGGGCGCTGCGGAGGCGGGATCGTCTGTGTTGTGAGAGATTTCGGCAGGCATGTTTCTCACTTGCCGGTCAGGTGGACGGTGCCGTCCATTTACGTGGTTGCGTGAGTTAACCAAGTCTATCGGCCTCCAGCCCGAGGAGAATCATGCAGGACCTGTCCCGTCTGTCCGGTACCACGGCGCTGATCACGGGGGCGTCGGGCGGCATAGGCGCCGAGTTCGCCGCCAGGCTCGCCCAGCGCGGTGCGGACCTCGTCCTCGTGGCCCGATCAGGCGACAAACTGGAGGCGCTCGCCTCGTCTCTGCGCTCCGCACACGGAGTGCGCGTGCTGACGGAGAAGCTGGACCTGTCCGAGCCCGGGGCGCCGCGGGCAATATTCGAGCGGACCGTCGAGCATGGGATAGAGGTCGGTTTCCTCGTTAACAACGCGGGCGGCGGGGTCGGCGGGGCAGCGGCGAAAGCCGATCCGGCGGGCGTCGCGGCGATGGTGAACCTGAACGGGCAAGCCGTGGTGGAAAGCACGATCCGCTTCCTGCCGGGCATGGTCTCACGTGGCCGTGGAACGATCGTGAACGTCACGAGTGCTTCCGCGTTCCTGCCCACGCCGTACCTGGCCGCCTACGCCGGGAGCAAGGCGATGGCGCAGTCATTCACACTGGCAGTCGGTGCCGAGGTCGCCGACGCGGGCGTCCGGGTGCTGGCGGTCTCTCCGGGGGTGACCGTCACAGGGCAGAAGTCCGAGGACATTCTGCCCGCAATGGCGAGATTGGGTGGGCTGCGGCAGCCGGAGCAAGTCGTCACCACCGCTTTCCGCGCCCTGGGTTCGCGCAAGGCGTCGGTGGTCGACGGCCGCCGCAACGCGCTGTTCGCCCGCCTGGTCCAGCGCCTTCCGGATCGGACGGCCCGCGCGCTGGGACGCCGGATGACGACGAGGCTCACCGGCTTTTGAGCGACGCCAGCAGCGGGTGCAGAGTACGGATGCCCTTGAACCGGCCGACCTGAGCGCCCTGTTTGGCGCAGACCGCCGATGCGGCATGGGAAGATCGCATCTCGCGGGTGTTCTCTCGATCGGGTGCAATGGAACCGTAGGAAGTCCTATCGTCCCAGGCCAGAGGGCACCCGCCGCGCGGTCATGTCCGGCTGCTGGACCCACTGTCGACCGGTGGATCGAGGCTTGACTGACGGACGGTGTTCACAACGTGGTCCGGCCCCGTTCGCCATGGTGGGTCTATGGCGAACGGGGCCGGGGCGGCCTGTGGAGCTGTGGCCCCGGTCATCTGCCACAGAACGCGCGGAACGTCCGGAGCCGGGACCGTTCACCCCCGGACCGCGCACGAGATCGGGGGCACGGGGCGGACGGTAGACTCAGGGCCGCTTGAATCTGTCGGGGTTGTTGTGGTCGCGATGGCGGGGGCACTGGCATGGCGGCCACGCTTGCCCCAGCGAGTAGGCGTCGCCCTTCTCCCCGTCGAGGACGGCCACGATCGCGCGCCGGGCGGTGACGATCCCGTTGTGCGCCATGGTGTAGACGCGCATCGTCATCTTCGGATGTTCGTCCCGGTCAGGCCGGTTGGCGGCCATCAGCGGCCCTCCTCTCCCGCTACGGGGGCGAGGAGTTGGAGCAGGCCGCGCAGGCTTCGCTTCATTGCGCCGAGGTGGTAGGTCAGTTCTTCGGGTGTGGCGCCGGCCAGGTCGAGGGTTTCGGCTCCCGTGAGGGTCTGTCCGGCGACGATCAGTACGGCCTGTTCGAGGCCGCCGCGGGTGGGCTTTCCGGCCGCGACGCACGCGGGGCACAAGCCCGAACGCGGCGCGGTGGGGTGGTGGGGCCCGAAGTCGCCGGGGGCGGCGCACAGAGGGCACCCGGGGGAGAGGACGGGGGCGGCCCGTCCATCGGCGGTCACCGGATCACCAACCTCCAAGCGGTTGAGGGTCACGCCCCCGGACCGGTCGGACGGTCGCGGGGGTTTTGCAACGTCGGCCACCGACCACTCCTCTCCGTAGTGATGTGATTACCAAGGAGGTTCAGCGTGACCTTCAGCGGGGAATCATTCAACTGATCAGATAGGAACGGATGGATGGTGAACGCCCCTTGAACCGCAAGGAGTTACACCCGGACAGCAGTCCGCTGGCCGCCTTCGGGGCCCGCCTGCGCAGCTTGCGTGAAGGTCGTGGCTGGACGCAGGAGGACCTGGCGGGGCGGACGGGATATTCCAGCGTGCACGTTTCGGCCATCGAAACTGCTCGGAAGCCTCCAACTCTTCGGTTTGTGCGCAGTACAGACGGCGCCTTCGGCACCGAGGGGACGGCGGATTCGTTCGAGCGCGAGTGGCGCGAGATCCGCCACGGCAGCCTGTTGGAGGGCTTCCCCGAGTACGTGGGGCACGAGGGCCGGGCAGCGGAGATCCGGCTGTACGAAGTGGGCGTCATCCCCGGTCTGCTCCAGACGCCGGAGTACGCGACAGCCCTGGCGGAGGGCGACGTCAAGCGGGGAGCGATCACCGCCGAGCAGGCGCAGGAGCGGGTGGCGCTTGTCGCGGAGCGGCAGGCCGCGCTCGTCCGGACGCGCCCGCCGCTGATCTTCGTGGTGCTGGACGAAAGCTGTCTCCGTCGGCCCATCGGCGAGCCCGCCGTCATGGACGCCCAGTTCGCGCGGCTCGCCGAGTTCGCCGAGCTGCCGAACACCGTGCTCCAGATCGCCCCGTTCGACATGGGGACGCGCCGCCCGTTCAGCCTGCCGCTCTACATCCTGACGATGTCGGACCGTTCGCTCATGTCCTACGCGGAGTCGGCCCAGCGCGGCCATTTCGAACGGGAAAACACCTCAGTGGTGCCCATGCTGACGGCCTACCATCAGCTACAGGCCGAAGCGCCTTCTCAGGCTCAGTCTGTAGCCATGATCAGTCAGTTGCTGAAGGGCACCCCATGACGACCGAATCCCCCCGTTGGTTCAAGTCCTCGTACAGCGAACACGGCGGCGCCTGCATAGAGGTCGCCGCCAACCTCGTCGCCTCGCGCGGCGTGGTCCCCGTCCGTGACAGCAAGGACCCGCACGGCCCGGCGCTCATGTTCGACCCGACCGCCTGGTCGTCGTTCGTCTCCGCCGTCAGGCACGGGGAGTTCCCCACCACCTGACCCATCACAGCAACCAGCCACCGAAGCGATCGGCCCCCGGACCGGGGGCCGTCGTCGTTCGGGCACACCGCCGCGCCGCCCGCGTCCGGCGACGCTCCGTCCGCCGCCCACCAGGGTTGGCCGACGCGATATGCGGCTCAGCGGTGGTGGTCGAGGAAGACGCGAGCTCCAACTGGGGCGGCACCGACCTCTCCGGCGGACAATGGCAGCGCATCGCCGTAGCCAGGGCTTTCTACAGGGATACCGCCGTGCTGATGCTGGATGAGCCCACGTCCGCGATGGATCCGCGGGCCGAGCACCTGGTCATCGGCAGGTTCAAGCAACTCGCCGAGGGCAAGGCCGCACTCTTCGTGACCCACAACCTGGACAACGCCCGTATCGCGGACCGCATCATCGTTCTCGACGGCGGCCGGATCGTGGAGTCGGGGACCTTCGAGTCTCTGCTCGACGCGTCCGGATTGTTCGCTGAGCTGTACAAACTTGCTCAAGATCGGTGAGAACCGGTGGTCAGCCCGCTAAGTTGTGGTCGTGCTCAGCGGCGAACTTCCGCGCCTGCGGGACCGGGGACGGCCAGCCCACCATGGTGCGGATGTTGGCGTGGTTCAGGTGCACCGGGTGCATCTGTCGGCCTGGCCACGTGTAGTAGAGGCTCTTACAAGGAGAAGCGCCGTGCCCCTGGTTTCCGTGGTGATGCCCGTGTACAACTCGGCAGCCACTCTCGGCGCAGCGATTCGATCGGTGCTCACGCAGACCCACAGCGATCTGGAGCTTCTGGTCACCGACGACAAATCGTCCGATGGCTCTATGGACCTGCTCATGGAATTCGCCCGGCAGGACGAGCGCGTCCGGCCGGAATCGGCGCCCGAACAGGGTGGTGCGGGCCGGGCGCGGAACCTCGCCATCGAACGGGCCAGGGGGGATTACGTCGCCTTTCTTGACAGCGACGATATGTGGCTCCCGAAGAAACTTGAGCGGCAAACCGACTTCGCGGCGACGGCTGATGCGCCTTTGACGTTCACCTCCTACTACAAGATGGACGCCGACCACGACGGCGAGAGCACCGATTTCGTCCCGAACGGGCGGGTGATTCGGGCGCGGGAACACGTGGACTACCGCGCGATGCTGGTCCAGGACCACATCGGGGCCCTGACCGCCATGTACGACCGCACCGTCCTCGGCACGAGGCTGATGCCGGAGATGCGTAAGCGACAGGACTACGCCTTGTGGCTGTCGATCATGCGTGACGGTCATGACGCCCGCGGCCTTCCCGAGCCGCTGGCGGTGTACAGGGCTCACCGCGCGGGATCGCTGTCCTCGAACAAGCTGTCGCTCGTCCAGTACAACTGGGCGCTGTACCGGGAACACGAGCGGCTGTCGGTTCCCCGGTCGACGCGGGCGTTGGCCGGGGCCGTGTGGCAGTCGCTGCGTAACTCGCGGATCTAGGCAGGTGCGGGTGAGGGGTCGCGGCCATTCGGCGATGGCGGCCGCCACCGCCGTCCGCGGCCGCCCGCTGTCAGCCGCGCGGTCGGGCTATGCGCCGTATCCGCCGTCGATCCTCAGCACTGCGCCGGTGACGTAGGAAGCCTGCGGGCTGGCGAGGAAGACGACGCCTGCGGCGATCTCCTCCGGCCTGCCGTACCGCCCCATGGCCGTGGTCGGAAGGAACATGGATGCGGCCGGGCCGTCGGCGGGGTTTCCTTCGGTGTCGATGAACCCGGGCTGGATGACGTTGACCGTGATGCCCCGGTGCGCCAGATCGCGGGCTGCGCCCCGGCTGAAGCCCTCGAGGGCCGACTTCGTGCCCGTGTAGTACGCCATCCCCTGGAAACCCGCCCGAGTGGCCACACCCGAGCTGATGCTGACGATCCGCCCGCCATCGGGCAGCAACGGCACCGCCGCCTGGATCCCGGCCACCACGCTGGTGTAGTTGACGGCGAGCTGCCGCTCGATGGCGGCCTGGTCGAGGAGCTCGCTGTCGACGAGGCCGCCACCACCCGCGGCCGCGTTGTTGACCAGAATGTCCAGCTTCCCGAGCTGTTCGACCACGCGCCGGATCAGGCCCGCCGCCTGCGTCGCGTCCGCCTGGTCGGCCTGGAAAGCCGCCGCACGCACTCCCTTCGCCTCCAGCTCCGCGACCACTGCCTTGGCTCGTTCCGCCGAGGACGAGTAGCTGATCGCGACGTCGGCTCCTTCGTCAGCCAGCGCCAGCGCCGACGCCGCCCCGATCCCCCGCGACCCGCCGGTGACGATCGCCACCTTGTTGTCCAGCTTTCCCATGTGCTTCCCACTTCCCTAGGTCAACGTGCCCCGGAGTTCTTGACTGCGCGGTCCACCATAACCACATGGTGGACCGCGCGGTCAAGAATCCGTATCCTGTTCGCATGGCACGTCCGCGATCGTTTGACGAGAAGCAGGTGCTGAACGCCGTCCGTGATCAGTTCTGGGACGCCGGTTACGCCGCAACCTCGCTGGAAGACCTGATGAGGGTCAGCGGGCTGGGCAAAGGCAGCCTGTATGCGGCGTTCGGCGACAAGCGTCAGCTCTTCCTCCGGGTGCTGCGCAGCTACACCGACGACAGCCATGGCCATCTTCGGGAAGCCCTGGCCGAGGCTCCACGGGCCCTGGACGCACTGCGCATGCTCCTCGAGGCACCGATCGACGACTCCACCGGCGCCGGCCTGCGGCGTGGCTGTCTGATGGCCAACAGCACCTGCGAACTCGGTAACGCCGACCCGGAAGTCCTCGACCACGCTCACCGCACCTACGAGACGTCCACCGCGCTGATCGGTGACTGCGTCGCCCGCGCCCAACGCGAGGGCGACCTACCGGCCGGAGCGGATCCGATCGCACTGGCGCGGGCCCTCCTGGCCGCGCAACAAGGGCTCGTGTTCATGAGCCGGACCGGGCTGGACACGGCCACACTCACCGCCACCGCACGATCGCTCGCGGCTCAACTCCTCCCGGACCACTCCGGCGACTGAACCGACAAGCCGCGCACGGACCAGCTGCCCGCCGGGCATGCCTGAGCGGCGTCAGTCGCCACCGGCGATGAAGTCGGCTATCGCGGCAGCGACGGCTTCGGGCTGCTCATCGGGGATGAAGTGCCCGGCACCTGGCACGATGACTCCGGTGGTGTTGTCGGCCCATGGGCTGATGGAGGCCGCCATGTCCGGGATGGAGCCGTGGCTGCTGGATATTCCGAGGATGGGCACGGTCAGGTGCTGCCGGTTGAGCGCCTGGTGGTTCTTGCGTGCCGACTCGGCGGCGTCTCGGTAGTAGGCGAGGGAGGCGCGGAGGCCGCCGTCGGCGGCGAGGGCCGCTGCGTAGTGGTCGAGGTCGGCGTCGTCGAATGTGCCGGGAGCGAGGGCCTTCACCTTCAGGAACCAGCCGACGTACTCCCGTTCGCGGCCGGCGAGCAGGGTCTCGGGCAGGTCGGGCACGAGGTGGAACGCGAAATGCCAGGTCTTCCACGCGCGGGCCGGGTCGGTGGGAATCGTCTGCGGGAGGGTGATGCCGGGGATTCCGGCGTCGAGCAGGGCGACCCCGCGCAGTTGGCTTTCGTGATTGAGGGCGAGGGAGAAGGCCACCCAGGCGCCGATGTCGTGGGCGGCCAGCCAGTAGGCCGGCACTCCGAGTGCCTTTACGGTGGCGTGGACGTGGGCGGCGACCGTGTGGGTGTCGTAGCCGCGCTCCGGGCGCTCGGAGTGGCCCTGGCCCGGCAGGTCGATCGCGATGACGCGGAACCGGCCGGCGAGGCTGGGCATGACCTTTCGCCAGGCCCGCCAGGTTTGCGGGAACCCGGCGAGCAGGACGACAGCCGGGCCGGCCGGCCGGCCGCCTTCGACGGCGTGAAGGTGGACGCCGTCTGCGTCGACCCAGCGGTGGGTGAATCCGGCCAGGTCGTGCAGGGGCAGGTCGCGGACGGGGTTGCCTTCGGAGACGGTCATGGGGTCCTCCATCGGTGTTGGGGCGTGCCGGTCCGGCGGTTCGCCCGAGGGCCGGGCCCGCGAGGGGGACGCAGATGACGAGGGCGGCCGGTGTGGTGCTCGAAATCCGGGTCCCGACGGCCGGCAGGCCCGCGGCGATGACACCGAGGCTCAGGCCGCCGACGTTGGCAAGCCCGAAGGCTAACACATCTTGGACCGATCAGTTCAAGATAGAGTGATGGACAGCAGGGAACACCGACACACCGGCAAGGAAGTGCCACGTGGCAGGCAAGAAGCAGTTCGACATGGACACGGCGCTCGACGCCGCGATGATCCAGTTCTGGCGCGCCGGCTACGCCGACACCTCAGTCGACGACTTGTCCCGGGCAACCGGCCTGAACCGCAGCTCGATCTACTCCTCGCTCGGCGACAAGGACACGCTGTTCCTGCGCTGCCTTGATCGCTACGCCGCGCGCTACGGGGACAAGTACGACGCCGCCCTATCGTGTGCGGCCTCCGAGCCCCTTGCGGCTGTCCGTGCGTTCTTCGACGTCACCCTCGAGCGCATCGCCGATCCCGAACTGCCCGATGGATGCCTGATCGCCCAGTCGGCCATGGCGATTCCAGTGCTGAGCCCGGCCGTCGCGGCGCACGCCAGGCAGGCGCTCGGCTTCCAGCGCCTGCGCCTGCGCGCCGCGCTGAAGGCCGGCCGAATGACCGACCAGGACGCCGAGACCTTCGCCGTACACGCGGCGGCCGTGAACCAGTCCCTCGCTGTCATGAGCAGAGCCGGGGCGAGCCCGGCACAGCTCCTGGCCATAGTGGACGTGACCGTTGACGCGCTCTCGCAGGCGTTGCGCGCGCAACGAGGCCGCTTTTAAAAGGCGCCTGTGGAGCAGGCGGCGCCCGCTGGCCGTGCTCCAGGCCCCTGGCGGACGCTGCCGGGCATGTGACCACGGCGTATCCGGCCCCCGCTTCGCAACCCGCTCACGCCGACGCCCCGTCAACTCGGTTGAGTCGCGGGGCGTTGGGCGGAGTTTCCTCCGCGCTGCGTGTTACGCCGTCATCAGCGCTTGCGCGCGGGGCGCGAGCGCTTGCCGGGGCCCACCGTCACCACCTCGAAGTTGGACTTGGTGCGGTCCAGCCGGTGGAAGAGGTTGTCCGGTCCGGTGATGTACATCTTCGACACCCCGGCGCCCTTCAGCGTGTCCACGACCTTCGGCCAGTGGATCGGCAGGTCGAAGGTGTCCAGCAGCATCGTGCGCAGCGCGTCGGCCGTGGTCACGATGGTGCCGTCCTGGTCGGTGACCACGGGCAGCTTCGGGTCGAGGATGTCGTACTTCGGCAGGATCTCCTCGGCGGCCCGGCGCCGCAGCTCCGCGAACGCGGGTGCGTGCACCGCCGGGACCATGGTGTACATGGAGTAGCCGCCGGCCTGGCTGATCGCCTTCTTGAACCCGTCGAGCTCCTTCTCCCGGAGCGAGACCATGAAGAAGCCGTCGTCCAGATAGCCGGAGTAGTCGTACCACTCACCGCGCTCGCCGAGTCCGGCGAGGATCTCCGTCAGCTTCTCCTGCGGAGTGCGGACGAAGGTGTGGGTGACCGCGTCCCGGTACTCCTCGGTGAAGTACGCGAGTTCGCAGCGGGCCAGCTCCGCGGTGAGCCGCACCACCTCGGCGAACGGCAGCGAACCGACGTAGGCCGCCGCCGCCTTCTGCCCGAAACTCGGGCCCACGCACAGATCCGGGACCAGACCGTGCTCCTGCTCCGCACGGTCCGCCGAGGCCATCGAGTTCACCAGGAAGGCGATCTGGGTGGCCTCGGAGTAGTCGTCCTCGGAGTCACGGAGCCGGTCGAAGACCGAGTAGCCGAGGGCGTCGTCGGCCTCGGCCAGCCGCTTCCGGGCGAACGGGTCGAGCGTCAGGAACCTGCCGACCTCGGAGAAGCCGGAGGGGCCCATGCCCGGGAACACGATCGCTGTCTTCGTCTGCTCGGATGCCGTCATGGCGGGGTGCCTTACTCTCGGTCCTGCCGTGGCTCAGTCCTGCGCCCGCTTGTTGAAGCCCCGGATGCCGATGAACCCGTAGATCACGATGGCCGCCCCGATGGCGGAGAAGCAGATCCACAGCGGGATCGACTCCGGGATCCCGGGGCCGGAGGGCAGCAGCAGCCCGCGCATCGCCTCGGTGACGTAGGTCAGCGGGTTGAAGGTGCACAGGACCTGGAACCAGCGGACACCGTCCAGGCTCCGCCACGGGAACTGCGTGGCCCCGGTGAACATGATCGGGGTCAGCGTCATGGCGAAGACGATGGAGATGTGGCGGGCCGGTGCCAGGGTGCCGAGGGTGAGCCCGACCGCACCGCCGACCAGTCCGCCGAGGGCGAGGATGCCCAGCGTCTCCGGCATCTTGGAGAGCGGCCAGGAGACGCCGTCCAGCAGCCCCAGACCGATCGGGATCATGACCAGGGCGCCGATCACCCCGCGCATCGCGCCGAAGATCACCTTCTCCACCGCGACCAGGGCGGTCGGGATGGGCGCGAGCAATCGGTCCTCGATCTCCTTGGTCCAGGAGAAGTCGATGGCCAGGGGCAACGCGGTGTTCTGGAGAGAGACCAGGAAGCTGTTGAGCGCCACCACACCGGGCAGCAGCACCTGCTGGAAACCGGGCTGGGTCATGCCGATCTCGCCGAGCACCTTGCCGAAGACGAACAGCATGAAGAACGGTTCCACGATGACCTGCCCCAGGAAGGGAGCGATCTCGCGGCCGGTGACGAAGATGTCCCGCCACAGGATGAAGAAGAACGTCCGCCACCGGCTGGCCCGGCGGCGATGGCGTCCGCCGCGGCGCTTCCCATCGGGCAGTTCGAGTTCGGGTTCCGGCTCGGGCTCCACAAGGGGTGCACGGGCCTCGGCCGCCGCGATGATGGCGTTCAGCGCGGCCTTGGCGTCCTGCGCGGCCTGGGACGCCGACGGGGCCGGCTGGGGCTTGATGATCAGCGTCAGGGTGTCGCCGATATCGCCCTGTGTGCTCGGATGCGGCCGGGCGTCGTGTTGCCAGGGCTGCTGGGGCGGGTGCTGCTCATGCGGCCGGGGCTCCTGCCCGGCCGGCGGGAGCGCGGGGGCCTTCTGGGCCTCGGCGACGGACCGGGGGGCGGGCCCCCTGGTCCGGACGAGCATGGTCCGGGTGTCCTCGAACCCGTCGTCCTCGGCGGCCTTGATCTCGGCGGTCCTCGGGTCCTCGGACTTGTTCCCCTGCGGCCTGGGGGCGGCGGGGGTCCGGGGGTCGGCAGCGGCCCTGGGGTCGACGGGCTTGCGCTCGCCGCCCTGGGGCGCGGACGGGGCCGCACCGGACGCGGGCTTCTCCTCGGTGGCCTTGCCGTCGGCGGGCCCGCCGGTCGAGGACGGGGGACGTGCGGAGGCGCTCATCGCATCTCCTTCCCTGTCAGCTCGACGAAGACGTCTTCCAGGCTCGCCTTGCTCACATTCAGGTCCTTGATTTCACAGTCGCTGTCGGACAGGGCCTTGATGACGGTGGGCAGCAGCACGGAGGACTCCGCGTTGCTGTAGACCTTCATCCGGAAGGCGTCGTCGCCGTCGGATCCGGCGCCGTGCCCCAGCACCTCGACCCGGTCCGCGACCCCGAGCCCCTGCACCAGCTGGACCACGCCGTTCATTCCGCTGTACGGCGGACGCACGGTGACGGTCAGGGCGGTGTTGCTCATCCTGCCGGTCAGCGCCTCGGGGGTGTCCAGGGCGAGTAGTCTGCCGTGGTCGACGATGCCGATCCGGTCACACAGCTTGGATGCCTCGTCCATATCGTGGGTGGTGATCACCACCGTTACCCCACGGTCCTTCAGTTCGGCCACCCGGTCCCGCACGAAGATCTGTGACTGCGGGTCCAGGCCGGTGGCCGGCTCGTCGAGGAATAGCACCCGGGGGCGGTGCATCAGCGCCCGCGCGATCATCACGCGCTGCGCCTGACCGCCGGAGACCTGGTCCGCACGGGCCTTGGCGTGGTCGCCGAGGCCGACGAACTCCAGGCTCTCGTTCGCCAGCCGCATCCGCTCCGCGCGGGAGAGCCCGTGGTAACCGGCGTGGAAGGTGAGGTTCTGACGGAGCGTCAGCGACCGGTCGAGGTTGTTCCGCTGCGGCACGACGGCGAAGGCCTGCCGGGCTACCGCCGGCCTGGCTATCACGTCGACCCCCTGTACGAAGGCGCGTCCGCCGGTGGGAGCGACCCGGGTGGTCAGGATGCCGATGGTGGTGGTCTTGCCGGCTCCGTTGGGCCCGAGGAAGCCGAAGACTTCACCGTGTCTCACGGTGAAGCTGAGGTTGTCGACCGCAGGGGCGGGGCGCCCGGGGTACTTCTTGACCAAGCCGTCGACAACGACGGCGAAATCCATGGGACGTGTTCTGTTCATCGCTGTCGTCGCACCGAATTTAATTGGCTTGAGGAGAACATTCTTACGCCATTTTTAACACAACCGCTTGACTCCGGTCCCATAATCGGCGCGGGAGTAGGGGGTCATGGCGCTAGTGAGGGGGGTTGAGGGGGTGCCATCGGTGCTCGCGGCAACCCCTGATGGGCGCGGTACCCCGCATATAACGCGTACCTCGAATAGCGGTTACTAGGGGTTGTGGCTGAGGAGAAGGGCTCATAACCTCACGGGGTCAGCATCTCGGATGCGTGGTCGACGCGCCCCACCGTGCACTCGTGCCCGGCCCCTCAGTGCAAATCGCGGGGATGTACTTCTTGAGCCAGATCAAGCCCGATGATGTGGGCCTTATTCGGATATTGCAAACGGAGACTCCGAGCAGTTTCCGGCTGATCTGTTTCCCCGAGTCCGCCCATTCCACCGCGTACTACCTCTCCCTGTCCGAGCTGCTGCTGCCCACCGTGGAGGTGCTGGCGATCCAGTACCCCCTGTACGCCGGATACGAGGAGGGCGACGACGACCGGCTGACCGACTCGCCCGAACTCGCGGACCGGATCTTCGGTGCGCTGGGGGAGTGGATGGACCGACCGTTCGCCTTCTTCGGCCACCGAGTCGGCGCCGACCTCGCGTACCGCGTCGCCGAGCGTCTGGAGCGGGAGACCGGGGCGGCGCTGATGACCCTGTTCGTATCCGGCCGGACCGCGCACTGGGGCATGTCCCTGGGACCCCCGGCGCTCGGCTGCCGGATCGTCGCCCTCGCCGCCGAGGGCGACCCCAAGACCCCGCTGCGCGGCGTACGGGCCTGGCGGCGGCGTACGAGCGGACGATTCGACCTCGAGGTGTTTCCCGGCTCCCGCGGCTACCTCGATTCGAGCCGGCGAGAGGTCGTGAACCTGGTGCACGACCAGCTGCTCTCGCAAGTCCCCGTCGACGCCGAGTGGGAGACCGGCGCCGAAGACAAGGGAGCCTAGGGGGGACAAGCCCAGGGCTGCCCGTACTCCCGAGTGAAAAGGAAAGAGTACGTTCGATGACCGCGAAGATCTACGCGCTCGACTCGGTGCAGACCCTGGCCGACTTCGAGCTGGACGCGTTGCGTGTCGCCGATGTGATCCGCGAGCACGGTGTGGCCCACGGTGACCGCGTCGTCCTCAAGGCGGGCAACTCCGCCGCCTACGTCAGTGTGCTGTTCGCGCTCATGCACGTGGGGGCCTCGATCGTCCTGATCGACCAGCAGGAGCACCCGGACGAGACCCGGCGGATCATCCGGCGCACCGGCGCCGTGATCGCCTTCGTCGACGACGACGCGCCCATCCACGGTGACGCCCGTACGGTCAACCTCTACGAGCTGATCGTCCCGGCCGCCGGCCGCCCGCTGACCACCCGTGAGCTGTCCTTCGACGCCTGGGCCGACCGCCCCGACGGCCTGATCATGTGGACCTCCGGCTCCACCGGCGAGCCCAAGGGCGCCGTGAAGTCCGGCCGCAAGTTCCTGACCAACCTGGAGCGCAACGCCGCCCAGGTGGGCCACCGGGAGGACGACGTCCTCCTCCCGCTGCTGCCCTTCGCCCACCAGTACGGGCTGTCCATGGTGCTCATCGCCTGGCTCACCCGCTGCTCGCTGGTGATCGCCCCCTACAAGCGCCTGGACCGGGCCGTGCAGATGGCCGGCCGCACCGGCGCCACGGTGATCGACGCCACCCCGTCCAGCTACCGCACCATGCTCAACCTGGTCGGCCGCAAGGCCGCGCTGCGGGCCGAGCTGGAGCAGGTCCGGATGTTCTGCTCGGGCGCGGCGCCGCTGGACGGCGCGCTCTCCGAGCGTTATGTGGCGGAGTTCGGACTGCCGCTGCTGGACAGCTACGGCAGCACCGAGCTGGGCAACATCGCCTTCGCCACCCTGGACAACCCGGTCTCCTGCGGCCGCGCCATGGACGGCATCAAGCTGCGCGTCATCGACGAGGACGGCGTCCCGGTCGGCCCCGGTCAGGCCGGTGAGATCGAGGTCGACACCCCGGACGCGCTGGAGGGCCACCTCGCCGAGGACGGCACCATCGACGAGATACCCACCGGCTGGCAGTCCACCGGTGACCTGGGCTACCTCGACGGCGACGACAACCTCTTCGTGCTCGGGCGGAAGTTCGCGGTGCACCGCTCCGGCTACACGCTCTACCCCGAGCTGATCGAGCGCAAGGCGGCGCTCGCCGAGATCTCCACCCGGATCGTGCCGCTCGCCGACGAGCGCCGCAACGGCGACGCCCAGCTGGTCTTCTTCGTGGAGGACGACCAGGGGCGGGACGCCAAGCACTGGCGGGAGCGGCTCTGCGAGGTGCTGCCGGTCTACGAGCAGCCCAACCGGGTCGAGGTGCTGGAGAACTTCCCGCTCAACCGCAACGGCAAGCCGGACAAGCGCCGGCTGGAGCAGCTCGCCCAGGGCTGAGGCTTTAGACCGTGTCCTATGCTACGTACTGGTCAGCGGCTGTGCGTGGCGGGCGTTGCCGCCCTGCTTCGGCGTCTCGAAGTCCACGGCCCATCGCCGGTTCCTCATCTGGTCCAGAGCCGGCGTATGGGGCCGCCTCCACGAAGCGGTCCTGCACCGGCTCGACGACGCCGGCCTCATCGACGTCACCCGCGTCGTCCTCGATACTGCCCACGTCAGGGCGAAAAAGGGGGCGAACACACAGGCCCGAGGCCCGTGGACCGAGGCAAGCCGGGTTCCAAGATGCACATCCTGTCGGACGCGAACGGACTGCCCCTGGTCGTCGGCGTCTCGGGCGGCAACACCCACGACAGCGAAGGGCTGAAGCCCATGGTGGCGGGTCACCAAACGAGACACGACCCGGACCGCGGCCGCTGCTTCGAGCCCCGGCGCCTGCACGCGGACAACGCCTATGACCGGCCCGACCTGCGCAAATGGTTACGCGGCAAGCGCATCGGAGTCCGTATCGCCCGCAAAGGCATCGAGTCCAGCGAACGGCTGGGCCGTCGCAGGCGGGTGATCGAGCGGACGATGTCATGGCTGTCCGGCTACCGCAGGCTCAGTCCCCGCTACGAGCGCGATCCCCGCAACTACCTGGCCTTTCTCGGACTTGCCGCAGCCATCTGCTGCTACAAGCGACTCGTCCGCCTCACCACATAGGACACGGTCTAAGGCCCACGTCAAGCGGGGGAGCCGGTGTCGCGCACCGGCTCCCCCCGCTTACGTGTTCTTCCGCGCCCGTCACCCGTAAGGAAGCTCCAGCGGCGCAAGGGAGTCGAAGAGGTCCCCCGGGCCCGGATTGTCCGGATGGGTGGCGCCGCCCAGGTGGTTGACCACCCCCCACACCGCGTTCAGCGCCGTGGTCACCGCCCCCTCGGCGAACCCCGCCGTCCAGGAGACATCGTCCCCGCACAGGAAGAGCCCGCGCTGCTCAGGCTCCATCCCGCCCTGCATGAACTGGGTGAACAGCCGCCGCTGGTAGCGGTACTGGCCGGGCAGATTGTTCTTGAAGGCCCCCATGAAGCGGGGCTCGGTCTCCCAGGTGACGGTCAGCGGCCCCGAGATGATGTGCGAGCGGATGTCGACGTCCGGATAGATGGTGGCCAGCTTGGTCAGCAGCAGCTCCAGCCGCTCCTCGGCCGAGAGGGTGGCGAACTTCAGCGAGTCGTCGTTCCAGGTGTACGACAGGCACATCACCCCGGGCCGGTCCGGCCCGTCTTCGAACAGATAGATCCCGCGCGGCATCCGGTCGGTGAGCGTCATGCTCATCGCGTCCTGGCCGGTCGCAGGGTCGGTGTCCCGCCAGAACGGCCGGTCGACCAGGACGAACAGCTTGGACGCGCCCATGTAGTGGGTGCGCTCGACCGCCGTCCACAGGGGTGTGGACAACAGTGCGGGGTCGCAGTCGATCCGGTTCAGCAGCGTCCACACATGCGGGGTGAAGACCACCGCGGGGAACTCGCGCTCCGCGCCCCTCTCGTCCGCCACCCGGATACCGGCCGCCGTCCGCCGCAGCCGGGTCACCGCGGGTCCCGGCCGGCCGCCGTGCAGCGACGCCAGCGTGGTGCCCCGCGGCCAGTGCGCGAGCGTGTCCGGCGCGTGCTCCCACAGCCCGCGCGGTATCCGTGAGGAGCCGCCGACGATGCCCACCTGATGGTCGTCGGCCTCGGTGACCACCACGCGCAGGATCTCCAGCACCGAGTTGGGGAAGTCGGTGTCCCAGCCGCCGGTGCCGAAGCCGACCTGACCGAAGATCTCCCGGTGGCGGAACGACTGGAAGGTGGGGGAGGTGGCGAGGAAGCCGTAGAAGGACTGGTCGTCGAACTCCCTGACCAGCCGGTTCCACACGGTCTTGAGCGTGGTCACGTCCCGCCGCTGGATGGCGTCCCGCAGCGTGGCCAGCTCGGCCCGCTCCTGGAGCGCCTTGTCCCAGGCGTCGGCGACCTCCTGGTAGACGTCCGGGAGTTCATCGGGGGTGCGCGCCCGGTCCTGGGCGCCGCCCAGGTCGATCAGCGTGCTCGGGGCGGCCGGTGCCAGCGGATTGGGAAAGGGGCGGGTGCGCAGGCCCAGCAGCCCGATGTAGTGGAACAGTGAACGGGCGGCGACGGGAAAGCGCATGGCGCCCATTTCCGCCGTGTATTCAGGATTCCCGGGAAAGGGCGTGGAACGCATCCGGCCGCCCAATTGCTCCGCTTCGTAGAGAACCGGACGGAGTCCCAGGCGCAGAAGCTCATATGCCGCGGTGAGTCCGGACATTCCGCCGCCGATGACCGCGACTTCGGTTCCGTGTACCGCGCTCGGCAGGGTGCCGAGCCCGGCCGGATGACTCAGCCACCTGTCGTAGGAGAAAGGAAAGTCGGGCACCAGCATCGTCGTGGCAGCCGCGGTCGCGGACGTCATGGCGTGAACCTCTTGGGGCCGAGCGGTATCGCGGGGATTCCAGGCGGTGTGGATATCAGGCGGTGTAGGCGACATCGAAATCCAGGCTCGCGGGCAGCTCCCGGCGCTGGCTGATGTTGATCTTCCGGTAGACCCGGGTGAGGTGCTGCTCCACCGTGGAGATGGTGATGTAGAGCTTGGCGGCGATCTCCCGGTTGGTGTAGCCCGAGGCGGCGAGGGAAGCCACCCGGTTCTCGGCGTCGGACAGTTCGGAGAACGCCGTGGTGTCCTCGCTGCCGCGGGCCGCCTCCGACAGGGCGGAGCGTCCCGGAGTCCGCTGCAGCGAGCGGGACAGCTCCTCGGCGCCGCAGCTGTCCGCGAGCCACAGGGCCCGGCGGGTCATCAGCCGGCCGCTGTCCGGATCGCCGAGTTGCTTGTGGGTGTCGGCGAGATCCGCCAGCGCCCGCGCCATCTCGTACCAGCCGCCGCTCGCCCGGAGCACCTCCACCGCCTCTTCGAGCAGGGCGGGCCGCTCGGCCGGCGGCCGGGTGGCGGCCAGGACGCGCAGGGCCGCGCCACGGGTGCGGGAGGGGGCCTCCCCGGCCAGCTCCAACTGCTCCTCCGCCAGCCGCGCCGCCCGCTCATGGCTGTTCAGGGTCAGCCAGGTCTCCGCGGCGCCGAGCCGCCAGGCCGGGGCGGCGGACGAGTCCATGCCCCAGGCGGCCAGCTTCTCGCCGCACGCGCGGAAGTCGGTGAGGGCCGCGTGCTGACGGCCGGTGGCCAGCTGATGCCGGGCCCGCGCGTAGAGGTGGTGCAGCCCGAAGCGGTTCCGGTGCACCCCCTCCGGTACCGGCCGGGCCAGGAGTTCGGCCACCGTGTCATGGTTGCCCATCGCCGTGTGCGCGTTGATCAGCATCCCGAGCGGCATGCCGACCGCGACTCCCCAGCCGCGTGCCGGAAGCTCCTCCAGCGCCCGATCGGCGTACCGGACGGTGTCCCGCAGCTGTCCGGTACGCAGCGCGATCTGGGCCCGCAACACGCAGAAGTAGGCCAGCAGCGCCTTCGCGCCGCGCTCCGACGTCCGCTCGATCAGCCGATCGCACCAGAGGGTGGCGATGGCGTGGCGGTCCGCGTACACCAGTGTCTGGAGCGCGGCGTGCGCCGTCAGCACCGTCCGGTCGGAGAACTGGACGGTCTCCAGCACCCGCTCGGCGGCCCGTACGGCGCCTCCGTCGGCGCCCCGGCTCAGCACGGTGCGCAGCGCCCGGAGCGCGGTGAGCAGCGGCGGCTCGGGAGCCCGGTCCGGCGACGGGGCATCGTCGTCCCACGGGCCGATGAGCTCTCCCCGGTGCTGGAAGGGCCGCAGTTCGGGGTGGTCGGGGTAGGTGGAGGAGAGCGCCAGCCCGATGCTCCGCAGACCTGTGTCGAGCTCGGCGCTCGGGTTCTCGGCGGCGGCCCGGCTGACCTGTTCGAGGGCGGCGGCCGCCTCGCCCATCCGTCCGAACCCCAGCAGCCCGATGATCACATGCAGGGCGTGCGGCGTCGGCAGCAGGCCGCTGCCGGCCGGACCGGCCAGCGACTGGAGCCGCCGCATCTGGGTGAGCGGGTTGAACGGCCACATGGCCTGCACCATGGTCGCCTGGAGGACGAGCCCTTCGCGTTCATCGGTGCTGCACCGGTCGGCCATTTGCAGGCAGCTCATCGCCAGTTCCCTGCGGTCGGCGGCGATCGCGTGCTGGGCGGCGTCGCGCAGTGCCTGCGGAATCCACTCCTCGACCGGCTCGGACACCTCGTGGCTGAGCAGATGGCGGGCCACGTCGACGGGGTCGGCGCCCTCCTCGTGCAGCAGCCGGGCGGCCCGGTGGTGCAGCGGGCCGAGCTCGTCCGTCTCCAGATCGTCCAGCAGCGCGGTGCGCACCGCGTCGCTGCGGAAGTGCGCGTCGTGCAGGATCCCCACTTCGGTGAGCGTCGCGACGGACCGCCGTACCAGCCGCTCCTCGGCCCCGATCAGCCTGCTCAGCAAGGGAACGGACGTGGCGTCACCCAGCAGCGCGATGCCATGGGCCACCCGGCGGTGGGCCGGGCCGCCGCGGTATACGCAGGACAGTGCGGCCTGCCGGAACAACTCCCCGGCCACCGGGGAGCCCGGTGTGGTGTGGCGGGGGCCCCGGGCGAGCCGGGAGAACCGGTCGTCCAGGAGGCCACGGAGCAGCAGGAGGTTGCCGCCCGTCATGTCGTGGAACTCGGCGGCGTGGCGCTCGGCCTCCTCGGCGCCCAATTCCTCGGTCAGCAGTGCGGTGACGCCCGCGACGGTAAGGGGGGCGAGCCGCACATGGCACACCTTCGGCGTGTGCAGCAGCTCGTCCAGCGCCGGGGCGGTGGCCCCGGTCAGCGACCCGCGGCTCACCACGACGGACAGCGCCTCGGAGCGACATCGGCGGATGACATACGCCAGACACCGCAGCGACGGCAGATCGGCGAACTGGACGTCGTCGATCGCGATCAGCAGCGGGGATTCATCGGTCAGTTCGTCGAGTGCGCGGTGGAACTCCTGGAGGACCGGGAGGTCGACTTGGTCCGGGCCATGGGGATGCGGCGGCGTCTGGAGACCAGGCCGCGGCCGGGCGCGCCGGAGGTGTGCCGGCATGCCCTGATAGAGCTGGTCGAGTACGGCGTACGGGAATGCCTGCTCCGAGGTGGAGGCCACCGCGGCCAGCGCCCGGGTACCCCGCGCGCCCGCGGCATCCGTCAGTGTGTGCAGAAGTGCTGTCTTTCCCGACGTCACGGCACCGCTGATGACGGCGAGTCGGCTTCCCTCCCGGGCGCCCTCGAAGAGGAGACGATTGAGGCGCTCTATCTCCTGATCGCGCTCCACCAACACGTACGAAACACCTTCCCCGAATTCACGCGATGTTCAGAGGTGGTGAAAGCACATCACCGTGCATGGCGCACCTCTTAACGCACCGTCCCGCTAGTCAAATACCTTGCCGCTCCAGTGCCCCCGATTCCCTCCGTTACCGCACCCTCTGCGGCGGCATGGCTGCTCTGTGTCATGTTGGGTGTTCTCGGCCCCGCCCGGTGGGACTTGGGGCTTACCAAGCCTGGATCACGGGTATGGGGTGGATGTGCACTCTAGCAGTGCCGTTGATGCGAAAAGATGACCATCTGGCCACAGCTGATTTTGTTCGATTTTTAGGTCACGGTGTGGTAGCCGAGTTGTGAAGCCTGGTGGCCCCTCGGATCGAGGCTCCGTCGCTGGTCAGACGAGGTGTGGCAAGGGCAACGGCGCTCTTGGATGTGAAAGTTGCGCAAAAGTGTCGGAAACTCTGGAGCGGTGAGTCCACTCCCGGGTGCCCTGCCTTGTGCGTTCCTCCTGTTCGATGACGGGTGGGCGTCGCTTCAAGGCGTCTATTAACATCGCCGCGACGCGATGTGGTGTGTCATGGGCCACTAGGGAAACGACTAGTTGTCCGATCAAACGGGAGGAAAGTGCGCGTGCTCAATCAGAAGTTGACATTCGTCGTCGGCACCGGCCGGTGCGGTTCGACGGCTTTGTCCCAAGTCATCAATCTTCATCCGGATGTTCTCAGCGTCAATGAATTGTTCGCCAGCATTCCCGATTCGAAAGCGCTGGCCGAGGCTCCGCTGAGCGGCCCGGAGTTCTGGGGATATCTGTCCCGGCCCAACGCGGCCACCAATTCCTTGATCAAGAAGGGGGCCATCCCCCCCGAGTTCCTCTATCACCGGCTGCCCAAGCGGCGGTTCGACGCCAGGACCACCGGTATCCCCGCCGTCAGCGTCATGACGCTGCCTCACCTGACCGACGACCCGGACACGGTCTTCGACGAATTGGAGTCCGAGGTCGCCTCCTGGCCCACGCGCCGTCCGGCGGACCATTGGGCGGCGTTCTTCGCCACCCTCGCCGCACGGTTCGGCAATCCCGGGGCCGTCGTCGAGCGGAGCGGTATGTCCCTCGGCCGGGTGACGGATATGCACCGCGCCTTCCCCGAGGCGCGCTTCGTGCATCTCTACCGCGAAGGCCCGGACTGTGCCGTCTCCATGAGCCGGCACATCAGCTTCCGGATGCTCCCGCTGGGGTGGGAGATGGCCATCCGCTGCGGCCTGGAGTCGCCGTTCGAGCTGACCCCGGAGCACGCGGCTCAGCTGCCGCCCGACCTCGCTCCGCTGCTGGGCGACGAATGGGACCCGGCCCTGGTGATGGACCGCCCCATCCCGCTCCCCGCGTTCGGCGGCCTGTGGTCCAGGATGATCGAAGATGGCCTGCGGAGGCTGGAGGCCGTCCCGGCGGCACAGCGCACCGCGCTGTCGTACGAGACCCTTCTGGAAGAGCCGGAGAAGGAGCTGACCCGGCTCGCCGAATTCATCGGCGTGGGCTCGCCCCGCGACTGGGTGGACGCGTCCACGGCACTTCTCGACGGCGATCGGCGCGGCGCCGCGCAGGAGCTGTCCGATGAGGAGTCGGCCGCCCTGCTCGAATCCTGCAAGCCGGGGATGCTGGCGCTGGCCGCTCACCCGTAGGGCGCACATCGTCACCCGGCGGCGGCAGCCTTGTCGAAAGACCGGTCGCCGGGTGGCGCTCTTCGCCCTCCGGGGCACCCCCGACACTCCAGCTTGCCCGTCGATGCGCCGCAGAGATGACGTGGCCGACTTCCATAGCCGGCGCCTATCATGATGGCGTGCAGTTGCAGCAGCTGCGTTATTTCGCCACCGTCGCCGAGACCCGGCATTTCACCCGTGCCGCGGAGCTTCTGCATGTCGCACAGCCCTCGCTGTCCCAGCAGATCCGGGCCCTGGAGCGGGAGCTGGGAGCCGATCTCTTCCACCGGGCGCGCGGCAATATCGCGCTCACCGACGCGGGGGAGGCGCTGCTGCCCCTGGCCCGCCAGATCCTCGCCGACACCGAGACCGCGCATCGCGAGGTCCAGGAGGTCGCCCAGCTGCGGCGCGGCCGGGTGCGGCTGGGGGCCACCCCGAGCCTGTGCGCCAGCTTCGTCCCCGATGTGCTGCGCCGTTTCCACGACGCGTTCCCGGGCATCGAACTCATCGTGGACGAGGGCGGTTCCCAGGACCTGGTGCGCACCCTCTCCGCGGGCGAACTCGACCTCGCGCTGATCACCACCCCGCTGCCCGGCCAGGCCCCCGCCCTCGCCGCCACCGAACTGCTGCGGGAGGAGCTGGTGGTGGCCTCCTCGCCCGCCTCGCCACCGCCCACCCGGCACCGCCGGATCCAGGTCGAGGAGCTGCGGGACCGTCCCATGGTGATGTTCCGGCGCGGATACGACCTGCGGGAATTCACCACCGCCGCCTGTCGGGCGGCCGGGTTCGAGCCCTCCTTCACGGTCGAGGGCGGTGAGATGGACGCGGTGCTGGGCTTCGTACGGGCGGGGCTGGGCATCGCGGTGCTGCCCGGGATGGTGGCGGCTCGGTCCGGGCTGCGGATCACGCCGTTCGCGGGCCACGACATGCGGCGGACCATCGCCGTCGCCCACCGTAAGGACGTCGCGCCGCCCCGGGCCGCGCGGGAGCTGCGCCGGGTACTGCTGGAGCATCTGCGGACGGCCGCCGCCGGGGAGTTCGGCCTGCCGCCGACCACGACCCGGCTGCTGCCGTAAGGCCGCCACCGGCGTGCCGTCGGGCCGTAAGGCCGCCGGTCTGCCGTCAGCCACAGATCGCGGCCGTCAGCCCCAGACCGCGTGGGCCAGCGCACCGCCCTCGAAGGCCGCGCCCACCCCGGCCACCAGGCTCAGCACCACGTTCGCGACGGCGAAGAGCCGGGCACCCTCCTCGGTCAGCCGCAGCGTCTCGTACGAGAACGTCGAGTACGTGGTCAGCGCCCCGCACAGCCCGGTGCCCAGGAGCAGTTGGAGCCGTGTCGACGCCGCGCCCTCCAGCGCCGCGCCGGTCAGCAGCCCCAGGATCAGACAGCCGGTCACATTGACCACGAACGTGCCCCAGGGGAACACCGAATCGTGCCGGGTCTGGACCGCGCGGTCGGTGAGATAGCGCAGCGGGGCGCCGACCATGCCGCCCGCGATCACCAGCAGCCAGTTCACCGGGCCCGGCCCCGGGGGCGCACGATCTCGACCGGGTCGACCACCACCAGGCCGTCGCCCACGATCTCCTCCAACTCGGGCAGGAAGGACCGCACCCGCTCCTCCGTATCGATCATCACAATGGCCATGGGCAGATCCTCGCCGAGCGACAGCAGCCGCGAGGTGTGGATCAGGGACGAGGAGCCGTAGCCCTCGACGCCGCGGAACACGCTCGCCCCCGCGAGCCCCGCGCGATGGGCGCGGTGCACGATCTCGGCGGCCAGCGGTTTGCGGTGCCAGGTGTCGTTCTCCCCGACGAAGACGGTCAGCCGCAGCGCGGGTTCGCCGGTGGTCACCGGACTCCCCTTCCGGCGGGGCCGCCGTCGTACGCCCCGAGGGCGCGCCGGGTCGCCGCCACCGCGGCCCACACTGCCGCCATCGCCGCCACGAGCGTCCCCGCCAGATAGGCGAAGGCGATCGCGATACGGTCGTCCTGGACCAGCCGGGCGCAGTCCACGGCATACGTCGAGAAGGTGGTGAAGCCGCCGAGTACACCGGTGCCGAAGAAGGGCCGCACCAGCCGGTGGGCCGTCCACACCTCGCTGATCAGCACCAGGAAGACGCCGATGATCGCGCAGCCCACCGCGTTCACCAGCAGCGTTGTCCAGGGGAACGCGGCGGACGGGGTCGGCCACAGCAGCGACGCCCCGTACCGGGCCGTCGCCCCGAGCGCGCCGCCCACCGCCACCACGCCCACCACCGGACCCTGCCCCCGCCACGGGTGGCGCCGGGCGGGCGGAGCCGGTCCGGTGTCGGGGTCGATGGGCTCGTTCACCACCTCTGACACCTCTGACACCTCTGACCGCGAGTCGCCCATGGGGATCAGGCTACGTGGTGCGGGCGGGGGCGGCCGACCCGGCAGGACGGACGGGGAGCCGGGCCTTGGAGCCGCCGTGTACCGGCTGCACGATAGGGGCGTGTCTACCTTTAGGGGGTGGTTGCGGTGGGCAATCACCCGATCGGGGGATTTCAATGGCTGACGAAGACTCCACTGCTTCGCTTACATCCCCCATGCGAAGGGCTCAGAACCAACCATGCCCGCGAACCTCCGCGACACAGCCATGCCCGTCCCGCCCGAGGAGACCGGGCGCACCCTGCGCTTCGCGGGCCCGGCGACCTTCGGCCGCGTCCCGCGTCTGGACCAGGTCGGCCATGCCGATATCGCGGTGGTGGGGGTGCCTTTCGACGCCGGTGTCTCCTACCGGCCGGGCGCCCGCTTCGGCGGGAACGCCATCCGGGAGGCGTCGCGCCAGCTGAGGCCCTACAACCCGGCGCAGGACGCGTACCCGTTCCACTACGTTCAGGTCGCGGACGCCGGTGACATCACCGCCAACCCGCACAACATCGACGAGGCCATCGAGAACATCGAGGCGGGTGCGGATGAGCTGCTGTCCACGGGTGCGCAGTTGATGACGCTGGGCGGCGATCACACCATCGCGCTGCCGATCCTGCGCTCGGTGGCCCGCAAGCACGGCCCGGTGGCACTGCTGCACTTCGACGCGCACCTGGACACCTGGGACACCCACTTCGGCGCCGAGTACACCCACGGAACGCCGTTCCGCCGCGCGACCGAGGAGGGTCTTCTCGACACCTCGGCGCTCTCACACGTCGGCACCCGCGGCCCGCTGTACAGCAAGGAGGATCTGGATGAGGACACCAAGCTGGGCTTCGGGATCGTCACCTCGGCCGATGTGATGCGGCGCGGGGTCGACGAGGTGGTGCAGCAGCTCAAGGAGCGGATCGGCAAGCGGCCGCTGTACATCTCGGTGGACATCGACGTCCTGGACCCCTCGCACGCCCCCGGCACCGGCACCCCCGAGGCGGGCGGCCTCACCTCGCGGGAACTGCTGGAGATCGTGCGCGGGCTCGCCGACTGCCACCTGGTCTCCGCCGACCTGGTCGAGGTCGCCCCGGCCTACGACCACGCGGAGATAACCTCCGTGGCCGCCTCGCACACCGCGTACGAGCTGGTCACCGTCATGTCCCGGCAGATCGCGTTCTTCCGCTGGCTGGAGGAGCAGAAGCAGCCGTAACCGGGCCCGTCCCCGCCCGGTGGCCACCCGCCGCCGGGCGGGATGCCGGCAGTCCGTTCAGCGCCCTCCGGGCGCCCGGCGGCTCGGTGTGCGGCACCGCCCGCGCCTCCACGGGCCCCAAGATCGGCCGATGGGTGACATCGGACCGCAACCGGACGGTTTCCGGGCCGGGTTCGGCGCCGAGCCGGGCGGCGTCGGACAGCGGCCGACGCGTATCCGCCAGGACTCCGGGCACCCTGGCGCGGAGGCCCCCTTCGCTCGGTACGGTCGAGCCGTAAGACGCCGACCGTGAGCGAGGAGAGACGCGATGAGCAACCCCTTCGAGAACCCCGACGGCCGCTACCTGGTGCTCGTCAACGAGGAGGGGCAGCACTCCCTGTGGCCGGCCTTCGCCGAGGTCCCGGCGGGCTGGACGGTCGCCCACGGCGAGGACGACCGCCAGGCGAGCCTGGACTACGTCAACGAGCACTGGACCGATATGCGGCCCAAGAGCCTGGTCACCGCGATGGACGGCGCCACTGCCTGAGCACCCCCTGGTCACCGACTGACCAGCGTCGCGCGGCCTGACCACTGCCTGGTCGCCGCCGGGTCACCGCCGCCCGGCCGCGGCCGGGCGGCTTCCGGTCGGCCGTCCGGCCTTCCGCCGCCGGCGTGCGTACGGGCGGGAACCGGGCGCATGCCCGGAGGCGGGCCCGGACGGCGCACCGGCCCCCACGGCGTTACGTTGGCGGTGTGACGGATGCGAGCGCCGACCTCCCGGCGACCATGCGGGCCTGGGTGGTCCCCGCCCCGGGCCGGATCGAGCGGGTGGAGCTGCCGGTGCCGCGACCGGCGGATGACGAGCTGCTGGTCCGGGTCCGGGCCTGCGGGGTGTGCCGCACCGATCTGCATGTCCGCGATGGCGATCTGCCTCCGCACCGCAGCCCCGTCGTCCCCGGTCACGAGGTGGTCGGCGAGGTCGTCGCGGCGGGCTCGCGGGCGCGCCGCCCCGGTGCCGGAGTCCGGATCGGCGTCCCCTGGCTGCGGCACACCTGCGGCCGCTGCCGCTACTGCGTCCGGGGCCACGAGAATCTGTGCCCGTTCTCCGAGTACACCGGCTGGGACGCGGACGGCGGCTACGCCGAGTACGTCACCGTACCGGCGGACTACGCCTATGAGCTGCCCACCGGATACACCGACGAGGAGCTCGCCCCGCTGCTGTGCGCCGGAATCATCGGCTACCGCGCCCTGCGCCGGGCCGACCTTCCGCCGGGCGGCCGGCTCGGCATCTACGGCTTCGGTGGCTCGGCGCACCTCACCGCCCAGGTCGCCATCGCCCAGGGCGCCGTCGTCCATGTCCTGACCCGCTCGCCCGCCGCCCAGGCCCTCGCCCTGGAACTGGGCGCCGCCTCCGCGAACGACGCCTACGACCGCCCGCCCGAGCCCCTCGACGCCGCCATCCTCTTCGCCCCGGTGGGCGATCTGGTGCCGGTCGCCCTGGAGGCCCTGGACGCGGGCGGCACGCTGAGCATCGCCGGTATCTACCTCTCCGCCATCCCGTCCCTCGACTACGAGCGTCACCTCTTCCGCGAACGCACCGTCCGCAGCGTCACCGCCAACACCCGCGAGGACGGGCGCGAATTCCTCACCGCGGCCGCCGAGCACCGCATCGGCGTCACGGTCACCCCGTACCCGTTCGACCGGGCGGACGCCGCGCTGGACGACCTCGCCGCCGACCGCGTCAACGGGGTGGCGGTCCTGACGATGCCGCGCTGACCGCTCCGCTGGAAGCGCCCTGACCTGCCGTCGATCGTCCGTGGCGGCGAGCGTCTTCCGAACCGCGGCCGACTTCCGCCGATCCGCCGAGCGCGACGGCCCCGGTATCTGGCCGACGCGGGCCCGGCGCCGGGCGAAGTGGGCGCACCACCTGGCGAAGTGCTTCCTCGCCTCAGGAAGAAGTGGCCCCTTCGCCTCAGGAATTCGACCAGTCGCGGCGGCACAGCACCAGGCGGTAGCCGTCGGGGTCCTCGATGGTGACGCCCCATTCGTTCCAGTACGGATTGGGGGAGGCGACACGGGTGCCGCCGTGCTGGGTGAGGCGGGCCACCAGTTCCCCGGGGACGGCCTCATCGAGGTAGATCACCAGGAGGTCCTCCTCGGTCGGCCGGGGCTCCACGGGGTGGGCCGCCTCGTGGACGAGCTCCAGATGCCAGGAGGCGTCCGGCCAGCCCACCATCAGCAGATCGTGCTCCCCGGGCCGGTCGCCGCCCTCGGCCCGGTACACCACGCTCAGCCCCAGCCCCGCACACCAGAAGCGCTCGGCCGCCGCGAGATCGCGCGAGGGGCGGGCGATACGGATGTGGCTCTGACCGTCGGCGGGCATGGGGGCGCCTCCTTCGTCGTGGGGAACGCGGCGACGGCGCCGTGATCGCCGGGCCGCGCCCGAAGCCTAGGGACGGGCCCGCGGCCGGGTCATCGGCCGTTCGCAGGGCCTTCGCACGGCCCTGGGACCTACGACTCCGGCGGGCCCGGCTGCCAGGACTCCGGTGGCCTTGGCCGCTACGACTCCGGTGGGCCCGGCCGTGGGCCGAACGGGGTGATGCGGCGGTATCCCGCGCGGGCGTTGACGATGCGGGCGAGCGCGGTGCCCGCGACGGCCGCCGCCAGGAGGCAGGCGAGCCAGAGGGCGTCGCGGTCGCCCGCCCAGGAGAGTTGGCCCGCGGGTGGAATGGCGAAGCCGTTGAGGAACAGCCAGCACAGCCCCGCCGTACCGGGCGCGGCGACGAAACGCGCGCACAGACCCAGCAGGGCGGCCAGCAGCGAGAGCCCGACCAGGGCGAACCCGGGGCGGCCGTGGCCGCCGAGGAAGTTCAGGGTCGCCACCAGGACCAGCGCACCGAAGCCGGCCCCGCCCCAGACGACGGGAGTGGCGACCGGATCGGGAACCGGCCTGATACCGGTGCTGAGCCGCCTCCACTCGATCATGGGCACCACCCTCCTCCGGGCACCATCCTCCACGTCGACCGATGACATGCTCCTCGTCGACCACCCCGATGCGGTCGGCATCGTCCCACCGCACCTTCGCACACCTGCCGTCATTACCAATTCTTTGCCATTCGTTAGGGTGTCATGAGGATCAAGCGACGAGAGGGATGATTGTGGGCGCTCCGCGGATGAGCAGTACGCCATTGCCCGGCATCGGGGTTCGCTACGACCTGACAACACGAGAGAACAGGCGGCTCTCGGTCATCGCGCATCGCGACGGCGACCGCACGCTCAGCGCGTACCGGAAGGAAGACCCCGATGAGTGCGCCCTGTCCACCACGCTGACGGCAGGGGAGGCGGAGGCGCTCGTCGGGGTTCTGATGCCGAGTCATCACAGCCCGAACCTGCTGTCCACCACCGAGCTCGGGCTGGTGGCCGAGCGGATCGAGCTGTCGTCCACGTCGTACTGGAACGGGCGGGTGCTGGGCGAGACGCGGATGCGGACGGAGACCGGCGCCTCGATCGTGGCCGTGCTGCGCAGAGCGGAGGCGATCCCCTCCCCGACCCCCGACTTCCGGCTGGCCGGTGGGGACGAGCTGATCGTGATCGGCACCCGCGAGGGCGTGGATACGGCCGCGGCGATACTCGGACGGGCGTGAGCCCATGCATTCATCTGCCGTCTTTCTGATCGAGTTCGGTGCGGTCATCCTGGGGCTGGGGCTGCTGGGGCGACTGGCCGGACGGTTCCAGTTCTCCCCGATCCCGCTGTATCTGCTGGCCGGACTGGCCTTCGGCGAGGGCGGGCTGCTGCCGCTGGGGGCGAGCGAGGAGTTCGTCGCGACCGGCGCCGAGATCGGCGTCATCCTGCTGCTGCTCATGCTCGGCCTGGAGTACAGCGCCAGCGACCTGGTCAGCAATCTCAAGACCCAGTACCCGGCCGGGCTCGTCGACGCGGTGCTCAACGCACTGCCCGGCGCCGTCATGGCCCTGCTGCTGGGGTGGGGACCGGTGGCCGCCGTGGTGCTGGCCGGTGTGACCTGGATCTCCTCATCCGGTGTCATCGCCAAGGTCCTCGGCGATCTGGGCCGGCTCGGCAACCGCGAAACCCCGGTGATCCTGAGCATCCTCGTCCTCGAGGACCTGGCGATGGCCGTCTATCTGCCGATCGTCACCGCGCTGCTGGCCGGTGCGGGCCTGGCGGCGGGCTCCGTCACCCTGGCCATCGCCCTCGGCGTGGCCGGTCTGGTGCTGTTCCTGGCCGTCCGCTACGGCCGGCTCATCTCCCGCTTCGTCTCCAGCGACGACCCCGAGAAGCTGCTGCTGGTGGTGCTGGGGCTGACGCTGCTGGTGGCGGGGATCGCCCAGCAGCTCCAGGTGTCGGCGGCCGTCGGCGCGTTCCTGGTGGGCATCGCCCTCTCCGGGGAGGTCGCCGAGGGCACCCACATTCTGCTCAGCCCGCTGCGGGATCTGTTCGCCGCGGTCTTCTTCGTCTTCTTCGGTCTGCACACGGATCCGGCCAGCATTCCCCCGGTGCTGCTGCCCGCCATGGTGCTGGCCGTCATCACCGCAGGTACGAAGATCACCACCGGGTACTGGGCGGCGCGGCGGGCCGGGATCTCCACCCGGGGCCGTTGGCGGGCCGGTGGCACGCTGGTGGCCCGGGGCGAGTTCTCGATCGTCATCGCGGGACTCGCCGTCACCGCCGGTATCGAACCGTCGCTCGGCCCGCTGGCCACGGCGTACGTCCTGATCCTGGTCGTCCTCGGGCCGCTCACCGCCCGCTGGACCGAGCCCATCGCCCGGCAGGTCACGGACCGGCTCGCGGCGCGCCGCCGGCCCGCTCCGGCGGGGGCGGTCGAGGGCGATGGCGTGGCGCGGGAGACGGTGGACGACTCCGACGCGGTGGGGCGTCGCTCCTAACCGTCGCTCACCGGTGTGCGCACAGGGAAGGCTTCGCCGGTGTGCGCGCCGGGGGTCGCCCTGGTGTGCGCGCCGGAAGGGGCGCCCTGGGGCGCGTGCCGGGAGGGGTGTCCTGGTGCGTACGCCGGGAAGGCCGCTCTGGTGGCTCTGGTATGCGTGCCGGGGGCCGCGGGACGGTCCGGCCGCGGGAGGGTCCGTGGGCCTCAGCGCCTCACCCTTGGTTCCCCTCCTCGGGCCTCGCGCACTCCGAGCCCTGTAAGCCCGCTAAGCGCTGTAAGTTCCCTAACTTCCTTAAGTTTCCTAACCTCCCTAGGTTTCCTAACGCGTCGCCGAGTCCGGCCGCGACCACGCCGCCCACGGCCCCGGCCGCCGTAGCGCCCGCGACGCCCGCGGCCACCGCCCCGGCACGGGCGGTGGGGGCGGTGCGGGCGCCGCGGGCCTGGATGAGCGCTTGGATCCAGGAGTCGACCTCCCCGGTCCAGTCGCGGTGCTCGAGGCCCTCATGGCTCACGGTGTGGCGGCCCGGGGCGTCGGGCCCACCGGGAAGGGGCTTGTGAGGGGTGGATGGCCTGGGGGAGAGTCTGCCGCGCTTGTCGGCCTCCAGAACGACCTCCATACCGTCGGGGCCGGTCAGAAGGGTCAGCGCGATCTCGTTCATATCGTGGATGTACCGCGGGGCGGGGGTGAGCTCGAACTCCTGATGGAAGGGGAGCTTCTGCCCGGTGCCCGCGATACGGCCGAGCCGCAGATCGGCGGCGATTGGGCCGAAGCCGAGCCGCCCCAGCGCCCCCAGCACGGCTTCCTGGACCGGCAGGGGGCGTACGATCAGCTGCTCCGGATCACCGTGGTCCTTCGCGCCCCGCGCCGCGAGCTCGGCCCGGACGCCCAGGTAGGGGCCCAGCGGCTGTCCGGACAACTCGGTGAGCGGGGTTTCCCACGGTATGTGAATGGTGAACGGGATATCTCTGTACTCTCTCGCGTCGAGCCGGAACCCCCCGCTGAGCCGGAGGCGGTCGAAGACCACACCGCCCTCGTGCTCCTCGCCGCCGGGCCCGGTCTCGACCTTGGCGACCAGCTCCAGTGCGAGGTGCTCGATATCGCAGCCGCTGCCTCCGCCCCGCAGCCGCACCTGCCCCCGCACCTCGCCACCGGGGCGCACCGGCCCCCGGTCGAGGACCGTGTCCACGATGGGCCCACCGACCCCGAGCGAGCCGAGCGCTCGTTTGAACACCATCGCGGCGTTCACTCCTTCGCTGTCACTGTGTTCGTTCTCTGTTCCGTGGGGGGCATGCGTGGAACGAATGGGATGGTAAAGGGATTCCCATGTATGCCTTCTGGGATGGCAAAGACGGCCGGGGCGACGCGACCCCCGCCGTCAGCGCTCCCGATGGCCCGGCTCAGGGGCTCGCCCATGCGCGAAGAGTCGGCTGCATGGGCCTTTGGTCCTGGGTAACTCGGGGTGAATCCCTAGGTCCGCTACGGCGATGTGAAGGGAGCATGATGACTCGTGTGCGACGGGTGAGATCGGCGCTGCTCGGTGCCGTGGCGGTCGTCGTGAGCGCGGGGATCCGGCGATGGCGGCGCAGACCGTCGCGGACGGCCCGGAGGACCGAGGCCCGGCCCCGGGGTCGCCGCGGCGGCTCATGACCGACGGCTCGCGGTTGGCGGCTCATGACCGGCGGCTCATGGCCAACGGTCGGCCGGGTCCGCTCGCTCGGGGCCCGTTGACCGGCCCGGGACCTCTACGGCGAGTCGGGCCCGAATCGCCGTCCCGCTTCGGGTAATGGTGGGCAAATCGACACAAAGGATTCGTCGGCCGGTGCCGCCGGCCGCCCACCCATGCATACGGCCGAGGAGCGGACACGGACATGGCGATGACAACCAAGCCCGAATATCAAGCTCCCGCCGAAACCACCAAACTCGGCAGAATCCTCGTCGACTGGCTCACCACCACCGACCATAAGAAAATCGGACATCTGTACTTGGTGACCGCGTTCGGTTTCTTTCTGATCGGCGGCCTGCTGGCCATGGTGATGCGGGCCGAACTCGCCCGGCCCGGACTGCAAATCGTCAGCCCGGAGCAGTACAACCAGGCTTTCACCCTGCATGGCACGCTGATGCTGCTGCTCTTCGCCACACCGGTCTTCGCCGGATTCGCCAACGAGATCATGCCGCTGCAAATCGGCGCCCCGGATGTCGCCTTCCCCCGGCTGAATATGTTCGCGTACTGGCTCTTCGCCTTCGGCGGGCTGATCGTGATCGGCAGTCTGCTCACCCCCGACGGCGCGGCCGACTTCGGCTGGACGGCCTATACGCCGCTCAGCAGCAGAGTGCGCACACCGGGCGTGGGTGGCGACATGTGGGTGATGGGTCTCGCCTTTGCCGGCTTCGGGACGATCCTGGGCGCGGTCAACTTCGTCACCACCATTGTCTGCATGCGCGCCCCGGGAATGACGATGTTCCGGCTGCCCATCTTCACCTGGAACATCCTCTTCACCTCGGTCCTGGTGCTGCTGGCCTTCCCTGTGCTGGCGGCCGCCCTGCTGGTGCTGGAGGCGGACCGCAAATTCGGTGCGGTCGTCTTCGAGGCGGCCAACGGCGGGGCGGTGCTGTGGCAGCACCTCTTCTGGTTCTTCGGCCACCCCGAGGTCTACATCATCGCCCTGCCGTTCTTCGGTATCATCACCGAAATCATTCCGGTGTTCTCCCGCAAGGTGGTCTTCGGCTATGTGGGGCTGGTGGGAGCCACCATCGGCATCACCGGCCTCTCCATCACGGTGTGGGCCCACCATATGTTCGCCACCGGAGCGGTGCTCCTGCCGTTCTTCTCCTTTATGACGTTCCTCATCGCGGTGCCGACCGGGGTGAAGTTCTTCAACTGGGTCGGCACCATGTGGCGTGGCTCGCTCTCCTTCGAGACGCCGATGCTGTGGTCCATCGGCTTTCTCGTCACCTTTCTCTTCGGCGGGCTGACCGGGGTGATCCTCGCCTCACCTCCGCTGGATTTCGAGGTCCACGACAGCTATTTCGTCGTCGCCCACTTCCACTATGTGGTCTTCGGCACGGTGGTCTTCGCGATGTTCGCCGGGTTCTATTACTGGTGGCCCAAGTTCACCGGCAGAATGCTCGATGAACGCCTCGGCAAGATCCATTTCTGGACCCTGTTCGTCGGCTTCCACTCGACCTTTCTGGTGCACCACTGGCTGGGCGTCATCGGTATGCCGCGCCGCTATGCCGACTATCTGGCCGCCGACGGCTTCACCACGCTGAACACGGTCTCCACCATCGGCTCCTTCCTCCTGGGCCTGTCCACCCTGCCGTTCCTCTACAACTTGTGGAGAACCGGGAAGTACGGGAAGCAGGTCGGGGTCGACGACCCGTGGGGATGGGGCCGCTCCCTGGAGTGGGCCACCGCCTGCCCCCCGCCCCGGCACAACTTCCTCACCCTGCCGAAGATCCGCTCCGAATCCCCCGCCTTCGACCTCCACCACCCCGAGATCGTCCCCCAGGAGGTGCCCGCCGCCGCAGGCCGGCCGGCCCTCGGCCCCGGGGCGGGCGAGGGCGGCCGGGACCGCGAGGACTGACCCCGACGCGGCCCGTTTCACAGGGGGTGCGGAGCAGGGAGCGTGTCCTCAGGCCGAGCCCTTCGGCGCAAACGCGACGACATCGCCGCCGAAATCGCCGAGCCGACCCGCCGCCGGTGACCAGTTGGCGCATCTCGCGGACATGCGAGACGAACTCGGTCGCCGAAGCGGGCTACACCTGGGCGAGGATGCCTCCGTCGACGCGGAACTGGGATCCGGTGAGCCAGCGCGCCCGCTCCGACACCAGGAACGCGACCAACTCGGCGGCGTCCTCAGGGGTTCCGGGGCGGTTCATCGGCACGTTCAGCCGCGCCGCGAGGCCGCGCTGTGCCTCCTCCAGCGAAACTCCCTGGCTGTCGGCGATCTTCTGATGGTGTGCGATCGCCCCCGGAGTGGCGATGAAGCCCGGCAGGACGCACACCACCCGCACCCCGGCCGGGCCGACCTCGGCCGCGAGCGAGCGGCTATAGCTGTTCAGCGCGGCTTTGGCCGCCGCGTAGGCGGCCTGGCCCGGCTGCGGCAGATGGCCCGCGATAGACGAGACATGCACCACGACCCCCGAGCCGCGCTCCACCATGCCCGGGACCAGTTCCTGGTCCAGCCGGATCGCGGACAGCACATTGCTCTCGAGGTCCGAAGGCCAGGTTGCCAGCGGCCGGGTCAGTGTGTCCTCCGGGGCGCTGCCGGCGCCGGCGTTGTCGATGAAGATGTCCACCCCACCGGCGGCGTTGCGCGCACCCGTCACTGAAGACGGTGCGCTTGGTGTCATTCCCGGGGGCCTTTGGCTGATGAGCACCCCTTGTGCCTCGCCCTGGCTCATGGGGACAGGGCGAAGGCACGTTCGCGGTCTCTCAGTCGATGCATAACTCGTTGCCCTCGATGTCCAGCATCGGAATGCACGAATCATCACCGTCGTACAGCGTGCGCACGTGCACCGCACCGAGCGGGACCAGCCGTGCGCATTCCGCCTCAAGTGCGGCGAGGCGCTCTTCCCCCACGAGTCCGGTGCCGACCCGCACATCAAGATGCACCCGGTTCTTGGCGGCCTTCCCCTCGGGGACACGCTGGAAGTACAGCCGCGGGCCCACACCTGAGGGATCGACGCAGGCGAACCAGGAACCCCGCTGTTCAGGTGGCTGCGAGCGCTTGAAATCGTCCCACGTGGCAAACCCCGCCGGTGGGGGCGGTATGACGTACCCCAGCACCTCGCACCAGAAACGACCGAGCCGCTCAGGTTCCGCGCAGTCGAAGGTGACTTGGAACTTCTTGATCGGCGTCATCGGGACACTGTATGGGTGCGTGCCGGCACCGAGGCTCCGGGCGCCATATCCGTGCGGATCGAGGTCTCGCGTGAGGCGAGTTGGTGACGGGCGGTGGGGTCCGCGACCGGGAGTGGAACCACCGTGGCTTCCGGCGCAGGGCGGGACGGACGGGGTACTACCGATCGTGCAGGATCTCGGGCCGGGTGACGGGCACGACGGTGATCAAGTCGTCGAGGCCCTTGAAGTCGTCGGGGTTGGTGGTGAACAGGGGGAGTCCCTCGGCGGCCGCGACGGCGGCGATCATCAGGTCGGCCACACGGCGACGGGGCTTGCGGCCTGCGGAGACGACGGCGGCGCAGATTCTGCCGTAGATGCGGGCCGCCTCCACGTCGAAGGGGATGGGGTCGAATTCGTTTTCGGCGCGCTGCAGGACGTCCATGCGGCGGGCCCGCTCGGCGTGTTCGTCGTAGTCGCTCTGCTCGCCGCCGCGCACCTGGTGGGGGCCTGCGGAGAGTTCCGCGAGGGTGATGGCGCTAATGGCCATCTCGGCAGGTAGCTCGTCGGCGTCGATCCATTTGCGCAGGATCATGATGTTGGTGTCGAGCAGGCCCTGCTCGTGCTCAACGGGCATACGGGTCGTCCAACTCCTGCTCGACGACGGCGTCCTGGTCGTCGCGGAAGGCGTCCCGCGAGATGTCAGGGGCGGTACGTGACATGGTCGCGAACTCGGCGCGGGGAACGAAGCGGCGACGGCGGCGGAGCGGGATCAGCTCGCCGACACGATGCCCGTCGCGGGTGACGGTGAACGCCTGTCCTCCCTGGACGGCGTCCATGATCTCTTTGGAGCGGGTGCGCAGATCGCGCTGAGTGATCTCCGGCTGCGCTGTCATGCTGTCCATGATAGCGAAGGTGTGCTACCCGGTGCTACATCGTGATTCCGGTGTGGATTCGCTGACGAGAGTCCTTGTCGCCGCGAGGCAGGGTTTGTCTGTGCCCGCGATCGCGGACAGGCGAAGGCGCCTGCTCATAGAGCGATGTGCATCCGGACATGAAAGAGCCCCTCACGCGTTTCCGCAGGTGAGAGGCTGGATGCGCCCCCGGCAGGACTCGAACCTGCGGCCAAGCGCTTAGAAGGCGCCTGCTCTATCCACTGAGCTACGGGGGCCGGTGGTCACGGAGCTGATGAGCCCCCGGGGCCTGCGGGGCCGACGGGGCGGCCGTGGTGCGGGTGGCCGGGCTCGACGGACCGTGACCTTGCCGGGACAAGGATAGGGCTCCTTGCGCCTCGCCCCGGTTGCTTCACCTCCGTGGCACGTTGTGGAGGTTCGGTGAAGCGGTCTGATAATCGCAGGCAGGTCCGAATCTCGCATCGTTTTTCACGCCTCAGGGAGCGGGTGTTGTGCACTCGTTATGCCCGAGCCCCTGTCGTCACGTCCGCCTCGTGCTCCTTTTAGGGTGATCCGGGTGGGTCTCTTTGACGCGCACGAGTGAGCATACGCTTCAAAAAGACACCAAAAGCGTGCATTCTTCACCACGTGGCGATCTTGGACGTACGGCCCCGGCTGCTCGACGCGCTGACCTCACTGCGCGACCGTGTCGACGCAGCTCGGTTTCCGCTCCCCCTTCCCGGCGCCGACCGCGCTCGCCGCAGCCGTGCCGAGCTACTCGCTCAACTGGACGACTACCTCGTGCCCCGGTTGCGCGCCCCCGAAGCGCCCCTCCTGGCGGTAATCGGGGGATCGACGGGGGCGGGCAAGTCCACTCTGGTCAATTCGCTGGTCGGCCGACGGGTCACCGAGGCCGGTGTGTTGCGGCCCACAACGCGTACTCCGGTGCTGGTGTGTCACCCCGACGATCACCACTGGTTCACCGGGCAGCGGGTGCTGCCGAGGCTCACCAGGGTGTGGGTGCCGGCGCAGGGGGAGCGGGCGGAGAGCGCGTACGACGAGGAGGGGCGGGCGCAGGAGGGCCCGGCGGCGCTGCGGGTGGAGACCGACCCGGGGCTCGCGCGAGGGCTCGCACTGCTCGACGCGCCCGATATCGACTCGCTGGTCGCGCGGAACCGCGATCTGGCCGCGGAACTGATCTGCGCCGCCGACATCTGGGTGCTCGTCACCACGGCCACCCGCTACGGCGACGCCGTCCCCTGGCATCTGCTGCGGACCGCGAAGGAGTACGACGTCACCCTCGTCACCGTCCTCGACCGGGTGCCGCACCAGGTGGCCGCGGAGGTCTCCCGGCAGTACGCCGCGCTCCTTACGGCGGCCGGGCTCGGCGATGTCCCGCGCTTCACCATCCCCGAGCTGCCCGAATCCGCCGGCGGCGGCAGCGGGCTGCTGCCCGCCACCGCCGTCGCCGCACTGCGGTCCTGGCTCACCCAGCACGCGCAGGATCCGTACGCCCGTACCGTCGCCGCCGCCCGTACGGCCGCCGGGACGCTCGCCTCGCTGCGCGCCCGGATGCCCGCGCTGGCAGGGGCCGCGGCGGCACAGCACGCGGCCGCGGTGCGGCTGGTCCAGCAGGTCGAGGGCGCCTACGGGGAGGCGGTGGAGCGGGTGCGGCGGGAGATCGCGCAGGGCGCGGCGCTCGCGGGCGGCGCGCTCACCCACTGGCACGGCCTGCCGCGTGACAGCACCCCCGATGAGCTCCTTACGGCTCTCACCGACTCCCTGGCCACCCTGCTGCGCGGCGCCGCCGCCACCGCCGACGAACAGGTCGCGGAGGCCGGGAAGCGGGACCCGGCCGCACGGGCCGGGCTCGCCCCGTGCGACGCGCACGGCGCCGCCGAGCGGATCGGCGTGGCCGTACGGCACTGGCGGCGCTGCGCCGAGGAACTGGCCGAGGAGGAGGCCCGGGCCCGGATCGCCGAATACGGGGGCAGTTGCGCCCCCGAGGAGATCGCCGCCCTGCTCGCCGCGGCGCTCCTGGGCGGCCGCCGCGCACGTAAGGCGGGCGAGAAGCTCGCCGAGACCCTGGGCGCGCATGCGGCGCTGCGCCTGGGCGACCGCGGCGGACGGCTGCTCGACGGCTGTGTCACCCGTGCCATGCGGGCGGAGCGCGACCGCAGCCTCGCCCCTCTGGACGCCCTGGACATGACCCCGGAACACCAGGTCGAGCTGATCGCCGCGCTGTCCGTATTGCAGAAGGAGAGGTGACCGCAGGTGACGGCCACGGAGGGCAACGGCGGTAATGAGAACGGCGGGGGAGACCGGGCGGCCGGGGACCGCCACACATGGGACGACGGGCTGATCGCCCGGCGTGCGCACTGGCGGGCCGGAGGGCGTGCCGCGAGCCGCCCGGCCCGTGCGGTCGACGAGGGGCCGGTGGAGGAGGCCGTATCGGACATCCCTCACGGCGCCGCGGGCTTCTTCCCGGGCTTCCCGGGCTTGTCGGGCCTGTCGGGGGAGGAGCCCGGCCGACGGTCCTTCGGCGGCCCGCCTTACGCCGTATACCAGGCCGGTGTCCGCAGCTTCACCACGGGCACCCTCCGGCCGCGTCTCGAGGCACTGCGCCAGCTGGTCGGGCTGTCCCGGTCCCGGCTCGAGGGGCGCACGCTCGCCGGGGCCGCGCGGGTGCTCGACGAGGCGGACGCGCGGGGACGGCATCCTTACGGGCACACCGTGGTCGCCGTCGCCGGGGCCACCGGAAGCGGTAAGTCGACACTTTTCAACGCCCTCGCCGGAGCGCCCCTCTCCGAGGCCGGGATCCGGCGTCCGACCACCGCCACACCCCTCGCCTGTGCGTGGACCGACCACGCCGACGGCCTGCTGGACCGGCTCGGCATCCCGGCGGTGGACCGGCGCAACCCGGGCTATCCGTACGACCCCGCGCTGCGCGGCCTCGTCCTCCTCGATCTGCCCGACCACGACTCGGCCGTCCCGGGCCACCGGGAGCGGGTGGACCGGCTGCTGGGGCTCGTCGACGCGGTGGTGTGGGTGGTGGACCCCGAGAAGTACGCGGACGCGGTCCTCCATGAGCGCTATCTGCGGCCGCTCGCCGGTTATGCCGAGGTGACCTTCGTCGTGCTCAACCAGGTGGACCGGCTCCCCGGCGAGGCCGCGGACCAGGTGCTGGACGATCTGCGGCGGCTGCTGGACGAGGACGGGCTCGCGCTCGGGGAGCACGGGGAGCCGGGGGCGGCCGTGCTGGCGCTGTCCGCGCTGACCGGAGAGGGCGTCGGGGAGCTGCGGGAGATGCTCGGGCGGCTCACGGCCGAGTCCGGGGCGGCCGAGCGCCGGCTGTCGGCGGACGTGGACGGCACGATGACGCGGCTGCGGCCGCAGTATGTGGCCGACAGCGGGCCGGCCGGGCTCACCGAGCGGGCGCGGGCGGAGTTCGAGGACCGGCTGGCCGAGGCCGCGGGCGCGGGCGCGGCCGGGAAGGCGGCTGAGCGCGCCTGGCTGAGGGACGCGGAGTGGGCGTGCGGCACGCCGTGGGGGCGGCTGCGGGGAAGGAAGGGCCGCGCCGGGTCGGCGGGCACTCTGGCCTCGCGAACGCCCGCGGCCGCGGAGCGGCCGGAGATCCCGGGCGCGCGGGCGCGCACGGTGGCGGTGGAGGAGGTCACGGCGCGCCCGGTGGTGGAGGAGGCCGTACGGACCCTCGGCGACGAGGCGACGGCCGGGCTGCCAGGTCCATGGGCCCAGGCCGTACGGGAGGCGGCGGGGTGGGGCGGCCGAGGGCTGGCGGAGGCGGTCGACGAGGCGGTGGCGGCCGTGACGGCGCACCGGCGGCCGATTCGGCCCGTGTGGTGGTCGATGGTGGCGGCGGCTCAGGTGACCTTGCTGCTGCTGCAAGTGGTCGGGGTGCTGTGGCTGTTGGGCGCGGTGGCCGGGGTGTTCGGCGGGGCGGCGTGGTGGATGCCGGTGCTGCTGGTGATGGGCGGTGCGGCGGTCGGCCCGGCGCTGGCCTGGGGCTCGCGGGTGGCGGCGCGGGGGCCCGCCCGGCGCCACGGCCGGTCGGTGGAGGGGCGGCTGAGGGAAGCGGCGGCCGAATGCGGGCGAGGGCGGGTGCTCGAGCCGGTGGCGGCGGAGCTGGCGCGGTACGGGGAGGTACGGGCGCAGTACGTCATCGCGGCGGGCGGGGGGTGATGGGGGAGGTGTGACGGGGGCTGCCGGACGGGCGAGGCGTCGTGACGCGCGAGGCGTGACGAGCGGTGCGGGATGGCCGAGGCGTTGTGATGGGGGCGGGTGACGGTGCGAGGCGTCGTGACCGGCCGAGCCGTGACAGGCGGCGCCTCACAGGCGGTGCGTGACGGTAGCTCACCCGGACGGGTGGCCGAGTTGTCCACAACCGCGGGGTCGTACACAGGCCCCGGCGAGGTCTCGCGATGCCGTGCAGCATGGTCCACGAACGGCGCGGAAGAGCCGCGAAGTGATGGGGGAGGCGTAGCCGGTGAACGAGAGCTGGGTGACCGTGGTGGGCAATGCCGCGACGCGGCCGGACTTCTGGGAGACGGCGGTGGGTGTCGCGGTGGCCCGGTTCCGGCTGGCGGTGACGGTGCGCCGCTGGGACCGGGGGCGGGACGCATGGGCGGACGCGTACACGAGTTTCTATACGGTCTGGACATGGCGGTCGCTCGCCGCGAATGTCGCCGGGTCCGTATCGCTCGGTGAACCCCTCGTCGTCCATGGGACGTTGCGAGTGCGGGAGCGCGAATGGGATCGGGATCGGGACCGGGAGAGGGACCGGCCGCTTCAAGGAGATGGGGGAGGCGCGGCTGCCGCCGCCCCGGGTGTGGATTCCGGTGGCGGGGCGAATCAGCCCAGGCGCTGGGTAACCGCCGAGATTGACGCGCTGGCGGTTGGACATGATCTTACGCGCGGCACATCCGCTTTTCGTCGAATTTCACAGGCCAAACCGCTTCTAAACGCACTGACCGGGGCAACTTCCCCGTGAGCGGCCATGGATGCGGGAGATTTGTCGATAATCCCAGGTCATATGCGATCTGAGGATTGATAACGATTCCGATTCGGATCGGTTGGGTCCAGGTATTCCTGGGGAACGGGCCGTTCCTTTCTCCCTAGGATCCCTGCGTACCCAACGGGGGTTCCTTGAGTTTTGAGTTCGCTGGCGAGGCGCACCAACTGACTGGCGCTCGCCCGGAGGGGAAACCATGATTTCTGCAAGAAGGCGCGGCACTGCTCGTCTTGCCGCCGCCGTTCTGGCGTCCGGTCTGGTCGCGGCGGGCGCGATGGTCACCGCCGGTACCGCCGCCGCCGATGACGCGCCCCCGAGCCAGGGCGGCGCGGCCGCCACGCTGGGCGGTCTCAAGACGTTCGACAAGGCCATCATCCACGACAACGGCAAGGACCAGCAGGTCGGCGCCGGTCTCTTCGAGATGTCGGTGGACAACGGCGGTTCCATCCAGACGTACTGCATTGATCTGCATAACCCGACGCAGAACAAGGCGAAGTACGAAGAGAAGTCCTGGGCCGAGACGTCGCTGGCCAACAACCCCAACGCGGGCAAGATCAACTGGATTCTCCAGAACTCCTACCCGCAGGTGAACGACCTCGACGCACTGGCGAAGACGGCCGGTGCCGGGGCTCTTACCGAGAAGACCGCCGCCGCGGGTACTCAGGTCGCCATCTGGCGCTTCTCCGACAACGCGAAGGTCGACGCGGCCGACCCGCAGGCCGAGAAGCTGGCCGACTACCTGGAGAAGAGCGCTCAGAACCTCCAGGAGCCCAAGGCGTCGCTGAGCCTCGACCCGCCGGCCGTCTCCGGCAAGGCCGGTGAGCGGCTCGGCCCGGTCAAGGTCCACACCAACGCCGACAGCGTCACCCTGACCCCGGGCACCGAGGCCGCGGGTGCGGGCGTCAAGCTGGTCGACAAGACCGGCAAGACCCTCACCAGCGCCGCCGACGGCGGCGAGGTGTACTTCGACGTGCCGGAGGGCGCGGCGGACGGCTCCGCCACGCTGACCGCCCAGGCCGCCACCAAGGTTCCGGTGGGCCGCGCGTTCGCCAGCGCCACCAAGAGCCAGACGCAGATCCTGGCCGGCTCCAGCGAGAGCACCGTCTCCGCCACCGCCACCGCGAACTGGGCGAAGAAGGGCGCCGTCCCGGCGGTCTCCGCCGAGAAGGACTGCGCCAAGGGCGGCGTGGACATCACGGCCAGCAACAAGGGCGACGAGGCGTTCACCTTCGAGCTGCTGGACCAGAAGTACACCGTCGAGGCGGGTCAGTCGAAGACCATCACCGCCCCGGTGAAGGAGGACCAGAGCTACAAGTTCACCATCACCGGTCCGAACGGCTTCGAGAAGACCTTCTCCGGCGTTCTCGACTGCAAGACCGCCAGCAGCGGCGGCAGCGACACCCCCTCCTCGCAGCCGAGCCCCGCGTCGGCGGGCGGCAGCGGCACCGGCGGCGACACCTCTGGTGGCGACCTGGCCGAGACCGGTAGCAGCAGCAACACCCCGATGATCGCGGGCATCGCCGTGGCGCTGGTCGTGGTCGGTGGCGGCGCGGTCTTCTTCGTCCGCAAGAAGAAGGCGCCCGCGAGCCAGTGAATGCCACGGCGGCGACGCCAGGGCGGCAGTGATCGCTGAGTGAAGCGACGGTCACCGGATGTGGTGATCGTCGGAAGCGCGGCGATGGAGGGCCGGAGCCTCACGGAGGCTCCGGCCCTTCGGCTCGCTCGGGCCTCGGATATGCGCGTCGCCGGGATCGCGTTCGGCTCGCTCGGGCCTCGGACGTTCGCGTCGCTGCGATCGCGTTCGCCTCGCTTGGGCCTCGGATGTTCGCGTCGTGAGGGCCCGGGATGTCGCTTCACCGGAGTCGTGGAGGTTCGCGCTCTGAGGGGCGCGGATGCCGTGCCGCGAGGGCCGTAGGCCGCGTCGCGAAGGCCGTAGGCCGCGTCGTGGGGGCCGCGGATGCCGGACCCGTGCCGCACGCCGGACCAAACGGGTTTCCGCCTCGGGCTGGCCGTACGGCAAGATGGGGTGTATCTGCTCTCACGCGGTGGAGCTGCCACGGATATGGACGCCGCGACGGAGCCGCACCTCGATACCTACCAGATTGCCGGACGGTTTCTCTTGGCTGAGTTCATCTACACCATGCGCAAGACGCGCAAGGCGCACGGCGACAAGGTGATCCTCGACGATGTCACGCTGAGCTTTCTGCCCGGCGCGAAAATCGGTGTCGTGGGCCCCAACGGCGCCGGTAAGTCGACGGTGCTGAAGATCATGGCCGGCCTGGAGCAGCCGTCCAATGGTGACGCTTTCCTCTCGCCCGGCTACAGCGTCGGCATCCTGCTCCAGGAGCCCCCGCTGGACGAGTCCAAGACCGTGCTGGAGAACGTCCAGGACGGTGTGGCGACGACCAAGGGGAAGCTGGACCGCTTCAACGAGATCGCCGAACAGATGGCGACCGACTACAGCGATCAGCTGCTGGAGGAGATGGGCAAGCTCCAGGAGGAGCTGGACCACGCCAACGCGTGGGACCTGGACGCCCAGCTCGACCAGGCCATGGACGCCCTCGGCTGCCCGCCCGGTGACTGGCCGGTCGTCAACCTCTCCGGTGGGGAGAAGCGCCGGGTCGCGCTCTGCAAGCTGCTGCTGGAGGCCCCCGACCTGCTGCTGCTGGACGAGCCCACCAACCACCTGGACGCCGAGTCCGTCAACTGGCTGGAGCAGCACCTCGCCAAGTACGACGGCACCGTCGTGGCCATCACCCACGACCGGTACTTCCTGGACAACGTGGCCGAGTGGATCCTGGAGCTCGACCGCGGCCGCGCCATCGGCTACGAGGGCAACTACTCCACCTACCTCGAGAAGAAGCAGGCCCGGCTGAAGGTCGAGGGCCAGAAGGACGCCAAGCGCGCCAAGCGCCTCAAGGAAGAGCTGGAGTGGGTCCGCTCCAACGCCAAGGGCCGCCAGGCCAAGTCCAGGGCCCGTCTGACCCGTTACGAGGAGATGGCGGCCGAGGCCGAGAAGACCCGGAAGCTGGACTTCGAGGAGATCCAGATCCCGCCGGGCCCGCGCCTGGGCAGTGTCGTGGTCGAGGTGGAGCACCTCTCCAAGGCGTTCGGTGAGAAGGTCCTGATCGACGACCTGTCCTTCACTCTCCCGCGCAACGGCATCGTCGGCGTCATCGGCCCCAACGGCGCCGGTAAGACCACGCTGTTCAAGATGATCCAGGGCCTGGAGAGCGCCGACGCGGGCTCCATCAAGGTCGGCGAGACCGTCAAGATCTCCTACGTCGACCAGAGCCGCGCCAACATCGACCCCAAGAAGACGCTGTGGGCGGTCGTCTCCGACGAGCTCGACTACATCAACGTCGGCCAGGTCGAGATGCCGTCCCGCGCCTATGTCTCTGCGTTCGGCTTCAAGGGCCCGGACCAGCAGAAGCCGGCCGGGGTGCTCTCCGGCGGTGAGCGCAACCGCCTCAACCTCGCGCTCACCCTCAAGCAGGGCGGCAATCTGCTGCTCCTCGACGAGCCCACCAACGACCTCGACGTGGAGACCCTCTCCTCGCTGGAGAACGCGCTGCTGGACTTCCCCGGCTGCGCCGTGGTCGTCTCCCACGACCGCTGGTTCCTCGACCGCGTCGCCACGCACATCCTGGCGTACGAGGGCGACTCCAAGTGGTTCTGGTTCGAGGGCAACTTCGAGGCGTACGAGAAGAACAAGGTCGAGCGGCTCGGCCCGGACGCGGCCCGTCCGCACCGCGCCACCTACAAGAAGCTGACCCGGGGCTGAGTGGATGGCACGCCATATCTACCCCTGTCCCCTGCGCTGGTCCGACATGGACGCGTTCGGCCACGTCAACAACGTGACCTTCCTCCGCTATCTGGAGGAGGCGCGGGTCGACTTCATGTGGCGGCTGGCGCCGGGGAACGGGAGTGACGCGTTCACCGGCGGCGTGGTCGTGGCCCGGCATGAGATCGACTATCTGAAGCCCCTCGTCCACCGGCACCGGCCGGTCACGGTCGAGACCTGGGTGACGGAGATCAAGGCCGCGTATCTCACGCTGCGCTATGAGATCAAGGACGAGGACGCCCTGTATGTGCGTGCCGCCACCCGTATCGTGCCCTACGACCTCGACCAGGGCCGCCCGCGCCGGGTGACCCCGGAAGAGGAGAAGTTCCTGACCGAGTACCTGGAGCCGGAGCCGGTGAAGAAGGGTGCCCGTAAGGCGTCCACGAAGCCCGCCGGGTCCGCCGGATCCAGCGGGTCCGAAGGGTCCAGCGGGTCCGAAGGGTCCGATGGGTCCGATGGGTCCGCGGATGATGCCGAGCGGCCGGAAGGGGCCGTCTCGGTATGACGGCCTCCAGCCAGGAGCTCCACTTCGCCGACGCCGGGGAGGCGGCCGATCTCGCCGCCTTCCTGGCCCGGCTGATCCACTACGACCGTGCGGCGGCGGTGCGGCTCCAGGCGGGCGGCGGCGTGCTCGCCGTCTTCGGCCGGCCGCCGTCCTTCGAGGTCCTCGCGATCCGTACGGCGCGGCTCGAAGCGATCGTCGGCACGGAGGCCACGTCGGGCACCTCGACCGCGTCGGGTACATCGGGTACATCGGGTACGTCGGCCGGGGCGGCGGGCGGGCCGGGTGCGCTGGACACCACGGTGTCGGCCGGTGAGTTCGCGGACGCGCTGGACACGGCGCGGGCCGGGCGGACCGCCGACGGGCCGTCCCAGAGCCATGACCGGGGCCTGGTGGTCACCGTGCCGCAGGCCGTCACCGGCCCTCCATGGGCCGGGGTGCTGCCGCCGCGCGGCGGCTGGCGCCGGGTGAGCGGGCTGCCGGGCGTGGACGAGGTGCGGGGGGCGGTGGCCGCCGCCGTCGCCGAGTTCCGGGCCCGCGACACGGCGCTCCCCGAGGAGCGCCGTACGCGCGCCGAGCGCGACCGCATCGGCCGTGAGATCTGGACCCGCACGCTTGGCGACACCGGGCTTCCGCTGCGCGCCGTCCATGCCGCCCAGTCGCTGGGCTTCCTGCGCCCGGTCCGGGCGGCGGCGCCGGCCGCCACCGCCCAGGGCGCCGGTGGGGGTGTGGCCACCGGCGCGCCCGGCGCCATGGCCGAGCCGCTGGCGCTGCTCGCCGCGGGTGGCTGGCTGCGGCTGCGCACGCCGTACGGCTCGATCGCGGTGCGTACGTCGGGCCTGTCCGGCCTGCCCGTCACCCCCGCCTGAGCCCGCCGGGCCCTGCCAGATCCTGCCGGGCGCCTGCCGGGTCCTGCCGGTGTCTGCCTGAGCCTGACGGGGGCCCGCCTGAGCCCGCCGGGTCCCGTCGGGTCCCGCCTGAGCCTGCCGGGTGTCTGCCGGGTCCTGCCGGTGTCTGCTTGAGCCTGCCGGGTGTCTGCTTGAGCCCGCCGGGCGTCTGCCTGAGCCTGCCGGGTGTCTGCCGAGTCCTGTCGGTGTCCGCCTGAACCTGCCGGGCGCCCGCCCGAGTCCGCCCGGGGCCCTGAGCCCGCGGGGTCGCGTCCGAGCACACGTCGGTGTCCGCCCGAGCCTGCCGGGGCCCGCCCGAGCCTGCCGGGGCCCGCCCGAGCCTGCCGGGGCCCGCCCGAGCCTGCCGGTCCCGCCCGGGCCCCCGGGCCCCGCCGGGGTCAGCCCTCTGCGTTGATCATGGAGGCGGCGGCGTAGGTGAGGTAGTGCCACAGCTGACGATCGAGTTCCGGGGCCAGCTCCAGCTCGTCGACCGCGTCGCGCATATGGCGCAGCCAGGCGTCATGGGCGGCGCGGTTCACGGTGAAGGGTGCGTGGCGCATACGCAGCCGCGGGTGGCCGCGGTTGTCGCTGTAGGTGCGGGGGCCGCCCCAGTACTGCATCAGGAAGAGTGTGAGCCGCTCCTCGGCCGGTCCCAGGTCCTCCTCGGGGTACATCGGCCGGAGCAGCGGGTCCTCCGCGACCCCCTGGTAGAAGCGGTGGACCAGACGCCGGAAGGTCTGCTCGCCGCCGACCTGCTCGTAGAAGGTCTGCTCCTGAAGTGTGCCTCGCGGAATCTCTTTCACGCCTCCATGCTCTCAGACGCCCCCGTCCGGAAAAGGGGGTGTGGGTCGCGGCCCGGGGGCGGGCGCAGGAGAGTGGAGTCATGGGCAGCACGGGCGGGAGCACACGCAGTGCGCCGGACGCCGCGGGGCGTGTGGCGCGGCAGGAGCGTACGCGCCGGGAGGCCGATGGCTATGCCCAGGAGGCCGCGGCGCTACGGACCGGGCTGGTCCGGGAGATCGTGGCGGGCGGCGGGCTCACGGACCCCGCCTGGCGAACCGCCTTCGAGGAGGTGCCACGCCATCTCTTCGTGCCCTACTACTACGAAACGGGCGCGCCGGGGGAGGCGGGCACGGCGGTCGCCGCACCAGGCACGGCAGCGGGTGCGCCCGGCAAGGCAGCGGCGAGTACGGGGGCCGGTGCGGCAGGCACAGCGGCCGGTGCGCCAGGCACGGCGGCGGCGAGTGCGCGGGCCGGTGCTGCGAGTACGGCGGCCGGTGCGCCGGGCGGTGGGGCAGCAGGGGCCGGGGAGGCGGGAGAGGCCGGGGAGGCCGGTGCGGTGCGTGGGACGGTCGGCTACACCCGGCTGTGGCGCGACGACCCCCACCCGCTGCGGCGGGCCCGCTGGCTGGCCGGCGCCTACGCGGACGCCCCGCTCGCCACACGGGTGCGCGACGGTGAGCTGATCACCTCCAGCAGCCAGCCGTCGCTGATGGCGCGGATGCTGCACGCGCTCCAGGTGCGGGACGGGGACCGGGTGCTGGAGATCGGCGCGGGCACCGGCTACAACGCCGCGCTGCTGGCCCATCGGCTCGGCGATGCCCACGTCACCACGCTCGACCTCGACCCGGAGATCACCGAGGCCGCCCGTAACCATCTGGCCGCGGCCGGGTTCCGCCCCGCGGTCGTCACGGGCGACGGCGCGCGCGGCTGTCCGCTGCACGCGCCCTACGACCGGATCATCGCCACCTGCGCCGTGGCGTCCATCCCGTCCGCATGGCTCGGCCAGTGCCGCCCGGACGCGCTGATCCTGACGCCGCTCGCAACCGGGCTGATCGCACTGAGGGTCGCCGGCGCCCGCCATGCCGAGGGGCGCTTTCTGGCCATCCCCGCGTACTTCGTTCCGCTGCGCGGCAGCGGTCCGCCGCCTCAGGTGCCCACGCACGGTCTGCCGTCCCGGCCGCTGCTGGACGACTCCTTCCGCTTCCTGCTGAACGTGGCCGCGGGCCATATGGAGCCGGTCGAGGCCCTCGCGCTGTGGGAGCACGAGGGCAGGCCGGGGCGGGAGCGCTACGGGGTGACGGTGCGGGGCGATCGGCAATGGGCCTGGCTGGATGACCCGGAGGGCGCCTACGGCTGGCCGCTGGGCCCTCCCGGCCGACTTCAGCCCTTCCCGTACCGCTAGCTCCCCCCGGTTCCCCCGGTTCCGCTCCGCCCGTCCCGCCCTCAGCCCCGGCGCACCGTGATGGTCGTCCAGGCGCCGACGTGGACGCGGTCGCCGTCCCGGAGCGGGACCGGCACGAACGGCTGGATCGGCTCGTCGCCCCCGTTGATCGTCGTCCCGTTCGTCGAGTCCTGGTCGACGACCGCCCAGACGCCGTCGGGCTGCTGGACGAGGAGCGCGTGCTGATGTGAGACGCCCGGGTCCTCGGGCGGGCGCCCGAGGTCGATGTCGGGGGCCTCACCGGTGCTGTGGCGGCGCCGGCCGATGGTGATCTGGTGGCCGTTGAGCGGCAGCTGCTGCTCGGGGGAGTAGGCCGGGAGGTTCAGCCCGGTGGCCTCCGGGCCGCTGCGGTTCATCATCGCCATGAAGTACTCACGGTCCGGGGCGACGACCGCTATCCAGTTTCCGGGCGCCGCAGGCGGGGCCCCGGCCTGCCCGAACTGGGCGCCACCGGGCGCCGCGTGCTGCTGCGGGGCGCCATGGTGCTGCTGCGGCTGGTGCCCCGGCCCCTGCTGCTGCGGCGGGGCGTAACCCTCGTTCCCGTACGGCTGGGCGGGGGGCGCCGGAGCCTGCGGGTAGCCGTAGCCGTACTGCTGCGGGGCCTGGGGCGGGCCCTGGCCGTGGGCGCCCTGCTGCGGCGCGCCGTTGGGGGGCGTGCCGTGCTGCGGCGGCGGAAGCGTCCAGTCGCTGTCGCCGCCGAACCCCGGGCCGGTGGTCTGATGGGCGCCGCCCTGTGTCGGGTGCGGTGCGTGCGGCCCCCCGGGGCCGGGCTGCTGCGGCGGCGCGTAACCGCCCTGGGGCGGCCCGTACGGAGAGGGCACGTGCGTCTGGAAGTTGAAGCGGCACTCCTCACAGAACGGAGCCTGGGCCTCACGCGGTGTACGGCACTGCGGGCACAGCTCCTGCTGCTGCGCCGGATAGCCGTAGCCGCCCGCGCCGCCGGGCGGTGGCGGACCGCCGGGCCCCGGACTGCCGTAGCCACCCGGTGGCACGGGCACGCCAGGGCCGTTTGGCATGGGCGATGGCGGTGGGACGGCACCGGAGGGCATGGGTGTCCCCGACATCCGGTGGCCGCACACCTCGCACCAGTCGTCGGCCGCCGATTGGTGGCCGTTGGGACAGGTCGGCATGTCGGATCCCCCTCTTGTGGCGTTCTTGGCGTTTCTGCCAAGGAGTGCTACGTGAGTGCTGTCTATGTGCTATTTCTTGACGCGAACTGTCTTGGTGGAGCGCGTTTCGAGTGTCATCTCGTCCGCCTCCGCGACCTTCGCTTTCAGTCGCACAGTACCTGCCGCCGCATCGAGCACGTCCACCACCTTCGCAAGCAGTTTCGCCGTGTCTTCGTTCCCCGACGCGGTCGCCAGCTGTACGGCACGCCCCAGTTTCGCGGTCGCTTGTTCGGCATCGCCGGACTTGCGGGCATTCATGCCCTGTTGGATGGCGTGTGCCAGTTCGGCTTGGCCCGTATAGTGCGCCACCTGCGGATTCATCGCGGTGGAGACGGCCAGATCATCGGTCCACACCGCTCGCACCAGCCCCTGTGCCAGCTGGCTCGGCGGGCTGCCGACTCCATCGGGCGACTGTTGAACCAGGGAGATCCTGGCCGCGAGCATCTCCTGGCCGACCTCCGCCGCCGGAACCTTGACACACAAGTGATAGTCGCGGGACTCATCGCCCCATGACCCGGTGGGGTAGTCGCCCGTGCGCGGACCGGCCTCGGTGCGCCGGGCGGTCAGATCCTCGACCGTGGGTACGACCTGTTTCACATACGCCACTTCGGCGCCCTTGGGGGTCCACAGCCGGAGGCTGACGTCGGCGATCTCCTTGCCCATCGCCGTCTCCATCATCCGCGTGAAGTCCGCGGCGAGTCCGGCGGGATCGGCTACGATATCGGCCGTTCCGAGCAGGGCGGCGGCGATCGCGGTGACCTCCTCGACCTCCCAGTCCGTGCCGACCCCGCGGGCATCGCAGGTGAAGCGGCCCCCGCAGGCGTTGAGTACGGCCCGCAGCCGGTGCGGTTGCTCATGTTCGTTCCGGCCGTCGGTGAGCACGATGCCGTGCCGGATCGTGGCGTCGGTGGAGCCGAACAACTCGTCGGCCAGCAGCAGCCAGGTGCCGATCGCGGTGCCACCGCCCGGACGCAGGTCCCGCAGCGCCTCCTTGGCCTGGGCGCGGGTGAGCGGATCGGCGATGGCCAGCCGTCCGTTGCCCGGGAAGACCTCGACCGCCTTGTGGGTGCCCGCCACCACGGAGAAGGCCACCCCGTCGCGCACCGTGTCGATCGCGGCGGCGGTCGCCTCCTGCGCGTGGTGCATCTTCGTCGGCGGATAGTTCATGGAGCCGGAGCAGTCCACCATGATCACCACGGCCGCGCGGGCGGGGGCGCCGCCCTGGCCGGACGCGCTGTCGTGGACGCCGGGGGCGGGGATGGGCCGCCTTGCCGTGGCCCCGCCGCCCGCCGAGGTGACGGTGATGATCGCGTTCACTTCGCGGCCTCCGGTGGGGAGGTACTCGTTCTGGTAGACCTCGACCGAGAACCGTGGCGCATCGGGGGTGGAGAAGTGGGCCATGTCTTCCGCTCCTTGGCGACCGTCAGGCGGATCCTGCCCGGCCCGGGGCAGCGGGGAAGGGCACGACCGCCACTGTTACGTTGTCGTGGCCCCCGCCGTCCAGGGCGTAGCCGACCAGGACCTGTGCGCTGTTCAACGGGCGGGCGCGGGCGTCCGGCGGCACCGCGCGGGCCATCTGCTCCGCCGACTCGGCGTAGTTCCACAGCCCGTCGGTGCACACCACCACGACGCCCGGCCGGTCCGGCTTGTAGGAGGCCGTGTGGGGCTCCAGCTCATAGGCGTCCGCCCCGAGCCAGCCGGTGATGGCGTGGGCGCGCTCGTCCGCGTACGCCTCCGCCTCCGTCATCAGCCCCGCGGCCACCATCTGGGCCGCCCAGGAGTCGTCCTCGGTGAGCCGGGCGGGCGGGGCCGTACGGTCGTCGGGGACCCAGTAGGCACGGCTGTCCCCGACCCAGCCGATGGTGAGGATGTCGCTGGTGACGACGGCGCCGACGATGGTGCAGGCCGGTGCGTTCTGATGGCGCTGCCCCTCGTGGTGCGGGGCGGCCGCGCCGGTCTCCAGGGCCAGGGAGTTGACCGCGTCGGCGGCGGCGATGATCGCCTCGTTCATGGCCTGCTGGGGGTGGGCGCCGCGGGGCAGCGAGGTCCGCAGCGCCGTGCTCGCCGCATGGGCGGCGGCGGCCGAGGCGTCGTCGGGGCGGGTGGCCGAGGAGACCCCGTCGCACACCACCGCGACCATGACGGGTGAGCCGTCGGGCAGCTCGGCGGAGGACACCGTGAACGCGTCCTCGTTGCGGTGGTGGCGCAGCCCCCGGTCGGTGGCGGCCGCGATGCCCTCCAACTCGCTCTCCATATGGTCGCGTTCGCGTGCCTGGACGTGTCCGCAGCGCTCGCAGTATCCGTCCTGGTCGATGGTGCCCTCCTGGCATGCGGCGCACCGGGGGCGGTGGTCACCGCCGGGCAGCCGCGGGTCCGCCCCGGTGCCGGTGCCCGCTCCGCTGACCGTGCTGGTCGCCGCGCTGGTGTGCGTACTCGCGTTGGACTCCAGAGGCAGCCCGGCCTCGGCGAGTGGCGCCGCCTCGGCCGTGCCGAACGCCGCCTCGGCCGCGCCCGGCTCCGCCGCGGACCGCGGATCGGCCATCCGCTCGTACCCGCCGGGGGCCGGGGCGGCCAGCTCGTAGTCGTCCGGCTCCGGCTCCTGATCGGTGGACCGCGCCGCCCCGTTCACCTGCGGGGGCACCGGCTGGTCGGCGGGCACCCGCGCCGTAGGCGCGGCCGCCGCCTCCAGATCGGCACCGCACCGATCGCAGTATCTGTCCCCCGCCTGCGGCGGTTCTGCACAGGTCGGGCAGGCTGACAGCCGGGGCGGCTGCGGCATCTGCGACATCGATCACACCCACGTCTTGGGGCGGAAGCGGTTGGCCCGCTCCACCAGTTCGATCCTCTCCTCGCCACGCTGCGCGAGTCTGGCGAGTACACGGTACGAGCGCTCCAATCCGAAGCGCAGCCCACGCTCGTCCAGGCTGCTGCCGAGCAGAGGCGGCCGGTTGTGCCCCGGGGGTGCCCCGCTGCTGCCGGACAGTACCCAATCCAGGGCGATGCCCAGGACCTCCGTACGCAGCCGCTCGCGCCGCACCGCGTCAAGACCGAACTCGCCCAGCCGCTCGACCTGGACGGCCGAGGCCGCCAGATCGCCCAGCAGGGCGTCGTACGGGGCGCGCTGGCGCAGCCGGGCCCGTACGGCGGCGACCCGCGCCGCCGTGTAGTGGATCGAGGACTCCGGCACCGACTCCAGGGCGTGCACCGCGCCCGCCCGGTCCCCGGAGCACAGCAGGACCCGGGCGAGGCCGAAGGGCGCGCTCACAAAGCTGGGGTCGGTGGCCCACACCAGCCGGTAGTACTCCGCGGCGTTGTCCAACTGGCCCAGCAGCTCGGCGCAGACGCCGAGCGCCAGCTTGGGCGCGGACTCACCGGGGAACGCGTCGTAGACGGCGTCGAAGGAGAGCGCTGCCGTCTCGCGGTCGCCGGTGGCCAGCGAGTGCAGCCCCCGGTACCAGACGATCCGCCAGTCGTCGCTGTACGCGGCCTCCAGACCGGTCAGCGCCACGCCCGCGTCATGCTGCTGGCCCAGCTCCAGCTGGGCGCGCACCCGGCGCAGCCGCAGCTCGACCGAGTCCACGGGCGCGGTCCGCAGCGCGGCGCTCACCTCGGCGGGGTTGGCGGCCAGCAGCCCGGCCAGGAACCCGGCGTTGGGGTCGTCGGAGTCCACCAGCGGCACCGGGAGCGCCAGCGCGGTGGCCGGTCCGTCCAGCGTGGCGATGGCGGGCAGCGGCAGGGCCAGCGGGCCCGGCGGCCGCTGCGCGGGGACCGGCGCGGTGGCGCTCCGGCCGATGGGCCGGGAGCCCAGCAGGGACGGATCCTTGCCGTCGTCGGCGAACAACTCGGTGTCCACGACGCGTGGTTCCGGCCCGAAGAGGGTGGACAGGGCCGGCCGGGGCCGCCCGGTCTGGAGCGCCACGACCTCTCGCAGCACCCCGGTCAGCTGGTCGGCCATCTCCCGCGCGGAGGCGAAACGGCGGCCCGGGTCCGGGTCGGTGGCCCGCACCAGCAGCCGGTAGAAGGATTCATAGCGCCGGAAGACCTCGATGTGCTCGGGGTCCGGCAGGGAGTCCACGAAGACGTTCGTATAGCCCTGGAAGTCGAAGGTGAGCACGGCGAGGGTGCGCGCCACCGTGTAGAGATCGGAGGCGATCGACGGTCCGGTCTCGGAGATCTCGGGGGCCTGGTAGCCGACCGTGCCGTAGATGGGGCTGTCGTGGTCGTCCATCCGCCGGACCGCGCCCATGTCGATCAGCTTGAGCTGGTCCTGCTGCTGAATGGCGTTGTCGACCTTGAAGTCGCAGTAGAGGAGATTGCGGCTGTGCAGATGGCCGAGCGCCTCCAGCGCCTCGATGCCGTAGGCACACGCCTGCTCCACCGGCAGCGGATCGCGCCGGTCCTCCTCGGTGCGGCGGGCGTTGGCGATGTCCTTCAGGGACTTGCCGCCCACGTACTCCATGACGATATAGCCGTCGAGGCTGCCGGTGCGCTGGTCGAGATGTTCGACGAAGTTGTAGATCCGGACGATGTTGGAGTGCTCGATCTCGGCGAGGAAGCGGCGCTCGGAGACGGCGGCCGCCAGGGCCTCCTCGTCGCCCGTGTCCAGCAGGCCCTTGAGGACCACCCAGCGGTCCGACACCGCGCGGTCGATGGCCAGATAGATCCAGCCGAGCCCGCCGTGTGCCAGACAGCCCGCGATCTCGTACTGGCCGTGGACGATGTCACCGGGGTTCAGCTTCGGTACGAACGAGTACGGATGGCCGCACTTGGTGCAGAACCCCTCCGTACGGCCCGGCCGTTCGCCACGGGCGCGGCCCACCGGGGCACCGCAGTCCCCACGGCTACAGAACCGCTTCCGCTCGGGGACCTCCGGGTCCGCGAGCACCGCCGTCCGCGGATCGGGGCGCGGCACATCCGGGACGCTGACGAGACCGGCGCCCAGTGCGTTCCGCGCCGAGGAGGCCGCCGTGGCCGAGCGGGAGCTGCGCACCGAGACCGAACGCGACGAGGCCCGCCCCGACATGGCGCGGGACAGCCGCCCGGACACCGAGCGCCGGGACGAGGAGGAGCGTGCCGAACGTGACCGGCTCGAGGCCCCGGACGAGGAGTCCCGCCCGGACGACGACGAGTGGTCTCCGCCGCGCGACGAGTAGCCCCCGAGGTGGGACGAGGAGCCCCCGAGGTGGGACGAGGAGCTCCCGAGGTGGGACGAGGAGCTCCCGCCGTGGGAGGAGGAACTCCCGCCCGGTCCGCCCTGCCCGGTGATCCCGGTGGGTGGTGAGGCCACCATCCCCTGCGGTGAGACGACCGGGGCCATACCGCAGACATCGCAGTACAGCTCACCTCCGCCCACGTCCTCGTAGGACCCGCCGCAGTCACGCCGCTGGCAGGCGACGACCGCCGCACTCATTCCGTGCCTCCCTCGATCCCTTTCCCGGCCGGACCCGACTGGCGTGGCACCAGGGCCTCGGCCGCCGCCTGCTGATAGCGCAGCACGGCTTGTTCGGCGGCCCGCAGATCGCACGGGGCGCTCCACAGCATCCGGCGGGCCACGTCATACCGCTCCGTCAGCAGCGGATCCTCCGCCATGCCATGGCGGGCGAGCTTCGCCTTGTACGCGTCGAGACGGCCGCGCAGCTCCGCGCGGACCGCCAGCGGCGCGGTGACCGCGGTCAGCGACTCGCGGGCCCGCAGCAGCTCGTCGTCGGCGCGCTGCTCCAGGCTCTCCAGCAGCGGCGAGAGCCGGTGCCACTGGGAGCGCCTGCGATAGTCGGCGGCGGCCACCAGCTGCTCGTGCAGCGCGGTCGGCGGGCCGCTGACGGCCGGAACCTCCGATGCCGCGATCTTCGCGAGCACCTCACCGCGCGCCTGGCGCGCCTCCGCCAGGGTGCGGTCGGCGCGGGAGAGCACATCCCGCAGCCGCATCAGCCGCCGCTCCGCGTCCTGCCGCACATCCAGGACCGCCTCGATCTCCCGCCGCACATCCTCCAGGGCGCGGGCGGCGCGGTCATAGCGCTCGGTGTCGGGGCTGCCGCCGCCGGGCGCGGAGCTGCCGCTGGCCGGTTTCCAGAAGGCCAGCGGATCGGAGACCACTTCGGTGCGCAGCGCGGTCAACTCGGCGGTGATCTGCTCCAGATCGTCCCCCGAGGGGTGCTCACCGGGGCGCACCCCGACGGAGTGGGCGAGCGAACGGGTGCGGTGCAGCTCGGCGGAGAGCATGTCGATCCGGGCGGGCAGCGCGGACCATACGGCGTCGGCGCTGACGATCACGTTGAGGGCCTCGGCGTACCAGCGGTTCATCCGGTCGACCAGCCGGTCCAGGCTCAACTCCTCGCTGAGCAGGGGCGAACCGCCCAGCGTGGCGCTGCTGGGGAGGGTGATCGCGGTGCCGCACAGCAGCTCGGTGAGCTCGGCCAACTCGCTCTGCGCCGGCCAGCGGTGACGGGAGCGCACCTCACGGGCCCGGGTGAGGGCCTCGGAGTACGCGTCGAAGTAGCTCCACAGGAGAGAGATGGCCTGCTCGGTGGTGGACCACCGGTCCTTGGTGACGCCCGTGAGCTCGGCGCCCTCGAGCAGCCTTCTGCCCGCGTGGTCCTGGAGGGCGAGCAGCGAGGACTCGATCGCCTCGTGTTCGGCGGCGAGCTTCGCCAGTGCGCGGTCCACCTCCTCGCGGCCCATGACCGGGCCGTCAGGTGCCCCCGCGAAGCTGGGGAAGGGTCCCGGGACCCCCATCGATCACCTCTCCATGTCCGTAACCGTTATGTGATCCGTCTGCTGCGTCATCCCTACGCGTGTGAGGCGGGTGCTAATCCTTGCCGGTCCGTGATCCTTGCTCGTACCCGATGTGTCCGGGTCCGTCGTGCTCGTGCGCGCGGTCCTCGTCCCTGTCGGCCCTTGTCCGCGCTAGTCCTTGTATTCGGGGACGGGTGGTGTCGGATTCTCCTGTGTCGTGCTGAAGTCCTTGGCGAGCCACTTCTGGTAAGCCTGCGTCCAGGGGCTGCCGGCACCGCCCTGACGGTAGTTCTCCAGAACCTTGTTGACCCGGCGTACCAGGTCGTCGTCGTCCTTGTTCATCGCCACGCCGTAGAACTCATCGGTGAATCGCGAGCCGACCAGCTTGACGGAGGGGTCCTGGGCCGCCTGGCCGGCCGCCAGCGCATTGTCGGTGATCACCGCGTCCACCTCGCCGAGTTGGAGCCTCACCAGGCAGTCCAGCTGGTTGGGAACGGGCTTCACCTTGATCGCGCCCAGCTGCTCGGCCCCGGTGTCCGGCTTGTCCAGCTCGGCCTCGGCGGTGGAACCCTGCGCGGTGCAGACCTTCTTGCCGCGCAGGGTCTTGTTGTAGCCGGTGATGGACGAGTCGTCGGGGACCAGCACCTGCTGCCCGGCCTGGAAGTACGCGGTGGAGAACGCGACGTCCTTGATCCGCTCGCAGTTGATGGTCATGGTGCGCACCACCACGTCCACCTTGCCCTCCTGAAGGGCCTTGATGCGCTGACTGGTGGGGATGGTGCGGAAGATGACCGCGTCCGGATCGCCGAATATGTCCTCGGCTATGGCGTGCACCAGGTCTATGTCGAAGCCGGTGAGGTCGCCGGTGGCCGGGTCGCGGTAGCCCCAGCGGTAGCTGTTCTGGTCGACGCCCGCGATCAGCTTGTTGAGCTTATGGCCGTTGACCTCACGGTTCTTGATCCGCTTGATGGCCGGGCCGCTGGCGCTCGACGGGCGCAGGCTCGCCTCGGGATCGCGGCAGCTGTCGGCGGCGGCCTCGGCTCCGGCCCGCACCGTACGCGGGCGCGGCGCACCGCCCTTGGCGTCGCCGTCGCCGTCGTCCATCATCGCCGGCACCGTGATGGCCGTGGCCACGCCCAGGGCGCATACCGTCACCGCGGCGGCCGATCGCAGCGATCGCATGCTTCCGCTCCCCATCGTCCTCATCGGTACTCCGACAGTCTGCGGCCTATGCCCAGCACCGCGCCCGCGGCTCCCAGGAAGGCCAGCACACCAGCGCCCAGCGGCATGGCGGTGAACACGCCGCGTCCGTCGTCGGCGGCCTGCTGGAACTCCCGCTGCTCATGGTCGAGGGCCTCGGCCAGTTGGCTGTCCACCGCGTCGAAGGACTCGCCGGTGCTGTCCTTGGCGCCGATGATCTTTGCCAGCGCGGTCTTGTAGTCGCCCCCGTCATCCGCGGCGCGGGCGGCCTTGTGCCGCACCTGCCACTCCCGGATCCTCTCGCCGGCCTTCTTCACCGGCTCGCGTCCCGCGTCGTCGTCCGCGAGCGCGCGCGCCTTGTCCAGCAGGCTGTCCTCAGCGGGCTCGTCGCCCGACGCCTTCCCCACGAGCGCGGACATCCGCGAGCCGTAGCTGACGTCGTAGGCGTCCTTGCCCTTGTCGGCGCCGTCCTCGTCGACGACGACCGCGCCGCGCGCCACCAGGGTCAGATTCTCGTCGGCGCGGGCGCGCAGGGAATCGATCCGCGCCTCGTTGAGCACCTGGAGGGACTTCGCACCGTGGTCGTTGGAGTCGCTGAGGTCGGTGCTGGCGACGGCGTGGCCGACCACCAGCCACAGCATCACCACCGTGGCGGCGGCCGTGGCGGCGAGCAGGCCGTGGTTGAGCACCCGGTTCGTCCGCTGGTACTCACGGCGCTGGGCCCAGCCCAGCGCGCCCAGTGCGACGAGCCCGGTGCCGATCGCCACCCATGGCCATGCCTCGGCGTCCTCGTAGTCTTCCCCGAGGCGGGCGGTCTCCGCCTTGTAGAGCCTCCCGGCGGCGGGCAGCAGCCGGTCGCGCATGGTGTCGTTGGCATAGCGCAGATAGGCGCCGCCCAGCGGGAGCCCCTGACGGTTGTTGGCGCGCGCGGAGTCGACCAGGCCGGTGTAGACCGGCAGCAGTTGATTGATCTTCTGTATCTCGTCGCGGGCGGAGGACGAGCCCTCCGTATTGGCCGCGGCCCGCACCAGCAGCTTGGACGCGGTGTCGATGTCCCGCTCGTAGCGCTGCCGGACCTTGATGGGCTCCTGGCCGCCGGCCAGGAAGCCCCCGGTCGCCGTGGTGTCCGCGTCGGCCAGCGAGCGGTAGATCTGCGCGGCGTCGGCGCTCAGCGGCTGGCTGCGCTCGGCCACGGCATCCGCAGCGGTCTGCCGGTCGGAGACCTGCCAGGCCGTGACCGCGCCGAACGCGACCACCAGCGCGACCAGCACCGCCCCGATGACGCGCAGGCGGCCGGGCTCGGTCGTCGCCGCCGCCCGCGCCCGGTCGAGCCCCTCACTCCACGCGGTCCGCGGCGGGGCCGCGGGCGCGGGCGGCGGCGCGGCTCTGCCCGTGGTCGGCGCGTGGGACACAAGACCTCCCCCTGGATTCCATGATTGGTGTCGCGGTCGATGTCGCAGCAGTATGGACCGCGGCGCCAGGAGAGGTCACCGGTCGAGCCTGGATCTTGTTCGGATCGCGATCTTCCCTCCCCTTTTCATTACGCTTCGGAAGGACTTTCGGTTCCACTTTCCGTGTCATCGGCCGGGGCGTAGTGTGCGCGCAGCCGGGCGTACGCCGATTCGGGCGCGCCGGTGCGGTCCAGGCCCAGCAGCGCGGCGCCGAGCACCGGCGGTGCGGTGACCACGCGCGGTTCGGCCTTCGGGGCGCGCTCCGCGAGCAGTTCGCGGATCCGGTCGTCCAGCAGCGGATGGCGGGCCGCGATCACCCCGCCGCCCAGTACCACCGGTGTCTCCTCGCCCAGCAGATCGAGGCGGCCGAGAGCGACGGTGGCCATGGTCACCACCTCCTCCGCCTGGCGGTCCACGATCGTCCGCGCGATCTCGTCGCCGGTGTCGGCCACCGCGAAGAGCACCGGCGTCAGCTCATGCCGCCGACCCGCCTCCAGACGCCCCAGATGCAGCGCCTCGATCAGCTCGTACATGGTGGTCAGGCCGAAGTGCGCGGGCAGGGCGCGGGCCAGTTCGGTCGGCTCGCCGCGGCCGTCCTCCGCACGCGCCGCCCACCACAGCGCCTCCTCCGACAGATAGCCCCCGCCGCCCCAGTCGCCGGAGATCCGGCCGATGGCGGGGAAGCGGGCCACCCGGCCGCCGTGGCCGATCCCGGCGCAGTTGATGCCCGCGCCGCAGACGACGGAGACGCCGGTCGGCTCGCCGTCGTCCGCGACCCCGGCCCGCAGCAGGGCGAAGGTGTCGTTGGCGACCGTGACGGTGGCGCCCCAGCCGCGAGCGGCCAGCACGCCCGTCAGCTGCTCCTCCTCGCTGGGCAGATCGGCGTTGGCCAGACATGCCGAGATATGCCCCGCGGGCGGCGGGCCGGACCGGCCCGCCTGCCGCGCCACCTCCTCCACCAGGGGCGCGAGCGAGCCGACGGCGCGCTCGGCGCCCACGACGGGCGGCCGGAAGCCGCCGCCGCGGGCCTGGCCGAGGACGGAGCCGTCCTCGCCGACGAGCGCGATATCGGTCTTGCTGTTGCCCGCGTCGATCGCCAGCACCGACCGGTCCGGCGGGGTGGCCGAGGCGGGAGAGGAGGACGAAGGGGAAGAAGAGGGGGTCGATACGGACTGGGTCAGGCCCACGCCAGATGCTCCCGGTTGTGCGCGATGAGGTCGTCGGTCAGCTTCTCGGCGTATTCGATCTGGCCGATGAGGGGATGGGACAGCAGCGCCTGGAAGACCCGCTCCCGGCCTCCCTTCAACGCCGCCTCCAGCGCCAGATGTTCGTACGCGGTGACATTCGCCACCAATCCGGCGAAGAGGGGCTCAAGGGGGCGCGCGGGCAGTGGCTTCGCGCCCTGTGCGTCAACGGACGCCGGGACCTCGATCACCGCGTCGTCCGGCAGGAAGGGCAGAGTGCCCTGGTTGAGCGTATTGACGATCCGCACCTCGCCGGTGTCGCGCAGCAGGGACGAGGTCAGATCGACCGCCGCCTCCGAGTAGAACGCCCCGCCGCGCTTGCCGAGCAGCTCGGGCTTCTCGTCCAGCGCCGGATCGCCGTACATCTCCAGCAGCTCCCGCTCGATCGCCGCGACCTCCGCCGCCCGGGACGGCTTGCTGCGCAGCTCCCGCACCACCGCGTCGTGCTGGTAGTAGTAGCGCAGATAGTAGGAGGGGACGACGCCGAGCCGCTCCACCAGCGTGCGCGGCATCCGCAGATCGTCGGCGATCGCCCCGCCGTGCTCCGCGAGCAGCTTGGGCAGCACATCCTCGCCGTCGGTGCCGCCGATACGCACCGAGCGCTCCCAGGTGAGGTGGTTGAGGCCGATGTGCTCGAGCGTCACCTCACCGGGTTCCACACCCAGCAGCCGGGCGAACTTCCGCTGGAAGCCGATGGCGACATTGCACAGGCCGACCGCCCGGTGCCCGGCCGTGAGCAGCGCCCGGGTCACGATCCCGACCGGGTTGGTGAAGTCCACGATCCAGGCGTCGGGGTTGCGGCGGCGCACCCGCTCGGCGATGTCCAGCACCACCGGGACGGTGCGCAGCGCCTTGGCCAGTCCGCCCGCGCCGGTGGTCTCCTGGCCGACACAGCCGCACTCCAGCGGCCAGGTCTCGTCCTGGTTCCGGGCGGCCTGACCGCCGACGCGCAGCTGGAGCAGGACCGCGTCCGCGCCGTCCACGCCCGCGTCCAGATCGTCGGTCCAGGAGATGGTGCCCGGGTGGCCCTGCTTGGCGAAGATCCTGCGCGCCAGTCCGCCGACCAGCTCCAGCCGGTCGGCGGCCGGGTCGACCAGGACGAGCTCCTCCAGTGGGAGCGCGTCCCGCAACCGGGCGAATCCGTCGATGAGTTCGGGGGTGTAGGTGGACCCGCCCCCCACGACTGCGAGCTTCAACCCTTGACTCCTGTCAGTGTGACGCCTTCGACGAAGGCTTTCTGAGCGAAGAAGAAGACGATGATGACGGGGGCCATGACGAGCAGCGTCGCGGCCATCGTAAGATTCCAGTTGACGCTGTGGGCGCTCTTGAAGCTCTCCAGGCCATAGCTGAGCGTCCAGGCGCCCGGGTTCTGCGCGGCGTAGATCTGCGGGCCGAAGTAGTCGTTCCAGCAGTAGAAGAACTGGAAGAGCGCGACGGCCGCGATGCCCGGCTTGGCCATCGGGACCACGATACGCAGCAGTGTGCCGAATTCTCCGCTGCCGTCGACCTTCGCCGACTCCAGGTACTCCCGGGGAATCGTCAGCAGGAACTGGCGCAGCAGAAAGATGGAGTACGCGTCGCCGAACGCCATCGGAATGATCAGCGGCCACAGCGAACCCGACAGATGAAGCTGCTGGGCCCAGACCAGATACATCGGTATCACGATCACCTGCGGCGGCAGCATCATCGTGGAGATGACCAGGATCATGGCGGTGCGGCGGCCGCGGAAGCGGAATTTGGCGAGGGCGTAGGCCACCGGAATGGACGAACAGACGGTGAAGAGGGTGCCAAGACCGGCGTAGATCAGCGAATTGCGCCACCAGTCCAGAAAGCCCGGAGTGTTGAAGACATCGGCGTAGTTCGACCAGTTCCATTCGGTGGGCCACAGATCGCCGCTGAGCGCCTGGTCGTCGCTCATCACCGAGGTCAGGAAGACGAAGACGAAGGGCAGGACGAAGAAGAGCGCGGCGGCGATGGCGACCGTGTGCACGGCGATCCAGTGCAGCGCGGCGCGGCGGCGGGCGGCGGGGGCGGGGGAGCGTCCGGCGGCGCGGCGCGCGGGCGCGGACGGCGCCGAGAGGGCGGTGGTGGCGGTCATGGCGAATCGGTCCTCTCAGTCCTCGGCTCAGTCCTCGGCCGACAGCAGTCCGGCACGCTTGCGCATCAGCAGCGTCGTCACGGCCATCGCGATCGCGAACAGCACGAGCGAGAGCACGCAGGCGGCTCCGGTGTTGAAGTTCTGGAAGCCGAGCGAGTAGACGAGCTGCGGCACGGTGAGCGTGGAGTGGTCGGGGTAGCCGGGCTGGATGACCGATCCGGGCCCGATGCTGACGCCGGAGGCGAGCTTTCCGGCGACCAGCGCCTGGGTGTAGTACTGCATGGTCTGGACGACGCCCGTCACGACCGCGAACATCACGATCGGGGTGATCGACGGCCAGGTGACATAGCGGAACTTGTGGAACGCCCCGGCGCCGTCGAGCTCGGCCGCCTCGTACTGCTCCCTGGGCACATCCAGCAGCGCGGCCATGAAGATGACCATGAGATCGCCGATACCCCACAGCGAGAGCAGCACCAGGGACGGCTTGGCCCAGGTCGGGTCGTTGAACCAGTTCGGGGCGTGGATCCCGATGCTCCCCAGGATGTCGTTCACCGGGCCGGTACCGGGGTTGAGCAGAAAGACGAAGGCGACGGTGGCCGCCACCGGAGGGGCGAGATACGGCAGATAGAAGGCGGTGCGGAAGAATCCCACCCCGGATTTGATCCGGGTGACCAGCAGTCCGATGCCCAGGCCGAAGACCACCCGCAGGGCCACCATCACCACGACCAGCCAGAGCGTATTCCACAGCGCCGGTCCGAACAGCGGCATCTGCTCCAGCACATAACGCCAGTTGCGCAGCCCCACGAAGGTCGGGGCCTCGATCTGGTTGTAGTGCATGAAGGAGAAGTAGACGGTGGCGATCAGCGGATAGCCGAAGAAGACGGTGAAGCCGACCAGCCAGGGGGAGAGAAAGCCGAGGGTGCGCAGCCGCTCACGGCGTGCCTTGCGACGCAGGGCGGGAGCGTTCGTCAGGGTGGCCATATCGCACTCCGTCAGTTCTGTGCCTGGAGATTGTCGGCGTCTATTTCGTCATCGAGTTTTCGTAGCCCCGCGTCCAGGTCGTGCACCTTGCCCGCCTCGACGCCGTAGGAGAAGTCCTGGAGCGAGGTGACGTACTGACCGCCGTTGATCGAGGGCGGCAGGGCGGTGCTGTAGCGGTTCTGCGCGATATCGAGGAAGGCCCGGAAGGTGGGGTCCGAGTCCAGTTTCGGAGAGGTGAGCGCCGCCTTGGTGGACGGCACATTGTGAATGGCGTTGGCGAAGGCGACCACCTGATCGGTGTTCGCGGTCAGGAACTTCACCAGTTCCCAGGCGGCGTTCTGGTGGGTGCTGCTGTGTGCGATACCGACCACCGTGCCGGTGAGGTAGCCCCGGCCGTAGGTCTCGGGCCGGTCGTCGGGCACCGGCAGCGGGGCGGTGTCCCACGCGAATTTCGCGCCCTTCATGAAGAGCCCGCGCCATTCGCCGTCCATATGCATGGCGAGCTTTCCGGTGAGAAAGGCGTTCTGGGACGACATCTCATCGCCGAAAGAGGTGCGGAACGTCTCCAGCGGGCCATAGCCGCCCTGGCGTCGTATCAGCTCCCGGGTGGTGGCGTAGAACTCCTTGGACGCCTTCTCCTTCGCCAGCCGCGCCTTGCCGTCCTTGCCGAAGTACGTGGGTCCCCACTGGGCGAAGAGCCGGTCCGGGCTGTTCTGGTAGAGCCGGAAGTTGGGCATGAAGCCGACCCGCTCATAGCCGCCGCTCCTGGTGCGCTTGGTCAGCTTGGCGGCGTCGCGCTGAAGCTCCGACATGGTGCGCGGCGGCCGCTTGATGCCCGCCTCCTCGAACGCGTCCTTGTTGTAGTACATGCCGTACGCGTCGGCGAGCAGCGGGAGGGCGCACTGGTCGCCCTGGTAACTCGTATAGTCCAGCAGTGTTTTCGGGAAGACCTTGGCCTTGTCCAGCCCGGTCTTCTTCATGAACGGATCGAGATCCACCCACATCCCCGACGAGCAGTACTGCCCCACATTGTTGGTGGTGAAGGAGGAGACGACATCGGGGGCGTCGCCTCCGCCCGCCCGCAGCGCCTGGTTCACGGTGGCGTCGGTGACATTCCCGGTCGCCTTCACCTTGATATTGGGGTGGAGTTTCTCGAACCGGGCGATGCTCGCATCGATCGCCTTGACCTCGCTCTTCTCCGACCAGCCGTGCCAGAACTTCAGCGTGACGGGTTTGGTCGGATCGTCCTCGGCGCTGCCGGTGCTGGGATTGGCGCAGCCCGTCAGAATGAGCGCGCCGGCGCTCAGCGCCGAGGCGAGAGCGGCGAGTTTTCGTGCCATGGGGAGACTTCCTTTGCTGCGGTACGGGGGACGGCAGGGGAAGCGGCGGTGCGGGCGCCGGACAACGGACGAAGGTGAAAGGGGGACGGGGCGGTGGAGTGGCGCCCGGTGCGGCGGGTGCCGGATCAGGCGTCGAATCGGGCGGTGTCGAAAACGGTCTGACGGGCATCGGCGACCGCCGTCCGCAGCGCGCCGATGAGAATCGGATCCCCCTCTATCTCACTGATCCGCAGCTGCGGGCGGGGCAGTGCGAGACCGGTCATCTCGGTCTCGACCAGTCGGCGCAGCCGCTCCCCACCGGCCTGGGCGACCTCACCCGAGAGGACGACCAGCTCCGGGTCGACCACGGCGACGACGGAGGCCAGCCCGGTGGCCAGCCGGCGGGCCAGCTCGGTCAGCACCTCGTCGCCCGCGCCGGGGGTGCGCAGCGCGGCGGTGAGCGCCTTGGTGGCCGTGGGCGCGTCGATGCCGTGCTCACGGGCCAGCTCCACGACGGCCGGTGAGCCGACCAGCTTCTGGAACCCCCCGCCCCCGTCCGGCCGGGCGGCCGCGTGGGGTCCGCCCCGGGCCAGCGGGGCGCCCGGCAGCGGCATATAGCCGATCTCCCCGGCCCCGCCGGTGGCCCCCCGCAGCAGGGTGCCGCCGAGCACGATGGCCGCGCCGACCCCCTCGTCGGCCCAGACCAGCGCGAAGTCGTCGAAGTCCTGGGCGGTGCCGTGGTGCTGTTCGGCGATGGCGGCGAGGTTGACGTCGTTCTCGATGACGATCGGTGTGTGCAGCACCTCGGCCAGCTCGTCCCGCAGGGTGCGGGACTGCCAGCCGGGCAGATGCGGGGCGTAGCGCAGCGTCCCGGTGCGCGGGTCGAGCGCGCCGGGGGTGCCGATCACGGTGGAGTGCAGATCGTCCCGGCCGAGCCCGGCGGCGGCCAGCGCCCCGTCCACCGCCTCGGCGACCAGCTCCCCGGTCCGGTTGGTCACGTTCTCGTCGGTGGCCGGGGCCGTCACCCGGTACTCACCGGCGATCCGGCCGGTGATGTCGGCGATGGCGGCGGTGATGCCCTCTTGGTCCACGGCGAGCGCGGCCACATGGGCGGCGGCCGGATCGATCTCGTACAGCTGCGCGTTGGGCCCCGGCCGGCCGGTGACGTTCCCGGTCGTACGGACCAGGCCGACGGACTCCAGACGGGTCAGCAGCTGGGAGGCGGTGGGCTTGGACAGCCCGGTGAGCTCCCCGAGCCGGGTCCGGGTGAGCGGCCCGTGCGCGGCCAGCAGCTCCAGTGCGGCGCGGTCGTTCATGGCGCGGAGGACACGGGGGGTCCCGGGTGTGCCGCCCTGCGTGTTGCTGCCGGGTGATGCGGCCATGGTGGTGCCCCCGTCTCACTCTGTTAAGAAAGTTTCCTATTGATGACCAGCAAGCTAGGGGGCGGACCGGGGCGGAGTCAATGGGTCATGGGCGGGCTTTCCTTGGCGGGTTCTTGGCGAAGAGATTGATCTCGCATGTACCTGGCATGGACAAGTCACCGTAAGAGTGGCCTGCGGCGGGGTGGCCGTGATCGTCGGCGCCCGCCGGAATGCGACCACTCGTATCGCAGGGGGCCAGGTGAGATCTTCCTCTTTCAGAGCGCGCACAACTTCCAGAGCGCGCACGACTTCCAGAGCGCGCACAACCTCCGGAGCGCGCACGACATTCAGAACGCGCGCGACCCTTGTCCGCAAGGGCACGGCCGCCCGAAAGCGCGCGGCCCTGGGGCTGGCGACGGCGCTGCCGCTGGTGGCAGGTGCGCTGGCGCTGGGCATACCCACGGCCCAGGCCGACTCCGCACCGCATGGCCGTGACACCCTGAGCGGCACCAAGCCCGCCTGGGCGACGGCGGGTTCGGACCGCGGCGCGACCGATGACGGCAACAAGGTCAGCGCCCGCGTCTACCTCGCCGGACGGGACGCCAAGGGGCTGGCCGACTACGCGAAGGCCGTGTCCGACCCCTCCTCACCGCACTACGGCGCATATCTGTCCGCCGGGCAGACCCAGGCACGTTTCGGACCGACACGGCAACAGAAGGACGCCGTCACCGCCTGGTTGAAGGGCTCGGGGATCGAAGTCACCGGCGTGAACCAGCACTATCTGTCGGTCACCGGCGATGTCGCCGCCGCCGAGCGGGCGTTCGGCACCCAGCTGCACGACTACACCAAGGGCGGCAAGGTCTACCGGGCGCCGTCGAACGCGGCCACCGTGCCCGCCTCGCTCCACGGCGCCGTGCTGACCGTCGTCGGCCTGGACAACGCGCCCAAGCGGGCCAAGCACGACGAGACCCTCCCGCCGCCCGGCCCGGTCTTCAAGAACGCCGGGCCGTTCTCGGCCTACTACGGCTCCCGGACCGACCGGAGCCTCCCCTCGGCCTATGGCGCCAAGCAGCCGTACGCGATCAAGGGGTACACCGGCAAGCAGCTGCGCGCCGCCTACGGCGCCAAGAGCCGTAACACCGGTAAGGGCGTCACCGTCGCCATCACCGACGCCTTCGCCTCGCCCACCATCGCCGCGGACGCCGCCCGGTACGCCCAGCGCAACGGCGACCCGGGCTACCGCAAGGGCCAGCTGACGCAGGTGCTGCCGGACGACTACCGGTACACCGAGGAGTGCGACGCGAGCGGCTGGTACGGCGAGGAGACCCTCGACGTCGAAGCGGTGCACGCCGTGGCCCCCGCGGCCGACATCGTCTACGTCGGCGGAGCCTCCTGCACCGACGACGATCTGCTCGACTCGCTCGCCAAGGTCGTCGACAACCGGCTGGCCGACATCGTCTCCAACTCCTGGGGCGATGTGGAGGCCAATGAGACGCCGGACGTGGCCGCCGCCTACGACCAGATCTTCCAGCAGGGCGCGGTCGAGGGCATCGGCTTCTACTTCTCCTCCGGTGACAGCGGCGACAACGTGGCCTCCACCGGCACCAAGCAGGTCGACACCCCGGCCAACTCGGCGTGGGTGACGGCGGTCGGCGGCACCTCCCTGGCCGTCGGCAAGGGCGACACCTACCAGTGGGAGACCGGCTGGGGCACCACCAAGGCCAACCTCTCGGCCGACGGCACCGGCTGGGACGCGCTGCCCGGCGCGTACACCTCGGGCGCCGGAGGCGGTACCAGCAAGACCGTCGCCCAGCCCTTCTACCAGCGCGGAGTGGTGCCGGACGCGCTCGCCCTGGCCAACGGCGGCACGGCCAGGCAGCGGGTGACACCGGACATCGCGGCCGTGGCCGACCCCAACACCGGCTTCCTGGTGGGCCAGACGCAGACCTTCCCGGACGGGTCGCTCCAGTACGGCGAGTACCGCATCGGCGGCACCTCGCTGGCCGCGCCCGTGATCGCCGGTGTCCAGGCGCTCGCCCAGCAGGCGCGCGGCGGCCAGCCGATCGGCTTTGCCAACCCGTCGCTGTACGACCGGTACGGCACCGCCTCGTACCACGATGTGACCGATCACCCGCTGGGCGCCGGAGTCTCGCTGGGCGTGGTCCGGGTCGACTACGTCAACAGCCAGGACGACTCCGACGGGCTGGTGACCTCGCTGCGCAGCCTCGGCCGGGACAGCTCGCTCCACGCGGTCGTGGGCTATGACGACGTGACCGGTGTGGGCACCCCCGCGGCCGGCTACCTCACCTCGTTCGGCGGGCACCACCGCCGCTGAGCCGCCGGGTCCGACGCGGCTCCCGTTCCGTTCCGGGGCGGGAGCCGCGTCATGTCCGCGGCGCTCACTTCTGTATGGGCGGCGGCACCGTCGAGGAGGGGGCGGCGGGCGGACCGCCGGCGGAAGAGATCGGGCTGGCCGCCATCGACTGCGGCGAGTCCGGGTTGGCCAGCGCCGACGGCGCGGCCGTGGTGGCCGCCGGATCCGCGGCGTCGGTCTGGAGTTCCGGGTCGAGGGGCCGGCCGACGAGCTCGATGTCCGCCTCGGTCAGCGCCTTCTTGATCCGCCAGCGCAGCTCCCGCTCGACGCCGAGCGCCTTGCCGGGCATGGTCCGCACGGAGACCCGGACGACCATCGAGTCCAGATAGACCGCGTCGAGCCCCAGGACCTCGATCGGCTCCCAGAGCCGCTCGTTCCACGGCTCCTCCTTGGCCATGTCCACACCGACCTGGGTGATCACGGACCGGACCTGGTCCAGATCCTCCTCGGCCCGTACCTGGACATTGAGTCCGGCCGTCGCCCAGCCCTGGCTGAGGTTGCCGATCCGCTTCACCTCGCCGTTGCGCACATACCAGATCTCGCCGCCGTCCCCGCGCAGCTTGGTGACGCGCAGACCGACCTCGATCACCTCGCCGGAGGCCACCCCGGCGTCGACCGTGTCGCCGACTCCGTACTGGTCCTCCAGGATCATGAAGACACCGGAGAGGAAGTCGGTGACCAGATTGCGGGCGCCGAAACCGATCGCCACACCCGCGACCCCGGCGCTGGCCAGCAGCGGCGCCAGATTGATCTCCAGCGCGGAGAGGATCATCAGCGCCGCGGTGCCCATGATCAGGAACGAGGCGACGGAGCGCAGCACCGAGCCGATCGCCGCGGAACGCTGCCGCCGTCGCTCCACATTGACCAGCAGCCCGCCGAGCGCGGTGCCGTCGACGGCCTGGGCCGTGCGGTTCATGCGCTCTATCAGCTTGGTGATCGCCCGCCGGACGACGGACCTGAGCACGAAGGCGATGATCAGGATCAGGGCTATGCGCAGGCCGATGCCGAGCCAGGTGGACCAGTTCTCCTCCACCCAGCCCGCGGCGTTCGTGGCGCTCTTCTGCGCATCGTCGAGAGTCGTGGGACGAGGCGTCGAGTCAGCGGCCAGAGCAGCGGACCAGAACACAGCAGAAACCCTTCGTATGCGACATGCCCACACGGATCACCCGTGCGCGCAACCTCTCACACATTAGCCGGGCATGGGGTGCGCCGTTCCTGTGTTCGAGAGCGCGCGAGCGCGCCCGGGGGGCGCGTACGAGCGGGTCCGGAGGCGTCAGTTCCACCTTCTGCCCCGGCCGGAGGCCGCGCGACGGCCCCGGTGAGGAGGGTCCGTGATTCTTGCCACTTCGCGGTCGCCGCCGGCCGCCGTGCGCGAGGGCGCCGGAAGGCCGTGGGGGCGGTGGTCAAGCGGCCGGTGTCCCCACCGCGTACGGGCGGTATACGTGCGGTACGCGGAAATGCCTCTCAACCGTTAACCCGGTGATAGTGGCGTTCCGGCCAGGGTTCAGGGGAAACTGGGGGAGATCGTCCCGGCGCGAGCCACGCGCCGCCGGCGTACAAGGAGGCCCCCGTGCCGCATGTCCTGGTCCTCAACGCGTCGTACGAGCCCCTCGGCGTCGTACCGCTCCGCCGCGCGCTCATACTCGTCCTCAATGACAAGGCCGTCAGCCTCGAGGACTCAGGCGCCCTGATGCACAGCGCTACCCGCGTGATCCCCGCACCCAGCGTCGTCCGGCTCAAGCGCTTTGTGCGGGTGCCCTTTCGCGGCCCCGTTCCGCTCACCCGCCGCGCGCTGTTCGCCCGTGACGGCGGCAGATGCGCGTACTGCGGTGGCGTCGCAACCAGCGTCGATCACGTCATCCCGCGCAGCCGTGGCGGGCAGCACACCTGGGAGAACGTGGTCGCCGCGTGCCGTCGCTGCAATCACGTCAAGGCAGACCGCCATGTCGCCGAGATCGGCTGGCGACTGCGGCATCAACCCGCGCCGCCGTCGGGGCTCGCGTGGCGGATCATCGGCACGGGCCATAGGGACCCGCGCTGGCTGCCATACCTCCAGGCATACGGCGCGGAAGATGCCATGGCCCGGATCGACGGCAGTAGATCTGCCTGAGAGACCGGGCCATTACTGTGTCTGCTCGCGGGAGGCCCCTGGGTCCTGTCGGGGGGATCTTCACGGCTCCGTGAAGATCCCCCCGACAGGACCCCGTTCTTCCGCGCCGCCCACGGGGTGTCCGCCGCGAGGGGAACAGCCCGCCGCAGGCGTCAGGACCCGTCGGATACCGCCTGGTCCTTCTGGACCGCATAGGCGGCCACCGACCAGAGTGAGTAGCCGAAGCGGGTGGCGCGCTCGACTCCCTGGATACGGATGAAGCGCGTGTCCGGGGCGTCCAGGCCGATCGACTCCTTGCCGCCCTTCCCATGGGCGACCGTCGCCGCGTCGCGCCAGGTGCGGCCGTCCCCGGAGACCTGGACGCGGTAGCAGGAGGCGTACGCGTCCTGCCAGCTCAGATCCAGCCGGCCGATCCGGGCCGGGCGGGCCAGCTCCAGCTGGAGCCAGGCGCCGTCCTCGGGCCGGGAGGACCAGCGGGTGTCCGCCTTGCCGTCGATCACGGCGGACGCCGGGAAGCCGTCGGCCTCGTCGCCGGACGAGGTCGCCTTCGTGCCCTCCGCACGGGCCAGGTCCGGGCCGCCGGTGCGCGGAAGCGCCCTTACGGTCAGCATGCGCTCCTCCGACCCGAAGCGGACCGGGAGGGTGTAGCCGCCCGGCTTGGTGCCCTGGGCCACCGATATCTCCAGCCGGGCGGTCGCCGTACCGCCGCGCGGGGCCGTCACCCCGGCGGGGGCGCGGACGGTGATGCCGCGGGGCGCCCTCACCGTAAGGTCGCCGTTCACATCGCCTGGGCGGTGGGAGATCAGCTGGGCCTCGACGACGGCCGCCCCGCCGCCTATCTCCGCGTCCGCCGTCTTGTGGGACAGCGTGAGCCCGGCGTCCGGGGTGTCGCCGAACCAGGGTGTGATCTCGTGCACGGCCGGCGGGGTGGTGCCGGCCGGCCAGCTGAGCCGGACCGCGTCCGCCAGCAGGTCCTTGTCCCCGTCCGCCGCCCTGACCTGGGTGAAGCCGCTGCCCGAGAGCGCGCCGATACGGCGCCAGCCCGCACCGGGGACATGCGCCTCGACGGCGCCCGGCGAGGCGTCCTTGACCTGGGCGGTGAGCGCGGAGACGGAGGAGAGCGGACGGCTGCGGCCGAAGCGCACGGTGACCGGGCGGCCGGGCGATGCCACGTCGGTGGCCGTCTTACCGTCGGCGGCCGCGCGGTCGTCCTTGCCTGTCCGCAGCCCCAGCTTGGGGGCCCGGTCCACGCCGGACCAGGCGTCCGCCCGGATCAGCGCCTTGGTGAGGAAGGGGTCGAGGACGCCCTTGCCGACCGTGACCCGGCTGTCGCCGATCCTCTCGCGCAGCGCCTCCACCGCGAGCTGTGCCTTCCAGGCCCCCGCGCCGTCGCCGCGCGCCTGGGCGGTGAGCATGTCCACGGCCCGTACGCCCGCGTCGCCGTAGCGGCCCAGCTGGTCCAGCCAGGGCCGCACATCGTCGCCCAGCGTGCGGGACAGCCGCTCGGGGGCGTCACGCATCGTCTTGAAGGCGTCGCGCAGCCGACCGGCCGAGCGCTCCAGCCGCTCCACGTCCGTACCGCCCAGGGCGGTCCAGAACGCGTCGATGAGCGGGAGCAGATACGCGGACTCGTCGCCGTCGAGCACCGAGGAGGCGTCGTTCCCGGCGAGGGCGCGCAGGGCGGCGCGGGTTTCGGCGTCGGGCCCCGCGAGGTCGTCGATGGCCGCCTGCCAGGACTCCTGGGGGCGGTAGCCACGCGGGTTCCAGGCGAAGTCGGCGGCGGTGAACAGCGGGATCCGGGAGGCGGTCGGCTGCTCCATGGCGTTGGCCAGCAGCGCCGCGGACTGGGTGGCCACCGCCGGGTCGCGGCCGGTGTACGGGCCGAGGAAGATCCGGTCCTGCGCCCAGTCGTTGACCGGGTAGTTGTCCATGGTGACCAAGCGGTGGCCGAACGCCGAGCGGGCACCGGCCAGCTCACCGCCGGTGATGGTCCTGGGCACCACCCCCACTCCGGTCCAGGCCACCTCCACCTTCTGGTCGAGCGCGCCGGCCAGCGAGCGCCGGAACTCGGTGTCGCCGTCCTGGTAGTACTCGGTCGGCATCAGGGACAGCGGGTCCGAGCCGGGGTGGTGGTCGGCCAGATGGCGGGCGAGGGCGTTGGCCACCTTGGCCTGCGCGGTGGCGGCGGCCTCGGGGCCGGAGCCGAATTCATCGGCGTCGGCGCCGCAGTGCCACTCGCTGTAGCTGACGTCCTGGAACTGGAGCTGGAAGGAGCGCACCCCGAGCGCCCACATGGCGTCGACCTTCCGCAGCAGCGCCCTGAGGTCCTTGGCGGACGAGAAGCACATCTCCTGGCCGGGGGCGACCGCCCAGCCCAGGGTCACATGGTTGGCCCGGGCGCGGGTGGCCAGCTCGCGGAACTCCTCGCGCCGTTCGGCGGGGTAGGGGTCGCGCCAGCGGGCCTGCCGGTAGGTGTCGTCGCCGGGCGCGTAGAGATAGCGGTTCTGCTTGGTGCGGCCCATGAAGTCGAGCTGGGCCAGCCGGTCCCGGTGCGACCACGGGGAGCCGTAGAAGCCCTCCGTCATGCCCCTCACGGCCGTCCCCGGCCAGTCGCGGACGGTCACCCCGGCGAAGGCGGAGCCCTGGCCGTCCCGCTTCACCAGCAGCTGGCGCAGCGTCTGGACGGCGTGGAAGAGACCGTCCGGGCCGACGCCGGACAGCGCGACCGTGGGCCGCCCGTCCACCGGGCCCGTGGCCAGGAGATAGCCGCCGGACGGGAGGTCGCCGCGCTCGGGTGCGCGCAGGGCGCGCAGCGCGTCGGCCGCGCCCCGGCCGCCGACGTGCACCACCAGCCCGCCGGCCGGGGCCTTGCCGCCGGGCGTGGCCTCGTTCACGGTGCGCACCCCCGCGTCGTGCAGCAGGGCGCGCAGCGCGTCCAGGGCGTACGGATCGGCGTCGCCGTCGGCTATGAGCGTGGCCTCGTCCCCCACGGCCACCTCCGCCCCTTGCGCCCGCAGCGACTGAGGGCGCGGCCATACGGGCGGTATGCCGTCGCGGCTGTCGCGCTCCGGTGTGGCGGCGCCCGGGGCGCCGTGGTCCGCAGGTGCGGCGGCGGCCGCGGGTGCGCCGCCGAGCAGCCCCCCGATGACCGCGGCGGCCATGGCCGTCGCGCTCGCCGCCCTCGGCCTCTTCCCCCCGAACTGCACTGGCCTCTCCTCGATCCAGATAGCCGGTCCCCGTAGATGTGGCGCCGATAGGCGTGAGCCCACCACCAGGCCGGTGAGGGTGTCAACGCGAGCGACCGAACTGTCGGCATTGCCGCAAGAGCCACGCATCGTGCGGACCGGCGCCGGGTGCGGCGCGCCCGGCGCAAGTCTGACGGATGAAGGGCGGTCCTGTTCGTAAACTCTGTGCCCCCGACCCCTTGCCGCCGTGAAATCGCCGCCCAGAGGGTATGTGACCTACAGCACGTACGGGGGGCGTTTACGTCTGCGTCCGTCCGGAGTGGGTAGGGCTCGGGATGACCCACTGCCGACAACCCCACGGAGGTCCGTGTGGCCGCGTCAGCTCAACTCCTCCTCTCCGCCCTGTCCAAACCCGGACCCGAGGCGTCCAGCGAACCGGATCCCTTCGACGGTGTCTCCGACCCCGAGTGCGGACTGTGCGGCCTGGACGGCTTCGGGTCCGGAAGCGCCACCGAGGCGCCCCTCACCAGCGAACCCCCGCTCTCCGACAACATCCCCCTGACCAGCGAGCCTCCGCTCGCCGCCGAACCTCCCCTGACGAGTGAGCCGATCGCCGCCCTCACCGGCGCGGGCGCGGGCTGCGAGCCGATGGAGTACTGATGGGCAGAGCGCGGCTCGCCGAGCTGCACGGTGTCGCCACCTCCTACCAGCCCGCCCCGGGCCGCACCGTCCAGGTGCCCGAGGACACGGTCGTCGCCGTACTCGCCGCGCTCGGCGTGGACGCCTCGACCCCCCGATCCGTACGCGAAGCGCTGGACCGGCACGACAGCCGGCTGCGCGACCGGCTGCTGCCCCCCTGTGTGGTGGTGCGCCCCGGCAGGGCGCCCCGGCTGAGCCTGCCCGAGGGCACGGCGCTGCGGGTGCGTGCCGAGGACGGCGCACCGCATACGCGGGGGCGGGCGGCCGCGGGGGCCCACGGAACCGATGGCGCCCTTACGGCACGCACCCGCGAGGGCGGCGCCCTCAGGGGCGGCGCGCTCGCCGGCGGTGCTCTCACGGGCGGCGCGCTGACAGATGGCGTCCTTACGGAGGGCGCCACGGCCGATGGCCTCCTCATGGAGGGCGTCACCGCCGATGGCCCCCTTACCGCGCTCGCCGCGCTCCCGCCCGGCGCCCACACCCTGTTCGCCGAGGCCCCCGACGGCCGCCGCGCCACCGCCCCCCTCATCGTGGCCCCCGACCGGATGCCGTTATCCCCGGTCCGCAGCCACGGCTTCCTGGTGCAGCTCTACTCGCTGCTCTCCGCACGCTCCTGGGGCATGGGCGACCTCGGCGACCTGGCCGACCTCGCCGCCTGGTCGGGGCGGGCGCTCGGCGCCGGTTTCGTCCAGATCAACCCGCTGCACGCCGCCGTGCCCGGCACCCCGGCCGCGCCCACCGACCCCTCGCCGTACCGCCCCTCGTCGCGGCGCTTCCCCGACCCGGTCCATCTGCGGATCGAGGACGTGCCCGAATACGCCCATCTGCGCGGCCGCGCCCGTGCGCGGGCCGATCAGCTGCTGGAGGCCGCCGCGGCCCTCCGTACGTCCGTCCTGCGCGAGGGTGCCCTCATCGACCGGGACGCCGTCTGGGCCCTCAAGCGCGAGGCGCTGGAGCTGGTGCGGACGGTTCCGCTCGGCCCCGGCCGCCGCGCCGCCTACTGCGACTTCCTCGCCGAGCGCGGCCAGGCGCTGGAGGACCACGCCCTGTGGTGCGCGCTCGCCGAGACCCACGGCCCCGAATGGCGCGCCTGGCCCGGCGGCCTGGCCGATCCGCGTTCGGCGGACACCGCCCGTGCGCGGGCCGAGCACCTGGACCGCACCGACTTCCACTGCTGGCTCGCCTGGCTCACCGACACCCAGCTGGCCGCCGCCCAGCGCGCCGCGCGCGACGCGGGCATGGACATCGGCCTCGTGCACGATCTGGCGGTCGGGGTCCATCCCTCGGGCGCCGACGCCTGGGCGCTCCAGGACGTCTTCGCCGCCGGTATGTCCATCGGCGCGCCCCCGGACGCCTTCAACTCCCGGGGCCAGGACTGGGGCCTGCCGCCGTGGCGCCCGGACGCGCTCGCGGCCACCGGCTACGCCCCCTACCGCGGTCTGCTGCGCGGCCTCCTACGGCATGCCGGAGCGCTCCGCATCGACCATGTGATGGGCCTCTTCCGGCTGTGGTGGGTGCCGGAGGGGCGGGAGCCGACCGAGGGCTGTTACGTCCGCTACGACGCGGAGGCGATGCTCGCCGTGCTCGCCCTGGAGGCGCACCGGGCCGGGGCGGTCGTCATAGGGGAGGACCTGGGGACGGTCGAGCCGGGGGTGCGGGAGGAGCTGGAGCGGCGGGGGGTGCTGGGCACGTCGGTGATGTGGTTCGAGCGGAACTACAGCGGCGCCGGTCCGGCGCGGCCGCTGTCGCCTGAGGAGTGGCGGGCCGACTGCCTGGCCACCGTGACGACCCACGACCTGCCGAGCACGGCCGCCCGGCTCACCGGCGACCACGTCGAACTCCGCCACCGGCTGGGCCTGCTGACCCGCCCCCTCGCCGAGGAGCGCGCCGCCGAGGCGGTCGAGGTCGCCGAGTGGCTGGCGCTGCTGGGGCGGCTCGGGATGCTGCCGGAGGGGCCCGGGGACGAGGAGGCGGCGGTCAAGGCGGTCCACCGCTTTCTGCTGCGTACCCCGGCGAGGATGGTGGGCGTATGGCTGCCGGACGCGGTGGGGGACCGCCGACCGCAGAATCTGCCGGGCACCTGGGACCAGTACCCCAACTGGCGGCTGCCGATCGCCGATGCCGAGGGGCGCCCGATGTCCCTGGAGGAGCTGGTCGCCTCGCCGCGGCTGCGCGCGCTGATGGCCGAGGTTGCCCGGCTCGCGCCTCGTGACCCCGGTGCCCTCGCCCCCTAACTGCCCTGACGCCCATAGGTGGGAGCTCTGCCCTGCGCGGTCTCCTCAGATCGCCTCCCCTCTGGCAGTCTGTCATGGACACCGCCATAGAGATCCGATCAATGACGATCGGAGAGCTGGAGGGGACCATGGCACGGCCTCGGGGCGGAACGCCCGGCACCCACCGATCCCGTGGACGGCGGCGTGCGCTGCTCGCGCTCCGCGCCCTCGCCCTGGCCGCCCTCGCGGCCGCCGCGGTCCCTCCCGCCCCCACGGAGGCCGCCGCACGGGCCGGATGCGAGGGCCCCGTCACCCCGGCCCCGCAACAGACCGTCGAGGACTGCGACACCCCCGCCCGCATCGTCGACAAGGCCGCCCACACCGTCCCCACCGCCGGGCAGCGTGCCTGGCAGCGGCGCGAGATCACCGCCTTCACCCACTTCGGCATGAACACCATGACCGGCCGCCAGTGGGGCTCCGGGGCCGAGGACCCGAGGCTCTTCGACCCGCCCGGGCTCGACATGGACCAGTGGATGCGGGCGTACAAGGCCGCCGGCGCCGAGCAGGTCATGCTCACCGCCAAGCACCACGACGGCTTCGCGCTCTACCCGAGCCGCTACACGGACCATGACGTCGCGGCCAGCCCCTGGTGGACGAACGGCCCCGGCGGCAGGAACCCCGACGGCGACGTCCTGGGCGCGTACGTCAAGGCCGCCCGTAAGGCGGGACTCGAGGTCGGCGTCTACCTCTCGCCCGCCGACGGGGCCGAGCTGCCGCACGCCTGGCACGCCCGGTGGGTCGAGAGGATCCGCGAGAAGCAGCAGAACGGCGAGGAGCTGTCGCTGCCCGAGCGCATGGCCCTGGAGGACGGCGACCGCGCACCCGCGGGACAGGGCCGCTACGGCAACGGGAGCGAGCCCACCGAGCGCACCATCCCCACCCTCGTCCCCGGCGACGACCGGGCGGAGAAGGTTGCCTCCGGCGCGCTGCCCACCTTCCGCTTCAGCGCCGACGACTACGACGCGTACTACCTCAACCAGATCTACGAGATCCTGACGCAGTACGGCCCCATCGACGAGTTCTGGCTGGACGGCGCCAACCCCTGGAGCGGTGCGGGCGTCACCCAGAAGTGCAACGTCAGGAACTGGTTCGAGCTGATCCACGCGCTCGCCCCGGATGCCGTGGTCTTCCAGGGAGCGCAGGGTGTGCGCTGGGTGGGCAACGAGGACGGCGTCGCCCGGGAGACCGAATGGTCGGTGACCCCGTCCGCGGTCGACCCGTGGACCGTCATCGGCGGCGGGCTGCCCAATGACTCCACCGACGCCGACATCGGCTCGCGCGCCAAGCTGACCGCTCCGGGCGTGCGCCATCTCCAGTGGTACCCGGCCGAGGCCGATGTCTCGATCCGCCCCGGCTGGTTCCACGACCCCGCGGAGCGGCCCAAGACCCCGGGTCAGCTGATGTCGCTGTACGAGCGCAGCGTGGGCCGCAACGCCTCGCTGCTGCTCAACGTCCCGCCCGCGAAGGACGGCCGGATCGACGACGCCGATGTCGCCTCCCTTACGGCCTTCGGCAAAGCCGTAAGGACGACATACGGCAGCGGAGCGCGGCCCGCCCCCGGCCATCCGGTGACCTTCGACCGGGTGCGGCTCGGCGAGGACATCCGGCAGGGGCAGCGGGTCGAGGAGTTCACCGTGCGGGCCCGGGTGGCGGGGACATGGCGGGATATCGCCTCCGGTACGACCATCGGGGCCCGGCGCATCCTGCCGCTGGCCGCGCCCGTCACCGCCGACGGACTGCGGATACGGGTCCTCGCCTCGCGCGCCGCACCACGGCTGCTGCCGCCCACCGTCCACCTCGGCGCGGCGGGCCGCCGCTGAGACGATCTCGCAGTGGTGATCATGGGCATCCCAAGGCGATGGTTAAGGCCACCCCGGGCACGCGGCGCCGGGGAGCATCGGATAACTTGACTCCGTGAGCAACAAGGTCAAAAAGAACGCCGTGCGCGCCGGTGCAGTCAGCGCCGTGACGACGGCGCTGCTGCTGATGTCGTCCCCCGCGTTCGCGCTCATCCGCGACGACGGTGACGACCCGGGTCCGGGCCTGAGTGTCGCCGAGACATTGGGCCTCTATGTCGCCGCTCCGATCGTTCTCTTCCTGGTGATCGCGGGTCTGGTGATGGTGGGAAGCAAGAAGTCCCGCAACCAGACCGACTGACGCGATCGATCGACGAAGCGCGCGCACGCCGCTGCACGGCGCCCCGGCCGGATGGCCGGGGCGCTTTTGTCGTATGCGGGTTTGTCGTACGCGGGGCGGTCGTGTCCGGTCGCGCGCCACCCCCGGGCGCTTCGCCGCCCCGGATCACCAACTGTGACCGTGTCACGTCGAGTTCACCGAACGCCATCCACAGGCCCCGGGCCGTTTATTTTCGCTTTAACCTACGGTGGCGTAACCTACGGGGCCGTAGGTAAAGCGCCCCCGTCCCCTGGAGCCCCACCGTGACACTCGCCCCCGCCCACAGCCACGGTCAGGCCGTATGGAGCGACACCCAGCTCCTGTACGCACTCGAAGAGGTCGTCGAGACCGAGCTCAACCGGCACCTGAAGGTCGCCAAGGAGTGGATGCCGCACGAGTACGTCCCCTGGAGCGACGGCCGGAACTTCGACGGGGTCATGGACGGTGAGGCGTGGGCGCCCGACCAGTCCAAGGTCAGCGACGTCGGCCGGATCGCGCTCGTGGTCAACCTCCTCACCGAGGACAACCTCCCCAGCTACCACCACGAGATCGCGACCCTGTTCGGCCGGGACGGCGCCTGGGGCACCTGGGTGCACCGCTGGACCGCGGAGGAGGGGCGCCACGGCATCGTGATGCGCGACTACCTGCTGACGAGCCGCGCCGTCGACCCGGTGCAGCTCGAGCGGTTCCGCATGGCGCATATGTCCGAGGGGTTCGAGTCGGACAACCAGCACAGCATGCTCCACACCGTCGCGTACGTCGCCTTCCAGGAGCTGGCCACCCGGATCTCGCACCGCAACACCGGCCATCACTCCGGCGACCCGGTCTGCGACCGGATGCTGGCGCGCATCGCCACCGATGAGAACCTGCACATGATCTTCTACCGGAACCTGCTCGAGAAGGCGTTCGAGCTGGCCCCCGACCAGACCATGTGTGCCGTCCGCGACGTGGTGGTCAACTTCCGCATGCCGGGCCATGGCATGCCCGGTTTCGAGCGCGCCGCCGCCCAGATCGCCATCGGCGGCATATACAACCTGCGCATTCACCACGACGACGTCCTCCAGCCCGTGCTGCGCTTCCTGAAGGTGCTGAAGATCGGCGGGCTCGGCCCGGAAGGGCTCAAGGCACAGGAGGAACTGGGCCTCTACATGGGTGGGTTGGACGAACAGGCCACCAGGTTCGACGAGCGGCGCGAGGCGCTGCTGGCCCGGCGCAGGGCCCGTGCCGAACGATCGTGATCACTCTGGCACCATCGGGTGATGGTCGAACATTCATCGCAAGACGCGGCGGTGGATCCGGCAGCCGAGGAGGCCCGGCTGAGGGCCGCCGCGGCTGCCGGGAAACCGGAAGCGTACCGGGCCTACGCCGAACATCTAACCGGCCTGGGACGCCTGGACGAGGCCCTGCCGTGGTGGGCCAGGGCCGCCGACACCGGGGACGCGGACGCCTCGCGCACGCTCGCGATCTGTCATAAGGACCGCGGCGAGTTCGCCGAGTCCGAGCGGTGGTACCGCACGGCCGCCGACCGCGACGGCGGCTGTGCGTTCGGCCTGGCCCGGCTGCTCCACGAGGCCGGCGACACGGCCGGTGCCGAGACCTGGTACGAGCACGGGGCCGCGCTCGGCAGCGTCGAATGCAAGACCAACGGCGCCGTGCTGCTGGCCGCCCGCGGCGAATGGGACACCGCCCTGGGGCGGCTGGCCGAGGCGTCCGCCGAGGGCGACGACGTGGCCGCCCACAGCCGCCGGGCCATCCAGGAGATGCTCGAGGACCTGGACGGCTGGCGCGCGGCCCTCGCCCGGGCCGAGGCCGAGGGCGACCCCGAGGAGGCGTACGAGGCGCTGCGCGATCTGCTCGACCCGGACCGCAAGGCGATGTTCGAGCGCTACCCCCGGATGGTCGCGGAGGCCGAGGCGCTGTACGCCGGGGCGGCCGCGGTCGGCAGCGCCAAGGCGCTGGTGGACCAGGCCCTCTTCATCGCCCGCGACGCCAGCCGCTGGGACGAGGCCCGCGCCCTCGTCGAACGCGCCCATGAGCGGGGCTACGACGGCGCGGCGTACGTCCTCGGCGTCTGGGCCGAGGAGAACGGCGAACCCCGCGCCGCCGAGCGGTGGTACCGCACGGCCGACGAGGCGGACGGCGGCCACATATGGGCCCGCTTCAACCTCGGTGTGCTGTGTGTCCGGCAGCGGCGGCTGGAGGAGGCGGAGCGGTGGCTGGGGGCCGCGAGGGGCGACGGTGCCGATGGTGGTGACGGTGTCGACCGGGAGGACGGCCCGCACTCGTTCGACGAGGGCGAGGAGCGGATCGTCCAGGCGCTCCAGGACATCGCCGCGATCCGCGCCGACCCCGAGCGGATGCCGCCCGCCGAGTGGGCGGAGCGCCTGGAGGGGCTGCGGGCCCGCGCGGACGAGGGCGGCCCGGACGCCTGGTTCGCGTACGCCGACGCGCTCGACCGGCTGTACCGGCTCCCGGAGGCCGCCGAGTGGTACCGCAAGGCGGGCACCCCGCGCGCCCTGCTCGCGCTCGGGCGGATGCTGTACGAGGGCGGCGGCGCCAAGGGGGTGCGGATGGTGCCGTACTACGAGCCCGCGGCGGCCGAGGGCGACGCCGGGGCCGCGTACGACATCGGCCGCATCCACGACGAGGCCGGGGACCGGCGCACCGCCCAGATCTGGTTCCGCCGGGCGGCCGACCTCGGGCACGGGCGCGCGGCGTGGTGGCTCGGCTGGACCTCGGAGGAGCGCGGCGGCGATCCGCAGCACGCCGAACGCTGGTACGTGCGCGCCGCGCGCAGCGGACTGGTGCCACCGGCCTTTCTCGCCGGGCGGAGCATGGTCCGGCGCGGGGCGTGTGCGGAGGCGGAGCCGCTGCTGAGGGTGGCGTGCGAGGGGGAGCACCAGGAGGCGCCGTACTGGCTTGCGCAAGCCCTGCGGGGGCTTGGGCGGAAGGAGGAGGCGGAGCGATGGCTTCGCGTGGCCGCGGAGGCGTATCCGGACCTCCTGCACCAATACGGCGACATGGCCCGCCCGGCCCTACGAGACCCTAGATAGCGGCAGTTTGTGGGCAATCGTCCCGTGGGGCGGGGCGGGTGGGCACAAACCGGCCACCGGCCGGTACTCGGGGGCGATGCCTCAGCCCGCACCGGGCTGGCCCGTCCCGGGTCGAGGTTTCGTGGCCGGGTGCGGCCCGGTGGCCGGGCTGTGCCCACCCGCCCCGCCCCGCGGAACGATTGCCCACAACCAGGAAGGGTTGCCCACATCAAGGTTTCGCGTCGCCGTGCGAGGCGTACGGCCTCGCACGGCGCCGCGCCCGGTCAGCCCGCGTCCGCGTCCGCGGCCTGCGCGCGCAGCGCGCGCTCGATGCCTGCCCGCGACTCCGTCACCAGGCGCCGCAAGGCCGCCGTCGGCTCGGACGCCGCGAGCCACGCGTCCGTCGCGTCCAGCGTCGCCCGCGAGACGTGCAGCGCCGGGTAGAGGCCCACCACGATCTGCTGCGCCATCTCATGGCTGCGGCTGTGCCAGATGTCCTTCGCCACCGCGAAGTACTTCTCCGTGTACGGCGCCAGCAGCTCCCGCTGATCGGTCTGGACGAAGCCGCCGATCACCGCTTCCTGTACCGCGTTCGGCAGGTTGTCGCTCTCCACGACCGACGCCCATGCCTCCGCCTTGGCCTGCGGGGTCGGCCGCGCGGCCCGCGCCGTCGCGGCGTGGCGCTCGCCCGCGGAGGTCTTGTCGCGCTCCAGCTCCGCCGCGATGGCCGCCTCGTCCGCCCGTCCGGTGGCGGCGAGCCGCTCCAGCAGCGCCCAGCGCAGCTCGGTGTCGATGGCGAGGCCCTCGATCGTCTCGGTGCCCTCGAGCAGCCCGGAGACCAGGTCCAGCTGCGCGTCGGTGCGGGCGGTCGCGGTGAAGGCCCGCGCCCAGGCCAGCTGGTGGTCGCTGCCCGGAGCCGCCGCGCGCAGGTGGTCGAGGGTGGCCTCGGTCCACTTGGCCAGGCCGGTCTCGCGCCAGGCCGGTGCGGCGTACAGGTCCAGGGCCAGCTTCACCTGGCGGTGCAGCGACTGGACGACGCCGATGTCCGACTCCTTGGCGATGCCCGAGAGCACCAGGGCCAGGTAGTCGCGGGTGGCCAGTTCGCCGTCGCGGACCATGTCCCAGGCCGAGGCCCAGCTCAGCGCGCGCGGCAGCGACTCCTCGAAGTCGCCGAGGTGCTCGGTGACGACGGCCAGCGAGTCCGGGTCCAGCCGTACCTTCGCGTAGGTGAGGTCGTCGTCGTTGAGCAGGATCACCGCGGAGCGCTTGGTGCCGACCAGCTGCGGCACCTCGGTCAGCTCACCGTCCACGTCCAGTTCGATGCGCTCGGAGCGGATCAGCTTGCCCGTCGCGTTCAGGTCGTAGAGCCCGATGGCGATGCGGTGCGGCCGCAAGGTCGGCTCACCCGTGGCGCCCTGCGGAAGCGCCGGGGCCTCCTGCCGCACCGCGAAGGAGGTCACGGTGGAGCTCGCGTCCGTCTCGATCTCCGGCCGCAGCACGTTGATGCCCGCCGTCTCCAGCCACTGCTTGGACCAGGTCTTCAGATCGCGCCCGCTGGTCTCCTCCAGCGCGCCGAGCAGGTCCGACAGCCGGGTGTTCTGGTAGGCGTGGCGCTTGAAGTACGCCTGGACGCCGCTGAAGAACTCGTCCATCCCGACGTAGGCGACCAGCTGCTTGAGCACCGAGGCGCCCTTGGCGTACGTGATCCCGTCGAAGTTGACCAGGACGTCGTCCAGGTCACGGATCTCGGCCATGATCGGGTGGGTGGACGGCAGCTGGTCCTGCCGGTAGGCCCACGTCTTCATGGAGTTGGCGAAGCTGGTCCAGGCGTGCGGCCACCTGCTGCCCGGCGCGTGGGCCTGGCAGGCGATCGAGGTGTAGGTGGCGAACGACTCGTTCAGCCACAGGTCGTTCCACCACTCCATGGTGACGAGGTCGCCGAACCACATATGGGCCAGCTCGTGGAGGATGGTCTCGGCCCGCGCCTCGTACGCCGCGTCGGTGACCTTGGAGCGGAAGACGTACTGGTCGCGGATGGTCACCGCGCCCGCGTTCTCCATCGCGCCCGCGTTGAACTCCGGCACGAACAGCTGGTCGTACTTGGCGAACGGGTACGCGTAGTCGAACTTCTCCTCGAACCACCCGAAGCCCTGCCGCGTCACCTCGAAGATCGCGTCCGAGTCGAGGTACTCCGCGAGCGAGGGGCGGCAGTAGATGCCCAGCGGCACCGAGCGGCCGTCCTTCTCGTAGGAGCTGTGCACGCTGTGGTACGGCCCGACGATCAGCGCGGTGATGTACGTGGAGATGCGCGGGGTCGGCTCGAACCGCCAGACGTTGTCCTTCGGCTCCGGCGTCGGCGAGTTCGAGATGACCGTCCAGCCCTCGGGCGCCGTCACGGTGAACTGGAGCGTGGCCTTCAGGTCGGGCTGCTCGAAGCTGGCGTACACCCGGCGGGCGTCCGGCACCTCGAACTGGGTGTAGAGGTACGCCTGCTGGTCGACCGGGTCGACAAAGCGATGCAGCCCCTCACCGGTGTTGGTGTAGGCGCAGTCCGCGACCACTCGCAGCTCATTGCGCCCGGCCAGCAGCCCCGGCAGGGCGATCCGCGAGTCCTTGAAGACCTCGTTCGGGCTCAGCGCGTCGCCGTTGAGCACCACCTCGTGCACCGTGGGCGCCACCAGGTCGATGAACGACTCCGTGCCCGACTCGGCGGCGTCGAAGCGCACCGTGGTGACAGAGCGGTAGGTACCGCCCTCCTGGGCGCCGCTCAGGTCCAGTTCGATCTCGTACGCGTCCACCGTGAGGAGGCGCGCCCGCTGCTGCGCTTCCTCCCTTGTGAGGTTGGTGCCAGGCACGTCGGCTTACTCCCGTTCGTCATGTGCGGTACGCCATGCGTCAGGCGGATGGCCATCCTCGCATGTCGGACGGTCAGCGCCGGTGGACCGGTTTGTCCACGGCGGAAAGCGCGGGGTGAACACGGCGACGGGGCTGACGGCGGTGGCGGGCGGCGCGGTACGCCGAGGGGGGCACGCCGAAAGGGGGGCACGCCGAAGGGCGGGCGGCCGGATGGTCGCTCCCCCTTCGGGCTTTCGGGCGATGCGCGGGCGTCAGCCCAGTTCGGCCGCCACCAGCTCGGCGATCTGCACCGCGTTCAGCGCCGCGCCCTTGCGCAGATTGTCGTTGGAGAGGAACAGCGCGAGACCGTGCTCGACCGTCTCGTCCACCCGGATCCGGCCCACATAGCTGGGGTCCTGGCCCGCCGCCTGGAGCGGGGTCGGGATCTCCGAGAGCGCCACGCCCGGGGCCGAGGCCAGCAGCTCATAGGCGCGCTCCACGCTGATCGGACGCTCGAAGCGGGCGTTCACCTGGAGCGAGTGGCCGGTGAAGACGGGGACCCGGACACAGGTGCCGGACACCTTCAGCTCCGGGATCTCCAGGATCTTGCGGCTCTCGTTGCGGAGCTTCTGCTCCTCGTCGGTCTCGAACCGGCCGTCGTCGACGATCTTCCCGGCCATCGGGAGCACATTGAACGCGATCGGGCGCGCGTACACCCCGGGCTCGGGGAAGTCCACGGCCGCGCCGTCGTGGGTGAGCTCGGCCGCGCGGTCGGCGGTCTTGCGGATCTGGCCGTCGAGCTCGGCGACGCCGGACAGCCCGGAGCCGGAGACGGCCTGGTAGGTGGTGGCCACCAGGGCGGTGAGCCCGGCTTCGGCGTGCAGCGGGCGCAGCACGGGCATGGCGGCCATGGTGGTGCAGTTCGGATTGGCGATGATGCCCTTGGGGCGGTCCACCGCGGCATGTGGGTTGACCTCGGCGACGACCAGCGGCACCTCGGGGTCCATCCGCCAGGCCGAGGAGTTGTCGATCACGACCGGGCCCTGTGCGGCGGCCTTCCCGGCCAGCGCCTTGGAGGTGGCGCCGCCCGCGGAGAACAGGACGATGTCCAGACCTGAGTAGTCGGCCGTGGCGGCGTCCTCGACGGTGATCTCGGTGGCGCGCCACGGGAGCGTACGACCGGCCGAACGGGCGGAGGCGAACAGCCGCAGCTGCTCGGCCGGGAAGTCACGCTCGGCGAGCACCCTGCGCATCACTCCGCCGACCTGGCCGGTCGCGCCGACGATTCCGATCCTCATATCAGCCCTTTTCCTTGGTTGTGCCTGTTCGAGGCGCCTACCCTCCTGCCAAGTGTCTCAGGCGGCTTCGTTACCCGCCCGTGATTTTTCCCATGGCGGGGCCCGGTTCCCAGATCGGATGAACGCCAAGTGAGCGGAAGAATTCCTGTTCACAAGGGCGCGATGACCGTTTGCTACCGCCAAGATCCACGTGTCGATATAGGCGATCGGCGTTGCCGTCTCGTTCACTCCCAGGCCATTCCCGATGCCAACGATCCGAGGTGAGGGCAGCCGTGCTGCCCGCCCGTTTCCGCGTGTCCACTCGGGGAGATCGCGCATGTCCCGCATACGGTCCGTACGGTCCGCCGCAGCTGCCGTCACCGCCCTCGACCGGCGCACCTTCCTCGCCGCTGCCGCCGCCACCGGTGCTACGGCCGGTCTGGGGCTCGCCTTCGGGCCCGGCAGCGGTTCGGCCGGCGCCTCGCAGCCCGCCACCGCGCACGCCGCGGGCCGCCGGGTGGTGCAGGCCCCGGCGGCGCCGTCGACGGCCGGTACGACGCTGGAGACGTTCTCGGCCGCACACGGCGCCACCGGCTACCGGCGGCTCGCCGACGGCCCCGCCTGGAGCCGTGAGGTGCGGAGCGAGATCACCGGCGCCAAGGGCGGCCGCGAGGACCGGCGGACCGCGCTCGCCTCGTTCGTCCAGCTCACGGATCTGCATCTGACCGATGTCCAGCACCCGATGCGCTACGAGTTCCTGCGCGCAGGGCGCCCCGGGGCGTGGCGGCCGCACGAGGCGCTGACCATCGCCGGTGTCGCCTCGCTCATCGAGCGGATCAACGGGCTGCGCGGCGGACCCGCCACCGGGGCGCCGCTGTCGTTCGTCATGACCACCGGGGACAACACCGACAACAACGCCAAGATCGAGCTGGACTGGTTCCTGACCGCCATGAACGGCGGCCGGATCACCCCCAACACCGGCGATCCGCGCCACTACGAGGGCGTCCAGAACAGCGGACACAAGGCGTTCTGGCACCCCGAGCAGGCGCTGCGCGACGCCGACAAGAAGCTCGGCTTCCCGCGTGTCGACGGTTTCCTCGCCGCCGCGCTGCGCACCGTCAACAGCCCAGGGCTGCGACTGCCGTGGTATTCCACCATCGGCAACCACGACGATCTCGCGGGCGGGGTCTACTCCTTCGGGCGCGGCTACTACACGGACTTCGCCACCGGAAAGCGCAAGCTGGAGATCATCCCGGCCGCCGACGCCGAGCGGCTCTTCAAGGGGACGCGCGTCGGGGACGACCCCAAGGGCGCGCAGATGAAGGCGCTGCTGGACGCGCACGCCAAGGACATGCGCACGGTCACCCCCGACGAGCGCCGCGCGCCCTTCACCCAGGACGAGTACCTGGCCGCGCATCTGGACCCGGCCGCCACCGGCCCCGGGCCGGTCGGCCACGGCTACACCAAGGCCAATCTCGAACAGGGCACCCTGTACTACTCGTTCCGGATCTCCGAGAACGTGATCGGCATCAGCCTGGACACCACCGACCCCGGCGGCCACTACACCGGTTCGCTCGGCACCGCCCAACTGCGCTGGCTGGAGCGGACGCTGAAGGCCCACAAGGACGACTACGTGATCGTCTTCAGCCACCACTACAGCCGCAGCCTGGACAACATGAACCGCGACCCGGGCCGGCCGGGCGAGGCCCGCCACGGCGGGGACGAGGTCGTCGCCCTCTTCCAGCGCCACCCCAAGGTGCTGGCCTGGATCAACGGCCACAGCCACAAGAACGAGATCACCCCGCGCGGCACCTTCTGGGAGATCACCACCGCCTCGCATGTGGACTTCCCCCAGCTGGCCAGGGTGTTCGAGGTCGTGGACAACCACGACGGCACGATCTCCCTGTTCACCACGCTCATCGAATCGGCCGCGCCGCACCGCACGGACTTCTCGGACCTGTCCCAGACCGGTCTCGCGGCCCTCTACCGCGAGCTGTCCTTCAACGCGCCCGGCGCCAGCCAGAAGCTGGCCGGTGACGCGACGGACCGCAACACCGAGCTGCTGCTGCGCAAGCCCTGACCCCTCCCGCTGCCCTCCCGCTCCTCTCCCGCTCCTCTCCCGCTCCCGTGAGGCCCCCTGGGGCGCGCTCCCGCGAAGCCCCAGGGGCGTCAGCGCGGCAGGACCACCACATAGGAGGCCGGGTCGCGGTCGGCCGCCGCGACCAGGGCGGTACGGACCACCGCGGCCTGCTCCTCCGGGGACTCCCGGAGCTTCTTCGGGGTCATGCGCACGACCGTGATGCCGAGCCGCTCCAGGTGCTCGCGCTTGCGGCCGAGGCCGCCGCGCCAGACCTCCTCGTCCTGGCGCGGCGCCCGGGCGTCGATCTCCACCGCCACCGCCTGCTCACGCCAGTAGGCGTCCACCCCGCCGAGGGCGGGCCCGCCGGGCAGCCGCAGCTCCACGTTCCACAGAGGCTCGGGCAGATGGTGGCCGCGCACCATGTCGTACAGCCGCCCCTCGGCGATCGCCCGGCCCTCGGCCAGCAGCGCGTCCACGGCGTCCACGACATGGGGCCGGGACAGCAGCCGGGCCGAGTTCAGCTCGGCGACGAGGGCCGCGGCCTCGCAGTGGCCGTGGCGTACGGACTCGGTGAGCAGTCTGCGGACCAGCACGGCGTCGGTGAGCCGGGCGACCGCGTCGGCGAGGGCGCGGGCCACCGGGGCGGTGGGCACCCCCGCGAGGTACTGGGGGCCGGGCAGGGGGCCGCCCCGGACGAAGCGGACGAAGCCGGTGGCGCGCAGCCGCCGGGTGCGGGGCACCAGGACGTCGATGTGGTCGAGGGAGGCCAGCGGGGGAGCGGAGGAGAAGTGGCGCAGGGCGAGCGCGGCCAGCCCGGTGATCATCGCCTCGCCGTACGGACCGCCGTCCGGCCGCGGACCGTCGGCCCCCTGGCCACGGCTCGCGGTGTACAGCAGCGCGGCCAGCAGCCGCTCCTCGCTGGTCGCCGGGCCGGGGTGGAGCAGATGGACACCCGGCAGAAGCTGCTGCCAGGGCCCGTCGGCCCGGCTGCGCTCCGCGGCGACGGACGCGGTCACACCGTGCTCACGCAGCTGACGTGTCGTCAGGACGCGGCGCTGGACGTCCGAGAGGTGGTGGAGGGGGCGGGGGGACAGCGGCATGTTGTGGCTCATGCCACCGCCATTCCCGTCTCCGCTCCACCTGCTAACCGCTGTTACACAGTCGTCGACATAAGCGGACAATGCTGTACTAAAGTACGGCAGTTCGAATGCCGAAAGGGCTGCCCGGTGCCGGTCCGGAGCTTGTGCCCTGGGCCCTGTTCCGGTGCGGCCGTATCGCGCGATACGGCCGCACCGCGCGGACGTGGTGGGGCGCCGGGCGTCCGTGGGGGTGCCGGGCGTCCGATGGGGTGCCGGGTGCGTCAGGTGGTCGCCCTCGCGTCGCACTCCTGGCCGCGCAGGGCGCGGGCGAGGTCGTCGCGGGCCTCCAGGACCAGCCGGCGCAGTGCGGGCGCCGCGTCCGGGTGGCCGTCCAGCCAGGCGTCGGCCGCCTCCAGGGTGGGGGCGTCGCCCTGGGCGGCCGGGAACAGCCCGCGCACGATCGACATCCCGATCTCGATCGACCGCTCCTGCCAGACGCGCTCGATCACCTCGAAGTAGCGCGATGCGTACGGCGCCAGCAGATCCCGCTGCCCCGGCTGGTCGAAACCGGAGATGGTGGCCTCCACCAGCGCGTTGGAGAGCCGGTCGGACTCCACCACCGCGTCCCACGCCTCGGCCTTGACCGCGGCGGAGGGCCGGGCGGCCAGGCACCGCACCTGGTGGCGCTTGCCGGAGGCGGTGTCGTCGCGGGCCAGCTCGGCGGCGATCAGCGCCTCGTCGGCCTCACCGCTCGAGGCCAGCGCGGCCAGCAACGTCCAGCGCAGCTCCTGGTCCACATCCAGCCCGTCGATCCGGGCCGTGCCGTCCAGCAGCCCGCGCAGCAGCCGCAGCTCGGAGTCGGCGACGGCGACCTGGGCGAAGAACCGCGCCCAGGCCAGCTGGTGCCCACTGCCCGGCTCGGCCAGCCGCAGCTCGCTCAGCGCGCCCTCGGCCAGCCGGGCGGCCGCCTCCTCGCGCGCGTCCGGCGCCGAGTAGTGGTGCAGGGCGGACAGCGCCCACGCCTGGACCATCTGGAGCACCCCGATATCGCTCTCGGCCCCGGCGAACCGCCGCACCAGCTCCAGATAGTCGCGGGCGGGCAGCAGCGCGTCGCGGGTGAGGTTCCACAGCGCGGACCAGCTCAGCGCGCGGGCGAGCGGATCGGTCAGCTCGCCCAGGTGCTCGCGCAGGGTGTCCAGCGACCCCTCGTCGAAGCGGATCTTGCAGTAGGTGAGGTCGTCGTCGTTGACCAGGATCAGATCGGGCCGGGCGGCGCCGGTCAGCTCGGGGACGACCGTACGGGGGCCGTCGACGTCCACCTCGGCGCGGGCGTAACGCACCAGCGCCCCGGCGCGCTCATCGACCGGGGCCTCCTTGCGGTACAGCCCCACGGCCACCCGGTGCGGCCGCAGCGTCGGATGGCTCTCGGCGGCCTCCTGGACCACCGCCAGCTCGGTGATGTGCCCCTCGGCGTCATAGGTGGCGTGCGGTGTGAGCGCGTTGACCCCCGCGGTCTCCAGCCAGGCGCGCGACCAGGTGGCCATGTCCCGCCCCGAGGTCTCGCCGAGCACCGACAGCAGATCCGACAGCCGGGTGTTGCCGTACGCGTGCCGCTTGAAGTAGCGCCGCGCGCCCTCCAGGAAGGCGTCCTGCCCGACATAGGCCACCAGTTGCTTGAGCACGGACGCGCCCTTGGCGTAGGTGATCCCGTCGAAGTTGAGCTTGGCGTCCTCCAGGTCACGGATGTCGGCCGTGATCGGATGGGTGGAGGGCAGCTGGTCGGCGCGGTAGGCCCATGCCTTGCGGCGGTTGGCGAAGGTGATCCAGCCATCGGTGAAGCGGGTCGCCCCGACCAGGGAGAACGCCCCCATGAAGTCGGCGAACGACTCCTTGAGCCACAGGTCGTCCCACCACTCCATGGTCACCAGATCGCCGAACCACATATGCGCCATCTCGTGCAGGATGACGTTCGCCCGGCCCTCGTAGGACGCCTTCGTGACCTTGCCGCGGAAGATGAATTCCTCCCGGAAGGTCACACAGCCCGGGTTCTCCATCGCGCCGAGGTTGTACTCCGGCACGAACGCCTGGTCGTACTTGCCGAACGGGTACGGATAGTCGAAGTGGTCGTGGAAGAAGTCCAGGCCCTGCTTGGTGACGGTGAAGATGTCGTCCGCGTCGAAGTGCTTGGCCAGCCCCTTGCGGCACAGCGCGCCCAGCGGGATCTCCAGCTCCGAGCCGTCCGGCAGCGTGCGGCGGTAGTGGTCGCTCACATAGTGGTACGGACCGGCGACCACGGCCGTGATGTACGTCGAGATGGGCCGGGTGGTGACGAAGTGGCTGGTGGTGGCCCCGTCGCCGGCACCGGACGGCTCCACCCGGTCCACGTCCCCGTTGCTCAGCACCGTCCAGCCCTCCGGGGCGGTCACCGAGAAGGTGAACGGGGCCTTGAGGTCGGGCTGTTCGAAGTTGGCGAAGACCCGGCGGCAGTCGGCCGGCTCGTACTGGGTGTAGAGGTAGACCTCGCCGTCCTCCGGGTCCACGAAGCGGTGCAGCCCCTCGCCGGTGCGGCTGAAGGCGCACTGCGCGTCCACCACCAGCTCGTTCTCGGTGGCGAGGCCGTCCAGCGCGATCCGCGAGCCGTCGAAGACCGCCGCCGGGTCCAGCTCCCGCCCGTTGAGCCGCACCGAGGTCACGGAGGGCGCCAGCAGATCGGCGAAGGTCGCCGCGCCCGGCTCGGCGCAGCGGAAGCGGATGGCCGTCGTGGAGCGGTAGGTGCGCGGTCCGGACCCGGTGTGCTCACCGACCGCGGACCGCAGATCGAGCGCCACCTCATACGCCTCGACGGCCAGCAGCTTCGCCCGCTCACGGGCCTCGTCACGGGTCAGGTTCTCACCGGGCACGAGCGACTCCCTCGGCACTGTCTCGCATCTCGGATATCGGACAGCGGGAATCATGTCACGGTGCACCGACAGGCGGAATCGGGGAATGGGCTCCGTCCCGCCCGCGTTGGTTGAAGTAGCCAACTCTCTATTCGTTTGCGATATCTATGTGCCCGCCCGAGGAGAAACCGTGACCGAGACTGCCAAGACCCCCGCTGATTTCTGGTTCGATCCGCTGTGTCCCTGGGCCTGGATGACCTCGCGCTGGATGCTCGAGGTGGAGAAGGTGCGCCCGGTCGAGGTGCGTTGGCACGTCATGAGCCTCGCCGTGCTCAACGAGCCCAAGCTGGACGAGCTGCCCGAGGAGTACCGCGAGCTGCTGAAGACCGCCTGGGGCCCGGTGCGGGTCTGCATCGCCGCCGAGCAGAAGCACGGCAGCGAGGTCCTCGGCCCCCTCTACACCGCCCTCGGCACCCGCTTCCACAACCAGGGCCTGGAGAAGAGCCGCGAGACGATCGTGGCCGCCCTGGAGGAGGCCGGCCTCCCTGCCGACCTCGCCGACTACGCCGATTCCGACGCCTACGACACTGAGCTGCGCGCCTCCCACAAGGAGGGCATCGACCTGGTCGGCCAGGACGTGGGCACCCCTGTGATCGCCGTCCCCGGCTCGGACGGTGAGCAGATCGCCTTCTTCGGCCCGGTGGTCACCCCGGCCCCCAAGGGCGAGGAGGCCGCCAAGCTGTGGGACGGCACCCTGATGGTCGCCTCGATCCCCGGCTTCTACGAGATCAAGCGGACCCGCACGGTCGGCCCGATCTTCGACTGACGACCGATCTCCTCGGCCGCCGCCACGGCAGGGCCCCCGCGCGAGTCGACCGCGCGGGGGCCCTTTTTCTTCTCCGCCGGCTCAGCCCCGGCGGCCCACCAGCTTCCAGGCGGCCGGCAGCGCGCCCATCGCCAGCGCGGCCTTCAGCGCGTCGCCGATCAGGAACGGGGTGAGCCCGGCCGCGATCGCCTCGCCGAGGGAGATGTGGGTGGCCAGCGCGAGGTAGGGGACGCCCACGGCGTAGGTGACCGCGGAGCCGACCGCCATGGTGCCCGCGGTGCGCAGCACCCCTCGGTCGCCGCCGCGCCGGGCCAGCGCGCCCACCACGGTCGCCGCCAGCATCATGCCCAGCACATAGCCGAACGACGGCATGGCGGCACCGGAGGAGCCCTCGGCGAACCACGGCATGCCCGCCATGCCGACCAGGGTGTACAGCGCCAGCGACAGGAAGCCGCGCCGGGCGCCCAGCGAGGTGCCCACCAGCAGCGCGGCGAACGTCTGGCCGGTCACCGGCACCGGCGAGCCGGGGACGGGCACCGAGATCTGGGCGGCCAGGCCGGTGAGCACGGCGCCCCCGATGACCAGCGCGGTGTCCCGGGCCAGGACGCGCCGGGCGGGGAAGACCGCGTCCGCGAGGACCGTACCGGGCGAGGCGGCGGCAGAAACAGTGCTCATCAGCGAAGCTCCCAGGTCAGAGGGTGATACCGCGACGCTAACCCGGCGCGGGGGCCCCGGACACCGTCGGATGGCCACAAAGGCGGACGCATCGGGTTGGCGGCTTCCGGCAGACCTTCCCGATCGAGCGTGACATCGGCGTCCGATATCCAGAAAAGATCTTCCGCGATGTTGTCCCGCCAGGGCGCGCCCCTCACACTGGGGACGTTTTGCATCCGCCACCCCCGGCCCTCGTAAGGGACAGAGAAGAAGAATGAACCGGACATCCGCGTCCTCCGCGCCATCCGGCGCCGTCGAGGAGACGGGGGCGGGCGCGACCGCCGCGTCGTCGCTCTCCCACGGCCTCAAGCAGCGCCATCTGTCGATGATCGCCCTCGGAGGTGTGATCGGCGCGGGGCTGTTCGTCGGCTCCGGCGCCGGAATCGCCGCCGCCGGTCCGTCGATCGTGGTCGCCTATGTGCTGTCCGGGCTGCTGGTGCTGCTCGTGATGCGGATGCTCGGCGAGATGTCGGCGGCCAACCCGGCCTCCGGCTCGTTCTCCGTCCACGCCGAGCGGGCGATCGGGCCCTGGGCCGGGTTCACGGCGGGCTGGATGTTCTGGATCACGCTGTGCGTGGCCCTCGCCGCCGAGGCGATCGGCGCGGCCGGGATCATGGTCCAGTGGTTCCCGGGCACCGAATCCTGGATGTGGGTCGCCCTCTTCATGGCGATCTTCTGCGGAACGAACCTCGCGGCGGTCAGCAACTTCGGCGAGTTCGAGTTCTGGTTCGCCGCGCTGAAGATCGCCGCGATCACCATCTTCCTCGTCCTGGGCGTGCTCGCGATCCTCGGCGTCCTGCCGGGCACCGACGCCCCCGGCGGCTCCCATCTCAGCGGTGACGGCGGCTTCCTGCCCAACGGCGTGAACGGCCTGGTCGTCGGCCTGCTGGCGTCCGTCTTCGCCTACGGCGGCCTGGAGACGGTCACGATCGCGGCGGCCGAGTCCGAGAACCCGGTCAAGAGCGTCGCGGTCGCGGTGCGCACCGTGATGTGGCGCATCGCCCTCTTCTACGTCGGCTCGATGCTCATCGTGGTCACGCTCATCCCGTGGAACGACAAGGCCGTGGTCGAGCAGGGCCCGTACGTGGCCGTGCTCGACTACCTCGACATCCCGGCGGCCGGCGACATCATGAACGTGATCGTGCTGATCGCGCTGCTCTCCGCGATGAACGCCAACATCTACGGCGCCTCCCGCATGTCCTACTCCCTGGTCACCCGCGGCGAGGGCCCCGCCTTCCTGGGCCGGGTCACCGGCGGTGTGCCCCGCCTCACCGTGCTCGCCTCCTCCTTCTTCGGCTTCGTCGCGGTGCTGCTCAGCTACTGGTGGCCGGACACCATCTTCAAATGGCTGCTCAACATGGTCGGCGCCGCGGTGCTGGTGGTCTGGAGCTTCATCGCCGTCGCCCAGCTTCGGATGCGCACCCGCTTGCAGCGCGAGGCCCCGGAGAAGCTCGTGGTGAAGATGTGGCTCTTCCCCTACCTGACCTGGGTCGCGCTGGCCGGCACGGCCGGTGTGCTGGTCCTGATGCTCCGCGAGAGCGACACCCGCAGCCAGCTGTACGCCACGGCCGCGCTGGCGATCGCGCTCGCGATCACCGGAGCCGTACGGCAGCGGATGGCGACGGCGCGACAGCAGCCCTGATCAGGGCCGATCAGGCCGGGCTTCGCCTTCGGCCCGCCATTCGGCAAGCCACTCGCGGTTCTCCACGACGAACGGGTGCTGGGTTCCCAGCACCCGTTCGCGGCGTTTGATGAGCTCCCTGAGCGCCCCGACGGCCTCGTCCAGCTTGCCCCATGCGGTGCTGGAGCGGCCGGAGTACGTCCGGTGGCGCAAAACGCTCTTGCTGATAGCGTGTACTTGCAAGTTAATTGCAATAAGCGGTCCGAAGGGCTTCGCATGGCCATCTACACACTTCCTGAACTTCCGTACGACTACTCGGCGCTGGCCCCGGTCATCAGCCCCGAGATCATCGAGCTGCACCACGACAAGCACCACGCCGCCTACGTCAAGGGCGCGAACGACACGATGGAGCAGCTCGCGGAGGCACGGGACAAGGATCAGTGGGGCTCGATCAACGGGCTCGAGAAGAACCTGGCCTTCCATCTGTCCGGCCACATCCTGCACAGCATCTACTGGCACAACATGACCGGCGACGGCGGCGGCGAGCCGCTGGAGAAGGACGGGGTCGGAGAGCTGGCCGGCGCCATCGCCGAGGACTTCGGCTCCTTCGCGGGCCTCAAGGCCCAGCTGTCCAAGGCCGCGGCCACCACCCAGGGTTCGGGCTGGGGCGTGCTGGCGTACGAGCCGGTCAGCGCGCGGCTGGTGGTGGAGCAGGTCTACGACCACCAGGGGAACGTGGGCCAGGGCTCGGTGCCGATCCTGGTCTTCGACGCTTGGGAGCACGCCTTCTATTTGCAGTACAAGAACCAGAAGGTGGACTTCATCGAGGCCATGTGGAAGGTCGTCAACTGGCAGGATGTGGCCCGCCGCTACACGGCCGCCAAGGAGCGCGCCCACAACCTGCTGCTGGCCCCGTAACCCGTAACCCGTGACTCCGTAACCCGGAGCGCCCACCAGACCACCTGCTTGCGTGATCGTCTTCTCACCGAACACACGGGCAGGCGGAAAAGGGGCCCCCGCGCGGTCGACTCGCGCGGGGGCCCTGCGTTTCGGTCAGGAGAGGGCGGAGGCGTGCCGGTCGCCCGCGCGGAGGGTGATCGGTCGCGGGGCGGCCGGCCGGTCGGTGACACGAGGCGTGCGTGGGGAAACTGTCCCCTGACGTCACCCCGCCCCGAGGGAGTCCTCACCGTGCCCGCTCCGACCCACCGCACGTGTCGCCCCGGACTACCGGGACTGACGCAGCGGTCGGAACGGAGAACAAGACCTCGGGTCAGGGGCGGAGCGGGTCGCGCATCATGGCGGCGAACACCGGAGAGTCGGGGAACGGCTGCTGCGTTCCGATCTGGCGGTATCTCCAGGACTCGTAGACGGCCTTCAGACGGCCGTTCGCAGTCTGCGGGTTGACCAGGAGCGTGACGCGTTGTTCTTCGCGTCCGGCAAGCAGTTCTTCGTGGAGCCGACGGGCAATGCCGGTTCCCCGCCAGGGGGCTCGGACGAGGATTTCGTTCAGGGCCAGAGTCCGGTCACCCGTCTCCTGGGTGTAGTCCTTCGGGAGGGGCGGCTCCATGTCCTCCCACCACGCGGTGCTGGGGCCGAGTGGTGTTGCGAAGACGTAGCCCACCGGCTCGCCTGCCTCCTCGGCGACAACTGTTTCCCAGCCGGGACGGGAGGCATAGCCGCTCAGGCGTTCGTCGAAGCGGTCGACGGCATAGAAGGGCCGATCCAACATGCCGAAGTCCCCGCGTACCTCGACGTGAACATCAAGCAGGAGCTGACGCACCTTCTCCACGTCGGTCACGTGGCGGAAACTGACGGAGCTGGCATCGGTCATGCGATCGCCGTCCTATGGTCGAGCCAAGCGTGGGCTTCGCGGGTGTCTGGTGCCATGGCATTCAGCCGGTGTGCGAAATCGCCCAGAATTTTGCGGACGCGTCCTTGCCGGGCCATTTCCGCAGGGACAGCTCGGGCGGTGGCTACCGCCGGTTCGATGTCGCCCTGACCAAGCTGCGCGAGGGCGAGATTGGCGCGGGTCAGGGCGCGGTTGCGCTCCAGATCGGGGCGCAGCCCGGTGAGGCAACGGTGAGCACGATGTTCCGCCTCCGCCCACTGGCCAAGACTGAGGTACGCGAACGTGGCCAGGTTGTCGAGCTCAGCTTGGTCGAAGAAGCGCATCCACGCCGGCCTGCGGAGGGATTGATCGGCGCGGTCGAACGCTTCCTGCGCCTGGTCGAGCGTGCGTAAGGCCGCCTTCGCATCGCCGGAGTCGGCATGGTCAACCGAAAGACGTGCCAGCGCGAGCGAGGCGAATAAGGGATCCCGACGGGTGATCGCCGTGGCACGTGAGGCTTCGGAGGCGGCCATGGCGTCGGTGTGACGACCGAGCTGGTAGTAGAGCGCGCTGGCGTGACCCCAGACTCTGAACTGCACGGCTGAATCGCCCGCCAGCCCTGACAGCGTCACGGCCTGGTTCAGATGGTCCTGTGCGACGTCCAGGCGGCGGCCATCGATGGCGGCCCACATGGCGCTGGTCGCGAAGGCGGCGGCGACGGCGTACAGCTCAGATCGGATACGGCTCGAGGCGGTACCGCCCTGTTGCAGGCTCAAGGTTTCCCTGGCGAGGGCGGCTGAGTGTCGCTCAAGATCCAGTGTGCCGCCATAGCGGTCGTCCATGGCCACCAAGGCGGCGAGCTTGCCGTTCAGACGGTCTACATCGGCGGACCCCAAACGACGCGGAAACGCGGCGTTGGGTGCGGCCAAAGACGCACCGGCGGCAGTCGCAGCCGTAAGGAAGGCACGTCGGTACAAGGGATCCTCCTCAGGAGAGGCAGGAATCGGGCCAGTTGGGCGGCCCCTCGGTTGGAACTCTAACTGGACGGGCGTGTGGCCGGTGACCCGTTCCAGAGCGACTCGCTGGCGCGCATGGGGCCAGGCGATTTCACCCGAAAGCCAGCGGAAGACGCCCCGTTCGGTGCATGTGCCGTACGAGCCTGTGAATTCGGCGATCGCGGAATTGAGCCGCTCGGCGAGCTCGTTGGTGGTGACCTTGTGCTCGGCCATCCAGGCGGCGAGCGCATCATTGCGTGTTCGCGGCATAGCGGAACGTTAGATGATCCATCGTCCGATGTGGCCCCCAAAAACGTCAAAACGACAGGGCTCCGCCTGTGGGTCACCTATGGATACGGCATGCACACACGGAACTCCTCTCGGTTACCTGGTTGTCCGCGGACGCACTTCGCTCCATGCTCCGCTCTCCAGGAAGGACCGACCATGCCCGTGCAGCCCTCGAATGACACGCGCCCCGCCGCGACCGGCCGCCCTGCTTACAGCCAGTCGCTGCCGTGCGAGGCGGAGTCGGCGATACGGGCCCGGCGTCTGGTGCGTGCCGCGTGCACGGGGCTGGCCGATCTCGCCGATGCGGGAGCGCTGATCGTCTCCGAACTGGTCGCCAACGCCGTCGCCCACAGCGGCAGCCACTGTCTTCGCGTCACCGTCTCCCGTCCGGGCCCGCGCTGGGTGCGGGTAGCCGTCATCGACAAGTCCCGCACGTACCCGGTGCGTCGGACGCCGGGCGCGGAGGACGAGAACGGGCGGGGGCTGGCGATAGTCGAGGCCATCAGCGCCCGTTGGGGCACGGACGGGCTGCCCTGGGGGAAACGCGTCTGGGCCGAGTTACGTGCGCCCCACGAAGAGAAGTGATCCACCACCGTCAGGAGGCATCCGCATGTTCGCTCACTCCGACCGGCTCCCCGCCGGGACCCCCTTGTCCTCGGGGGCCATCAGCCCCGTCCCCTGGGGCTTACGACGCATGGCCCCCTATCCGGCCTTCGCCCCGGAATACGCTCGCGCGGAACTGGATCCGGTGACCCAGACGACCCGCTATTTCAACGCCCGCGGTCAGGCGATGGAGATGCCGGGCCATGGAACCAGTACGGGCACCAATCCCGCCACGAACACGGGCAACCCGTCGGACGGCGCTGGGCCCGGCGGTTCCGGCGGCGGTGACCAGGACACCGGGAACGACAGCGACCAGTGATCGACACACGCCCGGTACTGGTCGTCACCAATCTGGACGACCCCACGACCGACCTGGTGATCGAGGAACTGCACGGCAGGGGCACCCCGGTCGTGCGCTTCGACTCCGGAGATTTCCCCTCCACACTGTCGGTCGCGGCCACCGTCACACGGACCGGTATCGCCGGAACGCCGACCACACCTTCCAGGACCGCCGATCTCACCCGCGTACGCTCCTTGTACTACCGGAGGCCCACCGGGTTCGCCTTTCCGCATCTGGACGACCAGACGGCACGCTTCGCCATCACCCAGGCCCGATACGGCCTGGGTGGCGTACTGGCCGCCTTGCCCGGCTGCTTCTACGTCAACCATCCGCACCGCATCGGAGACGCCGAGTTCAAGCCTTCCGGCCTCGCTGCCGCCGCCGAGGCCGGTTTCCGTATCCCGCCAACGCTGATCACCAGTGCCCCGGACGCGGCTAGGGCGTTCATCAGGCGCCATGCTCCGGTGATCTACAAACCGCTGTCCACACCGCTGTACCGCGTCGGGGGCGTGTCGTGCACGGTGAAGGTAGCCGATGTCGCGGCTGACGAGATCGAACGGGGTGTGGCCGGCACGGCCCATCTGTTCCAGCAACGCGTGGACAAGGTGGCGGACGTCCGGGTGACGGTGATCGGCAGGCGGGTGTTCTGCGTCCGGATCGGCTCCGACCTGCTGGACTGGCGTACCGACTACAGCCGATTGACCTACGACGTCGTCCAGCCACCGGACGGGATCACCGAGGCGCTGTTCGGCTACCTCACCCACTTCGGGCTGGTCTTCGGCGCTTTTGACTTCGCGGTGGACCGGGACGGGCGATGGTGGTTTCCGGAATGCAATCCCTCCGGCCAGTGGGCGTGGCTGGAACCGGAGACCGGGCTGCCGATGGTGGCGGCGATGGCAGACCTGCTGGAGAGGAAGCCGTGATGAGGGACGACGAACGGCTTCGGATGCGGCTCGGCGAGCGTCTGAGGGAAGCGGACTGTCTGCGCACCGCGCCATGGCGGGTGGCCGTGGAGGCTGTCCCACGTCATGAATTTCTGCGGGGCGGATTTTTCGAGCAGGTCCCAGGGACCTCACCGACCGCATGGCGCCCCGTGCTTCCGGACGGGGACGGGCGGTGGCTGGAACGCTGCTACGCCGATGAATCCCTGGTCACTCAGATCGCGGGCACAGTGGTTCCCGGAGATCTCCGGGGAGAGATCATGCGGGCCCCCACCTCGTCCAGCACGATGCCGAGCCTCGTCGTGAGGATGTTGGAAGAGCTACGGGTCGAGGACGGACACCGCGTCCTGGAGATCGGCACCGGTACCGGCTACTCGACCGCTCTGCTGTGCCATCGGCTCGGCGATGGATCGGTGGTGTCGGTCGAGGTGGACCGCGAGGTGTCCGGGCGAGCTGCCGCTCCCCTGGGAGCCTGCGGCTACCGGCCGGAGCTGGTAGTCGGCGACGGTCGGGCGGGGCACCGGGACGGCGCTCCCTACGACCGGGTGATCGCCACTTGCGGGGCCCTGACCATGCCCCGGAACTGGATCGACCAGACCAAGCCCGGCGGAATCGTGCTCGCCACAGTGGGCGGCTGGTTGTACGCCTCCGAACTGGCCCGGCTCACCGTTCACGGCGACGGCACGGCGTCCGGCCGCTTTCTCGGTGGACAGATCTCGTTCATGCTGGCCCGCCCGCACCTACCCCCGCCGCTTGGTCTGCTCCCTGACCTCGGCAGCGGGGAGGAGCGACTGACGACACTCGGCCCCAACCTGCTGACAGGGGACTGGACGGCCCGGTTCATCGCCCAGCTCGCGGCCCCCCGCGCCCACCCTCGACATCGTGCCCGGCGTCGGGCACCGGGGCATGGGGGTGCTGGACGCGGTCCGGCGCTTCGCGGAGCGGATCCTTCCGCGCGTCGTCTGAGCCGGGGCGCAGGGCCCCTGGGCGTACCCCTGAACACTGCTGTGCCCCTGGGCGGCGGTATACGGGCCGCCGCCCAGGGGCACGGGGAATCAGCAGAGCGCGCGCTCCTACCGGGCCGCCGTCTCCTCGGCGGAGGCGTCGGTGGCGGCATCGGCGGACGTGGCCGCAGCGGGCCGGGGGCCGCCGGTGATCCGGTCCCGGACCAGGGCGAGGGCCACCACGAGCACGGCCACCAGCGCGGAGAGGATCACCTGCTCGCGCCCGTCCTTGTCGGTGAGCATATAGACCAGGACGAACGAGATCATCGCGATCGTCGCCCAGGTCAGATACGGGAACAGCCACATCCGGACGATCAGCTTCTCGGGGTTCTCACGCAGGATCATCCCGCGCATCCGCAGCTGGCTGAAGCAGATCACCAGCCATACGAAGAGCGCGACCGCACCCGAGGAGTTCAGCAGGAAGGTGAAGACCGTGTCCGGCCACTGGTAGTTGAACCAGACCGCGACGAAGCCGAAGACGACCGAGCCGAGGATCGCGGCTTGCGGGACGCCGCGGCTGTTGGTGCGGGCGAAGGCGGCCGGGGCGTCACCGCGCCGGCCGAGCGAGAAGGCCATGCGTGAGGCGGTGTAGAGGCCGGAGTTCAGACACGAGAGCACCGCGGTCAGCACGATCACGTTCATGATGTCGCCGGCGTGCGGAATGCCGATCGAGTCGAGCGCCGCGACATAGCTGCCCTTGTCGGCGATCGCCTTGGCGTCCCAGGGCAGCAGGGTGATCACGACGAAGATCGAGCCCAGGTAGAAGACCGCGATACGCCAGATCACGCTGTTGGTGGCCTTGGTGACGGCCCGCTGCGGGTTCGCGGACTCACCGGCCGCGAGGGTGACGATCTCGCTGCCCATGAAGGAGAAGACCACCAGCAGTATGCCGGTGAGGATGGCGCCCGGCCCGTTCGGCAGGAAGCCGCCGCTGTCGGTGAGGTGGCCCAGACCCGCGCCCTCGTTGTCCGAATGCGGCAGCAGCCCGAAAACCGCGAGCCCGCCGATCACGATGAACGCGCCGATCGCCACGACCTTGATCCCGGCGAACCAGAACTCGAACTCACCGTAGGAGCCGACCGAGACCAGGTTGGTCGCGGTGAGCACCACCATCACGATCAGCGCCCAGCCCCACTGCGGGACGGCCGGCCACCAGCCCTCCAGGATCTTGGCGCCGGCGGTGGCCTCGACCGCCAGCACCACGACCCAGAAGAACCAGTACAGCCAGCCGATGGAGAAACCGGCCCAGCGGCCGAGCGCCCGGTCGGCGTAGGCCGAGAAGGAGCCGGAGGTGGGATTGGCGGCGGACATTTCGCCGAGCATCCGCATGACGAAGACGACCATGAGGCCGACCAGCGCATACGAGATGAGAATGCCGGGCCCGGCCTTCGCGATACCCGCGCTGGAGCCGACGAAGAGACCGGCGCCGATCACCCCGCCGATCGCGATCATCGAGAGATGGCGGTTCTTGAGCCCCGCCTTGAGGCCGTCGGGAGAACCCGGGTCGCCGGGTGGCTGCTGCCCCTCCGGCTTGGTCGCAGATTGTGCGCTCATGTGCTCGATTCCTTTGCTCTCGGGTTACGAGCGACGCCAGTGAATCTCAGGAGGTCCGCCAGTTGAACCTTTGATTCCAGATCGTTACTTGAGGTTTTCATGAGGTTCTTTGGCATTTCAGAGATTTATGCGACGCCTACCCGAGGCGGCGGCGATCACACGGCCATGACAGACTCGGTACATGCGCGTGTACCTCGGCTCCGACCATGCCGGTTTCGAATTCAAGAACCACCTCGTGGAGTGGCTCAAGGCGGCCGGCCATGAGCCCGTCGACTGCGGCCCGCACATCTACGACCCGCAGGACGACTACCCGCCGTTCTGCCTGCGTGCCGCGGAGCGGACCGCCGCCGACCCGGAGAGTCTCGGCATCGTCATCGGCGGTTCCGGCAATGGTGAGCAGATCGCGGCGAACAAGGTCAAGGGAGTGCGCGCGGCGCTGGCCTGGAGCGAGGAGACCGCGTCCCTCGGCCGTGAGCACAACAACGCCAATGTGATCAGCGTGGGCGCCCGGATGCACACCCAGGACGAGGCGACCAAGTTCGTCGAGGTCTTCCTGAACACCCCGTACTCCGGCGAGGAGCGGCACACCCGCCGTATCGAGATGCTCACCGGCTACGAGACCACCGGCGAGCTGCCGCCCATCCCGGCCCACCACCCGCAAGGCGACTGATGCCCGAAGGGCACACCATCCACCGGCTGGCCGCCGACCACGTCGAGACCTTCGGCGGCCGGCCCGTCCGGGCCACTAGCCCCCAGGGGAAGTTCGCCGACGGCGCCGGGCTGATCGACGGTCAGCCGCTGCGCCACGCCGAGGCGCACGGCAAGCACCTCTTCCTGGACTTCGCGGCCACCGGGTGGGTCCATGTCCACCTGGGGCTCTTCGGTACGTACGCCTTCGGCCCGGCCCCCGCCCCGCCGCCCACCGACACCGTCCGGCTGCGACTGGCGAACCCCGAGGGGTACGCGGATCTGCGCGGCCCGACCGCCTGTGCGCTGATCACCGATGGCGAGAAGCAGGCGATCCACGACCGGCTGGGCCCCGATCCGCTGCGCCCGGCGGACGACGGGGAGCGGGCCTGGGCCCGGATCTCCCGCAGCCGCGTCAGCGTGGCCGCGCTGCTCATGGACCAGAAGGTGATCGCCGGTGTGGGGAACGTCTACCGCGCCGAGGTGCTCTTCCGGCACGGCATCGACCCCTACCGGCCCGGCCGTGCGCTGACCCGCGCCGAATGGGACGCGATATGGGCCGATCTGGTGGTGCTGATGCGCGAGGGGGTGCGGAACAACCGGATCGACACCGTCCGCCCCGAGCACATCCCCGAGGCGATGGGCCGCCCGCCGCGCGTGGACGACCACGGCGGTGAGGTCTATGTCTACCGGCGCGCCGGACAGCCCTGCCATGTCTGCGGTGGCGAGATCCGCACCGCCGATCTCGCCGCCCGCAACCTCTTCTGGTGCCCCGACTGCCAGAGCCCCTTGTCCTGACCCTTGCCTGGCTGTCGCGGACCCCGAGGTCTCAGAAGCCGTGCGGCAGCCATGGGGCGACCGGGGACGCGAAGGCGGCCGCGGCCTCCGTAAGGGCGCCCTGACGGGCCTCCTGGACGCGTCCCGCACCCGCCAGCGCGGTCAGCGAGACCCCGCCGAGATACGCCGCTCCCAGATCCCGCACCCCCAGCCGGAGATCGGGAGCGTCGCTCGTGCGCTCGCAGGAGGCGCCCTTGGCGTCGCCGCTCAGCCGCCAGCGCCCCTCGTTCCAGGGGCAGAAGGGGTCCGTGACCTCCAGGACGGCCTCCACCGGGGCCGTGTACGCCCGTGCCTCGAGCGCGGCGCCCACGTCCACCAGACGGACGTACAGCGAATCGCGCGTCCTCACGGCGCACCGCCGGATGTCCGAGACCAGATGCTGCCAGGGATCGTCGACCGGGCGGGGGCCGGTCCGCAGCACCGAGGTCAGGTCGATGTCGAAGAGGAAGCGCCACAGCGCCGCGTAGGACGCCGGGTCAAGGGCCTCCAGATCGCGCAGGAGGACCGTGCCCTTCGCCCCGGTCAGATCCCAGTCGGGCTTGACCGCGAACCGCGCGTAGCCGCTGACCTCGCCGCCCGACTCGGCCAGCACACAGCGCAGCGGGGACGCCCCCTCGCGCTCGCCCTGCGGGTCCAGCACCGGCAGCCGCTCCCAGCCGGGAAGCCGCTCCAGCATGGCCGGCCGCGCGGTCACCCGTCTGGCGTAGACGGCCTCGCACGCCTCGACGGCGGACTCCGGGGGCACGGCGCGCAGCCTCACGTCGTCGGTGCCCTCGGGGACGGTCAGCCGCACCCGGGCGGTGTCGATCTCGGCGTAGGCGTTCTGGGTGGCCGCGCCGTAGCCGAACCGTCCGTAGATGTCCGGTTCCGAAGCGGTCAGAACGGCCAGCGGCTCATCACCGGCGGCACGGACGTCGTCCAACTGCCGCCGCATCATGGCCCGGAGCACCCCGCGCCGCCGGTGCGTGGCCTGTACGCTCACCATCGTGACACCGGCCGCGGGGACGATCCCGCCGCCCGGGACCGACAGCCGGAAGCTGAACAGCCCGGCCGTGCCGACGATGTCGGCGCCGTCCCACGCGCCGATGGAGCGCTCGCATTCGGTCAACTCCCGCCAGAGCGCGGATTCCTCCGGCGCTTCGGGAACTCCCCCGAACGCGAGTAGCAGTTTTCCGTACCAATCATCCCAAATCGATGGGTCGAGCACGCGCAGCTCAGTCCTCATATTCCCATCCCTAGCAGCCGTTTCCCGTACACGCGAACGAATTTCGCTTACGATTGCCCCCTGGCTGGGTGTTTCAACGCGCCACGAATCGACGCGCGTCCGAACGGGTGGGTAGGGTCCCGATGCAATGATTGGCGGCGTGGACACTCCGTGGGCCCGGATGCGCAGAGCTCTGCACCGGGCTCGCACAGGCGTGCGCAAAGCCGGAGTCGACTACTTCCGGGGTGAGGGGTCCGACCGGCTCGCCCTGACCGCGCTGCTCCTCGGCGTCCCCGCCATCGCCGGTGGCACCATCGCCCAGCCCGACTGGTGCTCCCCGTCCGCCCTCGTCCTGCCCATCGTCGCGGGCGGGCTGCTGCTGCGCCCGGCCAGTCTGCTCGCCCTGTACGCGGCAGCCGCCACGGCCCTGATCGTGGAGTCCGCCGTGCTCGGCCCGTACACCGAGGAGGACGCCTCCTCCCGGGTCACTCCCGGCACCATCCTGGTCGTCGCCGCCGTCGGCTTCTTCGGCCTGCTGATCGCCCAGTTCCGCAGCCGCGTCGGGGTGCCCTGGCGGCGCGGCGGCACCATGCTCTTCGACCTGCGCGAGCGCATCCGCGTCCAGAGCAAGCTGCCCGGTCTGCCGCGCGGCTGGCACCGCGAGATGGCGCTGCGCCCGGCCGGGGGACAGTCGTTCTCCGGTGACTTCGTGGTCGCCGCCCGCACCGGCGGCGGCCGCACCCTCGAGGTCGTCCTCACCGACGTCTCGGGCAAGGGCATGGACGCCGCCTCGCGCGCCCTGCTGCTCTCCGGCGCCTTCGGCGGCCTCCTGGGCTCCCTGCCCCCGCACGGCTTCCTCCCGGCCGCCAACGGCTATCTGCTGCGCCAGGACTGGGATGAAGGGTTCGCGACCTCCATCCATCTCGTCCTCGATCTCGACAGCGGCGACTTCGAGCTCTTCTCCGCCGGACATCTGCCCGCGCTCCAGCTGAGCGCGGGCACCGGCAAGTGGGAGGAGAAGACCGCCGAGGGCCCGCTGCTGGGCGTCTACGACGGCGCCCAGTTCGACCCCACCAAGGGCACCCTCCGCCCCGGCGACGTCCTGATGCTCTTCACCGACGGCCTCGTCGAGACCGCCGACCGGGACATCAGCGAAGGCATCGACCGCCTTACCGGCGAGGCGGACCGCTATGTCGGCTCCGGCTTCCAGGGCGCGGCCTGGCACCTGATCGAGACGGTCGCGAAGGACGTCAACGACGACCGGGCCCTGCTGCTGATCTGCCGCCAGTAGCGACAGCACGCTGCTGATCCGCCGCCGGCAGCCGCGCCTCCCGGGCCCGCCAGGCCGCCCTGTGGCGCCCCGGGCGGGCCCGGCGGGGGTTAGCCCCACCCCGGATACGCCGGTGGCCGTCATGGCCGCCGAGGGGCCGTAATCCCTACGTTCGAGGGGAATCGGGCGAACTCCTCGGAAGGGCCACCACCATGCGGCTGCGCAAGCGGCGAGAGACCGCGGCACCGACGCCGCACCACCACGCCCCCGCCATCGAACTCCACGGCGTCCAGCGCCGCTACGGCCGTGGCCGCACCGCCGTCCATGCCCTGCGCGGTATCGACCTGGCCCTTCCGCACGGCAGCTTCACCGCCGTCATGGGCCCCTCCGGCTGCGGTAAGTCGACCTTCCTCCAGTGCGCCGCCGGGCTCGACCGGCCGACCGCCGGGTCCGTCAAGCTCGGTGGTACCGAAATCACTGGAATGAGTGAGAACAAGCTCACAGCGCTGCGCCGTGCCCGCCTCGGGTTCGTCTTTCAGTCCTTCAACCTCCTCCCCTCCCTGACGGTCGAGCAGAACGTGCCGCTCCCGATGCGGCTCGCGGGCGCCCGCCCCGACCGCCAGCGGGCCCGTGCGGTGCTCGCCCAGGTCGGTCCCGAGGACCGGACCAGGCGGCGGCCCGGTGAGCTCTCCGGCGGGCAGCAGCAGGGGGCACCTCCCGGCCGAAGGCTGGGGGAGGGTGGCCATCGCCCGTGCCCTGGTCACCCGCCCCGACGTCGTCTTCGCCGACGAGCCGACCGGCGCCCTGGACACCAACACCGCCGCCGAGGTGCTCACCCTGCTGCGGCACGCGGTGGACGTGCTGGGCGCGACGGTGGTGATGGTCACGCACGACCCGGTCGCCGCGAGCTACGCCGACCGGGTGCTCTTTCTCGCCGACGGCGCCATCGCCGACCGGCTCCTCCGCTCCCCGGCGCACGAGATCGCCGAGCGGATGAGCCGCCTCACCACCCGCACTCCGGCCCTCGCCGTGCCAGTCGAGGGGGCCCGGTGAGGCCGCTCACCAACGGACTGGCCCGCGCCGCCGTCCGGTTCAAACCATCCGCCTTCGCGGGCACCTTCGTCGCCCTGGCCATGGCCGCGGCGATCGTGTCCGCGTGCGGCATCCTGCTGGAGACCGGGATACGGGCGTCCGTACCGCCGCAGCGCTATGCGAACGCCCCGGTCGTGATCGCCGCCGACCAGCGGGTGCGCTACGTAATCGGCCACGGCGACGGCCGCTCGCAGGAGTCGGAGCAGGTCCCCGACCGCGCCCGGCTCGACGCCTCCCTGGTGGCCACCGCCGCCCGCACCCCCGGGGCCGCGGCCGCGGCCCCGGACGTGACCTTCCCGCTCCGCACCGCCCATGGGGCGTTCACCGGCCATGGCTGGGGCGCGGCGCCCTTCACGGGCGTGGCGCTCGCCTCGGGCGCGGCGCCCCGCGATGGCGAGGCCGTGCTCAGCCCCGGGGCCGCCCGCGCGGCGGGTACCGGCGTCGGCGGCCGGATCACGGTGACCGCGCCGGACGGCCGCCACACCTTCCGGGTCTGAGGTGTGACCCGTAAGGCGGGCGGCGCCGACGGCGACGGCCTTACGGCGTGGTTCACCGACCGCCGGGCTCAGGCGCTGAGCGGCCACCCCGCCGCCGTGGACGCCGTCCTGGTCCAGCCCCGCCCCGGCACCGCCCCCGACCGGCTGGCCGCACATCTGGAGCGGGCCGTGAAGGGCGCGGCGCACTCCCCTCGCGTGCACACCGGCGGCGGCCGCGGCGCCATCGAGGAGCCCGCGCTCGCCAACGCCAAGGAGATGCTCATCGTCCTCGGCGGCTCCTTCGGCGGCATCGCCACCGCCGTGGCCGCCTTCACCACCGCGGGCACCGTCGCCCTCTCCGTCGGCCAGCGCGGCCGCGAGGTGGCCCTGCTGCGGGCCATCGGCGCCACCCCGCGCCAGATCCGCCGCTCCGTCGCGGCCGAGGCGCTGCTGGTCGCCCCGCTCGCGGGCGCGGCCGGTCTGCCGCCCGGCTACGCCCTCGCCCGCTGGTGGTTCGGGCAGCTCGAGGAGAAGGGCGCCATCCCCGGGCCCGTGGAGCTCTCCGTCTCCTGGATCCCGCTCGTCGTCGCCGTCGGCGCCGGCCTCCTCACCTCGCTCCTGGCGGGCCTGATGGCCGCCCGCCGCCCGGCGCGGTTCCCACCGGGGCGGGCGCTCGGCGAGGCGGCCGTGGAGCGGCTGCGGCCCGGTGTGATCCGTACGGTGCTCGGCGTCGCGGCCCTGGCCGGCGGCATCGTCATGACCGGCGTCGCCGCCTCCGCCTCCGGGGACGACGCGGCCAACGCCGCCCTCGGGGTCGTGATGCTGTTCATGCTCGCCGTGGCCCTGCTCGGCCCGCTCATCGCCCGCCTGTGCGCATGGCTGATCGGCCTGCCGCTGCGCGCCGGACCGGCACCGGCCCATCTGGCCTCGGCCAACATCCGGGCCAACGCCCGCCGCCTGGCCTCGGCGATCACCCCGATCGTGCTGGCCATGGCCTTCGCCTCGACCCTGGTCTTCATGCACACCAGCGAGGACCACGCGGGCGCCCGCCAGCGGCGGGCGGGCATCGTCGCCGACCAGGTGATCTCCGCCCCGGACGGACTCCCGGCCGGTACCGCGGCCCGCGCCGCCTCGGTACCGGGCGTGGCCGCGTCGGTGGGGCTGCTGCGCACCGGGGTGCTGGTCCCGGTGGGCTCGGGCGACGGCCGCTGGATGCGGCCCGCGTCCGTACAGGGCGTCTCAGGGAGCGGCCGTGACCTGGTGGCCGTGCAGGACCTGGACGTCCGCCAGGGGCGCCTGGACGCCCTGGGGCCGGGCCGGGTGGCCGTGGACGCGCTCCTGGCGAAGGCGGCCCATGCCCGGGTCGGCCACCGGCTCGTCCTCCACCTCCCGGACGGCACGAAGATCTCGCCCACGGTGGTCGCGATCTACGGGCGAGGGCTGGGGATCGCCGAGCTCACCCTCCCCCGAGCGGCACTTATCGGCCATGTGACGTCGTCGTTCGACAGCGATGTGCTGGTGCGGGACGCCGGGGGTGCCGACCGTAAGGCGGTCGCCGCGGCACTCGGCCGGATCGGCGAGGACGCCACCGACGGGGACGGCTACGCGGCGGCCCAGGACGAGGACCGCAAGCTGAACGCCTGGGCCAACATCGTCATGGCGGGCGTCCTCGGCGGCTTCGCCGTCGTCGCCGCGGCAAACACTCTGGTGATGACCGTGCTGGACCGCCGCCGCGAACTGAGCACCCTGCGGCTGATCGGCACCACCCGGCGGCAGGTGCTCGGAATGGTGCGGTGGGAGGCGCTGCTGGTGGCCACGGCGGGCATCGCCCTGGGCACGGCGATCGCCCTGGCCACGCTCGTGCCGATGACGCGCGGCCTGACCGGCGAGGGCCCGTATGCGCCGCCGCTCGTCTACGCGGGCTTCGCGGGCACCGCCGTGGCGCTCGGCCTGGCGGCGACGGCGCTCCCGGCCCGTGTGGCGCTGCGCCGCGCGAAGCCGTGAGCCGGCCGGGCCGCGGGGCTGTCACGCCGCGGGGCTGCCGGGTCGCGGGGCTGAAGGGCCACCTGGCCGCGCTGGGCCGACAAAAGGGCCGGCCCGCGGAGTCAGTCCGCGGGCCGGCCCTTCGCTGTCGTGGCCTCGGCGCGCTAGGCCGCCGTCGTCGTACGGCTCCGTGCCTGTTCGGCAGGGTCCTTACGGAAGGCCCAGGCCATCTTCGGCTCCATGGCGAAGCGGAAGGCGCGCTGGACGGGAGGCGTGCACAGCACGGTGATCACCGAGCCGGCGATGATCGTGACCGTGATCTCACCCAGCGGCTTGTGCAGCCACTGGTAGTCGTCGAACCAGCCCCAGAAGCGGGAGCCCTTGGCGAGGAAGCCGTGCAGCAGGTAGCCGTAGAGCGTGCCCGCGCCCAGCACCGTGAACCACATGTGGCGCCGCGGCACCCAGGCGAAGAAGCAGCTGACGAGCACGACCGAGCAGCCGAAGAGGGCGAGCGTCATCACCGGGCCGGTCCACGGCGGCGCGCCCAGCTCCTGGACGCTGTCGCGGTGGTAGAACCACGCCGAGCTCATCCGCGGCGCCGCCCAGTAGGCGAACACGAAGGCACACGCGAAGATCGGCACGGACGCGATCCGCACCGAGCGCCGGCGGATCATCTGGAAGTGCTCGGGCTTCATGCACAGGCCGAGGACGAAGAACGGCAGGAACTGGAGCAGCCGCTGCATGTCCAGGTCGTCGCCGATGTCGGGCGAGACCGCCGCGAGCGTGGCGACCGCGAGCGAGAGCGGGATCGGCCAGCGCACCAGCTTCCAGAGCGGAGTGGACATCCGCCATACGAACAGCGCGATCAGGAACCAGGTGAGATACCAGGGGTCCAGCAGGCTGAAGTCGTACGTCGGATCGTCGTCCGCCCAGCGCTTGAACAGCGTGTACGCGACCTCGAAGATCAGGTAGGGCACCGCCACCCCGGTGATCAGCCGCTTGAGCCGGTCCGGTCGCATGTCGAAGCTGCGCGAGAAGTAGCCGGAGATCAGGATGAAGGCCGGCATGTGGAAGGTGTACACGATCATGTACAGCGCTTCCGCGGTGCGACTGCTGTCGGTCAGCGGCTCCCACGAGTGGCCCATCGCGACCAGCACGATGGCGAGGTACTTCGCGTTGTCGAAGAACGCGTCCCGCTGTTTGGGCTTCTGTCCGGCGGGGGAGGTGGGGGCGGGCGGGGTCGTCGCCTGCTGCCCTGGTTCTTCGGCCCGCGGCGTGGGGGGAGTGGGCGCGGTCTCCTCGGGGAGCGGGGTCCGCTGATAACCGTGTGGGCGCAGGGAGTTGGTCACAGGCCCTCCCACCAGGAACTGGGGGAGACCACCCGGGACCTCACTGCGCGTGGGGGAGTCATGGCAGCGTGAAACATCTGAGGCACGATAGCGCTGAAACCTGTATTGCGTAAAACCTCGTTCAGTTTGCTTTCCGTTCATAGTCTTCGTGGCGCGGCCGATAGTCGGTCCCACGAAGTCGACCGGAGAGTCGACAAAGCGATGCGATCATTCGATATCCTGGCTCAGGCCGTCCGTTCTGACGGCTTTCATCCCACTTAATTGGGGCATATGCCCCGCAGGGGGCTCCGGTGGAATGTCTGATTCATTGGTGTTTTGTCACCCTGCCGAGTGATCGCCGGGCGAATTCGGAATTCCTGTCCTAGATCATCTGGAGCGGTGGGACGGGGCGGTCCGAATTCATCGCTCGGGCGCTTCGCCGAGTTGTGGGCAGCGTCACTCATGCCCCTTTGAATGAACGGATACCGGACGGGTACCGGTGGGGTGGGTGTCGTGTGCACAAGTGACCGTTTATCGCTCCACCCCACTGCTGAGCGGGGGGAGTTGATGGCACGATAGGGGCTGCGGGGGTGTGCGGGGTCGCGTGCTTCCGGGCCTGTGAGACGTGTGCGACCGAGGGTGGGATGTTGTGGCCATTTCCCTGTCATTGGTACTGCTGGTGGGCATCATCCTGGTGCTGATGATCCGTAATGGTCGAGTCAAGTGGGGGCCGGCCCTGGTCGCGATCCTCTTCGGGTTCCTGCTCGCCTCGTCCAACGTCGCGCCGGACATCCAGGACTTCCTCGACTCGGCCGCCGAGGCCCTTGCCGACATCAACCCCTGACCCCACCCCCTGAGCATCGACCCCGAAGCGTCCGCGGCCCCCAGTCACCGGGGCGCGGACGCTTCGGGTGTGTGCGTATGGGCGAGTGTGCGCGAATGCGAACGGCCCGGTCCGGGGAGTTCCCCGGACCGGGCCGAAAGCCATGGAGCGGGCGACGGGAATCGAACCCGCGTAGCCAGTTTGGAAGACTGGGGCTCTACCATTGAGCTACGCCCGCACACGCCGCGTACACGGATGCACCGGTCTCCCGGAACACCCCGCCCAGGCGTGATCACCCGAACCGCGGCACGGCATGCATCGTAGCGGTTCCTCCCCGCTCCCCGCACACCCTTGCCCACCAGTCGAATAAGCGGCAGCCGGGGGGTCCGCGGGCATGTACCCTACGTGTCGCACCGACGGGGTGTGGCGCAGCTTGGTAGCGCGTCCGCTTTGGGAGCGGAAGGTCGTCGGTTCGAATCCGGCCACCCCGACCATCCACAGACGTCAAGATCGCGTTGTGGGGCCCGTCATGCTTGCGGTTACTATGCAAGCTGCGTGTCTGTGTCTTTTAACCGGACGCGAATCCGCTGCGACGCGACAGCGCACCGCAGCCGAACACCACACGTCAGCCCCCAAGGAGACCCAACCGTGAAGAGCGCCGTGGAGAACCTGAACCCGACCCGGGTTCGGCTCACTGTCGAGGTGCCCTTCGAGGAGCTCAAGCCCAGCCTCGACGCGGCGTACAAGAAGATCAACCAGCAGGTCACGGTGCCCGGGTTCCGTAAGGGCAAGATCCCTGCCCGCATCATCGACCAGCGGTTCGGCCGTGGCGCCGTGCTGGAAGAGGCGGTCAACGAGGCGCTCCCGAAGTTCTACACCGACGCGGTCAACGAGGGTGAGCTGAACCCGCTCGGCCAGCCCGAGGTGGACATCACCGAGCTCAAGGACAATGAGCTGCTGACCTTCACCGCCGAGGTCGACATCCGTCCGGCCATCGAGATCCCGGACTACTCCGGTATCGAGGTCACCGTCGACTCCGTCGAGGTCTCGGACGAGGACATCGACAAGTCCGTCGAGCAGCTGCGCGAGCGCTTCGCCACCACCACCCCGGTGGAGCGCGCCGCCGCCGAGGGCGACATCGTCGTGATCGACCTCGAGGCCAAGGTCGACGGCGAGGTCCTGGAGGACGGCGTCGCCACCGGCGTCACCTACACCATCGGCTCGGGCGAGCTGCTGGACGGCATCGACGAGGCCGTGACCGGCCTGGAGGCGGGCGGCGACGCCACCTTCACCTCCGAGCTCAAGGGCGGCTCCGCCCAGGGCAAGGAGGCCGAGGTCTCGGTCAAGGTCTCCGAGGTCAAGGCCCGTGAGCTGCCCGAGCTCGACGACGACTTCGCCCAGCTGGCCAGCGAGTTCGACACCCTCGAGGAGATGCGCGCGGACAGCCGTACGCGCCTGGAGCGGTCGAAGAAGTTCGAGCAGGCCACCCAGGCCCAGGAGAAGGTGCTGGACGCCCTCCTGGAGCTGGTCGAGGTGCCGATCCCGGAGAAGCTCCTCCAGGACGAGATCAACACCCGTAAGCACAACCTCGAGCACCACCAGCTGGCCCAGATGGGTCTGAACCTCGACTCGTACCTCCAGATGCAGGACAAGACCGCCGAGGAGTTCGAGGCCGAGCTCAAGGAGCAGGCCGAGAAGGGCATCCGGACCCAGTTCGTCCTCGACGAGCTGGTCAACAAGGAGCAGCTGTCCGTCGGCCAGGAGGAGCTCACCGAGCACCTCATGCGCCGTGCGCAGTCCTCCGGTATGAGCCCCGACCAGTTCGCCCAGGCCGTCGTCGAGGGCGGCCAGGTGCCGATGCTCGTCGGCGAGGTCGCCCGCGGCAAGGCGCTGGCCGTGGTGGTCGAGGCCGCCAAGGTCGTCGACGACAAGGGCGAGACCGTCGACCTGGACGACGAGGAGGACGAGACCGGCGAGACGGTCGAGGTCACCTCCGAGGCCGAGGAGAAGCCCGCCGAGGCGGCGACCGAGGCCGCCGAGGAGCCCGCGGAGCCCCAGGAGAAGCAGGACAAGGCCGAGAGCTGATCCCGGCCCGCTCCACAGCCCGTACGAACGGGCCCGAACGTCTGCGCGCGTCCGGGCCCGTTCGTGTTCCGCGACGCCGCCCCGGCGCCGGGACATGCGCTCAGAGCGAACAGTTCCTGATGCGGGATGGCGCCCGCCGACCAGCGCGTTAGGGTCCGTAGATACGAGGGCAGGGGAGTCTCACAAGCCCGCCGGGGCCGCACCGGCGCCAGGTCCCCGAACCCCAGAAGAAGACGCTGAGACGGCCAGTAAGCCGTCAGAGACGAGCAGGTGGATACGTGACGAATACGATGCCTTCCGCCGCCGGCGAGCCGACCGTCGGTGGCCTCGGCGACCAGGTCTACAACCGGCTGCTCGGCGAGCGGATCATCTTCCTCGGCCAGCCGGTCGACGACGACATCGCCAACAAGATCACGGCTCAGCTGCTCCTGCTCGCCGCCGATCCGGAAAAGGACATTTATCTCTACATCAACTCCCCGGGCGGCTCGATCTCGGCCGGCATGGCGATCTACGACACCATGCAGTACATCCAGAACGACGTGGTCACCATCGCCATGGGCCTCGCCGCCTCGATGGGCCAGTTCCTGCTGAGCGCGGGCACCCCGGGCAAGCGCTTCGCGCTGCCCAACGCCGAGATCCTGATCCACCAGCCCTCCGCGGGCCTGGCGGGTTCCGCCTCGGACATCAAGATTCACGCCGAGCGGCTGCTGCACACCAAGAAGCGCATGGCCGAGCTGACCGCCTTCCACACTGGCCAGTCGGTTGAGCAGATCGTCCGTGACTCCGACCGCGACCGCTGGTTCTCCGCCGAGGAAGCCAAGGCGTACGGCCTGGTCGACGACGTCATGACGTCCGCCTCCAGCGTTCCGGGCGGGGGCGGCACCGGGGCCTGAGTCCCGCCGTCCCGTAGCCGACCTCCAGCCCCCAGATCGCCACAGGATGGTGAAGACCCAGATGAGCAACTTCCCCGGCAGCGGCCTGTACGACGGCCCGATGGCCGAATCCCGCTATGTCGTTCCGCGATTCGTCGAGCGCACCTCCCAGGGCATCCGCGAGTACGACCCGTACGCGAAGCTCTTCGAAGAGCGCGTGATCTTCCTGGGCGTCCAGATCGACGACGCCTCGGCCAACGACGTCATGGCGCAGCTGCTGTGCCTGGAGTCGATGGACCCGGACCGTGATATCTCGGTTTACATCAACTCGCCCGGCGGCTCGTTCACCGCGCTGACCGCCATCTACGACACGATGCAGTTCGTCAAGCCCGACATCCAGACGGTCTGCATGGGCCAGGCGGCGTCCGCCGCGGCCGTACTGCTCGCCGCCGGTACGCCGGGTAAGCGGATGGCCCTGCCCAATGCCCGGATCCTGATCCACCAGCCGTACAGTGAGACCGGGCGTGGTCAGGTCTCCGACCTGGAGATCGCGGCCAACGAGATCCTTCGCATGCGTTCGCAGCTCGAGGAGATGCTGGCCAAGCACTCCACCACGCCCATCGAGAAGATCCGCGACGATATCGAGCGGGACAAGATCCTCACGGCCGAGGAGTCCCTGTCGTACGGTCTTGTCGACCAGATCGTTTCCACCCGCAAGACGTCGGTCGGTCTCGGCTGAATCTTCGGTGGTGACACCCCCCTTGGACCGAGTAGGTCCAAGGGGGGCCCGAACCGGGGGCCCGGCAAGGTACCGTCGTAGAGGGCTGGGGGCCCCGGCCCACGGGAAAAGAAGCAGAAAGCGCAGCGCAAGCACCCGGTTCCGCGGAGCAAAGCGGATCCAAGGCGAAGGGGAAGCACCTCGTGGCACGCATCGGTGACGGCGGCGACCTGCTCAAGTGCTCGTTCTGCGGGAAGAGCCAGAAGCAGGTGAAGAAGCTCATCGCGGGCCCGGGTGTGTACATCTGCGATGAATGCATCGATCTCTGCAACGAGATCATCGAGGAGGAGCTCGCTGAGACCTCCGAAGTGCGCTGGGAGGAACTCCCCAAGCCGCGCGAGATCTATGAATTCCTCGAGGGCTATGTGGTCGGCCAGGAGGCCGCCAAGAAGGCCCTCTCGGTCGCCGTCTACAACCACTACAAGCGGGTCCAGGCGGGTGAGAACGGCGGCCACAACCGCGACGACGGCATCGAGTTGGCCAAGTCCAACATTCTGCTGCTCGGCCCCACCGGCTCCGGCAAGACCCTGCTCGCGCAGACCCTCGCCCGGATGCTGAACGTCCCCTTCGCCATCGCCGACGCCACCGCGCTCACCGAGGCGGGCTATGTCGGCGAGGACGTGGAGAACATCCTCCTGAAGCTGATCCAGGCCGCCGACTACGACGTCAAGAAGGCCGAGACGGGCATCATCTACATCGACGAGATCGACAAGGTGGCCCGTAAGAGCGAGAACCCCTCGATCACCCGTGATGTGTCCGGTGAGGGCGTTCAACAGGCGCTGCTGAAGATCCTGGAAGGCACCACCGCCTCGGTTCCGCCGCAGGGCGGCCGGAAACATCCGCACCAGGAGTTCATCCAGATCGACACCACGAATGTGCTGTTCATCGTGGGCGGCGCCTTCGCCGGTCTGGAGAAGATCATCGAGGCGCGGGCGGGCGCCAAGGGCATCGGATTCGGCGCCACGATCCGCTCCAAGCGCGAGATCGAGGCGAGCGACCAGTTCCAGGAGGTCATGCCCGAAGACCTGGTGAAGTTCGGAATGATCCCGGAATTCATCGGCCGTCTCCCGGTCATCACCTCCGTGCACAATCTCGACCGCGAGGCGCTGCTCCAGATCCTCGTCGAGCCGCGGAACGCGCTGGTGAAGCAGTACCAGCGGCTGTTCGAACTCGACGGTGTGGAGCTGGACTTCGACCGTCCGGCCCTGGAGGCCATCGCCGACCAGGCGATCCTCCGCGGCACCGGGGCCCGGGGTCTGCGCGCCATCATCGAGGAGGTGCTGATGTCGGCGATGTACGAGGTGCCGTCCCGCAAGGACGTGGCCCGCGTCGTCATCACCGAGGACGTCGTGCACTCCAATGTGAACCCCACGCTGGTGCCCCGCTCCCGTGGCACCGAGCCGGGCGAGCGGCACGAGAAGAGCGCGTAGGCGCCCCGCTGAGAGCGTACGAAGAGGGCCCCGGTCCCCGGGGCCCTCTTCGTGTCGTACGCGCCCTGTGGGCTTCTTGCGGGCCGTTCAGGCGGGCTTGCGGGTGTCCTGGTAGATGCCCGCGGTCACCTTGGCGAAGGCTTCCATGTCGGCGTCCGACGCCGAGGTGTTCTCCGCGTTGACGTCCAGCACCATCGCCGCGTCCGTCCCCACCGCCCAGGCGCAGGCCGGGGCGTAGATCCGGTCGTAGAGCTTGACCACCTCGCACTCCACCGACGGGCCGTCAGCGCCCTCCGGCTGGAACCGCTTGCGCCCCTTCTCCACCGAGGGGGAGCCGTCGCCGCCCTCGAAGCCCTTGAACATCTCGTCCCGGACCGTGTCCGGGTCGCTGATCTCGCCGTACATACCGGAGAAGGCGAGCCCGGAGTTGTCGTCGTCCGACCGCTTGTACTGGGCCAGGACCGAGGTCGCGCCCTCCGGCATGCTGCCCTGCACGCTGGTGCCCTCGTGGTCGAGGTCGTCCGTGCCCTTGTCCAGCGTGTAGGTGCCGTCGGCGAGCGTCTTGGGGGTGACCAGCTTCATCGCCTTCGGGCCGTCGTCGCCACCGGCCAGCACCACGGCGCCGGTGACGATCGCACCCACCACCACGAGCCCGGCCACCGTCACCGCGATGATCTTGGTGCGGTTGCCGCCCCCGGAGCCCCCGCCCGGCGCGGGCGGCGCGGGGTAGGGCGGCTGGCCGTAGGGACCCGCCTGCTGCGGGTAGCCGTAGCCCTGCGGGGGCTGCTGCGGATAGCCGTAACCCGGCGCCTGCGCGTACGGGTTGGGTTCCGCGGGCTGCTGCTGCCCCCCGCCGTACGGATGGGGCTGAGCGCCCCCGTACGGGCCGGGTCCGCCGCCGTAGGGACCCGGCGGCGGTGGCTGGTTGTGGCTCATGGGTGTGAGGATCCCCCTCCGGATCGGCTGCGGCCTGAGAACGGGACGACCCGCTCGACTACGTGATCTCCTCGCGTGCGTCCTTGCGGACCTTCGCGGTGATCTCGCCGGCCTCGTCGAGTGACATGCTGTTGCCGGACAGCGCCGCGGCCGCGTCGGAGACGACCACATAGCCCACCGTGCTGTGGTCGCCCCACATGCAGATCGGTATCGAGAAGCCCTTGCTGGGAATGCCGCTGGAGCTCGAGTCCCCGGTCGGGGTGAACTTGGTGTTCTGGCACTTCATCACGGCGTTCTCGAAGCCGCTGGGCGTCACCGACTCCGGGCTGCCCACGAGCTCGGCCTTCATCCCGCTGCTGGTCGAGGAGTCCTTCTCGGCCTCTTGCGCGATCTTCGCGAAGGCGCCGTCGACGACCGCCTCGGGGTCCTTCACATTGCCCCAGACGCCGTTGAGCTGGAGCTTCTTGGCGCTCATGCCCTCGCCGGACTTGTATTCCGCGCTCACGGTCACGGGGTTGGTGACGCCGAACTTCTCGAAGTCGTTCGCGTCCGAGGAGGTGAGCCCGCCCCCGCCGGAGGAGTCCTTGGTGTAGTCGCCGGCCACTGTCTGGGGAGTGATGAGCTTGTACCGCTTGCTGTCGTCGGCGACCTTGCCGCCGCCACCGCTGTCGTCGTCCCCGCCGCCCTGGACCACCAGGATGCCGCCGACGACCGCGGCCACCACGACCAGCGCGCCGATCGCGATCGCCAGGCCCTTCTTCTTGCCGCCCTGCCCCGGGTCCGGCTGGTACGGGCCCGGCATGCCCGGCTGGCCGTACGGCTGCTGCTGGGCGTACGGGTTCGGGGGCTGGCCGTAGGGGCCCGGCTGCCCCTGCGGCTGGCCGGGGTAGCCGTAGCCCTGCTGAGGCGGCTGCGGCGGCTGTCCGTAGGGACCCGGCTGACCCGGCTGCTGCGGGTAGCCGTAGCCGGGCTGGCCGGCCGCTCCACCCTGTCCGTAGGGACCCGGCTGTTGGGGCTGCTGGCCGTAAGGGCCCGGCTGGTCGTAGCTCATCTTCATCCCTCGTTAGAAACTGCTCTTTTGTTGCCGTGCGCCGGTCGCGGGCTAGCCGTCGATCTCGACGCGCGCGTCCTCGCGCACCTTGGCCGTGATGCCGGCGGCGTCCTCAAGGGACATGCCACCGCCGAGCACCGCGGCCGCCGGGTCCGCCATGACCGTGACGCCCAGGGTGTCCTTGTCGCCCCAGACGCACGCGGGGGCCTCCATGGATCCCTGATCCGAGGTGAACTTCATGGACTGGCACTTCAGGACGTCCCCGTCGAAGCCGTCCGGCGAGAACGTTTGGGGGCTGCCCTTGGGCTGCGCCGTGCCGTTGTCCCGCAGCGTCTTGACGATGACCGCCAGCGCGAGGTCCGCGCCCCGCTGCGGGTCGGTCACATCGCCCCAGACGCCGGTGAACTTCAGCATCTCCTTGCCGGAGGTCTGGTAGTCGGCCGCCACCAGATGCGGATCCTTGACGACCGGCACCTGCTGGAGGTCCTTACGGCCCGCCGCGGACAGATCGCTGTCGTCCGTGCCCGAGCCCTGGCGTTCGTAGTCCGCGGCCACGGTCTTGGGCGTGGTCAGCTTGTACGGGCCGCCGCTGCCGCCGCCGAAGAGCGCGTAGGCCCCCACCCCCAGCGCCGCCACGACCACCACCGCGCCGACCGCGAGACCGGCCTTCCTGCCCTTGCCCGGGCCACCGGACGCCGGTGCGGGGGCCGGGGCGGGCGGCGGCGTCCGGGGACCGCCGTAGTAGCCCGGCCCCTGCTGGGGCGGGGGGCCCGGCTGGGGCTGCTGCCCGTAGGGGTTCGCGGGCTGGGGGTGGCCGTAGCCACCGGACCCGCCGTACGGACCCGGCTGGCCGTAGCCGCCCTGCGGCGGCCCGCCGTACCCCGGGCTCTGCGCGTACGGATTGGGCACCGGCGGCTGACCGGCGCCGTACGGCCCGGGCTGCCCCCCGTAGGGGCCGGGCTGCGGCGGCGGCTGCTGATGGCTCATGTGCCTCTCCTTATGCGCATGACAGGTACCAAACATCCTTCCCGACGCCCCTGGGGGCCTCGGCCCCGGGGGCCACAACGGGTTCGTAACGGAAGGCCGCGGCCCTTTACACTGCGGGCGTGACCGAGAACTCTTCGCAGCGCCCCACGAACGGGCCGAACAGCCACCCCGAACTGCCGACCCAGTACGCGCCGGCCGATGTAGAGGGGCCGCTGTACGAGCGCTGGGTAGAGCGCGGTTACTTCGAGGCGGACGCGAAGAGCGACAAAGAGCCCTACACCATCGTCATCCCGCCCCCCAATGTGACCGGCTCGCTCCACCTCGGCCATGCCTTCGAGCACACGATCATCGATGCGCTCACCCGGCGCAAGCGAATGCAGGGCTTTGAGACGCTCTGGCAGCCCGGTATGGACCACGCCGGCATCGCCACGCAGAACGTGGTCGAGCGCGAGCTGGCCAAGGAGGGCGTCTCCCGGCACGACCTGGGCCGGGAGACGTTCGTCGAGCGCGTCTGGCAGTGGAAGCGCGAGTCCGGCGGGCAGATCTCCGGCCAGATGCGGCGCCTGGGCGACGGTGTCGCCTGGAACCGCGAGCGCTTCACCATGGACGAGGGGCTCTCCAAGGCCGTCCAGACGATCTTCAAGCGGCTCTACGAGGACGAGCTGATCTACCGCGCCGAGCGCATCATCAACTGGTGCCCGCGCTGCCTCACGGCCATCTCGGACATCGAGGTGGAGTACGACGACGATGACGGCGAACTCGTCTCGATCCGGTACGGCGAGGGGGACAACTCGATCGTCGTCGCGACGACCCGTGCCGAGACGATGCTGGGGGACACCGCGGTCGCGGTCCACCCCGACGACGAGCGCTACCGCCATCTGGTCGGCACCGAGATCGAGCTGCCGCTCACCGGCCGCCGGATCCCGATCGTCGCCGACGAGCACGTCGACCCCGAGTTCGGCACCGGCGCGGTCAAGGTCACCCCGGCCCACGACCCGAACGACTTCGAGATCGGGCAGCGGCACGGCCTGCCGAACCTGACCGTCATGGACGAGCACGCGGTCATCACCGCCCACGGCCCCTTCCTGGGCCTGGACCGGCTGGAGGCGCGCAGCGCCGTGGTCGGCGCCCTGCGCGCCGAGGGCCGGATCGTCGCCGAGAAGCGCCCGTACACCCACTCCGTGGGCCACTGCTCGCGCTGCAAGACGACCATCGAGCCGCGGCTGTCCATGCAGTGGTGGGTCAAGGTCGGCCCGCTGGCCAAGGCCGCGGGCGACGCGGTCCGCGACGGCCGGGTGAAGATCCACCCGGAGGACATGGCCAAGCGCTACTTCGACTGGGTCGACAACCTCCACGACTGGTGCATCTCGCGCCAGCTGTGGTGGGGTCACCGGATCCCGGTCTGGTACGGGCCGAACGGCGAGGTCGTCTGCGTCGGACCGGACGAGGAGCCGCCGGGCGGCGAGGGCTGGCACCAGGACAGCGACGTCCTGGACACCTGGTTCTCATCCGGCCTGTGGCCGTTCTCCACGCTCGGCTGGCCCGAGCCGACCGAGAGCCTGGAGAAGTTCTATCCGAACTCGGTCCTGGTCACCGGATACGACATCCTCTTCTTCTGGGTCGCCCGGATGATGATGTTCGGCCTGTACGCGATGGACGGCACCCCGCCGTTCCACACCATCGCGCTGCACGGCATGGTCCGTGACCAGTTCGGCAAGAAGATGTCCAAATCCTTTGGGAACGCGGTCAACCCGCTGGACTGGATGGACGCCTATGGATCGGACGCGGTCCGCTTCACCCTGGCCCGGGGCGCCAACCCCGGGGTGGACGTCCCGATCGGCGAGGACTGGGTCCAGGCGTCCCGCAACTTCGCCAACAAGATCTGGAACGCGACCCGCTTCGCGCTGATGAACGGCGCGACGGTCGAGGGCGAACTGCCCGCTCCCGAGCGGCTGTCCGCCACCGACCGCTGGATCCTGTCCCGGCTGAACGCGGTGGTCGCCGAGGTCGACGCGTACTACGAGGACTACCAGTTCGCCAAGCTCTCCGACGTCCTCTACCACTTCGCGTGGGACGAGGTCTTCGACTGGTACGTCGAGCTGTCCAAGACCACCTTCGCCAAGGGCGGCGCGGAGGCCGACGCCGCCCGGCGCGTCCTCGGCGAGGTCCTGGACGTCACGCTGCGGCTGCTGCACCCGGTGGTCCCGTTCGTCACCGAGAAGCTGTGGACGTCGCTGACCGGCCAGGAGTCCGTCGTGATCGCGGACTGGCCGGGCGACAGCGGCTTCCGGGACGAGGCGGCCGAGCGGGAGATCGAGAACCTCCAGCAGGTGGTCACCGAGGTCCGCCGGTTCCGTGCCGACCAGGGCCTCCAGCCCGGTCAGCGGGTCCCGGCCCGGCTGGAGCTCTCCGGCACCTCGCTCGCCGCCCACGAGGACGCGATGCGCTCCCTGCTGCGGCTCCAGCCGGCCGGTGAGGACTTCACGGCCACCGCCTCGCTGCCGGTCGCGGGCGCGACCGTGGCGCTGGACCTGTCCGGTGCGATCGATGTCGAGGCCGAGCGCAAGCGGCTGGCCAAGGACCTCGCCGCGGCCGAGAAGGACAAGGCGCAGACGACCGCGAAGCTGTCCAACGAGGGCTTCCTGGCCAAGGCCCCCGACCATGTCGTGGAGAAGATCCGCACCCGGCAGGCGACTGCCGATGCCGATATCGCCCGGATCACCGCCCAGTTGGCGGCCCTCCCCAAGGGCTGACCGAAGGCCGGTCGGCACCGATCACACACATCACAGCGCCCCCGCCGGGCTCCGGCGGGGGCGCTGTGATGTGTGTGATGTGCCATAGATGTCTTATATCGCAGATGCTCTGAGATCCCCCCACAGGCGCCTCATGGCCACCTCACAGGAAAGCCCCACCGGGAACCAAACACTGCCTTCCGGGAGTTATCCGGCCGTACGTCCCGGAAGGAGCTCACCCCTCCATGAACAAGCCGCTGCGCAAGGCGTCCGTGTTCTCGCTGCTGCTCGTGCTGGCCCTGCTCATCTGGGTCACCTATGTGCAGTTGGCCAGAGGCGACAGCCTCCGGGACAACACGCACAACGCCCGTGTGGCCATCTCCGAGTACGCCGGACCCCTGGGCGACATCATGGCCGGCGGCAAGCCGGTCACCGGCTCGGCCACCACCCACGGCAACCTGAAGTACAAGCGCACCTACACCGACGGCGAGCTCTGGGCGCCGGTCACCGGCTATGCCTCCCAGTCCTACGGCAGCACTCAGCTGGAGGCCCTGGAGCGGCAGGTCCTCGCCGGCTCCGACAGCCGGCTGAAGAACCCGCTCGAGGCGGTCACGCGGGAGCGGTCCAAGCCGGGCGATGTGATCACCACGATCAATCCGGCCGTCCAGAAGGCCGCCTACGAGGGCCTGGGCAACAAGACCGGCGCGGCCGTGGCGATCGACCCCACGACCGGCGCCGTCCTGGGCCTGGCCAGCACCCCCTCGTACGACCCCGGCACCTTCGCGGGCACCTCCAAGGCGGACCAGAAGGCGTGGGTCGCGCTTCAGAAGGACGAGAAGCAGCCGATGCTGAACCGCGCGCTGCGCCAGACGTACCCGCCGGGCTCGACCTTCAAGGTGCTGGTGGCCGCCGCGGCGCTGGAGAACGGGCTGTACTCATCGGTGGACGAGCCCACCAAGAGCCCGGATCCCTACCGGCTGCCGGGCACGGTCACCGATATGCACAACGAGAACAGGTCGGCGCCCTGTGAGAACGCGACGATACGCACCGCCCTCCAGTACTCGTGCAACACGGTCTTCGCGAAGATGGCCGTGGACCTGGGCCAGACCAAGGTGCCGGCGCAGGCCGAGAAGCTGGGCTTCGACGACTCCAAGCTGGACATCCCGGTGCGCGCCGCGAAGAGCGTCTACCCCAGCGGGATGGACGACTCGCAGACGGCCCTGAGCGGTATGGGCCAGTTCGATGTGACGGCGACCCCGCTTCAGATGGCGATGGTCTCCTCGGCCATCGCGAACGACGGCAAGCTGATGACCCCGTACGAGGTCGACCGCACCACGGACGGCAGCGCGTCCGCACTGGACCGTACCCGGGCCAAGACCTATAGCCAGGCGATGTCCCGGCACACCGCGTCCGAGCTCCAGTCCGCGATGCGTACGGTCGTGGACCAGGGCACCGGGACAAACGCGAAGATCCCCGGGGTGACGGTGGGCGGCAAGACCGGCACCGCCCAGCACGGTGAGAACAACAGCGCCAATCCGTACGCGTGGTTCATCAGTTACGCGGACGCCGGCGGCGGCCACAAGGTCGCGGTGGCGGTGGTGGTCGAGGACAGCGACGCGGCCCGCGCCGATATCTCCGGCGGCGGCCTGGCGGGCCCGATCGCCAAGTCGATGATGAAGGCCGCGCTGGCCGACACCGGGTCGTGACCGGCGCACCGGCCGATACCGGGCCGTGACCGGCGGATGGCGCCGGCGGGGCTTGTCACCCCTGCCTCGTAGACTTGTCGGCGTGAGCGAGGAGCGCCCCAAGAACGAGTCCGACGAGTTCGATGAGATCGTCGGAGCCGAGACCGACCGTGACCCCGATCTGGCGGTGATCGAGGCCGGCAGCCGGACGCTGCGTGCGCAGTCCGGGCCGCCGCAGGGGGACGGCATCCCCACCCGCCCGGCCGACCCCGAGGTGGACCGCGCCCTGCGGGAGGTGGAGGGCGAGCTGGCCAAGCGGTGGCCGGAGACCAAGCTGGAGCCGTCGCTGGTGCGGATCGAGTCCCTGATGGACATCCTCGGCTCGCCGCAGCGGGCCTACCCCTCGATCCACATCACCGGTACGAACGGCAAGACCAGCGCCGCCCGCATGATCGAGTCGCTGCTGGGCGCCTTCGAGCTGCGCACCGGCCGCTACACCAGCCCCCATGTCCAGTCGATCACCGAGCGGATCAGCCTGGACGGCGCGCCGATCTCGCCCGAGCGGTTCATCGAGACGTACCAGGACATCCGGCCGTACATCGAGATGGTCGACGCCCAGCAGGAGCACCGGCTGTCCTTCTTCGAGGTGCTCACCGGCATGGCGTACGCGGCCTTCGCGGACGCGCCCGTGGACATCGCGGTGGTCGAGGTCGGCATGGGCGGCTCCTGGGACGCCACCAATGTGATCGACGCGGGCGTCGCGGTGATCATGCCGATCTCGCTGGACCACACCGACCGGCTGGGCACCACTCCGGAGCAGATCGCCACGGAGAAGGCCGGGATAGTGAAGCAGGACGCCACCGTGGTGCTCGCGCAGCAGCCGGTGGAGGCCGCCTCCGTGGTGCTCAAGCGCGCGGTCGAGGTGGACGCCACGGTCGCCCGTGAGGGCATGGAGTTCGGGGTGCTGTCCCGGGAGGTGGCGGTCGGCGGTCAGCTGCTGACGCTGCGTGGCCTCGGCGGGGAGTACCCCGATGTCTTCCTCCCGCTGCACGGCGCCCACCAGGCGCACAACGCGGCGATGGCGCTCGCGGCCGTCGAGGCGTTCTTCGGCGTCGGCTCCCAGCACGCCCGCACGCTCGACATCGACACCGTCCGCTCCGCCTTCGCCTCCGTGACCTCGCCCGGCCGGATGGAGGTCGTGCGCCGCAGCCCCACCGTGGTGCTGGACGCCGCGCACAACCCCGCGGGCGCCCGCGCCGCGGCCGAGGCGGTCACCGAGTCCTTCGACTTCAGCCGACTGGTCGGCGTGGTCGGGACGAGCGACGACAAGGATGTGCGCGGTCTGCTGGAAGCCTTCGAGCCGATCTTCGCCGAGGTGGTGGTGACCCGCAATTCCAGCCATCGCTCCATGGACCCGGACGAGCTGGCCGCGATCGCCGTCGAGGTCTTCGGCGCCGACCGGGTGCAGGTCGAGCCGCGGCTGGACGACGCCCTGGAGGAGGCCATCACCCTGGCGGAGGAAGAGGGCGAATACGCCGGGGCGGGTGTTCTGGTGACCGGGTCGGTGGTCACGGTCGGCGAGGCCCGGCTGCTTCTGGGAAAGGGCTGATATGCGGACGCTGTGCGCTTCCACCCTCATCGGCGAGTTCTTTGTGATCGGCTTCGCCGGGCTGGTCGCGATGAAGACCTCCGGGCTGTCGATGGGCACCGTCTGGACGGTCAGCGGGATCGCCATGGCGCTGTGCCTGCTGCTGTGCGGGCTGCTGAGCCGTCCGGGTGCGGTGCAGATCGGCTGGGCCCTCCAGATCGGCCTGGTGCTGAGCGGTTTCGTGGTGACCACGATGTTCTTCCTCGGGGCGGTGTTCGCCGGGCTGTGGTGGGCCTCGGTGCACTTCGGCCGCAAGGTCGACGAGGCGAAGGCGCGGTTCGCCGCGTCCTCGGGTGCGTCACCTGACACTGCGTGATGTGGGCGTCGTTCACCCATGTAGCCTCTGCCCCACAGCCCCACCCGCATGACGTTTTCCCAAAAGGAGCCCGCACGTGAGCCAGCGCACGCTCGTCCTTCTGAAGCCCGACGCCGTCCGACGAGGTCTGGTGGGCGAGATTCTGGGGCGGATCGAGAAGAAGGCGGGCTGGACGATCAGCGCCCTCGAGCTGCGTCAGCTGGAGCGCGAGGTGCTGGAGCAGCACTACGCGGAGCATGTCGGCAAGCCGTTCTACGAGCCCCTGGTGGAGTTCATGGCCTCCGGGCCGGCCGTGGCGCTGGTGGTGGAGGGTGAGCGGGTGATCGAGGGGGTCCGGGCGCTGGCCGGGCCGACCGACCCGATCGCCGCGGCGCCGGGCTCCATCCGTGGCGATTTCGGCACCATCGTTCGGGAAAATCTGATCCATGCGTCGGACTCGGCGGAGTCCGCCGAACGGGAAATCAAGATTTTCTTTCCCGGGCTCGCCTGAACCCGATCCGATCGGAACTGATCGGCCATCAGTTTGATCATCGGTTTGCCACACCCCTGCTGACCTGGGGGCGGTCGAATTGCTCGGCTGCCCCCCGGCATATGCGAACCGATCGGGGGAACGCATCTCCGCGACACGACGTCACCATTAGAGGAGGCGGGGTCGTGTTCTGCTGACAATGGCGGAGGACCCCCGCAGCGTGTTCGAGCGGGCGTGACTACGATGAAGCCTCCGCGCCTCGCAGCGCACACCCATCCTGCCGACCTCTAGCAAGCAATCGCTCCAGCAGGGAAGGCCTGACGTATCCTCATGGGGAACAACATGTCGTTCATCGGCCGTGACATGGCTGTCGACCTCGGGACCGCCAACACGCTGGTGTACGTCAGGGGCCGCGGGATCGTCCTCAACGAGCCATCCGTCGTCGCCATCAACACCAACACCGGCGGAATTCTCGCCGTGGGCGCCGAGGCGAAGAAGATGATCGGCCGCACCCCTGGCAACATCGTCGCTGTGCGTCCGCTCAAGGACGGCGTTATCGCCGACTTCGAGATCACCGAGCGGATGCTGCGGTACTTCATCCTGAAGATCCATAAGCGCCGCTATCTCGCCCGGCCCCGGGTGGTCGTCTGTGTGCCGTCCGGTATCACCGGTGTCGAGCGCCGCGCCGTTATCGAGGCGTCCACCCAGGCGGGCGCCCGCCAGGTGCACATCATCGAGGAACCCATGGCCGCGGCTATCGGTTCCGGCCTTCCGGTCCACGAGGCCACCGGCAATATGGTCGTGGACATCGGCGGCGGCACCACCGAGGTCGCCGTCATCTCGCTCGGTGGGATTGTCACCGCGCAGTCCATCCGGGTGGCGGGCGATGAGCTGGACAACGCGATCATCCAGCACATCAAGAAGGAGTACAGCCTGCTGCTCGGTGAGCGCACCGCCGAGAACATCAAGATCACCATCGGTTCGGCGTACGAGGGTGATGAGGAGGAGCACACCGAGATCCGCGGCCGTGACCTCGTCAGTGGCCTTCCCAAGACCGTGGTGATCTCCGCCGCGGAGGTCCGCAAGGCCATGGAGGAGCCGGTCAACTCGATCGTCGACGCGGTCAAGACCACCCTCGACAAGTGCCCCCCGGAGCTCTCCGGCGACGTCATGGACCGCGGCATCGTGCTCACCGGCGGCGGTGCGCTGCTGCGCGGCCTGGACGAGCGGCTGCGCCGTGAGACCGGGATGCCGATCCATATCGCCGAGGACCCGCTGGACTCCGTCGCGCTCGGGTCCGGCAAGTGTGTGGAGGAGTTCGAGGCGCTCCAGCAGGTGCTGGACGCCCAGCCCCGCAGATGAGACAAACCCGGCGGACCGGCCGTGCGGGTGGTTGGGCGCCCGTGCGGCGGAACGCTGATATACAGGCATAAGGCTCCCCAGGACCGGCCGGTCACCATGTCTCCGGCACCCGGTCCGACTTCGACGAGGAAGGCACGTCGCCGCACGTGAGGGACACACGAGAGAGCCGGCTGCTCCTGGTGCTGCTGGTCGCCATCGCGTTCGCGCTGATCACGGTGGATATCCGCGGCGGCGAGGACTCCCCCCTCGATGGCGCCCGTCAGGCCGCCGCTTCCGTCTTCGGGCCGGTGGAGGACGGCGTGGCGTCCGCCGTGGACCCGGTCGGCAACGCCGTCGCGGCCGTACGGGAATCCGGTGACCGGCATGACCGGGTCCGCCGGCTGGAGGAAGAGAACACCAAGCTCAAGCAGCGGCTCGGCAACAACGCCCGCGACCGGGCCCGCTCCGCCGAGCTCGACAAGCTGCTCAAGACCGCGGGCGCCGGTCAATACGGCATCAAGGGCGCCCAGGTCATCGGCATCGGCGCCGCCCAGGGCTTCTCCTGGACCGTCACCATAGACATGGGCAGCAATGACGGCATCCGCCGCGACATGACCGTCATCAACGGTGACGGGCTGGTCGGCCGGGTCACCACCGTCGGCTCCTCGACGGCCACCGTGCTGCTCGCCATCGACCCGGACTTCACCGTCGGCACCCGTATGGAGGGGTCGGGCGAGCTCGGCTTCGCCACCGGGCGCGGCGACCGCTCGCTCCATGTGCAGCTGCTCAACGGAAAGGCCCGGATCAAGAAGGGCGACCGGATGGTCACCTTCGGCTCCCAGGCGGACAAGCCGTTCGTCCCCGGTGTCCCGGTCGGCAAGGTGGTCCGCGTCGATCCCACGGGCGGGGACCTCACCCGCACGCTCCAGGTGCGCCCCTACGTCCAGTTCAGCAAGCTGGACATCGTCGGGGTCGTCATCCAGCCGCCGCGCGACAACCCGCGTGACACCGTGCTGCCGCCCAAGCCCGCGAAGCCCAAGCCCGCGCCCACGGTCACCGTCACGGCCAACCCCTCCGCCTCCGCCACCAGCCCGGCCGCCAACAGGAGCTGACCGATGCTGCACCTCAACCGGATCGTCCTGTCGACCTGCCTGGTGGTCTTCGCCCTCGTCGTCCAGGTCTGTGTGCTGGCCCGGCTGCAACTGCCCGGCGCCGTCCCGGACCTGCTGCTGCTCGTCGTGCTCGGCCTCGCGCTCGTCTACGGCCACACCGGCGGCGCGCTCATCGGCTTCGGCGCCGGGCTGCTCGCCGACTTCGCCCCGCCCGCCGACCACGCCGCCGGCCGCTACGCCCTGGTGCTGTGCGTCATCGGCTATCTGGCGGGGCTCGCCAAGCCGGAGACCGGCCAGCTCAGGTCGGCCACCGGGCCGATGCTGGTGGTCGTGGCGGCGGCCATCGGCGCCACGCTGCTGTACGCCGGGGTCGGCATCCTCGTCGGCGACGACGCGGCCCGTCAGGTGGGCCTGGGCAAGCTGCTGTTCACCGCGGCCCTCTACGACCTGCTGCTGGCGCCCTTCGCCGTGCCGGTGATCATGGGGCTCGCCAGACGGAGCGAGAACGATCCGATGGCCGACAGCGCGGGCGGCGGCGGTGAGGGCCCGTCCCGCTGGATCAGCACGGCGGGCGGCGTCAGCACCGGCCGGCCCAGCCGGATGAGCCGGCTCAGGCGTCCGGGCCGGGCGGCCCGGATCGGCAGCCAGCGCGGCGGGCTGCTGGCCCGCACCGGGAAGAGCAGGACGGCACGCATCAAGGGGGTCAAGCGCCTGTGAGCAACGCCCGCCCGTCGCCCGCCGCCGCCCTCAGGGGATGCCATGAGTAATATTCCTCAGACCGGACGCACCCCCCGGGTCACCATCCGGCTCGTCGGCCTCCAGATCCTGGTCTTCTCGCTGCTGCTGACCCTCGGCGGACGCCTGTGGTACCTCCAGATCCGCAACGGCGACGAGTACACCGCCGAAGCCGCCAACAACCACGTCCAGCAGGTCGTCCACCCCGCCGTGCGCGGCTCCATACTGGACGCCCGCGGGGTGCCGCTGGCCGACAACGAGACCCGTCTCGTGGTCTCCGCGAGCCGCACCGAGCTGATGAAGATGCCGGACGACGGCGAGGCCGTCCTCACCCGTCTCGCCGAGGTCCTGGGCATGAAGCCCAAGGACGTCATGGACAAGGTCCGGCTGTGCGACGCCAAGACCCCCCAGCCCTGCTGGAACGGTTCCCCGTACCAGCCCATCCCGATCACCGACGAGGCCAGCGCCAAGCAGGCGCTCCAGATCCGTGAGCGCGAAGAGGACTTCCCCGGCATCAGCGCCGAGCCCACCGCGGTGCGCCGCTACGCCGCGCCCGCCGGTTCCAACGCCGCCCAGGTGCTCGGCTATCTCTCCCCGGTCACCGATGAGCAGGTGAAGGAGGCGGAGAACACCAAGTCGCCGCTCCTCCGCTCCGACCAGGTCGGCAGCAACGGCCTCGAGCGCGAGTACGACAGCGAGCTGCGCGGCGAGGCGGGGGTGACCCGCTATGAGGTCGACAACCTCGGCCGGGTCATCGGCCAGCGGGAGAGCCAGCGGGCCCGCCCCGGCGCCAACGTCGTCACCAGCCTCGACTCACGCGTCCAGGCGGTCGCGGAGAAGGAGCTGGAGCAGGCGATGCGGGACGCCCGCAAGCAGCACGACCGCAACACCGGCACCAACTACAAGGCGGACTCCGGCGCGGTCGTGGTCATGGAGGCCAAGACCGGCCGGGTGGTGGCCATGGCGTCCAACCCGACGTACGACCCCAACGCCTGGGTCGGCGGCATCTCCGGCAAGGACTACAAGCAGCTCACCGGCAAGAAGTCCAACTACCCGCTGCTCAACCGGGCGATCCAGGGCCAGGCGGCCCCCGGCTCGATCTTCAAGGTGATCCCGACCACCGCCGCGGTCAACGCCGGCCACGACTTCAACGGCCCGTACGCCTGTACCAGCTCGTTCAACATCGGCAGCCAGGTCTTCAAGAACTTCGAGTCCGAGAACTACGGCGGGATCAGCCTCGGCCGCGCGCTGGAGGTCTCCTGCGACACCGTCTTCTACCGGATCGCCTACGACGAGTGGAAGCGGGACGGCGGCAACAAGCCCAAGAAGAAGCCGGGGGACTGGTTCTACCGGACCGCCCACCAGTTCGGCCTCGGCAAGGAGACCGGCATCGACCTCCCCAACGAGGTCACCGGCCGGGTCCCGGACCGCCAGTGGAAGAAGGACTACTGGAAGGCCAACAAGGACGCCTGGTGCAAGAGCGGCAAGAAGAACGGAAGCTATGGCGAGCGGATCGCCTATGAGAACTGCCTCGAGGGCATGAAGATGCGTGCCGGTGACTCCGTGAACTACTCCATCGGCCAGGGCGACACCCTCGTCACCCCGATCCAGATGGCCACCATCTACGCGGCCATCAGCAACGGCGGAACGCTCCACGACCCGACCGTCGGCAAGGCGATCGTCAGCCCCGACGGCAAGGACATCACGGAGATCAAGCCGAAGTCGCACGGCAAGCTGCCGATCAGCGCCTCGCTGCACAAGAGGATCGACAGCGCGCTCGCGGGCGTGGCCACCCGGGGCACCGCCGCCTGGCGGTTCCAGGGCTGGCCGCAGGACAAGATCCCGATGCACGCCAAGACCGGTACCGCGGAGGTCTACGGCAAGCAGACCACCTCGTGGTTCGCGACGTACACCAAGGACTACACGGTCGTCATGACGATCTCCCAGGGCGGCACCGGCTCCGGGGCCTCCGGCCCCGCCGTGCGCAAGATCTACAACGCGCTGTACGGGGTCGACGCCAAGGGCGGCATCGACAAGAAGAAGGCGCTGCTGCCCCAGCCGCAGGCCAAACTGCCGAAGATCTCGTCGGACGGCTCGGTCGAGGCCCAGCCGCTGGGCAAGCAGTTCGAGGCGGCCGGCCGGGAGCGGCGGCGGGGAGCTGACTCGTGAGCGACGCACGCGCGGCCGCCGGGTCGCGGACGACGACGAAAGGCGCGCCTCTGCGCCGCGCGGGCGACGGTGACATGAGCCGCTGCCGCGGCGGGGCGAACAGGAGGCAGGCGTGAGCACATCCACGCATGGGTACTCCGTCCGCCGCTTCACTCCCGAGCGCGGCGCCTGGAGCAAGCTCATGGCGCGCGACTCGGTCGTGCGCCGCCTGGACTGGGTGCTGCTGCTCACCGCGCTGGCCCTGTCCGCGGTCGGCGGGGCGCTCGTCTACTCGGCCACCCGCAACCGCACCGAGCTCAACCAGGGCGATCCGTACTACTTCCTGGTGCGGCACGCCCTCAACACCGGTATCGGGCTGGTGCTCGCCATCGGCACCATCTGGCTGGGCCATCGCACCCTGCGCGGCGCGGTCCCGGTCCTCTACGGGCTGTCCGTCATCCTCGTCCTCGCCGTGCTCACCCCGCTGGGCTCGACGATCAACGGTGCCCACGCATGGATCGTGATCGGCGGCGGATTCTCCATCCAGCCCGGTGAGTTCGCCAAGATCACGATCATTCTGGGGATGGCGATGCTGCTGGCCGCGCGGGTGGACGCGGGCGACCGGCTCAACCCGGATCACCGCACCGTCGTCCAGGCGCTCGGCCTGGCCGCGCTGCCCATCGCGATCGTGCTGCTGATGCCGGACCTCGGCTCGGTGATGGTCATGGCGGTGATCGTGCTCGCCGTGCTGCTCGCCTCCGGCGCCTCCAACCGCTGGATCGCCGGGCTGATCCTCACGGCCGTGGTCGGCGCGCTGCTCATCTGGCAGCTGCACGTCCTCGACCAGTACCAGATCGACCGCTTCGCCGCCTTCGCCAACCCCGCGCTCGACCCGGCCGGGGTCGGCTACAACACCAACCAGGCGCGGATCGCGATCGGCTCGGGCGGACTCACCGGTAAGGGGCTCTTCCACGGCACCCAGACCACCGGTCAGTTCGTGCCCGAGCAGCAGACCGACTTCGTCTTCACGGTCGCGGGGGAGGAGCTCGGCTTCCTCGGCGCGGGCCTGATCATCCTGCTGCTGGGGGTCGTGCTGTGGCGCGCCTGCCGGATCGCGCGCGACACCACTGAGCTGTACGGGACCGTCGTCGCGGCCGGGATCATCGCCTGGTTCGCGTTCCAGGCGTTCGAGAACATCGGGATGACGCTGGGCATCATGCCGGTGGCCGGTCTGCCGCTGCCGTTCGTCTCCTACGGCGGATCCTCGATGTTCGCCGTATGGATCGCGATCGGGCTGCTCCAGTCCATCCGTGTGCAGCGGCCCGTCTCCGCTTAGGGCTGAGAAAGGGCTGATAAGCCCGAGTTCGGGTACGTGACACACATGGTGGACACGAAGCAGGAGATCGAGCGCAAATACGAGGCCACCGCCGAGGAAGCCGGTCCGTCCGGGCGGCCCGACCTGCCGGGTCTGCCCGAGCTGACCGGGGCGGGCCCGGTCGCGACCGTGGTGAGCCGGGGTGTCGCCACCCTCGAGGCCACCTACTACGACACCCCCGGCCGACGGCTGCTGGGAGACGGCATCACCTTGCGCCACCGCACCGGCGGCCATGACGAGGGCTGGCATCTGAAGCTGCCTGTCGGCCCGGACGTCCGGGAGGAGCTGCACGCGCCGCTCGGCGGCGAGGTGCCCGCCGAGATGGCCGCGCTGCTGCGCTCGCGGGTCCGCCACGATCCGCTGCGCCCGCTCGCCCATCTGCACACCGAGCGGGACCGCAAGGATCTGGTGGACGCCGACGGCACCGTGCTCGCCGAGGTGTGCGTCGACCGGGTGACGGCCCGGCGGCTGGCGCCCGAGGAGAGCGCGCCCGTGCGGTGGACCGAGGTCGAGGTCGAGCTCGCCGAGGGCCGTGGTCACGATCGGCGGCTGCTCGACGCGGTCGAGGTGCGGCTGCGCGACGGCGGGCTGCACCGCGCCGACACCCCCTCCAAGCTGGCCAAGGCCCTGGCCGAGACGGAGCGGGCCGCGGTCGCCGTCGAGACCGGCGGAGACGGGCCCGGCCGGCCCGCCAGGCCCGGGAAGCCCGCGAAGACCGCCCGTCAGGTCGAGCGGGCCGCTCCGGCGCCCCGGCGGCCCCTCGGCGCCGACGATGTCGTCCTGGACTATGCACGCCGTCAGATCGACGCCCTGGTACGGCTCGACCCCGCCGTGCGCAGGGACCTGCCGGACGCGGTGCACCGGATGCGGGTCGCCACCCGGCGGCTGCGCAGCGCCTTCCGCTCCTACCGCGCGGTCCTGGACCGTACGGTGACCGATCCGGTCGGCGACGAGCTGAAGTGGCTGGCCGGTGAGCTCGGTGTGGAGCGCGACCGCGAGGTGCTCACCGAGCGGCTCGAGGGCCGGCTCGCCGAGCTGCCGGGCGACCTCCGGCTCGGCCCGGTCCGGGACCGGCTGCGTCAGTGGTCGCAGGGGCAGCGCGACGGCGCCCGCGCGACCGTCCTGGCCGCGCTGGACAGCGAGCGCTATCTCACGCTCCTGGACACCCTCGACGCCCTGGCGGCCGATCCGCCGCTGCGCACCGCCGCCGGAAAGCCGGCCACACCGGTGGTCGTCAAGGCCGTGCTGCGTGACTACGAGCGGCTCGCCGGCCGTATGGCCACCGCCCTGGAGACGCCCCGGGGGCCGGACCGCGACGTCGCCGTCCACCAGGCCCGTAAGGCAGCCAAGCGCGTGCGCTACGCGGCCGAGACGGCCCGGCCCGCGCTCGGCAAGCCCGCCAAGACCTTCGCCCGCCGTATGCAGGGCGTGCAGGATGTGCTCGGCGACCACCAGGACAGCGTCGTCACGCGCGAGGCGCTGCGGACGCTGGCCACCCAGGCCCATGGCGCGGGGGAGAGCGACTTCACCTTCGGCCTGCTCTACGGCAGGGAGGAGGGGCGGGCCGCCGCCCGCGAGCGTGAGCTGCCCGGCCTGTGGGCCGAGGTCTCGCGCAAGAAGCACCGGGCGGCCCTGGAGGCGTGATCCATGGCGAGGGAGCCTCGCGCGGGCGGGTACGCTTGAGGGTCACCCCTGTCAGCTCACGAAAGTCCGCGATGTCTGTCGAGTCGGTCTTCCCACAGCTCGAGTCCCTGCTGCCGCATGTGCAAAAGCCCATCCAGTACGTCGGTGGCGAGCTCAATTCCACTGTCAAGCCGTGGGAGAGCTGCGATGTCCGCTGGGCTCTCATGTACCCGGACGCCTACGAGGTCGGGCTGCCCAACCAGGGCGTCATGATCCTCTACGAGGTCCTCAACGAGCGCGAGGGCGTGCTCGCCGAGCGCACCTACAGCGTGTGGCCGGACCTCGAGGAGCTGATGCGCGAGCACAAGGTGCCGCAGTTCACCGTCGATTCGCACCGCCCGGTCTCCGCGTTCGACTTCTTCGGCGTCTCCTTCTCCACCGAGCTGGGGTACACCAACCTCCTCACCGCGCTCGACCTCGCCGGTATCCCCCTGGACGCCGCGGACCGCACCGAGGACCACCCGGTCGTGGTCGCGGGCGGCCACGCCGCGTTCAACCCCGAGCCGATCGCCGACTTCATCGACTGCGCGGTGATCGGCGACGGTGAGCAGGCCGTGCTCGACATGACCGGGATCATCCGCGCCTGGAAGGCCGAGGGCCGCCCGGGTGGCCGGGACGAGCTGCTCTTCCGTCTCGCCCGCACGGGCAGTATCTATGTCCCGAAGTTCTACGACGTGGAGTACCTGGCCGACGGGCGGATCGCGCGCGTCGTGCCCAACCGCTCGGGCGTGCCGTGGCGGGTGTCCAAGCACACCGTCATGGACCTCGACGAGTGGCCCTACCCGAAGCAGCCGCTGGTGCCGCTGGCCGAGACCGTCCATGAGCGGATGTCGGTGGAGATCTTCCGCGGCTGCACCCGCGGCTGCCGCTTCTGCCAGGCGGGCATGATCACCCGCCCGGTGCGCGAGCGGTCGATCACCGGGATCGGCGAGATGGTCGAGAAGGGGCTCAAGGCCACCGGATTCGAGGAGGTCGGCCTGTTGTCGCTCTCCTCCGCCGACCACACCGAGATCGGCGATATCGCCAAGGGCCTCGCCGACCGGTACGAGGAGGACAAGATCGGCCTGTCCCTCCCGTCGACCCGGGTGGACGCCTTCAACATCGACCTCGCCAACGAGCTGACCCGTAACGGGCGTCGCTCGGGCCTCACCTTCGCCCCCGAGGGCGGCAGTGAGCGCATCCGTAAGGTCATCAACAAGATGGTCTCGGAAGATGACCTCATCCGTACGGTGGCCACCGCGTACGGAAACGGCTGGCGGCAGGTGAAGTTGTACTTCATGTGCGGGCTGCCCACCGAGACCGACGAGGACGTGCTTCAGATCGCCGACATGGCCACCAAGGTCATCGCCAAGGGCCGCGAGGTGTCCGGTAAGAACGACATCCGCTGCACCGTCTCGATCGGCGGCTTCGTCCCCAAGCCGCACACCCCCTTCCAGTGGGCCCCGCAGCTGAGCGCCGAGGAGACCGACGCCCGGCTGGAGAAGCTGCGCGAGAAGATCCGCGGCGACAAGAAGTACGGCCGCTCGATCGGCTTCCGCTACCACGACGGCAAGCCCGGCATCGTCGAGGGCCTGCTCTCGCGCGGCGACCGCCGTGTGGGCGCGGTCATCCGCGCCGTCTACGAGGACGGCGGCCGCTTCGACGGCTGGCGCGAGCACTTCAGCTACGACCGGTGGATGGAGTGCGCCGAGCGCACCCTGCCCGACTTCGGCCTCGACCTCGATTGGTACACCACCCGCGAGCGCACCTACGAGGAGGTCCTGCCCTGGGACCACCTCGACTCGGGCCTGGACAAGGACTGGCTGTGGGAGGACTGGCAGGACGCGCTCGACGAGACCGAGGTCGACGACTGCCGCTGGACCCCCTGCTTCGACTGCGGCGTCTGCCCGCAGATGCAGACCGAGATCCAGATCGGCCCCACCGGCCGGAAGCTGCTGCCGCTGTCGGTGAAGTAGCGCTCCGGTGCCGGTGAAGTAGTCCTCCGGCGGTGAGGCGGCCGTCCGGCGGCGCAGTAGCCGTCCGGCGGTCCTCCGTCACCGGGCCGCCCACAAAGTACGCTGGAAGAGACCGGGGCCCCGGTGGCCCTGGTGTTCGACCGCAAGGAATACAAGGAGACAGTCCCCTGGGCAAGCGACAGCCCGAAGGCCCGCCGCCCGCTCCCGCGGTGCAGCGCATCCGTTTGCGTTACACCAAGCGCGGCCGCCTCCGGTTCACCAGCCACCGCGACTTCCAGCGCGCCTTCGAGCGCGCGCTGCGCCGCGCCGAGGTGCCGATGGCCTACTCGGCGGGCTTCACCCCGCATCCCAAGGTGTCCTACGCCAATGCCGCACCCACCGGCACCGGCAGCGAGGCGGAGTACCTGGAGATCCAGCTGACCGAGGCGCGCGACCCCGAGAAGCTGCGGGCGGTCCTCGACGAGTCGTTGCCCGCGGGTCTCGATGTGATCGAGTCCGTGGAGGCCCGCACCCCGGGGCTCGCCGACCGGCTGGAGGCGTCCGAGTGGGAGATCCGGCTCGACCAGGTGGCCCGGACGGACGCCGAGCGTGCCGTCGCCGCCTTCCTGGAGGCCGACACGGTCGAGGTCGAGCGCCGGACGAAAAACGGGTTGCGAACCTTCGACGCCCGTGCCGCGGTGGCCCGGCTGGAGACGCTTCCGCCCCGGGCCGATAGGCCCGGCGACGGTGGCTGTGCGATACTGCGGCTGGTGGTGCGGCATCTGACACCTGCCGTACGACCCGACGACGTCCTGTCCGGTCTCCGCGCTACGGCCGACCTGGCGCCGCCGGTCCCCGCAGCGGTGACCAGGCTGGCGCAGGGGCTGCTCGATGAGGAGTCCGGCACGGTGACCGATCCGCTCGCGCCCGATCGCGAGGCAGCTCAGGCCGCGACATCCGCGGCCGGCGAGCTGACCGCCGCGATGGCGCCGGGAGGTCCCGCGTAGGGCCGCCGTCGATGCGCCGCCGACGCACTTGGGAGCCACCCGGGTCCGGCTGGCGCACTGACCAGAAGACTTTCGCCGGTCCCGACATATCCGGTCCCGGTGAGCGAGACGACAGCTCCCGTGCGGCGCCCGCGCCCCGGACGGCGGCACACGCGCACAGTGCGCGAGTGGCCGGCCGGAAGCAGGCGCGGCGCCCGGGAGCGTGACGGGAGAAACGCCCGCATGCTCGAACCAATTGAGCCGACCGAACACATCCAGTCCCCAGGGCCCATCGCGTCGCGTGCCGCGGCGCCCGGGGAATCCATCGAGAGCACGCCCAGTGACACTCTGCCGCCGCGCCGCCGCCGTGCGGCGTCCCGCCCGGCGGGCCCGCCGCCCGGTGCGGTGAGCGAGGCCGAGGTCACCACGTCCTCCGCACCGGCCATACCGGCCGATCAGATCGCCGTCGCCGATGCCGCTTCCGAGCCCGTCGCCGCCGGTGCCGCCATGGCCACGGCGAGCGCGTCCGCGGCCGGGGCCGACCCCGAATCCGCCGCTCCACCCGCCCGTACGCGGCGCCGGGTGGCGCGCAAGGCGACGTCCCCGGCGGGTTCGCCGGAGGCCGCGGAGACCGTGGTGTCGGCCGATGCCGGGCGTGGCGGCGAGGAGACCGAAGCCGCCGCGGAGCCCGTGTCGGAAGCCGTGACGGAAGCCGCCCCCGAGGCCGCTCCGCACGCCCGTTCGCGCCGCCGTGCGACCCGTAAGGTGACCGCTCCGGCCGGTGCGCCGGCGGAGGCGGAGGTCGTGGAGCCGGAGGAGCCCGAAGAGTCCGAGGAGGCCGCGGCCGCTTCTGAAGCCGAGGCCGAGGCGGAGACCGTGCCCGCTGCCCCCGCCCGTACCCGCCGCCGTTCGACCCGTAAGGCGACCGCCCCCGCCGGCCCGCCGCAGGCGGAGACCGCCGACGCGGACGCGTCGTCCACGGCGGCCGCTGGTGGCAGTGGCGACGAGACCACGGCCTCGGCCGCAGTCGCAGCCGATGCCCCGGCCGACGAGGCCCCGCGTACCCGTACGCGCCGTCGTACGACCCGTAAGACGATCGCTCCGGCGGACGCCCCCGTGGAGCCGGAGCGGGCCGAGGAGTCCGCGGCCGCTGCGGAGGCCGAGGCCGAGGCGGAGACCGTGCCCGCTGCCCCCGCCCGTTCGCGCCGCCGTGCGACCCGTAAGGCGACCGCTCCCGCCGGAGCGCCCGCGGAGGCCGAGGCCCCCGAGGAGCCCGCCGCCGAGGAGCAGCGGGGCGAGAGCTCCGAGGAGCCCGCCGGTGCGCAGGCCGAGGAGGCGCCGCGCACCCGTACCCGCCGCCGTGCCGTCCGGGGCACCGCTCCCGCCGCCGAGGAGCCGAGCGGCGCCCCGGAGCCGCAGGGCGCCGAGCCCGAGGCCGGGGCCCCGGCCGCCGAGGCCGCTTCCGAGCCGGAGTCCGTGCCCCGTTCGCGGCGCCGGGAGGCCCGCCCGCCGACAGCCGTGTTCCAGGCGCCCGTCTTCACCGAGCCCGTCTTCCAGACGCCGGAGAGCGCCGCCGCCGAGGCCGCCGCCGCGCTGGAGGGCGCCGACGACGCTGACGAGGACGAGGACGAGGGCCAGCCGACCGCCGAGGCCGTCGAGCCCGAGACGTCCGCCGGCCGTCGTCGGCGCCGCCGCCGTGGTGTGCCCGCCGAGGAGCACCCGGAGCCCGAGGAGACCGAGGCCGCCGAGTCCGAGACCGAGGCCGAGTCCGGCCACCCCGAGGGCGAGCACGGCGAGGAGGAGCCGGGCGACCGTCCGGCCCGTCGCCGCCGCCGTGGCGGACGTCGCCGCCGCCGGGGCGAGACCGCCGAGGGCGCTGAGGGCGCCGAGGGGCGTTCCGAGGGCGAGACCGGTGAGCGCTACGAGGACGAGTCGGCCGCCGAGGGCGAGGGCGCCGAGGAGCAGGGCGAGGGCCGCGACGAGTCGGGCGCCGAGTCCGGTGAGTCCGGCGGCTCCACCAGCAGCCGCCGTCGCCGTCGCCGCCGCCGTCGCAGCGGCGAGGCTGCCGAGGCGGAGACGACGGGCGGCGACGACCCGGAGCGTACGGTCGTCAAGGTCCGCGAGCCCCGGGAGCGGCGCGGCAAGGAAGCCGAGTCCAGCGCCGACGAGGTGCAGTCGATCAAGGGGTCGACGCGTCTGGAGGCCAAGAAGCAGCGCCGCCGCGAGGGCCGTGAGCAGGGCCGCCGCCGGGTCCCGATCATCACCGAGGCCGAGTTCCTGGCCCGCCGCGAGGCGGTCGAGCGGGTCATGGTCGTCCGGCAGAACGGCGATCGCACCCAGATCGGTGTGCTGGAGGACAACGTCCTCGTCGAGCACTTCGTCAACAAGGAGCAGGCGACCAGCTACGTCGGTAACGTCTACCTGGGGAAGGTCCAGAACGTGCTGCCGTCGATGGAGGCCGCCTTCGTCGACATCGGCAAGGGCCGCAACGCCGTGCTGTACGCGGGCGAGGTGAACTTCGAGGCGCTGGGGCTCGCCAACGGGCCGCGCCGCATCGAGACCGCCCTGAAGTCCGGCCAGTCCGTCCTGGTGCAGGTGACCAAGGACCCGATCGGCCACAAGGGCGCCCGGCTGACCAGCCAGGTCTCCCTCCCGGGCCGCTATCTGGTCTATGTGCCCGAGGGCTCGATGACCGGTATCAGCCGCAAGCTGCCCGACACCGAGCGGGCGCGGCTGAAGCAGATCCTCAAGAAGATCGTCCCCGAGGACGCGGGTGTGATCGTCCGCACCGCCGCCGAGGGCGCGAGCGAGGACGAGCTCTCCCGCGACGTCGCCCGGCTCCAGGCGCAGTGGGAGGAGATCAAGAAGAAGGCGAAGAACGGCGGCGCCCCGTCGCTGCTCTACGGCGAGCCCGACATGACCGTCCGGGTCGTCCGCGACATCTTCAACGAGGACTTCTCCAAGGTGATCGTCAGCGGTGACGACGCCTGGCAGACCATCCACGGCTATGTCTCGCATGTGGCGCCCGACCTCGCCGACCGGCTCCAGAAGTGGACCTCGGACGTCGACGTCTTCGCCACCTACCGGATCGACGAGCAGCTGATGAAGGCGCTGGACCGCAAGGTCTGGCTGCCCAGCGGCGGTTCGCTGGTGATCGACCGGACCGAGGCGATGGTCGTCATCGACGTCAACACCGGCAAGTTCACTGGTCAGGGCGGCAACCTCGAGGAGACGGTCACCAGGAACAACCTGGAGGCGGCCGAGGAGATCGTGCGCCAGCTGCGGCTGCGCGACCTCGGCGGCATCATCGTGATCGACTTCATCGACATGGTGCTGGAGTCCAACCGCGATCTGGTGCTGCGCCGACTGCTGGAGTGCCTGGGCCGGGACCGTACGAAGCACCAGGTGGCGGAGGTCACCTCGCTCGGACTGGTCCAGATGACCCGTAAGCGGGTCGGCCAGGGGCTGCTGGAGTCCTTCTCCGAGTCCTGTGTGCACTGCAACGGCCGTGGCGTGATCGTCCACATGGACCAGGCGTCGGCCGCCGGTGGCGGTGGCGGCAAGCGCAAGAAGAAGAAGTCCGCGGCCGGTGCCGGTCAGCAGCCGGCCGAGCAGGAGCCGGCCGCCGTGGCCGGGGCGGAGGCCGAGCCCGAGGACGTCACCGAGGCGGCGGCCGAGATCGCGGCGGAGGCCACCCAGCCGAAGCCGCTGCCCGAGCCGGTCTTCGCGGCCGACGAGGAGCTGTACAGCAGCGCCGCGGAGGCCGAGGCCGCCGCGACCCGCGGGCGTACCCGCCGCCGTGCCACCCGTAAGGTGTCCGCCCCGGCGGGTGCCCCGAAGACCGCCAAGGAGCCCGAGGGCGTGGTGGTCGTGGTGGCCGACGAGCCGAGGGAGGCGGCCGAGCCGGAGCCGGAGGCGGCCGCCGAGGCCCCCGCTTCCGCTTCCGCCGAGGAGCTGGAGGCCCCGATCGAGGGCGTTCCCGCGCCGCGTACGCGCCGCCGTGCGACCCGTAAGGTGTCCGCCCCCGCGGGCTCGCCGACGGGTTCCGAGGAGGCGGCCGTGGTGGTCGTGAGCGGGTCTTCGGCCGAGCCGGAGCCGCAGCCCGAGCCGGAAGCGCGGTCCGAGTCGGAGGCGGCGCCCGAGAGCGCGTCCGCCGAGGGCGAGGCCGAGACCGAGGCTCCGGCGAAGAAGCGGACCGCCCGTAAGGCCGCCAAGAAGGCTCCGGCCAAGAAGGCGGCGGCCAAGAAGACCGCCGAGAAGAAGACGGCGGCGAAGAAGACGGCCGCCAAGAAGACCACGGCCAAGAAGACGACCGCCAAGAAGGCGGCGTCGAAGAAGACCGCGGCGGCGGAGCAGCAGACTCCGCAGTCGGTCTCGGCGGCGGCCGACGACTGACACGGCCGTCCGGCCGACCGGGGGCACACTGTCACGTGGCAGTGTGCCCCTTGGGTTCTGCTAACCTTGACCCTCGGCGTCTGTACGCCAAACCCCTGAGCACATCCCTTCCGCTTCGCCGGAAGAGGCCGTTCGGCCGATGGTGAATCGCATGATCACTCGGTTGTCACGACCCTCGTGGGCCGTGTTGGGCGGCTGGCATCAGAGGTCCCGTTTTCTAGCGAGAGAGTGAGAACCGCGTGTACGCAATCGTGCGCACCGGCGGCCGCCAGCAGAAGGTGGCCGTGGGCGATGTCATCGAGGTCGACCGTCTGGCCGGCAACAAGGTCGGCGACACCGTCGAGCTCTCGACTCTGCTCGTTGTCGACGGCGATGCCGTCACCAGCGACCCGTGGGTGCTGGCCGGTGTGAAGGTTCACGCCGAGGTCGTCGATCACCACAAGGGTGACAAGATCGACATCCTGAAGTACAAGAACAAGACCGGTTACCGGAAGCGGATCGGCCACCGCCAGCTGCACACCGCGCTGAAGATCACCGGCATCGACCCGGCTGCGAAGTAAGGGACTGAGGAGACATGGCACACAAGAAGGGCGCATCGTCCACTCGGAACGGTCGCGACTCCAATGCCCAGCGGCTCGGCGTCAAGCGCTTCGGCGGCCAGGTCGTCAACGCGGGTGAGATCCTGGTCCGCCAGCGTGGTACGCACTTCCACCCGGGCACGGGTGTCGGCCGCGGCGGCGATGACACGCTGTTCGCGCTGGCCGCCGGTGCGGTGCAGTTCGGCACCAGCCGGGGCCGCAAGGTCGTGAACATCGTCCCGGTCGCCGAGTAATCAGCCCGGGCGTCGACGCACAGCTTTTCCGAGGGCGGACCGCTCTTCCCGTGACGGGAAGCGGGTCCGCCCTCGGCGTGTTACGAGCCTGAGGCACATCACCACACACCTAACCCGTACGTAACTGGAGGCACCCGTCATGACCACCTTCGTGGACCGCGTCGAACTGCATGTCGCCGCGGGTAACGGAGGCCACGGCTGCGCCTCCGTGCACCGCGAGAAGTTCAAGCCGCTCGGGGGGCCGGACGGCGGCAACGGCGGCCGTGGCGGCGATGTGATCCTGGTCGTGGACCAGTCCGTCACCACCCTGCTCGACTACCACCACAGCCCCCACCGCAAGGCCACCAACGGCAAGCCCGGCGAGGGCGGCAACCGCTCCGGCAAGGACGGCACCGACCTGGTCCTGCCGGTCCCGGACGGCACCGTCGTGCTCGACGAGCGGGGCAACGTCCTGGCCGATCTGATCGGACAGGGCACCACCTACATCGCCGCCCAGGGCGGCCGCGGCGGCCTCGGCAACGCCGCGCTCGCCTCGGCCCGCCGTAAGGCCCCTGGCTTCGCGCTGCTGGGCGAGCCCGGTCACTCCGGGGACGTCGTCCTCGAGCTCAAGACCGTCGCGGACGTGGCGCTCGTCGGTTACCCGAGCGCCGGCAAGTCGTCGCTGATCTCGGTGCTTTCGGCGGCCAAGCCGAAGATCGCCGACTATCCGTTCACCACGCTGGTGCCCAACCTCGGTGTGGTCACGGCCGGTTCGACCGTCTACACCATCGCGGACGTCCCCGGGCTGATCCCCGGCGCCAGCCAGGGCAAGGGCCTCGGCCTGGAGTTCCTGCGCCATGTCGAGCGCTGCTCGGTGCTGGTGCACGTACTGGACACCGCGGCCCTGGAGTCCGAGCGCGATCCGCTGACCGACCTCGATGTCATCGAGGCGGAGCTGGCCCAGTACGGCGGTCTGGACGACCGGCCGCGGGTCGTGGTGCTCAACAAGGTCGACATCCCCGACGGTCAGGACCTCGCCGATATCATCCGGCCCGATCTGGAGGCCCGCGGCTATCAGGTCCTCGAGGTCTCGGCGGTCGCCCATCTCGGCCTCAAGGAGCTGTCCTTCGCCCTGGCGAAGATCGTCGCGGACGCCCGGGAGGCCAAGCCCAAGGAGGAGGCGACCCGGATCGTCATCCGGCCGAAGGCCGTGGACGACGCGGGCTTCACGGTCGTCGCCGAGGAGGGCTTCTACCGTGTGCTGGGCGAGAAGCCCGAACGCTGGGTCCGCCAGACCGACTTCGCCAACGACGAGGCGGTCGGCTATCTCGCCGACCGCCTGGCCCGCCTCGGCGTCGAGGAGGAGCTGGTGAAGGCGGGCGCCCACGGGGGCGACGAGGTCGTCATCGGCCCCGAGGACGACGCGGTCGTCTTCGACTGGGAGCCGACCATCGCGACCGGCGCGGAGATGCTGGGCCGCCGCGGTGAGGACCACCGCTTCGACGAGCCCCGTCCGGCAGCGCAGCGGCGCCGCGACCGGGATGCCGAGCGGGACGAGGCGGAGCAGGAGTTCGACGCCTTCAAGCCGTTCTGAGGGATACGGCGGCCGCGGCGGGGCGCGCCCCCGGCCCCGAGGGCCGCTTCACGGGCCCTGAGCGGGCTTCTGGGCGCCGTCCGGCGGGTGCCACGAGGAAGGGCCCGGGGAATCCTCCCCGGGCCCTTCCTCGTGACCTGTGCTTGTCGGCGCCTCGGCCCGTTCTGCCGGTGTCTCAGACCGTCGCGGTCTCCTCCGGCTCCGGCGAGCCGGACTCCAGCTCCATCTCCTCCGCCGCGTCCCGGGCCTCGCGCTGCGTGGGGATCTCGTCGGACAGCCGGGTGGCCATCCGGGCCCGGCGCTCGTCGGCCTTGCGGCACAGGTCCTGCGCGGCCTGGTTGAAGCGGACCAGCGACGGCGGGTCGGACGGGCCGAGCAGATGCACCTTCAGCTCGGCGCGGGCGGCCGCGAGGGTGTCCTTCTCGGGGTCGCGGACCGCCTCCAGCAGTTCGGGCACGCCCTCGGCCTCCGGTGTGAGGATCGTGGCGGCGCGCACCGTCGGGAAGCCCGACCGGAACTCCTCCTCCGTCAGCCCGCTGGTGTTCGCCACCGCGTACGGCTTCTCGCTCGTCAGGTAGTCCGAGACCACGCTGGAGACATCGCTGATCAGCACGTCGGCCTGGTTGAAGCAGGTGAAGATCGCCGGACGCGGACCGGTGATGATCTGGTGCTCCCAGAGCGGCAGCGAGGCCCAGTAGGCGCTCTCCCAGGCGGTCGTGGCCGCGACGACGGCCGCCGCGCGGTCCCCGTCCGGGGCGCCCTGGAGCTTCATGCGCTCGATCTCGTCCGCGCTGGGGCGGAAGTGGGTGCTGGTGAGGCGGTTGAGCTCATCGGCGCACCGCGTCAGCTCGGCGGCGGCCTCCGGACCGGGGCGGTCGCCGGTGCGCTTGGTGTTCGCCTCGGCGATCATCGCCCTGATGCGGTCGTTGGCACGGCCCGCGCGCGGGTCCACCGAGCCGGTCATCGGGTGCGGCTTGTACAGCAGGCGTACCTTGGGGTCGGCGAGCAGCTCGCGGACGATGTTCTCACCGGCCAGGATCACCGAGGTGTTGCCGGGGTTCCCGTCCCAGCCCTCCCAGGTCGGCGCGTACAGCACGGTGGTGAAGTGCTCGTCACCGGCCCCGCCGAGGGCGCCGGTGGGCACGCCCGCGTAGGGGCGGATGGGGGCCAGCTGCGGCCGCCCGACCTCCACGACGTCCTTGTCCTCGACGCCGATGTCGGCGAGCTGGTAGCGCTCGCGCGCCGCCGGGCCCGCGACCCACACCTCGTCGTACGCCTTGGCGTACGGGTTGCAGCTGGAGAGCTTGTCGCTCTCGCCGTGGTTGATGAAGGCGTGCTTGATCGAGGGGATGCGCAGCACCTGCGAGGTCTTGCCGGAGTTCGCCGGGTGCAGCAGCACCTTGAGCGTGGAGTGCTCCATCCGCATCAGATGCGCGACCTTGGGGAGGCAGACGATCGGCACGTCCGTCGCCTCCAGCTTCTGCACCATGAACCGCTCACGGAGCAGGATGATCGGCTTGCCGTCGAGCGCGGCGAGCGTGGAGAGCCACATGTTCGCCTGGTACGCCGAGGAGTTGCCGCCGGAGAAGTACATGCCCACGGTCGGCTTGTAGTCGGCCAGCCAGGTGTCCAGCCACCGCAGGGCGGTGGCCTCGTTCGCCACCCGCTTGCGCGGCAGCATCCAGCTGGCGAGGTGGGCCGTGCCACCGATGCCGATCAGCAGCGAGATCGCCAGACCGGCACCGCCCCAGACCGCGTCCTTGGTGGCGGCGGTGATCAGCAGACCGGCGGTGACCGGCGCGGCCAGACGTAGCAGACGGCGCCCGTGCTGGCGGGCGAACAGCCGCGGCGGGGCATCGCTCAGGCGCAGTGCGGACGCGTCGATGTTGCGCGTGACGAACGGCAGCTGCCGGCTCCGGCGGACGAGTATGGCCGCCGCCTGGCACGCGAAGTGCACCAGATAGAACAGCAGCAGCCCCACGGTCAGGGGCGCCTGCTCATGCAGGGGATTGATGCCCTCGATGCGGAGCAGCCCGACCATGATGAGCATGTCGCGGAACAGCTGGCGCACCGTGACGTCGAGGCGGATCTTGCCCAGCAGCGACAGCAGACCGGGCTGCTTGTGCTGAAGGAAGAGATCGAGCGCGAGACCGCACGCCGAGGCGGCGATGAAAAGCGGTACGTTCGGAAGCACGGCGCCGACGAGCTGTGTGGCGAAGAACACGAGCATCGCGAGCAGCGCCGTCAGCTGTACGACCCGACGTGGGGCGATTCCGGCAGAGGGCACGGGGTGGGCTCCTGGCAGGAGGGCAACGGACTGATGGGGGGACCCCTGACCGTATGCCGCCGCCCTGCCCGGTGACAATCCGCGCCGGTGCCAACCGGTCGCAATCGGTGTCAAAGGTCCCCCGGAGGATGCCCGCGGGGCGCTCATGGCGGTGTGTGAGGCGGTGTGCGCGGGCGGTGTCCGGAGGCTGAAATGCCGAGGCGGGCCGGGGCTCGCCTGTCGTAGATTGCCCACTTGTCATGATGAGTGTGTAGGGCATGCGTTTCTTCGGGGCGTGTGGCGAGCCGGGGACGAGCGAGGGAGCGGCGTGGCGGAGCAGGACGGGTCGGCGGTACGGGACGAGGTGGCCGCCGCCCGCAGGATCGTGGTCAAGGTCGGCTCGTCCTCCCTCACCACCGCGGCGGGGGGTCTGGACGCGGACCGCGTGGACGCGCTGGTCGACGTGGTCGCCAAGGTGCTCGACGGCGACGGTAAGGGCGACGTCGGCAGGGACGGCGACGGTAAGGGCGGCGCGAACGGCAGGGGCGGCGCGGGCGGCAAGGAGATGGTCCTGGTCTCCTCCGGCGCCATCGCCGCCGGTCTGGCCCCGCTGGGCCTGGACCGGCGCCCCCGCGACCTCGCCCGCCAGCAGGCGGCCGCGAGCGTCGGACAGGGGCTCCTGGTGGCCCGCTACACCGCCTCCTTCGCGCGCTACGGGCGCCGGGTCGGCCAGGTGCTCCTCACCACGGACGACACCAGCCGCCGCGCCCACTACCGCAACGCCACCCGCACCCTGGACCAGCTGCTGGCCATGGGCGCGCTGCCGATCGTCAACGAGAACGACACGGTGGCCACGGACGAGATCCGGTTCGGCGACAACGACCGGCTCGCCGCCCTGGTCGCCCATCTCGTACGGGCGGATCTGCTGGTGCTGCTCTCCGATGTGGAGGGCCTGTACGACGGGGACCCCAGGACCCCCGGCACCTCCCGGATCGACGAGGTCCGGGGCCCGCGGGACCTGGACGGCGTCTCCATCGGCAGCGCGGGCCGCTCCGGGGTGGGCACGGGTGGCATGGTCACCAAGGTCGAGGCGGCCCGGATCGCCACCGCGGCCGGCGTCCCGGTGGTGCTCACCTCGGCCAGCCGGGCCGGTGACGCGCTGCTCGGCCGCCCTACGGGCACGTACTTCCACCGCACCGGCCGCCGCTCGGCCAACCGGCTGCTGTGGCTCGCCCACGCCTCCGCGCCGCGCGGCGCCCTCACCCTGGACGACGGCGCCGTACGGGCCGTCGTGGAGCGCCGGACCTCGCTGCTGCCGGCCGGGATCGCGGCCGTGGAGGGGGAATTCACCGCCGGTGACCCGGTCGAGCTGAGGGACACCGGGGGCCGCCCCGTGGCCCGTGGCCTGGTGAACTTCGACGCCAAGGAGATCCCCCAGCTGATCGGCCGCTCGACCAGGGACCTGGCCCGGGAGCTCGGCCCCGCTTACGAGCGCGAGGTGGTCCACCGCGACGACCTCGTCGTCCTGGACTGAGCCGGCGGGCGGCGCAGGCGTCCTGAGGGCGAACCGGGCCCCGCCGGGCCCCGGAAATAAGCAGCCTCCGAAAAACCTCAAAAGCGCCCCGCGGGCGGGCGAGGGCTGGTCAACTTTGTTCAACGGGGTCGCGCGGGGCAGCGCGTCCGCTGTGGGAGACGCGGCGGAGACGGAGCGGAATGCCGCGACCACCGCACCGTCACGAGATGCTCCGCCCGCGCGTGAGCGGAGCAGCGAGTTACAGGAGGCCGCCGGTGAGACGAGGGCGCCCGGGGGCGTCGCCCAGAGGGGCGGCGGAGCGCACGCTGACCAGTGTCGGAACGGGCGAGGCCGGGCCCGGCGACGCCGTGGCGCACGACGCCGCGCGCGCCGAGGCGTCCCGGCTGTGGCACATCACCCTCAGCGTCTCGGGGAGCGAGGCGCCGCTGCGGGAGGTCCGCAGGGCCCTGGAGCAGCTGGCCCATGACCATCCCTTTCTGCTGACCAGCCGCTATGCCACCGATCACGCCGAGATCCGCTACTGGGAGGAGGCCCGCGATCTGCATGACGCCGCGGCGGTCGCGCTGCGGCTGTGGGGCGAGCACCGGGCCTCGGCCAAGCTGCCGCCCTGGGAGATCGTGGGGCTCGAGGTCATCGACCGTGATACGTATCACCAGCGGGTCGCGGAGGGGTACGGTCCGCCTCCGGCGTCCCCGGTGGGCGTACATCCGTTCTGAGGACGGATGTGCGGCACCGGGATATGAGAACACCATCTCGAAGTGCGGAATACCGCATGGCCCCCGCCCCTGGGCTCAGTAGGCTTCCTGCATGACCAGCGCACCCACGTCGCCGCTCACCGACCCCTGGCCGAAGTCCCCGGTCCTCCAGGCCGCCTACCGGTCCCGGGCCGCGGCCGCCGATCTCGCGCCGCTGCCGCGCGCCGTCAAGGACGACGCGCTGCTCGCGATGGCGGACGCGCTGGAGGTGCGCACCAAGGAGATCGTCGAGGCCAACGCCGCCGATGTGGAGCGGGCCCGCGAGGCAGGCACCAGCGACGCCATCGTGGACCGGCTCACGCTCACCCCCGAGCGGGTGCGGGCCATCGCCTCCGATGTCCGTGATGTGGTCGCGCTGCCCGACCCGGTCGGCGAGGTGGTGCGCGGCTCCACGCTGCCCAACGGGATCGACCTGCGCCAGGTGCGCGTGCCGCTCGGTGTCGTCGGGATCATCTACGAGGCCCGGCCGAATGTGACGGTGGACGCCGCGGCGCTCTGCCTGAAGTCGGGCAACGCGGTGCTGCTGCGCGGCTCCTCCTCGGCGTCCCACTCCAACGCCGCGCTGGTGAAGGTCCTGCGCGACGCCGTCGGCGGGGCGGGACTGCCCGCGGACGCCGTGCAGTTGGTGCCCGGCGAGAGCCGGGAGTCGGTGCGCGAGCTGATGCGCGCCCGCGGCCTGGTGGACGTGCTGATCCCGCGCGGTGGCGCGTCCCTCATCCGTACGGTGGTCGAGGAGTCCACGGTCCCGGTCATCGAGACCGGCACCGGCAACTGCCATGTGTACGTGGACGCCGACGCCGACCTCGACATGGCGGTCGAGATCCTGGTGAACTCCAAGGCCCAGCGGCCGAGCGTGTGCAACGCGGCGGAGACGCTGCTGGTGCACCAGGACATCGCCCCCGTGTTCCTGCCCCGCGCCCTGGAGGCGCTGGCCGAGGCCGGGGTCACCGTCCACGCGGACGAGCGCGTCATGGCCCTCGCGGAGGGCTCCAAGGCCACGGTGGTCCCGGCGGCGGTCGAGGACTGGGAGACCGAGTACCTCTCGTACGACGTCGCCGCGGGCGTCGTGGACTCCCTGGAGGCCGCGGTGGGCCACATCCGGCTGTGGTCCTCCGGGCACACCGAGGCCATCGTCACCTCCTCCCAGCAGGCCGCCCGGCGCTTCACCCAGCTGGTGGACTCCACCACGGTCGCCGTGAACGCCTCCACGCGGTTCACCGACGGCGGGCAGTTCGGCTTCGGCGCCGAGATCGGCATCTCCACCCAGAAGCTGCACGCCCGGGGGCCCATGGCCCTGCCCGAGCTGACCTCGACGAAGTACATCGTCACCGGGGACGGCCACATTCGCTGACTCACCCGTTCGGGGGATGCCCGATTCCTGGCGACGCTGGGGTGGATCTTCCCCCGAATACCATTTCACCCTGCCCAAATTGACCCGTCCGGTCTACTCTGAATGGGTGCCGGACGACGTGGGGGGCAAGCCGTTCCCGGACGGCGACGAGCCCGACGACCGCAGCCACGGCGAGACGAACGACGAGTTCGCCGCCGTGGTCTTCGACGAGGACTTCGTACGGGCGGCCCCGATCCATGAGCCCACCGCCATCGAGCGGATGCTGGCCGCCGCGGAGGCCCGTGCCGAGGCCGAGGCGTCCCGCCGCCGCAGGTCCGGCGTCCCGCCCGAGGACGAGCTCTTCGACGACGGCTACGGCCAGGAGGCCGAGTTCTACGGCGCGGACGACCCCGACGGGCGCTTCGGCCCCGGGCGGGACGTGGACGACGCCTACGGCCCCTATGGGCGCTACGGCAGCGCGGGGCGCCCTTACCGCGGCCACGCCCGCTGGCACCGCCCGGTGGCCTGGCTGCTGGCCGTCCTGATGGGCATCGGAGTGGTCGCCCTGGCCTTCACCGCGGTCTACCGGGGCGCTTCGGGCAACCGCCAGGACCCCGCTCCACCGCCCGCCACCAGCGGCGTCGACGGATCGCCCGCGGGGCAGCCGCGGCTGGAGCCGTCGGGGTCGGAGTCGGCCCCGGAGCCCACCGGTTCCAAGGGGTCGCCCGCCTCCGCCGTACCGCCTTCGCGGTGACGTCCTCGCATATCGCTGTGTATTGCTGCATATCGCTCAGCGGATCGGCGGAAGCCGGCCGCTGTTCGCGGGGCGCCCTGAAGGGGCGCGGGGCCGTGTCGATGTGCGGCTCCGCCGCGTGGGCGCGGCCGGCCACGGCGGAGCCGTGGACGATCGAGGGCATCTCAACGCACGTCGGCGGAGTGCTTAGCACGTCGCGGCGTATGGGGCGTTTCCTCCCCACCCGCCTCCCAAGTTGTGGAGTACCACCGCGTTTACCGTCGCCCCCCGCGACCTACTCTTGAGATATGGCCGGGCGTGGAGACCCTCCCGAGGGGACACCCGAGGGCGTCCCGGGAGGTGGTGAGGACGAGTACCGCTCCGTCGTATTCGACGAGTCGTTCGTCCGTGCTGCCCGGCTCCAGGAGTTCTCCGCCCAGGAGCGCATGGGCGAACACGCGCGGGCCGTGCGCAGCCGGCACGCCTGGGCCAGGGCCGGGGCGTCGCGCCAGGCCGTGGCGCTCGTCCTGCTGATCGCCATCGCCTTCGCCGCGGCCGTCTACATGGGGGTGCGCCACCCGTACCAGACGCCGCAGCCGCAGACCGTCGAGCCGCTGCACAGCAGCGTGGTGCCGCTCGCGCCGCGCGGTGAGGTGCCCGGAGGGCCGCCGGACCTGCTGTTCCGCCACAGCCCGGCCGCCGAGTTCCGCACCGGCGCCGAAGGGGTCACCGTGCCCGGCGCCCGGCGCACCCAGAGCTTCTCCGAGAGCCAGGTGATGACGGCGCTCACCACAGCCAAGGAGTACCTGGTCAAGTCCGCCATCGACCCGGGTGTGCTCACCGGCGGCCCGGTGCAGGCCGTAAGGCTGCTGCTGGACCCCGCCCAGCAGACCCAGTTCGACCAGAGCTTCGAACACCCGGTCGACGACGGACGGCATGCGGCCACCGGCTGGCTGACCCGCTTCAACCCGGCCGAGGTGAGCATGGTGGACACTCCGGTGCGGGTCCGCGGCACCCTTACGGTCGTCGAGCGGAGCCCGGCCACCCTGGAGGTCGCCGCCGACCACGTCTTCGTCTACGCGCTCCAGCGGGCCCATGAGCGCGGACCGGACCACGCCTCGCTGTTCACCGTGCGCCGTGAGACGCGGTTCCGCTTCGACCGGGACGATCTGCGCGACCACCATGTGGAGCTGGTGCAGAGCACCGTACTGGCGGGCCCGCAGGCATGCGCCGCGAACGCCTCCGGCTATCTGCGGCCGATGCTCGCCGGGCAGAGCGCCAAGGGCGACGCCCCCACGGGCACCGACCCGTACACCACGGGCCGCACCACGGTCTCGCTGTGCGGCGTCATGGCCCCCGGAACCCAGCCCGCCCTCGACGGGCAGTCCTGAGGGCCTGCGGGGGCCTGAGCCCCCCGGTTGGCCCTGAGAGCCTCCGCGGGGCCGTGAGGGCCCTCCTCGGGGCCGCCTCAGCCGGTCTCAGACCTTCGGCGGGGTGTCCCCGGGCCCGTCGTTCCCCGGCCGCTCCTCCGGCCCGTCGTCCCCGGGCCGCCGGTCCTGAGCCCCACCCCGGGGCTCCTCCTGGGGCCCGTCCTGGGGCTCCTCCCGGGGCGGGGTGCCCTCCTCGGAGGCCGTCTCGCCGTGCCTGGCCCCGCCGCCGCCGGTGAACCGGTCGCGCAGCTTGCTGCCCAGGTCCCCGGCGCCGCCCGCCACGTCCCTGACGAAGGCGAACAGCGGATCCTTGCTGCTGCGGACCGACTCCGCGTAGTGGTTCGCGGACTCCCGGATCGAGTCGCTGACCGAGGTGTCCTTGTCCTCGTCGCGGCGCGGGTAGTGGCCGTCCATGAGCCGCTGGTAGTCGCGGGTCGCGGCCCACTTCTTGAGCTCGGCGGCGCGCACGGTGGTGAACGGATGGCTGCGCGGCAGCATGTTCATGATCTTGAGGACGGAGTCCCGCAGATCGCCGCTCGACTCGTACTCCTCCGCCTGCTCCAGGAAGGCGTCCACGTTCATCTCATGGAGGTGATGGCCGCCCGCGAGCTTCATCAGCCCACGCATCGAGGCCCGCAGATCCTGCCCGACCAGCAGCCCCGCCCGGTCCGCCGACAGCTCCGACTTGCGGAACCACTCCCGCAGCGCCGTCACCAGCGCCAGCACCGCCACATTGCCGAGGGGGATCCAGGCGACCTTCAGCGCGAGGTTGGTGAGGAACAGCAGTATCGTCCGGTAGACCGCGTGGCCCGACAGGGCGTGGCCCACCTCATGGCCGATGACCGCCCGCATCTCCTCCTCGTCGAGCAGCTCGACCAGACCGGTGGAGATCACGATGATCGGCGCGTCCATGCCGATGCACATCGCGGTGGGCTGTGGGTTCTGGGTGACGTACATCGCCGGGACCCGCTCCAGGTCCAGGATGTAGCAGGCGTCCCGCAGCATGTCGTTGAGATGGGCGAACTGCCGCTCACCGACCCGCACCGAGTCGGACAGGTAGAGCAGCCGCAGACTCCGCTCGGGCAGCAGACCGCTCATCGCCTTGAAGACCGTGTCGAAGCCGGTCAGCTTGCGCAGCGCGACCAGCGCGGAGCGGTCCGCCGGGTGTTCGTACGCCCGTGAGGAGATCCCGGGGAACCGCCGCCGGGCCCGGTCGGGCACATGCTCCCGGGCGTCTCCCGCCCCGTTTCCGCCGCCGGTCTCATGAGTGTCGCTCATCTGGCCCCCTCGTGGATCGCCCGCTCGACGGGGGCCGCCCGGTCCGCGCCCTCGTCCGGCGGACCCCAGCCTAGGCCCTGGAGGTCCGGGGGTTAGCGTGGAGACATGCCCGATATGACTGGCCTCACCGAAACCCTCGCCGCCACCTCCCACAGCAACGACGGCCCGGGAGCGCTGCTGCGCACCGTCATCGTGGTCGGCGTCGTGGGCGCCGGCCTGCTCGCCTGGTTCCTGCTGCGCGGATACAAGCAGGACTGATACAAGCAGGACTGATACGGGCGGCGCCGGTACGGACAGGGCCGGTACGGACAGGACTGATGCGAGGCAGGACGGACATCAGGACCGAAAACCGCCTCGCATACGATGTGGCCGACGTGTTGTGACGCCTAGACCCGGATAGGTACTGCCGCGATGACCGCTTTCAGCACCGCACATGCCGCCCTGACCACGCTCGCGTCCGAGGGCGGTGAGCACACCGACACCCACCCGAGCATCAGCCCCTTCATGACCGGCGGTGCGGCCCTGGTGATCCTCTTCCTGCTGCTGTGGATCACCACGCGCTTCAACCGGGACCGCTGAGCCGGGCCATAGCCCCTATGGGCCCCGGCTCCGGGCCGGGCCCAGTAGGGTCTGCACGCATGGAAGAGCAGAAAGGGGCCGGCAAGCGGCGGCTGGGTGTGATGGGCGGGACGTTCGACCCGATCCACCATGGTCACCTGGTCGCGGCGAGCGAGGTGGCCTCGCAGTTCCACCTCGACGAGGTGGTATTCGTGCCGACCGGTCAGCCCTGGCAGAAGAGCCACAAGAAGGTCTCACCGGCCGAGGACCGCTATCTGATGACGGTCATCGCGACCGCCTCGAATCCGCAATTCTCGGTCAGCCGCATCGACATCGACCGCGGCGGGCCCACCTACACCACCGATACGCTCCGGGAACTGCGCGGGCTCAACAGTGACGCGGATCTCTTCTTCATCACCGGGGCCGACGCACTCGCCCAGATCCTCACCTGGCGCGACGCCGAAGAGCTCTTCTCCCTGGCCCACTTCATCGGGGTGACCAGACCCGGGCACATACTGGCCGACCCGGGGCTGCCGGAGGGCGGGGTGTCGCTGGTGGAGGTTCCGGCACTGGCGATCTCGTCATCGGACTGCCGGGCGCGGGTCGCTCATGGCGACCCCGTCTGGTACCTGGTGCCGGACGGCGTGGTGCGCTACATCGACAAGCGCGAGCTGTACCGGCACGACTGCTGAAGGGGTACCGGTGAACGACCGGCAGGATCCTTACGACCCGTACGCACAGGACCCGTATGGCCAGGAGCCGCAGATCTACGGCTATGACGCCTATGGGCGTCCCGTGTACCAGCCGGAGGCGGCACAGCAGCAGGGATACGACCCGTACGCGCAGCAGCAGGCGCAGCAGTACGGGCAGCAACAAGAGCACGACGGGTACGGCTACGACCCCTACACCCAGCCGCAGCATCACCAGCACCAGCAGCCCCAACAGCAACACCCTCAGCAGCACCACCAGACGCAGAGCTACGACCCGTACGCCCAGCAACAGCAACAGCACCAAGCCCAGCAACAGGCTCAACAGCACCACCAGTACCAACAGCAGCCACAGGGCTATGGCTACGACTACCCGCCGGCCGCCGCCCCGACCGTCCCCCCGCAGCGCGAGCCGCAACGTGAGCCGCGGCACGAGCCCAACCCCTACGAGGAGCTGAGCCCGGAGCAGCTGCGCGGCGGCTCCGAGACGGCTCAGGCCGAGGAGCCCCGGTCCACCGGGCCCCGGTCCGCGCAGCCGAGGCGGCCCGGGGGCGCCGACCAGGAGGAGTACCACACCGAGCAGTTCTCCTTCGTCGAGGAGGAGGACGCCGAGTCCGACGACGTCATCGACTGGCTGAAGTTCGCCGAGACCCGCTCCGAGCGCCGTGATGAACGCCGCCGTAAGGGTCGCAACCGAGTCGTCGCGCTGGTCGTGGTCCTGGTCCTCGCCGCGGCGGGCGGTGTCGGTTACCTCTGGTACGCGGGCAAGCTCCCGGGGCTGTCCGGCGGCGCCGACGACCAGGCGGCCGCGAGCGGTCCGCAGAAGCGCGATGTGATCGTCGTCCATCTGCGCGAGACCAAGGGCGGCCGCACCTCCACGGCCCTGCTGGTGGACAACGAGACCACCAAGAAGGGCACCACTGTCCTGCTGCCGAACGCGCTGGCCGTCGCCAACGAGGACGGCGCCTCCACCACGCTCGGCAAGTCGGTGACCGACGAGGGCTCCGACTCCACCCGGGACTCCCTGGGCACCCTGCTGGGTTCGAAGATCCAGGGCACCTGGCGGCTGGACACCCCGTATCTGGAGAACCTCGTCGAGCTGGTCGGCGGGATCGGCCTCGACACCGACACGACCGTCCCCAGCCCCAAGAAGGGTGAGGACCCCCTGGTCAAGCAGGGCAAGGACCAGATCCTGAGCGGTCAGGCGGCCGTGGCGTACGCCACGTACCGCGCGCCCGGTGAGGCCCAGACCAAACAGCTCGCGCGGTTCGGGCAGGTCATGCAGGCGACGCTGAAGAAGGTCTCCAGCGATGCGAAGGGCGCCACCAGCACCGTGGAGTCGCTGGCCCAGATCCCCGACCCGTCGCTGTCCGAGCAGCAGCTCGGCGCGTCGCTGGCGAGGCTGGCCGGGCAGGCCAAGAGCGGGGCGTACGACACCGCGATGCTGCCGGTCCAGCCGGACGGGACGCTCAGCAACCAGGCGACCGACCATGTGGTCAAGGACATCCTGGGCGGCACGGTCAAGAACACCGACAAGAACACCGCGCCTCGGGTCAGTGTGACCAACGCCGGAGGTCCCGAGGACGCGTCGAGCGACGCGCGGGTCGCCCTGGTCAACGGCGGCTTCACGGTCGTGGCGGCCAATGAGGGCGGCGGTACGCCGCAGTCGGCCTCGCGGGTGACCTACGCGGACGCCGCCCAGGCGGGCCAGGCCAAGGAGGTCGCCAAGACGCTCGGGCTGCCCGGGACAGCGGTGCGGAAGGCCAAGGGCGCGGCCAACGCGGACATCACCGTCCTCCTCGGCCCGGACTACGACGCCACGGGCTGAGCCTCCTGGGTGCCCCGGGCGTTCCCCCGGGGTACTCCCGGCGTTCCCCTCGGGCACGCCGGGTGGCCGCTCCTCGGCCGCCCGGCGTGACAGTGGGCCGTGAGACCCTGGGGGGAGCCAGACCTTCGAGGTACCACCGACCGAAAGCCTTGCCTGTGACCGCCACGGACCGCTCCCTCGAGCTCATCAACGCCGCCGCCCAGGCGGCCGCCGACAAGCTCGCGCACGACATCATCGCGTACGACGTCAGCGATGTGCTCTCCATCACCGACGCCTTCCTGCTGGCCTCGGCGCCCAACGACCGCCAGGTCAAGTCGATCGTCGACGAGATCGAGGAGCGGCTGAACAAGGACCTGGACGCCAAGCCGGTGCGTCGCGAGGGCGACCGCGAGGCCCGCTGGGTGCTGCTGGACTACGTGGACATCGTGGTGCACGTCCAGCACAGCGAGGAGCGGGTGTTCTACGCGCTGGAGCGGCTCTGGAAGGACTGCCCGCAGCTGGAGCTCCCGGCCGACGCCGAGGCCACCCGCGGCAAGGGGGCGGAGTACGCGCAGGCGCAGGCCGCGGACGGCGGCTCGGGCGGTGAGCTGAGCTGAACGGCGCGTATGGGGGCCGCGGCCGCCGCATCGTCCTGTGGCGCCACGGCCAGACGGCCTGGAACATAGAGCGGCGTTTCCAGGGCTCCCTGGACATAGAGCTCACGGACACCGGTGGCGCGCAGGCGCGCCGCGCGGCCCGGCTGCTGGCCGCCCTGAAGCCGGACGCGATCATCGCCTCCGACTTGAAGCGGGCGGCGGCCACGGCCGCCGAGCTGTCCGCCGTCACGGGGCTGTCCATCTCGCATGACGCGGGGCTGCGCGAGACCTACGCGGGCGCGTGGCAGGGGCTGGTCCACGAGGAGATCATCGAGCGCTACGGCGAGCAGTACGCGGCGTGGAAGCGCGGGGAGCCGGTCCGGCGCGGCGGCGGTGAGCTGGAGACCGAGGTCGCCGACCGGGCGGCCCCGGTGGTGCTGGAGAGCGCCGACAAGCTGCCGGACGACGGCACGCTCGTGGTGGTCAGCCACGGCGGCACGATCCGCACCACCATCGGCCGGCTGCTCGGCCTGGAGCCCAGGACCTGGGAGGCGCTGGGCGGCCTGTCCAACTGCTGCTGGTCCGTGCTGGGCGAGGGCGCGCGGGGCTGGCGGCTGCTGGAGCACAACGCCGGATCGCTGCCCGAGCCGGTGCTCGGCGACGACGACTGAGCGGATTTCCTTTCCCGGCAGGTCACCGGCTATGCTCCTTCTCGTTCGAAGCGCTTCGGCGCAGAGAACAGCGGGGCTATAGCTCAGTTGGTAGAGCGCCTGCATGGCATGCAGGAGGTCAGGAGTTCAATTCTCCTTAGCTCCACAGATTCACGATCCCGTCTCCCTCACCGGGAGGCGGGATCGCCGCTTTCAGCGCCGCTTTCGGGCCCGCTTCCGAAGGATCCCTCCGCGGCCGCGGCCCTTTCCGCCAGCATCACGGAGAGCGGCTTGGCGTGTATCGAGCAGCCGATCAGCGGGTCATGGAGGGCTGTCGTTCGTCTACAGTCCCCTGCTCACGCGGATGTTGGCGACCGTAAGGCAGCGGGACGCGGCGGACGCCGGCGGAGTTCTGGTGACAGCGGCTCAACTCGGCCTGCTCATCGGTGTCGCGGTCTTCGGGGCGGTGTTCCTGGGCGCCGTGGACGGTACCGGGCCCAGTGCGGATGGCTCCGCGGACGCCCTGTGGGTGACCTGCGTCGCCTTGGCCGGGGCCGCGCTGCGCGGAGCACTGATGAGTCTGTCGAGACGAGTGGGGAATCTCCGCTGACCTGCGCGTCGTCCCGTGGCAGAATCGGACAGCCGGAGGGGGATGGGGCCGACACGTCCGATGGGGAGGGCAGGTGGGATGCGGACCAGCATCCTCGATGCGATCGAGGACCCGTCCCGCGGGGAACTACCGGGCATCGTGTGCCCGTCCTGCGGCTCCGCGAATGTGGCTCAGGTCCTCGGTGACAACGGCGGTGTTTCCTACGTGTGTACGGCCTGCGGCCATAGCTGGAGCTGAGTGAGATGGGCGCCCACAGCCGAAAGTGCGACTGGTGCGGCACCGGCACACCGATCGTCCGCGATATGGAGCCGCTCAACCCCGACTACCAGTACTGGTGCGCGGAGTGCGCGCGGGCGCTGATCATCAGGGGCGATCCCATCGAGACCTACCGTGAGCTCGAAGGGGAGCCGATCTACGGCCGGCTCCTCGACGAGCACTGCACGCTGAAGCGTTTCTATTCGTTCGCGACGGCGTAACGGGCACCTGCTCCGGCCCCCGGCCAAACGATTTGGCGGAAGGCCGGGGCATCCGTGTAATGTAGGCGTCGCCGCCGGGGAAACCGGGCGGAGCGGGACCTGGGGCTATAGCTCAGTTGGTAGAGCGCCTGCATGGCATGCAGGAGGTCAGGAGTTCAATTCTCCTTAGCTCCACATCGAGGAGGCGGGTTGTCCAGTGCGGACGGCCCGCCTTTCGCCTTGCGTGACGGGGGTCACCTCCGTGCGGGCCGTCGGTGCCCTGCGGTAACCTGAGCCCATGCGTGCCGTACGCCTTCTGCTTAGCGGGCCGCGCTGATCAGTACCGACCGAGCAGCTCCGGTCGGCATCAGCGCGGCGTCCCCTCCTGTGCGAGGGGTCTTTTTGTTTCGGAGAGCAGGGATTCGCTGCGTAGCCGCAGGCAGAGACGACCGATGGAGCTTTGAGGACCATGAGCGAGACCAATGCCGCGGCCGAGGTGGCCGCGCCGCACCGCTACACGGCCGCCCTGGCCGCCGACATCGAAGCCCGCTGGCAGGACTTCTGGGCCGCGCACGGCACGTATGAGGCGGCCAACCCGAGCGGTGACCTGGCCGGCGACGCCGAGGCCGTCGCCCGGCCCAAGAAGTTCGTCATGGACATGTTCCCGTACCCCTCGGGTGCCGGACTGCACGTGGGCCATCCGCTGGGCTACATCGCCACCGATGTGTACGCCCGCTACCACCGCATGACGGGCCACAACGTCCTGCACACCCTGGGCTTCGACGCCTTCGGCCTGCCCGCCGAGCAGTACGCGGTGCAGACCGGCACCCACCCGCGGGTCAGCACCGAGGCCAACATCGAGAACATGCGGCGGCAGCTGCGCCGGCTGGGCCTGGGCCATGACCAGCGCCGCTCCTTCGCGACGATCGACCCGGACTACTACAAGTGGACCCAGTGGATCTTCGTCCAGATCTTCAACTCCTGGTACGACCCGGAGGCGAAGCGGGCACGCCCCATCGACACCCTGGTCCAGCGGTTCGCCACCGGTGAGCGCACGACCCCCGACGGCCGCCCCTGGGCCGAGCTGACCGAGTCCGAGCGCGCCGACATCCTGGGCGATTACCGACTGGCCTACGCCTCGGACGCGCCCGTCAACTGGTGCCCCGGCCTGGGCACCGTGCTGGCCAATGAGGAGGTCACCGCGGACGGCCGCTCCGAGCGCGGCAACTTCCCGGTCTTCAAGGCCAAGCTGCGCCAGTGGAACATGCGCATCACCGCCTATGCCGACCGGCTGCTGGACGATCTGAACGAGCTGGACTGGCCCGAGGCCATCAAGCTCCAGCAGCGCAACTGGATCGGCCGCAGCGAGGGCGCCCGGGTCGACTTCCCGGTGTCCGGCCATCCCGACGCCAAGATCACGATCTTCACCACCCGCCAGGACACCCTGTTCGGCGCCACCTATATGGTCCTGGCGCCCGAGCACGGCCTGGTGGACGAGATCGTTCCGGCCGCCTGGCCCGAGGGCACCCACGACGCCTGGACCGGCGGTCACGCCACCCCGGCCCAGGCCGTCGATGCCTACCGCAAGCAGGCCGCGGCCAAGTCCGACGTCGAGCGGCAGGCCGAGGTCAAGGAGAAGACCGGCGTCTTCACCGGCGCCTACGCCACCAACCCGGTCAGCGGCGAGCGGGTGCCGGTCTTCATCGCCGACTATGTCCTGATGGGCTACGGCACCGGCGCGATCATGGCCGTTCCGGCGCACGACAGCCGTGACTTCGCCTTCGCCCGCGCCTTCGAGCTGCCCGTGCGCTGCGTTGTCGAGCCCTCGGACGAGCGTGGCACCGACCCCTCCACCTGGGACGACGCCTTCGTCTCGTACGACGCGAAGATCGTCAACTCGGCGGGGGAGTCCGTAACGCTGGACGGGCTGGGGGTCGTCGAGGCCAAGGCGCGCATCACCGAGTGGCTGGAGTCCCGCTCCATCGGCGAGGGCACCGTCAACTACCGGCTGCGTGACTGGCTGTTCAGCCGGCAGCGCTACTGGGGCGAGCCCTTCCCGATCGTCTACGACGAGGAGGGCGTGGCCCACTCCCTGCCCGAGTCGATGCTGCCCCTGGAGCTGCCCGAGGTCGAGGACTACTCGCCGCGCACCTTCGACCCGGACGACTCCGACACCTCCCCGGAGACCCCGCTGTCCCGGAACGAGGACTGGGTCAACGTGGTGCTGGACCTGGGCGACGGGCGCGGGCCGCGGCCGTTCCGCCGAGAGACCAACACCATGCCCAACTGGGCCGGGTCCTGCTGGTACGAGCTGCGCTACCTGGACCCGCACAACAGCGAGCGGCTGGTCGACCCCGAGGCCGAGCGCTACTGGATGGGGCCGCGCGAGGGGCGGCCGCACGGCGGTGTCGACCTGTACGTGGGCGGCGCCGAACACGCGGTGCTGCATCTGCTGTACGCCCGGTTCTGGTCCAAGGTGCTGTTCGACCTGGGGCATGTCTCCTCGGTCGAGCCGTTCCACAAGCTGTACAACCAGGGCATGATCCAGGCGTATGTCTACCGGGACAGCCGCGGTATCGCCGTCCCGGCCGCCGAGGTCGAGGAGCGGGACGGCGCCTACTGGTACCAGGGCGAGAAGGTCACCCGGCTGCTGGGCAAGATGGGCAAGTCCCTGAAGAACGCCGTCACGCCGGACGAGATCTGCGCCGAGTACGGGGCCGACACCCTGCGTCTGTACGAGATGGCCATGGGACCGCTGGATGTCTCGCGGCCCTGGGACCCCCGCGCCGTGGTCGGCCAGTACCGGCTGTTGCAGCGGCTGTGGCGCAATGTCGTCGACGAGGGCACCGGAGAGGTCACCGTCGTCGACGCCGAGCCCGACGAGGCGACGCTGCGCGCCCTGCACAAGGCCATCGACGGCGTCCGGCAGGACATGGCGGGCCTGCGCTTCAACACCGCCATCGCCAAGATCACCGAGCTGAACAACCACGTCACCAAGGTGCGCGAGGTGCCCCGCTCGGTGGCCGAGGGGCTGGTGCTGCTGATCTCGCCGCTGGCCCCGCACGTCGCCGAGGAGCTGTGGCACAGGCTGGGCCATGACACATCGGTCGTCCACGAGACCTTCCCGGTCGCCGACCCGGAGTATGTCGTGGACGAGACCGTCACCTGCGTGGTGCAGGTCAAGGGCAAGGTCAAGGCCCGGCTGGAGGTCGCGCCCTCGGTCTCGGACGAGGAGCTGGAGGCGCTGGCGCTGGGTGACCCCGCGGTCGTGGCGGCGCTGGACGGCGCGGGCATCCGTAAGGTCATCGTGCGGGCGCCGAAGCTGGTCAATATCGTTCCGGCCTGAGCGGGATCCCACACCGTTCCGGTGTGACCGGGAATCCCGCATCGTTCCGGCCTGGGCGGGAATCCCGCAGCGTTCCCGCCCGACCGGGGTCCCATGCGTGGGCGGGTTGGGGGTTCGTCAGGAACCTCAGGCCCGCCCGGCGCGTTTACGCTGGGAGGACGACCGCCACCGTGCCGTGACCGCCGCCCAAGGAGCGCACATGGAAGCCATCTGGATCCTGTTGCTGCTTTTCGTCCTGATCATGTTGACGGGGGTCTATGCGGCCGTTCGCGCGATCAGGGCGGCCAAGCGCGGTATCGACCGTACGGTGCACCAGGCCCGCCGCACGGTGGAGGACACCAGACTCCGGGCCCGGCAGCTGGCGCAACCGGGCGCGGTCGGTGAACTCGCCCAGCTCCAGCTCTCCCTGCGCGGCTCGATGCGAGCCACCAGCCAGGCGCTCCAGGCGGCCGCCCCGCAAGACCGGTCCCTGTCGGAGTCGTTGGGCCTGTTCCGGCGGCTGAGCGCCCATGCGAAGGACCTGGAAGCGGATCTCAAGCGGCTGGAGCAGGAGCCCGACAAGTCCCGTATCGCCGCCCTGCTGCCCGACCTGCGGCAGCGTACGGAGCGGATCACCCATTCGGCCGACTCGCTGCGCTGGGCGGTGCAGGAGCGGACGACACGGATGGCGCACGACGATCTGGACTCGCTGGGCCGCGAGATCGAGATGGAGGCCGGGGCGCTGCGGCACTGGACGGCGGCGGAGCCGGACGAGCCGGGGGCGGACACGGGGGCGGCGTGGCCGGAGCCCGGGGCGGGGTCTTCCCGGACGTCGCCCGGGGCCGGGGCGCGGACGTCACCCGAGGCGGGAGCGCGATCGGGGCCCGAGGCGGGGGCGTGGCCGGCGCCCGAGGCGGGGCAGCGGCCGGAGCCGCCGCAGCCGTCGCTCGGTGCGAGGCCCCCGACGGAGCCCCCGGCGTGGCAGAAGCCCTGGCAGAAGTCCCCCCGTCCGGAGAACACGGCCTGAGACCCCGGAACCCGGCCAGAGAACAGGATCTGAGTCACGTCTGAACAGGGCATGATCGGTAAGGCAATTGATCATCCGCTGGGGTCGCGCTATCGGCAGGCTCCATCCCCCGATAACCTGCCAGTCATGTACCGCCATGTCGCGATCGTGACCGATTCCACGGCGTACTTGCCGCAGGATGCGATGGAGCGGCATCGCATCACCGCCGTGCCGCTGACGGTGGTGCTCGGCGACCGGGCCCTGGAGGAAGGCACCGAGATCTCTGCCCGGTCCCTCGCACAGGCGTTGCAGAAGCGGAAGCCGGTGACGACGTCCCGGCCCAGCCCGGAGATGTTCGCGGCCGCCTACCGGGCCGCCGCCGAGGAGGGCGCCACGGGCATCGTCTCGCTGCATCTGTCGGCCGAGTTCTCCGGCACCTACGACGCGGCGGTGCTCGCGGCACAGGACGCGCCCGTTCCGGTGCGGGTGGTGGACAGCGGAATGGTCGCGATGGCGCTCGGCTTCTGCGCACTGGCGGCGGCCGAGACGGCGGAGGGCGGCGGCACGCTGGACGAGGCCGTGGCGGCGGCGGAGAAGCGGGCCGACGGCACCGCCGCCTACTTCTACGTCGACACCCTCGACTATCTACGGCGCGGGGGCCGCATCGGCGCGGCCCAGGCCCTGCTCGGCTCGGCGCTCGCGGTCAAACCGCTGCTCCAGCTCGACGAGGGGCGGATCGAGCTGCGGGAGAAGGTCCGCACCGCCTCGAAGGCGATCGCCCGGCTCGAGGAGATCGTGGTGGAGCGGGCCGGCCGGAGCCGGGTGGATATCGCGGTGCAGCATCTGGCGGCGAGCGAGCGGGCGGCGGCGCTCGCGGAGCGGCTGCGGGAGCGGGTGCCGGGGCTGGCGGAGCTCTATGTGAGCGAGGTGGGCGCGGTGATCGGGGCACACGCCGGGCCGGGGCTGGTGGGGGCGGTGGTGTCTCCGCGATAGCGGGGGTGGGGGTGTAGGTGGGGGGGCTGGGGCTGGCGGGGGTGTTGGGGTCGTACTTGGGCGATGCCTTCGCCCGGTGGGGTGACGGAGTTATCCACAACCTGGGGGTTATCCCCGGGAATTGAGGCGGCTCGGCGCGATCGGCGGGACGTGTCTACCGTCAGGTGACATGAGGTCACGATCACGCACAGTAACCACGGGTCCGGGGCGCGGTCCGGGGCGCGGCCGACATCGCGACGGCGGGGCGGGCCGCCGCCCACGCCCGCCGTCCGGCCCCGGCCTTTTGCGCGCCGGGAGCCACCGCCGCGGCGTCCACCACCGGTCCCACGCCTCCACACCCTCGCCCGCGACCCGCGCGGCGGCGCTCTTCGCCATGTCATCGGCGTCGCCCCCGATCGCGGTGGGGTCCACCGCTCTGGGCAGCCGGGACGGTCCGAAGGGCGTTGCGGGGACGAGGGGCGAGGAGGCGCCGCCCGAGGGGGCGGAAGAGGTACGGAACGACGAACCGTCAGAGGACCTGCCCGAGTACGGGTCTGAAGACGGGCCCAAGGACGCTCCACTCCGCCGACGTGACCGGGCCGGGCTCGCCCTGCGCGAGCGGCTGCCGATGTGGATTCAGCTGCGCTGCGGAATGGAGCTGAGGACGGTCGCCGCCCTGGCGGTCGCTCTGCTCGCCGCGATGGCCTTCGCGGCCTACCACTTCTGGACCGGCCGTCCCCAGACCGTGCGCGCGCCGGACCCGGAGCCCCCGCGCGCCGCCTCCTCCGAGCCCGCCCCGACGCCCGGCGGACGGCTCACCCCGTCAGGCGGTGGCCGGACGGTCGTGGTGGATGTCACGGGCAAGGTCCGCAGCCCCGGGCTGCGGAAGCTGCCGACCGGGGCGCGGGTCGCCGACGCCCTGGAAGCGGCGGGCGGGGTACGGCCGGGCGCCGACCTGAGCGGACTGAACCGGGCCCGCCCGCTGGTGGACGGAGAGCAGATCGTGGTCGGCACCTCCGGGAGCGGACCGCCGCCCGGGCCGGGCGCGGCCGCGGATCCGGCGGTCGGCGCGCCGCACCCGCCCAACGGTCCGAACGCACCGGCCGGACCCGGGGCGCCCGGTGGCTCAATCAGCCTCAACTCCGCGACCACCGAACAACTGGACACCCTCCCGGGAGTGGGCCCCGTCCTGGCCCAGCACATCATCGACTACCGCACCCAGCACGGAGGTTTCCGCTCCATCGATGAACTCCGCGAGGTGAACGGCATCGGGGAGCGCCGGTTCGCCGACCTGCGCCCGCTGGTTCAGCCATGACGCTGGCGAAGCCGACGCGGACCCGCACCCCGGTCCATGCGGCGGCCGCGTCCCCACGCGGTGCGTCACAGCCCCGCCAGGAGGGCCCACCCGACCTCCGCCTCGTGCCCCCGGCCCTGGCCGCCTGGGCAGCCGCGGCACTCGCCCTGGACGCACCGGCCCCCGTGGTGGCCCTGGCCTGCACGACAGCCACCCTCGCGGCGGCCGCCTTGCTCATCCGGGCCCGCCGACGCGCCCCGGCCCCGGCCGGACGCCGCCGCGGCGCACCCCGTCCCCGCCGCGGGCCAGGCGTACCCGCGCCAATACCGCCCCCGGACGACCGGTGCGCCCCCGAACCCACGACGCCACAGCAGCGCGACGAAGAGTCTCGGCAGCGAGGACGGAAGCCACGACCGTCGAGGGCCGGACGGCCGTCCGGTGCCGCATCCGGGGCCGAGGGGTCGCCGAGCACCGGCGAGGGCCGCAACGTGCCGGGGCGGCAGGCCGCTCGGTCGCCGCGCGTTGTCGCGCCGCGTGGGCGGCGTGCGGCAGGGCCGGTGGCGGCTGCGCTGTCGCCTGGCGCCGCATCCGGGGCCGAGGGGTCGCCGAGCACCGGCGAGGGCCGTAACACGTTGGGGCGGCAGGCCACTCCGCCGTCTCGTGCTGTCGTGCGGCGTGGGGGCCGTGCGGCAGGGCCGGTGGCGGCTGCGCCCTCGCCCGGTGCCGCACCCGGGGCCGGCGGGTGGTCAGGGACCGGCAAGAGCCACAACGTGCCGGGCCGACAAACCAGTTGGCCGCCGCGCGGCGCCCTCTGGCGTGGGCGCCGTATGGCGGGTGCGGTGGCGGCAGCGCTGCTGTGCGGAGCCGCCGCGGGGGCGGTCGCCTGGCTGCACGGTGCGGACGTACATCGCGGCCCCGTGTCCGCGCTGGCCCGGGAGTACGCGGAGGCCACTGTCGAGGTGACGGTCACGGGGGACCCGCGGCTCACCAGGCCACACGTACGGGGCGCGGCGCTCGCGCCCGCGTCCGTGGTCCTGGAGGCCGAGGCCGACCGGATCACCGCCCCCGACGGCACCACGACCACCACCCGCGCCCCCGTGCTGGTGACGATCCACCCCAGGGCCGGTAAGGAGCGGACGGCCTGGCTCGGGCTGCTGCCGTCCACACGTCTGCGGGTCCACGGCCGGCTGGCACCGCCGATGCGCGACGGGGACCGCATCGCGGCCGTAGTGCGTGTCAGGGGCGGACCCCCGCGGATCACGGGCCCGCCCAGCGCGGTCCAGCGGCTGGCCGGAGGGCTGCGCGCCGGGCTGCGCACCGCGACCGACGGGCTCTCCCCGGACGCGCGGGCGCTGCTCCCGGCGCTGGTCGTGGGGGACACCTCACGGGTGCCGCCCGAGCTGGACGAGGCGTTCCGGGCCACGGACATGCTTCACCTCATGGCTGTCTCCGGCAGCAACTTGACGCTGGTGCTCGCCCTGCTCACGGGGCCGCCGCAGCTGGCCGGGCGGGCCGAGCGGCGCGGTCTCGCGGGCGCGCTCGGCATCCGGCTGCGAACGACCGCTCTCCTCGGTGGCGGGCTCACGCTCGCGTTCGTCATTGTGTGCAGACCCGAGCCCAGCGTGTTGCGCGCCGCCGCCTGCGGGCTGATCACGCTGCTCGCCCTCGGTACCGGACGCCGTCGCTCCCTGCTCCCCGCGCTGGCCGGCGCTGTCCTCACGCTGGTGCTCTACGACCCCTGGCTCGCCCGGAGCTACGGCTTCCTCCTGTCCGTGCTGGCCACCGGTGCCCTGCTGACCATCGCGCCCGGATGGAGCGCGGCTCTGCGGCGCCGGGGCGTACCGCCACGGGTGGCCGAGGCGCTGGCGGCCGCCGCCGCGGCCCAGGCGGTCTGCGCACCGGTCGTGGTGGTGATGGCCGCCCGTGTGAGCCTGGTGGCGATTCCCTGCAACCTCATCGCCGAGGTGGCGGTCGCCCCCGCCACCGTCCTCGGGTTCATCGCGCTGGCGGTGGCCGCTGTCGCCCCGCCGATCGCGGAGTGGATCGCCTGGCCGGCGGGCTGGCCCGCCGGGTGGATCGCGAAGGTGGCCCGTACCGGCGCGGAGCTGCCCGGGGCCGAGGCGGACTGGCCGGACGGCTGGACCGGCGGGCTGTTGCTGGCCGCCGTCACCCTGGCCACGGTCCTCGCGGGCCGCCGTCTCCTGCGCCACCGCCTGCTGTGCGCCGTATGCGCGCTGCTGGTGCTGCTGGCTGTCGTACGCCCGGCGCCACTGGCCCGGGTCATCACCGGTTGGCCGCCGCCCGGTTGGCGGATGGTGGTATGCGATGTGGGCCAAGGCGATGCCCTGGTCCTGGCCGCGGGCCCCGGCACGGCCGTCGTCGTGGACACGGGCCCCGAGCCGCGAGCCGTCGACCGCTGTCTTCGTTCGCTGGGCATCGTCCGGATCCCGTTGCTGGTCCTGACCCACTTCCACGCGGACCATGTGGCGGGACTGACCGGTGCGTTACGCGGTCGCGCGGTCGGCGCCATCGAGACCACCGGCCTGGAGGAACCACCCGGCCAGGCCGAGTTCGTACGTCGCAGGGCCCGTTCGGCGCATATCCCGGTCATCCAGGCGGCGCCGGGGGAGCGGCGGCGCTTGGGCCCGCTGTCCTGGGAGGTCCTGTGGCCCGCTCCGCCACCCGCCCCGGCCGCCGCCGAGGGGCCGAACGACGCGAGCGTCACCCTCCTCGTCCGTACGTCGGGGCTGACCCTGCTCCTCCTGGGCGACCTGGAACCCCCGGCCCAGCAGGCCCTGCTGACGGCGCACCCCGCCCTCCCCGAGGTCGATGTCCTCAAGGTGGCCCACCACGGCTCCGCCTACCAGGACCCCCAGCTCCTCCGTCGCCTCAGCCCCCGCCTGGCCCTGATCTCCTGCGGCGCCGACAACCCCTACGGCCACCCATCTCCCCGCACCATCGGCTCCCTCCGCGCCCGGGGCGCCGCCGTGCTCCGGACCGACACCGATGGCCCGATCGCGGTGACGGGGGACCAGGGCCTACGTGCGGTGCTAGGAGGCCGCGATACGGCCGCGAAACGCTCCGCGGGCCGACGCGGCAGACGGCGTAAGGCCAGGCCACTCCAGGAGGAGGCCGTAGAGGCCGGGAAAGCCGGGTAAATCACTCCAACTACCGATCATCGCGGGCCGGTTGTACCTTTGAGCCTGTCACCACGGACAAAGCGTGGTTGCTCACCGCCGTCAGGTTGGCCTGACCCCGAAGGGGGAGGGACGGGCCTATCGCAGAGGGCGGTGGGTGGAACCCCTTGGAGGTGGTGACAATGGTCGGCTTCTTCAGGTCGTCCGTGAAAAAAGGAAAAAGGTGTCGCGGCAGTCTCGTGGAGCGCTTCGCGGTGTCCCTAGCGGCGCGAGCCGTCTGGGCGGCGATCGTTGAGGCCCTACGTCACGACTAAGCGGTTTCGGCCGCGAGTAGGCGCCAGAGGTCTTCCCTTCGACCCTGGCGCCTCACTCATGTCCGCGCACCACGATGAAATCGCGGCAAGGCGAGGACGCTGCGAAGAAGCCGCGCAGAGAGCGTCAGACCCGGTCCAGGGGGCGGTGCGGTTCGGCCGGGAGCTCGGCCTTGATCGGGTCGCCTGGGCGGACCGTGCCGCCCTCCTTCACGACGCTCATGATTCCGGCCTTGCGGACGATGTTCCCGGCCTCGTCGCGGCCGACGACCTGCTTCAGGAGGCCGTTCTGGAAGTTGTCGATTTGTAGGCAGGGGTTGCGGAGGCCGGTCACTTCCAGCACCGCGTCATCGCCGATGTGCAGCAAGGTGCCGACCGGTAGGCCGAGTAGGTCGATGCCGCGGGTGGTGATGTTCTCGCCGAGGTCGCCGGGCAGAACCTTGAACCCCTCCGCGTCGACCTCGGTGAAGAGCTCTTCGTGGATGAGGTGGACTTGGCGCAGGTTCGGCTGGGTGGGGTCCTGGGCGACGCGTGAGCGGTGCTTGACCGTTACACCGGCGTGTACGTCCCCTTCGACACCGAGGCCGACGAGCAGGGTGATGCTGTCCCGGTTCGGCTTGGTGAACGAGTACTCGCCGTTGCTGCTGACTGCCGTGACTGTTCCACTCACCCTCGGTTCCCCCTCTTCATCGACCACAGTTGGTCCTGCCCTTCGCCGGGACCGGCTATTCGGCCTCCAGCCAGCCGTCGTACTCGTCCGCGAGCGCGTCGAGTGCCGCCGGGTCCAGTTCGCCGGTCGGGTCCTCGATCACCACCAGCCACTGGGCGTCCTCGGCGTCGTCCTCGCCCGCCAGGGCGTCCCGCACCAGCTGGGGCTCCGGGGCGGTGCCGAAGCGCTCGGGGAGGGCCCCGGCCACCTCCTCCGCCGCGTCGCGGTCGGGCAGGACCAGGATATGGCGGGCGCCGGTCAGTCCTTCGCCGGTCAGTCCTTCATCGATCACCGGAACATTGTCGGACATCCGGGCGGACGGGGCTGTCGGCGGTCCGTGGGATGCTGGACCGCGATGGCCAGGAAGACGACGACCGACGATCCGCTCGCCCCGGTGACCCTTGCCGTGGGCCAGGAGGAACTGCTGCTCGACCGCGCGGTGCAGCAGGTGGTGGCGGCCGCCCGCGCGGCCGACCCCGACACCGATGTGCGCGACCTCATGCCCGACGCGCTCCAGCCCGGCACCCTCGCCGAGCTGACCAGCCCCTCGCTCTTCGCGGAGCGCAAGGTCGTGGTGGTGCGCAACGCACAGGATCTGTCGGCCGACACGATCAAGGATGTGAAGGGCTATCTCGGCACCCCCGCCGAGGAGATCACCCTGGTGCTGCTGCACGCGGGCGGGGCCAAGGGCAAGGGGCTGCTCGACGCCGCCCGTAAGGCCGGGGCGCGCGAGGTCGCCTGCCCCAAGATGACCAAGCCCGCCGACCGACTGGCGTTTGTGCGGTCGGAGTTCCGCGCCACCGGCCGGTCCGCCACCCCCGAGGCATGCCAGTCCCTGGTCGACGCCATCGGCAGCGATCTGCGCGAGCTGGCCAGTGCGGTCTCCCAGCTTGTGGCCGATGTCGAGGGCACGATCGACGAGGCCGTCGTCGCCCGCTACTACACCGGCCGTGCCGAGGCGTCCAGCTTCACCGTGGCCGACCGCGCCGTCGAAGGCCGCGCGGCCGAGGCGCTGGAGGCGCTGCGCTGGGCGGTCTCCACCGGGGTGGCGCCGGTGCTGATCACCAGCGCCCTGGCTCAGGGCGTCCGCGCCATCGGCAAGCTGGCCTCGGCGCCGCGCGGCGCCCGTCCCGGCGATCTCGCCCGTGAGCTGGGCATGCCGCCGTGGAAGATCGACCGGGTGCGGCAGCAGATGCGGGGCTGGTCGGCGGACGGGGTGGCGGTCGCGCTGCGTGCCGTCGCCGAGGCCGATGCGGGGGTCAAGGGCGGCGGGGACGATCCGGAGTACGCCTTGGAGAAGGCGGTCGTCACGATTGCCCGCGCGGCGCGGGCGGGGCGTCGTTAGGCGCTATGCGCTCCGCTGGATGTGCCCTGATCTGCCGTGGGTTGTCTGCGGCGGTGTTGTGGCTGGTCGCGCAGTTCCCCGCGCCCCTTTAGGGCACGTGTTGTTCCCCGCCCCGCCCCTTCCCGAACCGGGGCTCCGCCCCAGGCCCCGCTAGGGCCTCAGCCCCGGGCCCCGTTGGGGCTGCGCCCCGGGCTCTTCCAGGGCTCCCCGCCCAGCCCGGACAACGGGCCTCGGCCCCGGGCCTCGGGCCTCGGGTGGGCTCGGGTCCGGGCCTCATGCCTGGGTCGGGCCCCATGCCTCGGCCGGGCCCCCCGGCTCGACGTGCGCCCGGCCCTCCGCGTATCCGGCCCTCCCGTATCCGGCCCCAGGCCCGTTCGGCCCGAGTGGTGGTCCGGGCTTGGGGTGGGGCGGCCCCGGTTACCGCTTCATCTTTTCCAGCGTCGCCTTGGCGCTCTTCTTGAGCATGTCGGTGGCTTCCTCGGGCGTCTTGGCCGTGGCGCTTGCCGAGGACGACACATACTCCGACCAGGTCGACTGATACGTCATCCAGCCGTCCCGCACGGCGAGGATCACATAGGCGCCGGTGGAGCTGGTCCTGCCCTCCTGCTTCACCACATACGCCTCGTCGCCCAGTCCGCTGACCGGGCTCACCTGGTAGCTGTAACTGGAGGTCTTCTGGTCCTCGTAGGCGCGGTACTGGGCCTCGAACTCAGGGGCGGGGTCGGTCTTCTTGTGCAGCGACGCCGTGGTGTAGAGCCACACCGAGGAGTAGTCGCTGCTGCTCGCGTCGTTCGGCTCGAAGTCGATATTGCAGGTCATCGAGTCCAGCGCGGGGTTCTCGGAGCTGCTGTGCTGCGGGTTGGACGTCGACCCGGTCCCGTCCTTCTGCTGATAGCCGGAGTCCTTGAAGCTCTGGGTATCGGTCGGGGTGCACAGATTGGTCGTATAGCGGTAGCCCGCGAGATCGGCCTCCGCGTCGTCCCCGTCGAACCCTCCCGTGGCGAACAGCACCCCGGCCCAGACCGCCGAGGCGACCACGGCCCCGCCCAGCCCCCACAGCCAGCCCTTGCCACCGCCGCCACCGCCACCGCCCCCGCCGCCGAAGCCCGTGGGCGGTGCACCGGGAGCCATGCCCATCGGCCCGTACCCGCCGCCCACGGGCACGGAAGGCATTGTCGGCTGGGCGTACGGATTGTGCTGGGGCGGCTGGGCCTGGGGCGGCACCTGCCCATACGGGCCGGGCGGCGGGCTCTGCTGCGGTGGCTGAGGTGCCGCCTGAGGCGGCTGAGGCGGCTGGGGCGGCTGCGGCGGCCCGTACGGATTGGGTGTTTCCCCCGGTGTCGACATGACGTGAACATACCCGTATTCAGCGCGAAAGCCCCGCCCTGCCCTGGGGAAAGGGCAGGCGCGGGGCCTTCGTGTCGATCGAGTGCGCCGCACCCGCGTGGCGAACGCAGGCCGCGTACGGCGCGGTGCCGCTGAAGGAGCTGAAGAAGCTCTCGGCTGCCGGTTGGAGCGGGTGAGAGGGACCGCTGTGCCCAAATTCGGCGGGGTGGGGCGGTGACGCCCCGGAAGGTGTCAGCCTTCGAGATCAGCCGTGCAGGTCGGTCTCGGAAGGTGCCGACCCTGGAGGTCAGCTCCTCCGGCGGGGGTCAGCCCTGGATGCTGGAGACCTGCTGGGCGAGCGCCGACTTCTTGTTGGCGGCGTTGTTCTTGTGCAGAACGCCCTTGCTGACGGCCTTGTCCAGCTTGCGCCCGGCGACGCGGGCGGCTTCGGTGGCCTTCTCGGCGTCACCGGCGGCCACGGCCTCGCGGGTACGGCGGATGGCGGTCTTCAGCTCGGACTTGACCGCCTTGTTGCGCAGGCGCGCCTTCTCGTTCGTCTTGTTCCGCTTGATCTGGGACTTGATGTTCGCCACGTAAAAAGCCTTCGCAGGTTCGATGGGTTTCGCTTGCTTCGTGTGCGTCCGTGCCCACGAGGACGCCCATGGGGATCACCTTCGAGATCGCCGTGGAGGTGTCCGTGAAAGAGGGGGCACGAGACACAGTCGACCAGGCTACCAGCAGGGTCCATGGCGTCCCAAACCCGGAAGAGGTCGCCATTCATGGGACCATGGACGGGACTGACCCCATACCGATAACACCGAGTCCCGCCTAGACACAGGACCCTGCGTGCCCGCGACCCCTACCAATGTGCCGGAGCCGAGCCGTACCGACCCGGCTCTGATCCGAAACTTCTGCATCATCGCGCACATCGACCACGGCAAGTCGACGCTCGCCGACCGCATGCTCCAGCTGACCGGTGTGGTCGAGCAGCGGCAGATGCGCGCGCAGTATCTCGACCGCATGGACATCGAGCGCGAGCGCGGCATCACGATCAAGTCCCAGGCGGTCCGACTGCCCTGGGCGCCGACGAAGGACGAGGGCGGCAAGCCGGCCACCCATATCCTCAACATGATCGACACCCCCGGCCACGTGGACTTCACCTATGAGGTCTCGCGCTCCCTCGCCGCCTGTGAGGGATGCATTCTGCTGGTCGACGCGGCCCAGGGCATCGAGGCGCAGACCCTCGCCAACCTCTATCTGGCGATGGAGAACGACCTCACGATCATCCCGGTCCTCAACAAGATCGACCTGCCCGCCGCCCAGCCCGAGAAGTACGCCGCCGAGCTGGCCCATCTCATCGGCTGCGACCCCTCCGATGTGCTCAAGGTCTCCGCCAAGACCGGTGAGGGCGTGGCCGAGCTGCTGGACCGGGTCGTCGACCTCGTCCCGGCCCCCGTGGGCGTCCATGACGCCCCCGCCCGCGCGATGATCTTCGACTCCGTCTATGACGCCTACCGGGGTGTCGTGACCTATGTGAAGGTCGTCGACGGCACGCTCGGCAAGCGCGAGCGGATCAAGATGATGTCCACCGGCGCCGCCCATGAGCTGCTGGAGATCGGCACCAACTCTCCGGAGATGACCCCCGCCGACGGGCTGTCCGTGGGCGAGGTGGGCTATCTGATCACCGGTGTGAAGGATGTCCGCCAGTCCAAGGTCGGTGACACGATCACCCAGTTCTCCAAGGGCGCGCAGGAGGCGCTGGGCGGCTACAAGGACCCGAAGCCGATGGTGTTCTCGGGGCTGTATCCGCTGGACGGCTCGGACTACCCCGAGCTCCGCGAGGCCCTGGACAAGCTCCAGCTCAACGATGCCGCGCTGGTCTACGAACCGGAGACCTCGGCCGCCCTCGGCTTCGGTTTCCGCGTCGGCTTCCTGGGGCTGCTGCACCTGGAGGTCATCCGTGAGCGCCTGGAGCGCGAATTCAATCTCGACCTGATCGCCACCGCACCGAATGTGGTCTACCGGGTGGAGATGGAGGACGGCAGCGAGCACACGGTGACCAACCCCAGCGAGTTCCCGGTGGGCAAGATCGACACGGTGCATGAGCCGGTCGTCCGGGGCACCATCCTGGCCCCGAGCGAGTTCATCGGCGCGATCATGGAGCTGTGCCAGAACCGCCGCGGGGTGCTGCTCGGCATGGATTACCTCTCCGAGGACCGGGTCGAGATCCGCTACACCCTGCCGCTGGCCGAGGTCGTCTTCGACTTCTTCGACCAGCTGAAGTCCAAGACCCGTGGCTACGCCTCGCTCGACTACGAGCCCACCGGTGAGCAGACCTCCGACCTGGTCAAGGTCGACATCCTGCTGCACGGCGACAAGGTGGACGCGTTCTCGGCGATCACCCACAAGGACAAGGCGTACGCGTACGGCGTCCGGCTGGTCGCCAAGCTGCGCGAGCTCATCCCGCGGCAGAACTTCGAGGTGCCCATCCAGGCGGCCATCGGCTCCCGGGTCATCGCCCGTGAGACGGTCCGTGCCATCCGTAAGGACGTCCTCGCCAAGTGCTACGGCGGTGACATCTCCCGTAAGCGGAAGCTGCTGGAGAAGCAGAAGGAAGGCAAGAAGCGGATGAAGATGGTCGGCAACGTGGAGGTCCCCCAGGAGGCGTTCATCGCGGTGCTGTCCTCCGACTCCGACGGCAAGGACTCCAAGGCGAAGAAGTAACGGGCTCCGGGGCGATGAAGGGCGAACCGTCCCCCGGGTGGGGGCGGAGCCCCGGGATCAGCCCGGGGAGAGTAGGGTCGGCGGGCCCGGCGTGCGGGATGCGCCGGGCCCGCCGCGCTCGGGGGAACCCCTTGGGCATCTCGTGAGGACAACGTGACGTGGGCCCCCTTACGCCGTAAGGATTCGGCCCCTACTCTGAGCACCACTCGAAGGTTACTCGCGAGTCACCAAGCAATGAGGCGGGCCCCGGAGGATGCCGTGACCGACACACAGAACTTGCTCGAGAACCGGCCGCCGTCCTTGGCGACGCACTTCCTCCAGCGCGTCGAGGCGACACCGGACAAGGAGGCGTACCGCTATCCGGTGCCTCCCGCCTCGGGTACGGGCCCCGACGACTGGCGGCCGCTGACCTGGCGGGAAAGCGCGGATCGGGTCTTCGCCATCGCCGCCGGTCTGATCGATCTGGGCATCCGGCCCGAGGAGCGGGTGGCGCTGGCCTCCGCCACCCGCGTGGAGTGGATCCTGGCCGACCTCGGCGTGCTGTGCGCGGGCGCGGCCACCACCACGGTCTATCCGACCACCAACGCCGACGAGACCTCCTTCATCCTCTCCGACTCCGGCAGCCGGGTGCTGATCGCCGAGGACGCGGCGCAGCTCACCAAGGTGCGGGCGCAGCGCGATGAACTCCCCGAACTGGCCCATGTGGTGGTGATCCGGGCCGAGGACGCGGTCCCCGCCGAGGACGACCCCGAGGGCTGGGTGCTCTCGCTCACCGAACTGGAGAAGCGCGGCACGGCCCTGTTGGAGAGCCGGCCGGATGTCGTACGGGAGCGGATGGACGCCCTGCGCGGCGATCAGCTCGCGACGCTCATCTACACGTCCGGTACCACCGGGCGCCCCAAGGGCGTACGCCTGGCGCATGACTCCTGGTCGTACATGGCCATTGTGATCGGCAATCAGGACGGGCTGCTCTACGCCGACGATGTGCAGTACCTGTGGCTGCCGCTCGCGCATGTCTTCGGCAAGGTGCTGACGGCGGGGCAGATCTACGTCGGCCACACCACGGCGGTGGACGGCCGGGTCGACAAGATCATCGACAATCTGCCGGTGGTCCGGCCGACCTATATGTGTGCCGTGCCGCGGATCTTCGAGAAGGTCTACAACGGAGTGGCCCAGCGGGCACGCGAGGGCGGGGCGGCCCAGTACAAGATCTTCCAGTGGGCGGCCGAGGTCTCCCGGGAATACGCCAGGACCTCTCAGGACAACTTTCGCCGTACCGGCACCGCCTCCGTGCCCTTCGGCCTCAGGGCCCAGCACGCGGTGGCCGACAAGCTGGTCTACGCCAAGCTGCGCGAGGCGTTCGGCGGCCGGCTGCGGGCCGCGGTGTCCGGCTCGGCCGCGCTCGCGCCCGACATCGGCTACTTCTTCGCGGGCGCCGGGATCAACATCCTGGAGGCCTACGGCCTGACCGAGTCCAGCGCCGCCAGCTTCCTCAACCCGGAGGACTACCGCACCGGCACGGTCGGCAAGGCGTTCCCCGGCCTGGAGGTGCGGTTCGCCGAGGACGGCGAGGTGCTGCTGCGCGGCCCCGGCATCATGCAGGGCTACCACGGGCTGCCGGAGCTGACCGCGCAGGTGCTGGAGTCCGACGGCTGGTTCCACACCGGGGACATCGGGGAGCTGTCCCCCGACGGCTATCTGCGGATCACCGACCGCAAGAAGGACCTGATCAAGACCTCGGGCGGCAAGTACGTCGCCCCGGCGGAGATCGAGGGCCAGTTCAAGGCGGTGTGCCCGTTCGTCTCCAACATCCTGGTGCACGGCGCCGACCGCAACTACTGCACCGCGCTGATCGCCCTCGACGAGCCGACGATCATGAAGTGGGCGGCCGACCACGGACTCGCGGGCAAGTCCTACGCGGACGTCGTGGCCACCGATGAGGTGCGGGAGTTGATCGACGGCTATGTGCGGCGGCTCAACGAGGGGCTCCAGCGCTGGCAGACGATCAAGAAGTTCCGGCTGCTGCCGCGCGATCTCGACGTGGAGCACGGGGAGTTGACGCCCAGCCTGAAGCTCAAGCGGCCCGTGGTCGAGCGTGAGTACAAGGACCTGATCGAGGACATGTACGCGGGCGCGCGGGAGGTTTAACGGACAAGGATACGACCCCGCACCGGATTCCAGCTGGACCGGCCCGCCGGACACATGAATTTTCCCCTTATCGCGGTTCACTTGCGTAACCCGGTGCATATGAGGGCGGTCCGTCTGTCACCCTGTCCGTGCCGGATACGGTTACGGATACGGCGTTATGACGGAGCTTCTTCAGGAGCCGCACAGTGGGGACGTCATCTTCTGCCACTTCTGGTGGGTCGGTTGAGGACGGTGGGGTGGTTCTACCGGTCGGGGGTGAGGTCGGACCTGTCCGTACCAGCGCCTCGGCGCGCGTCAGCCTGCCCGGTACTCCGCTCGCGGCCTCGGCCGCGCGCCGGTTCGTCCGTGCCGCCCTCGCGGACTGGGCCGCGCTCGAGGTCCCGGCCGCCAACCGGATCACCGACCAGGTCGCGGACGAGGCCGTACTGCTGGTGAGCGAGCTGGTCACCAACGCGGTGGTGCACGCCGGCACCGCCGTCGAGGTGAGCTGCGCGCTGGATGTGTCCGACCGCGAGGGCGAACCGCCGTCCCTGGTGGTGGAGGTGACCGACCGCCATCCCGCCCGGGCGGTGCGCGGCGATCCGCCGGATCCGGACGAGCCGCCGGAGTTCGCCGGTGGCCATGGGCTGCGGCTGGTGGCCGAGATCGCCGAGTCTTGGGGGACGACATACCGGCGGGCGACCAAGTCGGTGTGGTTCCAGATGGCGGTGGCGCCCACGGGCCCGGCCGCCGCGGGGACGGGTGCCAGGGGCTCCGCCTTCATGGACGCCGCGGTCGCCGTGGACGCGCCGGTGGGCGGGCCGGACGGCGGGTTCGGGGCCGGGGCCGTCGGCGAGGGCCTGGAAACCGTCCCCGAGGGTCTGGCCGCGTCCGACGGCTCGGGGCCCGTTCATGAAGGCCGTAAGGAGGCCGTCGAGATCGTCGCGCCCGCGCCGGGCCGGGTCCCCGTCCGCCGCGACCCCGAGTGGATCCAGCGCGGTGCGCTCTCCTTCCTCGCCGAGGCGTCCGATCTGCTGGCCGGGCAGTTCGACGAGGACATGGTGACCTCGCTCGCCGGACAGCTGCTGGTGCCCCGGTTCGCCGACTGGTGCGCGATCTGGCTCGACTCCACGACCGGCCCGCCGCGGCTGGCCCGGGTCTGGCACGCCAGCGAGGGGCACATCGAGGGCCTGCGGCAGGTGCTGGAGAAGGAGCCGCCCCAGGTGCCCCCCGCCCACCGCGGCAGCGCCGTGGAGTGGCCCTGGCCGGCCGACCCCGCCGCGTACGGGCCCGGCGGCGCGGCGCTTGCCTGCCGGCTGGTCGCGGGCGGCCGCACGCTCGGCACGCTGCTGCTGGGGCGGGCCGGACTGGTGCGGATGCCGGCCGAAGTGGTCGGCCTCATCGAGGACTTCAACCGCCGCGTGGCCCTCGCGCTCGCCTCGGCCCGCCGCTACACCCGGCAGGCGACCATCAGCCGGGTGCTCCAGCGCGGGCTGCTGCCGTCCGTCATCCCGCGGATCCCCGGCGTCGAGTCGGCGGTCGTGTATGAGCCGACCGGCGACATCTCGGCCGGGGGCGACTTCTACGACGTCTTCCCGGCCGGTGACGGCCGCTGGTGCTTCGTCCTGGGCGACGTCTGCGGGAACGGCCCGGAGGCGGCCGTGGTGACCGGCCTCGTCCGGCCCTGGCTGCGGCTGCTCGCCCGCGAGGGGTACGGCGTGGGGGAGGTCCTGGACCGGCTCAACCAGCTGCTGGGCGAGGAGGCGGTGGAGCAGGCCGTCGAGGGCGCCGCGGAGGCCGTGGTGGCCGGTATGGAGGCCGCGGAAGGCGTCGGGGTCGTGGAACTGGTGGACGGCGGTCTGATCGGAGGCGCGGGGCTCGCGGCGGGCGGCGGGGTCGCGCGGTTCCTGTCGCTGCTGTACGGGGAGCTGGAGCCGCTGGGCGATGGCCGGGGGGTGCGCTGCACACTGGCCAGCGCGGGGCATCCGCTGCCGCTGGTGCTGCGGCCGGACGGCGAGGTGCGGACCGTCGCGGAGCCGCAGATATTGCTGGGCGTCGTGGACGATGTGACGTACGAGTGTGAATCGTTCGATCTTGCGTCCGGGGAAACGCTGCTGTGTGTGACGGACGGGGTGACGGAGCACCGGTCCGGTGACCGGCAGTTCGACGACGAGGACGGCCTGGCGGCGGCGTTCGCGCTGTGCGCGGGGCTGAGCGCGCGGCAGGTCGCGGACCGGGTGCGGCGGGCGGTGGACGAGTTCGCGGCGGAGCCGCCGGACGACGACCTGGCGATGCTGGTCCTGAAGGTGCTCTAGGGTCTGTCGTCAAAGGGGGCGCCCGGCCGCGAGCAGGGGGCACCTCCCAGCGGTAGCTGGGGGAGTCTGGTGCGGTCGATCGCAAGGCGGAGCGTCGCCCTCGTACTGGGCGTACTCGGGTGACGCGACAACGCGGCGAGCGGCCGTGCCAGGCGTCGGGAGCAGGGCGCCCCCTTTGACGACAGGCCTTAGGGACCGCTGGGCCCGAGGGCCGTGCGGGGCCCCGCACGGCCCCCGCCCGGGCCCCGCCCGGCGACGATGCGCCGGACGGCCGCCGGCCCCGGACTCCTGGACCTCGACAGCCGCGCGGGCGCCCCGTGGGCCCGCGCCCGTACCTCGTGGTCCCGGGCTGTCCGGCCCGTGGCGGACAATGGGGGCATGCCTTCCGTACTGCCTGATGGTGAGCCCATGCCCGAGGACGGCGCACTGCCCGCGACCGCTTTGGCGGGGGCGGAGCGGCGGCCGCTGGGCTTCTATCTGCATGTGCCGTACTGCGCCACCCGCTGCGGCTACTGCGACTTCAACACCTACACCGCCAGTGAGCTGCGCGGTTCCGGCGGTGTGCTCGCCTCGCGGGACAACTACGCCGAGCAGGTCGTGGAGGAGGTCCGGCTGGCGCGGAAGGTGCTCGGGGACGACCCGCGGACCGTGGAGACCGTGTTCGTCGGCGGCGGCACCCCGACCCTGCTCGCCGCGGCGGACCTCGGGCGGATGCTCGGGGCGATCCGGGACGAGTTCGGGCTGGCCGAGGGGGTCGAGGTCACGACCGAGGCGAATCCGGAGTCGGTCGATCCGCGGTATCTGGAGGAGCTGCGGGAGGCGGGGTTCAACCGGATCTCCTTCGGCATGCAGAGCGCCCGGCAGCACGTCCTGAAGGTGCTGGACCGTACGCACACCCCGGGGCGGCCGGAGGCGTGTGTGGCCGAGGCGCGGGCGGCCGGATTCGACCATGTGAACCTGGACCTGATCTACGGGACGCCGGGGGAGAGCGACGCGGACTGGCGGGCCTCCCTGGAGGCGGCGCTCGGGGCCGGGCCGGACCATGTGTCGGCGTATGCGCTGATCGTGGAGGAGGGCACCCAGCTGGCGCGGCGGATCCGGCGCGGCGAGGTCCCGATGACCGACGACGACGTGCACGCGGACCGCTATCTGATCGCCGAGGAGACCCTGTCGGCGGCCGGGTTCGCCTGGTACGAGGTCTCCAACTGGGCCACCTCGCCCGCCGGGCGCTGCCGCCACAACGAGCTGTACTGGCGCGGCGCCGACTGGTGGGGCGCCGGCCCCGGCGCGCACAGCCATGTGGGTGGTGTGCGGTGGTGGAACGTGAAGCACCCCGGGGCGTACGCACAGGCCCTGGGCGAGGGCAGGTCGCCCGGCGCGGGCCGGGAGCTGCTGTCGGCCGAGGAGCGCCGGGTGGAGCGGATCCTGCTGGAGCTGAGGCTGGCCGAGGGATGCCCGCTGGAGCTGCTGCGCCCGGCCGGGGCGGCGGCCGCGGCACGGGCGCTGGAGGACGGCCTGCTGGAGCCGGAGCCGTACGGGCGCGGGCTCGCCGTGCTCACGCTGCGGGGGCGGCTGCTGGCGGACGCGGTGGTGCGCGACCTGGTGGACTGAGCCGGGAGCCGGGAGCCGGGAGCCGGGAGCCGGGAGCCGGGAGCCGGGAGCCCTGCTCGGCTCTGCTCAGCCCTACGGGGGCGTCAGCCCCGCTCGACCCTCCCGGACCCCCGTCAGCCTTGCGGGGCCGTCACGAAGTCGATCAGCTCCTCGACCTTCCCCAAGAGCTCCGGCTGGAGGTCCTTGTAGGAGTGGACCGAGGACAGGATCCGCTGCCAGGCGGCCCCGGTGTTCTCCGGCCAGCCCAGGGCGCGGCAGACGCCCTTCTTCCAGTCCTGGCCGTGCGGCACCTTCGGCCAGGCCGGGATGGAGAGGGAGGACGGCTTCACGGCCTCCCAGATGTCGATGTAGGGGTGGCCGAGGACCAGCACATGCTCGTCGGTCACCTGCGCGGCGATACGGGACTCCTTGGAGCCCGCCACCAGATGGTCGACCAGGACGCCGAGGCGGGCGTCCGGGCCGGGGGAGAAGTCCTCGACGATGGCGGGCAGGTCGTCCACGCCCTCCAGGTACTCCACGACGACGCCCTCGATGCGCAGATCGTCGCCCCAGACCCGCTCCACCAGCTCCGCGTCATGGCGTCCCTCGACGTAGATGCGCCCCGCGCGGGCGACCCTGGCGCGCGCTCCCGGAACGGCGATCGACCCCGAGGCCGTCCGCCGGGGCGCGCTGGGGGCCGCCGCGCGCGGGCGTACGAGGGTGACGACACGCCCCTCGAGCAGAAAACCGCGCGGCTCCATGGGGAAGACACGATGTTTGCCGAAGCGGTCCTCCAGAGTGACCGTCGGGCCCTGGGCGGTCTTCTCGCAGCGGATCACGGCACCGCAGAACCCGGTGGTGACCTCCTCCACGACGAGGTCCGGTTCGGCGGGAACCTCGGGGGCGGGCCGCTGCCGCTTCCAGGGCGGGGTCAGATCCGGGTCGTACTGTCGCATCCGGGTGACGATAGCGCGCGACGACCGCCCGCTCCCGTAGGCGGACAACTAGGCGGACCACTAGACGAACGGCTAGGCGGACAACTAGGCCAACGGCTGGAGAAACCACTGGACGGCCGGAGGAACCACGAGGCGGACGACTGGATCGCCGACCGGAGGACGCCGCCTAGCCGGACACGCCGAAGCGGGCCGCCAGCTCGTCGCGTTGGGCCCGTACGAACGCGGCGTCCACGACCGAGCCGTGCCCCGGGACGTACACCGCGTCCGCGCCGCCGAGGGCGAGCAGCCGGTCGAGGGCGGCGGGCCAGTGGCCGGGGATGGCGTCGGGTCCGGCCTGGGGCGGGCCGGACTCCTCCACCAGATCGCCGCAGAAGACCACCTCGGGTCGGCCGGGCACCAGGACGGCCAGGTCATGGGCGGTGTGGCCAGGGCCGACATTGGCCAGCAGCACCGGCCGGCCGCCCAGGTCGAGGGTGAGCTCCCCGGAGACCAGATGGTGCGGGCGGACCAGGTGGTCCACGGCCTCGGTGGCGGCGTCCCGGTCCACCCCGTGGCGGATCGCGTCCTCGCGCAGTGTCTCCCGCTCACGGCGCAGCAGCTCGTCCAGGCCCGTGGCCCCGTACACCTCGCAGCCTGCGAAGGCGGCCGAGCCCAGGACGTGGTCGAAGTGCGGATGGGTGAGCGCGATCCGGGTGGGGCGGCGGCCGGTCAGCCGGGTGATCAGGGAGCGCAGTTCGGCCCCGGCGCGCAGGGTCGCGCCGGTGTCCACGACGAGGATGTCGGTGCGGCCGACGACCACGCCGACCGTCTCGTCCCACTCCGGCATCCGACGGCGGACCACATCGGGGGCGAGCCGCTCCCAGCCTGCCTCTTCCCAACACGTCTCCATACCGCGACGCTAGCTCAACGGGGATGGAGGAGAGTTGCTGCCAGCGGCGGCTCTTGCCCATGCCACCGCACCCCGCCGTACACTGGCGGAGGGGCTCTGGCACTCGTGCCTGGTGAGTGCCAGACGGACGACCTGATGAGATCGCTGGACTGGAGGTGCGCGGGGTGCTCAGCGAACGCAGACTCGAAGTGCTGCGTGCCATTGTCCAGGACTACGTGGGGACGGAGGAGCCGGTCGGTTCCAAGGCGCTCACCGAGCGGCACCGGCTGGGGGTCTCCCCGGCCACGGTGCGTAACGACATGGCCGCTCTGGAGGACGAGGGTTTCATCGCCCAGCCGCATACGAGCGCCGGGCGGATCCCCACGGACAAGGGCTACCGCCTCTTCGTGGACAGGCTGGCCGGGGTCAAGCCGCTGTCCAGCCCGGAGCGGCGGGCCATCCAGAACTTCCTGGACGGTGCGGTCGACCTCGACGATGTGGTGGGCCGCACGGTCCGGCTGCTGGCGCAGCTGACCCGGCAGGTGGCGGTGGTGCAGTATCCGTCGCTGACCCGCTCGACGGTGCGCCATGTGGAGCTGCTGCCGCTGGCCACGGCCCGGGTGATGCTGGTGTTGATCACGGACACCGGCCGGGTCGAGCAGCGCATGGTGGACTGCCCCGCCCCGGTCTCCGAGGATTCGCTGGCCGATCTGCGCGCCCGGCTCAACAGCCGGGTCGTGGGGCGGCGTTTCGCGGATGTGCCGCAGTTGGTGCAGGATCTTCCGGAGTCCTTCGAACAGGAGGACCGGGGGACCGTCTCGATCGTACTGTCAACATTGCTCGAAACGCTGGTGGAGGAGACCGAGGAGCGGCTGATGATCGGCGGCACCGCGAACCTCACGCGCTTCGTGCATGATTTTCCCCTGACGATCCGGCCCGTTCTGGAGGCACTCGAGGAGCAGGTCGTCCTCCTCAAGCTGCTGGGCGAGGCCAAGGACTCGGGTATGACCGTGCGCATCGGGCATGAGAATGCTCACGAGGGGCTCAACGCCACCTCGGTCGTCGCGGTCGGCTACGGTTCCGGCGACGAGGCGGTCGCCAAACTCGGCGTGGTCGGACCGACCCGCATGGACTACCCCGGAACGATGGGAGCGGTACGCGCAGTGGCACGTTACGTCGGACAGATCCTGGCGGAGTCGTAAGTGGCGACGGACTACTACGCAGTCCTGGGCGTGCCGCGTGATGCCTCGCAGGACCAGATCAAGAAGGCATTCCGCCGGCTCGCACGCGAGCTGCATCCGGATGTGAACCCGGATCCGAAGACCCAAGAGCGGTTCAAGGAGATCAACGCCGCTTATGAGGTCCTGTCGGATCCGCAGAAGAAGCAGGTCTACGACCTGGGCGGGGACCCGATGTCGGGGGCGGGCGGCGGTGGCGCCGGCGGCTTCGGCGGCGCCGGCTTCGGAAACTTCTCCGACATCATGGACGCCTTCTTCGGCACCGCCTCGCAGCGCGGCCCACGCTCCAGAACCCGGCGCGGTCAGGACGCGATGATCCGGCTGGACGTGGAGCTCAACGAGGCCGCGTTCGGCACCACCAAGGACATCCAGGTCGACACCGCGGTCGTCTGCACGACGTGCAGCGGCGAGGGCGCGGCGCCGGGCACCTCGGCGCAGACCTGTGACATGTGCCGTGGGCGCGGTGAGGTCTCCCAGGTGACGCGGTCCTTCCTGGGCCAGGTCATGACCTCGCGGCCGTGCCCGCAGTGCCAGGGCTTCGGCACCGTGGTGCCGACCCCGTGCCCGGAGTGCGCGGGCGACGGTCGGGTCCGCTCGCGGCGCACCCTGACGGTGAAGATCCCCGCCGGTGTGGACAACGGCACCAGGATCCAGCTGGCCGGTGAGGGCGAGGTCGGACCCGGCGGCGGCCCGGCGGGCGATCTGTATGTGGAGATCCACGAGGTCCCGCATCCGGTCTTCCAGCGGCGCGGCGACGATATGCACTGCACGGTGACCATCCCGATGACGGCGGCGGCGCTGGGCACCAAGGTGCCGCTGGAGACGCTGGACGGTCTGGACGAGGTCGACATCCGGCCCGGCACCCAGTCCGGCCAGTCGATCCCGCTGCACCAGCGCGGCATCACCCATCTGCGGGGCGGCGGCCGGGGCGATCTGATCGTGCATGTCGAGGTGACCACCCCGACCAAGCTGGACCCGGAGCAGGAGGAGCTGCTGCGCCGGCTGTCCAAGCTGCGCGGCGAGGAGCGCCCGACCGGCGAGTTCAAGCCGGGGCAGCAAGGGCTGTTCTCGCGCTTGAAGGACGCGTTCAACGGGCGGTAGGCGCCACGGGCCGGGATCGGCCCGTGGCGGGGCCGCCGAGGGTCCCGCGACGCCCCTGATCCGGTGGTGAGCCCGTGCGGAGGGCATGACACGATGTGGCCATGTCCTCCGCGCTGACCGATCTCCACCGGTACCCGATCGTGCAGGCGCCGATGGCGGGTGGAGCCTCCTGCCCGCAGCTCGCCGCCACTGTCTCCGAGGCTGGTGGTCTCGGATTCCTCGCCGCCGGCTACAAGACGCCGGAGGCGATGTATGAGGAGATCAAGCAGCTGCGGGGGCTGACCGACCGGCCCTTCGGCATCAATCTGTTCATGCCGCAGCCGCCCAACCCCGACCCGGCCGCCGTCGCGGCCTACGGCGAGCGGCTCGTGGGCGAGGCGGCCTGGTACGAGACCTCGCTCGGCGACCCGGACTCGGGCTCCGACGACGCGTACGACGCCAAGCTCGCGGTGCTCCTCGACAACCCGGTTCCGGTCGTCTCGTTCACCTTCGGCTGCCCGACCCGCGCCGTCCTCGACGCCCTCGCCAAGGTCGGCACCCGCACCGTCGTGACCGTGACCTCGCCCGTCGAGGCGCAGACCGCCCAGTGGGCGGGCGCCGACGCCGTCTGTGTGCAGGGCGTGGAGGCCGGCGGCCACCAGGGCACGTACAGCAATGACCCGGCGGCCGACGGGATGGGCGTCGGGCTCGGTCTGCTGTCGCTGATCACGCTGGTCCGCGAGTACGTCCAGATCCCGATCATCGCGGCGGGCGGCATGATGCGCGGTTCGCAGATCGCCGCCGCGCTGGCCGCGGGCGCGGTCGCGGCCCAGCTGGGGACGGCGTTCCTGGTGTGCCCCGAGTCCGGGGCGAACGCGCTGCACAAGCAGGCGATGACGGATCCGCTGTTCGGCCGGACCGAGCTGACCCGCGCCTTCTCCGGCCGTCCGGCCCGGGGCCTGGTCAACCGCTTCATGCGCGAGCACGGCCCGTACGCACCCGCCGCCTACCCCCAGCTGCACCACATGACCTCCGGCCTCCGTAAGGCGGCCGCCAAGGCGGGCGACCCCCAGGGGATGGCGCTGTGGGCCGGGCAGGGGCACCGGCTGGCGCGTGAGCTGCCCGCCGCGCGGCTTGTGGAGACGCTCGCGGTCGAACTCGACGCGGCGCGGGGCGCGTTGGGCTTTCAGCCCCAGCGGGGTGCGGTGTCGTGACCGCCCCGGTGTTCGTGGCCGACTCCCTGGCGGGGGCGGTCGCGGGGGCCCGGGTCTGGCTGGAGGGTCCGGAGGGGCGTCACGCGGTGTCCGTAAGGCGGCTGCGCGTCGGTGAGCCGGTGGTGCTGACGGACGGTCACGGCACGGGCGTCCAGGGCACCGTGATGGCCGTGGAGGGCAAGGACCGGCTCCAGGTCGCGGTGGACGAGGTGCGCCAGGAGACGGCCCCGGAGCCGAGGATCACCGTCGTCCAGGCGCTGCCCAAGGGCGACCGGGGCGAGCTGGCGGTGGAGACCATGACGGAGACCGGCGTGGACGCCGTCGTCCCGTGGTCGGCCGCCCGCTGCATCACCCAGTGGAAGGGCGAGCGCGGCCTCAAGGCGCTCGGCAAGTGGCGGTCCACCGCGCGCGAGGCGGGCAAGCAGTCCCGTCGGCTGACCTTCCCCGAGGTCATGGACGCGATGACGACCCGGCAGGTGGCCCGGCTGCTCGCGGAGGCCGCGTTCGCGGCCGTGCTCCATGAGGAGGGCGCGGAACCGCTCGCGACGGCCCAACTGCCCGCGAGTGGCGAGATCGTGTTGGTCGTCGGACCCGAAGGGGGCGTCTCCCCGGAGGAGTTGGCGGCCTTCGCCGAGGCGGGCGCGCGGCCGTACCGGCTGGGCCCGAGCGTGCTGCGCACCTCCACGGCCGGAACGGCGGCCGCCGCGCTGCTGCTCGGCCGCACCGGCCGCTGGGGATGAAGGGGGATGAAGAAGGTCCTCCGCGGCCTCTGGCGCGCCCTCCACGACTTCTGGAGCGCCCCTCCAACGCTTCTTCTGACGGGTCCGCACCTGGCCGAGGACGGCCTTCCGGTTGGCGTCGGCCGATGGGAACCTATCCACCATGGGGGTATTGAGCCAGGCAAGGCGGGGACGGGCGCTGTGTGCCGCCGCGGTGGTCGGCGCGGCGGTGGTCGCGGTGACGGGGTGTGAGCCGACGGGCGGCAGCATCAGCTCCGCGACGATCGCGATCACCACGGACCGGGTGACCACCGAGGCGTTGGAGCGGGGCGGTGTCGGCGTCCGCTGGATGAGCTGCAACGCCGACTTCAGGAACGGCCGTACGGCAGGTACCGATGCCAGTGCCTCGCCCTCGCGGAGCGAGCGGGCCGGGGAGACCGACGCGCGGGTGGACTGCCAGGGCAGGACCGAGAACGACAAGGACATCAGGATCAGGGGCCGGGTCACCTACGTACGGGAGGACCACTGCGTCCGGGGCGACTTGACCGGCCAGGTGGACGGCCGGAAGGTCTTCCAGGCGAATGTGATCGGGGAGTGCCAGGGCGGCGCCCGGGACACCGAGAGCCCCCGGCCGACCGGCGGTCAGCCCTCGGACGACCGGACCACGGAGGGCCCCGAGCCGACGCGCAGCCATCCCTGGGACCACCGGACGACCGAGGGGCCCGAGCCCACCCGTAGCCACCCGTGGGACCACCGCACCACGGAGGGCCCCGAGCCCACCCGTACCCACCCCTCGGACCACCCGGCCACCGAGGACGGCGGCGGTAAGGCCGGCACCGAAGACGGCGGCGGTAAGGACGGCGGCGGCCAGGCCGGCACCGAGAACGGCGCCGGTAAGGCCGGCGCCGAGGGCGGCGGTCAGGGCACCGGTCCGGGCGAGTAGTCCACGATCTCTTCCGCCGGCAGGGCCTCCCGGTACCATCCGGACCGTAGGTGCCGACGATCCGTAAGGGAGCCACCGGTGGCGGGAGAACCGCAGGCCGACTGCCTGTTCTGCAAGATTGTGTCGGGGGAGGTGCCGGCCACCGTCGTCCGTGAGACGGACACCACCGTCGCCTTCCGCGACATAAATCCCCAGGCGCCCACGCACGTCCTGGTGATCCCCAAGGTGCACTACTCGGACGCGGCCTCCCTCGCGGCGGCCGAACCGCAGGTCACCGCGGATGTGCTGCGCGAGGCGGGCGGGGTCGCGGCCGATGAGAAGCTCGACGAGACGGGCTACCGCGTGGTGTTCAACACCGGCTCCGGCGCGGGGCAGACCGTCTTCCACGCACATGCCCACGTCCTCGGCGGCCGCGGGCTCAACTGGCCTCCCGGATAACCCTTGTCCGCACGGGAACTGATCGTCCTCGGCACCGCGAGCCAGGTGCCGACACGGCACCGCAACCACAACGGCTATCTGCTCCGCTGGGACGGTGAGGGCCTGCTGTTCGACCCCGGCGAGGGCACCCAGCGCCAGATGCTGAGGGCCGGGGTCGCCGCCCATGACATCGACCGGATCTGCGTCACGCACTTCCACGGGGACCACTCCCTGGGCCTGGCCGGGGTGATCCAGCGGATCAACCTCGACCGGGTGCCGCACCGGGTGACGGCCCACTACCCGGCGAGCGGACAGCGGTTCTTCGAGCGGCTGCGGTACGCGACCGCCTACCGCGAGACCGTGGCGCTGACCGAGGAGCCGGTAGCCGGTGACGGCGCGATGCTGGCCCGCACCTCCGCGTACACCCTGGAGGCGGCCCGGCTCTCGCACCCCGTCGAGTCCTACGGCTACCGCCTGATCGAGCCGGACGGCCGCAGGATGCTGCCCGAGCGGCTCGCCGCGCTCGGCATCCGCGGCCCGGAGATCGGGCGGCTCCAGCGGGAGCGGGTCCTGGAGGTCGAGGGGCGTACGGTCACGATCGAGGAGGTCAGCGAAGTGCGCCCGGGGCAGCGCTTCGCGTTCATCATGGACACCCGGCTGTGCGACGGCGCCGACGCGCTGGCGCAGGGGTGCGATCTGCTGGTCATCGAGTCGACCTTCCTGGACGAGGACGAGGCGCTGGCCGTCGAGTACGGGCATCTGACCGCGGGACAGGCGGCCCGGGTCGCCGCCGGGGCGGGGGTGCGGCATCTGGTGCTGACGCACTTCTCGCAGCGCTACGGCGATCCCTCCGACTTCGAGCGCCAGGCGCGGGCCGCCGGGTTCGAGGGGGAGCTCACGGTCGCCCAGGACCTGATGACGGTGGCGGTGCCCAAACGGCGCTGAGAGCGCCGAGGAAGGGCCGGCGGGAGCCGTCCGGGCCCGCGGGAAGGCGCGGGACGGCGCGGGCCCGAGACGGGGCGGTGGCTGGCTCCGGGCCCGTGGTGGGGCAGTGGCGGGTCCCCGGGCCCGAGACGGGGCGGTGGCTGGCTCCGGGCCCGTGGTGGGGCAGTGGCGGGTCCCCGGGCCGGTAGGCGGCCCCGGAGGGGGTCGGTGGCCGGACCCCGGCCCCTTGTCGGTCCCATCGTGCACACTGGCCGCACCCGCGTCCGACGATGGAGGCGGACCCGCAAGACCTGGGAGAGCGCGGTGACGACACACGACGGCGACAAGCTCATGGCGGGCTACCCCATGCTCGACCCGCTCGCGACCGTGCGCCGGCCCGGTGACCCGGAGTGCGATGTCTATCTCACCGGCACCGTCTTCCTGGACATCATCTTCACCGGTCTCGACAGCGCCCCCGTCCGCGGCACCGAGTCCTGGGCCCGCGGCATGGGCTCGAGCCCCGGCGGCGTCGCCAATATGGCCACCGCCCTGGCCCGGCTCGGCCTGCGCACCTCCCTCGCCGCCGCCTTCGGCGACGACCACTACGGGGACTACTGCCGCGACGCCCTGGACCGCGGCGAGGGGATCGATCTCTCGCTCTCCCGCACCATCCCCGGCTGGCACTCCCCGGTGACCGTCTCCATGGCCTACGAGGGCGAGCGGACCATGGTCTCCCACGGCCATGAGGCCCCGCCGCCCGAGGAGCCCGCGCCCAGCTGCCCGCCCCCGGCCCGCGCCGCCGTGGCCTCCCTGGTGCCCGGCCGCGGCCAGGAGTGGGTGGCCGAGGCCGCCCGCCACGGCAGCAGGGTCTTCGCGGACGTCGGCTGGGACGACAGTGGCCGCTGGGATCCGGCCGACCTCGCCGAGCTGGAGCACTGCGAGGCGTTCCTGCCCAACGCCGAGGAGGCGATGCGCTACACCCGCACCGACTGCCCGCGCGCCGCCGCCCGTGCCCTCGCCGACCTGGTCCCGCTCGCCGTCGTCACGCTCGGCTCCGAGGGGGCGTACGCGGTCGACGGCCGCACCGGCGAGACCGCGGAGGTGCCCGCGATCTCCGTGGAGGCCCTGGACCCGACCGGGGCCGGGGATGTGTTCGTCGCCGGGTTCGTCACCGGCACGCTCGCCGGGTGGCCGCTCGCCGACCGGTTGGCCTTCGCCGGGCTGACCGCCGCGCTGTCGGTGCAGGAGTTCGGCGGCTCGCTGTCGGCGCCCGGCTGGGTCGAGATCGCCGCCTGGTGGCAGCACGCCCGCGCCTACGACGACCAGCCCGCCCGCGCGCTGCGCCGCTACGCCTTCCTCGACCGGCTGCTCCCGGGCGCCGCCCGCCCCTGGCCGCTGCGCCGGGCCGTCCCGACGATCGGTTTCCGCCAGGCGTAGGCCGGGCACGGACCGGGCGCGGTGCCGCATCCCGAGCGGAGTGATGAGCGGATGGGAGTAAAAGGGCTCGGGTCTTGTCGGTGCTCCGTCGTACCCTGGAAGCCAAGGTTGTCGAGCGGCGAGAACCCTTGTATCGGGAGGTAGGAGCAGGCCAGAGAGCCGGCCCATGACGCAACCAACCACAGCACCGCAGGCGCATGCGCGGTTCACGGTCCCGAACAAGCACCCGATGGTCATGGTGCTGGGATCCGGTGATGCGCTGCTCCGTGTGATCGAGAAGGCGTTCCCGGCGACCGATATCCACGTACGGGGCAACGAAGTCAGCGCCACCGGGGACCCGAAGGAAGTCGCCCTGGTCCAGCGTCTGTTCGATGAGATGATGCTGGTGCTCCGCACCGGTCAACCGATGACGGAGGATGCGGTGGAGCGCTCGATCTCCATGCTGCGCGCGGCCGAGAACGGCGAGGGCGGAGTGCAGGAGACGCCTGCCGAAGTGCTCACCCAGAACATTCTCTCCAACCGCGGCCGCACCATCCGCCCCAAGACGCTCAACCAGAAGCGCTACGTCGACGCCATCGACAAGCACACGGTCGTCTTCGGTATCGGCCCCGCGGGCACCGGAAAGACCTATCTGGCCATGGCCAAGGCGGTCCAGGCACTGCAATCCAAGCAGGTCAACCGGATCATCCTGACCCGGCCCGCGGTCGAGGCGGGGGAGCGGCTCGGCTTCCTGCCCGGCACGCTCTACGAGAAGATCGACCCGTATCTGCGCCCGCTCTACGACGCGCTGCACGACATGCTCGACCCCGACTCCATCCCGCGCCTGATGGCCGCGGGCACGATCGAGGTCGCTCCGCTGGCGTACATGCGTGGCCGTACGCTCAATGACGCGTTCATCATCCTCGACGAGGCCCAGAACACGAACCCCGAGCAGATGAAGATGTTCCTCACCCGGCTCGGCTTCGACTCCAAGATAGTGATCACGGGCGACATCACCCAGATCGACCTCCCCGGCGGGACCAAGAGCGGTCTGCGCCAGGTGCGGGAGATCCTGGACGGCGTCGAGGACGTTCACTTCTCCATGCTCACCAGCACCGACGTGGTCCGTCACAAGCTGGTCGGCCGGATCGTCGACGCATACGACCAGTACGACAGCCGCAACGGAAAGTAACCGCGAACCCACCATGGCGATCGACGTCAACAACGAATCCGGTACCGATATCGACGAGCGGGCGGTGCTCGACGTCGCCCGCTACGCACTCGCCCGGATGCGTATCCACCCGCTCTCCGAGCTCTCGGTGATCGTCGTCGACGCCGACGCCATGGAGCAGCTGCACATCCAGTGGATGGATCTGCCGGGGCCGACCGATGTCATGTCCTTCCCGATGGACGAGCTGCGCCCGCCGGCCAAGGACGACGAGGAGCCCCCGCAGGGCCTCCTCGGGGACATCGTGCTCTGCCCTGAAGTGGCCAAGAAGCAGGGGGAGGAGGCGCCGACCGGGCACTCCATGGACGAGGAGCTCCACCTGCTCACCGTCCACGGCGTCCTCCATCTCCTCGGCTATGACCACGAGGAGGCGGACGAGCGCGCCGAGATGTTCGGCCTCCAGGCCGCCATCATCGACGGCTGGCGCGCGGAGCAGGGCCTGACCGGCCCCTCCCCGGCCCCCACCGTCCGATGAGCGCGCAGCTCGTCACCGCGGCCGTCCTGCTGGTCGTGGTGGCCTGGCTGGCGGCCTGCGCGGAGGCCGGTCTCGCCCGCACCACCCGGTTCCGCGCCGAGGAGGCCGTGCGCTCCGGGCGGCGGGGCAGCGCCAAGCTGATGCTCGTCGCCGAGGACCCCACCCGCTATCTGAATGTGGCGCTGCTGGTGCGGGTCGCCTGTGAGGTCGCGGCGGGCGCGGTCGTCACGTTCGCGTGTCTGCGCGAGTTCCCCGAGACCTGGAAGGCGCTGACCGTCGCGATCGGCGTGATGGTCCTGGTGTCGTATGTGGCCGTCGGCGTCTCCCCGCGCACCATCGGCGCCCAGCACCCGCTCAACACCGCGACCGCGGCCGCCTATGCGCTGATCCCGCTGGCCCGGGTCATGGGCCCCATCCCGCCGCTGCTGATCCTCCTCGGTAACGCGCTCACGCCCGGCAAGGGCTTCCGCAAGGGCCCGTTCGCCTCCGAGGCCGAGCTGCGCGCCCTGGTGGACCTCGCCGAGCAGGAGTCGCTGATCGAGGACGAGGAGCGGCGCATGGTCCACTCCGTCTTCGAGCTCGGCGACACCCTGGTGCGCGAGGTGATGGTGCCGCGCACCGACCTGGTGGTCATCGAGCGCTTCAAGACCATCCGGCAGGCCCTCACCCTCGCGCTGCGCTCGGGCTTCTCCCGGATACCGGTCACCGGGGAGAACGAGGACGACATCGTCGGAATCGTCTACCTCAAGGACCTGGTCCGCAAGACGCATATCAACCGCGAGGCCGAGGCCGAGCTGGTCTCCACCGCGATGCGGCCCGCCGCCTTCGTGCCGGACACCAAGAACGCGGGCGATCTGCTGCGCGAGATGCAGCAGGAGCGCAACCATGTAGCCGTCGTGATCGACGAGTACGGCGGCACGGCCGGCATCGTCACCATCGAGGACATCCTCGAGGAGATCGTCGGCGAGATCACCGATGAGTACGACCGCGAGCTGCCGCCCGTGGAGGACCTCGGCGACGGCACCCACCGGGTGACCGCCCGGCTCGCCCTGGGCGACCTGGGCGAGCTGTACGGCACCGACCTGGACGACGAGGACGTCGAGACGGTGGGCGGGCTGCTCGCCAAGGCGCTGGGCCGGGTGCCGATCGCGGGCGCCAAGGCGGAGGTCGACGTCCCCGAGGGCGGTGTCGACCCCGCGCTCAAGGCGCTGCGGCTGACCGCCGAGTCCCCGGCGGGCCGCCGCAACCGCATCGTCACGGTGCTGGTCGAGCCGGTCCGCGAGACCGCCGCGGCCGAGTAAGCGCTCCGCTGGAGTGCCGCGATGCGTCGGTGGCCATCCGCGGCGCCGTCGTGGCTGGTCCCACGCGGCGGAGCCGCATATCGACACGGCCGAGGCGGAGCCGCATTCGACACGGCTGCGGCGGAGCCGCATATCGATACGGCCCCGCGCCCCTTCGGAGCGCTGCGGAACCATAGCGGACTTCCTCCGACCTCTCCCGACCGGCCGCTTCCCGTGCCCCCGCCGTATGCGCGGGGGCGCGGCATCCGGTCGCGCGAAAGCGGGCCGTCGCGCCGGCGCATCGGCAACGCGCGGCTCGCGCTGCGCCATATGAGTGGAATAGCCGTCCGCTCCCTGGCTCATCCGACGTAGGCCCCCGCTTACTTGCAACTACCGACTGGTGGGTCGCCCATACCTCTGTCGGGGGACTGCCGGCTTGTCTGCTTGACGTAGACGGGTCGGCCGTATGGGCACCCCCGCGCAGAGGCCAAGGCCCCCCGTGGCATGCGCCGCGCGGGGCCGGGCGGCTCATCCCCCCGAGATCAGGAAAGGGCGGCCGCTTCCATGTCCACCACCACGGTGACCTCCACACCGAATCCCTCCGTCTTCGGCCAGTCCGTCACCTACACCGCCACCGTCTCCGGCATCACCGCCGGGACCGCTCCGTTCGGAGACGTGACCTTCGTCATCACCGGTGGCCCGACCCTGGGCCCCGTGACGCTCACCCCGACCGGGCCCGACTCCGGCACGGCCAGCGTGACCGACTCAACCCTCGCCGCCGGGTCCCATCTGGTCACGGCGAACTTCGTCAACTCCACCGATCCGTTGGACAATTCGTCCGGCACGACCATCCAGCAAGTCAACCAGTCGGCGACCACCACCACCGTCACCTTCGTCCCGCCCGCGCCCGTCTGCGGGGAGACCGTGACGCTGACCGCCAGTGTGGCGGCGGTGCCCCCGGGCAGCGGCACGCCCACCGGTACGGTCACCTTCATCGTCAGCGCGGACGGGCCCACGGTGACCGGGACCCTCGACGCGTCCGGGAACGCCTCCGTCACCGTCCCCGGGTTGAGCGTGGGCACGCACCAGGTCGCCGCGTTCTACAACGGCGACGCCGACTTCGCCGCGTCCAACTCGCCGTTGACGACGCTCACCGTCAACCCGGCGTCCTCCACCACGGCCCTCACCGTCTCCCCCGCCTCGCCGGTCTGCGGTGAGCCGGTGACCCTGTGCGCCCAGGTGTCGGTCGTCGCGCCCGGCACCTGCCCCCCGACGGGCACGGTGACGTTCACCGTCGCCGGCGGCCCGACACTCACGGGCACCCTGGACGCCACCGGCCAGGCGTGCGTGACCACCAGTGACATCCCGGTGGGGACGCACGCCGTGACGGCCACCTACGCCGGCGACGGCGATGTCGCGGGCTCGACCGACAGCGGAACGGTCACGGTCGGCCAGGGAGCCTCCACGACGTCGGTCACGGTGTCCCCCGCCGCACCCGTCTGCGGTGAGACGATCACCATCTGCGCCCAGGTGACGGTGGTGCCGCCGAGCACCTGTACGCCCACCGGCACGGTGACCTTCGTGATCACCGGTGGTCCGACCCTGACCGGGACGCTGGACGCGACCGGCCAGGCGTGTGTGACCACCAACGCGCTGACCGCGGGGTCGTACACCGTAACGGCCACCTACGGGGGCAGTACGGATATCGCGAGCTCCACCGGCACGGCGTCGATCACCGTGGGCCAGGGCGTCTCGACCATCTCGGTGAACGCCTCGCCCAGCCCGTCCGTCTGCGGTGAGCCGGTGACCATCTGCGCGGACGTGAGCGTCGCGCCGCCGAGCACCTGTACGCCCACCGGCACGGTGACCTTCGTGATCACCGGTGGCCCGACCCTGACCGGGACGCTGGACGCGACCGGCCAGGCGTGTGTGACCACCAGTGACATCCCGGTCGGCACCCACACCGTGACCGCCACCTACGCGGGCGACGGGGACGTCATGGGCTCGACGGCGACCACACCGGTCACGGTGAACCAGGCGTCCTCCACGACCGCGCTGACCATCACGCCCCCCTCTCCGTCGTGCGGCCAGTCGGTGACCCTGTGCGCGCAGGTGACCACGACGCCGCCCGGCACGTGCACTCCGACCGGGACGGTGACGTTCACGATCGCGGGTGGTCCGACGTTGACCGGGACGTTGAACGCGACCGGTCAGGCGTGTGTGACGACCAGTGCCATTCCGGTGGGTACGCACGCGGTGATGGCCACCTACTCCGGGGACACCGGCGTGGCAGGCTCGGGCGACACCGGTTCCGTCACCGTGGGCCAGGGCGTCTCGACCACGACGCTGACCATCACCCCCGCCTCCCCGGTGTGCGGTCAGTCGGTGACCCTGTGCGCCCAGGTGACGGTCGCGTCGCCCAGTACGTGCGCTCCGACCGGGACGGTGACGTTCACGATCGCGGGTGGTCCGACGTTGACCGGGACGTTGAACGCTAGCGGTCAGGCGTGTGTGACGACCAGTGCCATTCCGGTGGGTACGCATGCGGTGACGGCCACCTACGGCGGGGATACGGGTGTCGCGGGTTCGTCGGCCTCCGGCTCCGTCACCGTCGGCCAGGCCGCGTCCACGACCGCGCTGACCATCACCCCCGCCTCCCCGGTGTGCGGTCAGTCGGTGACCCTGTGCGCGCAGGTGACGGTCGCGTCGCCCAGTACGTGCGCTCCGACCGGGACGGTGACGTTCACGATCGCGGGTGGTCCGACGTTGACCGGGACGTTGAACGCGACCGGTCAGGCGTGTGTGACGACCAGTGCCATTCCGGTGGGTGCGCATGCGGTGACGGCCACGTATGCCGGGGATACGGGTGTCGCGGGTTCGTCGGCCTCCGGCTCCGTCACCGTCGGCCAGGCGGCCACCATGACCGTGCTCACCTCCTCGCCGAACCCCTCCACCCCCGGCCAGAACGTGACCTTCACCGCCACCGTGACCGCGGTGCCGCCGGCGGGCACCCCGACCGGGACCGTCACCTTCGTGATCAGCGGTGGGCCCACCCTCACCGGCACGCTCAACGGCGCGGGGCAGGCCACCGTCAGCACCAACACCCTCACCACCGGGGCGCACACGGTCGTGGCCACCTATGGCGGCGACGGCTGCTTCGCCGGTTCGACCTCACCGGCGATCACCCAGAACGTGGCCACGGCGCCGACCGGGACCACCGTGACCGCCACCCCGGCCACCATCCGGCTGCGGTTCAACGGCACGTTCGTCATCCCGACCCTGAGCGCGACCCTGAGGGACTCGTCCAACAACCCGATCCCCGGCCAGACCATCACCTTCGTCGCCAACTCCGTACTGGGCCCGATCGCGTTGGGCAGCGCGGTCACCAACGCCAGCGGTACGGCGACGCTCAGCAATGTCACCGTCCCGCCGACGGTGATCACCGCCTCGACGTACACCGCCTCCTTCGGCGGCGCTCCGGGCCTGAACCCGTCGTCCGACTCGGCCTCGCTGAACTTCCAGCCGACGCCGCTCCTCCCGTAAGGCCCTGAGCACATCTGGGCAGCACACCTGGAGGACACCGCGTATCGCCCGCGCCGGGCCGCCGCACAGCGGTCCGGCGCGGGCCGCCGCGTGCCCGGTGGCGGACCGGGGCCGGCTTCCCGGCCGCCCCACCGGAGTCACCCCCGGTCAACGCCCCGCATATGCTCATCCGCATGAGCGAAGCAGCCCAGCTGGACCCCGAAGACCGCAAGATCATCACGCTGGCCCGCTCGGTGCGCGCCCGCAACTCCGTGGCGGAGGGCGCCGCCGTCCGTGATGAGACGGGGCGTACGTATGCCGCCGGGACCGTGGCCCTCGACTCGCTGAAGCTGAGCGCCCTCCGGACCGCCGTCGCCATGGCCGTGGCGAGCGGCGCCACGTCCCTGGAGGCCGCGGCCGTGGTGACCGACGCGGAGAGCGCGTCGGAGGAGGACCGCGCGGCCGTACGGGACCTCGGCGGGGCCGGGACCCCGGTGCTGCTCGCGGGCCCCGACGGCACCCTGCGGGCCACGCTGCCCGCCTGACCGCACCCATCGCCGCGGGCGTTCGTACGAGGCCGGGACGGCTGGTCGGAGCGGGCCGGGGCATCGGGGAGAATGGGGGCCATGACTGCCGGTACCTCCCCGTCCCCGACCGAGCAGCGGGAGACCCCGCACCGCTCGGGCTTCGCCTGCTTCGTCGGCCGCCCCAACGCGGGCAAGTCGACCCTGACCAACGCGCTGGTGGGGACGAAGGTCGCGATCACCTCGAACCGCCCGCAGACCACCCGCCACACCGTCCGCGGCATCGTGCACCGCCCCGACGCCCAGCTGGTGCTCGTCGACACCCCCGGTCTGCACAAGCCGCGCACCCTGCTCGGCGAGCGGCTCAACGATGTGGTGCGCACCACCTGGGCCGAGGTCGACGTCATCGGCTTCTGCCTGCCCGCCGACCAGAAGCTGGGCCCCGGCGACCGCTACATCGCCACCGAGCTCGCGGGGATCAAGAAGACGCCCAAGGTCGCGATCGTCACCAAGACCGATCTGGTCGAGCCCGAGCAGCTGGCCCAGCAGCTGATCGCCGTCGACCGGCTCGGCAAGGAGCTGGGCATCGAATGGGCCGAGATCGTCCCGGTGTCGGCGGTCGGTGCGGAGAAACCGGAGAAAGCGGAGAAAAGGGGGGCGGGACGCAGCCCCTCGGCCGAGGGTGGTGGTGGGAGAGGGGCCGGCCAGGTGGATCTGCTGGCGGATCTGCTGGTTCCGCTGCTGCCCGAGGGGCCGGCGCTCTACCCCGAGGGCGACCTCACCGACGAGCCGGAGCAGGTCATGGTGGCCGAGCTGATCCGGGAGGCCGCGCTGGAGGGCGTACGGGACGAACTTCCGCACTCCATCGCGGTGGTCGTGGAGGAGATGCTGCCCCGCGAGGACCGCCCCGCGGACCGCCCGCTCCTGGACATCCACGCCAACCTCTACATCGAGCGGCCGAGCCAGAAGGGGATCGTCATCGGCCCCAAGGGGCGCCGTCTCAAGGACGTGGGCACCAAGTCCCGCAAACACATCGAGGCGCTGCTCGGTACGCCGGTTTTCCTCGACCTCCATGTGAAGGTCGCCAAGGATTGGCAGCGGGACCCGAAACAGCTGCGGAAGCTGGGCTTCTGAGCGCGGTTGCCTGACCCCTACGAGCCCTTCTCCGACGGGCCCCCTACGCGCCCTCCTTCAGCACCGTGCGGATCAGTTCCCGCTGGGCGTCGCTCAGCTGGGGGTCCGCGGCGTGGACGGTGCGGCCGTCGACGGTGATCTCGTACTGGAAGCCGTCGGGGACGCCGCGGGCGGCCGTGGTGCGGCCGGTCTCGACGGCCTGGTGGGCCAGGGCGTCCAGATGGGTGGCGTCGGGCCGGCCGGCGGTGTCCAGCTCGGCCCGGCGCTCGATTCCGGCGAATCCGCCGGTGCGGGTGACGGAGATGCGCATGGCTCCATCACTACCCGATGGCGTGCCCTAGCGCGCGCCCACGCGGGCCCGCAGATCGGTGATGCCCACCCCGGCCCACGCCTCCCGCACCGCCGCCTGCTCCTCGCCCTCGCCGTAGCGGGCGTGGGCCGCGGCCACCGTAAGGTGCGCGAAGTCGGCGAACTCCGCGTCGGAGGCCAGATCGCCGCCGGTCAGCACGTCGAACCAGATCTGCCCGGCGCGCTCCCAGGCGTTGCCGCCCAGGGCGGTGGCGGCGAGGTAGAAGGCGTGGTTGGGGATGCCGGAGTTGATGTGGACGCCGCCGTTGTCGCGTGAGGTGTGGACGTAGTCGTCCATCGTGCCCGGCTGCGGGTCCTTGCCCAGCACATCGTCGTCGTAGGCCGTGCCCGGGGCCTTCATGGAGCGCAGGGCCACTCCGGTGACCCGGTCGGTCAGCAGCCCCGCGCCGATCAGCCAGTCGGCCTCCCCGGCGCTCTGGCCGAGCACATGCTGTTTAACCAGGGCGCCGAAGACGTCGGACATCGACTCGTTGAGCGCCCCGGACTGGCCGAAGTACTCGAGGTTGGCGGTGTACTGCGTGACGCCATGGGTGAGTTCGTGGGCCATCACGTCGACCGGGATGGTGAAGTCCAGGAAGACCTCGCCGTCCCCGTCGCCGAAGACCATCTGCTCGCCGTCCCAGAAGGCGTTGTTGTAGTCCTCGCTGTAGTGGACGCTCGCGTTCAGCGGCAGGCCGGAGTCGTCGATCGAGCGCCGCCCGTACGCCTTGAGGAAGAGCTCGAAGGTCGCGCCGAGCCCGTCGTAGGCGCGGTTCACCGAGTCGTCCCCGCCCGCCTCGCCGCCTTCGGCGCGCACCTTCTTTCCCGGCAGCGCGGTCTTGTGGCCGGCGTCGTAGATGGTGCGCACGGGCTTGTCGGAGGGCGCGGCGGCGCGCGCCGCGGGGATCCCGCGCACGGTGGTGATCCGGCGCCGGGTGCGCTGGAGCGCGTCGTGCTCCAGGGTGCGGCGGGCGGGATCGGCCAGCGAGGCGTCCTCGGCGTGGGACAGCTTGTCGAGGACGTGGGGCGGCACGATCGTGCAGAAGGCGCTGTGGCGGCGACGGCGGGCAGGGGCAGGCGTGGGGGCCTGCGCGTGGGCATTGGCGTTGGCGTCCATGGCTGGCAATGTCGCACCGCGTCATCCTGGTGTCACGCCTTGCGGTCATGATTGCTGAAATCGAGTGGAAGATGGGGGAAGGTGTGTATTCCTCCGCGGATCATGTTCTGGTCCGCATAGTGATACAGGTCCGCCATGGCCGTCCGGCTCGGTTAGGCTGCTTCCCATCATGCGTTTCGGGCTGCTTCTCCTTAGCTGCCGCGGCGAGGGCCTGTAGTCGAAGGCCGACCCCCTCCCCGCGGAGTTCGGCGTTGCGGTGATCACGCCCTGTCGGCCGCCCCAGGACCTCCGCGACAGCGGATTCGTCCAGCGGACAGCGGATTCAACAAGGAGCCCCGCGCACCATGACCCACTCCGATACGCCCGGCCAGTCCGAGACCTCCGGTAACGCCGTCGGCCGTCCCACGCCCATCACCGCCGCGACCGTCACCCAGCGCCCCTCGGGGATGCCGATCCACAAGTACGGCCCGTACGAGGCCGTCGACATCCCGGACCGCACCTGGCCGAACAACCGCATCACGGTCGCCCCGCGCTGGCTGTCCACCGATCTGCGGGACGGCAACCAGGCGCTGATCGACCCGATGTCCCCGGCCCGCAAGCGCGAGATGTTCGACCTGCTGGTACGCATGGGCTACAAGGAGATCGAGGTCGGCTTCCCCTCCTCCGGCCAGACCGACTTCGACTTCGTACGGTCGATCATCGAGGAGGGCGCGATCCCGGAGGACGTGACGATCTCCGTCCTCACCCAGGCGCGCGAAGAGCTGATCGAGCGCACCGTCGAGTCGCTGCGCGGGGCGCACCGGGCCACCGTGCACCTGTACAACGCCACGGCCCCCACCTTCCGCCGCGTGGTCTTCCGCGGTACCCGGGAGCAGGTCAAGCAGATCGCGGTGGACGGCACCCGGCTGGTGATGGAGTACGCCGACAAGATCCTGAGCGCTGAGACGGTCTTCGGCTACCAGTACAGCCCGGAGATCTTCACCGACACCGAGCTGGACTTCGCGCTGGAGGTCTGTGAGGGCGTCATGGACGTCTGGCAGCCCGAGGAGGGCCGCGAGATCATCCTCAATCTGCCGGCCACCGTGGAGCGCTCGACCCCGTCCACCCACGCGGACCGCTTCGAGTGGATGTCGCGCCATCTGTCCCGCCGTGAGCACATCTGCCTGTCGGTGCATCCGCACAACGACCGCGGCACCGCCGTCGCCGCCGCCGAGCTGGCGATCATGGCCGGGGCGGACCGGATCGAGGGCTGTCTGTTCGGGCAGGGCGAGCGCACCGGCAATGTCGACCTGGTCACGCTGGGCATGAACCTGTTCTCCCAGGGCGTCGACCCGCAGATCGACTTCTCGCAGATCGACGAGATCCGCCGCACCGCCGAGTACTGCAACCAGATGGAGATCCACCCGCGCCACCCCTACGCGGGCGACCTGGTCTACACCGCCTTCTCCGGCTCCCACCAGGACGCCATCAAGAAGGGGTTCGAGGCGATGGAGACGAGCGCCGCCGAGCAGGGCAGGACGGTGGACGAGATCGAGTGGGCGGTTCCGTACCTGCCGATCGACCCCAAGGACGTCGGCCGCTCCTACGAGGCGGTCATCCGCGTCAACTCGCAGTCCGGCAAGGGCGGCATCGCCTATGTCCTGAAGAACGACCACAACCTGGACCTGCCGCGCAGGATGCAGATCGAGTTCTCCAAGACGATTCAGGCCAAGACCGACGCAGAGGGCGGCGAGGTCACCCCGGGCCAGATCTGGGCGGCCTTCCAGGACGAGTACCTGCCGACCGACGACAACCAGTGGGGCCGGATCGCACTGCGCAGCGCGCAGACCTCCACCACCAGCGAGGGCACCGACGCGCTCACCGTCGAGGCGGTCGTGGACGGCGCCGAGACGGTGCTGACCGGCACCGGCAACGGCCCGCTGGCGGCCTTCTTCGACGCCCTGGCCGCGATCGACCTGGACGTACGGCTGCTGGACTACTCCGAGCACACCCTGAGCGAGGGTGCCGCGTCCCAGGCCGCCGCGTACATCGAATGCGCCATCGGCGGGAAGGTGCTGTGGGGCGTCGGGATCGACGCCAACATCGTGCGCGCCTCCCTCAAGGCGGTCGTCTCCGCCGTGAACCGGGCGCGCAGGTAATTATTTGAACGCGCCGGTGATCTCGCGCCGGTGATCTCTCGCCGGTTTTGCCGGTCCCACCGGTCCGCACCGCGCGGGTCCATCACCCCGCTGACCTGGTCACCCACCGGGGCCCCGTGCACCACGAGAGGTGGACGGGGCCCCGGGTTTGGCCTGTTGTCTCCGTTCGGGGTACTGACGTCACATCATGGATGTGGCTAGCATCACGTCAACGCGGCAACGTGGCCGAAGCGTTATGGAGGTGTGACGTGGTGCACCGGCGAGCCCGCCGTGACCGGGACCTGTGTGTGGTAGGCGTGCGCACTCTGTGGCGGACCGTCGGCGATGGTGAGTTCTTCTGCCCGGAATGCGGGGGCGACCGCAACTACCGCCGGCGTACCGGCCGGCGCCGCATCGTGGTGCTCGGCCTGCCCGTGCTGCCGCGCGGACCGGTGGCGCCCATCGTGGAATGCGCGGCCTGCGGCGGCCGCTACGGCACGGACATGCTGGACCACCCCACCACCACCCGCTTCTCCGCGATGCTCCGCGACGCGGTGCACACCGTGGCCCTCGCGGTCCTGGCCGCGGGCGGCACCGAGGCGACGGCGGTCCGGCAGGTCGCGGTGGGCGCGGTGCGCGCCGCCGGGTTCGCCGATTGCAGCGAGGACCAACTCCTCGCGCTCATCGAGGCCCTCGCCGCCGACACCGGGCGGCTCCCGGGCGCGTGCGGCGAGCGCGACGGCCTGGACCCGTGCGGTACGGCGCTGGCCATCGAGCTGCACGAGGCCCTGGAGCCGCTGGCGCCGCATCTGGCCCCCACCGGCAGGGAGGCCATCCTCCTCCAGGGCGCCCGGATCGCCGTGGCCGACGGGCCCTACCGCCCGGCCGAGCGCGCGGTCCTGGAAACCGTCGGCCGGGCCCTGATGATCTGCCCCGATGACACGGCCCGTCTGCTCGCGGCCACAAGGGCGGCGTTCTGAACCAGCGATTCCGGCTCGCTTCATTACTCCCGCGGGAGTAATCGCCCCCGCCCCGCCTCCGGCGCAGTAGCCGTCATCTCCGTCGTCGGCGCGACGCGTCCGCGCCCCGGCGCCGGAAGCCTGGGGGCATGCAGACGACATCGTCACGGAACGCGAGAGATTCCGAACAACCGGACGCGTCGCCGCCCTCCGCGGCCCGCGGAAAGCGGCGGCGCCGCACACTGCCCTGGGCGGTCATCGCGGGCTGGGTGCTGCTGCTCCTCGTCGCCGTCCCCTTCGCGGGCAAGCTGGAGGGCGCCAAACGGGACACGGCCGTCGACTACCTCCCCGCGGGCGCCGACTCCACCCAGGTGGCCCGGCTCCAGGAGGGGCTGCCCGGTGGCGACGCCATCGACCTCGTCCTCGTCTTCCACCGCGACGGCGGGCTGACCGGTGGCGACCGTAAGGCGGCCGGCGAGCGGGTGGCCGAGGTGGCGGCCCACCACGACCTCGTCGGCGGCCAGGCGCCGCGCGCGGTCCCGTCCAAGGACGGCACGACCCTGATGTACCCGGTGGCGCTCACCGGCCTGACGGACGAGAAGGAGCGGGCGGACGCCGTCAAGGACGTCCGCGCCGAGCTCGCCGCGCACCCCGAGGGGCTGCGCGTCCAGGTCGGCGGCCCCGGCGCGCTCAGAGCCGACTCGCAGGAGGTCTTCGCCTCCACCGACGGCACGCTGATGTTCGCCACCGCCGGGGTGGTCGCCCTGCTGCTGATCATCACCTATCGCAGCCCCCTGCTGTGGCTGGTCCCGCTGGGGGTGGTCGGCGTCGCCGCCATGGCCGCGATGGCGATCGTCTACGGCCTCGTCGAGGGTTTCGACCTCGTCGTCACCAGCATGAGCTCCTCGATCATGACGGTGCTGGTCTTCGGCGCGGGCACCGACTACGCCCTGCTGATCGTGTCCCGCTACCGCGAGGAGCTGCGCCGCCACCGCGCCCCGTACGACGCGATGCGCGAGGCCCTGCGCGGCTGCGGTCCCGCCGTGCTCGCCTCCAGCGGCACCGTGGCAGCCGGGCTGCTGTGTCTGCTCGCCGCCGACCTCAACAGCAGCAGCGGACTGGGCCCGGTCGGCGCCGTCGGAGTCGTCTGCGCGCTGGCCGCCATGATGACGCTGCTGCCCGCGGTGCTGGTGCTGCTGGGGCGGCGGGTGTTCTGGCCGCTGATCCCCGCCTACGGCAGCGAGCCGCGATCGACCCGGCGCGGGTTCTTCGAGGCGATGGGCGGCTCGGCCCGCCGCCGGCCCGGGACCGTACTCCTCGGTGGCGCCGCGCTGCTGGGCGTTCTCGCCATCGGTGTGCTCAATCTGCCCGGCAACCTCAAGCAGGAGGACACCTTCACCGACAAGCCCGAGTCGGTGGCCGCGACCGAGACCCTCGCCCGCGCCTATCCGGACAGCAGCAGCCAGCCCATCAGCGTCATGGCGCGCACCGCGGGGGCGGACGAGGCGCTGCGGCTGGCCCGCGCCACGGAGGGGGTGGCACGGGCGGACGCCGGGCGCAGCGGCGGCGGCTGGACGGAGATCGACGTCTTCCCGCGGGGCGCCCCGCAGTCGGCGCGGGAGACGGCCACCCTGCACGCCCTGCGCTCCGGCCTGGTACGGGTCGAGGACGCCGACGCGTTGGTCGGCGGGCCCAGCGCCCAGCAGCTCGATCTGAAGGACACCAACGCCCGTGACCGGATGCTGGTCATCCCGCTGGTGCTGATCGCCGTGCTGCTGATCCTGGCGGCCCTGCTGCGCAGCCTCGTCGCGCCGCTGGTGCTGGTCGTCGCCGTGGTCGCGGTGTGGGGCGCGGCGATGGGGCTCGGTGGCCTGTTCTTCGAGCCGGTCTTCGGCTTCGCCGGGGTCGATCCCGGGCTGCCGCTGCTCTCCTTCGTCTTCCTGGTCGCCCTCGGCGTGGACTACGGCATCTTCCTGATGCACCGGATGCGGGAGGAGTCGCTGCGCGGGGCGAACGTCCCGGACGCGGCCGTGACCGCGCTGCGCACGACGGGCGGGGTGATCGCCTCGGCCGGCCTCGTGCTGGCGGCGACCTTCGCGGTGCTGGCCACGCTGCCGATGGTGATGCTGGTCGAGATGGGGTTCGTGGTGGCGGTCGGGGTGCTGCTCGACACCTTCCTCGTGCGGACGTACCTGGTGACGTCGGCGAGCCTGCTGCTGAAGCGGTGGGTGTGGTGGCCGGGTGCCCTCTTCCGGCGTACGGCCGCCGGGCCCGGCGTGCCTGACGTGCCCGGGTCGCCCGACTCGTCGGCCTCGGCCGGCCAGGGCGGCCCCTCCGGCGCCGGGTCCCGTCCCGAACCGGCCGTACGCGGCGGCTGACGCCGTCTCTCAGCCCGGACCGGCCGCACAGGGGACGGCCGGTCCGGAACCCCCTCGTAACGCCCCCAGGGGATGCGTAGCGCCTTACGGATCCCCACCGTTGTACGGATCCCTGCCGCCCTATGGATCGGCCCGAAGCGGATCCCCGAGGATGGAGCCCGTGCCCGCACCTTCCGCGACCCACTCCGCGAACAACCCACCGGCGCGCTCCGCCGCGCACTCCGCCGTCCACCGCGCCATCGCCTCCGTGCTGCGTGCCCTGCACAGCGGCCCCCGCCCCGCCGAGAGCCGGGGCGAGACCCGCAGGCGGCGCTGGGTGGACGCCGGGATCGCCGGTGCGGTGCTGGTCCTACAGATCGGGCTGGCCCTGCTGGGGCCCGGCGACAACGGCCATCGGCCCGACGCGATCGGCTGGGCGCTCCTCGCCGCGAGCGCCGCGGTGCTCGTGGGGCGGCGGCACAGCCCGATGGTGGTCACCGCGGCGGTGGTGCTCATGGTCGGGCCGTACCACGCCATGGACAACGTCCATATCGCGGTCGTCCCGGCCGGGCTGCTCGCCGTCTACACTCTCGCCGTGATCGGCCCGCCGCTGCGGTCCTTCCTCACGGTCTCCATCCTGCTCGCGGGCATGGTGACGCTGATGACCCTGGGCAGCAATGTGCAGGCGGGCGCCGACATGCTGCGCAGCTCGGGCTGGGTGCTGTCGGTCGTGGTGATCGGCGAGGCGATCCGTATCCACCGCAAGTACATCGCCGCGATCCTGGAGCGGGCCGAGCGCGCCGAGCGGACCCGCGAGGAGGAGGCGGCCCGCCGGGTCGCCGAGGAACGGCTGCGTATCGCGCGGGATCTGCACGATCTGCTCGCGCACAGCATCACCCTCATCGGCGTTCAGACCTCCGTCGCGGCGCATGTGCTGATCGCCGACCCCGAGCGGCTGGACCGGGAGGCGATGGCCAAGGCGCTCGACGGGATCGCCGACACCTGCCGGGACGCCCGCGCCGAGCTCCGGGCGACCCTCCAGGTGCTTCGCGGGGCCGCGGGCGGCGACTCCGACCGCCCGGACGAGGAGGACACCGGGCCGCTGCCGGGGCTCGCCGGACTCGCCGACCTGGCCGCGGCGGCGGAGGCGGCGGGCGTACGGGTGAACCTTACGGTCGGCGTGGAGGCGTCCGAGCTGTCGCCCGCCGTGGGCGCCGCCGCGTACCGGATCGTTCAGGAGGCCCTGACCAACGCCGTCCGCCACGCACCGGGGACGCGGGTGCGGATCACGCTCGTACGGGACGAGGCGGAGCTGTGCGTCGCCGCCGTGGACGAAGGCCCCAGCGGTGAGGGGCCGCCCGTGACCACCGGGGCCGCCGAACCGGGCTTTGGCATCGTCGGCATGCGCGAGCGGGCCCGCAGCGTCTCGGGCACCCTGACCGCCGGGCCACGCGAGGACGGCCCCGGCTTCGCCATCAGGGCCGCGCTGCCGTGGGGCAGGGGCGGCTCGCCCGGCGGCCGCACCGGCAGCGGACAGACCGTCGTACCGCCCAGGGAGGCCACCGCATGACCACGACCCTCTCAACGAGGCCCGCAGCAAGGAGGGTCCACCAGTGACCACGCCACGGGACCCGGCGTCCGGGACCAGCTTGGACCCGGCCTCCGGGATCAGCTCAGACCCGGCGTCCGGGATCAGCCCGGACCTGGCGTCCGGGACCAGCTCAGCCCCAGCCTCCGGGATCAGCCCGGATCCGGCGTCCGGGATCAACGGCCAAGCGGACCCCGCCCCGGGGGCCACCGCGCCGGATCCCGCGTCCGGGACCGCCGTGCCGATCAGGGTGCTGCTCGCCGACGATCAGACGCTGGTCCGTGCCGCCTTCGCCATGCTGGTCTCCTCGGCCCGCGACATGGACGTGGTCGGGCAGGCGGGCACCGGCCGCGAGGCCGTCGAATTGGCCCGCACCGCCCGTGCCGACCTCGTGGTCATGGACATCCGGATGCCCGATCTCGACGGCATCGAGGCCACCCGCCGTATCGCCGCCGATGAGGACCTCGCCGATGTCAGGGTCCTCGTCCTGACGACCTACGACACCGATGAGCACATCGTCGAGGCGCTGCGCGCGGGCGCGTCCGGCTTCCTCGTGAAGGACACCCGGCCCGCCGAACTCCTCGACGCCATAAGGACCGTGGCGGCGGGGGAGTCCCTGCTCTCGCCCGGCCCCACCGCCCGTCTCATCGCCCGCGTGCTGCGCCTGCCGGACGCCCCGCCGCCAGGCGTCCCCGCCCCGGCCGCGCTGGGCGTGCTCTCCGAGCGCGAACGCCAGGTGCTCGCCCTCGTCGCGCGCGGTCTCAACAACGCGGAGGCGGCCCAGGCGCTCGGCCTCTCACCGCTCACCACCAAGACCCATGTCAGCCGCATCATGGGCAAGCTCGGCGCCCGCGACCGCGCCCAACTGGTCATCGCGGCCTACGAGTCCGGCCTGGTCACCCCGTCCCGCTCCTGACCGGGCGCCCGCACGGGGCCGCACGAACGCGCCGCCAGGAGGCGCGAACGGAGGGCGGTCGGCGCCGTGCGGCCGCCCTGGACCGTTCCGCGCTCCGTGACCGCTTACGGCCTCCTGCGACCGCTTACGACTTGTCGGTCGGGATCTCCTTGATCTCGGCCGTCGGGGCGTTCTTCTTGACGGATTCGACGCCCTTCTGCGCGGCGGACTTGGACTCGTAGGCTTCGCCGACCGCGATGATCTCGCCGTTGCCCGCCTTCAGCCGGAAGCGGTGCTTGCCGCGCTTGTCCTCGTAGATCTCGAACTTGCCCGCCATGGGTGCCACCTCCATTAGCCGTCGCGGCCCCCTCAAACCACCGTAGGGCGGGCGATGCGGCCTCGCACTCCCGCGTCCGAGCGCATCAGGGGCGCGTATCAGGGGCACATCGAAGGAGCGCGGGGACGCCGTCAGGCAGTGCCGAACAGCGGGCGGCACGGCTCCAGTCCGGCGATCTCGACCGGGGTGGTGCGGTGCTCCTCCCAGGCCGCGCGGTCCAGCCGCAGCCGCTGGAGGGTGCGGGCCTCGCCCCTTACGGCGACTACGGACAGCCCGTCGGGGCGGTAGCCGAGCCGCCGGGAGACCCCCAGCGAGCGGCCGTTCTCCACCATCGCGCCCGAGGTGACCGACCGCGCGCCCAGCCCCTCGAACGCCAGGTGTGTCACCGCCGCCCGCATCTCCGTGCCCAGGCCCTTGCCCTGGTGGGCGGCGCCCAGCCAGGAGCCGGTCTCGGCCTCCCGCGTGACCGCGAAGTCGGTCGCCAGCAGGTCCTGCCGCCCGATCACCGTGCCCTCGTGCAGCACCGCGAGGCTCAGCGTCCACTGCTCCGGCCGCCATTCGGCGATCGTGCGCAGCACATGCTGGAAGGTGCTGCGCCCGCGCTCCTCCGGGGGTGCGTCGGTCCAGGGGAGGCTGAAGGGCATCTCGGCCGGGTCGTGCACCCCGTCCGCCGCGGCCGCGGCGAGTTCGTCGAGCCGGGGGATGTCGGGAAGCCGCAGCTCGAGGCGTGGCGTACGGAGGCGAAGCCCGTACAGGGGCCAGTAATGGGAGTCCATGACGGGAGGCTGCCGGAGGCACGGCCGTCGCGTCGAACCAATTACGGCCCGATTCGTCAACCCATGTTGACGGCGAGCGGAGTGTCAACCTACATTGACGGTATGACCGAAGCAACGGATCTCGCCGAGCGCGCGGGCGACCGGGACCCCCGGATCGGACTGCGCGCCGTCGCCGCGCTGCGCCGGCTGCTGGAGCAGCTGGAGGCCGTCCAGGTGCGCAGCGCCCGCGCACAGGGCTGGTCATGGCAGGAGATCGCCGCCGAACTGGGCGTCAGCAGGCAGGCGGTCCACAAGAAGCACGGGAGGCGTTGATGTTCGAGAGGTTCACCACCAGCGCTCGCGAGGTGGTGCGCGGCGCCGTCCAGCACGCGGTGGACACCCGCGCCGAGGCGGTCGGCGAGGCCGAGCTGCTGCTCGCGCTCCTGGACCGTACCGGCAGCCCCGCCGCCGAGGTCCTCACCGCCCTCGGTGCGCACGGCCGCCGCGCCTCGATCGAGCGGTCCCTGGCCGAGGTCCGCAGGCGCGGCGGCATCACCGGTGCCGACGCGGAGGCGCTGGCCGGGCTCGGCATCGATGTGGACGAGATCGTCGCCCGCGTGGAGGAGGCCCATGGCGTGGGCGCGCTCGCGGCCGCCGGTTCCACCCCCGCCCGCGCTCCCCGGCGCGGCAGGCGTCTCGCACGCCGCCCGTTCTCCCGCGAGGCCAGGTCGGTGCTGGAGCGCTCGCTGCGGATGGCCGTCGCCCGTGGCGACAGGCACATCGGCGATGAGCATCTGCTGCTCTCCCTCACCGCCCGCCCCGGTGTCGCCGCGCATGTCCTGGCCGACCACGATGTGACGTACATTCAGGTCGAACGTGCCCTCACCACCCGTGCCACGAAGGGCTGATACCGGATCCCGCCTCGTCCCACCTCGCGCGACGACTCGCAATTCGGTTGCCGCCGCGCCGGGTCGGGACGCATCCTGACCCGATGTTGATCCGACGAGAGACCCGCTCCGACATCGACGCCATTCGGGCCGTCACCTCGGCCGCGTTCGCCAAGTCGGACACCGTGAGTACCCCGAACCCCCCGGATCCGCCGAACTCTCCGAACACCCCGGCAACCCGGCACGCCTCGAACACCACCGTCCCGGTCGAGGCCACTCTGCTGGACGAACTCCGCGTCAGCGACGGCTGGTTGCCCGCGCTGTCGTTCGTCGCCACCGGCGACCGGGGCGAGGTGATCGGGCATGTGGTGTGCACCCGTGGCCATGTCGGCTCCGATCTGGCCCTCGCCCTCGGTCTCGGCCCGCTCAGCGTGCACCCCGCCCATCAGCGCCGCGGCGTCGGCCTCGCGCTCGTCCACGCGGTGCTCGGCGCCGCGGACGCCTTCGGCGAATCGCTGGTCGCCCTGCTGGGCAGCCCCGCCTACTACGGCCGGTTCGGCTTCCGCCCGTCGACCGAGTACGGCATCACGGCCCCGGACCCGGCCTGGGGCGACTACTTCCAGGTCCGGACCCTGACCGCCTACCAGCCGAGCCTCAAGGGGCCCTTCACCTACGCCGAGCCGTTCGACCGCGTCTGAGCGCGGGCCGAGCCGTACTCGAACAGCCGGGGCACGGCCCGGACTCGCACCGGAACCCCTTGATCTGAATTTTCGCCAGCGCCTCGCGGGCCCGTCCGCGGGCCTGTCCGCGGGCCCACCCGGACGGCACCACGAGGCCGCCCGTCTCAGCCGAACTGGCCGGGCTGGTAGTCGCCGGCGGGCTGCTGGACGATGACGTTCAGGCGGTTGTAGGTGTTGATGATGGCGATGATGGCCACCAGGGCGGCGAGCTGCTCCTCGTCGTAGTACTTGGCGGCGTTCGCCCACGCCTCGTCCGAGACGCCACCGGCCGCGTCGGCGATGCGGGTGCCCTGCTCCGCCAGCTCCAGGGCGGCGCGCTCGGCGTCGGTGAACACCGTGGCCTCCCGCCACGCCGCGACGAGGTTGAGGCGGGTCGCGGTCTCCCCGGCCTTCGCGGCGTCCTTGGTGTGCATGTCGGTGCAGAAGCCGCAGCCGTTGATCTGGCTGGCCCGGAGCTTCACCAGCTCCTGGGTCGCGGCCGGGAGTGCCGAGCCCGTGACCGCCTTGCCCGCGGAGTTGATGTGCTTCAGGAAGGTGCCGAGGAGCGGGTTGCCGAAGAGGTTCAAGCGAGCGTTCATGATGAGCTCTCCTATGCGGTTGCCGTGCTTACACCTCCCTGACGGAGCGGCTCAGGGGTATGTGACAGGACCGGATGTGACCTGCGTCTCGCCGGGTCGGGACGGCGCTGGACGGTCAGCGGGCGCGGGAAGTGGACGGTCAGCGGGCGAGCCGCGGGAAGAGCGCCTCGGCGCTGCCGCGGTCGATCGCCTCGGCCTGGCCGGGGGCGTAGTCGGGGTAGGTCTCCAGGTAGTGGTTGTAGTAGGTCCCGGCGTCCTGAGGCGCGAAGGGCCAGTCGCTGCCGTAGAGGACGTGACCGGGCTCGGCGAAGGCCAGCAGGGCGGGCAGCGCGCTGGGGCTCGCGGACAGGGCGGTGTCGAAGTAGAACCGCTTCAGGTCGCGCAGGATGTCCTCGGCCTCGCGCTCGCGGTCGACGACGGTGGAGGTCAGGCCGGTGAAGCGGTACGCGGCGTAGGGCAGGAAGCCGCCGCCGTGGGAGAGGATCACGCGCATGTTCGGGTAGCGACTCATGACACCGCTGAGCACCAGGTCGAGGGCGGTGCGGGTGGTGTCGAAGACGTAGTCGGCGAGCGGGGCGGGGGTGCCGGGCAGAAGCGGCATCGGCGGCTGGGCGGGGTGGACGAAGACATGGGCACCGCGGCGGTCGACCTCGGCCCACAGCGGTTCGAAGTCGGGGTCGCCGAGGTAGCGGCCGTGGGCGTTGGACATCAGGACGATGCCGTCGGCGCCCAGGGTGTCCAGCGCGTGCTCGGTCTCGGCGAGGGCGGCGTCGAGGTCGGGCAACGGGACGCTGGCGAAGTGGCCGAAGCGGCCGGGGTGGTCCTTGACGACCTCGGCGCCGTACTCGTTGACGGCGCGGGCGAGGTCGCGCGCCTGTGCGTCGCTGCCCAAGTGGACGCCGGGGGCGGTGACCGACAGCACGCCGGTGGCGATGCCCTGCTGGTCCATCATCGCGATGGCGCCGGTCGGGCTCCAGTCCGGGATGGGCCAGCCGCCGGAGTCGAGGCCGTGCTCGGCGAGGGTCTCGGCCCAGACGGGCGGGACGATGTGCTGGTGGACGTCGATACGGGCGGGAAAGGGCATATTGCTTAGCCTCCTACCACTTAGCTTGCTAACTAAAATTCCTTAGTAAGCTAACAACCATGCGGGAGACGGGCAAGCCAGAAGCGGGTAAGCCGGGGGCGGGCACCCCGGAAGCGGGCACTTCGGAGATGGGCGGATCAGAGGCCGGCTCCGCCGTCGAGGCGGGCGTGGAGGACCTGGCTCAGGCCGCCGACCGGCTCTTCTACGCCATGCGGCGCTCACGGGCCGCCACCGTGGGCCAGTCCGGGGTCGGCCTGTCCATGTCGCAGCTTGCCCTGCTCGATCCCCTGGCGCGGGATGCCGAGGGGGACGGTCTGCCGGTCGGCCGTCTCGCGGCCGCCGCCGAGGTCAGCGTGCCCACCGCGACCCGTATGCTCCAGCAGCTGGAGGCCAAGGGTGTGATCACTCGGCGTCGCTCTCCGCAGGACGAGCGTCAGGTCCTCGTCCGTCTCACCGAAGAAGGCGCCGAACGCCTCACGGCGATGCGGACGGAGCTACGGGCGCGCCAGTACGGGGCGCTGTCGCAGTTCACCCCGCAGGAGCGCCGCACGCTCGCGGCGCAACTGCACCGGCTGACCGGCATGATCAGCGCGACCATACCGGGGGCGCCGGGGACGCCGGGCGCCCCGTAACGGCTGGGCGGCTGACTCCCGGAAGCGGTCCCGGAGTGGTCCCGGAACTGCTCCCGGAACTGGTCCCGGGACGCGCCTAGTCCCGGAACGAACCGTCCGACCTGCGGGCGTGCCTCGACAGCAGGTGCTTGCACTGCGGGCAGTGCCGCCTGAACCCCTTCTTGATCAGATAGCTGATGCCGATCGTCACCACATGCATCAGCCCCACCGCCGCGTTCTGGAGCAGCCGCCCCAGCCACGACCTCGTACACGTCTCACAGTCCCGGCAACCGGCCGCCATGGCGTAATCCCCCCAACTCGTCGCTGACCTGCCCCGCATCACCAGTGTGCGTAACGAAGAAGGCCGCCGAGGCGCCAACTGCCGTCCCCCCGCCGGGTTGTGACCGGCCCAGATCGCGTCCGGCACGCGGCTGTGACAGACCGGATCAATATGTGTAGCGACTCACGCTCTCCGGGTGGATGACGAGACGGACCTGGTCCTCGGCCAGGATCCCGGCGAGGTCGTCGGCGCGGGTCGGGTCGTCGAGGTCCCAGTAGCGAGCGGCCAGCCGGGTGCACAGGTCGTGTGCTCCGCCGGGTTCCACCGTGGTGCGGCCGGCGACCGACACCCAGCGCTCGCGTTCACCCACGGGCGCGGCGACGACGATCGAGGCGCGCGGGTCGCGGCGCAGGCGCCGCACCTTGAGCGAGTCCGGGGCCGTGAACAGCTGGATCGTGCCCTCGTCGGTGGCCTCGAACCACACCGGCCGGGGCTGTGGCGGGAGCGGCCCCCCGGCCACGGACAGGAACCCGTGCAGGGGCCGTCGGAGGAACTCGAGGTCCTGGGGGGTCAGTGAACTGGTGTCGTTGCTCATGACGCCGATTGAACACGGCCGACTCGGACGAACCCATGGGTGAGAAGCCGGATCGCCTGTCCGTTCGTCTAGGCTCACTGAGATGGACGCGTTCAGTGACCTGATCCGAGGGGTGCGAGCGCACGGCTCGTTGTTCGGCGCCTCGACCCTGTCCCCGCCCTGGGCACTGCACTTCGTGGACGGCGCGCCGCTGACCCTGTGCACCGTCCTCAGCGGGGCGGGCTGGATCGTGCCGGAGCACCGTCCGCCCGAGCCACTTCGCGCCCGCGAGACGATCGTCGTACGCGGCCCGGCGACATTCACCTTCGTCGACGAGGTCGGCACCCGGGCCGAACCGATCGCGTGCGGCGAGCACTGTGCGACGCCCGAGCAGGGCGGGACCCGCCATCGCCGAGGTTGGAACGACCCCGGCGAGGACGACTGCGGCGAGGACGACTGCGGTGGAGACGCCGGAGACGCCGGATACGCGGGGGATGCCGGTGACGGCCGCGGTGCGACGACCCTGATCGTCGGCGCCTATCCCGTACGCGGCGAGATCAGCCGCCGGCTGCTGGACGCGCTGCCCGTCGTGCTGCGCGTGGAGGGCGGGGGCACGGCCGACGCCGTGCTGGACCACCTCGCCGCCGAGGTGTCCGTCGACACGCCCGGCCAGCAGGTCGTACTCGACCGGCTGCTGGACTGGATGCTGGTCTGCACGCTGCGCGAGTGGTTCGACCGGCCCGGCGGCGAGCCCCCGGCCTGGTGGGCCGCCCAGCGGGACCCGGTGGTGGGCGACGCGCTGCGCCTGCTGCACGCCGAACCGGCGGCGCCGTGGACGGTCGCCGCGCTGGCCGACCATACGGGGGTGTCGCGTTCGACGCTGGCCAAGCGGTTCGCCGATCTGGTGGGCGAACCACCGCTGACCTATCTCACCCGCTGGCGCATGACGCTCGCGGCGGACCTCCTGGTCGAGCGACAGGCCGCAACCGTCGCGGACATCGCCCGCACCGTGGGCTACTCCGACCCGTTCGGCTTCAGCGCGGCGTTCAAAAGGGTCCGAGGCATCAACCCGAGCGAGTTCCGCCGCACCGCGACCACCCTGACCAGCCTGCGGAACTGACCCGAATCCGACCTGCGGGACGAGGGCGTCCGACGGGCTGGACGCGGCACCTACGCCCCCGTCCGTCACGCTGGGATCGCGTTGCCCTCCCCCTGGACGTCAGCGGGGACGACGTTGTCCGGACGGTCGAGCCACACCCGCTGACCTGCGGAGGCAACGGTGAGGCCGAACCTCGTGCGCGTCGGCCGCCCGGCCCGCGTCCACCAGGCGTGTGCCGCCTCCAGCTCGTTCCAGAGAAGCCGTGGGCCTCGCTGCCACACCTCGTAGTTGGTGGCGTCCGGCTCGTAGTCGACGGACGCCCATGAGCCGGAGGCCGAGTCGGCCAGCCAGAGAGTCCACTCACCGTCGGGCCCTGGGCCTACCGCCGACCGGCAGCCCGGGACCAGGACTCCGGCCGCGAACCATGCGTCGTCGTCGCCGAGGAAGCCCGGATCGAGTCGAGTCCGGGAGCCGTCGGCCTCCCCATGGACGACGGCCATAACGTCCCGCCCGGGTGCCTGCGCCCGCAGCCACATGAACGCGCTGTCGCCGACGACCGGGCCGGATGCCACGGGCCCGTCGGGGCCGTCCTCGACGGTGAGCCGCAGCAGCACGCCATTGCGCAGCGCCGTGCCCCAGGGGATGACGATGAGCCCCCCGGGCGCGGTCTGCTCGATCCATGCGCGCGGCACGTCGTGTACGGCGCAGGTGGCGATGGTCCGGTCGTACGGCGCGCCCGGGGGCCATCCGTCGACACCGTCCGCGGTGAGCACGGTAGGTCGGTAGCCCGCGGACCTCAGTGCGGCGCGCGCCCTGTCGGCGAGGGCGGGATCGACCTCGACGGTGGTCACCCGCTCGCTGCCGAGTTTGGCGGACAGGAGAGCGGCGTTGTATCCGGTGCCCGCGCCGATCTCGAGGACGCGCTGCCCGTCATGGACGTCGAGCGCCTGGAGCATGGTGGCGACGACACTCGGCATGCTCGCTGAGCTGGACGGGGTACGCACCACCGCGGCGCCGGGCCGATCCTCGACCTGGATGACCAGAGCCTCGTCACTGTAGGCCAGCTTCCGCCAACGGTCCGGCTCCGTGGCGCGGTCGACGGGCTCGTACCCGTCCGCGACGCGGACCCAGATGCGATCGGGGAGGAACCCCGCACGATCGACGCGAGTGAAGGCGCCGAGCCACGCGGCCGGGAGGTGGCCGCCGTCCGAGACCCGCTGGGCGAGGTCGGCCATACCGCCGGGGGTCATCGCTTCGGCGACTCCGGCCGCTTCGGATCGGGCGGCGGGATGGGCTTGTCGGGCCTGTGCCCGTCGCTCTCGGCCGGGTCCGGCTTGCCTCCATGCTTCCCCATCTGACTTCCTCCTCGTCGATTGATACGTCTCATGGTGACGGGCGGTCAGGGCGCATGGCAGGGGCGTGCGGATGCGTTCAGCGAGTGGGCGCCTTCACGGTGGCTGACAGCGGCGTGGCTCCCGTCATTCGGTGAGGGGTTCGCGCAGCTCGAACCAGATGTGTTTGCCGGTGGGGCGCAGCCCGTTCTCCCAGGTGACGCCCCATGCGTAGGCCAACTCCTGCATCAGGAACAGGCCGCGTCCGCCCTCTTCGTCGGGCGCCGCGTCGCGGGGGTACGGGTGGCGTTCCGGGGAGCCGTCGCGTACGGCGATCGTCGCGATGCGGTCGCGGACGAGGGTGTCGATGTGGATCAGCTGGGTGTCGGTGTGCTGATTGACGTTCGTCACGGCCTCGGAGACCAGGAGTTTCGCCGTGTCCGCGAGGTCGTGCAGGTCGTTGGCCTGGAGGAGGGCGGCGATGGCGTCCCGGCAGACCCTCGGGCTCTTGGGGGAGTTGGGGGCGCTGAGTCGGTAGGCGTATGGGGGTTCGGCGACTTCGGCGACTTTGGGCATGTTGGTGCTCCCAACGCGGTGCGTGATTGGTTCGATGCGCTGCGCTAGCAGGACCATAGAGCATTCGCTAGCACTCGTGCTATCGCTCAATAGAATTGGTGCTCTGTTTCGATGTGTGGGAATGTCTTACGCAACACTGTGTTGCGGGAGCGAAGGGGAGGGCGCATGCCGAGGACGGCCCCGACTGCGCGGCAGCGACGTCTCGGCGCGGAGCTGCGCAAGTTGCGCGAGCACGCCGGGATGAACGTGGCGCAAGCCGCCCAGCAACTGGGAGTGGATCGGACCCGGATCAGCAACACGGAGGCTGGTCGGTTCGGGGTGAGTGACGAACGCGTAAGGGCTCTCGCCGAGATCTATGCATGCGGCGATCAGGCGTACGTCGACGCTCTTGTGGCCATGGCGACGGAACGCGTCAAAGGCTGGTGGGAGGAATACCGTGGAAAGCTCTCCGCCAGTGCCCTGGACCTCGCCGAGCTGGAACACCACGCTGCGAGCCTGCGCCTGGTGCAGATCATGCACATCCCCGGGCTGTTGCAGACGGAAGACTACGCACGGGCGGTGTTCTCCACGGCTGAGCCGGAGCCGACGCCAGCGCAATTGCGTTGCAGGCTGTCCCATCGCCTGAGGCGCCGGGATGTGCTGGACCGCGAAGATCCGCCGCAGTGCACCTTCCTTATCCACGAGGCCGCGTTGAGACTCCAGTTCGGCGGTACCAAGGTGGCGCTGAGGCAACTGGAGTACGTTGTGGAAGCATCGGAGCGGGACAACGTGACCGTACGAGTGGTCCCCTTCTCCGCTGGCGGATTCCCGAACGCGGGGACTTCCACAACGTACGTCACGGGGCCGGTGCCACAGTTGGATACGGTGCAGCTCGACTCGCCGAACGGCAGCGCCCTCCTGGACGCGGAAACGTACCTGGCCAACTACGCGAGAGTTCTCGACCGGACCGAGGCGATGGCCCTGTCTCCCGACGAGACCCGTGACTTCGTTCACGACATCGCCCATCAACTGTGAAGGCATGGAGATGTCCGAAATACAGTGGCAGAAGTCCTCGTACTCGGCCGACGCCGAGGGCAACGCTTGCGTGGAGCTGGCCCACGCCCCCAGCGCCGCGATCCTCCTCCGCGAGAGCGACGAACCCCAGACCGTGATCGCCACCACCCCCGCCGCCCTCCGGGCGCTCACCCGGGCCGCCAAGGCAGGGCGGTTCGATCAGCTGTCCCGCTAGGGGACAATGGGCGCCATGAGTCTGTTCCGCGACGACGGCATCGTGCTGCGCACCCAGAAGCTGGGCGAGGCGGACCGGATCATCACCCTGCTCACCCGCAACAACGGCCGCGTCCGCGCCGTCGCGCGGGGCGTGCGGCGGACGAAGTCGAAGTTCGGGGCGCGGCTCGAACCGTTCAGCCACGTTGACGTGCAGTTCTTCTCGCGCGGGGGCGGCGAGCTGATCGGGCGCGGGCTGCCGCTCTGCACGCAGAGTGAGACCATCGCTCCATACGGCAGCGCCATCGTCACCGACTACGCCCGCTACACCGCCGGTACGGCGATGCTGGAGACGGCCGAGCGGTTCACCGACCATGAGGGCGAGCCCGCCGTACAGCAGTATCTGCTGCTCGTCGGCGCGCTGCGCACCCTCGCCGCCGGGGATCACGAGCCGCATCTCGTGCTGGACGCGTTTCTGCTCCGTTCCCTCGCCGTGAACGGCTACGCACCGAGTTTCGACAACTGCGCCAAGTGCGGGATGCCCGGTCCGAACCGGTTCTTCTCGGTCGGCGCGGGCGGGGTCATCTGCGGAGAGTGCCGGGTGCCCGGAAGCGTCGTACCCTCGGCGGAGTCGCTGACGCTGCTGGGCGCGCTGCTGACGGGCGACTGGGAGACGGCGGACGCGTGTGAGCTGCGCCATGCCCGGGAGGGCAGCGGCCTCGTGGCGGCGTATTTGCACTGGCACCTGGAGCGGGGACTTCGGTCGCTGCGGTACGTAGAGAAGTAGCAGTAGCAGCACAGAGAGCAAGGGCTGAGGGAGACATGGCAGGCATCGCAGGACGCGGGTTTCTGGGCCGACAGCGGCGCGAGTACCAGACCCCGGAACCGCATCCGTCCGGCGCCCGGCCGCCGAAGATCCCCGGCGAGCTGGTGCCGCGGCATGTGGCCGTGGTGATGGACGGCAACGGCCGCTGGGCCAAGGACCGCGGGCTGCCGCGCACCGAGGGGCACAAGGTCGGCGAGGGCGTTGTGATGGACGTGCTCAAGGGCTGTATCGAGATGGGCGTCAAGAACCTCTCCCTCTACGCCTTCTCGACCGAAAACTGGAAGCGCTCGCCCGACGAGGTGCGCTTCCTGATGAACTTCAACCGCGATGTCATCCGCCGCCGCCGCGACGAGATGGACGCGATGGGCGTGCGGATCCGCTGGGCGGGCCGGATGCCGAAGCTGTGGAAGTCGGTGGCGCAGGAGCTCCAGGTCGCCCAGGAGCAGACCAAGGACAACGACGCCATGACGATGTACTTCTGCATGAACTACGGCGGCCGGGCGGAGATCGCGGACGCGGCGAAGGCGCTGGCGGAGGACGTCCGGGCGGGCCGGCTCGATCCGTCGAAGGTGAACGAGAAGACGTTCGCGAAGTACCTCTACTACCCGGACATGCCGGATGTGGATCTCTTCCTGCGCCCGTCGGGCGAGCAGCGCACGTCCAACTACCTGATCTGGCAGAGCGCGTACGCCGAGATGGTGTACCAGGACGTGCTGTGGCCGGACTTCGACCGCCGCGACCTGTGGCGGGCGTGTCTGGAGTTCGCGTCCCGGGACCGCCGCTTCGGCGGGGCGATCCCCAACGAGGAGCAGCTGAAGAAGGACAACTCCCCGTCGGCGTGAGCGCGTAAGCGCGTAAACGCAGGGGCGGGTGGGCGCGCGGGGCGGCGCCGGGTGGCGCCGCCCCGTGGCCCGGTCGCCCCTACTCCGCTGCCACGATGCGCTCCACCGCGGCCGCCACCAACTGCTCACGCACCTCGTCCGCCGTTGACGTCGGCAGCGGGGCGGGCGAGGCGCTCGGGCCGGGCGCTCAGCGTTCATTGCCCGCACGCTCAGCGCTCGTTGCCCGCGCGCAGCCAGGCGATGTACTCGGCGACCGCGCGCTCGGTGTCGTAGGCGGGCCGGTAGCCGGTGTCCTGCTGGATGCGGGTGATGTCGAGGTAGTTCCGCGGGGTGGTGGTCCCGCCGGTGGGGAGGTCGATCCGGGCGTCGGGGACGACCTTCTTGATGGCGGCGATGATCTCGGCGTTGCTCGTCGCGCGGCCGGAGGCGACGTTGTAGGTGCGGTGGTTGAGGTGGTCCGTGAGCTGGAGGAGCGCGATGGCCCGGCCCGCGTCCTTCGCGTAGCACAGGTCGAGCGCGTCCTCCGCGTGCGCGGGCGCCGGGAGGGCGGAGAGGTCCGGCTCGGTTCCGCGCGCGGCGGCGTGGACGAGCTCGGGGGCGGCGAAGAACAGCGCACCGTGGGGCTCGCGCGGTCCCCAGATGCCGGAGATGCGGTAGTTGACGACCTCGATGCCGGTGGCGTCGGCCAGGTGGCCGTTGAGCAGCTCGCCGATCTTCTTGAAGGTCGGGATGAGGTGCCCCGAACTCATCGACAAGGGCGTGTCCTCGGTGAACGGCCCCTCGGCGCCGGAGCCGCCGTAGACGCCGATCGTGCTCGCGATGCCCACGCGCTTCACACCCCAGTCCTGCGCGGCCTGGTACACGTTGAGCAGGCCGCCGATCGCCTTACGGGTCGCCTCGACGGGGCGCTCGGGGTCCGGCGGCCAGGGCATGGACCCGGCGAGGTGCACAATGCCGGTGATCTTGTGGCGCGCGCCGATGTCGAGCAACCCGTCCAGATCGGTGACATCGGCCCGCTCCACCGCGACCGGCGCGCTGAAACGGCCGTCCGGCACCTCGGCGGGGCGCCGCTGCACCAGCACACACTCCTCGCCCGCGTCCAGCAGGGCCTGCACGGTGTGGGAGCCGATGAAGCCCAGCCCTCCGGTAACCAAAATCATCTCAGCACTCTCCTCGCGTCCAACCAAAGCGGATCCTTGTTCCGGTTAATATACGGAACGGCGTTCCGCTTTGTCAACGGCCGTCGGGGGAGGGGAGCGTGGTGCCCCGGATTGGGCACTCTTTACTTGCTGTATGGCCCACATTGATCGGCGCATGATCAAGGCAGCCGTAGCCTGAGAGCTTTGTACGGGGAACGCTCAGTGGGGGAGGTGTCGCATGGGCAGCGACGGCAGCGGCGGGCACGGCGGCGTGCCGCGAGTAGGCACAGCGTTCATCGAGGACAAGTTCCCCGGAGGGAAATGATGGCGGCAGTCGAGCATCCGCCCAGGCATCTACAAGCGGCTGAAAGCGATGTACTGCATAAGCTCCTTTCCGTGCAATTCCCGGGAGCTGAGCAGTTGAGGCAGCAGCTCCCGCAAACGCGTGTCGTCGGTCGCTGGGGGAGTGATTCGCCCAGCGTGGACCTCGAAGTGGTGGAGCCCTTTTCGCGAGCGGAGATCTCTGATGGAGTGATCCCCGCTACTGGCGCGGTGAAGGACTCCTCCGGAGAGTTGATCGGCGAACTGCTGCTGTGGGTGAGCGAGGGGAGCCTGTCGGCTCTGGAGTACTCCTGGTACACCGACGAGGCTCCAGTGGTGCTGCCTGACCCGCATGATGTGACCGTCGCTGTGCGGCACTGATGCGGCTCTTCACGGTTGAGGGCGTGGTCGGGGGCGTTGGTGGATAGGTCCCGGTCGCGTTCACCGATTGGCGGCCAGCACTGCCGCGAGGCCCTCTTGTAGGTCTTTGACGAAGTACTCGGGAACCTCCAGCGACGGGAAATGTCCTCCGGCTTCGGGTGACCTCCATCGGACGATCTGTCGGTACCGCTCCTGTGCCCAGGGGCGCGGACACTTCTCGATGTCGCGGGGATACATGCTGATTGCCGACGGGGCGTCGACCCGAAGTTCGGGGTCCAGCGAGTTATGGCTTTCGTAGTAAATGCGGGCCGCCGATGCGCCGGTCCGCGTCAGCCAATACAGGGTGACGTTGTCGAGAACGCTGTCTCTGGAAATCGTCTCGAACGGGCTGTCTTCGGTGTCCGACCACTCCGCGAACTTGTCGAGGATCCAGGCGAGAAGCCCGACCGGTGAGTCGACGAGCGAGTAGCCGATGGTCTGCGGTCGGGTCGCCTGCTGCTTCGCGTACGCCGCGCGGTGGCGCCAGAAATCGCGGGTTTGCTCGGTCCATATGCGCTCGGCCGCCGTCAGCCCGTCCGTTGTCAACCCGGGCGGGGCCTCCGCGAACGTGGTGTGGATGCCGAGAACGTGTGCCGGGAACCTGCCGCCGAGGACCGTGGTGATATTGCCTCCCCAGTCGCCGCCGTGGGCTGCGAACTTGCCGTAGCCGAGCCTTCCCATCAGTTCCACCCATGCGGCCGCGATCTTTTCGGTGCCCCACCCGGTGGTGGCCGGTTTGTCGCTGTATCCGAAGCCTGGTAGCGACGGGACCACGACGTGGAATGCCGGCGCGTCCGCGTCTTTCGGATCCGCCAGCTCGTCCACTACATCGATGAATTCGGCGATGCTGCCCGGCCAGCCGTGCGTCAAGATCAGAGGAGTGGCATCCGCGCGCGCGGATCGGCGGTGCAGGAAGTGGATTCCCAGATCGTCAATGGTCGTGCGGAACTGGCCGATCCGGTTAAGGCGCTCTTCGAACGACCGCCAGTTGTACCCGGTGCGCCAGTAGTTCACGACATCGACGAGGTCGGCGAGCGGAACGCCCTGTTCCCATCGGCGAGGGTCGGGCGCGGCGCGATGGACCGTCTCGGCCTCCGGTAGCCGCGCCGCGGCCAGTCGCGCGCGCAGATCGTCGAGGTCGGCGTCGGTCGCGCGGGCTTCACATGCTTGTACGTCGCTGGTGAGGCGGGGCATGGGACCTCCTGGCCATCGTGGAACCGGCTACGGTCCATCGTGAACCGGCTAAGCCGGTTCTAGCAGTTCTCCGAGCCACGCCGCAACCGGCTAAGGTGGTTCCATGCGTGCTGGGTTCCCTGATTTCCGCCTCGGTAAGGTGCTGGCGACCAGCTTCACGGGGACGCTGTCGGAGCGTTATGGCGACGCTGTGGAGCGCATTCCCACACCGGGCCGACTCGGCGACTGGCTGGCGGTGTACGGCCTCGCCGTGGACTCCTGTACCACTGCCCAGCTCGACCTCGCCCGGGAGCTGAGGGAGTCGATTCACGCCGCCGCGACGGCGGCCGCGATCCAGGACGCTCTCCCCGCGTCCGCTGTCCAGGTCATCAATGACTTCAGTGTTCGCGGTCGGGCCGCGGCGATCCTGACGCCCGAGGGCAAGCGGCGATGGCGGCTCGGCTCGGCTTCCTGCGTGGAAGATGCCCTCAGCGTGATCGCCGCCGACGCGATCAGCATCATCGCGGGCGAACGAGACGGAAAATTGGCCTTGTGTGCATCGCCGACCTGCCAAGCCGCCTTCTTCGACACCAGTCAGAGCCGCACCCGTAGATGGTGTGACATGAACACGTGCGGGAATCGTCAGAAGAAAGCGCGCTTCCATGCCAACCAGCGCAAAAACCCCAGGTCAGCGGATTGATCGTTACCTCGGTGCGGCCAAGTGGGCCCCACGTCCGCAACGCATCTGTCGCGGCGGGCCGTCATCGGTGGCCCCCTTATGCTGGGGTCGTGACACCGAAAGGCGAGCAGGGGCCTGTGCTGCGGGCGGATGCCGCGCGTAATCGCGCTCGGGTGTTGCGGGTCGCCCGTGAGCGGCTGGCCGCCGGGGATGACTCGCTCCAGTTGAACGCCATCGCCCGGCTCGCCGGGGTGGGCGTGGGGACCGTGTACCGGCATTTCCCCAATCGCCACGCGCTGTGGGAGGCGCTGTCGACCGAGCGCTTTCAGGATCTGGTCGATGAGGCGCAGGCGGCGGCCGCCGACGAGGACGCGCTCGCGGGGCTGCACCGTCTGCTGCGGTTCGCTCTGCTGCACGCGCTGAGCGATGCGGGTTTCGCCGCCGTGCTCGAATCCGCCAGCGATACCGATGTGCAGACCGCGGCGCTGAAGGCCGAACTCGACGGGGCTGTCGCCCAGTTGCTCGACCGCGCCCGCCGGGACGGCGTCATCCGGCGGGATGTCGAGGCGGACGATGTGCGCCGGTTGCTCTGCGGGGTCGAGCACGCCGTACGCTCCGGCGACAGCGACCCGGCGCGTACCGAGATCTACCTCGATGTCCTCCTCGAGGGGCTTCGTCCCCCGCGCTGACAACCAGCTCATCTCGCTAACCGGATAGGTATCCGGGCGTGCTAGCGCGCCTCCACCGAATCGGATACTTATCCGGTTGCGGGTCGGTGAGGCCGTGGAGGACAGACCTATGGGGCAGCGAGCAGTCGTGACGGCGGGGACCGGGGGGATCGGTCTGGAAACCGCGATGGGGCTGGCGGCGAGCGGGCTCGCCGTCACCGTGGTCGGCCGCGACGCCGAGCGCGGCGCCCGCGCGGTCGAGCGGATCGCCGCGGTCGCCACCGGGGGCGAGCCGCGGTTCGTGGCGGCCGACCTCGCGTCGCTCGGCGCCGTCCGGTCGCTCGCCGCCCGGCTGGCGGCCGAGGGGCCGCTGAAGGTCCTGGTCAACAACGTGGGTGCGATGTTCGCGGACCGACAGCGGACCGTCGACGGGATCGAGGCGACGTTCGCCGTCAACCACCTCTCGCCATATCTGCTGACCGAGTTGCTCCTCGATCAGCTCCGGGCCGACGGGCCGAGCCGGATCGTGAACGTCAGCTCCGGAGCGATCCGGGCGGCCAAACGCTCCTTCGACGCCGTCGAACCGCCGGGTGGCTACTACGCCTTCCATTGGTACGGCCGGGCCAAGCTGGCCAACTTCGTCTACACCCTGGACCTGGCGGAGCGCCTGCGCGGCAGCGGTGTCACGGTCTTCGCGGCCGACCCCGGCGGCGCCGCGACCGACATGACCAACGGCACCATGGGCTCACCGAAGATCGTCTCCCCGCCACTGCGCCTGCTGTGGCCGCTGGTCCGGCGGACCTTCGAACGCTCCACGGCGGGCCTCGCCTCCATGGCCGCCCGGTCGTCCGTCGCCGCCGCGACCGACGCCTCACTCGACGGCCGGACCGGGCTCCTCATCGGCCCCGAGGCCACCCCCGTCCCCGCCTTCCGTGGAAGCGGCGACCCCCGGACGGTCAAGAACGTGCTCAGGCTCAGTCGGCGGCTCGCACCCCTCGAAGAGCGACCGCCGTCGCGGCCAGGGCCGCGCTGACCCAGGCCGCGCCTCGGTAGTCGCCCGTCGTCCCGGTCGCGATGCCCGCGAGCAGCGGGCCCAGGAAGGCGCCCGCGTTCAGGGCGACCGTGGCGAATGAACCGCCCAACGACGGGGCCCGGGAGGCCGCCGTGTGCATGACGCGGGTGACGAGTGCGGAGCCGATGCCGAATGACAGGGCGCCCTGGGCGATCGTCACCAGGAAGAGCGGGGTTGTGCAGGGGCTGGTCAGCGCCAACAGCACCCAGCCAACCGGGAGGGCGCACAGCGCTAGGAGCAGGCCGCGCCCGAGTTCTCCGTCGGCCCTGCGGCCGGCCGTGGTCACGCCCATGAACGCGCCCGCGCCGAACGCCGCGAGGAGGGCCGGGACGGCGGTGTCGGGGAGGTGGGCGACGTCCGTGGCGATGACGGCCAGATAGGCGAAGGTCGCGAAGGTCGCCCCGTTGACCACGGCCGCGAGCAGCATGGCCGACCGCACCGGGCGCGACCGCAGCGCACGGGCCTCGCCCTTGAGCGAGATCTCCCGCCGGGCGGCCGCCGCGTCGGCGGGTGCCTGGTGGAAGACCAGGGCCAGGGCGGGCAGGCACAGGGCGGCCACGGCCCAGAAGGCGGAGCGCCAGCCGGACCAGTCGCCCAGCAGCGCGCCCGCGGGGACGCCCACCACGCACGACAGGGTGACCCCCGAGAGCAGGACCGCTGTGGCCCTTGCCTGCTTGGCCTTGGGAGCCAGTGTCGTCGCTACGGACATCGCCACCGCCAGGAAACCCGCGTTGACGACCGCGGCGATGACACGGGTTCCGAACAGCACGGCGAAGTCCGTCGTGACCGCGCCGATCATATGCACCACGACGAACGCCGTCAGGAAGCCCGCCAGCGCGCGGCGCCGCGGCCAGCGTGCGCTCAGCGCGGCCATCACCGGGGCGCCGACGATCATCCCGATCGCGTACGCGGACGTCAGGCTCGCCGCGGCGCCCACCGATACGGAGAGGTCGCGGGCGATTCCCGGTACCAGACCGGACAGCATGAACTCGGACGTTCCCTGCGCGAAGACGGCGAGCGCGAGGACGTGAAGGAAGACGGGCAAGAGGTCGACTCCAGCGATGCGATGAGCGTGCGCGGGCAAGAACGGCCGCGTGCTGGACGCCGATGAGGCGGAACCAGACACACGGAGTCGTGTCCGGTCGCCGGAAGCGAGATCGACCCAAGAGAATCGACCCGGGAGACGGGTCGGGTCAGTGGTCAGACAACCGCTCGCCGCCGGACGACCGGCGGCTCCGCTCTGTCTGATTCGGGGCTCGTCACATCGGGCACCGTACCCACAAGCCCGACCGGGATCAATCCGATTTCGGTGTGCCCCAACCGCCCCGGTACGCGGCCCAGTCGGGCGGAGCCGACCGGGCCCGGCCGCCGCTTCGGGGCGTCAATCCCGCGGAGCCTTGGCCGCGGCGCAGTCGCAGCAGGTGCCGAAGATCTCGATCGTGTGGGCCACGTCCACGAAGCCGTGCTCGGCGGCGATCGCTTCGGCCCATTTCTCGACGGCGGGGCCCTCCACCTCGACCGCCTTGCCGCAGGCGCGGCAGACCAGGTGGTGGTGGTGCTCCTCGCTGTTGCACCGGCGGTAGACCGCCTCGCCCTCCGTGGTGCGGAGGACGTCGACCTCGCCGGCGTCGGCGAGGGACTGGAGGGTGCGGTAGACCGTGGTCAGACCCACCGAGTCGCCCCGGTGCTTGAGCATGTCGTGGAGCTCCTGCGCACTGCGGAACTCGTCCACCTCGTCCAGCGCCGCCGCCACCGCGGCGCGCTGCCTGGTGGACCGGCCGCGTACTGGGGGACCCGCGGTCACCACAGCTGCCTCCTCAACCTCGCATGCTCCGTCGCTCTCGGGGCTCATTCCGCGCCCGGTGCGCCTTCTGCCCGGCCATTGTGCCAGTTATCGCTTGGGGGACGGACTCGGCGACGGGCTCATGGGCAGGGGGCTCATGGACTCCGGACTATACGAGTACATCGTCCCTCAACGTGCACCGTTCCTCGGCCTCGGCCGCCCGCTGAGCACGTCTTTTAGCCAAGGGCGCGGCCAGGGCCGTGATCACGGCGAAGACGCCGATGGCGAGGACGACGATGCTGGCTCCCGGCGGGACGTTCTTGTAGAAGGAGAAGACCGTGCCGGACAGGGTCACCACGACGCCGATGGCGATCGCCAGCGCGAGCGTCATCGCGAAGCCCCGGGTGGCCTGCTGGGCGGCGGCGACCGGGACCACCATCAGGGCGCTGACCAGGAGCAGGCCCACGACGCGCATGGCGACGGTGACCGTGACGGCCGCGGTGACGGCCAGCAGCAGATTGAGCGTGCGCACCGGAAGGCCGGTCACCCGGGCGAACTCCTCGTCCTGGCACACCGCGAACAGCTGGCGGCGCAGCCCCAGGGTGATCAGTACGACGAAGGCGGCCAGGAGGGAGATCGCGACGACGTCCTCGGGGGAGACCGTGGTGATCGAGCCGAAGAGATAGGTGGTGAGGTTGGCGTTGGAGCCGGTCGGCGAGAGGTTGATCAGCAGCACACCGCCCGCCATCCCGCCGTAGAAGAGCATCGCGAGCGCGAGATCGCCACGGGTCTTGCCGTACCAGCGGATCAGCTCCATGAGGATCGCGCCGAGCGCGGAGACGGCGACGGCGGTCCACACCGGGTTGGCGCCGGTCAGGAAGCCGAGGGCGACACCGGTGAGCGCGACATGGCCGATTCCGTCGCCCATGATCGCCTGACGGCGCTGGACGAGGTAGATGCCGACCGCGGGCGCGGTGATGCCCACCAGGACGGCGGCGAGCAGGGCCCGCTGCATGAAGGCGTAGTCGAGGATCTCGAGCATCTCAGGTCAGCAACCCTGTCCGGATCGGTTCGGCGTCGGCCGCCGCATGGGGATGGACATGATCGTGGCCGGGCAGCGCATGCTGGCCCACGGCCTTGGGCGGTGGCCCGTCGTGGACGACACAGCCGTCGCGGAGCACCACCGCGCGGTCGATCAGCGGCTCCAGCGGGCCGAGCTCATGGAGCACCAGGAGGACCGTGGCACCGGCGGCGACCTGCTCGCGGAGGGTGCCCGCGAGGATCTCCTGGCTGGTGAGGTCGACCCCGGCCATCGGCTCGTCCATGATCAGCAGTTCCGGTTCGCCCGCGAGGGCGCGGGCGATCAGCACGCGCTGGTGCTGACCGCCGGAGAGGGCGCCCACCGGGTCCCGGGCGCGGTCGGCCATGCCGACGAGCTCCAGGGCCCGCTGAACCGCCGCCCGGTCGGCCTTGCGCGGCGGGCCGAACCGGCGGCGGGCCAGCCGGCCCGCCGAGACGACCTCGCGCACGGTCGCGGGGACCCCGCTTGCGGCCGTGGTGCGCTGCGGTACGTAACCGATCCGGGCCCAGTCGCGGAAGCGGCGGCGCGGAATGCCGAAGAGGGTCAGCTCACCGCCGCTCAGCGGCACCTGGCCGACGACGGACCGTACGGCGGTGGACTTGCCCGAGCCGTTGGCGCCGAGCAGCGCCACGACCTCACCGCGGCGGACGGTCAGATCGATACCGCGCAGCACGGGGCGGCCACCGAGGGTGGCGGTGGCGCCGCGCAGGGATATCGGGTCCTCGGCGGTGGCCGAGGCGGGGCGGGCGGCCGGTGCCGCGGCCGTGGCTATGTCCGGCTCCTCGGTCACCCCGGTCTCCCGGGCCTCCTCGGCTTCCATGACTTCCTCCGTCACTTGGCGCCCAGCGCCCGCTGCAAAGCCTTCAGATTGGATCGCATGACCTGGATGTAGTCCTCGCCCTTGGACTTGGAGCCGATGCCCTCGATCGGGTCGAGCACATCGGTCCGCAGATGGAGATCGCCCGCCAGCGTCTTGGCCGTCCGGTCGCTCACGAGGGTTTCGAAGAAGACGGTGTTGACCTTGTCCTTCTTGGCGATGGTATGCAGCCCCTTGATCCGCGCCGGGCTGGGCTCGGATTCGGGGTCGAGCCCGGAGATCGCCTCCTGCCGCAGGCCGTAGCGCTCGGCGAGATAGCCGAAGGCGGCGTGGGTCGTGATGAAGGTGTCCGAAGAACGGTCCTTCAAACCGCTCCGGAAGTCCTGATCGAGCGTGTTGAGCTCCTTGACCAGGGCGGTGGTGTTCTTCTGATACGTCTTGGCGTGATCGGGGTCGGCCTTCTCCAGCGCCTTGCCGACGCCCTTGGCCACCTGGGCGTAGCGGACCGGATCCAGCCAGATATGGGGGTCGGCGGCGGCGTCGCCGGAGTGGGCGTGGCCCTCGTGGCCCTCCTCGCCCTCGTGGTGGTCGCCCTCTACCTCGGCGCCGTGGTCCTCGAGGGTGGTGTACGAGGTGGCGTCGGCGACGTGCTTCGGCTCGGCCTGGGCGATGGCCCGGTCGACGGAGGGCTGGAGCCCCTTGAGGTAGACCACAAGACCGGCCTCGGTGAGATCGGCGGTCTGCCGGGGGCTGATCTCCAGGTCGTGCGGTTCGACACCGGGCTTGGTCAGGGAGGAGACATGGACGGCGTCCCCGCCGATCCGCTGGGCGAGGAACTGCATGGGGTAGAACGACGCCACCACATCCAGCTTTCCGTCCTTCCTTCCGTCCCCGGCGTCGGAGGAGCAGGCTGTGAGGGTGGTCAGACCCAGTGCGGCGGCTCCGACGAGGGCGGTCATGGGGCTGAGGCGGCGTATGTTCATGACTCTCATTTTCAACAAAGATGGAAACGATTGTCAACAAGTGTCCTCTTGTTGATCGCTTCGGCTATCGATTTGATCCGGGGGGTGCCGCCGCCGGTAACCTGAAGCATTCGCTTCGTCGTCAATGTCGTCATCAATGAAGAGAGCACCGTGGCCGCCGACAAGATCGACACCATCGTCAGCCTCAGCAAGCGCCGTGGCTTCGTCTACCCGTGCAGCGAGATCTACGGCGGCCAGCGCGCCGCCTGGGATTACGGACCGCTCGGTGTGGAGCTGAAGGAGAACATCAAGCGGCAATGGTGGCGTTCCACGGTCACCTCGCGTGACGACGTCGTCGGACTCGACTCGTCCGTGATCCTGGCCCGTGAGGTGTGGGAGGCGTCCGGCCACGTCGCCACCTTCACGGACCCGCTGACGGAGTGCACCTCCTGTCACAAGCGGTTCCGCGCGGACCATCTGGAGGAGGCGTACGAGGCCAAGCACGGCCGGCTCCCCGAGAACGGCCTGGCCGACGTCAACTGCCCGCACTGCGGCAACAAGGGCAGTTTCACCGAGCCCAAGCAGTTCTCCGGCCTGCTCGCCACCCACCTCGGCCCGACCCAGGACTCCGGCTCGATCGCGTATCTGCGCCCCGAGACCGCCCAGGGCATCTTCACCAACTTCCTCGCCGTCCAGCAGACCTCGCGCCGGAAGCCGCCGTTCGGTATCGCGCAGGTCGGCAAGTCGTTCCGCAACGAGATCACGCCGGGCAACTTCATCTTCCGTACGCGTGAATTCGAGCAGATGGAGATGGAGTTCTTCGTCAAGCCGGGCGAGGACGAGAAGTGGCACGAGTACTGGATGGAGCAGCGCTGGAACTGGTACCGGGACCTCGGTCTCCAGGAAGCGAATATCCGGTGGTACGAGCACCCGAAGGAGAAGCTCTCCCACTACTCCAAGCGCACCGCCGACATCGAGTACCGCTTCAACTTCGGCGGTTCGGAGTGGGGCGAGCTGGAGGGTGTGGCCAACCGCACCGACTACGACCTGAAGGCGCACTCCGCGGCGTCCGGCCAGGACCTGTCGTACTTCGACCAGGAGGCCGGCGAGCGCTGGACCCCCTTCGTCATCGAGCCGGCGGCGGGCGTGGGCCGCGCGATGCTGGCCTTCATGCTCGACGCGTACGTCGAGGACGAGGCGCCCAACGCCAAGGGCAAGATGGAGAAGCGCACCGTGATGCGGCTCGACCCGCGTCTGGCGCCGGTCAAGGTCGCGGTGCTGCCGCTGTCCCGCAACCCGCAGCTCTCGCCGAAGGCCAAGGGGCTCGCGGCGGACCTGCGCAAGCACTGGAACATCGAGTTCGACGACGCGGGCGCGATCGGCCGTCGCTACCGCCGTCAGGACGAGATCGGTACGCCGTTCTGCGTCACCGTCGACTTCGACACGCTCGACGACAACGCCGTGACCGTGCGTGAGCGCGACACGATGAAGCAGGAGCGGGTCTCCCTCGACCAGATCCAGTCCTACCTGGGCGGCCGCCTGATCGGCTGCTGACCCGGTCCGGGCCCCGCGCCCGGACCACGGGCACCGGACATACACCCGACGACGGGCTCCGGCGCCGCGGACACGACGTCCGTGGCGCCGGAGCCCGTCGGTCGGCAGAACGGGGGGCAAACCAATCGTGCGAGGCGTGACACACCACATCACCGCCATCCGCGAGGACGGCACGGTCTTCGAGGTGAGCTACGGCTACGGTCCGGGGCAGCGGCGGCTGCTCGGCTGCCAACACTGCGACTGGCAGGAGCGGATCACCTACGGCGGCGCCCGGCACAAGGGGCTCGACCACCTCGCCCAGGCACACGGGGCCCTTGGCTCACCCCGGATGACCGCCGACGCGGCGGCGCGGCGCCAGGTCGTCCTGATCATGCTGGCCTGTTTCGCGGTGGCCGCGCTCATTCTCTGGTGGGCCGCCTCCCAGGGGTGATCGGGGTCCCGGGAGCGGTCGGCATCCCGGGGGCGACCGGTGGCCCAGGCGTCGTGGTGGTGCCGACCGTGGTCGCGTCGGTCACCGTCCGCCGTTCCCGGCCGAGCGCCAGCGCCGTGCACAGCGCCGCCAGCGGCAGCTCCGCGCAGACCGCCATCGCGACCGCCGACACCAGCTCCCCGCCCGGCGCGGCCGTCACCGTGTCCCACCACGCGTCCACCACCAGCAGCGCTGCCGTCGCCGCCGCGGTCAGCCGATGGCGGTCGTCGCCACGTCTGCGCAGCGCGGCGGTGGAGAGCAGCCCGAGCGCCTCGAGGGCGTCCAGGCCCACCCAGGCGGCGTTCCAGCGGCCGACCAGGGCCGTGGGCGGCACGGTCCTCCGGGCCAGTACGTACAGCCAGGGGACCAGCGCCGCCCCCGAGACCAGCAGCACCCACTCCGGCCGCACGCGCCGCCGTGCAAGCTCGCGCCGCCACGGAAGCACTCGCCGCCAGGGAAGCACTTGCCGCCACGGAAGCACTCGCCGTCGCGAAAGCGCGCGCCGCGTCCTCCGGGCGGTCCGCGGGCCGGTGGCGGGAGAGGACAGGGTGGCCATGGCGCGGATCTCCTTCCGGGCCCGGTCGGTCGTCCCGGGCGCTCCACCAGCCTCGTCGGCGCCGTCTGCGGTGTCGGTCACACCAGTTGCCGACTTGGGGTGGCACCAGGTGCACCCCGACTCCGGGCATCCGGTCCAGCGCGCGGCCGCTCGGGGCCGCTCCAAGGTCGTCGCATGAGCCTCCGCACCGCGATACGCCCCGCGTTCGGACGTTCGCCGCACCGGCTGGGGCGCGACGTCCGCTTCGGCTCCGCGGGCATCGCGGTGCAGTTCGTGGCCTGGGCGGCGCCGATGAGCGTGCCGTGGGTGATCTACGACAACGCCTCGTCGCCGGTGGACATCCTGCTCGCGCTCACCGTCCCGCTGATCGGACCGGCCGTGGCCACCCCGCTGCTGACGCGTGTGCAGCGGCAGCGGTTCGCGGCGCTGCTCGACGTCGGGATCACCGGCCCCCCAAGGGCCCGGCGGCAGCTGTGGTACCACCTGCTGGCCGGTCCGGCCGTCGCCTTCGGCGGGGTGCTGGCCTGGGGCTTCGCCCTGGGGGGCGTGGTGGCCACGACCGTGTTCCTCTGGCGGCAGCAGGCCGGACGGCTGAAGTTCCTGCCGGACGCCACGTCGGCCGCGTACCTCACCGTGGGCGGCTGCGCCCTGCTGGCCCTCGCGTACTGGCTCATCGCCGCCCTCGTACGGCTCGACACGCGCGCGGCGACCGCCTTCCTCGGGCCCGGCCCGGCGGCGGAGCTGGAGCGGCGGGTCGAGGACCTGACCGAGAGCCGTGCGGGCGCGGTCGACGCGGCGGACGCCGAGCGGCGCCGTATCGAACGCGATCTGCACGACGGCGCGCAGCGGCGGCTGGTCTCCATGGCGGTCAACCTGGGCCTGGCCAAGGCCACGATGGACGATCTGCCCGAAGCGGCCTGCAAGGTCATCGACGAGGCGCACCGCGAGGCCAAGGAGGCCATCGAGGAGCTCAGCAACCTGGTGCGCGGGCTGCACCCCGCCGTCCTGGACGAACTCGGCCTGGACGCCGCCCTCTCCGGTATCGCGGCCCGCGCTCCGCTGCCGGTGCGGCTGCGGGTGGACGTCCCCGAACGGGCCGCCCCGACGGTGGAGGCCGTCGCCTATTTCGTGGTCTCCGAGGCCCTCGCCAACATCGCCAAGCACGCCCGTGCCACCCGGGCCGGGGTCGGGGTCGTACGGGCCGGGGACAGGCCGCGGGTGGTGGTCGACGACGATGGCGCCGGAGGCGCCGACCCCGCCCGCGGCAGTGGTCTGGCGGGGCTCGCCCAGCGGGTGGGCTCGGTGGACGGCACCTTCGACATCAGCAGCCCCCTCGGGGGCCCGACCGTCATCACCGTGGAGCTGCCGTGCGCGCTGTGATCGCCGAGGACTCGGTTCTGCTGCGGATCGGCCTGGTCAAGGTCGTACAGACCGCGGGCTTCGAGGTCGTGGCGGAGACGGACGACGCCGAGGGGCTGCTGGCGGCGGTCGAGGAGCAGCGCCCGGACATCGCCGTCGTGGACGTCCGGATGCCGCCCGGTTTCACCGACGAGGGCGTACGGGCGGCCCTGCTGATCCGGCGGCAGTGGCCGGACACCGCCGTGCTGCTGCTGTCGCAGTACGTCGAGGAGCGGTACGCGGCGGACCTGCTGACCTCCCACACCAGCGGGATCGGCTATCTGCTCAAGCAGCGGGTCGCGGACGTGGAGGAGTTCATCGACGCGCTGCGGCGGGTGGCGGGCGGCGGCACCGCGCTGGACCCGCAGGTCGTGGCCCAGCTGCTGGTACGACGGCACAGTGATCCGCTGGACCGGCTGACCTCGCGCGAGCGCGACGTCCTGGAGCTGATGGCCGGCGGGCGGTCCAACGCGGGGATCGCCGGGGCGCTGGTGATCAGCGAGAGCGCGGTGGCCAAGCACATCAACTCCATCTTCGGGAAGCTGGACCTGCCGGTCGCCGAGGCGGATCACCGCAGGGTGCTGGCCGTACTGCGCTTCCTGGGCGTGGGCCGAGGGGCGCCCTGAAGGGGCGCGGTGCCGTGCCGATGCGCCGCGGCCCCGCCGCGTGGGCGGCGCCCGGCCACGACGGCGCCGCGGACGGGTTACGACACCGTGCGGCAGCCGCGGACGGGCTACGACACCGCGCGCGGCAGCCGCAGGCTCAGCAACAGGGTCAGCGCGATCGCCCCCAGCTGCGCCACGAGCGTGATGATCAGCGCGTTGGCCATGCCCGCCGACGGCGCCAGGGCCAGGAAGAGCGTGCCGAGCGTCGCCACGCCCAGCGCCAGGGCCGACTGCTGGGTGGTGACCATCACGCCGCTGCCCACTCCGGCCCGTTCGTTCGGCACATCGGCGAGCACGATCCGGATCAGCACCGGAAGCTGGAGCCCCTGCCCGAACCCGGCCAGCGCGACCCCGGGCAGCAGCCCGGTCAGCGACAGATCCGGCCAGTCACGCCATACGGCCAGTATCAGCAGCACGATGCCCACCGCCTGGATCAGCCCGCCCGCGGTCACCACACGGCTGCCGTACCGGCCCACCAGACGCGGCCCCATCAGCGAGGCCACGAAGAACGTCGTCGCCATCGGCGCCAGTGCCAGCCCCGCGTCGACCGGCCCATACCGCAGCCCCTGCTGAAGCGCGACCGCGATGACGAACATGAAGCCCCCGAAGCCGATCGAGAACGGCACCACCATCGGCAGCCCGCGCCGCAGCCCTTGCAGCGCGAACATGCTCGGCGGCAACAGCGGCGTCCGGCCCGCCCGTCGCCCGCCACCACCCTCAAGGGAGCTGCGCGCTGCCTGATCTGCCCGGTCCGCGCGCCGCTCCACGACGTAGAACGCGGCGGCCAGGAACGGGAACGCGCCCAGCGTCAGCCAGGTCCACAGCGGCCAGCCCGCCGCCTGGCCCTCGGTCAGCGGCACCATCAGCGTGATCAGCGACAGCGCCAGCAGCACGGTGCCCGGCAGGTCCACCGGCGCGGGCCGGTCCGAGCGGGTCTCGGGGACCGTACGGACCGAGAGGAGCAGGCCGATCAGCGCGACCGGCACATTGACCAGGAAGACCGCGCGCCACCCGGTGCCCGCGATGTCCGCGGCCACCAGCACACCGCCGAGGATCTGCCCGGCCACCATGGAGAGACCGGCCGTCGCGCCGTACATGCTGAGCGCGCGGGCGCGGCGCGAACCGCTGGTCGAGGAGTGGATCGTGGCGAGCACCTGGGGGAGCATCAGCGCGGCCGAGGCGCCCTGCGCCACCCGGGCGCCCACCAGGCTCCAGGCGTCCGGTGCGAGCCCGCAGGCCAGCGAGGTCAGCCCGAAGGCCGCCATCCCGGCGAGGAAGAGCCTGCGCCGTCCGAAGGTGTCGCCCAGCCGTCCGCCGAGGACCAGCAGCACCGCGTACGCCACGCCGTATCCGGCGACGACGAGCTCCAGCACGGCCGGACCGGCGTGGAGATCGCGGTCCATGGTGGGCAGGGCCACATTGACGATGAAGAAGTCGATCAGGGGCAGTGCCGCGCCCAGCAGCACGGTGAACAGCCCGAGGGGGCTCAGCGCGGGGCCCGAGGAGGTGCGGGGCCGGCCGGTGGTCTTCGCGGCGTCCGGGCCGGGGGTTCTGTTGCGTATCGTCGGAATCTGCGTTTCGCTCACGCTTACGAAGATCCCGGGTGGCTCAAGCTGGTACCAGAGTGTCTTTATCCTGGTACAAGAACTACCTGGCAACCGGCTGAGACCTTGGGCACCCTGGAACCATGACCACGATCGTGCGGGATGCCGTGGCCGGCGCCAGAGCCGGTGCCACGGCCGAGAGCAGAAGTGCGGGGGCCGAGATACGGCGGGGTGAGCTGGCCGCGTTCCTGCGCAGCCGCCGGGAGCGGATCTCCCCCGAGCAGGTCGGGCTGCCCCGGGGCCGCCGCCGGCGCACCCCCGGGCTGCGCCGCGAGGAGGTCGCGCAGCTCTCGACCGTCGGCGTGACCTGGTACACCTGGCTGGAGCAGGGCCGCGACATCCATGTCTCGGCGCAGGTCCTCGACGCCATCGCCCGCGCGCTGCTCCTGGACCGCAGCGAGCGGACCCATCTCTTCGCGCTCGCCGCGGCCATCGACCCGACCCCGGCGAGCGAGTGCACCGGCGTGCCGCAGTCGCTCCAGCTCATGCTGGAACAGCTCGAACCGTTCCCCGCCTGCGTCCAGAACAGCCGCTTCGACCTGCTCGCCTACAACCGCACCTACCGGCTGCTGATGTGCGACCTGGACAAGGTGGCGCCGGAGGACCGCAACTGCCTGTGGCTGGCCTTCACCCATGACGAGTGGCGCTCCAGCCTGGTGGACCGGGACGAGACGATCCGGCTCATGGCGGCCAAGTTCCGCGCCGTGATGGCCGAGCATGTGGCCGAGCCCGCCTGGAAGGCGATGGTGAAGCGGCTGGAGGACGCCTCTCCGGAGTTCCGGGAGATCTGGGCGCGGCACGAGGTGGTCCGGCCCGGCGACAAGATCAAGGTCTATCGCCAGTCGGAGGTGGGCATCGTCCGGCTGGCCGCCACCAGTCTGTGGACCGGCCCCCAGCAGGGCCCCAAGCTGCTCACCTACACCCCGGCGGACGCCGAGACCCATGAGCGCCTGGAGCGGCTGTACGCCCTGGCACTCGCGGCGGAGGCCACGGAGGCCGCCCCGGCAGCGGTCTGAATCCCCGGGGCCCGGGCGGGCTCCTTACGCATCGGGGGTGCCCGGTGGATCTTTCCCCTCCCCGCCCCTTCCCGCAGCATGCATTTGCGGCTCCGCCGCGTGGCAGGGGCTCCGCCCCTGGACCTCGGGGCCTGGGGCGGAGCCCCGTCACGTGGCGGAGCCGCATATCGATGCGCGAGAAGGGGAGCGGAGCCCGGTCCGGGGTCTGGGGCGGAGCCCCGGCGGGGGCCTGGGGCGGAGCTTCAGTTTCGGGGAGGGGCGGGGAGGGGCAAGCCCGCCGCAGGCGGCACCGTACGCCGGACGCCCGCCCCCCTCGCGCCAACTACGCCTTCGCGTTCGCCGACGTCTGGCCCGTCGGCGCGCCCTCCCCCTCGAACAGCGCCGCCGCGTGCCGGGTCGTCCGCTCGGCCCAGCGGCCCGTGGTCACCAGCCCCAGCAGCAGGATGACGGCACCGCATGCGGCGATGATCCACCAGGCGGGACGGGCGGCGTCCACGAACGCCGTGGCGGCCGCGGGCGAGGCGGCGTGCCCCACCCCGCTCGTCGCCGCCGACGCGGCGCCCGCCGCCAGCACCGCGCCGATGACCGCGACGCCGAGCGACTGGCCCACCTGACGGCTGGTGGAGGCGACGGCCGCGGCGACCCCGGCCTGGGTGCGGGGCATCCCGGAGACCGCCGTATTGGTGATGGGCGCGTTGACCATGCCGAAGCCGAGCCCGAACAGCACATAGCCGATCAGCAGCCCCGCATCGCTCGCCTGGGCGTTGAAGACGGCGAACATGACCCCGCTGGCCGTTATGGCCACGCCTGCCACCAGCATCGACGGCCGGGGCCCGCGGGCGCCCACCAGCCGCCCGGACAGTGGCGCGCAGACGAAGCACATGAACGCCATGGGCAGCATCCACAGCCCGGCGTGCAGCGCGTTGAGCCCGCGCACGTCCTGGAGGTAGAGCGTGTTCATGAAGAGATAGCCGCCGAGCGCCGCGAAGGCGCACACCGCTACCACCGTCGCCCCGCTGAACGGCGCGCTGTGGAAGAACCGCACATCGATCAGCGGTTCCTCACGCCGTCCCTCGTAGCGGACCAGGGCGAGGAGCCCCGCGGCGGCGATCACGGCACAGGTGACGATCAGCGGCGAGTCCCAGCCGCGGTCCGGTGCCTCGATGATCGCGTAGGTGAGGGTGCCCAGCACCGCGATGACCAGCAACTGGCCGATGGGGTCGGCCCGGCGCGGCTTGGGGGCACGCGACTCCGGCACATAGCGGGCGGTGAGGATCAGCGCCGCGATCCCGACCGGAAGGTTTATCCAGAAGATCGAGCGCCAGCCGACGGACTCCACCAGCAGCCCGCCCACGATCGGCCCGGCCGCCATGCTGATACCGACGACCCCGCCCCAGGCCCCGATGGCGCGGGCCCGCTCCCTGGGCTCGGTGAAGACGTTGGTGATGATCGACATGGCGACGGGGTTGAGCATCGAACCGCCGATCGCCTGCACCATGCGGAAGATGACCAGTGTCTCCAGATTGGGCGCGAGACTGCACAGCCCCGACCCGAGGGTGAAGATCACCAGCCCGGTCTGGAAGGTGCGCTTGCGCCCCACCCGGTCGGCCGTCGAGCCCGAGAGCATCAGCAGGGCCGCGAGGACCAAGGTGTAGGCGTCGATCGTCCACTGCATCCCGGATACGGAAGCGTGCAGATCACTTCGTATCGAGGGCAGGGCGACATTGAGGACGGTGTTGTCGAGGCTGACGAGCAGCAGGCTCATGCAGCAGATCGCCAGCACAAGCATGCGCCGCCGATGGCTGAGCTCACGCATGGTTGAACGCTACATCGATACCGTCGGTGTGGCGGACATAACCGCCCTGTCGGTCCCTCTCGCGGGTGCGGGACAATGAGAGAGCCGCCCCGTCCTCCCACCGTAGTACGCCAGAGGAAGCTCACCTCGATGAACCAGACGCCGCGAACGCCACGGACGCAGCTGCGGATCGGACCGCATACGGTCCGGCCGCCGGTCGTTCTCGCACCCATGGCCGGGATCACCAACGCCCCGTTCCGCACGCTGTGCAGGGAGTTCTCCGGCGGCAGGGGGCTGTTCGTCAGCGAGATGATCACCACCCGGGCGCTGGTGGAGCGGGACGCCAAGACGATGCGGCTGATCCACTTCGACGGCACCGAGCAGCCGCGCTCCATCCAGCTGTACGGGGTGGACCCGGGGACCGTCGGCAAGGCCGTCCAGATGATCGTGGACGAGGACCTCGCCGACCACATCGACCTCAACTTCGGCTGCCCGGTGCCCAAGGTGACCCGTAAGGGCGGCGGCTCGGCGCTTCCGTACAAGCGGCATCTGCTGCGCTCGATCCTGCGCGAGGCGGTGACCGCCGCGGGTCCGCTGCCGGTGACCATGAAGATGCGCAAGGGCATCGACGACGACCACATCACCTACCTCGACGCGGGCCGGATCGCGGTCGAGGAGGGCGTGACCGCGATCGCCCTGCACGGCCGCACCGCGGCCCAGCACTACGGCGGCACCGCCGACTGGGCGGCCATCGCCCGTCTGAAGGAGGCCGTCCCCGAGATCCCGGTGCTGGGCAACGGCGACATCTGGTCCGCCGAGGACGCGGTGCGGATGATGCGCGAGACGGGCTGTGACGGCGTGGTCGTGGGGCGCGGCTGCCTGGGGCGGCCCTGGCTCTTCGGCGACCTGGTGGCCGCGTTCGAACCCGGCCCCGAGCCGCCGGTGTACGCGCGGCCGACGCTCAAGGAGGTCGCGGCCGTGATGCGTCGCCACGCCGAGCTGCTCGCCGAGTGGCTGGAGGACGAGGAGCGCGGCGTGATCGACTTCCGTAAGCATGTCGCCTGGTACACCAAGGGCTTCTCGGTCGGCTCGGAGATGCGCAAGCGGCTGGCGATCACCTCGTCCCTCGCCGAGCTGGACGCCCTGCTGGCCGAGCTGGACCTGGACCAGGAGTGGCCCCCGGGCGCCGACGGCCCCCGCGGCCGCACCTCCGGCCGCAACCGCGTGGTGCTGCCCGACGGCTGGCTGGACGACCCGTACGACCGCGCGGGGGTCGGCGCGGACGCCGAGCTGGACACCTCGGGCGGCTGAGGCTGGTAGTCCGGGGGTCACACGGGGTCATCACCGGTTAAAGTGATGGGCTCGTGGTCGCGGTGGAATCCAGACGATCTGGGGGGATCGGTGACGAGCGTCGTCTTCGTCCACGGCACGGGGGTCCGGGCCAAGTCCTATGAGAAGAGCCTCGCGCGGGTCGTGAGCGGCCTGGGGCGGGTGAGAGCCGATATCCGGGTCGTCCGGTGTTTCTGGGGCGAGGAGCACGGAGCCTCGCTGGGGCTCGACGGGGCGTCGATCCCGGCGCGGTCGAAGAGCCGCGGCGCCGGCGGTGACGAGGTGCTGGACGAGGACGATCCGCTGGCCGTATGGGCGCTGCTGGAGGTGGATCCGCTCGCGGAGCTGCGGGAGTTCGCGGAGGCGGCGAAGGCGCGGCGCGGCGGGGGCGCGCGGGCCGGTTTCGCCCCCGGCCGTCAGGACCCCTGGCAGGCCGTCGCCGATACGGCGCGCGGGCTGAGCCTGGAGGCGGTGACCGACGGCGGGGGCAGCCTGGACGAGCTGGTGGCCGACCTCGCACCGCACCTCGGCCCGGCCGGTGGCCGCGTGGCCCGGGAGATCTCCCGCACCCTGGGCGGCACTCCGCCCGCCGACGGCATCGAGGCGATCGCCGCCCGCGCCGTGTACGCCCTGGCCGTCCAGCGGGCCGAGGGCCCGCGCGGCGACGAGGAGCCGCTCGCGGTGGACGGTGCCGACCGGGACACCGTCGTCGGCGCGCTCACCGATCAGCTGGGCGGCGCCGGACGGGGCGGATTCGTGGCCGGCGCCGCCAAGGGTGTGGCGGTACGGGCGCTCAACTCCTACCTCTCGCCGCTGTCTTCACTGGCCCACACGTTCCGGGGCGGCATCACCGAGGGAGCCGTCCCGGCCAGTGGTGACATCCTCCGCTACCAGGTGCGCGGTGCCGGGGTGCGGGCCGCGATCCGGGCGGCCGTGCGTGACGCGGTCGCCTCGGGGGACGGCCCGGTGGTGCTGCTCGCCCACAGCCTCGGCGGGATCGCCTGTGTCGATCTGCTCGCCGAGCCCGATCCGCCCGCCGGGGTGGAGCTGTTGGTGACGGTCGGCTCGCAGGCCCCGTTCCTCTACGAGCTGGACGCGCTCACCGCGCTGCGCCGCGGCGAACCGCTGCCCGGCGCCTTCCCCCGCTGGATCAACGTCCACGACGAGCAGGACCTGCTCGGCTTCGTCGGGGAGAAGGTCTTCCCCGGCCGGATCACCGATCTGCGCGTCAACACCCGCCAGCCGTTCCCGCGCGCCCACACCTCGTACTTCGCCCATCGGAGGCTGTACGAACTGCTGGCCCCGGAGCTGCCGGCGTGACGGCGATCGAACACGACTGGCGCCGTACCCATGCCGTGCTGGTGGCGGTCGAGCGCTACAACGGCAGCGACCGCCTGAACCTCGACGGCCCGGTGCGGGACGCCATCGGCATGCGGACGTGGCTGACCGGGCGGGGCGTACCGCCGGAGAACATCCGGTTGCTGGCCTCGCCCATGGAGCGCAACAGGGCGGCACTGGAGGCGGCGCACCCGGGCTACCGCCCGGCGGAGCGCGCCCATGTGCGCAAGGTCTTCCGGGAGGGGCTCAGCCACATCGACGGCGACGACTGGCTGTGGGTCTACTGGGCCGGGCACGGGGTGCAGACGCGGGGCGGCCGGTGGAGCCTGCTGTATCCCGAGACCTCGGACACCGACCTCCAGGGGCTCGACGCCGACAGCCTGGTCGACCTGGTGCGCACCGACCATCTGCGCTGGGACGCGGTGGAGCGGGTCACCGTGGTCATCGACGCCTGCCGGCAGGCCCTTCCCCCCGGCACCCACGAGCTGGCCGACATGCCGCAGCCGCTCACCGACTGGCCCCAGACCAGGCCCGAGCGGCCGGTCTACTGGATGCGGGCCTGCCAGGCCGGGGCCGTCGCCATGGAGCGGGACGGCGCCGGGCGCTTCACGTCCGTACTGCTGCGGCAGCTCGAAGCGGCGGGTGAGGCCGGGGCGGCGCTCGACCTGGACCGGGTCTGGCAGGGCGTGCGGGACGAGTTCGCCCGGCTGAACGGGGCGGGCAGCGGCCGACAGTACCCATCGGTGCACATCATCGACTGGGAGCAGCAGGGGCGGATGGTCCGGCTCGGCCCGCCCGCCCCGCCCCTCGATCCGGAGAAGCGGCGGTTCCGGGAGGCGCTGGTCCTGGAGGCGTCCGGGCTGCTCGGGGCGGATGCGGCCGGATCGGCGGCCAGGGTCGCCGCCCGGCTCTGCGAGCAGTTCGCCACCGCCCCGCCCACGACGCCGCCCTCGGCCGAGGAGCTGGTCGACTGGGCGCTGGAGAACCCGCACGGCACCGTCACCCTCCTCGCCGAGCTGAGCGCGCCCGCCCCGCCGCGCACCGAGATCCGCAAGGCGTGCCATCTCCTCCAGAACCAGTGGCTGACCCACGCCGAGTACACCGAGCTGGTCGCGCTGCTGGGCCGTCTGGACCAGCGGGCCCGGTACGACTTCGCCGAGGTCGCCCGCGAGAAGTACCCCACCATGGCGCTGTCGTCCCTCGATCCGGCCGCGCTGGTCGACGACCTCGAAGCCGTGCTGCTCCCCCCGCCGAGACAACTCCCGCAGCTGCTGCGCGTCGTGGAGCACTTCGCCGCGCTGTGCGGGGGAGCGGTCGCGGCAGAACTGCGAGCGTGGTCGCTGGAGTGCGCCCGGCGGATCGATCTCGAGGGCCAGCTGTACGAACGGCGCGGCGAGGCGCAGGAGCACGCCGAGCGCGTACGGGCCGACCCGGACACCGCCACGGACCAGGGGGCACCTCCCAGCGATAGCTGGGGGAGGATCCAGATAAGGCTCCACGCACCGGGCGCGGACGGGCAGCGGCGCACCTATGAGGTCTGGTCGCGGCGCGGTGACGACGTCAACTCCCTGGCGAAGGCCGACACCCCCGCCTCCCTGGAGGAGATACAGCGTGGCCTGGACCACCTGCTGAGCAGGCATGCCCGCACCCTCGACACACTGGTGGAGTTCTTCGTGACCCCCACCGATCTGGAACTGGCCGTGCACCGCTGGCAGCTCGACGCCGAGGGGCCCCTGGAGCGCTCGCTCGGCACGGACTACCCGGTCGTCGTGCGCTGCGCCGAACTCCGGGAGCACCAGCCGCATCTGTGGGAGCGGCGCTGGGAGAAGGCCGGTACGGCGGATGCCGGGGAGCTGCACTGGCTGCCCGCCCACTACGACACGTTCAAGCAGGTCAACGGCGATCTCCAGGGTCAGGAGGACGCTCCTGGCGTGGTGCTGACGTCCCCGGTGCGGGCCCGTAAGGAGGTCTTCAACGCCTGTCTGTTCGGCGGCGTGCCCGTCCTCATATGGCATGGCGAGGCCGAAGGCGACGCCGCGCAGGCCGAGTTGAAGACCCTGCTCCGCACCGAGCGGCTGCGGTCCCTGCCCCAGCACTTACGCAGACTCCGGTCGGCGAGCGAGGCCGACGAGAGCCACCACGGCAGGCATATGGCCCTCCTGTGGGACGATCCGCACAGTCCGCTCCCCGACCAACTCGACCTGTCCGCACCCTGAGGAGAGACGAAGACGATGGCACAGGACTGGAGGCTCTTCCAGGGCGGCGCGACCGACCCCCATGAGGTGGAGACCTGGCCCACCGCCCCGCCGTGGCGGCGCTTCGGCGACGACGCCCGCCGCCGGGACGAGGAGCGGGGGCTGCCGTACCTGATCTCCGACGAGGACCGCGACGTGGTCAACATGGCGCTGCATCTGCACCGCCCACTGCTGGTCACCGGGCGGCCCGGCACCGGCAAGTCGACCCTCGCCCACGCCATCGCCCGCGAGCTCATGCTGGGCGAGGTGCTGCACTGGCCGGTCAACAGCCGCTCCACGCTCACCGAGGGCCTCTACTCGTACGACGCGGTGGGCCGGCTGCGCGAAGCCTCCCTCAAGCGGCGCGCCGACGAGACCGCCGAATCCGAGCCGGACATCGGCGACTATCTGCGGCTCGGCGCGCTCGGCACCGCGCTGCTCCCGGCGGACAGGCCGCGGGTTCTGCTCGTGGACGAGCTCGACAAGGGCGATGTCGACCTGCCCAATGACCTCCTCACGGTCTTCGAGGAGGGCGAGTTCGAGATTCCGGAGCTGGCCCGGCTGGGGGAGGACAGGACGATCGAGGTGCAGATCGCCGGCTCCCGGGAGAAGGCCGCGATCACCGGCGGCTGGGTCAGCTGCGGCGTCTTCCCCGTCGTCGTCATCACCAGCAACGGCGAGCGCGAGTTCCCCCCGGCGTTCCTGCGCCGCTGTGTGCGGCTCGACCTCAAGCAGCCCGACGAGCGACAGCTCCGGCAGATCGTCACCATGCATCTGGGCGAAGAGGTCGGCGCACGGGCCCAGGAGCTGATCGCCGACTTCGTGACCCGGCGGAACGAACGGGAGCTGGCCACCGACCAGTTGCTCAACGCGGTCCGGCTGCGGTCCTCCGGGGTGCGGGTCGACCAGGACGTCCTCGACAAGCTGTTCCGCTCGCTGAACGAAGTCGACGCCCAATGATCGAGCGGCTGTGGGCCCTGCTGGAGGACGCGGGGGTCGAGCTCTCCGAGGAGGAGCTGCGCGACGTCCTGTGGTTCGCCGCGACCACGGCCCCGGCACGGGACGAGGAGGACGGCGGGAAGCGGACGCCGCCCCCGGGGACGGCCGGACCCGCCTCCGGCGCGGCCGACGGCGAGGACGACGCGAAGGGCGCCCAGCGGCAGCCCGCCGGGGCACAGCTCGCCGTCGACCCCGAGCCGGGACCGCTCGCCCCCGACGGGTTCTACGCCCCCGGCGCCGCCCGACCCACCGCGGCCCGCCCGGCCCGCGCCGTCGGCGTCCGGGGCGTCCGGGCGCTGCCCGGGACGCGCGGGCTGTCCCGTGCGCTGCGGCCCCTGCGGCGCAGCGTGCCGTCCCGCACGTCCTTCCGCGTCGACGAGACCGCCACCGCCGAGTGGATCGCCGAAACCGGGCTGCCGGACGTGGTGCTGCGCCCCCGCCCGGAGCGCTGGCTGAGCGTCGCGCTCATCGTGGACGACGGCCCGTCGATGGTGCTGTGGCGGCAGCTCGCCGCCGAGGTGCGCGGACTGCTGGAGCGCCAGGGCGCCTTCCGCTCGGTGCGGACCTACGGCCTGGACAGCGCCCAGGAGTCCCAGCCGGTGCTCAGGGCGCGCCCGTACGCACCCGGCGCCCCGCGCCGCACCCCGCGCCAGCTCACCGACACCTCCGGCCGCACCGTGATGCTGGTCCTCTCGGACGGGGTGGGCCCGGGGTGGCGCGGCGGCGCGATCCCGACGCTGCTGCGGCGCTGGGCCCGCCACTCGCCGGTGGCGGTCCTCCAGCCGCTGCCCGCGCGGATGTGGCCCGAGCGCGGTATGCCCACCCAGCGGCTGCTGGTCGACGCCGGGGGGCGCGAGGGGGCGCCGGGCCGTGCGCTGTCCGTGCGCCATCCGGTGCTGCCGCGCGGCCTGGTGTCCTACGACGGCAAGACCCCGGTGCCGGTGCTGGAACTGGCCGAGGGCGAGCTGGGCGGGTGGGCGGCGCTCACCGGTACGGGCGGCGGCGGGCAGCCGCTGCCGGTGATGCTGCTGGACGGCGCGGAGAAGCCGGTGGCCGCGCGGGCCACGGCCCATGTCCCCGGGCCGACCGCCGAGGAGCGGCTGCGCCGCTTCCGGGGCGCGGCCTCGCCCGAGGCCCAGCGGCTGGCCGGGGCGCTGGCCACCGTCCATCCGCTGACACTGCCGGTGATGCGGCTGATCCACCAGGCGGGCGCGGGCCGTGCGGAGCGCTTCCACCCGGCGCAGCTGGCCGAGGTGTTCCTGGGCGGGCTGCTGCGCGGACGGGAGGGGAGCGCGGAGGAGTACGAGTTCCACCCGGGGGTCGTCGACCTGCTGCTGGACGGGGTCCGGACGTCGGACGCGCTGGAGACGGCGGCGCGGGTCACGGAGTTCCTGCTGCACCGGCAGGGCAGCGGCCCCGAGTTCCGGGCCCGGCTCTCCGGCGGCCACGGGGACTCCCGCGTCGCCGAGGAGGCCCGCCCGTTCGCGGCGGCTTCCCCCGAGCTGCTGTCCCGGCTGGGGCTGCTGGAGGAGGCGGGTGAGGAGGAGCCGGTGGCCGAGGAGCCCGTACGGCAGCCGGCCGAAGTGCCCGCCCCGCTCCCGGCCGGCGCCATCCCGCCCCGGTCCTACGCCTCCGAGCGCGTCCAGCCGCCGCTGATCGCGCTGGTGCGGCGGATCGCGGCCGACGACGGACTGCCGAGGTCGGTGCGCGAGCAGGTGGACAACGTGCTGGACAAGGCCGATGAGCGGAACGAGGAATCCGGCTGGTGGGGTGTGCGGCTGCTGCCCAACCTCGCCTATCAGCTCGTCAAGTCCGGATGGCCGGCCTACGCCGATGAGCTCAAACAAGCGGCGCGGGAGCAGATCGCGGGGCTGAGGTCCGCCGAGGACCTCGAATCCCGCAATCTCCGCGGGCATTTGGCGCGCACCCTGAACAGGCTCGGGGAGCACGACGAGGCGGAGCGCGAGCTGCGCGCGGTGGTCGAGGTCTCGACGAGGGAGCACGGCGAGGAGCAGGACTACACGCTCTTCGCCCGTGACTACCTCGTGGACCTGCTGTACGACGCCGGGCGGCTGGAGGCGGCGGCGGAGGAGTGCCGCACCCTGCTCGACGCGTGGGAGCGCCGGGAAGGCACCGACCATCGGGCACACCTCCTGGCCAAGCGCCAGGTCTACGGGCGGGTGCTGCTGGACCTCGCGCGGGTGGAGGAGGCCGCGCGGGAGTTCCGGACCGTGGCCGCCGGGCGCCGGGAGCAGGACGGCCCCGCGCATGTCAGGACCGTGACCGCGCGGGTCTGGCTGGCCGCCGCGCTGCGCAGGCTCGGGCTGTACGACGAGGCCGAGGCCGAGGTGCGGTCGGCGGTCGAGGACTGCCGCCCGGCGGAGTCGGAGCTGGACGAGGCCCTGCTGACGGCGGAGTACGCGCTCGGCGAGCTCCTGGACACCAGACAGCGCAACGAAGAGGCCGAGGCGCTGTGGCGGGAGTTGGTCGAGCGGACCTCCGCGGGTCTGAAGCCGTGGAACTGGCGGATCCGCCGGGCCCGTCGCAACCGCATTCACCGGCTGCGCGCCCTGAGCCGGTACGCCGAGGCGGAGGCCGAGCTCGACACGCTGGTGGAGGAGACGGTCGGCTCGCTCGGGAAGTGGCACGAGGACTCGCTCATCGCCCTGCGGCTGCGCGCGTTCGTCCTGGAGGACCAGCAGCGGTACGACGAGGCGCGGCCGATCTACCGCGAACTCCTGGAGCAGCAGGTCCCCGTGTTCGGGCGGGACCATTCCAACGTCCTGAGCACCCGCCACTGCCTGGCGACCAGCATGCGGCTGGCGGGGCGGTACGAGGAGGCGCTGGCGGAGTACACCGAGGTGCTCCAGGAGTGGCTGCGGGTCCTCGGACCGGATACCCAGGCGACCCTCATGACCCGGGGTGGCCGGGCCAGGACCCTGGCCGACCTGGAGCGCCGGGAGGAGGCCGAGGCCGAGTACCGCGTGGTCGTGGAGGCGGAGGCCCGGGTCCTGGGCCGTGACGCCCCGGGCGCGCTGACGTCGCGTCTGCACCTGGCGGCGGTGGTGCGCGACCAGGAGCGCTACGAGGAGGCCGAGGCGGAGTTCCGCCAGGTGGCCCAGGGGCGCGCCCGGGTGCTGGGCGCCGAGGCCGAGGCGACGCTGGCGGCCCGGCACAGCTGGGGATATGTGCTCAACCACCTCGGCCGGTTCACCGAGGCCGAGCGGGAGATCCGGGAGACGGTCAGGGGGCGGCTGCGGGTGCTGGGCCCGGAGAGCCTCGGCACCCTGTGGACCCGCCACAACCTCGGCATCACCCTCCACGGCCTCGGCCGCCTGGAGGAGGCCGAGGCCGAGTGGCGGGCCGTGCTGGAGATCAGCGAGCGGGTCCTGGGCGATGAGCACAACTGCACCGTCAAGACCCGCGAGGCGCTGGCCGGTTTGCGGAAGGCCGGGGGCGATCAGGCGCCCTGACCCGCCGCCACCGCGGCCGGTTTGCGGGGGGTCGAGGGCGATCAGGCGCCCTGACCCGCCGCCACCGCAAGGTCCAGCGCCAGCGCGGCCGTCCAGCTGAAGCCGCGTGTCCCGCGTGCCTCGCCGGTGTACGGATCGACGTACTCGGCGAAGCCCGACGCGACCGCCGTCTCAAGCGCTGCGGCGCGCAGCGCGTCGGCCGACGCGGACTCACCGTGCTGCCGCAGCCCCCGCTCCAGCAGCCAGTTGACGTTGAACCAGGCGGGGCCGCGCCAGTAGCGGGCGGCGTCGAAGGCGGGGCCCAGCAGGTCGTAGCTGGGCACCAGCCGCGTCTGGTGGCCCAGCCCGAAGTGGGCGCCGCGGGCGGTGCGCACCAGCGCGGCGGCGATGCCGTGCGGCAGGCCGGGGACCAGCAGCGGCAGCAGCCCCGCCGCGCTCAGCTCGCGGATCGGGCCGCCGCCGAGCACATCCCGGCACAGGAACAGCCCCGCGGCCGGGTCCCACAACCGGTCCACCAGAGCGGCCGTCAGACGCGCCGCCCGGTCCCGGTGGACCGAGGCGTCCGCGCCCACCAGGGCGGCGATCTCGGCCAGGGCGTGCTCGGAGGCGATCAGCAGCGCGTTGACGCCGGGGTCCTCGACGATGAACGCCGCCCCGGCCCCGCCGTCCGCGTAGCCGCCGTCCCGGTAGTCCGCCGCGAGCCGTACGTACCGGCCGTAGTCCAGGTCGGTGGGGCGGTCGGAGGCAGCGCCGTGGTCGAGGTCGGCGCGCCGGAACGTGCCCGGGGGCGCCGGTTCGACGCGGGCCAGCGGGGCGTCCCAGCAGGGGCTGTTGTCCATCCCCGGCTCCCAGGGGTGGACCACGGCCACCAGCCCGCCGCCGCCCAGGTCGCGGGCTCCGGTCAGATAGCGGTGCCAGGCGGCGAGCCGGGGGTAGGCGCGGGCGAGGAAGCCATGGCGCGCCGAGGAGCGCGGATCGGCCCGGTGCACCAGCAGAGAGGCGAGCGCGTGGACCGGGGGCTGGACGATGCCGGAGGTCTCGACGCCGCGCGGGGCGCCGGCGGCCGCACCGGCGGTGGAGGAGCGCCAGAAGCCGGGGCCGGGGAAGTAGGCGGCGGGCGGCACCGCCGGGTTGAAGACGATATGGGGGATCCGGCCGTCACCCCATTGGGCGGCGAACAGGGTTTCCAGTTCACGCTGGGCGCGCCGGGGCGAAATATGGCGTGATCCGATCGCGATGAAGGCCGAGTCCCAGCTCCACTGATGTGGATAGAGGCCGGGTGCGGGGACCGTGGAGGAGCCGGTCCAGTTGTCCGTCAGCACGCGCCGCGCGCCGCTCGCCAGGCCGGTCGGGGCGGGCCGTGCGCTGGTCAAGAGCCCTCCTCGTGCTGTCCGACAGTCAACATACCCGTCGGCGCGGCGGGGCCACGCGGTGCGCGCGTGGGGTTCGGCGGATCCGGCCGGGGGCGGTCGGCCCCCCACGCCAATCGCTGAATCGCTCATCTGAGCGGGGCCCCTCTCGTTGTATCCAAAAGGCGAGACAATGGGCCATGACAAGGCGTGATTCTCGCCACTCTGATCGGGGTGTCGCTCAGATGAGCGGTTGCGGAGGGGCGGTGCGGCGGTTCTCCGCTGTGCCCACCTCTCCAATGCGTGGCACTCAGTGCCACCCACTTGATGTTCGACACCTCGAACCATCGGTTACGTACAGTGAAATTCCAGGCGTCCATCACGGGCGGAGGGTGGGTGTGTGTTCGAGCCTTGAAGGCGAGTCAAGAGGGCCTCGTTCGGGCACCACACTTTCGAACACGTGGCAGGCGGGTGGTTACAGCCGTATGACGGTGGAGTGCACATACTCAGGGGCCTTTGATCTGGGTACGCTCCCCGCCGTCAGGGCAGCCGAGCCGAGGAGATCGAGTCCCGTGCCGGAAACACAAGATCAGCAGAAGTTCGTTTACGACTTCACCGAGGGCAACAAGGATCTCAAAGACCTGCTCGGCGGTAAGGGAGCCAACCTCGCCGAGATGACCAATCTCGGCCTCCCTGTGCCACCGGGCTTCACCATCACCACCGAGGCGTGCAAGGTCTACCTCGACAGCGGTGAGGAACCCTCGGCCCTGCGCGACGAGGTGAGTGCGCACCTCGAAGCGCTCGAAGAGAAGATGGGCAAGAAGCTCGGCCAGGCCGATGACCCTCTCCTGGTATCCGTACGCTCCGGTGCCAAGTTCTCGATGCCCGGAATGATGGACACCGTCCTCAACATCGGCCTCTCGGACCAGTCCGTGGCCGGGCTCGCCGCGCAGGCGGGTGACGACCGGTTCGCCTGGGACTCCTACCGGCGCCTCATCCAGATGTTCGGCAAGACCGTGCTGGGCGTGGACGGCGACCACTTCGAGGAGGCCATCGAGGACGCCAAGCGGGCCAAGGGCGTCACCGTCGATGTGGACCTCGACGCCGCCGACCTCAAGAAGCTGGTCGGCGAGTTCAAGAACATCGTGGCCAAGGAGACCGGCCGGGGCTTCCCGCAGGAGCCGCGCGAGCAGATGGACCTCGCCGTACGGGCCGTCTTCGACTCCTGGAACGGCGACCGCGCCAAGCTCTACCGCCGCCAGGAGCGCATCCCCCACGACCTCGGCACCGCCGTCAACATCTGCTCCATGGTCTTCGGCAACCTCGGCCCCGACTCGGGCACCGGAGTCGCCTTCACCCGCGACCCCGCCAGCGGCCACCAGGGCGTCTACGGCGACTACCTCCAGAACGCCCAGGGCGAGGACGTGGTCGCGGGCATCCGCAACACGGTGCCGCTGGCCGACCTCGAGCGGATCGACCAGCGCTCCTACGAGCAGCTGATGCAGATCATGGAAACCCTCGAGACGCACTACAAGGACCTGTGCGACATCGAGTTCACCATCGAGCGCGGCAAGCTGTGGATGCTCCAGACCCGCGTCGGCAAGCGCACCGCCGGGGCCGCCTTCCGCATCGCCACCCAGCTGGTCGACCAGGGGCTGATCGACGAGGCCGAGGCGCTGCGCCGGGTCAACGGGGCCCAGCTGGCCCAGCTGATGTTCCCGCGCTTCGACCACGAGGTGGCCTCCGGCGACACCGTCCGGAAGATCGGCCGGGGCATCGCCGCGTCCCCGGGCGCCGCCGTCGGCAAGGCCGTCTTCGACTCGTACACCGCCGTCAAATGGTCGCGCTCGGGCGAGAAGGTCATCCTCATCCGCCGGGAGACCAACCCCGACGACCTCGACGGCATGATCGCCGCGGAGGGCATTCTGACCTCGCGCGGCGGCAAGACCTCACACGCCGCCGTCGTCGCCCGTGGCATGGGCAAGACCTGTGTGTGCGGCGCGGAGGAGCTGGAAGTCGACACCAAGCGGCGCCGGATGACCGTGCCCGACCGGGACGGCAAGGACGGCCTCGTCATCGAGGAGGGCGACGTCGTCTCGATCGACGGCTCCTCCGGCAAGGTCTACCTCGGCGAGGTCCCCGTGGTGCCCTCGCCGGTCGTGGAGTACTTCGAGGGCCGGATGCACGCGGGCGCCGACGACGCGGACGAGCTGGTGGGCGCCGTGCACCGGATCATGGCGTACGCGGACCGGGTGCGCCGGCTGCGCGTACGGGCCAACGCGGACAACGCCGAGGACGCCGCCCGCGCCCGGCGGTTCGGCGCCCAGGGCATCGGGCTGTGCCGCACCGAGCACATGTTCCTCGGCGAGCGCCGGGAGAAGGTCGAGCGGCTGATCCTCGCCCATACCGAGGAGGAGCGGGACACCGCGCTGGGCGAACTGCTGCCGCTTCAGAAGGACGACTTCGTCGAGCTCTTCGAGGCGATGGACGGGCTGCCGGTCACCGTCCGGCTGCTGGACCCGCCGCTGCACGAGTTCCTGCCCGACATCACCGAGCTTTCGGTGCGCGTCGCGCTCGCCGAGTCCCGCAAGGACCACAACGAGAACGATCTGCGGCTGCTCCAGGCCGTCCACCGGCTCCATGAGCAGAACCCGATGCTCGGCCTGCGCGGAGTGCGCCTCGGCCTGGTCATCCCCGGGCTGTTCGCCATGCAGGTACGGGCGATCGCCGAAGCCGCCGCCGATCGCCGGAACGCCAAGGCCGACCCACGGGCCGAGATCATGATTCCGCTGGTCGGCACGGTCCAGGAGCTGGAGATCGTCCGCGAGGAGGCCGAGCGGGTCATCGCCGAGGTCGAGCGGGCCCGGGGCGTGGACCTCAAGCTCACCCTCGGCACCATGATCGAGCTGCCGCGCGCCGCGCTGACCGCCGCCCAGATCGCCGAGTCCGCCGACTTCTTCTCCTTCGGCACCAACGATCTCACCCAGACCGTCTGGGGCTTCTCCCGCGACGACGTCGAGGCCAGCTTCTTCACCGCCTACCTGGAGAAGGGCATCTTCGGCGTCAGCCCCTTCGAGACCATCGACAAGGACGGCGTCGGCGCCCTCGTCCGCGACGCCGCCCACGCGGGCCGCGCCACCCGCCCCGACCTCAAGCTCGGCATCTGCGGTGAGCACGGCGGCGACCCCGAGTCCGTCCACTTCTTCCACGAGGTGGGCCTGGACTACGTCTCCTGCTCCCCGTTCCGCATCCCCGTGGCCCGCCTGGAGGCCGGCCGCGCGGCGGCCAACAGCCGGTAGCCACCAGCGGATCAAGCCACCGGAGCCGGCGCCGGGAACACCCACCCTCACCCCCGGCCTCGGCTCCGGACCTCAAAGGGGGCGGCACCTTGTGCGGAGGTGCCGCCCCCCTTATTCGTCCGTCGGCGGTGCCTTACATGACTTCCTCCGTCCGGGCCTGCCGTGCGGCCTCCTCGTAGGCGTGCAGCAGCCGCTCGCCGGTCTCGCACTTGGCGCCGGGTGTCCGGCAGGCCGGGCAGCCCGCGGCGTGCTCGATGGCGGCGCGCCATGCTTCGTCGGCGAATGGGTCCTTGGGCTCTTCGGGGGTCGTCATCGGGTCCTGCCCTGGTCGAGGGCGCGGCGCATGGCGGCGGCCTGGGCCACGGTGTCGCGTGGGTGGTGCCGGGCGTGGGTGGGGCAGGCATAGGTGGTCGTGGCGGCGACGCTGCCGGTGTGTTCGATGGCGATGGGGATCGGTTCGTCGGTGGGGAGTTGGCAGCGGTGGCAGAGCTGGCGGCCGTCCGGTGCCGGGCCGAGGACCTCGTTGACGGCCTGGCGCAGGGCGCGGGCCAGGTGATCGGTGCCGGTCAGATACCGGTTCGGGCCCAGGGGGATCCGCCAGTGCGTCCGGTGCTCGGGTCCCCAGGAGACGGGCGGTACACCGAGAAGCGTGGTTTCGTCGGCGAGTGCGGTGAGGAGGCGGATCCGGCGGATGCACCAGCTGCGGGCGGTGTCGACGCCGATCAGCCAGTACGTCTTGCCGTAGGTGTCGTCCTGGATCACGGCTCCGGACCGGCCGCCGAGCAGCTCAAGGGCGCGGTCCGCGACGGGGGTGGGCGCGGAGATGGCGTCCCACCATTCGCCCACCGGTAAGGGTTCGATGTCCTCGGTGTTGGGTGGTGTCCACGGCAGGGTTCTGGTTGTCGTCATGGTCGGCTCCGTGCACGGTGTGTGTCTTGACCGTCACATCGTGTCGACCTGCGAGGCCCTCAGTGTTCCCGGATACGGAACAATAGGGCGCTTTGGTGCTGCTACATGCCCACCCACGCGGCCAACGAGGACAGGGATTCAGGCGCCCGCCGCTGACGGCGCACCAGGACGGCGATCGTCTCCCGCACCAGCGGGTGGTACCGGGCCTGCTGCGGAGCGACCCTACGAGCCCTCGCCAAGAACCGCTCAGCGGGATCCGTCTTCCCCATCTGCGCGTAGGCACGGGCCATCTCGATGTAGTACCGGCCGACTCGCATACGGGGGTGCGTCTCCGGGAAGTGCAGCTTCTTGGACAGCTTCACCGCCTCGCCGAGCTCACCGAGCTCCACGTTGGTCGCGACGTCGAAGTGCTGCACGCTCGTCAGGCCGAACGACGACCAGTAGACGTTCGGCACATCCCGGCCGATCTTCTTGGCCATCTCGTGTGCCAGGCCCATGTAACCGGTGACGGCGTCAGCGTCCTTGGCTTGGGCCGCCGCGATGGCCGACGCGAGATGCAAGCTGCCGGTCACCGCGAGCGCCTCAACGGACTTGGGTTGCTCGACCTGGCCGATGAGCCGATGGCCGCGCGTGACGACCTGGAGCGACATCTGGTTGTTCCCGCGTCGGAGCAGCATGCTCGACCGCTTGTTCAGGCGGATGGCGAGCAGCAGCGGGTCCTGTGCCTGCTCCGCCATCCACCCCATGCGCTCCAGCGCGATCGAGGCAAGATCGTGGTAGCCGACCCGGTAGGCGAACTCGTAGGCGACCCAGTAGCACCAGCTCAGCGACGAGGCGGCGCGCCGGTAGCTCTCACCCGGCGACAGCAAGCTGACCGTGGTGGTGAGTTCGCCGAGCAGTCCGGGCAGTTTCGACCCGATGTCCTTGTACTCGGTGGCGGAGGCCCCGGCGCACAGTGCTCGCACGTCGCTCTCCACCTGGTCGATGGGCCGGGGGGTGATGTGCGGGTCCGGCCCGAGGTCGTACATGTCGAGCGCCTCGGACAGCGGGGAGATCAGGCGGTCGAGATGGTCCTGCCGTAACTCGGAAATGTACGGCTGGCCGTTGAGCACGGCCACGTCCACCTGGAGGACGCGGGCGACGGCGGCCACGACGGAGGGTGTGGCCGGAGCCAGGCCACGCTCGACTTTGGCGATGGTGCCACGGGAGAGGAACGAACGTTGCGCCAGTGCGGTCTGGGTGAGCTGACGCAGCTTCCGGTAGTCCGCGATGCGTGCGCCGGTGTGTTCCTCATTGCTCTGCGGCATGGTGAACTCCGTTCTGGCCTCGACACTCAGAACGGTACCCGCGGGCGGTGGTGCCGGTACGGCTGATCGGTACCGGCCTTCGGAGACGGGTCGTGGTCTCGGACATAGACGGTGACTCGCGCCCCGTTGACATGGGTTGTTCCGTACGCGCGGAAGTGGCGCCGCAGGGTGCTGGTTTTCGCTTCGTCCTGCGGGTTGCTCAGCGAGTGCGCACCCGCCGCGCGGACCGCGACGATCCGGTCGAATTCCAGCATGCGTGCCGCGATTTCCTGGGCGGGAAGCTCGACACCCGCAAGTGTGTTCGATGAAACGGGGTCCTGTGCCAGGGCCAGATCCGTCAGGGAACGGGTGTCCTCGGGGTTGGCCGCGGTCAGGATCCGGTGCCGGCCGGCGAGATAGAGCAGCCCGTCGCCGGGACGGCCTTCCTTGCGTACGGTGGCGCCGATGGCGGTGGCGTCATCGCTCCGGCTCTGGGGCGTCCTCAGCGACAGGCTCGGCTGGACGAGCGCTGCCAGTGCGGCGACCACCGCGATCCACACGTAGCGGGAAGACCGCTGGAGCCGGTGGAAGTAATCCATACAGGCGCCCAGCAGCAAGGCGATTCCGATATTGCTGTAGAGCACATACCGGTCGACGAAAAGGGGCTTGACCAGTGAGGTGATCAGCAGCAGAAGGCCCGGAAGCACAAGAATCGGCACGGCCAGCACGGAAAGCCGTACGGGCCCCCTCACCCCCAGGGGCGCTCGGGCACACACCACGCCCACGACCGCCACCACCAGGAAATAACGAAGCCGCACCGGTCCGCCGATCCAGGACACCTGCTCCGACTGCCCCGCACTGTAGATCGCCAGTGGCAACAGCCCGGCCACAACGCCCGCGGCAGCCACGCTCCACGCCCTCATCACCGGTCGTGGAACACGGGAGACGACCAGTGTGACGCCGTGTGCGACCAGGGCGAGGACCGCGAACTCATGGAGCAGACAGGCCAGCAGCATGGTGGAGCCATAGACCGCCCACCGCCACCGGGCGCGATGCGGGACGCTGACCACGAGCGCATAGGTGGCCCAGGTGACCAGGGCACAGACCATGGCATACGAGCGCCCTTCCTGCGCGTACTTCTGTACCTGGGGAAGGAGCGGAAACACCAGCCCGGCCAGCAGCCCGGCACGGGGTCCCGCCAGGCGTAGCGCCAGAAGCCCGACTCCGCTCGCCGCCACGGATATCGCCAGCACAGACGGCAGCCGCAATGTCAGCAGCCCTCCGCCGAAGAGACCGAAGATCTGATGCATCACGGCGTAGTAAAGGGAATGGACCAGATCAATGTGCTGGGCGGTGTGCCATATCTGGGAAAGATCGCGGTGCGCGAGCTGATAGGTGACGGACTCGTCCCCCCACATAGTGTTCTGCCTGCGGATCCCCCAGAGCCCCAGAGCGATGGTCAGCGCCAAGGGCGCGATGACGACAACGGCTTTGGCCGGGCCCGGTGATTGCCGACGGGCGGGTACGGGAGGGGAAACCGTCGTGGCCACGGCGGGGGCACGTTCATCAAGGGACATCGGCGACAGGGCCTTTCAGCAGTGGCGAAGACACTCCGCCAGCGTGCCCGGACCTCGCTGACCGGTTGCTGACCCAACCTGACCGGCCGATCAGGAAGGCGGGCCGGCGCTGTGCGAGGCTGCACCACATGCGCATCCTGGTGGTCGAAGACGAGGTGGACCTCGCACACACCCTGCACACCGGTCTGACCGCCGAGGGCTACAGCGTCGACCTCGCCCATGACGGCCGACACGGACTGTGGATGGCCCGGACCGGCGAATACGCCCTCGTCGTACTGGACTTGATGCTGCCCGGACTCAACGGCTACAAGGTCTGCGCCCAACTGCGCCGGGAGGGCAACGCGACCCCCATCCTGGTCCTCACCGCCAAGGACGGGGAGTGGGATCAGACAGAGGCCCTGGACACGGGGGCCGATGACTACCTGGCCAAACCCTTCTCCTACATGGTGCTCGTCGCCCGGCTGCGGGCCCTGGGCAGACGAGCCGCCACGATCGCCCCGCCCGTCCTTGCCGTGGGCGACCTCTCGTTGGATGTCGCCGGCCGGGTCTGCCGCCGGGCCGGGACCCGGGTGGAACTCACCCCCCGGGAGTTCGCCGTGCTGGAGCTGCTGGCCCGCCGGGCGGGCCAGGCGGTCTCCAAAGCGGATCTGCTCTACCATGCGTGGCCCGACGAAGCCTACGATCCCAACCTGGTGGAGGCGCGCGTCAGCGCCCTCCGCAAGAAGGTGGACGCCGCGTTCCAGCGGAAGTCCCTTCAGACCGTACGGGGTACCGGCTACCGTCTGGTGGACGACCGTGAACGCGACTGAGCCGCGACGCCGCTGGTGGCCGCGCTCGGTACGAGCCCGCGCGGCCCTGGCCGCCGCCTCGGCCGCCGCCGTCATCCTGGTCGGCACCGGCTGGTGGGTACACCACGACGTCTACCGCCAGAGCGCGCAGATCGCCGAACGACAAGCCCAGGCACATCTCTTGGCTCTCGTCGATCAGTTGAAGGAGGGAAGCGTTCCGGTTCGCAGAAGCACTGTGCCGTACGAGGTCGTCGCGACCGGCCGCCGCGCCGCTGTCGCCTACGGCGGAGGCATGGAGGAGTTCGACCCCGGCACCCGCCATGTGCTGCCCGCCCCGCCGAAGGCCGAGGTGCCCGCCCCACCGGATGACGGGGCGGTCTGGGGCTATTCGAACTGTCCCCTGGACATACCGGCGCGCCACGACGCCAAGCCCTGGGACCGGTTCGGCAAGGACGGCGGGACCTACCTGGGCATGTACGACGACATCAGGGCCGATAAACTGAGCAGCGACAAAGTCGCCGCCCTCGGCATCGCTCCCGACGCCCAACTTCGGGTCTATGTGGTGGTGCTCCCGCACGCGGCCGAGGAGATCGCCGAGCCGATCACCAAGACCACTGATGTTCTGCTCCTGCGGGCCGGGCTCGTCAGTCTCGTACTGATCGCCGCCGCCGCCTACTTCACCGTCCGCATCGCGCTGCGGCCGGTCGAAGCCGTCCGCGTCCTCACCGCCTCGGTCACCGCGAACGACCCCCGCGAACGCGTCACCGTCCCCGCCACGGGACATGAGATCACCGCCCTGGCCACCACCATCAACACCACCCTCCAGCGCCTCGACAACGCCGCCGCCCAGCAACGCCGCTTCGTCGCGGACGCCGCCCACGAACTGCGCAGCCCCCTCACCACACTGCTGGCCAGCCTGGAAGTCGCGCTCGCCTACCCGGAACGCACCGACTGGCCTGCCGCGGCCACCACCGCCGCACGGCAGACCCGCCGCCTCCAGGCCCTCGCCGAAGACCTGCTGCTCCTCGCCCGCCTCGACACCCGCGCCCCCACAGCCGACCCCGAAACCGTCGACCTGACAGCCCTCGCCCACCGGCTGACCCAGCAATACCCCCTCACCGAACGGCCGTTGACCCTCAGCTGCGACAGCACCGCCCCCGCATACGCACACGGAAACCCCGACGAATTCGAACGGCTGCTGCGCAACCTCATCGACAACGCCGCCCGCCAGGCCGCGCACCGCATCCAGATCACCGTCCGGAACCAGCACGCCTGGGTCGTCCTCACGGTGCACGACGACGGACCGGGGGTGCCCCCCGAGGACGCCGAGCGCATCTTCGAACGCTTCGTCCGGCTCGACGACGCCCGCTCCCGCGACCAAGGCGGCACCGGCCTGGGCCTCGCCATCGCCCGCGACCTGGCCCACCGCCACCGGGGCACCCTCACCCTCACCCCCCGGACCCTCGGAGCATGCTTCCGGCTACGCCTTCCCCAAGCCCCCGCCCCGGTCGAGAAATGACACATTGGCCTGGCGGTCGGTCGTGGTCGTAGACGTGCGCCGGCACGCGGGCGGCCTGGGTTGAGGCGGGGACTCAAAGGGGGCGGCACCTTGTGCGGAGGTGCCGCCCCCTCCCACTCCCCCCACGGGAGCTGTTGCCGCGCGCATCGGCTACGTGCGGCAACACAAGTGCCCAGTCGCCGTAACGTACTCGTCACCCCCCACGGGAACGAGCAAACTGGCTCCGAGCACCGCCTGTTGAATTCCGGACGGCCCTCGGAAGTGTTTACCGGCGGCCCCGGTTTTCCTGGAGAACAGCTTTCCTGTTCCGGGCTGCGCGTCGCTCCCCGTTTCACATCTGGCCAAAAGGGCGTGGTCACTGACCGTGCCAGCGTGCATACTCATCGGTGATCGGGGGGTGGTCGTAATGTCACGTGTGGGGGTCTGGTGCTCCGTGTTCATTTCAGTGAACTCGATCTGGCCCGGGTGCGGGTGGCGGTTCGCCCGGACGCGCTCTGGGAAACCGTTTTAAGTTTCCATCGGCTGCGGGAGAACCGGGCGGAGACCGTATACGGGAAATGGCGTTCTGAGGCGCGAAACCGACTCAACGGTGAAGCGCGGCTGCTCGCGCCGCTCATTCCGTCGCGCGGCTATTTCCCGGACTTCCTGACACCCGCCGAAGGGGTAATCGGTTGCGATGCCGCGATGTCCGCGCTGCGCGCCACACCGGGGGAGCGGCTGAACGCGGAGCTGTCCGGGCTTCCGGCGGCGCGGGCGCTCCCGGGGTGGATACGGGATCTGGCGCAGGGCGAGGGCAAGTCGCTGGATCGGCTGATCAGCACGCTGCGTACCTATCACCAGGCCGCCATCGCCCCGTACTGGCCGCATATCCAGGCCCGGATCGAGGCCGACCGGGTGGCCCGGGGCCGCGCCCTGCTGGACGGGGGCGCCGATGGGCTGCTGGCCTCGCTGCCGCCGACGATGCGGTGGCGGGCGCCGGTGCTGGAGGTCGACTATCCGGTGGACCGCGAGCTGTGGCTGCGCGGACGGGGGTTGCTGCTGCTGCCGTCGTTCTTCTGCCGGGGGACGCCGGTGACCTTCCGGAACCCGGATCTGACACCCGTTCTGGTCTACCCCGTCGAACACGCCCGGTGCGGCCTTTCGCTCCGCACCGGGCAGTTGCCCGCCGTCGCGTCCGGGGCCGGGTCCGGGTCCGGGTCCGGATCAGGGGCTGCGTCCGGGTCCGGGTCCGCTCGGACGCTCGGCAAGCTGGTCGGGCAGACCCGCTCGGCGGTGCTGCTGGAGGTCGGCGGCGGCTGTACGACCAGTGAACTCGCCCGCAGGGTCGGCGTATCGCTGGCTTCGGCCAGCCAGCACGCCAGTGTGCTGCGCGAGGCGGGCCTGGTGCACACGCTCCGCCAGGGCGGCGCCGTCCTGCACACCCTGACCCCGCTGGGGGCGGCGCTGCTGCGCGGCGGGGCGGCGGGGGAGCGGGTCTTCGGCCCGGCGGCGCCGCTGCCGCCGGTCGTCACGAGCGGGCGGGGGCCGTCGTCAGGGCGTGGATGAGGCTTCCCGGCTCCTGGCTTCCTTGACCCCGGCTTCCTCGGCCCTGGGCCCCCGGCCCCTCGGATTCCCGGCTCTACGCCTTCCGGTCCTCGGCCATCTCGTGGTCCTCCGCCTTCCCCGGTGTGGCCCCGGTGGCGAGTTCGCCGGTGGCCACCTTGCTGTGGCGGCGGCCCCAGCAGAGGTAGATCAGCAGCCCGGCGGCCATCCAGCCCAGGAACCGCGCCCAGGTGATCAGCGGCAGATTGCCCACCAGCAGCAGACACAGCAGCACCGCGACGGCCGGGACGACCGGCACCCACGGGGTGCGGAAGCCGCGCCGCAGATCGGGGCGGGAGCGGCGCAGGTACACCACTCCGACGCAGACGACGATGAAGGAGGTCAGCATGCCGATGTTGCCCAGTTCGGCGAGGTCCCCGATGGGCAGCACCGCCGTCATGAACGCGACCATCAGCCCGAGGGTCCAGGTGATCCGGCGCGGGCTGCGGGTGACCGGATGCACATGGGAGAACCACTCGGGCAGCAACCGGTCGCGGCTCATCGCGAGGAACACCCGGCTCTGCCCCAGCAGCATGATCATCACGACCGTGGTCAGCCCGCAGATCGCGCCGATGCCCACGATCCGCACCGCCCAGTCCGCACCCGCCGCCTTCAACGCGCCGGTGATGGGGGCGGCGTTGTCCAGCTTGGAGTAGTGCTGCATCCCGGTCACGGTCAGGGCGACGGCGACGTAGAGCACGGCGCAGACGGCCACGGTGGACAGCAGCGCGATGGGCAGGGTGCGCTGCGGCCGCTTGGCCTCCTCGGCGTTGCTGGCCATGATGTCGAAACCGGAGTACGCGCCGAAGATGATCGCGCCACCGGTGAGGATCCCGGCCATGCCGAACGTGGCGTCCGCGCCCAGCCCGGCCCAGCCCAGCAGCGGCTGCTGCCACATGTCGCCGTCGCCGCCCACCGGTTGGGACGCCGGGATGAACGGCGACCAGTTGGCCGCGTCCACATGCGTCACCCCGATCGCCAGGAAGATGACGATGGCCGCGAGCTTCACCATCGTCATCGCCGTGTTGATCCGGGAGGTGGTGCGCACCCCGGAGGCCAGGATGGCGGTGAGCACCAGGATGACCAGCACGGCCGGGATGTTGACGGCCGCGTCCGGGCCGGAGACGGAGGCCGGGATGTGGATCCCGAAGGTGGCCAGGAAGTCGGTGACGTACTGGGACCAGCCACTGGCCACCGCGCCCGCGCCCATCGTCATGTCCAGGATCAGGTCCCAGCCGATGAGCCAGGCTACCAGCTCGCCGAGCGAGACATACGCGAAGGTGTAGGCGCTGCCCGCGACCGGGACCGTACTGGCGAACTCCATGTAGCACAGCGCCACCAGGGCCGTGGTGACCGCGCCGATGGTGTAGGAGATCGCGATGCTCGGCCCGGCGTAGTTCGCGGCCGCCGTGCCGGTCAGCACGAAGATGCCCGCGCCGATGGTGACGCCGATGCCCATCAGGGTCAGCTGGAGCGGGCCCAGGGCGCGGGCCAGCCGCGTCTTCGGGCTCGCGGCGTCCTCGATGGTGGCTTCGATGGATTTGTTGCGCATGGCGGTGGTCACTCCTTCGCTCGCCCGTGCGTAAGCGCTCCGCGGCGTAAGCGCTCCGCGGGAAGTGCCGCGAGGTGCGGTCGTTCATCCGCGGCTGTGTCGTGGCTGGGCCCACGCGGCGGAGCCGCACATCGACACAGCCGCGGCGGAGTCGCATATCGACACAGCCCCGCGCCCCTTCGGGGCGCACCCGAACCGCACCGGACTTCATCGAGGCCGCTCAGGCCCTGAGCACCCCGGGGAGGCACTCGGCCAGTCGCTCGTAGTCGGACACGGTGTTGTAGAGATGGGCCGAGAGCCGCAGGAAGCCCCGGCCGTCCCAGGAGGTGATCGCGGTTTCGCAGCCGGTGCCGGCCGCGATCCGCCGCTGGAGCGCCTGGGCGGCCTCGTGGTCGGTGGCCAGCCCGGCGGGCAGCGGGACCAGCCGCATCGCCGGGGCCTCGCCGAACCTGACGGCGGTCAGGTCCGCGCCCAGGGCGTCGGCCAGCATCCCCTGGGCCACCTCGGCCAGCTTGGTGATCCGGGCACGGGCGAGGTCCCAGCCGTACGTCTCCTCGATGAACTCCAGCGAACGCGGCGCCGCGAGCCAGGCGGTGAGGTCCAAGGTGCCCTGGATGTCGAAGCGTTGCGGGAAGGGGTCCGGGGCGCCCCAGGAGTCGGTGAGCGGCCACAGGTCCTGGGCGCCTGGCCCACTCGCGACCAGCGCCGCCGTACCGCGCGGGGCGCAGCACCACTTGTGCAGATTGCCGACCCAGAAGTCGGCGCCCTGGGCCAGGCCGACCGGATCGGCCAGCATGCCGGGCGCGTGCGCCGCGTCGACCAGGACCTTCGCCCCGACGGCATGGGCGAGCCGGGTGATCTCCGCCACCGGGAAGAGCCGGGCGGTGGCCGAGGTGATCTGGTCCACGACCACCAGCGCGGTGGCCTCGCTCAGCGCGCCCTCGAAGACGGCCGCGATCCCCTCGGCGGTCGACTCCAGCGGGATGTGCAGCGTCCGCACCCGGGCCCCGGCCCGCTCGGCGGCCCGTACCGTGCCCATCGCCGCCGCGCCGTAGGCGTGGTCGGTCAGCAGCACCTCGCCGCCGGGCGGCAGCGCCAGACTGCCCAGGACGGTGCTCACTCCGGCGCTGGCGTTGACCACCAGGGCGGTGTGCTCAGCCGGGACCCGCAGGAACCGCGCCACGGCGGCACGGGCCAGGCCCACCCGGTCGGGCAGGTCCCGGAACCACGCGTCCGGGTTGGTCTCCATCTCCTCGCGCAGCGCCCGCTGGACGTCCTGGACGGTGCGCGGTACGACGCCGAACGAGCCGTGGTTGAGATGGACGACCGAGGGATCGAGCGTCCAGTGCGACGGGGCGGCGGCCATGGGTCCCTTCCGGTTGGCTGGTGCGGCTGAGAGGCTTGCTTGCCGAGTTGTCCGATGACTTTGCTCAGCCTCCGGGAACCGTAGACGCGCCATGCCCGTTCTGAACAGGCCCTTGACGTAAATTGGGGGTAATGAAGGCGGCCGGTAGCATGGAGTCATCTGATGACTTCGGCTGGAGCCGGTCGGAAAGGGGTGGCGGGATGGCCGCGACCGACGAGGCGGCGAACGGGCTGCGCGCCATGATCGCCAAGGGTGAGCTGGCGCCCGGTCAGCAGCTGCCCGCCGAGCCCGAACTCTGTGCGCGGCTCGGTGTATCGCGCGGCTCGCTGCGCGAGGCGGTGCGCTCGCTCGCCGCCCTCGGGATGCTGGAGTCCCGCCATGGCGCCGGCACCTTCGTATCGGCGCTGCGCCCCGGGCAGATGCTGGCCGGGTTCGCCGCCACCGTGGACGTCCTGCCGCTCGACGGGCTGCTGGAGCTCTTCGACGTCCGCCGCCCCCTGGAGGCCCAGGCCGCCGCGCTGGCCGCCGCCCGCGCCGATGAGCGGGTCGTCGCGCGGCTGCGCGAGGTGCAGAAGCGGCTGGCCCGGTCCGAGGACGAGGCCGAACGGCATGCGCTGGACCGGGAGTTCCACTCCACCCTCTGCGAGGCGAGCGGCAATGAGGCGCTGGCCGCCCTCGCCGATGTGCTGCGCGCCCGCGGCAGCCACTACAGCATCTATGGCGCCCCCGAGGCCGACACCATCCGGCTGGCCAGCGACCTCGGCCATGAGGCGCTGATCAACGCCGTGGCCGCCCGCGATCCGGCGGCCGCCGCCGCGGCCGCCACCGCGCATCTGTCCCAGACCGAGGTCTGGCTGCGGCGGTACGCCCCGCTGCCGGATGACGGCGCGCTGCCGGACGTCGCCCCGTTGCCGGACGACGCCCCGCCGCCGGGCGGTGACCCGTTGCCGGACGGCGGCCCGGCCCGCTGATCAGCGTCTCAGTCGTCGTCTCAGTCGTCGATGCCGCTGCGTTCGACGCCCGCGACGATATAGCGCTGGAGCACGAGGAAGACCACCAGCAGCGGCACGATCGACACCGCCGCCGCCACGAACAGCTCGTGGAGGTTGACGGTCTGGGCCGTGGTGAACGTCGACAGCGCCACCTGCACCGTCCACGCCTCCCGGTCCTGGCCGATGACCAGCGGCCACAGGAAGGAGTTCCAGGCGCCGATGAAGACGATCGTGCCGACCGCCGCGAAGACCGGCCGGGAGTTCGGCACCACCACCCGCCAGTACGTACGCCAGTAGCCGAGACCGTCCACCCGCGCCGCGTCCTCCAGCTCCCTGGGGAAGCCCAGGAAGTACTGGCGGAAGATGAACGCCGCGACCGCGCTGAACAGCGTGGGCACCACAAGACCGCGCAGTGTGGACACCCAGCCGAGCGAGCTGACCAGCACGAAGCTGGGCACGAAGGTGACCGCCGCCGGGACCATCAAGGTGCCCAGGATCCAGTAGAAGACCACATTGGCGTAGGCGTACGGGATACGGGCCAGGCCGTATCCGGCCAGCGAGGCCAGCAGCAGGGTGCCCACGGTGGTGAGGACCGCGATCAGCGAGGAGTTGAGCAGCGCGTGCGCCATCGGCACATTGGGGTCGTCGAACAACTCGCGGACGTTGGACCAGTGCAGCTCGCTCGGGAAGAACGTCCACTCCGGCGAGGTGATGTCCGCCTCGCTCGACAGCCCGTTGCGCACCAGGAGGTAGAACGGGATCAGGAAGAGCAGCGCGAGCGCGAGCAGCAGCACCAGCCGCACGGCGCGCCCCACGCCGACGAGGGCGTCCCGGACGTCCCGCGTCCTGGGAGGGACCCTCGGGGAAGTACGCATCAGTCCTCCTTCCGGCCGAGGCCGAACCAGCGCGCCTGCACCACCGTCACCACGGCGATGATCAGCGCCAGGATCACCGCGCCCGCACTGCCGAGACCCAGGTTCTGCCCCTGGCCCAGCGCCGTGTAGTAGAGGTAGACCAGCGGCGGGCGGGCGTAGGGCGGATAGCCGCGCGAGTCCGACAGCAGGTTGTAGAACTCGTCGAACGCCTGGAAGGCGTTGATCACCAGCAGCAGCACCACCGCGACCGAGGTCGCCCGCAGCTGTGGAAAGGTGATGTGCCGGAACACCTGCCACCCCGGCCGCGCCCCGTCCACGGCCGCCGCCTCGTACAGCCGCGGGGGGATGCGCTGGAGCCCGGCCAGGAACAGCACCATGTAGAACCCCGTCTGGAGCCATAGCCGTACGGTCACGATGACCAGCCAGTACCAGGGCGGCTCTGTGGTCGACAGCCAGGCGATCTGATCGGCGCCGAACCAGTCCAGCACGGTGTTGGCCAGCCCGAAGCGCACCCCGTTGAAGATCGACATCTTCCAGATCAGCGCCGCCACCACATAGGAGCACGCCACCGGCAGGAAGAACACCGACCGGAAGAACGCCTGTGCCCAGCGCAGCCGGTTGACCATCAGCGCGAGCGCGAGCGAGAGCACATAGGTCGCCGGGACGATGAACGCGGTGAAGACCAGGAAGGTCACCAGGCTGTCGGTGAACGCGTCGTCGCCCAGCATCGCCGTGTAGTTGCCGAAGCCGACGAAGTCCGTGGGCGACACGGTGTTGTGCGCGTCGAAGAAGCTGAGATAGACGCTCCAGGCCAGCGGGACATAGGTGAAGAGGGTCAGCCCCAGCACGAACGGGCCGACGAAGATCCAGAACCACAGATGGCGGTTCTGCGGGCCCAGCAGCCTCTCTGTCAGTTTTGTCCGCGGGCCGCCCATCAGCTCTTCTTCTGCACGCGCCGCAGTTCGGCCTCGGTCTTGCGGACCACCGACCGCAACTCGCTCTCGGGGTTGGCCCCGCCTTTGATGATCCGGCTCAGCGCGTCCTGGTAGGCCGTTCTGCTCGCGGAGGTCCACAGCAGCGGTTCGGCATGGCCGTTGTCGGTGGCGTAGCGCACCGCCTCGCCGGCCGCGCCCTGGCGCAGCTTGGCCGCCTTCGTGGCCAGCGAGATCCGGGCGGGGATGTGGAAGCCGTAGCGGAGCGCGAAGTCCTCCTGGTAGTCGGTCCGTTGCACCCACAGCCACTTCACATACGCCTTCGCCACCGACTTGTGCCGGGACCGGGCGCTGACCGCCGCCCCGTACGCGCCGACCGGCACCGCGGGCGCGCCGTGCGCCCCGTCCTGGGGGAACGGCAGCACCCCGAAGTCCTCCCCCAGCGCCTTCTTCACCTGCGGCAGCGCCCACAGCCCGGACCACTGCATGGCGGTGAGCCCCTGGGTGAACGCGGCCGGGTCCGACCAGTCCGAGGGCGCCCCGAGCAGCAGCGACTTCTCGGCGTAGAGCTGACGCAGCTTGCCGAGCGTACGGGCGGCCGCCGGGTCGTCGAAGCCGACCTTGCCGTCCTCGGTGATCAGCGTGAGCCCGGCGGCGTTGAGCGGGGTGCCGCCGAGGACGCCGGGCCCGCCGTCATTGCCCAGGAAGAGCCCCTTGACGTCCCCGGTGGTGAGCTCCTTCGCCGCGTCGATCAGCGCGTCGAGGGTGCTCGGCGGCTCCAGTCCCGCGTTCTTGAGCATGCTCTTGCGGTAGTAGAGCAGCTGGGTGTCGATGACCTGCGGAACGGCCCAGATCTTGCCCTGATGCGTCTTCGGGGCGAGCACGGCCGGGTTGAAGTCGTCCTTGGCCTCGGCGAGCAGCTCGGTGAGGTCGACCACCTGACCGCCCTGGATCTGGTCCAGCGTCGGGCCGTTGACCTCGAAGACATCCGGACCGGACGTCGTGAGCAGCGCGGCGGCGGTCTGCTGGTCGTAGGCGCCCGGCCGCCACTGCACCCGGACGCTCGCCTTCTCGAACGCGTCGGCGTACCGCTTGACGGCCTGTTCGGTGCCGGGCTCGCCGTACTGGTGGTACCACTGCTCGATCACCGGCTGGCCGGCGTGGTCATCGCCGTCCCGCCCGGTGTTCGACCCGCAGGCGGAGGCCAGCGCCCCGGTGAGGGCCAGCCCTCCGCCCGCACCCAGCAGCCTTCGGCGGCTCATGGACATTGGTGCGCCCCCTCGTCTCCCGGTCCCCGTACGACCCAACGATCAACGATGGAGGCGGATTACGACAGAGGTGTTGCGGCTGGATGTCACTTTTCGGTATCAGAACGTGACGCTGTGTCGACCTTGGTGCTTGTGGTGGTGGCGGTTGTGGTGGTGGCACTGGTGGTGGCTCTGGTGGTGACGTGCTCGGCGTCGATCTCGTCGAAGACGCGCTGGGCGGTGGCGAAGGCCGAATTGGCCGCCGGGACACCGCAGTAGATCGCGGACTGGAGCAGCACCTCGCCGATCTCCTCACGGGTCAGCCCGTTGGTGAGCGCGGCCCTGATGTGCATGGCCAACTCGGCGTCATGGCCGTGCGCGATCAGCGCGGTGAGGGTGATACAGCTGCGGGTCCGCCGGTCCAGACCGTCACCGGTCCAGATCTCGCCCCATGCGTAGCGGGTGATGAAGTCCTGGAAGCGGGCGGTGAACGGGGTGGTCCGGGTCACGGCGCGATCCACGTGCGCATTCCCGAGGACGTCCCGGCGGACGGCCATCCCGGCGGCGTGGCGGGAGGCGTCGGTGTGGGGTGTGGTGTCGGTGTGGGGCGTGGTGTCGGTGTGAGGTGTGGTGTCGTGGGGCGTGTGGGTGTGGGGCGTGGTGTCGTGGGGTGTGTGGGTGTGGGGCACCTCGTCGTGGGGCGTGTCGTTTCGGGGTTGCGAGGGCGCGTCGTCGTGGGGCGTGTCGTTCTGGGGCCGTGTGGTCGCGTCGTCGTGGGGCTGGGCGGTGCTGTCGGTGAGATGGGCGAGCAGCGCCGCCGTCACCGGCTCGGGCCGCTCGACCCCCGCCAGATGCGCCGCCCCGGCGACCTCCAGCAGACTCGCCCCGGGCACCGCGTCCGCGATCCGGCGGGCGTGCGCGGGCGGGGTCGCGGGGTCGTCGCGACCGGCCACGACGAGGGTGGGTACGGCGATCCGCTCCAGGTCGGCCGTGATGTCGTACGCGGCGAGGGCGTCGCAGCAGGCGGCGTAGCCCGCGCGGTCCGTGGCCCGCAGATCCTCGATCAGCGCGGCGCCGACGGGCGTGTGGGCGAAGCCGTGCGAGAACCATGTGCCGGGACGGCTCGCCACCATCGCCTCCGTTCCCTCGGCCCGCACCAGCGCGGCCCGTTCCCGCCAGGCGGCGGGGTCGCCGAAACGGGCCGAGGAGCAGACGACGGCGAGTGAGGTGAGGCGTTCGGGGTGGTGGGCGGCGAGATGCAGGCCGACCGCGCCGCCGATCGAGACGCCCGCGTAGGCGAACCGCTCCCACCCCTGCTCGTCGGCGAGCCGCAGTACGAGGGCGGCGAGATCGCCGATGGTGGCCGAGCCGTCGGAGGGCAACAGCGCGGCGGGGGAGCCGCCGTGGCCGGGCAGATCCCAGCGCAGGATCCGGTGTGTCCGGGTGAGCGCGGGTAGTTGGGGCTCCCAGACGGCGAGGGAGGTGCCGATGGAGGGGCCGAGGATGAGTGGTGGGGCGGTGGGGGGTCCGCTGAGGTCGTGGTGCGGTTGGTTGTTGGTCACTGGGGGGCTCCGGTGGGTGGGTGTGTGGGGGTGCGTGGGCGGCTGCGGCGGGGTGCATTTCCCCCACCCCGCCCCTCCCCGAAACTGGGTGCTTCGCCCCCAGGCCCCCGCTCCGGGGCTTCGCCCCCAGGCCCCTGCTCCGGGGCTTCGCCCCCAGGCCCCTGCTCCGGGGCTTCGCCCCCAGGCCCCTGCTCCGGGGCTTCGCCCCCAGGCCCCTGCTCCGGGGCTTCGCCCCCAGGCCCCTGCTCCGGGGGCTTCGCCCCCAGGCCCCTGCTCCGGGGCTTCGCCCCCAGGCCCCTGCTCCGGGGGCTTCGCCCCCAGGCCCCTGCTCCGGGGGCTTCGCCCCCAGGCCCCCGGGGGCTCTGCCCCCGAGCCCTGGGGCTCGGCCGCCGAACTGGCGGGGCTTCGCCGCCGAGTCCTGGGGCTTTGCCCCGGATCCCGGGGTTTCGCTTGTGAGGCGTGGGGCTTGGCTTCCGGGCCCCGGGGCTTTGCCCCCGAGCCCAGGGGCTCGGCCCCCGAACTGCCGGGGCTTCGCCCTCGTACCCCGGGGCTCTGCTCCTGGGCCCGGGGGTTCTGCCTCCAAAGCCTGGGGTTCTGCTCCTGGGCCCGGGGGTTCTGCCCCCGAAGCCAGCGGTCCTGCTCGCGGGCCCAAGGGCTTCGCTCCCGGACTCCGGGGGCTTGGTACCCGGACGTGCCTGAGGTGCCGGGCGGGGGCATCTTCCAGCCTCTCCGGCGATTGAGGAGCGGGGGTGCGGGGGCGGAGCCCCCGGGGTGGGGGCTGGGGGCGCAGCCCCCAGATTCGGGAAGGGGCGGGGTGGGGGATTGCCGCCGGAGGCGTTAGGCATCGCGGGCCAGCGCGCGGTCGACCAGGGCCGGGGCCGAGCCCAGGTATGTGCCCGGGTCCGTCAGCTCGCGCAAGCGTTCCGCCGGCAGCACCCCGGCCAGCGCCTCCGCCAGCCCCACCCCCTCCTCCGCGACCCTCCGCGACGCCTCCGTCAGCAGTTCCTTCGCGCGGGCGCGGCCGACGGCCGGGGCGAGGGCGGCGGCGAGGCGCTCGCTCACGATGAGCCCGCCCGTCAGCCGCAGATGTTCGGCCATCCGGTCGGGGAACACCTTCAGCCCGGAGGTCAGCTCCACCGCGTCCCGGGCGGAGCCCCCCGCGAGCCGCAGCAGTTCCCGCAGCGTCTGCCACTCGGCGTGCCAGGCCCCACCGGGCCGTTCGTCCTCGGCGGCCAGCGAGCCCAGCAGGGTCGCGGCGAGCTGCGGTGCCTGACGGGCCGCGGCGGCCATCAGCGTGGCGCGTACGGGGTTCGACTTATGGGGCATCGCGGACGAGCCGCCGCCCGCCCCCTCGGCCACCTCGCCGATCTCCGTACGCGAGAGCACCAGCACATCCGCCGCCACCTTCCCCAGCGCCCCCACGGCGAAGGCGAGCGCGGTGCCCAGGTCGGCGACGGGGGTGCGCAGGGTGTGCCAGGGCAGTTCGGGCTCGGCCAGCCCGGTCTCCTCCGCGAAGCGCGCCAGCAGCTCGGCCCCCGCCCCGAAACCGGCCCCGAAACCCGCCCCGAACCCCGCCTCGAAGGCGGCCAACGTGCCCGCCGCACCGCCCAGTTGCGCGGGCGGCCGCAGCGCCGCGAGCCGGTCACGGGCGTCCAGGACGAGCGCCCGCCAGCCCGCCGCCTTCAGTCCGAAGGTGGTGGGCACGGCGTGCTGGGTGAGGGTGCGGCCGGGCATCGGGGTGTCGCGGTGCGCGGCGGCGAGCCGCGCCAGCTCCGCCGCCGTACGCTCCAGATCGGCCACGATCAGCGGCAGCGCACGCGCGGCCACCAGCATCGCGGCCGTGTCCACGATGTCCTGGCTGGTGGCGCCCCGGTGGACGTACGACGCGGCCTCGCCGTCCGTATGGGCCACCGCCGCCGTGAGGTCGGCGACCAGCGGAATGACCGGGTTGCCCCCGGAGCGGGCGCGCAGCGCCAGGTCGCGTACGTCGTACAGCTCGGCGCGGGCCGCGCCCGCCACCGCCTCCGCCGCCCCGGTGGGGGCCACCACGCGCGCCAGCGCCGCCTCCGCGTCCAGCATGGCCTGGAGAAACGCGATGTCGCCCGTGGTGGCCTCCACCGCCGACCCGGTCCGCACCGGGGACAGCAGCCCCACGTCGTGGCCGTCCGAAACGCCGGAACGATCCGAACCATCCGTTCGATCCGTTCGATCCGTTCGATCCGAACGATCCGTACGACCGGAACCACCAGAACTATCGGAACTCAAGGAAGACCGTCTCCCCCTCGCCCTGCAAGCGGATGTCGAAGCGGTACGTCCCCGGCCGGGGCGCCGCCGTCGCCACCAGCGTCTCGCGGCGCGCCGGATCCAGCGCGGCGAGCAGCGGGTCGGCGGCGTTGGCCTCGGCGTTCTCGGGGAAGTACACACGGGTGAAGAGGTGGTGCAGCAGCCCCCGGGCGTGGACGCACACGCTGATGTACGGGGCGGTGGGCGCGGCCGGGCCGCCCGGCGGCAGCGTACGGGCCGCCCAGTGGCCGTCCGCGTCGGTGGCGATCCGGCCGAAACCGGTGAAGTCCACGCCGTTGCGGCCGAGGTAGCCGCCGGTCACCGGGTCGCGCCGCATCGACCCGCCCGCCCCGGCGAGGGAGCCCTCCGGGCCCGCCTGCCACAGCTCCACCAGCGCGTCCGGGACGGGGGTGCCCTCGCCGTCGTAGACATGGCCGTGGAGCGTGATGGCGCCGGGGTGGCCCGCCGGGGCCATCTCACCGCCGTCGGGGAAGGGCAGGGCGTAGCCGTAGAACGGGCCCACGGTGTGGGACGGGGTGGGCGCGAGCCGCCCGGCGGCGGGCCTCTCGGCGGCCGGTCCCCCGGCAGTGGCGGGCCTCTCGGCGGCCGGTCCCCCGGCAGTGGCGGGCCCCTCGGTGGACGCGAGCCCTCGCGCGGTGGCGGCCCCCTGCGCGGATGCGAGCCTCTCGGTCATCAGCGGCCCTCCTCGATCCAGGTGGCGGACGGCCCGTCCAGCACGATGTCCCAGCGGTAGCCGAGCGACCACTCCGGCCGCGACAGCTCGTGGTCGTACGCCGCGACCAGCCGCTGCCGCGCCGCCGGTTCCGTCACCGATTGCAGGATCGGGTCGTAGGCGAAGAGCGGATCGCCGGGGAAGTACATCTGGGTGATCAGCCGCTGGGTGAACGCCGTGCCGAAGACGGAGAAGTGGATATGCGCGGGCCGCCAGGCGTTCTCGTGGTTGCGCCACGGATAGGCGCCCGGCTTGATGGTGGTGAAGTGGTACGAACCGTCGTCGCCGGTCAACGTCCGCCCCACACCGGTGAAGTTGGGGTCGAGCGGCGCGGGGTGCTGATCGCGCAGATGGGCGTAGCGGCCCGACGCGTTGGCCTGCCACAGCTCGATGAGCTGCCCCCGGACCGGGCGGCCCCGGCTGTCCAGGAGCCGTCCGGAGACGGTGATGCGCTCGCCGAGCGGTTCGCCCCGGTGCTGTGAGGTGAGGTCGTTGTCGATCTCGGTGATGTCGGTGTGGCCGAAGACGGGGGTGTGCAGCTCCACCGTCTCCGGGTCGCCGTGCACCGCGACCAGCGGCTGCTTGGGGTGGCGCAGCACACTGCTGCGGTACGGGGCGAAGTCGCGCGACGGATGGTCGGCGGCGGGAGCGCCCTCGGTGCGCGCCTTGTCGTACGACTCCCGTATGTGGGTGAGTTCGTGGTCGATGTCGGACTGGGTGAGAGACATGTCTGCCGTCAGCCTTACCTTTCCAGCCTTGCCCTTCCGGGACCGTTCTGGTTCATTCCAGACCGTTGCGGGCCGTAGCGGATCGTTCCGGGCTGTTGTGGGATTACCTCTCCAGGACGAGGGCCAGGCCCTGCCCGACGCCGATGCACAACGTGGCCAGGCCCGTCCCCGAGCCCCGGGCGGCGAGCTGATGGGCGACGGCCCCGGCCAGACGGGCGCCCGAGGCGCCGAGCGGGTGGCCGATGGCGATGGCGCCGCCGCGCGGGTTGACGATCGCGGCGTCGAAGCCGGGGTCCTGGGCGGACCATTCGGCGAGACAGCCCAGCACCTGTGCGGCGAACGCCTCGTTGAGTTCGAGGGTGGCCAGATCGGCGAAGGAGCGGCCGGCCCTGGCGAGGGCGCGGGTCACGGCCTCGACGGGGCCGAGCCCGAAGTACTGCGGCTCGATACCGGTGACGGCCGAGGCGCCGATCCGGGCCAGCGGTTCGCGTCCGGTGGCCTTCAGGCCCTCCTCGTCCACCAGCAGCAGCGCGGCCGCACCGTCGTTGAGCGGCGAGGCGTTGCCCGCGGTGACGGTGCCGCCGGGCTTGCGGAAGGCGGGCTTGAGCTTGGCCAGGGCCTCCGGCGATGTGGTCTCGCGGATGCTCTCGTCGCGGACGAGGTCGGTGTCCGGATACGGCAGCACCTCGGCGTCGTACGCCCCGTCCTTCCACGCCCGCGCCGCCTTCTCATGGCTGCCGAGCGCGAACGCGTCCTGCGCCTCGCGGCTGATGCCGTGCTTGTCGGCGATCAGTTCGGCGCCCTCACCGAGGGCGACGGTCCACTCGGGCGGCATGTCCGGGTTGGTCATCCGCCAGCCCAGGGTGGTGGAGTACAGCTGCTGATGCCCGGCGGGGAAGGCGCGCTCGGGCTTGGGCAGCACCCAGGGGGCGCGGCTCATCGACTCCACACCGCCCGCCAGGGCGATATGCGCGTCGCCGACCGCGATCGCGCGGGCGGCCTGGAGCACGGCCTCCAGACCCGAGGCGCAGAGCCGGTTGACGGTCGCGCCGGGCACGGTCACGGGCAGCCCGGCCAGCAGTACGGCCATGCGGGCCACATCGCGGTTCTCCTCGCCCGCGCCGTTGGCGTTGCCGAAGTAGACGTCGTCGATGCGCGCCGGGTCCAGGGCGGGGGTGCGGGCGAGCAGCCCGCGCACCACATGGGCGGCCAGGTCGTCGGGGCGCACCCCGGCCAGCCCGCCGCCGTACTTGCCGATGGGGGTACGGACGGCGTCGACGATATAGACGTCACGCGAGGTGGTCATCGGGTCTCCTTCCCGGGCTTCCCGGCGGCCTTGAGGGCGCGCAGCGCCGCCAGCTCATGGGGGGTGGGCGGCTCGGTGGTGCCCACGGTGCCGGCGACGGTCAGCTCCCAGCCGGTGGCGGCCCGCACCCGCTCCACGGTGACGCCCGGGTGCAGTTCGGTCAGCACCAGTTCGGCGGTGGCCGGATCGGGGCGCAGAACGCCCAGGTCGGTGATGACGGCGACGGGGCCCGCGCCCGGCATGCCGAGCTTCTTACGGTCGCCGGGGCCGCCACCGTGGCCCATGGTGGTCACGAAGTCCAGCCGCTCCACGAAGTTGCGGGTGGCGTGGCGCAGCACCATCAGCACCTTGCCGCAGTTGGAGGCGATCTCGGGGGCGCCGCCCGCGCCGGGGAGGCGGCCCTCGGGCTTGTCCGGGCCGCGGTCCACGACGGTGGTGTTGATGTTGGCGTAGCGGTCGACCTGGGCGGCGCCGAGGAAGCCGACGTCGATCCGGCCGCCCTGGAGCCAGTAGTTGAACATTTCCGGCACCGGGACCACCGCGTCGGCCGTGTCGGCGAGCTCGCCGTCGCCGATGGACAGGGGGAGCCGGGTGGGCTTGGAGCCGATGGTGCCCGACTCGTAGATGAGGACGAGACCGGGGTTGACGGTGGCGCGGGCGAGGTTGGCGGCGGTGCTGGGGAGGCCGATGCCGACGAAGCAGGTGGTGGCGTCGGCGAGCGCGCGGGCGGCGTTGACCTCCATCAGCTCGTCGGATGTGAAGTCCGTCGTCCCTGCGGGGGTCGCGGTCATCGGGTGAGTGCTCCCTCGCTCTTGCGCACGTACTCGTCGATCCACCGGGTGAACGCCTCGCGGTCGCGGGCGATCGGATCCCATGCCTGGTAGAAGGTGTTGTCGCGGGTCGAGTACCCGGTGGCGTAGGAGGGGCGGGCACCGTCGGGGACCACACACACCGCGTCGATCACCCAGGTCGGCAGGACGACTCCGCCCGGCCGTGGCGTCAGCTCCTCGACGATCTCCTCCACGGTCACCAGCACCCGGTCCGCCGCGAGGGCCGCCTCCTTCTGCACCCCGGTCAGCCCCCACATCTGCACATTCCCGGCGCGGTCGGCCTGCTGGGCGTGGATGACGGTGACATCGGGGTTGAGGGCCGCGACGGCGGCCAGTTCCTCCCCGGTGAAGGGGCAGGTGACGGTGGAGACGGTGTCCGTACGGGTCGGGATGTCGCTGCCGCGATAGCCGCGCAACACGGCGAACGGCAGCTTGGAGGCACCGGCCACATAGCGGTTCGCCATGCCCGCGTGGCTATGCTCGTCCAGCTCCAGCGGCCGCGGCCAGCCGTTCTCGACGGCGTCACGGAAGCGGTGCAGCGAGCCGACGCCGGGGTTGCCACCCCAGGAGAACACCAGCTTGCGGACGAGTCCGGCGCCGATGATCTGGTCGTAGATGACGTCCGGAGTCATCCGGACGAGGGTCAGGTCGGTGATGCCCTGGCGGATGACCTCGTGCGCGGCGGCGTACGGGATCAGGTGGGTGAATCCCTCCATCGCGACGGTGTCCCCGTTGTGGACGAGGTCCGCCACGGCGTCCTGGAGGCTTCGGATGTCGGCCATCGTCACTCCGCGATCGGGATGCTCAGTGTGCTGACTAATGCTGCTGACCAATGTGGTGTCGATTTCGCACGTTGCCATTGGCTGGTGTGCTCGTCAAGGGAGTCTAGGGTGAATGTCGGCCTCTCGACATGGGGTCTTCCACAGGGCAGAATCGCTCAGTACACGGACTAATGAGCTCATCGAGCGAGCGGTAAGCGGCGAGCGGCGAGCAGTGAGTAGCGGGGAGCCGGGAGGCACGACATGGGCGGCGCGGTGGATCTGAACACGCACCCCGGGCATCTGGCCCGCCGCTTCCAGCAGGCGCACTCCCTGCTGTGGGGCGCGATGGTCTCCGAGGAGACCACCTCGCCGCAGTTCGCGGTGGTCAACGCGCTGATGGAGAAGCCGGAGATCGACCAGCGGACGCTGAGCGAACATGTCCACCTCGACCGCTCCACCATCGCCGACCTGGTCGCCCGGCTGGCCCGGCGCGGTCTGCTGGAGCGGGTGCGGGACCCGAACGACGGCCGCCGCAACGTCCTGCGGCTGACGGACGAGGGCGCCCGAGTCCACCGCAAGCTGGTCACGCGGACGGCCCGGATGAACCGGGTCTTCATGGCCCCCCTGGACGAGGCGGAGCGCGAGACGCTGCTGCGGCTGATCGCACGGGTCACGGACGCGGCGGAGGAGTTGCGCGCGTAGGCGCGCGGGTCTTCCCCCTCCCCGCCCCTTCCCGAAACTGGGGCTCCGCCCCGGACCCCGGACGGGGGCTCCGCCCCCAACCCCCCCGGGGGGGCCGGGGTCCGGGGGCGGAGCCCCCGGTTATGGGAAGGGGCGGGGAGGGGAGCAGCCCGCCGCAGGCGTCACGAACTGGAGGTCGATGGCCTGGTGCCGATGATGACCGTGGCGTCCAGCTCGTCGCATTCGGCCAGCCGCGGCACCAGCCTGCCGTCGGCCACGATGGCCATGGCCGAGGGCGCCTGCCGGCCGCTCGTCTCGAACAGCAGCGAGCCGCCCGGGGCCAGCCACCCGCCCGCCCCGGCGGTCACCCGGCGCAGGACGTCGAGTCCGTCCGCGCCGCCGTCCAGCGCCACCCGCGCCTCATGCACCCGGGCCTCCGGCGGCAGCAGCCCGACCTCCTCGGTCGGTACATACGGGACGTTGGCCAGCAGGACATCGACCCGGCCGCGCAGCGCGGCGGGCAGCGGCTCGTAGAGATCGCCCTCGTACACCGTGCCGCCCACTGCCTCGACGTTGCGGCGGGCGCAGCGCGCCGCGGCGGGGTCGATATCGGCCGCGTACAGTTCCACCTCGGCCAGGGCCGAGGCCAGCGCGGCGCCCAGTGCGCCCGAGCCGCAGCACAGATCGACCACGACGGCCCCGGGCCGGGCCAGCGCCTCGGCCTGATCGACCAGGAACTCGGTGCGCCGCCGTGGCACGAAGACCCCGGCGTCCACGGATATCCGCAGGCCCCGGAAGTCAGCCCAGCCGAGTACGTGCTCCAGCGGAAGCCCGGCGGCGCGCCGGTCCACCATGGCGCGGAGACCCGCCGGGGTACGGGCCGTGGCGAGGATGAGCCGCGCCTCGTCCTCGGCGAACACACACCCGGCGGTGCGGAGTCTGGCGACGACGGCGGGGAAGGTGATGAGTGAAGCTGAAGCCGACATGGAAGCCTGGAAGCCTTTCGGAACCCCTGAGGGCGCCCCGGCAGTCAGCTATCCCGTGTATCCCTGCGGCGAGAGCACCCAGCCTGAACTGGCCTTGATGGGTCTCACCTCCTTGGTGCGTACGGGTGACAGCCACATTACCCGATGCCCCGACGCCGTGGCGGTCAAGAGCTCAGCGCCCGCCGGGCCTCGTTGATCAAACGCTGGGCGTCGGCGCCGAAGACGGCGGATTCGCGGAGAGTGTTCCAGGCGCGCAGATAGAGGGCGATGCTGTTGGCGTCGTTGATCCAAAGTTCCGCGTGCCAGTCCTCGACCAGCACCAGCCGCTCGTCGTGGATCCAGAATCCGTTGGCGGGCTGGATCTTCAAGGGCGCGGTGAACGGGACGATCCCCAGCTCGACCGTGTCCAGGCCGATGACGCTCGTGAGCCGGTCGAGCTGAGCTGCGAGCACCGACGGCGGACAGACGCGAGCACGGAGCGCTCCTTCCCACATGATCATGTGGTACCGCTTGCGCGAGTCGTACAGCCCTTCCTGGCGCCGTAGTCGACCGCGTACCGCAGCCTCGGTGTCTCGTGGAGACTTGTGCAGGTCTGCGTTCTGGGTGAAGACGGCTCGTGCGTAGTCGGGCGTCTGAAGCATGCCCACCACGAGACAGTTTTCCCAGCCGCGCAGTATGGCCGAGCGCTGGTGCTCGGCGTTGATCGTGTCCTGGACGGGCTTGTGCCCGGCGGCCAGTTGGCGGCGCCACGACCGGATCTGGGATTCAAGGCCGGACAGCCGGGACAGTAGTTCCCCGGCCGCTTCCGGCTGGTCGGTTGCCGTGGCCCAGGCGCGCAGGTCCTCGGCTGTCGTTGTCTGGCGCCCGTTTTCCAGCTTGTAGATCTTGGAGTGCGGCCATCCCAGCCGCTCGGCGAGTTGTGTACCGGTGAGTCGGCCTCCGGGACACGACGCACGCAGCTCCCGAAGCCGCGCTCCTAGGGCCACCCGTGCCTGTTGAAAGTCAGTGCTCACCGGTCACACCGTACTTGCCACCTACGTGGTCAGTCCCGCTGCGAACGTGTCGTACCGCACGGCGTAGTGCCATGCCGCGTCCCGGACTTGGAGATAGCGATTGACCGCCACCGGCTCGGTGATCAGCTCGACGTTGAGCAGGTTGTCGTCGTCATCGAAGTTGAGGAGGGCGACGAGCCGGGAGTCGAAGACCCAGAAGTCCTCGGCGGGCAGCCGGAGCCGGTCGGCATCGGCGCGCCACAGGTTGCGGATGTCCTCTCCCACGTCGCAGTTCCGCTTGGCGCTGTAGAGGAGGTAGCGCTGACCGATCGTGGGCGGGTCGTCGACGATGCGCACTCGCTCGCACCGCTTGCCCTGGTGAGTTTGGTCGCGGATCGTGGTGAAGAACGGATGGTAGAGGTCCAGCGGAGCCTCGCCCGTCTCGACGAACGCCTGGTAGTCGGGCGCCGTTTCATCACTCGCGAACCGTCGGCGGGTCTCCAGCCGCCAGGCGGTGTGCTCGAAGTTCTCGAAGAGCTTGCCGAAGTCATCCAGGTCGATGATGTGCGGCGTGCGAGTGATCTCCTTGGGGCCGAAGGCGACCAGCAGTTCGCGCGGCACCACGATGGGCGTCTCGCCCTCGCCAAGGTGTTGGAGCTGGGCAAGGTCCTCGGGGTCGGAGAGCGGTGTTCCGTGGATGACGATCTCTCCGCTGTCCAAGTCCTCGTGCACGGCGGGGCAGCCCGTGACGCCAGAACCCGTGCCGTTGAAACGCAGTCGACGCGCCATGATCACGTCCCTTCTTGTTGATCTGACACCCCGAGCATGTCGCATCCATGGGTGCGCTCGGTACTGATTCGCTGACCCTGCGTGAGATCAATCGAGAACATCTCGCCCAGAGTCGAGAACATTCGAGAACATCGCATCGCACTCCGCAGCCCCTTCTCCCTAATGTCCCGTTCACGCAGAAACGGCGGGAGAGGTGACCGATGAGAATCCGCGAGCAGGACATCGAGGCAGTGGGGGCCGATGACCACGCCAGGCCCAGGGCCGAGGCCCAAGCCGTGGCCGAATTGCTGCGCCAGGCATTGGCGCGGCTCGGCTTCACCCCGGACATCCCGCACGGCGTCGAGGGCGGGGAGCTGTACTGGCCGACCCTGCGGGGCGAACTCACGGTGTCCGGCTATCCGCTGGTGGCCCTCGGCCGCATCCCCCTCGACAGCGCGAACCGGCTCGCGGACGTCCTGATGCGGGCCGCGATGGAGGAGCAGACGAAGAACGCCGCCTCGGCGTAGGCGGCACGCGTCCCGCCACCCCTTGAACCCCCGTACCGACTGGACCGGAGCCCTGGCAGGTCGAGCCCAGCCGGAACGGGTGCAGGTGCACGACGGCGCGAGGAGAGCCCCCGTGCCGACAGCACAGAACGGAATCATCTCGATGCGGTTGGCAGGACACAAGACCGTCTTACGGCAGGACCCGGACGACGGCGACACCATGCCCGACACCGACGCACCGTCGCCCCCCTCGGGCGGCGGCTGCGGTGGCGGCGACGGCTGCGGCCGTCAGTAACCCCGATGGGAAGGGCGGTCCCGCCACCGCGCGGGGCTGCCCTCTTCGGTCAGCGAAGGCGGCAGCACATTGCACCACCACCACGGCTACACCTGGCTCGGCTCCGGGCACGACCTTCTCAAGGACGGCCCCAGACGCCCCATCCACCCGGACTTCAAGCACTCCAAAGTCGTCCCCCTCGAACTCGCCCACTGGCTGCTCAAGCCCCCCGCCTTCGTCCAGGGGACCTGGACCGATCCCGCCCAAGCCGCCGACTGGTTCGGCACCCGGGCCCGCGAACACGTCGACTCCTTCGCCTCCGTCCACGACCGCGCGCCCGAAATGCTGTCCGCGAAGGTTCAGGGTGCGGCCAAGGCCGTCGCGGGCGGGGAGGACGTGGTCGGGGGCTGGTACCTCACCGGTCAGCGGTTTCTCTCCGTATGCCTGGTCGGCTGCGGCCCCCACCGCTTACGACCCGAGATCGGCTGTCCGCAGCGGCGGACGTGACTCGGTACTCAGCTCGCGAGCGCCTCGTACCGCACCCCGGTCAGCCGCTCGGACGCGGCCCACAGCCCACGCCCCGCCGTATCGCTGAGCGTCCACTTGGCGCGGGCCGAGCGGCCGGGGGAGCCGTGCCACAGCCCCTGGAGCGGCGGGCCGAAGAAGTCGTCCTGGCGGACGTCCGGCCCGGTGGCCGCGTACAGGGTGGGGAGTGCGCCCTGCTCAGGGCTCTGGGCGAAGTAGCGGTTGCCGATCTCCATGAAGCGCTGCTTCGCCCGGCGGCCCTCCATCTTCGGCGCGACGGACATGAGGTTGGTCGCGGCGTAGCCGGGGTGCGCGGCGGCCGCCACGAGGTGGGCGCCCGCCGTGCGCAGGCGGTGGGACAGCTCATGGGTGAAGAGGAGGTTGGCGGACTTGGAGCGGGCGTAGGCGGCCCAACGCCGGTATTTGCGCTCCATGTTCAGATCGCGCGGGTCGACCGTCCCCAGCAGGTGCATAAAGCTGGACACGGTGACCACGCGTGCCCCCGGCCCCGCCGCCAGCAGCTTCGGCAGCAGCAGTCCGGTGAGCGCGAAGTGCCCCAGGTGGTTGACGCCGAACTGCGTCTCGAAGCCATCGACGGTTCTGCCGTGCGGAAGGGCCATCACACCCGCGTTGTTGATCAGCAGATCGAGCCGGTCGCCCTTGTGCCCGGCCGCGAAGGCCCGTACGGACGTCAGATCCGCGAGGTCCAGCGGCGCCACCCGCACATACGCGCCCGGCGCCTGCGCCTGGATCCGCTCGGCGGCCTCTGCCCCGCGCGTCTCGCTACGGCACGCGAGCACCACCTGGGCGCCGCGCCGCGCCAACTCCCGGGCGGTGATGAGGCCGAGACCGCTGTTGGCGCCGGTCACGATGGCGGTGCGGCCGGTCTGATCGGGGATGTCGCTCGCGGTCCAGCCCTTCATCGCGCGCTCCTTCGCGGTGTGCGCTACCCGCCGGTAGCCCCCTGTGTCCGGCGACAGCCTAAGGGTGGGGTGATGAAGGTGCGAGATGTGCGGGCCCGCGCTTGAAACAGAGGTCCTTGCCGGTGGGTGTGGGCGGAACGCCCCTCATCCGGTGTGGCGTGTTCGACAGCTGGTGGAAGGTGGCGGAGTGCCGCGCCGGGGCTGCGGGGGTTGCCAGGGTTGTCGGGGCTGCTCTCGCTGGGGCTGCCGGGGCTGCTCTGGCCGGTCGGGGTTGCCGGGGTTGCCTGGTTGCTCGGGTCGGTTGGGTGCCGCTTTCGTCTCGCGCCTTCGGCGCAATTGAGCAGCGGGGCAGGGGGTGGGGCCGCGATGCCATCGCCGTCAACCGGCCGGTGGTGGCTGGGCCGGTGGCGGCTTCGGTGCTCGGCGGCCGGGGTTCGCCGCCGGACTGCGGGCGGTGGCAAGATCCCGGTCAGTGCGATGCCGGGCCGGGCCCAGGGGCGTTTCGGTGGTCCAACGATGCGCTTGGTCCCGCTCCTCCCGGTACCCCTTCTTGAAAACGCTTGATCTGGCGCAACTAATCCATCAAGCGATTTCCAAAGGGGTACCCCAACCCCTCCGCTGTCCGGCGTCGGCCTCAACTCCCGGCACGGGCGCCGCCGCCGGGCCCAGCCTCTACCGGCCCGTCAGACGGCGGCGCGACCCGCGCCCCCCACCCCCTGCCCCGCTGCTCAATGGCGCCGAAGGCGCGAGACGAAAGCCGCACCCCACCGAGCCCAGCAGCCCCGCTCCCCCCATAGGCAGGCCGGAGGGCCGCTGTCGGAGCCATGAGCGATGATCTGGCCATGGTGTATTCGACGGGGGAGGACGGGGGAGGTCCGATGGCGACCGGTGGCTGGACGGCCGTGGACGACCGGCGGTTGGTGCCCGCGCTGGGCGGGCTCATCGACGGCACGGGGATGTGGCGGACCGGGGTGCTGGCCTCCATCGAGCGGACCGGCCGGTATCTGACCGGGACATGGGATCCGCCGGGCCCCGAGGGCGAGGACGGGCCCGGGATCGCCGGGGAAGGGTCGTGGGTGCGGTTCATCGGCCGGATCGGGGCCGTGGCGCTCCGGGCCGCCGCCGCGTCCACGCGCCCGGAGCGGCGCCAACGGCTGCTGGCGATGCTGGAGATGTGGGCGGAGAGCCCGTTCGCCGATCCGGGGGCCCGGCTGCGCACCGGAATCGTGGTCACCGAGCGGCTGGCGGTGCGGGACGAGCGCGGGGCGGCCGTCAGCGCGGGGTGGAGCCATGAGGGGCGGCGCGGGTTCGTCGAGCTGCGGACGGGGGACGCGGAGCCACCGAGCCTGGGGACCGTCGAAGAGGCGCGGGACGTGCCGCGCGGCTGGGGGAGCGCGGAGCAGCTGCGGCGGCTGGTGGCGCTGGTCCGCGAGCGGGGGCCGGCCCCGTGGCACCGGGAGGCCGTGGAGCTGCTGCGGGAGCGCACCGGGATGGGCCGCCCCGCCGCGTCCCTCGCGCTCGCCGGACTCCTGACGCGGGGTTACGTCCCGTTCCTGGACGCCGATGAACGGGCCACGCTGCGGCTCAAGGTGGCCGAGGCCGAGGACGGCGGGTCCGAACTGGCCCGGCTGACCTCGCTGGACCGGCTGGAGCTGCTGGCCGACGTGCTGCCCGAGGACCCCGCCGAGCTATGGGAGCCGGACGGGATGCTGGGCGTGGCGGAGCGGCTCGCCGAGGCGTGGCAGACGCGGTACGGCCCCCGTACCGTGGTGCCCGAACGCACGCTCAAGGCGGTGGTCGAGCTCCAGCTGCTGCGGCTCTCGGCGGCCGAGTTCTGCGCCGCGTTCACCGACCCCGCCGCCGAACCCGGGCTCAGCGCACCCCTCGACACCTGGATCAAGAACGGCGAGCACGGCCCGCTGCTCACCGACGCCCGGTGGGACATCGTGCGGTTCGAGGACCGTCTGCACTCCGTCGTGCCGCGCCTGTCCTGGGTCTACGCCGAGCTCCCCGCCGGCGATCCGGTCCGCGAGGGGCTGCCCGGTCTGGTGCGGCTGCTGCTCGAGCGGCTGGACCACCCGGGGCTGCTGCTGCGCGCCGGACACCCCGGCGCCGGATCGGGGCGCACGGTGGCCGAGCTGCACGAGCGGTTCGGATTCCGGCCGTACGCGGGCCCGGAGCGGCTGGACGTGGCGAGCATCGACGACGGGCTCACCGTCATCACCGACGGCACGGTCGACCGCAGGGGACACCGCTCCCCGCCCAGGGTGTACTTCCGCCCCGCGTTCTACGGCGACGATCAGCGCTCCCAGGCCCTGGCGGCGACCACCTCCGGCTTCGGCCGTGAGGACATCCCCCTGGTCGAGTGGGTGCGCGGTCCGGTCTGCGCGCGCATCGTCGAGCGGATCGAGGGCGCCTCGCTGCCGGTCGGCGCGTATGAGTCGGATCCGGCGGTCTCCGCGCCGGACCTCGTGGCGCGGGTCGCCGACACGCTCGGCATCGACGGGGACGCGGCGGCGCTCTACCTCCAGCTGCTGGCCCTGCCCGCGCCGACCGACCGCAACGTCCGCACCTGGAACGGGTGGAAGACCGCCCGGCACCAGAAGGCGGCCACCGTACTGGTCGAGCGCGGTCTCGTCACCGAGGACAAGCGCCCCCGGGCCGGGCGCCAGGTCTTCCTGCCCGGCGAGTGGATCCACGCCAAGAAGCCCTACCAGCCCATGGAGGCGTGGAAGGCGGAGCTGATAGGGCTGCGGCGGTCCTACAACCGACGGCTGGAGAACCCCCTTCCGCTGCCCACCCGCACCCTGCCCGAGCTGTTCGCCCACGCCTGGTCGCTGGTGGAGAAGGGGGAGGGCCCGCTCTGACCCGGCCCCGGGAGCGGTCAGGTTCGATCCGGCCCCGGGAGCTTCCGGCCAACCCGGCCCCGGGAATGGTCGGCCGACCTGGCCCCGGGTGCGGTCAGGTCCCACCCGGCCCCGGGAGTGGCCGGCCGACCTGGCCCCGGGTGCGGTCAGGTCCCACCCGGCCCCGGGAGTGGCCGGCCGACCTGGCCCCGGGTGCGGTCAGGTCCCACCCGGCCCCGGGAGTGGCCGGCCGACCTGGCCCCGGATGCGGTCAGGTCCGACCGCCCGGGGCCACCCCGGCGCGCTACTTCACCCGCACTTCGCACACCATCCGCCGCCGGTGGTCCACCGTGCGCTCGGGCCCGGTCAGCCTCAGCGGCACGGTGTGCCGTACGCCGGAGTCGGCGCTGGAGGAGGCCAGCCGCAGCTCCAGCGTGCCCGGCTCCACCACCCGTGTGCCATCCGCCCCGAGCGGATACGAGGCGAGGTCGGCGTGGAAGGTGAAGCGGACCTCGGCCGACTCGCCCGACCCCAGCGGCACCCGCGCATAGCCGATCAGCCGGGACACCGGCCGGGCGATACGGGCCACCGGATCGTGGAGGTAGAGCTGCACGACCTCCGTCCCGGCACGGTCACCGGTGTTGCGCACGGTCAGCCGGACCGTGGTCTCCCCGTCGGTCGGCACCTCGGCGGCGTCGGCCTCCGGGCGCTCCCAGGCGAACGAGGTGTAGGACAGCCCGTGCCCGAAGGGGTACAGCGGGGTCGGGTCGATCGAGCTGGCGTCGCCCCGCAGCCCGAGCGGCGGCTGTGCGTACGTCCAGGGCTGGCCGCCGGACGCGTACGGGACGCTCACCGGCAGCCGGCCCGAGGGGTTGACGCGGCCGCTGAGCGCCCCGGCCACCGCAGGGCCGCCCTCCTCACCGGGGAAGAACGCCTGCACGGCGCCGGCCAGCAGCCTCGACCAGCGGCCGAGCGCGTAGGGCCGCCCGGTGAACAGCACCAGCACCACAGGGGTGCCGGTGGCCACCAGAGTGTCCAGCAACGCGCCCTGTTCACCGGGGAGTTCGAGGTCGGCCGCGTCGCAGCCCTCGCCCGAGGTGCCCCGGCCGAACAGGCCGGAGCGGTCGCCCAGCACCGCGACGCACACATCCGCGTCCGCCGCCGTCCTGGCCGCCTGCGCCAGCCGGCTCTCGGCGGTGAGCGCCGCCGCGCCCGCAGAGGCCACCGCCCCCGTCTCCCCGGCGTACCCGTCAGGGCCGGGCGCGGCGCACCCCTCGGCATGGGTGATCCGGGCGCCGGGCAGCTCGGCGCGCAACGCGGCGAACAGCGTCGGCACCTCGACGCCCAGGGGCAGTTCGGGGTGCTCCACCCCCACATGGCGGGGGAAGGTGTAGCAGCCGAGCATGGCGGCCGGGTCGTCGGCGAGCGGGCCGACCACCGCGATCCGGGCGTCCGGCGCGAGGGGCAGCACATCGCCGTCGTCGGCGAGCAGCACCACCGACTCCTCGGCCAGCTCCCGCGCCACGGCCCGCATCCCCGGCGGATCGAGATCGAGACCGGAGCCGGGTTCCGCCGATGCCGTCGACTCCGTCGATTCCGTCGATTCAGCCGACTCCCCGAGCAGCGCAGGCGGCACCGGCGACCAGTCCGGATCCAGCAGCCCCAGCTCGCACTTCTGCCGCAGCACCCGCAGCGCCGCCCGGTCCACCAGCGATTCGTCCACCTCCCCGGCCCGCACCGCGTCCCGCAGCGGGGTGCCGAAGCAGCGCACCGCGGGCAGCTCCACATCCACCCCCGCCGCCAGGGCCAGCCCGGCCGCGCCGCCCCGGCTGTCGGCGACCCGGTGGGCCAGCTCGAGGAAGGACACCCCGAAGTAGTCGGCGACGACGGTGCCGGTGAAGCCCCAGGTGTCGCGGAGCAGTTCGGTCAGCAGCCAGGGGCTGGCGGCCGAGGGCACCCCGTCGATGTCGTTGTAGGAGTGCATGACCGACCGCGCGCCCCCGTCCCGTACCGCCAACTCGAAGGGCGGCAGGACCACATCGACGAGTTCCCGCGGGCCGATGGAGACCGGTGCGTGGTTGCGGCCGCCCCGGGAGGCGGCGTAGCCCGCGAAGTGCTTGAGGGTGGCGACGATCCCGGCGGACTCCAGACCGCGGACGTACGCGGTGCCGATGGTCGCGACCAGATAGGGGTCCTCGCCGATGGACTCCTCCGTACGGCCCCAGCGCGCGTCCCGCACCACGTCGAGCACCGGGGCCAGCCCCTGGTGGATCCCGGCCGACCGCAGCGAACCGCCGATCAGCTCGGCCGCCCGCCCCACCAGCGCAGGATCGAACGACGCGCCCCAGGCCAGCGGGGTGGGGAAGACGGTGGCGCGCCAGGCGAAGAAGCCGGTCAGACACTCCTCATGGGCCAGCGCCGGGATCCCGAAGCGGTTCCCGGCGGCGATCCGCGTCTGGAGGCGGGCCAGCGCGGCGGCGCCCTCGGCCGGTTCGACGGGGGAGGTGCCGAAGGGGCGGGTCAGCTGGCCGAGGCCATGGGGGAGGAGGCCGTCGAGGTCCACGGCCTCGGACACCTCGTGCTGGAGCGGGGCGACGTCCTCGCCCTCCTCGGCCTCGGATCCCGGCCATACGCTGGAGAGTTGGGCCAGCTTCTCCTCCAGCGTCATCGAGGAGAGCAGGGCCGCCGCGCGGTCCTCGGCGGAGAGGGAGGTGTCCTGCCAGGGCTGAGGCATGAAGCTCCTTATCGGGGGAGGACGGCGGGGCGGGGGAGACGGCGGGGCGGGGGAACGGCTTGACGCGCCGCCGGTACGGCCGTACGGCCTATTTTCCGCCCACGCCCATCAGTCCGTTGATCAGCTGACGACGGGCGAAGAGATAGACCAGGAAGATCGGGACGATGGAGAGCACCACGGCGGTGAGCAGCGCCGGGGTGTCCACCCGGAACTCGCCCACGTAGTCGTACAGCCCCAGGGCCAGCAGCCGGTTGCTCTTGGACTGGGTGAGCAGCAGCGGGAAGAGGAAGCCGTTCCAGGCGTGCAGGGCCGACATCACCCCGACCGTGGAGATCCCGGACCGGGACAGCGGCACCACGAGCTGGAGCAGCACCCGGGTCGGGCTCGCGCCGTCCAGCGCCATCGACTCGTACAGCTCCTCGTCGATGTCGCGCATCGTGCCGACCAGGATCAGCACGCTGACCGGGAGGGAGAAGGCGGCCGTCGGCAGGATCACCGCGAGCAGGGTGTCGTACAGCTGGAGCTTGGTGATGACCAGATAGACCGGGATCACCACCGCCTGGGAGGGGATCGCAAGACCCAGCAGGAAGATCTGGAAGATCCGGCGGGAGGCCCGGCTGCGGGCGCGGACGACCGTGTAGCCGACGGTCACCGACAGCGTGATCACGATCGCCGCGCATACGGCCGTGACCAGCGCGGTGTTGAGGAGGTAGGAGAGGAAGTCCGAGCGCAGCACCCGCCGGTAGTTGGCGAGCGTGGGGTGGTCGGGCAGGGCCAGCGGACCGTCGTCGATATAGCCGTCGCGGGTCTGGAAGGTGGCGGCCACCAGCACATACAGCGGCAGTCCGACGATGCCGAGCCAGATCAGGGAGCCGAGCGCGGCTGGATAGTTCGAGCGGGGCAGACCCCGGCGGCTGAGGCGGGGGCGAGGGGCCGCCGGGGTCTTCTTCGGCGTACGGACGCCGTTCGGGGGGTGGTTCTTGCGGTCGTGGAGGACGTCGGTCACATCCCCTCCCGGGTGCTGCGCATCGCGGCGAAACCGGTGAGTCGGCGAGTGCCGTCCCGACCAGCAGCACGGCCGCCGCCAGGGTGGACGCACGAAGGGTGGCCCTTGACCGAGGTATGCGCATCGTGAGCCTTCCGGAAGCAGCCCGATAATTCTCGGATGCGGTTGCGTGGAAGGTATGGGGGTGCTGATGCGGTGTCAAGGGGCCCAACGGGGATGGGCCTTTGTTCCCCACCCCAGCCCCTCCCCGAACGGGGGCTCCGCCCCCGGCCCCACCGGGGCTGCGCCCCCGGCCCTGTTGGGCTGTGCTCCGGGCTCTGCTGGGCTCCCGGCCCCGTCGGGCTGTGCCCTGGCCCTGCTGGGGCCGTGCCTGCGTCCTGTGGGGTCGCGTCACCGAGTTCGGTCTTCCACCTCCCCGAGCTACCGCTGGGATGTGCCGCTGGACGGGCTGGAAAATCCAGCCCGTCCGGCGATTGAGGACCGGGGTCCGGGGCGGAGCCCCGGCGGGGGCGGGGGCGGAGCCCCCGTTCGGGAAGGGGCGGGGGGGGGGATCAGCCCTCGGCGGGCGAAGTGGGGGGGATCAGCCCTCGGTGGGCGGGGCCGTGCTGGCGCGGACGACCAGG